>NZ_JAAKEL010000010.1 GCF_011039205.1 Dysgonomonas sp. ZJ279
GAGTTAACTAGTATTATTCTTGTTTCATCCGATATAGACGAGCGCGCAAATGCGCGAGTTATAGAGGCTTTGATATTTGATAATGAGCCAAAGAAAGGCGATAATTTCGCCACGTTCTTATAGCTGTTTAAATAGTATTTAAATGCTATTTAATTAGCGTTATTGTATTCTATTTGTGTGTGCGATTGGTTTTTCAATCGCACACACATTACTTTTTTTTGTACTTTTCATTTGGAAAATGTGTATTTTTCATTTTCGCGATTATAAACTTATTCAAAATAACAATAGTTACTAATCAATAATTATTTTGAAATGTATTTTTCATTATTGTTATATTATGAAATTATATACTATTATTATTGCATAATAATTTTATAATATGCAAATATGAAGGTATTTATTTAAATATTTCAGAAGCCTCTTAAGATCAAAGTCTATTCTTCTTTGGTTGCATTATTAGAAGATAATGATATCAGTGTTATTGGAGCTAGTAAATCTAAATTGGAAAAGCATAATTTCAATCAGTTTGACTATCTAAACAGTCATGTTATTATTTCTAAGAAAGAAACTCAATCTACTGGAGATATCAGAAGAAAGAATAATTTAAACCAATTATAGATATTTCAGATAAATAACTTATATTTGTATTGGTGTATTTGATAAAGGATATTGTATCCGTAGCAATGGCGAAATGTTAAAGTTTCGCCATTTGTGTTTTTTAACATTGTAACCGTGGTTACACTATCGGTTACAAAATATGTAACCGACTTGGTTACATTCGCTCATAGTTCGGTAACACTTCGCATAAAAAAGAGACCCACTCTCATAGGTCTCATATAGTCTTCTTTGGTTTCTTACCTCATTACAGTCCACTGTACACGCAAACTTCGCATATTTCGCACGTATTTACGTCATTCGACTTCATATCTCACTCAAACGTATTCATTTTCTTGGCGACCGATTATAGTTGCGTTTGGCGTTTGCGTTTGTGTATGTGCTAGTTAAGTGTTACAAGTCCGTTCTGTACGTCTCCATTTGGGATTATGCCCCTCAATATTAAGAATTTACAAAAAGAAAGAGCCGAAAATAGAAAAGTGTTTCTCGGCTCTTCAACTAACTACCATTTAAGGCATGGATGGCAACGACCATCCTTCTCTATATGTATGTTTTATATACTCGGCTGCTGCCGTTTGTGCGTTGAAGGTTGTGAATTTTACATCGGAGTTTGGATGACCATCGATTATTTCAAATTCATTTTTAGAAATTATCTTCAATTCTTCATCTGGCGAGATATTAGTAAATGTCATATTTGGTCCATCCCATCTTAATACTTTATTTAATCCTTGAAGACGAATAGCCAAGACTCCTAAGAGTACCATTTCGTTGAACGGTCCTGCATAAGCAAAGTTGGCACTTGTCTCCACTCTATTCTCCGGCGATTCTTTACAAGCCCTGATCCAGTCCTGCTCATGAAAGCCATCGAAATAGCCGGTAGCATTAGGTACACGCCTTAGTTTTTGTGGTACATTCGGAGTTCTACCCGATAATAAACGAGGATTGAAGCCACCGCAATCACATAATAATGTGTCTTTCGATCCGACAAATAGACAACCACCTAAACCATCGCGCATCAGATCAATTCCATCCGGTAATAAGTCGGGACGATTAGGTAATAAACCACCATCATACCAGTGAACGGCTACTTCTGGCAGTGCAACCTTTGCTAAATTGTCGCGTGCCGGAAAGCGGAATTCAACTTTTTCTGATTGAGGAGGTGATTCAACATTTATTAAAGAAGAGCTTCCTTGTACTCTGTCAGGGTAGCCTAATTTTAATGCCTGATATACAGGGTCGAGCACATGGCATGCCATATCTCCGAACGCCCCTGTTCCAAAATCCCACCATCCTCGCCAGTTCCATGGTGTATATACAGGATTGTATGGACGAAATGGTGCAGGACCTATAAATAAATCCCAATCGAGATGGCTCGGTACCTTAACAGTTTCTCTAGGTCGTTCCAGCCCTTGAGGCCAAAGAGGGCGGTTAGTCCATGCATGGACCTCCTTCACCTCTCCTATTTCTCCGTTCCATATCCATTCGCATACCTGACGAACTCCGTCTCCCGAATTCCCCTGATGCCCCATCTGTGTTGCAACTTTATGTTTTGCAGCGAGGCGTGTAAGCAATCGGCTTTCGTATACAGAATGAGTTAATGGCTTTTGGCAATATACATGTTTATCCATCGTTAAAGCTGTAGCAGCAATAGTAGCATGTGTGTGGTCGGGAGTCGAAATCATGATACCATCAATATCTTTACCCAGCTCGTCGAACATAAGACGCCAATCTTTATATCGCTTGGCTTTGGGGAAATCATTAAAACAATTTGCTGCATATTTCCAATCCACATCGCACAAGCCTATAATATTCTCAGTATTCATACCAACTAAGTTGGGGTGTCCTTTGCCTCCGATACCAATACCAACTATATTCAGTTTATCGCTAGGCGCTTTATAGCCCAATCCGCTAATAACTTTTGATGGAAATATAGAAAGACCAGCAACAGCCAGAGCCGATTTCTTGATAAAATCTCTTCTTGATTTCATGGTTATATTATTTAAAGTTCTTTAATCATTATATTTCTATACCAAACCTTGGTTCCATGATTCTGCAAAGAGATATGCCCCTCATCATATTTGCCATAGTCGGGAAAATCCGACCATTTACCACTGTTTCGTAAGGCTGTCCACTCATCCGAATACTTTGTATATTTCACGACAACAACACCATTTAGTATCTGTGTAACATCATTACCATCTACAACCAGCATCAATTGATTCCATTCGCCAAGCGGCTTATATGGTTTCTCCATTGGTGCATACATAGCATAGTTGGCACCATTAATTTGTGAATCTTCTAAAGGATCGGGCCAATCCTGATGATCTATTACCTGAAATTCAGGCCCTGTTTCATACGCAAATGTATATTTTGGATCTTCTTTTACTTGGAAAAGTACGCCACTATTTGCTCCTTTAGTTAGTTTGTATTCAACCGACAGTGCAAATTTTTTATATTCCTTATCCGTAATAAGATCTTGTTCTTCATTGCCACCAACGCTTTTCATAGTGAGACAATTATCTTCTACAGCCCAACAGTCGGGCACTCCCTGCTGATTGTAGCCATGCCATCCATTACTCGTTTTTCCATCAAAAAGTATTTGCCAGCCTTTAGACTTCTCAACTTCGGATAGTGAATTTGGTTCTGATGAGCGATCTATCTCACCATATAATGTCAAAGGATCTGTTACGATGTCTTGTCCTGATACTCCTTGTTTTGTCTTGTTATTACATGCAAGAAACTGTAATACGATTAGTGAGGATATCAAAATATAAGATATGTTTTTCATAATACATTCATTTAATTATCAATATTATTATATTCCAGACTTTTTTTAAACCACGAAGTCGTCTTGACTTTTCAAAAGATTTTCTTTTTGTTTGTTTTTTACTCTCTTTGTCATGCTGAACGATAGTGAAGCATCTCATAACCGAGATCCTTCGTTCCTCAGGATGACAAAATAATACGAAAAACAAAAAGTCAAGACGACTTCCTCCTCTAACAAATATAAATCTAAATAGTACAATATGTAATATCAATTCTAGTAAAGTTTCTTTCTTTCCAGATTTACCAATTGTATTGCAATTTTAGGTATTAGTTAGGTAGTAACAAATTTACATAATAGCAATGATGAAAAAATAGATAAATCTTGCACAAACAATGGATTATTATTGCTAATTCAATTTATATTAAAAACCCGTATTTAGATAGGGCAAGTTAAGCATAGATTTAACAAATAATGGAGTATTATACTTTTATATTTCATTATCAAAAGAATGAACAATAATTCTATAATTCTTATTCTATAATTGTATTCATATATATTCCAAAAGTATTAATATAAACTCTTCAAACATTTCTAATCTATTTCTAATGTAGTTCTAAAATGCCTGTAATCTATACAAGATACATTTGCAACAGAAAAATATTGATCTCGAAGAATGAAAAAACATCTATTACTATTTGTAAGCTTTTTTATCCTCACTAATTTATTGGCACAAGAAAGGCAAATATTGAGGTTGGCTTCTGAACAAATCGAAGCTTTGTTTCTAGAAAATAATTTACAGCTAATAGCGGAACATCTGAATATTAGTATTGCCGACGCAGAAATTGCACAAGCCAAATTATGGGACAACCCTTCTCTCGAAATTGGGCAGATTAATTTATGGAGTACAGATACTCAACGTGAAGGTGAGAAAGAGGCCATCCCTCCCATATTCGGATCATTTGCGAGAAATACTCAATTCACCATAGAACTTAGCCAGTTGATACAAACAGCTGGTAAACGTGGAAAATTAGTAAACAAAGAAAAAGTATCGAAAGAAATAGCCATTCAGGAATTTGAGGATGTATTGCGAGGACTAAAAGTCGAATTGCGAAAATCGATCAATGAAATAATATATCTACAATCTTACCAAAAGGTTTTAAAATCTCAGGGTGAATCATTCTCTCAACTAATTGAAGGATATAAAAATCAAGTAGCACAAGGTAATATTGCGAAAAGTGAATTACTAAGATTACAATCTTCTCTTCTGGAAATAGAGAATGAATATAATGATTTACAAATAGAAATAAATGAGCAGGAAAAATCGCTTAAAACCTTATTAAATATCGAACCGATTTTAATTATAGAGATACAAGACGTTTGTATTAATGCTAAAAATCCGGATGAAGTATCATTAGCTAACCTATTGGAGCAAGCTTCTGAGTTTCGTCCAGATGTAACTAGACAACGATTGCAAACTAAGTATCACGAAAAATCGCTGGCCTACGAAAAAGCCCAGCGAATTCCAGATCTGGCAGTTAATGCAAACTATGATCGATACGGTGGTGTATGGAAAGATTTCGTTGGATTCGGAGTTAGTTTCGACTTACCCTTTTTCAATCGTAATCAAGGTAATATCAAAGCTGCGAAGATCAATAGAGATCAGAGTCAGTATTTGGCTCAACAACAGCAAAACATGGCTCAACACGAAGTAGTAGAAGCATATAGTAATTATACGATGGCATATAAATTTTATAATAAAATAAATGATAACAACTTGCTTTCCGATATTGATAGCATGCTTGAAATTTACACAAAGAATTTATTGAATAGAAATGTGAGTATGCTCGAATATATCGACTTTATGGATACCTATAAAGCAAATAAAGAAACCATTCTTACAGCACGAAAGAAAGTCAGTACACTTTTCGAAGAACTTCAATATACAGTAGGTACAGAAATAAAATAAAATCATGATAAAAAGATACATTACATCAACATTAATTATATCGGCTATCTTATTTGCGACATCTTGCTCTGGAAATACAGATAAAGAAAACACGAATAATTCGTTAGACATCAATAAGGCATTTTTAAGAAATGTAAAAACAACGACGGCGATATTAAGCGATCAACTCGAGGAACTAACACTCACCGGAAAAGTCGAATATGACCCCGACAATATGATTAATTATGTACCTCTTATCAATGGAGTTGTTGAGCGTTCTTATTTTGCGTTAGGTGATAAGGTGCAGAAAGGACAAACATTGATTGATATTAGAAGTACCGAGCTAAGTTCTTTACAAGCTGAATTAATAACCTTAGAATCGGAAGTAAAAATAGCACAACGGGAGCTGAAAACAGCGCAAGCTATGTTTGAAGATAATATGCTATCGGAAAAAGAATTGATGGAGGCACTAGGAAAAGTCGATCAGGCACAAGCAGCCCTCAATCGTGTTCGGACAGATATGTCATTTTGGGGATCGAATAAGAGTAATGGCTCATTTTCGATAAAGGCGCCAATGTCGGGATATATTATCAATAAGAATGCATCATCAGGAACTCCCGTATCGTCTGATAGTGAACCCCTTTTCTCGATTGCCGACCTAAATACTGTATGGATAACGGTAAATGTATATGCAAGTAATTTATTATTTGTCAAAGAAGGAATGGATGTGAAAATAACGTCCCTCTCCTATCCCGGAGACGTTTTTATAGGGAAGATCAATACTCTGTCACAAGTATTTGATCCTGAAGAAAAAGTACTGAAAGCCAGAATAGTCATGCCTAACAAAGATTTGAAACTCAAACCCGAAATGTCTGTCCTTGTCAAATTAGAGAATAAAACCAATAAACGATTAGTAGCCATTCCATCCGATGCACTAATTTTTGATGCCAATCGCTATTTCGTTGTTGTTGAAGAATCTGCCGACAATTTTAAAATTAAAGAAGTCACTGTTCAAGGGCACAATAAGGATACTAGTTATATAGCATCCGGATTACTGGAAGGAGAATATATCGTAATCAAAAACCAGCTCCTTATCTATTCGGGACTTAAAGAAAATTAATTTCGCCAATAGCCTGTCTAAAGCCAAAACCAGCAACCTAAACTAAGTTTCTCTTCATTGGATACTGTATTTGTTACATTAAAGATCTATTAATCGATGCATAAGTTTGTAGAAAATATTATAGCCTTTGCGCTACGTAATCATATACTTGTTCTTTTTCTTACAGGACTGATGTTTGTTGTAGGAATAGTCTGCTACATCCATACTCCTATTGAGGCTTATCCCGATGTAACAAATACGCGTGTACGGATTATAACACAGTGGCCGGGAAGAAGCGCTGAGGAAATCGAAAAATTCGTTACATTACCCATTATGAGAGAGATGAACACCATACCTCGTAAAAGTGATGTACGATCAACTTCTTTATTTGGGTTATCAGTTGTTACCGTAATTTTCGAAGATGATGTGGATGACTTTTTTGCTCAGCAATATGCATCTAACCGTATGCAAGATCTCGATCTACCCGATGGTGCCGACCCTTCCATCGAGCCTCCTTCGGGAGCAACCGGCGAGATATACCGCTATGTATTGAAGAGTGACTTACCAATTAGAGAGATTGCAGCTATAAATGAATGGGTAATAGAACGCGAACTACTATCTGTACCGGGCGTGGCCAGTATAAATAGTTTTGGAGGCGAAGAAAAAATATTTGAAATAAAAGTCGATCCTACCGAGCTAAATAACTACAACTTATCTCCGCTAGAGGTATATGAAGCAGTATCGAATAGTAATATTAATGTCGGAGGAGACATTATTCAAAAAGGTAGCCAAGCCTTTGTAGTAAGGGGCATTGGACTACTTGAAAGTATAGAGGATATAGAAAATATTCTCATAGAAGTAAAAGGCGGTACACCTATTCGGGTAAAACAAGTCGCATCTGTCAGCATCTCATCCAAACCGAGATTAGGACAAGTTGGTCTTGGCTATCAGGACGATGTTGTACAAGGCATCGTTGTTATGCTACGAGGACAAAATCCGAGTGAAGTAATCAATCACCTAAAAGATAAAATAACCGAATTAAATGAACGGATTTTACCCGAAAACGTAAAAATAGAACCGTTTTTAGATCGCACAACGTTGGTGGATTCTACAGTGCATACAGTAATCAAAAATTTGCTGGAAGGAATCATTTTGGTTTCCATTGTAGTCTTCATATTCTTATTCAACTGGCGGACAACAGTTATTGTTGCGTCTGTGATTCCACTTTCGTTTCTTTTTGCGATCATTATGCTGAGAATACAGGGTTTACCTGCCAATCTTATTTCGATGGGTGCTTTAGATTTCGGGCTTCTGCTCGAAGGCACATTGGTGATTGTCGAAATAGTATTTGTTGCGATGGAAAAACGATCGCTCCAACTTGGCGAACGCTTCACTAAAACATCTAAAAGCGGGCTTATCAAAAAGAGTGCGGGAAGTGTAGCTTCACATATATTCTTTGCTCAAATCATTCTGGTAGTGGCAATGATACCAATTTTCTCTTTCGAGAAAGTGGAAGGTAAAATGTTCTCACCACTCGCATTTACTTTAGGGTATGCACTATTAGGATCTCTTATATTATCACTGACTTATGTACCGGTAGTATGCAAGATATTGTTGAAGAAACCGGTAGTAAGTAAAACTAATTTTATCAGCCGATTCTTCACTGGCACATTATATAAAATATATGAGTTTGCGTCTCGTTACCGCAAAGGTGCTATTATATCGTTCAGTGTATTATTGATCGTTTGCATCGTTCGTTTCTGCTTCTGGGGTACTGAATTTATACCAAGTATGAATGAAGGAGCAATTTATATTCGGGCAACATTGCCTAATAGTATAAATCTTGACGAATCTGTTGAAGTAACCAAACAGATGAAGTCTAAACTCCGAAATTTCGATGAAGTACAATTTGTATTAAGTCAAACGGGAAGACCGAATGATGGAACAGACCCTACAGGCTTTTTCAATATAGAATTTCATGCCCAGCTTAAACCGGAGAAAGAATGGAAACGAAAAGTCAAAAAAGATCAGTTGATAATGCAAATGCAAGACTCTCTCGATATATATCCCGGTGTAATATTTGGTTTCAGTCAGCCCATCCAAGATAATGTAGAAGAATATGTTGCAGGAGTAAAAAGTGCACTCGTCATCAAAATATTCGGAGACGATCTCTTGCAATTGGAAGACCTCGCAGATCAAACTGCGGCAATAATAAAAGATGTGAACGGTGTAGAAGATGTTAATGTGTTTAGAAGTATTGGTTTGCCCGAATTGCAAATAAAGTTAGATGAAGCACGCATGGCTCGTTATGCAGTATCAATGGCTGATGCTCAGGCTGTAGTCGAAATGGCCATAGGAGGAAAAGCTGCAACAAAATTCTATGAAGGAGAGCGCACCTTCGATATACAAGTACGTTTTCAGAAAGAACATCGGGATAATGAAGATAAAATAGGAAACATACTCATTCCTACAATGGACGGGAAATATGTTCCGTTAAAAGAAATAGCCGATATTACGTTTATAACCGGTCCCACATTTGTGTATCGCGACGGTAGCAGCCGCTATATCGGTGTCGGATTCAGTATTCGCGATCGCGATTTAGGATCGACAATAGCAGAAGCCCAGCAAAAAGTAAATCAGAATATACAACTCAAAACTGAAAACAAAATGGTATGGGCAGGTGAGTTCGAAAGTCAACAACGGGCAACAAACCGTCTGATGCTTATCGTTCCCGCAGTATTGCTACTAATATTATTCTTATTGTACCTCAATTTTGGAACAGTAAAAGATACCCTGATTGCTGCAAGTGCTATGCCCTACGCCTTAATAGGAGGATTTATTTCGCTATGGATAACGGGGACAATCTTTGGAATATCGGCCGGAATAGGATTTGTTATTTTATTTGGTATAACGGCAATAGATAGCATTCTGCTGATAGCTTTGATGAAAAACAAAATGCAACAAACCCGTAATCTGCGCGTGGCAATTGACAGTGCTGTGAAAAGTCGGATAAGACCCGTATTGATGATCGCTTTGATGGGATCGATGGGATTACTTCCTGCTGCCTTATCGAGTGGAATGGGATCGGAAATCCAAAAACCATTGGCAATAATGATCGTTGGGGGAATTATTACATGTATGATATTATCATTTACTGTTTTACCACAAGTATTCTATTTTGCATATCGCCGAGATAAGAGATTGAAAAGAGATCAGGATTGATAAATAATCCTTATTTTTATAGTCTAAAAATATAGGAATATATGGAATTACTTCTTGTAGAAGACAATAAGCGAATTAGTGAGTTTGTTGTCAAAGGTCTTGAAGAAAGCGGGTTTTCAGTTGTATTGGCTGAAAATGGAACTGATGCCCGTAGCTTTATTGCCAACAAAGAATGGGATCTGATATTACTGGATATCATGCTTCCTGATATTGACGGTATAGAACTTCTACAATACACCCGCTATAAGAAGATTAATACACCTATTCTGGTAATCAGTGCCTTAAGCGAACCGGAAGATAAGGTAAAAGCCCTCGATTACGGAGCAGATGATTACTTATCAAAACCATTCCATTTCAAAGAATTAATTGCCCGGATCAATGCTCTCACCCGCAGAGCAAAACTCGATTACAACACTCCCTCGGAAATACTTGAATGTGAGGGTCTAAAATTATATATCGATAAACATCGTGTAGAAAGAGACGGAAGAGAAATAAAACTAACTTTTCAGGAATTTAAACTCCTAAAACTATTGATGGAGCACCCTAACAAAGTACTTTCCAGAGCTCAGATACTGGATACAGTCTGGGGTATAAATTATGATACAAACACCAATGTTGTTGATGTTTACATATCATATCTCCGCAATAAAATAGACACAGCAGATGCCACTAAACTGATAGATACGGTAAAAGGCAGAGGCTATTTAATACGAACAAGAGAATGAAAGTACAAACTCGTCTGGCTCTGTTTTGTTCTATTGTATTCGGGGTGATTTTTGCAATTATATCCCTCCTTATTTATGGCTTGTTTTATCAGAATACAGAGAAACAAATATATAACAATCTCAAAAAAACAGCTTACATTTCGGCAATCTTCTATTTAGAAGAGGATGAGCTCAATAGTAAAGATTTCGAAAAGGTAAAGGATCAGTTCGATGAATTCGTTTCAGATGCTTCTTATCAGATATATGATAAAGAGAACAATATTTGTTATGGAACTCAACAACCCAACATACCTGCCGATATTCTAGATAAAATAAGGAACGAAAAATCTCTCTCTTTTAAAACGGATGGGTTTCGATGCTATGGTATCTTTTACGAAGATAACCAAGGAAACTTTGTAGTTATTACAAAAAATAAAGAAGAGGAATTGTCCATGCAAATGAATATCTTATTATGGATACTTTCCGCATCATTTTTTATTGGGCTTATTGCAATTATAGGATTAAGCAGATGGGTTTCGCATGTTGCATACCGTCCATTTCAGAAAGTTATAAACCAAGTAAATAGTATATCGACAAATGATTTAAATGTACAGATCGAATCGCCCGAAACAAAAGATGAGTTACAGGATCTAATTGATACATTTAATAAACTCTTGACCAAAATATCGGAGACTCTCATCATTCAGAAAAATTTTGTCAGTTATGTTTCACACGAATTCAAAACACCTTTAGCATCCATCTTAGGCAATCTCGAGGTCTTTTCTATGAAAGAGCGTACTTCCGAAGAATATATGAATTTATCTAAGAAATTAATTCAGGAAATATATCAGTTGGAAGGGATTTTAGATACCCTTATTATTGTGTCCGATCTCAGAAAAGATTCAGATATAACGACATTAGTAAGAATCGATGAACTGATATGGGAAATAATAAATAAAATAACAGAGCATTATCCAAGCTCAAAAATAAAAGTCAATACAGATATTCAGTCCGAGGACGAACATTTGTTGTCAATCAGTAGAGATAAGACTCAGCTATTTATGTCTTTATTCAATCTGATAGAAAATGGAGTAAAATATTCTCATGGAAATGCAGTCGATATCCATATTTATAAAAATAATGACAATGCTTTATGCCTGTCAATAACTGACTATGGAATTGGGATTCCTCCCGAACAATTGGAGAACATAAGTAAGCCTTTTTACAGAGCCGACAATGCTAATCAGATACAGGGTAGCGGTATAGGCCTTTCTATCGCACTCAGAATACTTGAAAAAAATAACATCAAATATGAGATCATATCTGAATTAAATAAGGGGACAAAAATCACTATAATACTACAAAATACAACATATCTATGACCTATTGTGAATACGTAAATAATTTATCTACCGAAGATACAAATCCCAATATTGATTATCACAATAATCATTACGGATTCCCTATCGATGATGACAATGAGCTTTTTGAACGACTTGTTTTAGAAATAAACCAAGCCGGACTAAGCTGGATAACCATTCTGAAAAAACAGAAGAATTTTCAAAAAGCATACAATAATTTTGATATTCTTACTGTAGCATCTTACGGAGAAAAAGACTGCGAGCGTCTACTTAATGATCCGGGAATTATCCGTAACAAGTTAAAAATAAATGCTGCAATACACAATGCGAATGTAATATTGGAGCTACAAAAAGCACATGGCTCTTTTAAAAATTGGCTCGATATGAATCATCCTCTTACAAAAGATGAATGGGTAAAATTATTTAAGAAAAACTTCAAATTCGTAGGTGGAGAAATTGTCAATGAATTCTTAATGAGTAGTGGTTACCTATCTGGTTCCCACACAGCAGATTGCCCTATTTATCAAAAGATATTAAATGCTAAACCAGCTTGGAATAAATGAAAAATCTAATTTTCCTTAGTTTTCTGTTAATACATATAGTAAATTTACATGCACAAAAGAGTAATACGAAATCTTATAAATACACAAATATGAAAATAGAAGTTAATAATATCACACTGAATTATATTAAAGAAGGTCAAGGTAATCCTCTGATTTTAATGCATGGGAATGGCGAAGATTCTGGCATCTTCAATGAACTGACCGAGAAATTAAAAGAAAACTATACCATATATGCTATTGATAGCCGAAATCATGGTGGCAGCACAAAAACCGAAGATTTTACTTATGAAACAATGGCAGAGGACGTTTATCAATTCATAGAAAAACTCGAACTAAAAAATGTATCTGTAATAGGCTTTAGCGATGGCGCAATCTTAAGTTTGCTATTGGCTATAGACCATGATAATTTATTCCATAAAATGGCGCTTTTGGGTGTGAATTTAAAACCGACAGACTTCAAAACCGATATCTACAATTACTTAGTAGACGAATATGAAAATACAAAAGACCCTTTGATAAAAATGATGCTGGAACAACCAAATATCGAGCTAGAACAATTGAAAGATATACATACGCCCACATTATTGATTGCAGGTGAAGATGACATATATAAAGAAGAAAGCTTTGACGATATTGTAAAAATTATGCCAAATGCGAGATTACAAATAATGAAAGGACACGATCATGGTAGTTATATCATAAATAAAGATATCTTATACCCATATTTAGAAAACTTCTTAAAAGAATGAGACTGAACTAGATAATTTACTATTACGTTTCGACCTTAGAATCAATTTTACATAGCGATTGTAAAAGACAACTGTGTACGACCTTAAAATTTTATATTATGAAAATCAAGAAAAAAAAGATTTTCGGCTGTCTGCTTATTCTGACAGTCGCATTTTGCGCTTATTCGTGCAATAATTCTTCGCTTGACAACAGCTTAAAAGCCGATTTCAAAAATCCGCCAAATAAATATCGCCCGATGCCTTTCTGGCACATCAACGGTAATTTGACAACCGAGGGTATCAATAAGCGTATAACCGAAGCCAGAACTCTATCGGGTTTCGGCGGTGTCACAGTACTTCCAGTCAATCCAAACACTCAATGGCAAACGGGATACCTCTGCCCGGGTACAGAGCCGACCTACCTAAGCGAAGAGTATTTTAATCGATATGCAGACATTCTAAGTATATCTGAAAAACAAGGTATGGAGGTCATTCTATACGACGATATAGATTTCCCGAGCGGCAGCGCCGGAGGAAGGCTACAAAAGGAATATCCTCAATACACAAGAAAGGAACTAAATAAAGATGAATTTTTAATACAAGGAAAACAACTTTTCAAGAAACAAGCGCCAGATACAACATCCTTACTTCTTGCTGTTTCGGCAATGAACACAAAGAGCCTCGAAGTAGTAGATCTTAAGCCATATATGAAAGGTAAGAGTTTAGAATGGAATGTTCCTCTGGGAGAATGGCGTGTAATGTTCTTCTCCTGTAAATATAATACAGCAGATGCGGTCGATTATATGCAGCCTGAAGCCGTTTCGAAAGTGCTGGAAATGACTTACGACCAATATGGTAAAAGATTCGGCAAATATTTTGGGAATGTAATAACCAAAACATTTTATGACGATGTTGGTTTCGTACATCAGGAAAATGTATGGACACCAGCTATAAGCACGATTTTTGAAGAAAAATATGGAAAAAATCCGGCTTTATATTACCCTGCTCTTTATTACGACATCGGTCCCGAAACCCATCAGGCTCGTGTAGCATTTTTCGATATACGTTCCGAACTAATGGCCGAAGGTTATGTCAAATCGGTAGCCGAATGGTCAGCTAAAAATAATTTGAGAAGCATGGGGCATCCGCCTGAAAATTATAGTCCTAATTCGGTCGTAGCCCATGGCGATATCTTAAAATACTATAGACATACCCAAATACCGCTAATGGATGCAATATTCTATTACGGTCGTGGAATACATGGATATAAACAAATAAGTTCGGCCGCCGATTTAGGAGACAAACCAATAGTGGGGGCTGAATTATGTGGAGCATTCCCTGCCGATATGGATTCCCTCACCTTGTATAGAACCGTAATGGATGCAATGGCGCGTGGAGTGAATTTTGCAGTGCCTCACGGCATGTGGTATACAACCGATGCTGACAAAATCCGCATACCTCCACTTATTTCACATGAGAATCCTTTACTTAGAGATTGTTTACCAAACTATAGCGCTTATGTCGGGCGTTCTTGTATGATGTTGCAAGGTGGTAATCGGGTCTCAGATATAGCTTTATTGTGGCCTATAACAGCTATACAAGGTGAAACCTATATAAATAGAGATGCTACATCAGGTCTGCCTGTGGCCAATTGGCTTCCCGAACACGTTAATCATCATGTTTTAAGCAATTTACTAACAAATGATATCCGTAGAGACTTCACATTTGTTCATCCTGAAAATTTATGTAACGGGAAAATCACAAGTAATGGTAAAGAATTGAAACTAAACAATACTACAAATATTCAAAATTTCAAAGTATTGATAATGCCGGGAGGTGATGTGATCTCATTATCGACACTAAAGAGTATAAAACAATACTATGACAATGGTGGTAGTGTTATTGCGACAGCTTCTTTGCCGTTTAAATCTGCTGAATTTAGTGCCGACAGGGAAGTTCAACGCATAATAACAGAATTATTTGGCATTGATCCGAAACTAGGAATTCCATCCGACATATTCAAAACAAATACGAAGGGTGGGCAAATTGCTTTTATCGCAAATACAACACAAGAGAATATGGAAACTACATTTGCTAAGATGAATATATCCGCAGATATTAATTTCGCAGATATACACTCTGACAAAAGTATTGGCTATGTAAATTACATTCATAAACAAAAAGATGGAAAAGACATCTTTTTCTTTACCAACACAACTGACCGTCCATTAGATACATGGGTCGATATTAGAGGATCATTAAATCTGGAAGAATGGAATCCTCATACAGGTTCAATAAAAGAGTGGTCTAAAACTGAATCAATAAAGGATAAGGACGGAAATAAATATACCCGTATCCATTTAGTTTTATCTCCCGTAAGTTCTGTTTTTGCAGTATCGATATAATAGAGAATATAAGAATATTTAGAATAAAGAAGGAGATAGTCTATCGATTATCTCCTTCTTTATTCTAGCGTGAGTTCGAAGTAAGAAAAGGAACAATAAAATCTTCATCCGAATTCGTCATCCCGAACTGAAAGGAGGGATCTACTCTGAAATAAGCCATTAGCTAATAGCTATTGGCTTATAGCCTCAAGAGATAATAGATCCCTCCTTTCAGTTCGGGATGACAGAATGGACGAAAGATAGATACTAATTCATACCTCACAATAATATGATGCTTACTTCGAACTCACGTTATTTTAAATATTAAGTTCAGCTTTTATTCTATCCACATTTCCACAAAGTGTTCTCTGTTATCATTTATCATAAAGAGAATATCTTTGTTTTCTTGTTCTTGTCCGTCAAGTATGAGTCGTGGTAATGACTTATTCGATATACGAGAGAAAGTTATATGATACACAGTTTCTTTATATCGATAATGTATCTTATAACCATTCCACTTCTTCGGTAAATGAGGAGACAAATGCAGTCTATCCCCCTCGATATTTATCCCAAGTAAAGTTTCGACCAAGAGGCGATACATCCATGCTGCAGAGCCGGTATACCAAGTCCATCCTCCCCTGCCTTTATGTTGATCGGCGGCATATACATCGGCGGCAATAACATAAGGTTCAACTTTATAAATAGCTGCCCGTTCAGCATTATCACTGTGGTTCACAGGGTTAAGCAATCCAAAAAGCTCCCATGCCTTTTCGGTTTCACCCATAAGAGCAAAAGCCAAAACCGTCCATATGGCACCATGTGTATACTGTCCTCCATTTTCGCGTACTCCCGGAATATATCCTTTAATATATCCGGGATTAAGAGCCGACTTATCGAACGGAGCCGTAAATAACTGGATCAGTTTATCATCACGACGAACAAGTTGTTTATCCACTTGTTCCATAGCCATCAAAGATCGCTCGGGGTCTCCTGCCCCACTTATGATTGACCAGCTTTGCGGTAAAGAATCGATATGACATTCATCATTCACTTTCGATCCTAAAGGTTCGCCGTTATCAAAATAGGCACGGCGATACCATTCTCCGTCCCATGCATGAATTTTTATATTTTCTTTCAATTTACGGGCTTCCTCTATACAGTGATCTGCAAATGCAGTATCATTTCGTAAGATTGCCAGTTTAGAGTACTTAATCAATACATCGTATAAGAAGAAACCCAGCCAAACACTTTCGCCACGTCCATCTTTTCCGATTAGATTCATACCATCATTCCAATCACCACAACCGATTAGAGGTAGGCCATGAACTCCAAATTTCAATCCGTATTTGATACTCCTTACACAATGCTCATAGAGTGTTGCCGATTCTTGCGAACGTCCGGGCAAGTCGTAATACGATTCTTCATCAGCTCGTAATGCTCTTCCTTCAATAAAGGATACCTTTTCATCAAGAATACCTGTATCTGCAACGCTTGTCACATATCGGCAAGTTACGTATGGCAACCATAGGTAATCGTCGGAGAAATGTGTCCTTACCCCTCGTCCCATAGGCGGATGCCACCAATGTTGCACATCACCTTCTAGAAACTGACGGCTTGCAGCACGAAGTATTTGTTTGCGAACAATAGAAGGTTCGGCATGTACCAACGCCATAACATCTTGTAATTGATCGCGGAATCCATAGGCTCCTCCGGATTGATAATATCCAGATCGTGCCCATACACGGCTACTCAATGTTTGATACAATAACCATCCGTTAGCCATCACATTTACCGATGCATCGGGAGTATCCACATTTACAGTTCCAAGTGTACGATTCCAATAATCCCATACACCTTTGAGAGCCTCTTTTGCAGCACCTGTTGTACGGAAACGCAAAACAAGATCACGCATCTCCTCTTTATTATGCGCAAAACCCAAACGGAAACGGGTATCCCTCTCCTGCCCATCCTGCAAATCGAATACTACTTGCATAGCTCCACAAGGATCAAGCCCTGCTCCGACTTTGCCCGAAAGACGGCTACGCTTCATGGATGCAGGTTGCGAAATATTACCATTTTGTCCTATAAACTCTGTTCGGTCACCTGTCAGTGTCCGCGATTCTCCGACATCTATAAAAGCTATTTTTCCGGCAAAACCGATATTATAAAAATTACGGGCGAACAGAACTCCTGTTCTCACATCTATTTCAGTCTGAATATGTAGCAAACTCTTCTGACGGAGATCTGCCAATACCCATTCATAATATCCGGTTACAGATAGTTTCCGAGGTTTCCCCGAAATATTACGAAGTTTCAACACACCGAATTTAATTGGTGCATCCATTGCTACATATACTGTCAACTCCGAAAAGATTCCATTTTCGGTATGTTCAAATACCGTATATCCAAAGCCATGTCTTACAACATAAGGAGTTGCTCCCTTTGCCGGTAATGGCGTAGGTGACCAAAATTCTCCGGTTTGCTCATCTCGGATATAGAATGCTTCGCCTGATGTATCTTTTACAGGATCATTATTCCATGGGGTAAGTCTAAACTCATGGGCATTTTCTGCCCACGTATATGAACTTCCGCTTTCTGAAACTACTGTTCCAAAATGCTGATTAGCCAATACATTACTCCAAGGAGCAGGTGTGGTTTGTCCCGATTGAAGCGTAATAACGTATTCCTGTCCATCGGGAGTAAAGCCCCCCAAACCATTTTTAAAAATCAGATCGCGCGATGGTAAAAGTTTCTCAATTCTCGGCGAGGCTGAATGTGTAGGCTGAAAAGAAGGAATTTTCAACTCCGAAATATTCAATGATTGGAGTTGCTTGTTCAATGTTCCCAGCTCATCACTCAATACAATACGTGCCGCTGCTTGCAGCAAGAGCATATCTTCGCGAGGTACTTGTTCTATACGACGAACAAATATTCCTCCGGCTTTTTCTAATAACGGAGCTTCAATACCTGATGATATGAGATTAACGATATCGTCGTGCACAGACTGACGATAAACAGAAACATCTTCATTGAGTATTACTAGTTCGACTGTAAGACCTTTCATTCGCCAATAAGCATGAGCCAAAACCAATTGCCTTACTAGTTCTATTCCCGACACATCACCTATGCGCAATAATACCAAAGGCGTATCACCCGAAATACTATAACTCCAAAGACCATCCTGCCCACGCCGGTTATTTTTCAAAATGATTTGCGATGCGCGCCTCAACGAATTAGCATAAACTAAAGCACCTGCTAATTTACCATATATCTGTGCTTCCGTTTCGGCAATACCAAGCTGATTGAGTACAACCTGACTGTGTGTCCAAGCCAGTTCGAAAGCCCGATCAGTCATGCGTATACTTTGATATTTATGTGCTAATGCCACCACCGTATCTTTTGTTTCAGCCATTCCCAGCAAAACACATACGGTGACTGTTTTACCTGCAGGTACAGTGACAGTACGGCGTAAAGAGATAACAGGGTCAAGAACCGACCCGCTACTATTAGACAACGATCCTCTATTATCCATAGCTAAAGGGTTTGCCAAAGAGCGTCCCCGACCAATGAAGAGTGATCTGTCTGTTTCACAGGATATTCCTCCTTGTTGATCATCCGGAACTAACATCAAATGGGCTAAATGTGGAGGAACTTCATCCTCAGAACGTGCTCGGCGAGTACAATATACTGCCGAATCTTCGGGTACAAATTCTGTCTGAACAAACAAATTACTAAATGCAGGATGAGCTTCATCTGCAGCCTGAGGGGCAATAACTACCTCACTATAAGTTGTTACTTCTATCTTACGCGGCTTATTGGAATGATTAATCAGTCGAATACGCCTTATTTCAATATCATCTTCGGGCGAAATACAAATAGATGAATGAATCTCCAGATCAGATTGCCTTTGACGAAACTCAGCATATGCCTGCGTAAATATCGCCTCATCATTTTTAGTCTTCCGGGAGGTTGGTTGATAAGTCGTAGACCAGAATTCACCTGTATCTTTATCCCTCAAGTAAACAAACATCCCCAAACTATCGGAAGTTGCATCTTCACGCCAACGGTTAACGGCTATGTTATGCCAACGGCTGTATCCGGATCCAGCATTATTTATCATTACGTGGTAACGACCGTTAGACAATAAATTGACTTCGGGCTTAATATCCATATCACCAACAATACGCATTACTTCTGTACTATCGTTAAGAAGCGGATGCAAGCCTTTTATTTCGAATTCAGAATCGTCAGAAATAGCATTATCCGTTATATTATGAGGTACACGTTCTTGCAACAATAATTCAGATGCCTTCAGCATCGGACAAGCCATGAAACGTCGCTGCATAGAATTATCTTTTATTAAATTACTTAACGATAAAAGACTCATTCCCTGATGGTGTACCATAAACGAATGGATATTTACACTCGTCTGATCGGGACGCAGATGTGATGGTGTGTAATCAATAGCTTCGTAGTAGCCATAAGCTCCCTCGTGTCCTTCGGCTGTAAGACGCTGCATATTTTCACATGCCTTTTTCGGTGAGACCATTAATGCCATTACTGTTGCATAGGGTGTAATAACGAGATCTTCGGACAATCCTCGTTTCAAACCAAGACTTGGAATTCCAAATGCTTTATACTGATAATTTAATGATGTATCGGTTCTGTTATATCCTGATTCGGAAATACCCCATGGAACACCAAGTGTTTTACCATACTCTATTTGTGCTTTTACAGCAACTTTGTAAGTCTGGTCAAGAAGCGTTTGCTTAAAATTAGGCATTACCAGCAAAGGCATAAGATATTCGAACATAGAGCCACTCCATGATAACAATACGGGTTTTCCGTGAGACACGACCAACAAGCGGCTTAATAAGAACCAATGTTCTTGGGGTACTTGCCTCTGGGCAATAGCGACATAACTACATAGCCTGGCTTCGGATGCCAACATGTCGTACGACGAGTTATCAGCACGTTGCTCAGTAACATTATATCCGATAACAAATAATTTCTTAGACGGACTATATAGGAAAGCGAAATCCATTTCGGCAGATGATTCGCTTTGCTCCGTTAATGATTCCAAAATCTGTATTCGCTGAATAGCGTGTTTAGACGCTGTATGAATATCTGCTAACCATGCATTAAGATATACTGCGCACCTCTCTTTGACAGATGCATCACGAATATCGACCAACCTTAATTGGGCAGATTCAATCAACGGACAAAGTCCATGCCCTAGTTTAGATAGTTCACGCAATGTAAAACCTTTGTCAAGAGCTTGTATATTATTAATGATATAATCCAGATTATCATCCAGCCCTTTTGACAATGTATTTTGCATCTGCAACCACGGGGCCAGATATAATAGTTCCTCTATGTGGTCTTCAATATTAATAATCAAGGTCTGCGCCCATGCATGTACTTCTGCATTAGAAGGAGCTAAAGATTCAATTATTTTTTCAGTCTGAAGTTTTACGGATTTGAGAAATGAGAATGCCGCCTGCAATGTTTCGGGTTTATTTATTTCCAATTCTTTTTCGAGTTGCAATATTCCCGTATTTTTAGCAGTGTAGCGTTTCATTACACGCACAGTATCTAATAGTCCACTAAATATGACAGGATCATAGACAGGTGCATGTTGCAGCTCCCTTAGTCCCTGACTTAGTGTAAGTAAATGACCGGCTAGATTCCCACTATCTACACTCGATACATATAGAGGAGGTAATGGCTCGAGCGTACGGGTATCGTACCAATTATATAAATGACCACGATATTTCTTCATATTATTTATAGTCGCAAACGTAAGTTGTGTACGTTCAACTACTTTTCCGGCAGGAATATATCCAAAATCGTATGCTGACAAATTAGCCAAGAGAGCTAAGCCTATATTGGTCGGAGATGTTCTCGAGGCCACAATTGGAACTGGTATTTCCTGATAATTATCAGGTGGCAGCCAATTTTCTTTAGCCGTTACAAATGTTTCAAAGAAAGACCATGTCTTACGGGCAATCCGATGCAGAAGTAAACTTTGTTCAGCCGTAAAACTAGGGATTTTCGGTTCTATCGGACAACTAATAACCCATGCTATACAAGGAGCTGCAAGCCATGTTATCCAAATAGGTGACGAACATAATAATAGCATTGGGTCGCAAAAAGCCAATAGTGCCACACAAACAAGTGCAAAGAAAGGAGAAAACCACATTAATGAATAAAATCCCGCCAGTGAATCGCTTGAAGTTTGTTCTGTATCAACCGAAGTCTTCCATTTTAATAAATATTTATGTGTTATCAACAAACGGACTAAAGTAGATACTATGGCATGAAGGTTCAGATAAGCCTCGTATGGTAATAGCATTAACGATAGCAAAACCTGTTTTAGTTGTCTCCAGCCTTTATGTAGACTTTCTCCCAAGTGCATTGACCATGATTGATCTATCGGCTTGCGAACAATATTAGTGAAGAAATTTAAAATAACAGGAGACAGTAGGATGACTGATACCAGTAGAGGCATTAACCATGCTGACTGAGGAAACCAAGTATAGAATAAAATAAGAAACACTAATAAAGCAGGTGGAATAAGACTTCGACGAAGATTATCGCTCATCTTCCAAACACCTAATCTAGATATGGGATTTCTTTCTGATTTTCCTCCAAATACAGGTACCCAAGGTAATAACCATTGGATAATCTGCCAATCACCACGAATCCAACGATGACGACGAATAGCGTCCATATTGTAACCCGGAGGATAGGCCTCATACATCTCTATATCGCTAATAAGTGCTGAACGAACATATGTAGATTCCAGTAAATCGTGACTAAGAATTTTATTTTCAGGGAATCGATCAGCCAATACCTGCTCGAAAGCATCTACATCATAAATACCTTTTCCGACGAAAGATCCTTCGCGAAAGACATCCTGATATACATCCGAAATAGCACGGGTATAAGGGTCGATTCCCGGGTCGCCCGAAACAAGACGTGTAAATATCGAACGTTGACTACTAACCAGATTAATAGATACTCGGGGTTGTAGAATGCCATAACCTTCGGTTACAATATTTCGTTTCGGATCTATAACCGGACGATTCAACGGATGCGCCATTGCTCCTACCAGTTTATAAGCTGTGTCTCCGGGCAGTTGTGTATCACTGTCTAGTGTTATTACATATTTTACAGACGTAAAAAAAGAAGTATCGCCCTCTATAAGTGTAAAAGCATTCGTGTCTCTTCGTCTGAGAAGAGCATTAAACTCCATCAGTTTTCCGCGTTTACGCTCATAGCCCATCCATTTACTCTCGCTCGCATTCCAGCGACGGGGGCGATGTAATAAATAGAATATTGAGCTAGTGATCGATACATATTTTTTATTCAAAGCTTCGATACCCGATCTGGCCCGCTCGAGTAAAAAATCATCTGATGGCATTATCTCCTGATCTGCATCGAGAAAGTCTGTCAACAACGCAAAGTGTAAATGTTCGTCGCGATTACTTAAATAATGAAGTTCTAAATTATTGACGAGTCTGTCTACTGTGTCCTCATCCGAAAGCATAGTTGGAATAACGACCATAGTACGATATTCGGACGGTATGCCATCTGAAAAGTCAAGTCGTGGCAGAACATTGGGTTTTACAAGTATCATAGATAGCCAATTGACCAGATCTACAACCAGCTGACTCACACACAATAGAAATATAATGGATAATGTAATAGACTTCCAGTTATCAAAAGCAACACCTCTGGCCTGTAATATGGTCATAAGCGCTCCACCACCGATTAGAGTGAGTAGTGTAATAGCACCTCCGTAAGAGATCAGAGGATAGCGATGAACCGCTCTTATAAATTTTGTCGAGAATGATTCCCTTCCACTAAGTGCGAGATTAAGGTTCATTTGTCCATCCCCAACCAAATAAAAGCCAACATGCGTTTTTACATTATCGAGCTGCTGACTTTGAGCTTCCTCTGCCAAACGGACAACTTTTTGAGCAACCTCTACCTCCGAAGATGAGTTCTGTTTCGCAGCCCTTTCTATCGTATGCCGATAATGATCACGTGTGGTGAAGTCCATTAAATGGTATATACCCGCAGGATCTTTTTTCAGCGTATTTTCCACAACGCTCAGTGTCTCTACAAATATTTTCCAGTCTGTTACACCTAGGGCACGAAGGCTGCTAATACTATTACTAACTGATAACTGATCTGCTGCCTGATATTGACTATCAGCATGTATAAGTTCCTCAATAGACAAGCCGTCCTCAGCCAACCGCTGTTCGAGCCATCTGCGTGCTATATGAAGCATCGGATTTTGAGACGACAGGCGTTGACAGAATTCTGAAATAAAAGAGCTGGAAAGAGGTATATTAGACTTAGCCATGTCTGCTACGACTTCTATAAGCCGCGATGGCCTTTTCTTTGCCATTTGTTGCAATTTATCAACCCACTGATTTGCAATATCTCGATGAGATTGATTCTCTTGTAGACGAGAAACTACACGTTGTAAATTTTCGATAAGTGCCAATCGGAGCATAATAGGAACAGCCCACAATTCGCCCAATGTTAATGGTGACTTTGTTTGATATGCTTCAATAAATGCACGAAGGGATTCCTTATCTATCTGAGCGTCCACATGTGATATTAGTTCTAAAACGAGGCAGTAAACACGAGGTAATCCTTTGGATACTCCAGTTGCAAGACAAGGTAGTTCCCTACTATACTTCTCCGGAAAATGTCGGCGAGCCAATTGAATATGCTCTTCTATCAAATAAAAATTGTCAACCAGCCATTTAGACGCAGGAGTTAAATTATTCGGTTTCTTTTGTATCAGTATCGCTTTATTAAAATTACGCAATACCTTATCATTACGATTAAGCTTTTCGAGTAGAAAATTGTCTTTTCGTCCACTTGTCAGCTGTTCTTCTCCTGCAAGTTTTTCTGCATGCTGAATGAGTTGTTCAATATTGAATAGTTCATCACGCAAGGGCAGTTCTACAGATTTACGATCTAAATACTTTAATATGTCCATATCTCTTAAAGTTACGTTTTAAATAACCAATACTGCCATAATATGTGATTTAATCAGACTTTCATTTTGCCCGAGAGGAATTTATTTATACTATAGCCTACATTATATTGATTTTAAATTTCCTATCCTGAATAATGCAGAATGTTTATTCATGGATTTCAAATATTAATATGTGTTTTCAATAAAAAAATGAAATAGCCTAAAAAAATAAGGAAAGGCTATGTTATATAAACAACAGTCGCCTTGTATTGTTTCGAATTTTCGAACTTCCACTGTCGTAATAATATATTAAAAACCATAAAATTAGCAAAATGGAAACAGGAAATGAGAAAATCACTTGCTTTGCGTTTAACTATTATTAGGCATTGTTAATTTTTATGCCAAAGAGAATATCACGATATATTTTAGTCCTAAAGAATCATTGCTTATCCTATATTTTTGTGTAAATTTGGGTAACACTTATAATCGCAAGATCATGTTAAAATCAAATCATTAACATGGAAAGCCATTGGCAATTAACATCTAAGAATAGAGAACAACTATTCGATAACGAAGTAGGATACTTTATTTTTCACTTCAAATATTTTACATGAAATATATTATTAAACTAAAATAGAGAGAGATGCAAAACAACTTGATAACATTCGCAATACATACCACTCCAAAAGCACAGATTCTTAAACATCTATTGGAAGAAAACGGCATTGAAGTCTTGCTTGAAACGATAGAAGAAAACAATAACCCCTCAACAGGGATAATTGTGCGCATAAAAGACTCTGATCTAAATAAAGCCCTGCAAATTGTAGAAGAGAATAAACCGTTTGACTACAGTGATCAGCAAATTTCTAAAATAGACGATGGAAGAAAACGCATTTTAGTTGCGGTCGATTTCTCCGACTATTCACTCAATGCTTGCCGGGTAGCATTTAACATCGCAAAAGATCTAAATGCTAAAGTAAAAATCCTTCATGTATTTTATAAAATATATTATCCATCGCCTTTTCCTTTCGCCGATCAATTAAAAGATAAAGATGATGTAGGACTTCTTGATAAAGTGAGAAAACAAATGCTCGATTTATGCTGCGATATAGATAGTAGGATAATGAAGAAAGAATTCCCATCTATAAACTATTCCTATTCTATTCGGGAAGGAATTGTAGAAGATGAGATTTCCGAATTCATCGAAGAGTATGATCCGACATTAGTAGTAATAGGGACAAAAGGAAAACATCAGAATAAGGCTAGCGTGTTAGGAAATGTTACGGCTGATATTATAGAAATGAATAATGTACCTGTTTTGGCTGTACCACAAGACTCACCTTTTGATGACGTGTCTACAATTAAGCACATCGCTTTCTTTTCTAATTACAGAAAATCAGATTTCCCATCTTTTAATACGATGGTTTCAATATTAAAACCGTTTCATGATGTCAGGATTTCATTAGTCCATGTCAACTCAGGGGCTAAAGAAAAAGAGAAATGGGCAGAATCAGAATTAATAGTAATGCGAGATTATTACACAGGACTATATCCAAATTTGAAGTTCGATTATAAATTGATAGATACTCCTGATGCATTAAACGGCGTTAGTGAATTTCTGGCAAAAGAGAATGTACAGATAGTAGCTTTGAATACGCGTAAGCGCAATATATTAGGGCGTATTTTTATCCCCAGTGTTTCTCGCAAAATACTTTCGAATCTGAATATTGCCTTATTGGTTTTAAGAGGCTAATTTTATAAGAAACAACGCTATCAGTTCATACCTGATAGCGTTGTTTAAATTAAGAGTAAATAATTATTGTTTTTCGAATTTTATTGTCATTTTCTCAGTATTCACAGTTATTTTATATTTCCCTGCTTCGTCATCATTCACTTTCCATTTAAGATCATCTCCTCCTTTATAAACCTGCAATCTAGTATCGTTGATCGATCCATCGGCAACCAGTGGCCTGAATGTATCATCATCCCAACTTCTCAAGGTCGGTAATTTTAATTCTCCGGCTTTTAAGTCACCTTCAAATATAAAAGTATTCGGATTAGCAGGATCCCATTGCATCTCAAGCGCTTTATCGATACTCCATTCGGCAGATGTGGCATTGCCTATCATATAGAGAGTCGGATAAGGTACATAGTGGTAAATAATTTTCAATTCTTCTCTAAATAGAGCAATTGCATAAAGCCCTTCGCGCTCTATTGTAAACATGTTATCAAGATCGCTATCACTAAGTCTCTCTACCAATGCTTCGTCATCAGTTCCTTTGTTCAGAGATGGTAAGAGACTATTCGTTGACATTATAAACTTGAACCCACCGGTTTTCAAATTTCCTCTCCAGTGGTAAAATACGCCATTCTCTGCTTCTGTCATCTTAGTAGCCTTACTTGGATCTAGACCTGCTTGAGTCGCACTCCCTAACAAATATAAAGGTTTAGGAGCAATAATATAGCTCTTAACGTCTACTTCGACAACAGATATCTCTGGATAAATAAACTTCGGTCCTGTAACTTTTGCTACAACCCTTGCCTGAAGCATTACCTCATCGCCCGGATAATATCCCCATTTTTTTACTAATAAATCATTTAATTCTTTATTGGTATAAACTATAGCCCGCTCGCCATCGGCAGGGATTTCAATAGGGTCGGTTGATGTTTCGAAATCTGCACCATATATATCCAGTCTGAAAATATAGACAATTGTATTTTCAGGCCCTCTATCTATGCCTTTGTTCCAAGAGAAAGTAACTGCTATTTCATCTGCTTTATCTTCATCCAAAACAATGGTATCATTCGATGATTTCAAAACTAAAGCATCGACTGGACCATCATTATTGTCATCATCGCTACAAGCAATTGAAAATACAGCCAATAAAAAAATGAAAATTATTTTATAAATTGCTCTCATATATATTATATTTCTGTGTAATTAATTTGAATGATTGGTATGGAAAATGACTATTAGACAAATCCGTTATGATATCATTCTTCAATTGTTTAGCCATAATCAAAATCCGGGAAGTTGTCTTAGATTCGGATTTTTATCAATCTGATTCTGATGAATCGGAGCCCAGTAATTCTTCTTTGTAAAAACACGTTTCAAATATGGTTTTCTTGTAAAAAATGCTTTTGAATTACTTTTATCATCGCTCTTTTCTGTTCCTTCATAATTCATCCCATAGAATGTTCTGTTAAGCGTACTCTCCCCAATCATCCATCTCCGCAAATCATCGTACCTGATAGAAAACTCACAGTTTAATTCTACACGGCGCTCGCGACGGATTGCTTCGCGCATATCATCCTGATTAGCCGGTACAGGAATTTCACCCACTCCACCGCCATAAATAGGTATGCCGCCTCTTTCTCTGATTTTGTTCAGATATAACAAAATTTCAGCTCGATTTGCAGGATTCGATTCGTTCAACGCTTCAGCATAATTAAGATATGCTTCTCCCAAGCGATAAAGGATTCCGGGACGATAAGGTCTGATATTATTTCGAGGATCATGATTCGGGTGTACACGCTTTCTCACTAAATACCCGTTCTGAGGGGCATCGTGTGTAGGACCTCCGTCTACATCGTTCATGTAAAACTTAGTCTCACGATTATCTCTCCTGAACCAGCTTCCATTATATAAAACCGAAACATAGAAACGTGGTTCGCGATTACAATACATGTTATATGTTCCTTCGAGTGTAACAGGATTTACTACATTCGCAATATCTCCCTTCGATTCTATCCACTTTGTTTTCCTCACATCGTTAGCTTCAGAAAAACCACTTTCACTATAGCCTGAAGCTGAATTTATAATTGGGCTTCCGTCCCCATTATAACCAGTTATAGGGCTTTGCCCATTTGCCATGAAGAAGGCATCCACTAATTCCTGAGAAACACCTAAACCACCGTTGCCTCCTGTACCTCTAGGCTGTGCATGCTTATCGTAATCATAAGACTCATTATTATTTGAACCACCTTCACCTGTGCTAGGGCGACCAAATAAAATCTCTTTATTTCCCTCATCGTATCTTTTGAATGACATATTCTGATACGACAAAAAAGGATCGATCGAGCCATCATCATTATATTCATAGTATAACTGATGACCATTAGCATGAGCAAAATCAATAAGTTCTTTACATGCTGTAGTTGCCTTTACCCATTTTTGATCATCTCTGGTCGTATTAAATATTTCAACTCCTTTATTATTCTCATATCCTTTATAATAAGGATTTCCATTAACCAACGGACTTGCAGCAAAAAGAAGCATGCGAGCTCTTACCGCCATACACATAACTGATGTAACCCGTCCATATTTACGAGAATCGGTGTAATAAGGAGGTAGTATTTTAGCAACCTCTTGCAATTCGTTATCGATCCAGGCAATTACTTCATCGAACGGAGTTTGCCCTATCATCAACTCTTCCGATGATGAATCGAAGTCAGACAGCCATGTTTGCAACGGAATAGCTCCGTAATTAGTAACCATTATATAATAGTAATATGCTATCAAAAAACGGCATTCGGCTTTCATATAAGTAACCTCCTGCTCTGTTACCAATTGTTGCGGATTAGCCTTTACATTGTTAATAAAGATATAAGCTGCTCTTATCTTAGGAGGAAAATCACCCCAATAGCCAGCCCCCCAGCTACTCGATGAACTCCAGTTTCCTTGTGCTTTTGAGATACAATCCCAGCCGTATGTTTCCCACCCTTTAGATGGAGAATAATCATCCGCCAGAGCATCGACATGTTTCACCTTTTCCAGATAAGGATTCGGTATTTTTGAATATACACCGGCCAACCAGTCTTCAGTCCTCGTCTTGTCCCTAAAAACCATTTCAAGGGTTAGTTCATCATCGGGCGACTTGTCGAGGTAATCGGAACAAGCACCCGTGAAAACAGGGAGTATTACAATCAATAAATACGTTAATATATTATATTTCATAGTTTCAACATCTTATTTTATTAAAAACTCACTTGCAATCCTATTGAATATGATCGCATTATAGAATATCTCAAACCATTATCATCAGGTGTATTTAATTCGGGATCCCACAGTTTAAAATCAGAAAGACAAAATAGATTTGTTCCTCGTGCAAATATTCTGGCATTTTGCATCGCTGCTTTACGTAGCATTTTTCTGGGGAAAGAGTATCCAACCTCTAAGTTCTTGAGTCTCATCATACTCATATCTCTCAGCCACCACGAAGACTCTTGAGAATTATTGGCATTACTTCCTATCGATAATCTTGGATAGAATGCGTCCTGACTCGGATTTTCAGGTGTCCAACGATCATAAGCATTAGAATATATGTTTCCTGTTGCCCCTTGCGTAGAACCCGGTAAAAAGAAAGCACCACGACCAATTGTCCGGTAAGTTTTTCCGCTGCCTTGAAATAAGAATCCAAAGTCGAGATTCTTATAATTCATATTTAATCCAAATCCATATATCAACTGAGGATCAACAGTTCCTCCTATCGGAGATCTGTCTTTCGAATCTACTACTCCGTCACCATTTACATCCCGATATTTTATATCTCCCGGACGCACCGGGCCAAAAGTATGAACAGGAATACCTTCTGCTAATTGGCCTTCCGCTACATCAGCGAAATCTTGTTCAGTAAAAAGCCCTTCAGCTATCAGACCGAATATTTGTCCTACGGGCAATCCTGTAGAAGATCGGTTTGTACCAATTACTCCCATATCTTCGTCTTGTTCTATAATCTTATTTTTAGCATAAGTCAGCGTACCTCTCACCGAAATAAACCAATCTTTGTTAATTCGTTTATTTACATCCAGTGTCAAATCAATACCTTTGTTATCTACTTTTCCAAAGTTAGCCCAAGGCAATTTTGCAAAACCTGCTGAGTTAGGGAAGTTCTTGCGTTGCATAAAAATATCACGACGTTTTTCATCAAAATAGTCAACTTGCAATTCGAGCATATTCCATAAACCAAGCTCCAGCCCCAGATTGGTTTTTGTCACAGTTTCCCATGTTAATCCGGGTACTCCTATATCTCCTTCCCATTTACCATTCCGGTGGAAATCTGCAAAATTTCCCCAATAATAACCATCATTTCCACCTCCATCACTGATGGTTGTTATATATGCAAAACGTCGCCCGTCAAGTTGATCATTTCCGACTAATCCATGCGATATTCTGAACTTTATTTTGGAAAATGTTTTATTTAACGGACGCATAAAAGGTTCTTCCGACATAATCCAACCCGCAGCTATTGAAGGAAAAAAACCGTAGCGTTGTCCTTTAGCAAAATTCTCAGATCCGTTATAACCAAAGTTAAACTCTGCAATATATCTTCCACTTAGCGTATAAGAAAGACGGCCTGCAAACCCTTGATTTCTATAAGGCAATTTGTCGCCATTATCATAATCTCTTTGATTATAAAGAAGGAGTGCATCCACTGCATGTTTAGAAGCAAAGGTGCGGTTATAAGTAATATTACCTTCCAGATATGTACTATTATCGCCCCAATGTTTTATTTGTTCCTGACCTAGAAATTCTTGCCCGTAAGAAGTGATAATTGTCTGTAATGCTCCTGTCTCGGGATCTCGACCCGTTGCAACAGCATAATAATCAGGATCTTTAGATCGTTTAACTCCATTGCGTGAAAAGTTGTCGAATGCAAAAGTAACTTTTGCCCTCAGTCCGGGCAAGATATCTTTCAAATCCTGATCAACAGATATTAGCGTCTCCAGTTTACTTTGAGAGTCGCGTTCATAACCTCTCTGCGTTGCAATAGCCCAAGGATTTGTCTGCTCAGGAACTTTTGGTATCTGACCCGACGAATAGCGGGTTGGGTGCACAAAGGGTGGAGTACGGAAAGCATCTTTGAACAAGTCGTCAATGCTACTTGGTGGAGAAACCCTTTTTTGTAAATAACCACCCATATTAACTCTCAAGAGAGTCGTAGATGTCACATCAAGATCTACATTTGAGCGCACATTATACCTATCCAGTCTTAGCGATGAATTCCATTCCTGCTCTTCATCTCTTTTTAGCATACCATTTTCGTGATAATAGGCAGTAACAAATGCATAGCGAAGGCGTTCAGTACCACCCGATATATCGACAGATGCACGTGTATTAGATCCACGGTCGTTCGATATAGCTTTGAGCCAATTCACATCCGGATAAAGATCCGGGTCTACACCAAGTCTGGTATTCTCAATCCTTCGTGGATCGAACATGACATTACCACCATTCTGCGTACTAATATCGTTTAATAGTTGCATATAATCGGCTGCACCTAAAAACTCCGGCACCTGCACAGGTTCTGTAATTCCGTGTTCGACATTTACTCTCACATTTGTTCGCCCTGCTTTCCCACGTTTTGTAGTAATTAGAATTACTCCGTTGGCTCCACGCACACCATAAACAGCTGTGGCGGAAGCATCTTTCAATACCGAGAAACTTTCTATTTCTTCTACATCAATATTGTCTAACGAACGCTCTACACCGTCAATTAATACCAATGGTTTACGGGCATTTCCTCCAACAAAGGTACTTATACCACGTATCCAATAATCGGAATGATCGTTACCGGGCTCACCCGAGCGTTGGGCTCCAATAATCCCACCGACGTTTCCAGCTAAGTTGTTACTTAATGAACGAGTAGTTCCCGTTTGTAGTTTAGATGGTTCCATAGTCGATATAGCACCTACTACCGATGCTTTTTTCTGGGAACCATAACCTACTACAACCACTTCTTCGAGCTGACCAATGTCTTCTTCGAGAACAATATTAATAATCTTTCGATTACCGACCTCTTCGTCTCTTTGTATAAAACCTATATATTTATATTGGAGAACAGCAAATCTATCAGGAACCAAAATTGAATAATTACCATCAATATCTGTTATAGTACCTACTTTAGGATCACTTTTCAACACGATAGATACCCCGATAAGTGGTTCTCCTTTTTTGTCTGTAACATTTCCTCTGATAGAAAGGCGATCCTTCTGTTGTTCTATGTTATTAACACTAACCGAGGCTCTTCTCGATACGAATATCTGCTTGTCAGATATACGGTATGTGTTGTCTGTATCTTTGAAAACTTCGTCCAGAACCTTATTTACAGGTTCATTATGGATAGAAACAGAGACTTTTTTGTTTCCATCTAAAATTTCATCATAGTAAAAGAATACATATTCGCTATTCTTTTCTATTTCGCTAAAGATTTCTTTTATTGGTTTATTTTTTATTTCTAGTGTAAGAAGAGCATTTTGAGCATAACTGTTACTGGCATAACATGCACTAATACTGATAAAAAAGGTAAAAAATATTACCCTCAAAATTTTAAATAGTCTCCTAGTATTAGCACATTTTATGCTAAATCTATTGATATTTATCATACATTTGTAATGATTTAAAGGTTAGACATATACATTTTTAACTTCTGAATCTTGATCGGGTGGTGTTTGGCGATGTCGCCCGATCTTTTCAGCACTTAAATTTCACGTGTTCTTCATAGGCAGTGTATTTATTTTAGGTTTTACATAGAGGTTTTTATTAGATTATAACTTTCATTATTATACTCTACTTTTATTGGTAAGGTAAAGGCCAGCCCGTTTAAGACATCGGCCAAATTATCTTTCATATCTAATTTTCCCGAACATTTTAGATTTGCAATTTCACTCTCATAGTTAATTTCCACACCATAATATCTCGAAAGACGTGCTATAATTACTTCTAGTTTTTCACCATCAAAATAATAAAGACCCTTTATCCAAGAAGTATGCCTCTGAACATCTACGGTTTCCACATGTTCTTTTCCATTACTATACTCATACATTTGTGTCGGGGATAGAAATGTATCTTTAGCATTATTTCTAGCTAATATTTTGACTGACCCACTTGCTAGTACAACTTGCTTATTTTTGTCTGATTCGTAAGCCATAACATTAAATTTAGTTCCTAGAACCTGTACATCAATATTGCTTGTTCTCACTATAAACGGACGTTTAGAATCCGGATGAACCTCTATGAATATTTCTCCATCTACATAAATCTCTCTCTTTTCTCCTGCAAACTCAATCGGATAAACAACTCGTGTACCCGAGTTTACATACATTTTTGTTCCGTCGGCCAATGTTAGCTTTGATCTTCTACCTCTAGGGACTAAAAGCTGATTAAATGCAGCTGATTCATTTTTAGAAATTCCTTTTTCTGAAACTTTTATTTCAGTGGAGTCGTAAGCTATATCAGATTCTTCGGTTAGCTGAATTGTCTTTTCCTTAGATAATATTAGTTGGATTTCCGTTTGAATATTTTCCACACGATTTTCCGCTGCATAATTCAGTATATCGCTTGATTCAGTATAAGATTTATCGGTTATATATGGCAAGCTAAATACAACTATAGCAATACATGCAGCTATGCCGACAACGAAGGCAAGTTGTCTTCGTTTGTTTCTTTTCTTATTAATCATTTGGTTAGAAGTAACTATCCTATCCCATAGTTCGAGTTCCTCGGTATCCGACATGGAATCTTCTAACTCCATTGAGCAAAGAAATTCTTTAGCTAAATTATACTCCACTACATTTACTTGACAAGTTTCTTCAAGTTTACACCAAAACTCTAAAGACTCTTCTGTCGGATTTTTTATAGAGGATATAAAAAAATCATCCTGTAAAAAATCATCGAATGTATATTGGGTATAATCTCTATTTAAATGTTCTTCTGGCATATTTTGCATATCGTTCTATATATAAGGAAACAATCATTATTGCTATTTATACTCACTTTTTTCAACAATTATCAAAGAATCTTTTATTTTTTTTAAAGATCTCTGAAGAAGATTTTGTACCGATTGATAATTCATATCCATTAGGATGCATATTTCATCTATACTCATTGACTCTATAAAACGGTAATGAACAGCCTCTTTCTGACGGGAAGTCAAAGTAGAAAGCAGATGAGTTACTTTATATTTAAGGTGGTTTTCAGTTTCTTTATTTATCAATTGTTCTTCGATAGTATCTTCAGTTTCTATAAGAAAATCTTCAGTTTCCAGATCATCAATAGAATCAGTATATTTTTTTTGCAGTTTAAAAGCATTCAAGAGGCTATTTTTCAATGCCACAAACAAGTACAGTTTAATATTATTTGTAGAACTTAGATTGTTTCTATTGTGGTATATTCTCACAAATACATCATGAATACAATCTTTTATCAATTCTCTGTCGGCAGTAAATTGTAAGCCCTGAATAAATAATTTTTTAGAGTATTTTTTATAAATATAGCTGTATGCATCATCATCTCCCTTAAGGAAACTATCCCACAATGAAGAATCATTCTCAAAAGTATTTTTTGTTAACATTTGTCCACAATGTGTTTTTAAGCATTAAATAAAAGGTTATTACATATTCTAGATAAATAGTACTTATTCAATACATTATCAATATTTTACACAGGTTGAATAAGACGGGTGCAAATTACATAAATATAATGGAATTTTATATAGGATAAAATAGAAAAGAATTACAAACCAAATGATGAAGGCTGTTGCTATCAATATCTATTCAATTTAACATTTAATCCGCTTTTTAGGGAACAATAACATAACTTTTTCGTTTAAGATATAAATACATTAACATCAAATGAGAAATAAAATAATCCCTGTTCTTCTATTTATTAGCATATTCTTTTTTAGTCACTGTTCTCAGAATAAAGAAAAAGACCCTGTAAGTAATAGTACTACTACAGACTCGTTGGCAGCGGAAGACTCAAAGCCAATCTCTATTAACCCGGAAGACATAAAAATAGAAAAAGCTTTTCTGTATGATCAGTATACACTAGAAGACAGTTATCCTTATAAAGATACAACACGTATGTTTCAATGGGATAAGATACGCAAACGTTTGGCTTTACTTGATTCTATACAACAAACTCCAGCTACATGGGCTATTCTGGAAAATTACAAGAATAAAAACGGCGAAGCACCTCTTGTGAAAACTTATAAACGAGACGAATATAAACGTATATCCGATACACTGGGGGTAGAACGATATCAAGGTATACCACTATACTTGCCAAATGACTCAATTACTCCACTCCGCTATGGCAGGGATGGGGCGCTTGTAAAGATTATTAAAGACAGTTCTAATTTCACCAAAATAGCAACTGTAGATTTTACAGGAGAATGGCTTGTGCCACAAAAATATATTAAGGTTATCAGAGATACAGTCACATTCAAAAAAGCTATTATTGTCGATCGCACTAATCAAAATATTATGACCCTTGACAAAGAAGATTCAAAATGGGTCGTAAGAAGTATGAACCCTGCAACCACAGGGCTGCATAATCCTCCTTATGCCCAAGAGACACCTCTTGGTATGTTTGTCGTACAAGAAAAGAAGGTAAAGATGGTTTATCTGGCAGATGGATCGAAGGAAACAGGAGGGTATGCACCCTATGCCAGTCGCTTTACCAATGGTGGCTACCTGCATGGTGTTCCCGTAAATGTGCCACATACCAAACAGATAGAATTTAGTTCGTCGCTGGGAACAACTCCCCGTTCGCACATGTGTGTTCGAAATGCCACATCTCATGCCAAGTTTATGTACGATTGGGTGGAGTTAGAATCAACAATAGTATTCGTAATTGACTAAACAAAACAAAATCCTAATATTTTAAAATAGAAAAAGCTTTTCCATAAAAATTGTTAGATAATACTGTATATTTCTTAAAAACAGGAACTATATACAACTCCGGTGCGTTTTATAACTAAGCGACTATATTTAGTACATTCTATTGTATTTTAAATTGTAGTCTTTGCGGGAAATGCCAACCAACCACATTAAACAAGATTGTTGGCTCAATTAAATTTAGATTTATGAAAAAGTTACTATTTTTAAGCATATCAATTTTGACAATGCTCGCTTTCGCTTCATGTAGCAGCGATGATGATGAAGCTCCTGCATTAGGAGCAAATGTACAAGTTACAGTAAAGAATTTATTGGGAACTCCTCAAAAAGGTACAACAGTTTATATGTATAAAGATAAAGCTATTGACGATAATACAGAAAGTGCCAATGCTGATAGACAGGTTGTAACTGATGAAAACGGCGTAGCGACATTCAAACTTAATTTTACCGAATTAAATATTCTTGAATCTCAGACATCACTCTATTTTGCTGTATTTTATACTATTGGTGACACAGAAGGCGTTAAAGGTACTGCCGCTGTAACAGTAAAAAGGAATGATGCGAAACAAGTAGAGCTTCAAATTCCAATTTAAAATATAATATCATGGGAGAGAATGTTCAAAAAGCACCCGATTACTTGAAAGATCCGCACCTAAGTCCGGCAGTCAAAGAGTACTTGAAAGTGCTAAACTCGGGAGGTCCGGTTGAAGCATTATCAAAAGAAGACGCCCGTAATGTATTGGTTACAGTACAAAAAGGGGTGAAAGTCGACTTATCGGGAATTGAGGAATCAGAAAAGATAATTAATGATAAAGATTATCCTGTTAAGTTGAATATCGTCCGACCAAAAGGTATAAAAGAGAAACTACCTGTTTTTATTTTTATACATGGAGGTGGATGGATACTGGGCGACTATGATACGCACAAACGTATGGTTCGCGATTTAGTCGTTGAATCGGGTTATGCAGCTGTATTTGTTAATTATACACCTTCTCCCGAAGCAAAATATCCGCAAGCTATCAATGAGATATATGCAGCTACAAAGTGGGTTGCAGAACATGGTAGCGAAATTAATGTGGATGGAAAGAATTTGGCTTTGGTAGGCAATAGTGTAGGTGGAAATATGGCAATAGCAACCAGTTTGTTGGCTAAAAAGAACAAAGGGCCGCATATTAAGCTCCAGATTCTATTGTGGCCAGTCGCAGATTCGTCCTTCAATACGGATTCTTATAAAATTTATGCAGAACAAAGATTCCTCTCTACTTCGTTAATGAAATGGATGTTCGATCAGTATACCACAGATCCGAAACAACGTAAAGAAATTTATGTTGCACCCTTGCAAGCGTCCCTCAATGAGTTAAAAGGTCTGCCTCCTACCCTTATTCAGGTAGCAGAAAATGACATTTTGAGAGACGAAGGAGAAGCTCTTGGACGCAAACTGGACGAAGCCGGAGTAGAAGTAACAACTATACGCTACAATGGTGTAATCCATGATTTTGGCTTATTGAATGGTTTTGCGACTCTTCCTACCACGCGATCCTTATTCACCTATTCATCTGCAATATTGAAACAGTATTTACAATAAAATTATATTATTATGAAAAGAGTATTATTAGGTTTAGCAGTTGGTGCGGTAGTTGGATATGCAATCAGAAAACTACAAGATGATGGACAATTTGACTGCATCTGCGACTGCACTGACAAATTCCTCAGTAAATCGAAGAGAAATCTGAAAAATGTAGCAGACGTTGCAAAAAATGAAGCAGAATATTTGAAAGATCGTGTAGAAGACATGGTTGGAAAAAAATGATGCAAATGAAATTAGATTGATTGACAAAGGAGGATATATTATCCTCCTTTGTTATTACATATCATGTATGAAGCAATAAATCTACATATATTTCTACGGCCGAAAATCTTTTCATATTTTAGAAAGCTCAATATAATATTATTAACTTTAAATATTATTTATTTTTCAGATTAAACCTTTTACAATTTATTATGTCTAACCACTTACGTTAGTTATACAGTTATCTATAATATACACATCCATGAATTGCATCTATGAATAAAAAGGCGAAAATAGTACTGATAATAGTTATTGTACTGATAATTGCCGGAATGGCTTTTTATCCGAATATAAAAAACATGCTTCCAATTAAAGATGGAAAACTAGAAATACCAATAAGCAATGGAAACCGAGAACAACGGTCGCTGAATGTAAATGCACAGGTATTAAAATACGAAAATCTGGATGACATTTTCAGAACAAAAGGGATACTGATGCCTGACGAAGAAGTCGATTTATCTTTTGAAACTTCCGGTAAGATCACGAATATCTATTTCAAAGAAGGAACCATTGTTAATAAAGGAGATCTGCTGGCTAAAGTAAACGATCAACTTCTACAAGCCGAATTGAAAAAGCTGGAAGCACAGAAACCATTGGCTGAGGATCGTGTTTTTCGTCAAAAATCCCTATTGGAAAAAGACGCTGTAAGTCAGGAAGCCTATGAATCGGTAAATACTGAATTAGGAAAACTGAATGCCGATATAGAACTGGTTCGATCGAAAATAGCTCAGACTGAATTAAGAGCACCTTTTAGTGGAATTATTGGTCTACGCTTCATTAGCGAAGGTACTTATGTATCTCCCACTACAATAATCTCGAAGCTAACAAAAGTTTCTCCTCTCAAAATTGAATTTTCGGTGAATGAAAGACAAGCTAATGAAATAAAACCGGGAACAGTTCTCACATTTTCTTTAGATAATGATTTAAACAAATATCAGGCAAATGTATACGCTATCGAGTCTAACTTAGACAGGCAAACACTTACGCTTAAAGCCCGTGCAATCTATCAAAACCCGGGAGGAAGACTTAAACCCGGTCATTCGGCTAATATTGAAATCAAACTTCAACAGATCAGAAATACGCTTGTTGTGCCAAGTCTCGCTACAATAGCCGAAATGGGGCGTGATATTGCTTATATATACAAGGATGGTGTAGCACGACAAGTAACTGTAAAGAAAGGTATGAGAACAGCTTCGTCTGTACAAATACTGGACGGATTAAGTCTTGGAGATACATTATTGATAAGTGGTGTTATGCAATTGCGTGATGGAATACCTGTCACACTCGACAATATAAATTAACTATGACAATCTCCGAATTAAGCATACGACGCCCTGTACTATCCACTGTATTAGTATTGATTATCTTCATATTGGGGATGATTGGCTATACCTATCTGGGAGTACGTGAATATCCTAACATCGACAATCCTATTATTACGGTAAGTGTATCTTATCCGGGGGCTAATGCCGAAATTATCGAAAGCCAGATAACAGAACCTCTTGAACAAAATATCAACGGGATTCCCGGTATACGCTCGCTTGTCAGTAGCAGTAGTCAGGGATCGAGTAATATCACTGTTGAGTTCGAATTAAGTGTTGATCTCGAAACCGCTGCCAATGATGTTCGAGACAAAGTCTCACGGGCACAAAGATACCTCCCTCGCGACTGCGACCCTCCAACAGTATCGAAGGCTGATGCCGATGCCAATCCAATTATACAGATTACAGTTCAAAGCGAAAAACGCTCATTGCTCGAGTTAAGTGAGATTGCCGAGCTAACAATCAAAGAACGTCTTCAAACGATTCCAAATGTTAGTGCTGTTGAATTGTGGGGACAACACCGCTACTCTATGCGTTTGTGGCTAGACCCTGTAAAAATGGCATCTTATGGCATCACACCGATGGATGTAAAAAATGCCATTGACAAAGAAAACGTAGAATTACCATCAGGAAGTATAGAAGGTGACAGGATAGAATTATCGATCCGCACACTTGGTTTGATGGAGACTCCCGAAGAGTTTAACAATCTGGTTATAAAGGAAGACAATTACAATGTCGTGCGCTTTGGGGACATTGGAACAGCCGAGTTAGGTACCGAAAACCCAAGAAACATTATGCGCAAAAATGGTATACCAATGGTTACAACCGTTATTATACCTCAACCGGGTGCCAATCAGATCGAAATATCGGACGAAACAATGATCCGAATCGAGCAAATGAAGAAAGATTTACCCGATGATGTACAATTGGGCATTGCTTTCGATAATACAAAATTTATCAGAACATCGATATATGAAGTGGAAGAAACTATTTATATAGCATTCTTACTCGTTGTACTAATTATATTTGTCTTTCTACGCGATTGGCGTGTTACGTTAGTACCATGCGTCGTTATCCCTATATCATTAATCGGAGCATTCTTCGTAATGTACGTTGCCGGATTCTCCATCAATGTATTGTCGATGCTTGCCGTCGTCTTGGCTGTAGGACTGGTAGTTGATGACGCCATTGTGGTCACGGAGAATATCTATCTGAAAATAGAAGATGGTATGGCTCCTCTGCAAGCGGGTATAGAAGGATCCAAAGAAATATTTTTCGCCGTGGTGTCTACCACAATCACACTCGTAGCTGTATTTTTCCCTATCGTATTCCTCGAAGGAATGACTGGGCGTTTGTTCCGTGAGTTCAGTATCGTAATAGCAGGATCAGTACTCATATCGTCCTTTGTTGCCTTAACCTTTACACCAATGTTAGCAACTAAGCTATTAAAGAGAAACGATAAACCGGGGTGGTTTTACAGAAAAACCGATCCTTTCTTCAAAGGACTTAATTATGGATACAGCAAAGCATTACAATTTTTCTTAAGACATAAAATAGTTGTTTGGCCGATTATATTAATAACCATTATTGCAATCGGTTATCTTGGTAAAAATATTCCCTCTGAAATGGCTCCTTTAGAAGACCGTTCCCAAGTATCGATCAGGGTTAGTGGTCCGGAAGGGGCAACATACGAATTTTACAGAGACTATACCGAGAAAATTGCTCAGGTAGTAGACTCGATCGCACCCGAACGAGAATCTAACATCGTACGGGCCAGAAGTGGTGGCGGTAATATCACAGTTGTTTTACCCAATATCGGAGATCGCGAACGAAGTCAGATGCAAATAGCTGATGCCCTTGCTCCCATCCTTCGTAAAGAAACTGAGGCCAGAGCTTTCGTCCAACAACAATCTACATTCGGCGGACGAAGAAGCAGTATGCCTATCCAATATGTGTTACAAGCCCCTAACATTGCTAAGCTGGAAGAATTTATCCCTCTGTTCATGCAAAAGGTAAATGAAAGCCCGATGTTTCAAATGGCAGATGTAAACCTCAAGTTTACAAAACCCGAGACACGAATTAAGATCGATAGAGATAAAGCCGCTTTACTCGGTGTAAGTACACGTGATATTGGACAGACGCTGCAATACGCCCTCAGTGGTCAGCGTATGGGATACTTTTATATGAATGGTAAACAATACCAGATATTAGGAGAGATAAACCGCCAGCAACGAAATACACCATTAGATTTAAAATCGATATATCTCAAAAATCTGAATGGAGATATGATTCAGCTAGATAACCTTGTCGAACTTGAAGAGAGTGTTGCCCCTCCACAACTTTATAGATACAACCGTTTCAATTCAGCAACCGTATCTTCGGGACTTGCACCGGGTGTAACTATTGGAGCAGGCCTCGACGAGATGGATCGTATAGCTAAAGAAACATTGGACGAAAGTTTCCGTACAGCATTAGCCGGAGACTCTAAAGATTTCCGCGAAAGCTCTTCGAGTCTGATGTTTGCATTCTTATTAGCGATTGTTCTTATATTCCTTATATTAGCTGCCCAATTCGAAAGTTTCAAAGACCCATTTGTAATAATGCTTACCGTACCTTTGGCGATTGCCGGAGCACTCTTATTTATGTATATTTTCGATATAACGATGAATATATTTAGTCAGATCGGTATTATTATGCTTATCGGGCTGGTAGCCAAAAATGGAATTCTGATCGTTGAATTTGCCAACCAACGGCAAGAATCGGGAATGACCAGACTTGAAGCTATTCAAGGAGCATCGGTGCAACGTTTACGACCTATCCTCATGACCAGTTTTGCTACAATACTTGGTTTACTACCACTGGTTCTCGCCAGTGCAGAGGGTTCGAACGGACGTATAGCAATGGGTGTAGCCGTGATTGGTGGTATGCTAGTGTCTACATTCCTCACTGTATTCATTGTTCCTTGTATGTATTTATATATATCGACGGACAGAGATAAAAAACCTAAGAAAACGGAAGAAAACATCTGATGTTTGATAACCCCAAACTACATAATTATGAAAAAGTATTACATCATTATATTATTCTTTACACTACCATACTATATTGCCGCACAAGAAGTCTTCGACCTTAAACGTTGCATAGAAATAGGACTTGATCGCAATTATGAAATAAGAATAACCCGCAATGATGAAGAAATAGCGAATAATAACCTAACCCGGGGTAATGCCGGTTATTTACCTTACCTCAATTTGATCAGCGGTTATTCGGGAACTATAAATGATACCGAACAACGAACTACATCGGGGGAAATAAGTAAAAACAATGGGGTGCATAATCAAGCTCTGAATGCCGGAGTTAATATGGACTGGATGGTTTTTGACGGATTTAATATTCAGGCGAATTATGGTAAGCTGAAAGAACTGCAAAAAACAGGAGAATTGAATACACGTCTCGCTATTGAGAATTTCATTTTAAATATTACAGGAGAATACTACAATTATATTCAACAGAATATAAGACTGAGCAATCTTAGATATGCAGTCAAATTATCGAAAGAGCGGCTTCGGATTGTTGAAGCCCGTTATACTATTGGTGCCGGTTCACGACTTGAAATGCAACAAGCTAAGGTCGATTTCAATGCTGATAGTTCTATGCTGATCAAACAACATGAAGTTATATTTAAATCTCGGGTGCATATCAATCAATTGATGGCAATGGACAATGTAGAACAACCTCTACTTGTTCCTGATTCGATCATTGAGTTCAATCCGCTACTTAATAAAGATGATATTTGGCATAACCTGCAAGCATCAAATGTATTCCTCCAATTATACGAAAGAGATAAAAACATTAGTGTTCTCGATCTCAAATCGATACAAAGCCAATACTATCCTTATCTTAGACTTAATGCCGGTTATGGATATACCCAAAACATGTATGATGTAGGAAACTATAATCGACAGCGAAATCTGGGATTTAATTACGGCTTTACGGTCGGTTTCAATATTTTTGACGGTTTCAATCGTGAACGAAAAAAGAAAAATGCCAAAATTGAAGTTGAGAATAAAATACTGGAATACCAACAGTTAGAATTATCTCTACGAACAGATCTTTCTAATATATGGATGGCGTACCAGAATAATATGGAACTGACAAATCTTGAACAGGAAAATCTTCAGACGGCTCATGACAATTACGGAATTGCCCTTGAACGTTATAAACTCGGAGATTTATCGGGGATAGAATTGCGCGAAGCTCAGAATAGTTTACTAGAGGCCGAAGACCGTCTTGTTGAAGCCCAATATAATACTAAACTCTGCGAAATATCTCTGATTCAAATAAGTGGCAAAATACTAGCATATATCTATTAAGTGTTACAAGAATATTCTATATCCGATCTGTTAGCTGTACCGTCCCAACATATTCCATATTACGCAGGAACTTTTGAGGATACAGAAGATACTGATGTTGAATGGCCACACCGTCATTCGTTTTATTCATTGGTTTGGTTTACCCACGGTTCGGGTTTTTATGTTATAGATTTTCAAGAATATGTTATAAAACCAAACAGAATATTCCTTGTGAATCCGAAGCAAGTACATAATTGGGACTATTCTGAAAATAGTGAGGGATATATCTTAATTGTTGATACTACGCTAGGTACCGAATTAAATATAGATTTTCAATTCCCTTACATAGATTTAGACAATGCTACAAAACTATTTCTTGAGCCCGTTTTTAAAAAGCTTATTTCAGAATATGAAATCCATAACGAGATCAGAATTGATATACAATACCTCTATAAGCAGATTAAGCTCTACGCAAAAGAAAATAATACCATCTCAGTTACAGCAAATCCGATATTTAAAAAATTCAAACTATCTATATTGAATAATCTCAATAAGAATCAGTCGATAGAAGATTATGCGCGAAAACTAGCCATATCAGCAGATGAACTTAATATCCTTTCGAAACAGATTTCAGGAGTATCTGCAAAACAATATTCACTAGATCTTAAGATAACAGAAGCTAAGCGCCTGCTGATATACTCTGATCAAAATATTAATGAGATATCAAATCAAATTGGCATTGAAGATTCATCGTACTTTGCACGAATTTTCAAGAAAAAAACCACTTTATCTCCAACTAACTTTCTAAGAAAGTACCGAAAACACATTTAAAAGTCCTCTAACATTAGTATCGTAAGCATCTACCTTTGTTCAAACAAAAATAAAGATAGATATGAAACAGATATTATTAATTATACTGACACTATTGTCGGTACTAAATTCTTACGGACAAATGGAGAAATCGGAACGTTATGAGCGTGGTTGGAACAAATTGATGGAAATTGACGGAGAAGCAGGTGAAAATGTTGTAAACGGATTGAAAGATATTTCTCCGGAGTTAAGCAAATTCATCATAGAATATTCTTTTGGTGATGTATACAATTTGAACAGATTAGATAATAAATCGAAAGAAATAGCGGTTGTATCTTCTCTTATTGCTCAAGGCGCAATACCTCAATTGAAAGTACATCTGAATGGTGCTTTAAATACAGGCAGTTCGATTATTGAAGTAAAAGAATTAATACTACATCTTACTGGTTACCTTGGGTTCCCCAGAACTATCAATGCAATGAACACATTGAAAGAAGTGCTGCAAGAGCGAAAAAACAATGGGATTCTTGACGAAGAAGGAATAGAAATATTATCAAATAATGAAACAGACAGATATAATTTAGGTTCGAAATATCTGGCGATTCTCGATAAGAATCAAGAACAAGTTATACAAGATGCTTACGGAGACTTCTCCCCCGATCTAGCGAGATTTATTATTGAGTATGGATATGGGGATATATACTCCAGAGAAAGTTTAGACAAAAGATATCGTCAGATAGCAAGCATTTCGGCATTGACAACATTAGGAAATGCACCATCACAACTAAAGTTTCACATGAATGCAGGCCTAAATATCGGATTGACAGCAGAAGAAATTAAAGAGATCATGATACTAATGTCAGTATATGCAGGTTTTCCGGCAGCAATAAACGGAACAAATATATTGAAAGAGATCGTCAACGAGTCTAACAAATAATAAAGACACCTTGTTTCGAAATAGTAAACTCAGTTCTAAGAACTGAGTTTACTCATATATTGGCTTGGTGTACAGCCGAAATGTTTCTTGAAAAACTTATTGAAAGCGCTTTGACTTTCGAAACCCAAAAGAAAAGTAATCTCTGTTAAAGAAATCTTCTCCTTTAGATATTTTCGAGATAATTCTATACGAAGATCATTAAGAATAAGTTGATAGGAAGTCCCTTCTAACTTTAGTTTTCGCTGAATATTACGTTCACTCATATTGAACCGTTCAGCAAGTAATTTCAAATCCAGATTAATTGTTGAGATACTATGTAAAAGATATCTTCGAACAGCTCCCGACAGTACATTATTAAGTTTACTATCTTGTATCTCAGCTATGAAGTTTTCAAAAATCGGCAAGAAATCTCTACTTGCTGTTATTACAGGTAGATCGAGAACAGATTTGTTAAAAATTAAGGCCAATTTATTCTGTCCAAATTCGACAGGACAATTCAGATATTTTTCTAATTTATCCATTTTGCCCTCTTTTTTATAAACAGAATGAGCTGAAACAGGGTATAGGTATCTTCCCGTAAAACTATAGCTATATTGAAGTGAGATACCATATTGCATCTCGTACCATTGTCTGGAAGCAACAGGATATTTATCTACAAATTCTTGACTAATAGATATTTCATAATAGAATAGGTCACCTTCTGTTTTTGTCGTATAGTGAATTATATCATTCTCTGTAGGATCTAATAAATCCAAGTCTTCGAATATATCGCCGACCGTAGCTCTGTTATGATATAAATTGAAAATTGTACCAGTTAAGGTAAACGGAATAATAAAGCCGATTTCCAATCCAATTCGTTGATTATTTTTCTTGGCAACAATCTGTTCCATATATCGACCGAATATATTGGCATCTATTTTAGCAATCGGATTATCCAATATTTTAAGATCTGTTGCAAACTCAGAAAATATTTTAGAAATATCAATTTGGATATCTTCAAATTGTTTCAAGAAAATATTAAATAACCCAGCTGCTATATACATAATAAATATCGCTTGTCGTGTTTGGACAAATTTATGGCTTTATTTTCAATCAATAACTCTAACCTTAGATTTATATTTGCAATCAGTTAGTAATAATTAATTAAAAACTGAAAAATCATGTTCAAAATTGGGAGTACTTTAAATTTCATATTAGCAGCAGGGCATTTAATCGCATTAATATGGTTAATGAAAGTCTTTGAAATATATGGTTTAAGCAAAGAAATAAATGAACTATCTCAGATACATCCTTTATTGCCGTATATACTTACAGTAACAGTTTCAGGAGGATTTTTCGTATTTGGACTATATGGATTGTCTGCCGATGGGAAGATAAGAAAACTACCTTTATTAAAAGTAGCTGTATTTGCGATTGCTGCAATATATATACTCAGAGCAGTAGCGGGTGTCGTGGAAATAATAATTACAGATACGCCCCCTTTACTCGAAAGTATAAACTCATCGGGAGCTTTAATAATAGGGCTACTATATCTGATTGGAGGATTGAAAAAATGGGTGATTAAACAAGTCCCTAGCAAATTGACCTAAAACTTAGCCCCATTTTATTATCTTTTATAGAAAGCAATATTCTTCATTTTCGGATGAAGAATATTGCTTCTTGTTTTTCTTACAACGCTCCTTGCTTCGCCAATGAAAATTCGGCTTGCAAAGTAGCTATAGTTTCTTTTACACTTATTATTTTTTTCGCTAAATGCGCATTTATTCCAGCAAAGGCATATCCTTTTTTCATATTGCCTCTCGCTGCCTGATAAAGAACTTGTATAATACAATAAGGACTTTTGCTATAATCGCAGGTTTTAATACAATGAAACGGACAACTCTTAGGTACTTCCAGCCCTTTTTCTACACTCTTAATGAAATCACCAGTAATAGCTCTACCCGGCATACCGACAGGGCTTTGTATTATCTGCAGATCCCCTTGTTCTGCATCAATAAATATCTTTTTAAATTCGGTGACGGCATCGCATTCTTCGGTAGTAACAAATATTGTTCCCATCTGTACGCCGGCTGCACCCATTTCGATAAAACGATACATGTCGTATCCAGATGATATGCCACCCGCTGCAATAACAGGTATAACCTTCTCATCTTTATATTGAGCTACAACTTCTAAAACTTCAGGTACTAATTGCTCCAGTGAAAACTTTTCATCATCAATCTGTTCTAATTTAAAACCTAAATGCCCTCCGGCTTTTGGACCTTCTACTACAATGGCATCAGGCAGATAGTTAAAATTATTTTTCCATTTGTCGCAAAGTATCTTGGCAGCCCTCGACGATGAAACAATCGGTACCAGCTTTGTTTTACTACCTGGAGTCTGATATGAGGGCAGATCGAATGGAAGGCCTGCTCCTGCAAAAATAACATCCACTCCTTCGGCTATCGATGTTTTTACCATATCCACATAATTGGTTAGAGCAACCATAATGTTGACTCCAATAATCCCATTACTTTTTTCTCTGGCTTTACGTAATTCTTCCTTCAGACCCCAAATACAATTTTCGAGATAATTTCCTTGAGATTTATGATATATCAATCCTAAACCGGCACATGATATAACACCTATTCCACCCTCGTTGGCCACAGCTGAAGCCAGACCCGAGAGAGAGACACCAACTCCCATTCCTCCTTGAATAACAGGCAGTTTTATTTCAATATTTCCTAGATAAAATGATTTCATAATAATGCAAAAAAGCAGATAAGTTCATACAAGAACCCATCTGCATTGTTTAATGTTATGTTTATGGCTTTATTTTCAATAGTGCTTTGCACTTACGGTGGCAAGAGACCATCAATCTCTTGGAATAGCTTCTTTTATAACGATAGGACGTCCTAAATAATCTTTTCCGTTAAGTTCCTGAATAGCCTTAAGACCATCCGCATTATTTTCCATTTCGATAAATCCAAAACCTTTCGATCTGTTAGAATCTCTATCAACAATAAGCTTTGCAGAAATTACTTTACCATACTCTTCCATGATTTTGTGCAAATCAGACTCTTTTACCTCATAGCTGAGGTTTCCAATGTAAATATTCATATAAATACTAAATTAAAATGTAAATGATTTTAAACAAAGGAGTCTAGGATGGTCAATTTCGACGATAAGATGTCTTAATACATAATACCAAGAAAATAGAACTGAAGATAGAGAGCAAAATGAACCCATTTATTTTATCTGTTAAATGTAAGGTTAATATGTTGTATCTCGTTCATCTATCTTCTATTATTTTGCTTTTAAATGAATATCTTATATTTTATATAGTTTGGATGACATCTATTAACATGAACATTCTATAGGGAATAACGGTTTAATATAGGAGCGAATACAAGTCTTATTTTCAAACGTAGCCTATTTATTGTACCTTTACACGCTGAAATTCAATTCAGTTGTAAAAATATCAAGATTAAATAAAGCTAAATATATGATGAAGCCTCGCCTGGGTATGACTGCCCGTACAGGAGACAAATGTCCTAAGAGTGGTGTTTGGAAAGTAGTTGGAACGCTAGAGTCGATAACAATGTCTGTTTCCAGGGGGAATAAAATGCCTCAGCACGCAAACAGAAGTGCAACATGGAAACTTATTATCATGTTCTGATATGAATATTTACGATATAACTGTAAAAGATGCCAAAGATAACGATGTTTCGATGGCAGATTATAAAAGAAAGGTATTACTAATTGTCAATACTGCCACTCAGTGTGGATTTACACCTCAATATAAAGATTTACAGGATTTATATCTCAAATATAAAGATCAGGGATTCGAGGTCCTTGATTTCCCCTGCAATCAATTTGGGAATCAGGCTCCGGAAACAAATGACGAAATAGCGAGTTTCTGTGAGATGAAATACAAAACAACCTTCCGCACATTTGCAAAAGTTGATGTAAATGGCAAGGATGCTGATCCTCTTTTCAAATTACTAAAAAAGAGTAAGGGTGGATTTATATTCGATGCTATAAAATGGAACTTCACCAAATTTCTTGTTTCTCGTGATGGGAAGATACTTAAACGCTACTCTCCTACTACGAATCCATCTAAAATAGAGAAGGATATAGAACCGCTACTTTAAGTTTAAGAAGTAGCCATTTATATAAGAACTAAAATAAGAGAAGCAGAAAGAATTTTCTGCTTCTCTTATTTTTATATTTGAAGTCGTCTTGACTTTTCAAAATGTTTTCTTTTTGTTTGTTTTTGACTCTCTTTGTCATGCTGAACGATAGTGAAGCATCTCCTAACCAAGATCCTTCGTTCCTCAGGATGACAAAATAATACGAAAAACAAAAAGTCAAGACGACTTCTTTAAAAAGTAATTCTTTCACTCCATGTTATGCCACTAATATCAGTCAATACTAATTCATAACGGCCTTTACGGAGATTGACAATACTTTCGTCTTTAATCCTTAACTTGGCCTTACTTCCCAAGGGAATAACCAAACTATGTTTACCCGGCCTAACTTTGGCAACATAACTGTTTTCGATATCTAACAACGGAAATTTAGACAATTCATCTCCATCTTGTTGTAAGACAATTTTTCCATCTTGATCTTTCAATGTAATACCTATTAAGAATGAGCCATATACATCGGCACCTTCTGTTCTGAAAACAGTAAAAACCAGACCTTCATTGTTGAGTGTTGTATCAGATATTTCGACAATCGGTTTTACAGACTTATTATGCAGTAGTCCCCAGACTCCATTATGGAAATATTGATTGGTAAAGAGAGTCATAAACAAAATAACTGCCGATCCCGAGATAACTATCAGGTTCAATCTCTTTTCGCCAATAGGTAATATTCCGGAAGCAACCCAACTAAACCATTTTGTATTTGCAATAGGCTTTTTAGCAAGCCAATAATTATCTATGGAATATTTTCCTCCACCTGTAAATAACAGGGTGAATCCTGTAGCCATACCGAGTATGCCTATCTGCCATTCGTCTAAGCAGGTTGTCCCAAGCCAGCCCGACCCAAGCAATATACCTGTAGCTAGCCCCAGTACCCCCAAGCTCATCAGTCGGGTGAAAAATCCCAGCATTATAAGCAGACCGACAATACCTTCAATAATTGTAAATGCTACCATAGCCCACCATAGCGATTCGGGATTAGATACCAGATACTCTATAATAGGTTTTATTCCCAGTGCATTTGGCAAGAAATGATTAAATTTTTCACCAATATATCCGGCTTCATCTGGATTCAGTTTGTTTTCAAGGATTAATCGTCGCCAGAAAGCCGAAAAATAAGTCCAACCTACAACTAAGCGTAAAGCAAGGGCAAAAGTGCCCGATAAAGAGTATGCTTGCTGCATCTCTTTCGTATTATTTTGTATCATAATTATTTGAATATTGAGTGTTATATTTTCTATATAAAGAATATGGCAAACTAATTATCTCTAATTAATCTGACATTATAAAGTTGCGTATAAGTGCAAATCAAATAATTAATTTCCTGTGATATATGAATAGTGGAACGGATAAAATGTCAACCTCTACAGGTTGATGCGGATATAAGTTTGTAGAAGTAAAATTGCCCCGATAATCTAAATGATTTTTATCTGTAAATAAGAAGTATCTTTCTTCTGCCTGCTTTTTATTTTTTTGAGTTAAATCGTTCTGTTGGAATGTTGATATGCACGATCTGAAATTATTGCTTTTCTCTAAATCGAGCTGTATATTGATCGGAATATTTAATGATCGCTTTATCTCTTGCTTAACCGGGCATGTTAAACAAAGCAAGATGAATAAAGGCAAGAACATCAAATAAATCCGTTTAGAACAATACATATAATCAATTTAAAATAAAAATCTTACTCTACTATTCTTAACACAAGTAAAATAGTTTAGTTCTAATCGTTGGAGCATTATCACTTTTTTTAAGTTTTATTTCGTATTCGTTTTATCAACATGGAATAGCAAGTTTAATCAAAACCGATTATTGCACAATTAGATTTAGAGAAACGAACAAATATAATTAAAATATCATTATTACTTCACCCAAATATTATCTTACTTTTGTGATAAGTACAATGATGATATGAATCAAGAAATAAGAGAAATATTGCAAGAAATCTACACAGGTCATAATCTGAAAGAAACAGATTTAGATTATACCATTGCGAATAAGTATAAAGATGATTTAAACCGATTGTCTGAACTGAATAACTGCTGTTTCTTTATTGTAGACTTACATAAATTCGAATACATATTTACATCTGATAATTTTAAGAATATAGTTGGATATGTACCGACAAAAGATGATTTTAGAAATCCGTCTGACAACCGATTCCTAGATTCCAGAATTCATTCTGATGATTTTCTGAAATATAAAGAAATACAACTAAAGGTCGGAGAATTCATTATGCAACAACCTAAAGACGAGAGGATAAATTATAAACACATCTTCGAACTGAGAGTACAAAATATACAAGGGAACTATGTTCGATTATCTTGGGAACGACAAGCATTAGAAACAGATAAATTAGGTAATCTGTGGTTAATGCTTGGTATTATTAATATTCTATCTGATCAAATTAATACAGACGATTTCAAAAGTTTTTTTATCAATCTTAAAACAGGCGAACGAATCGATTTTATTTCATCAGGTGAAATTACTATTGAATTAACTTCGCGTGAAAAAGAAATTTTGCAATTGATCCAAAAAGGGCTTTTAAGTAAAGAAATTGCCGATCAATTAGCAATCAGCATAAATACAGTTAACATACATCGACAAAATATTCTCCATAAAATGAATGCTGACAATTCGTTTGAAGCTGTAAATCGTGCCAGGATATTAGGTATTTTAAAATAGTATTTTACATCCTTATTTCTAATACAAAAGCTCCTTCTGAATACAACACTTTTTGAATATTCTTCTTCAAATACTTTTGCTCCAAAACAACCTCTCCTTTAATATTATAGGCATCAACTAAGCGGATAAAATCCGGATTATCTTCATGCGGATGATTCAATAAGAATATTTTTATATCAATTCCCGATTGCATAACGACCCCTAATTCCTCAATTGTAGCCTGAAATTGAGCTGCCTCAACAATAAGACAAACAATTTTGTCCGGAGCTGCACACTTTGCTCCTATTGCCGCAGGCAAACCAAATCCGAGTGTGCCAAACTTTTCTGATTTTACAATCTCACAAGATATAAACTCATTCGGGTTAGAAAGATGAGCAGAGTCTAAAACTATGATTAAATCGTCATCTATATCTTGCATAATAATCATTATCCGGTTCTGCATATTTTGGCTCATGTCCGCAGTATCAGTAGGAGTTAATTTTTCACATTTTTCCGAATATTGAGTTGGATTATAACTTCGAATAAAACTGGTTTGTTGTGATATATACATAGCTTTCTCTGATTGAGCATCTTTTGTTATATCTAAAAGCACGGGACCGGGACGACCCGTGGACGCAATATAGAAAGCATGTGCTATTGCCGAAGAAATTTCACCTGCCGAACGAACCTGATATACCCATTTTGTAATGGAATGGGTGATACCTATAATATCAACTTCCTGAAAAGCATCTGTGCCTAATAGATTTGAATTTACCTGTCCTGTTATTACAACAATCGGAATAGCATTCGCCATTGCATCGGCAATACCGGTCACGGTATTAGTGGCACCCGGACCAGAAGTTAATAAAGCAACCCCAACTTTTTTTGATACTTCCGCATATCCTTGTGCTGCATGTACAGCTCCTTGCTCGTGACGTACCAAAATATGATTCATCAATTCTTTGCGACTATACAAACAATCTAATACTTGCATAACGCAACTTCCCGGATAACCGAAGATTGTATTTACATCATGATTCAAAAGGGATTGTAATAATATCTCTGCACCTGTAATCGGATTATTCATCTTTCTATCTTTTATGCAGACAAAAATATCTTCAATAAGAAAGATGTACAATAGCTATATATAACTATTGCAATAGCGATCAACAATCTAGAATCCCATCCCCAATTCGAACATAAAACGGACACTATCGCCCGAACCAAAAATAGAATACTTAGTTGTAATTTTGTTTATTATAGTTAACCATGCGCCTCCACCATAAGATGTGTGCCATTTTTTTGACGACTCGCCCGGATACCAAACACGACCGAAATCTGACCCCACAAAAAGACCGTACTTAAGAGGTGTGAACGGATTTTTTATTTTACCCATATCCACTCTCGCATCGAACAATTGATAATAAGAATACTGCCCTATAAATCGACTATCACGATAACCTCTCAGTTCGGTAGATGCCGATTGATAAAATTCATATTTATTGTTAAATATGGCTTTTGCTTTTATGTTAGTGGCAAGAATCACACGATCTATAAGCTGAAAATTTAACATAATATCAGCCTGTGAATAAGGAAAGTTCCGATTAAGGTCAGCCAAATTCATTTTCCAACCGGCGGTTATAGTCGAACGAAATACAGGGATAAAAGGCGATAGCGCTTTCTCTACATCATAAGTCACGCCAAAATCTGCAAAGTAATTCATATTAAAAATATGATCATCACTTCCGAAGAACTGACTGACAAAGCGGCCTTCTTTCCATTTAACCTTATACATTTCGAAAGAAGTTGAAAAGATAAATGTTTGCTGATTATCAATACCAAGATGATATGAGGGAGTCAGGCTATATCGACCGATATTCACCCTGTTAAAATCGTTCCTTTCGTCCTTGTACCCATTGGTATTATTACCAAATCCGAAGAAATTATTGAAGTTTTCGGGTGAACCGATAAAGGCATCGATATGCATACTCTTATTTTCATCGTATGTAGGAAAAATTCCTCTGTAAAGAAATCCTTGTAGGTAATTGTATCCCAAACGATGCTGATAAGAAAACGGGGCACGCTTAAAACCATATTGTGTGTAAGTAACAAAACTACCTAGGCTTAGCCCCCAGTCAGAATCATAAAAACCCCAAGGACTAAATGAAATGTCTCTGTACCGACTCTTATTATAATCGTAATCATGAGTATTATCATTATCCGAAAGAATAATCCGAGCATTATCGACAGAATCTAAAGCATTTTTCTGCGAATGATACCCATATATCCGTACCTTGCTTTTTTGCTCTATATTATAAGTATTATCATCTTTTCCCCCTATGAGGAATACAGGCATTTTGTTTTTGCCTTTCACCTCAAATTTATCATTTCCATCCAATCCATATATCCAGATTTCTTTTGTATTTTTTTTTGCATATCTACGATCAAATAATGGTGTATTATTTTGTGGACTATACATTCTTATTTGAAGGCTATCTGAGCTATATTTATCGATAATAATACTATCGCTTTGGGTTGTTCCAACTAAAACCGGATTTTCCTGCAATGCCTTATAATATTCTCTGGCAATAGTATTTAGTGAGTCTCGCCTTTTTTTCAGTTTCTCTTTCAGATTGAGAGTTTCAGGAGCAGCTTGGATCTCTTTTGGCAACTTGTTGAAAGCGTTATCAATCAATTCATCTGTCAATTCACGCTTCACATAATCTGCTTGCTCTAGCCACAGAGACTCGTCACTCTGAGCACTCAAAGCTACATCAAATGTAAACCCAAGGGAATTTTCTTTTTTGACATTTTTCAATTCCCCCTTATATTCAGAAATGAAACCTAGCCCAAGTACACTCAGCATTTGTTTGAATAACAATCCATCTACTCGCGTAAAAGCATGGCTTCTGTCTATAACAATGGGCTGGTATATTACACTATCGCCTTCATTACGGGATACCCAGTTCCAATTCTCGGGTATTTTATTCCAGTCGCCTATCAATATATCAAACAAACGCTCTCTTATATAGAGTTGCTGATCGACCATCTGCAATTTATCTGTTTGAAGCATTTTGAATAGCTCCTCTGTGACGAAGGTGCTCTTTTGAGAATTCAACTCAGGCATTTCTACTATACTCACCAACTTATCTTGAATATTGCCACCATCGGCAATAGTATCTGATGTCGCATTTTTAGGGATGTAATAAAGATGGGGATTATTTGTATTTAGACCGACCTTTTTAGCTAAATAGTCGGATGTAATAAATGTATATGGATTGATGATTGTATACGCATCACCTATAAATTCGTCCAGATAAGTATCTTCGAAATCCCTTTTGTTATACATTTCCTGAAAAAAATCAGATTTTAAAAAGCTTGTAGATCCTCCTAAAGGTTTCAGTAAATAAGAATATTCATTTTTGTCTTTTATATATACCCCACCAAAGTCATTCGCTTGCCCTGTTACTGTAACTTCACTAAAAAGATATTTTAATGATATAGAATTTACAGTAATAGGAGTCGAATATAATTCTCTATAATGTTTACCCCATAGACGGTCATATAACTTACTCCTTTTCTTTAGTTTTTGGAAATAGATAGATTTTTGTATTACATTATCCGAATATAAAGGTATAGTATCGGTATAGGCTGTATCTTTTGCCAAAGGAAATGCCGCAGCCTTCAGTATATCTACAGGAAATACAGGAAATAGGATAAGTAGAAAAAATAGTATTATATATTTAGAAGAAAACTTGTTTTTATCTTTCATTCAGGAAAAGGTTTAAATATAAACAACTCCAGATAAGGGATTGTTCTGTATAGAGGCTATATAGATTAAACAGATACATATTAACTGTTAAAAATAGGATAGTTCATTTTTCATCTAACAATTAAGCAAACTTATCCCACAAACCTCATTAACACCCATCATTTACCCTTTCCTAAGATAGATATCTTCTATATGAACAAAAGTTACATTAACTTGTTTTTAATAAAAGCCCAGATGAGAAGTTAAATCTTAGCTTCTGGAAAAATTATTCACTAAATAACGAGAAATATATTTTCTCTCCTATGAAAACAATCTTAATGCATAAACTTACACTCCTATTGGCATCTATCCACTTTATTACCAATGGATTTTCCCCGAAAACAGGATTAATAACGAATGCACTTCGATGTATACTATGCATTAATAGAACTCAAAAAACAATGAAATAAATATAGGTAAACTTAACGAAAAATAAGAAATAATTAGAATAGTAATTTAAAAATTGAATTTAGAATGAAACGACTTTTTTTCTTAACGAGCATTGTAGCACTATTGTGCTCTGCTTGTAGCAGCAACGATGATGAGAGTTCTCCAGGCTCACCCGAAACAGGAGCTAAAGCTTCTCTTACGGTTACCTTGGGTGGAACCAAAAGTAATGAAACCCGTGGTGTTGGCAACCCTACCCAAGTAGAAGAAAATACAATTAATACATTTACAGTATATATATTTGCCAATAACAGACTGGAAAAGGCAGAAATAGTATCTACCGGTTTATCGTTATTTATAGATGGACTTACTACAGGAACAAAAAAGATAGTTGTTATTGCAAATACGCCGGCCGGATATCCTAACCCTATTTTAGCAGAGGGCGATCCGTACAGCGATCTGGGAAATGTAGCAAATTATATTAATCTGGATGATCAGACAGCAGACCCTACTCCCAGCCTTATAATGAGTGGCGAAGATGACATAACTCTTCAATCTGAATCTGTAGGTACTAATACTATAACTATTCCCGTTAGCCGCATAGTTGCTAAAATTAAACTTGGAACAATTACAATCGATCCTGCCGCGGGATTAGATCCATTGTTGTTTGAATTAACAGGAGTAGCTATCATCAAGGCCAAAAGTTTATCTTCGGTAGGTATACCTTCCGTTGTTACGGCACAACCTTTTTATAGTGGTATAGAAGGTACTACTGTTCATGGAATATATATTAAACCTTATCTGTATGAGAATATTACCATAGCAGATCATGACGAGAGATATTTCTACGTTTTTGCAAACATAGATGGTGGCAGTAATGATGAAGAAGCGACACTACTTACTTTAGAAGGCGCTTATGACGGTGAAATAATGTATTTTCCATTCCGCCTTCCTGCTATCGCACGTAATACTCAACACACGGTTGATATTACTCTTCGTCGTTTAGGCACAGGTTCTCCCGACCCTGAAATACCAAGTGATCCGGCAACATTGACTGTAACGATTACTCCTGAGGATTGGATTATTGTGCCTACTCAAGAAGTAGAATGGTAATAAAAAAAGAAAGTAGAGAGAACGAAAATTAGACAGGTAGTTCTCTCTACTTAATATAAAAACAGACGCTCCAAAAGACAAAATAGATTACCTCTATATGAAATATTTAATATTTGCCCGGAAACTCAAATACAGCACAATTCTATTGTTTGTATCCTTGTGTTTTTCAGCTTGTATTTACGATGATTTCCCGACTTGCGACACAACGCTTTTCATGAATATAAAAGCTGTTAACCCGGCCGGCCAAGATATAACATCAAGCGGTGAAGCTGGTGGAGCACATGTCTATATATTCGACAAAAATCAGCGTTTTGTTCAGGAGATAGCAGTATCAGCCACTGATATACAGAATAAAGTGCCGGTCAAAATATTTTATAAAGGAAGAGATAGTTTCTCCGTTGTTGTGTGGAACAATTTGAACGGTAAACAGGAAGTAAGTACCTTAAATGAGGGTATGAGTATGGAGCAAGCCCTAGTACAATTGAAAAGAGATACTGAAGGGTATGCCCAAAATTCCGACGATTTATTTTATGGTATTACTAATATTAAAGAAAGAACTGCCAATGCAGACGTAACAATAGAAGATAATGTAACCATACACCGAAAAACAGCTCTGGTCAATATTATGGTAAAAGGTCTGGATGCACCAGTACTCGCAAGTTCGATTACTAAAGCTGCATCCGATTATCATTTCATAATTACCGGGACTAAAGAAGATGCTTATAATTTTAAGGGAAACCTAACAGGCAATTCTATAACCTATAATCAAGGAGGTGAATTTAATGATTCAAATACACAGTTCATTTCTTATCCGTTTACGATGTATCCTTTATCAGATGGCAATCGCCTGACAATTGCAATATATAAAGGCGATACATTGATAGCGATAGCAGAAACAAACAGCGATGGAACCGACATTATACCAATCATTGGTGGTACTATTAATATATTGATAGATTTACGAGGTTCATTAACTGTAAATATAAAAGTTACCGACTGGGATAATGAATATCACTGGTTTGAATGGTAATTGATAGATAGATAAAAATAAAAAAAATACTCATGATACTAATTAGCCGATATAAATCAATAGTAATCCCTAAAGTAAAACATTTACTTCGGGCCTGTACACTATTGGGTATAATGTGCGTATTAGTGTCGTGCAGCGATCAGGAGCAAGATGACACCACTGACACAAGTAAGAAGACCATAAAAGTGGAATTCCACACTAAGAATATCACTTTTGCAGCACAAACAGCTAACGAAAGTCAAATTAGCGAAATACAAGCCTTAGTATTCATAAACGATGGAAATGGTTATAAATATAGTTATGGAGCAACAGGAACATCTATAAATTCCGACGATAATATTTCCACATCTTTCGATATTGTTGTCTATACTGTAGGTCAGCCTGCTAAAATATACATTGTAGCCAATGCAAATAATGCTATTGCCAATAACCTCCCGATGGTGGGCGATACCGAAAGCGAAGTGAAACAGAAGATTACACAATCGGTAACATCTGCCAATATTACGGACAATTTTCCTATGTGGGGTGAATACCTTTTACCATCGGGGATAGCGAGTACACTTAATAACACGGTAGTACAGCTAAATGTATTGCGGGCAGTAGCACGGGTGGATATTAGCACAACAGAGACCGCAAGTACCTTCGAAATGGTAAGTGCTCAGGCATTCAGAGTCAATAATAATTTACAAGTAGCACCCAATGCTTATACTGGTGCATTACTGGTTTCCGATCCTAGTATTCCGACAGGTAGTTCTGCAACAATTAATACTGCCCCTATTATCATTACAGACAATATATCCGAATCACAATTATATCTGCCCGAATCTGAAGCACCGGCTGTAGCCAATCAGGTATCAGATGCAACATGTGTCATCGTAGGCGGAAGATATAACGGCAGTAGTGATATAACCTATTATCGACTCGACTTCGCACCAAACATTGTCAATTATCCACTTGGACAAATACTGCGCAATCATCACTATACATTCAGTATAATAAATGTGACATCACCCGGCTGGCCTACACCCGAAGAAGCGGCGGAAAATATACCTACTAATATCGAAGTTGCCATACAAGATTGGGCGGATGAAAATATGAACGTAGGGATGGATGGAACAGATTATTTCAGGATATCGACAAGGACAATAACTTTGAAATCACCGATAACTGCGTATGGTTATGCTTCGATATCAACCGATGTGCCTGTTTATACTATACAATGGTCTGATGCGGCTGGAACACCATTAGGAACACCGGGAGAAAACATTGATGACGGTTTTTTCAGGATTACCAAATCACGTAATATTATTATAGTCGATGCTTTGACAGCTAACACATCAGGAACCAATATAGAAGCATATTTTCTGATAGTGGCTAAAAGAGCGCATATACTTGTTAAAGTAATACAAGAGACATCATAAATCCATTCTGTTCTTTAGCAAATTAAACAACAGAATTTTATAGATAAATAGAATGAGAATATTTTCACAACATACAAAAACCTATATCCTGCAATTATCTTTATTCATAATTGCGAGCTTATTCTATGGATGTTCCGATGAAACAATCACAAATAAAAACAATGGGAACGGTGCAGAGACCTATATCCAATTCGGAGTAATGACTACTAATGCCACTCCTCCTAAATCTTTAGTAAAATCGGGACAAACAGATTCAGAAAGTACTATTAATGAAATACAAATACTTGTATTTGAAAATGATAACTACTTATATCGTGTAGATGGTACAAATATTATAAATAGCGGCACTTATAGCGCAACGTTCAAAGCCCGTTTACTATCGAGTGACGAACCGACAACTATTTATATAGTTGCAAATGCAGATGCAGAAATCAATACTAATGAGCCACAAGCGGGCGAAAGCAAAGCTGCCGTAAAGGCTCGGTTGACCACGATAATTTCTGCAAGTCCAATAAGTGGCAATTTATCTATGTGGGGCACCTACGAATTTCCATCGGGATTATCTGCCACAACAGAAAATACGATTAATAACATACGGATGCTTCGTTCTGTGGCTCGTGTCGATGTTATAGTAAATAGTGCTGTAACAAACTTCGAATTGGTTAGCATACAAGCTTTTCGCGTAGCAAACAATATGCAAATCATACCGAATGATCCTACAACAACACCGAGTGTTACCGATCCCAGCATCCCTACAGGAACGACTTATACTATAAATACCGACCCTATACTAACTGCTGCTACAACATCGTCTGTTTCAGAGCTGTATTTACCGGAATCACCTACTCCATCGTCGGGCAACTTGGTAAGTGATGCGACTTGTATTGTAATTGGAGGTCGCTATGAAGGGGGAACTGTAAGCTATTACAGGCTCGATTTTAATCCTAATACAGCAGGAAATCCGCTCGGACAAATACTACGGAATACTCGCTACGAATTTAATATAACTTCTGTGGCACGTAGTGGTTATGCAACTGCGCAAGAAGCTGCAAACAATATATCTTCATCGATGGATACTAGAATTGTCTTATGGCAAGACTATATAAAACACGTCGTGTTCGATATTAATAACTATCTTGGTGTATCAGAATCCTATATAAGATTGCCAGGAGAGGCCGGCTCGTCTTACGATATACTTACAGAGACCGATTTAACAACCTATACGTTGACTTGGGCGGATGTAGAAGGTAATCCATCGGGCGACCCGTCTTCTATAGGATTGGACGACGACCATTTCCAAATCGTTAGATCGTCAGACGGATCAACCATATCAGTCACTGCCATTGAGGAAAATTCTGCCGACGATGATGATGATGTGGTTAGATTTGTATTAATCAGAGGAGGAGCCTTAGAACTACTTGTTACCATCATTCAAAAAACAGTTGACCCAACTCCCGAACCGGGACCAGGAGGCGTAGTATGGGCCGAAACAAATGTCGATTTACCATATACCTTTGCCGACCAGACACAGATAGGTAAATTCTACCAATGGAACAGAAACGTTGCATGGGCCAGTACCGGCGAAGTAACAGGCTGGGATACAACAGGTGCTATAGGTACAGATTGGTCGACAAGCCCTTGTCCGGATGGTTGGAGAATCCCGACCAGAGCAGAACTGCAAGCTTTACTTGACTCTGAAGGTCGAGATTGGCGGATTGTTTCAGACCAATACAATTATCCGGGAGTTTGGTTTGCACCTACACAGGCAGAAGCAGTAGCCGCCAACTTTGAAAATCCGGGCAATGGATTATTCTTCCCTGCCGGAGGTACGAGAAATGCAACAGGAGGACTAGAGAGTGCAGGTAGCAACAGTCATTATTGGGCAAGTGATGTTAATCCACTCGGAGATGTTACAGAGATATTGAGTATTGCCAATGGAACGTATCTTATTTTCCCCATTAACAGAGCATCCGGCGCTTTAGTTAGATGTGTACATGATTTATAAAAGATCAGATCAAAATAAAATAACGCCCTGATATCGAATACAGGGCGTTATCGTATTATATAATTTACGATTCGTAAAATTTCACCAGATTGATTTTACAGCATATACTTCCAGATTTTTCACTTCGATGTTATTACCCCAAAAGTGGAATCCTTCCTTATTGTCATTATTCGGTTTACGCTCCATAGAATAAGAATATATACCTCCATCTATAAATACTTCGATAGAGGTTCTGTCAATAAAAATATCGGCAGTTAATTCCATACTGCTTCTATCTTGTGGCGAATAGAAAACACCGTTTATGGTATTGCCATTCATATCGTAATCTATTATCCGCTGACCAAAAAAATTGAATCCTGCGCTTGTGGCATGAGATAGTTTGATTGTAGTCTTTATTCGTAAACGATCAGCAGCGTAAAATTCTTTCAGTTTGTTATTAGCATCGTCTGACGATAAAGATTTCCATTGATGAACAGGCTCGAATAATTGTTCTGTCTCTCTTATCGGAACATTAATTAGTCGAACACCCTCTTTTGTCGTACGCAGAGTTAATTCGGTAGGTAAAAGCATCATACCATTGAATGGCATGCCGGCTTGCTGTATCCTACCCCATCCTATCTGGATGCGTCTGCCATCACTATCGGGTATGTTGGTAAAAGTCTGAGCAGCGTAAATATCTCCTGTGCTATAAAAATATTTTCCGGCTTCGGGTGTGAATACTTTACCATCGAACGAGCCGAGCATATAAGTACCTGTTGCCCCATACATCACCCACTTTGTATTATTTTTGTCTCCGTCTATCGGTAATTCAAACAGTTCGGGGCATTCCCAGAAACCTGTAACATGGCTTTCGTAATTCCAGTCTTTCAGATTTTTAGAAGTATATATAGAATGACCATCACGTTCGTTGAGTGCCATTACCCAATGTCCACCTGGTTTGTACCAAAATACTTTAGGGTCGCGGGTATCTACACTATTCCATTTCGCCTTCGAATCTATTACGGGATTTTTATCATATTTGGTCCATGTAAGCCCTTTATCTAAACTGTACGCAACACACTGCGTTTGTTTATCAGGAGTAGCAGCAGTATAAAAGGCAACCATAGCCGGAGTATTCCCGTTGTTGAAGCCTGCTGTATTATCATAATCAATCACTGCCGAACCCGAAAACATAGTACCTAAATGATCGGGATATAAGGCTTCGGGCAACTGTTGCCAATGCACAAGATCCTTGCTCACAGCATGTCCCCAGTGCATATTCTCCCACTCTCTTTCGTATGGATTGTGCTGATAGAAAAGATGGTACTCGCCATCATAGAATATTAATCCATTGGGATCGTTGATCCAGCCTCTTTGGGTTGTAAAATGATATTGTGGACGGTTCTTTTCTTTATAAAAAGTATCCTCATCGGCTTTCTTATCATCCTGATATATTTTAGCCAATCCATCAGGATTTCCATCATAGCTTATCTTTATAGTTTTTCCTTTCAATGCCGATACATCGGCGAATACCCAATAATCGGGCGCATCGCCGGCAAGCCTTATTACAAAAGTTCGTTCTTGTTTTCCATCCGTTTCAAACGTCATTTTACTTCTGTTCTCTTTTTGAGAAACGGGTAAATTCAAATACTTTTTAGTGATTTTAATCGAAACATCTCCCGCAAATGATGAGAGGCATCCAAACAGCATAAGATTAACTGCAAGTGTGATTTTTAGAATTAGATTCATAGTAATTATTTTATAGTATATATTCGATTCAAAGTTTTTACAAGTTTAAGAATAAGATAATGAATACACTATAATAATTGGTGCAAATATTTGTAATTATGTTGCATGATTTACTATCTTACCTAAGTTCAATAGTAAATCTTCATTCAAATCTGTCATCCCGAACTGAAAGGAGGGATCTGCTCATTCTTGAGGCTATTAGCTACTGACTTATTTCATAATAGATCCCTCCTTTCAGTTCGGGATGACAGAATGTACGAAAGGATGGCGGGTATATCAAACTCATATTAATTAGTCTTCCTATAACTAATTATAGCCCAAATATTAAAGAACAAAGCAAAACCAATCAGAGCAAACATTTGTGTTGTTAGGTCCAAGAATGAACTACCTTTAAGATAAACCATGCGCATCACCTGAATAAAATATTTCAGCGGATTGATTACCGTAATCTTTTGTGCCCAATCAGGCATACTATTTATAGGAGTAAATAACCCACTCATAAGTATGAGTACTATCATAAAGAAGAACATAACAAACATAGCCTGCTGCATGGTATTCGAATAATTTGAGATAACTAATCCCAAACCTGATACGACAAGAATATAAATACTTGTAAAAAGATATATTGTCAGTAAACTACCCGCAGGAAACAATCCGTATACCGACGCCGCCAATATGAAGCAGACGGTAAGTACAATGAACCCGATAACCCAATAAGGAATCAGTTTAGCCAGTATAAATGTGAATTTACTGACAGGAGTAACATTCATCTGCTCGATTGTCCCTGCTTCTTTCTCACCCACAATATTCAGTGCGGGAAGGAAACCTGCAAACATTGTCATCATCATAACCATCAGTGCAGGTATCATAAATATTTTGTAATCTAAATACGGATTGAATTTATATTGAGGAGCGATAGTTATAACAGGGATCGTATTTTCACCCGAAGTTTGTATCCATTCACTACGTATTTCATTGGCATAGTCACCCAATATTGACGCAAGATAAGAAGACCCCACGCCACCTTTTGTGCCATTCACCGCATTGGCAGATATCATAACATTGGCATATCCTTCTTTAATGAGATTCTTCTCAAAATCGGGTTGAATCTCGAGAATTATATCAGCATTGCCCGATTCTATACTTTCCAGAGCCTTATTGTTAGATGATGATACATCGGTGAGATTAAAATAACCCGACGATACGACTTTTTGTATTAAGCGTTCGGAATAAGTGCTGTGATCGTTATCTACCACACTAAGGTTTATATTCTTTATTTCCTGATTGGCAGCCCAAGGCATGATAAGCATCATCATAATAGGCCATCCGACAATTAATCTGGGGATAAATTTATTCCGCAAGATTTGCTTAAACTCTTTTTCTATCAGGAACTTTATCATAATCAATCAACTAAGCCTTATTTTAAATTTCTTCAAACTAACAGTAACCAGGAAAATAGCCATTCCTGCCAAGACCGTAAGTTCTTTCCATATATAGATATAATCTACGCCTTGTATCATTAGTTTCCTCACAGCCGATATATACCACTTGGCAGGGATAATATTCGAAAACCATTGCAGTACAACAGGCATGCTCTCTATCGGGAATATCATACCCGAAAGCAACATAACGGGCATCATAAAACCCATTCCCGAAACCAGCATGGCAGCCACCTGAGTCTCCACAATGGTAGAAACAAACAGTCCTAATGCCAGTGCCACAAAAATGAACATCAACGAAACAATCATCAGCCAAAACAAACTGCCTGCTACGGGAACTTGTAAAACAAAGACCGAAAGCAATAGAATAGTCGACAAATTGATAAGCGATAATGTAAAATAGGGAACCATCTTTGCCAGAATGATATAGATAGGTTTTATCGGTGATGCCAACAGTATTTCCATTGTGCCTGCTTCCTTTTCACGAACGATAGCAATAGATGTCATCATAGCGCAGATAAGCATCAAAATCAACCCCATAACACCAGGCACAAAGTTATAAGCGCTTTTCATCTGCGGATTGTACAGCATTCTTATTTCGGGAATAATCTGAATCGGTATATTCTGTTGCTGCACTAATTCCTGTTGATAGGCAGCTATAATGTTAGAGGCATAGCCCGAAATCATTATTGCCTGATTGGGGTCAGTAGCGTCAGACATAAGTTGAATGCTCGCTTCGCCTGTATGTATAAGATTTTCATTGAAATTATCGCTAAATACTACCACCAAGTTTGCCCGCCCTTCTTTAAACACCCTGTCTATATCGTCCAGATTATTCAGATTGTCCACTACTGTAAAATACTCACTGGCTTCCAATCGGTCGATAATACGTTGTGTGGAAACATCTTTTGACGGATCGAAAACTGCGACACGCGTATTTTTCACTTCGGTAGTAATAGCAAATCCAAAAAGAATAATCTGCACAATAGGCATTCCCAAGACAATAAGCATGGTACGTTTATCACGGAAAATATGATAGAACTCTTTTTTTACAAATGATAAGAATTGTTTCATTCAATTAAATCTTTAGATTTATCATATTCTGATTAGCTATCACTGCGTTTTGCTTTACGAGCCAATTGCTGAAAGACTTCATCCATAGTTTGAGCATTGAACTGATCTTTCAGATTCTTAGGTGTATCCAGCGCATCTATCCGCCCATCGACCATGATAGAGACCCGATGACAATATTCAGCTTCATCCATATAATGAGTCGTCACAAAAATAGTAATGCCGTTATCGGCTGCCTGATATATCAATTCCCAAAACTGACGGCGGGTAACAGGATCGACTCCGCCTGTTGGTTCATCTAAAAAAACAATCTTAGGTGTATGAAAAATAGAAACCGAAAAAGCTAGTTTCTGCTTCCAACCCAAAGGCAATTCTTTTACCAACGTATTTTTCTCATTCTGAAAGCCCAGTTCGGATAATATTTCGTCAGTTTTAGATGCGATCAGTTTCTCATTCACACCATAGATACCACCAAAAAGACGAATATTCTCCCATACTTTCAGATCTTCATAAAATGAGAAACGCTGACTCATATAACCTATATTTTTCTTTACATCCTCTTGCTGACGTGCAATATCGAAACCTGCAACAGTGCCTTTTCCCGAAGTAGGATAACTCAGGCCACAGAGCATGCGCATTGCCGTAGTCTTACCTGCACCATTTGCACCGAGAAATCCGAATATCTCACCTTTATCAACAGTGAAAGATATATTGTCTACAGCCGTGAAACTGCCGAATTTCTTTGTCAGATTTTCTGTATATATTACCGATTCGCCCATTGTTCTTTTTATTTATGAGAATTGCATATAGCAATCTTCTATGCTTGGTTCTATTGCATGTATCTCAATATCCGTATGCCCTTTTTCAGTCAGATAGGTTTTTAATGTATCAGCAGATAAATTTTGATCTACCGTTATATGATGTGCTTCGCCAAATGTGAAACATGTTTTTATTTTATTATATCCTCTTAAATCTTTGAGCAATTTATACATATTGTTACTTTTTACAGACCATAAGATTTCGGAGAACCGATTGATAATATTGTGAGGTGTATCGACTTGCAAAAATCTACCATCCCTAATCAAAGCTATACGATCGCATAATGTAGCTTCATCCATGTAAGGGGTTGAAACTAAAATAGTGATGTTTTGTTCTTTCAGCTTTCGCAGCATTTCCCAAAATTCTTTACGTGAAACAGGGTCAACACCCGTAGTCGGTTCATCCAGGAAAAGAACTGACGGTTTATGTATCAATGCACAGCTAAGGGCTAATTTCTGTTTCATACCACCTGACAGCTTCCCTGCTCTACGGTGTTTAAACGGTTCTATTTGCTGATATATGTCTTTTATCAGATAATAGTTTTCCCCGATAGTTGTATTAAATACAGAAGCAAAAAACTCCAGATTTTCTTCTACTGTCATGTCCTGATAAAGCGAAAACCGACCGGGCATATAGCCGATACTGTTACGTATCTTTTTATAATCTTTTACTACATCGAAACCATCTACCCGGGCTGTTCCGCTATCTGCTAAAAGTAGTGTGGTAAGAATACGGAAAAGGCTGGTTTTACCCGCACCGTCTGGACCGATAATTCCGTAGATATCCCCTTGCTCGACTTCGAAACTAATATCGTTCAAAGCCTGCACATTCCGATATTTCTTACTTATATTTTTTACCGATATCGCTTTCATTGTAATTTCAATTCGCCATACATCCCTTTTTTCAGATAACCGTCATTCTTTACAGCTATTTTGACAGCATATACAAGATTTGCACGTTCGTCACGAGTTTGAATCGTCTTAGGTGTAAATTCCGATTTATCTGAAATCCATGTAATTGTACCTGTATATTCTTTAGCACCACTTTCTCCGAAATCGGCAAATACTCTTACCTCCTGCCCTATCTTCACTTGTGTAAGCTGACTGGCTGTAATATAGGCACGCAGAAACATATTATTCATATCTGCCACTTTAAACAGAGCTTTGCCCTGTGTGGCAAGTTCTCCCTGCTCTGCATATTTGGTCAATACCATACCTTGTATCGGACTCATAATCTTAGATTTTTGTATCTGGTCTTCTAACTGTGCTACTTGTATATCTATGCTTGAACTCTCTTCGGTTACACCTCTGTTTGAGTTTTCCAATACTTCTGTTTGTGCAGATAATTGCCTTTCCAGATAAAGTATCTGAGCGTTTATATCATCCAGTTGCTTTTGATTGGCAGCATTGGCTTTTACCAAACTCTCGAAACGTTTTTGTTCATTCTTTTGAGTCGCTATCTGTTGTTTTATAGCAGCTATTTGTTGCGGTACATTCGTTTGTCGGCTTTTCACGGCTTTTACGTTCGTCAACAACTGTATCTTCCTCAAATACAGTTGAGTTGTGTCTATATAGCCAAGAATATTTTCGGGTGAAACCTCCTGCCCTTCCTCCAGATCAAACTGCATAATCTTACCGTTGGCTTCTGCCGAAACAATCACCTCTGTTGCCTCAAATACACCCGAAGCATCGTAATCTCCGTCCCTGTTGCCACACGAAGCCAAAAGCAGTATAAGGCCGATGAAAAATATATTCTTTGTCGTTTTCATATATATTCGTTTAATTGTTCGTTGTAAATTTCAGATTATAAATAGATAACAGCAATTCTGTTTCGTGCTGTATCTTGTCCTGCTTTGCCATATCTTCGGCATTCACATCACGCAAAAGATCGGTTATTGTAGATATACCATTTGCAACTTTCACTTCTGTGGCTTTCTTCACATTACTGCGTAACGAGATTATTTCATCATCGTATTTAAGCAAATCACGATTCTTTTTTATCTCGTTACTTTCCTGCGTAGTCTCTACGGTAGTATTAAAAAGAAAAGTTTCCCGCTGAGCCAGCACATTATTCTGGTTTATTTCGATCAATCTCCTATCGTTCTTTTGAGTATAAAGGCTACCGAAATTCCAGGATAGACGAATACCACCTATGTAGTAAGGCGAAAATTCATCTTCCAACATATTCAAGCCCGGTCTGCCATACCCTCCTGTAACAAACAATCCGAGTTTAGGCATATAAGCGGCTTTGATTAGTTTCTTTTGAGACTCAAGATTATTTAATTGCGCATCGAATAATTCCAATTCGGGGCGTTTAATTTGAGACGGCACAAGCAAGTCGTTACTGTTGGGCTTTTGCAATAAGGTTTCTTCGCCAAATGATTCGCCAAGCAATATAGCCAGCATATCCATGTACGATTTTCTGCTTAATTGTAACTGCCCTTGATTTTGAATAGCCTTTAATTGCTCTATCTTTATTTCGTCAAGATCGGATTGGTTGGCTACTCCGTTTTGAATATAACTTGTTATCAGATTGTAATTGCGCTGAAGTTCTTCTTGTAACAGATTATTTTGTTTTAGCTTTTCATCCAGAAGTAATACACCGAAGTACAACTGATTTACACGATCGTTAATCGCATACATATCTACATCCAGTTGCTTTTGATCTGCCTGCGCCGAAGTTTTTGTTATTTCTTTTTTTGAACGGATTACTCCTCCATCCCAGATGGTCTGGGTAACATCGAGTGTTGCCAGATACTGATCTTTGCTAATTCTCGGTATATCTACTCCCGGAACTGAGATTGGAACAGCGGTTACTTCCGATTGATAAGATGCTTTTGCCGATAGGGAAACTTGCGGTAAGTATCCTTTGCTTGCATTCTCAAGATTGTAGTTTTTCGATTTCTCTATCAGCTCGTAGCGCTTGATCAACGGATAATTTTCCTTCGACTTCTGGTGGCACATCTCTAATGTTAGAGCCGTATTCTGAGCAGAAACAACGAACGGAACCGCAAACATACAAGCAATTATAAATATATTCCTTTTCATAATCTTTAGCTTATTCGTCTATTTTCAACATTCCTTTAATCCACATCGGTACAAATATTCTTCGCTCATTCATAAATGTCATATACATATCTTCATTCATTGGGTGGTGTAATGCCATCAGCAAAGGTTTACCTACAATAGGAAACACTGTCATAGACACCAGATTGATAAAAATATGCAAAGGGGTAAAATCTTTTATATCCTTCAGATCCAACTGATCTTGCATCTGCTTATAGAAATAGCTGTTAAGAATCATGCTTTTGGGCACACCAACTTTTTTCATTAGCTTTTCAGGGTTTGCCTGTATTTCGCTTAATACAAATAATGGTAAATTGGGATTTACAAGTAGCGAATCGATGTATCCATTGACAACTATATCGATCTTGCGATCTAAAGACGTACTTTCATCGTTCACTATATCTATAATAATTGAGAATATCTCTATCAGACTTTCTTCCATTATAATATCAAACAACTTCTCTTTACTACGGAAATAGTAATTGAGTAGTGCCAGATTTATTCCTGCTTCGTCTGCTATATCACGTGTACGTGCCTGTCCGTATCCTTTTTCGTGAAAGACTTTTCGCGCGGCTTCTTTTATTTTTTTTTCTGTTGAAATATCTTTTTCCATATTGCATAAAGTATTACGATAATGCAAATGTAATTAATATATTGATTTAAACAAATGATTAAATAATTATTTTAAATATTTTGACCAGTGATAAAAATAGATCACATCGTAACAGTGAACTATATTGATAGAATTGTCTTCTAATAGAATCGCATAGTAACTTATAAATAATTACATTTGTAATATAAGTTTTAGCTACTTCATACATGAAAACAGGAACAATATTAGTTGTCGACGATAATAAAAATGTCTTAAATGCTTTACGCATTTTATTAGACACTTATTTTGAACAGGTACACCTCTTAGCCTCCCCAAATATGCTAATATCAGCATTAAGAGAGAAAAGTCCCGATGTTGTCTTGCTCGATATGAATTTTTCGGCAGGAATAAATACAGGTAATGAAGGCTTATATTGGCTATCGGAAATAAAAAAAGTTGATCCTGAACTTCCTGTTGTTTTGTTCACAGCTTATGCAGACATAGAACTGGCTGTAAAAGCACTTAAAGAAGGGGCCAGTGATTTTGTGGTTAAGCCATGGGATAATACGAAATTATTGGCAACGCTTCAATCGGCCTTCTCTTTACGCCAATCAAGGAAAGAAGTGAAAAAATTGCGGGAAAAACAGAATATACTGAATCACGAGTTAAACAAAGAAGATGATATATGCTGGGGAGAGTCGGCAATTATGCAAAATCTGCTGGCAATCATAAAGAAAGTAGCTCGAACCGATGCAAATATTCTGATAACCGGCGAAAATGGAACAGGTAAAGAACTGATTGCAAAAAAAATACATCACTTATCGTTGCGTGAAAACGAAACCTTGGTAACAGTAGATATGGGTGCCGTGACTGAATCATTATTCGAAAGCGAACTATTCGGACATACCAAAGGTTCATTTACTGATGCTAAAACCGATCGTGCAGGAAAATTTGAAGCTGCCGACAAAGGAACTCTTTTTCTCGATGAGATAGGAAACCTAAGTTATGTATTACAAGCCAAACTACTTACAGCCCTGCAGTCGAGACAGATAATCAGAGTGGGAAGCAATAACCCGATATCGGTTGATATACGACTGATATGTGCTACCAATAAGGATTTATTTAAATCGGTTAAGGATGGTGAGTTTAGAGAAGATTTACTCTATCGTATCAATACGATTCAGATAGAAGTTCCACCTTTGCGCGATCGCCGTGAAGACATTGCTGCGTTAGCCAATTTCTTTCTCAGACGATTTGCGAAAAAATACAATAAGCAAGAATTGAAACTGGGCGATAAGGCTATTGCCAAGCTTACAGAATATCCATGGCCGGGAAATGTGCGGGAATTACAGCATACTATCGAGAAAGCAGTGATATTAAGCGACAATAATGAATTACAACCATCTGATTTTTATATGCGGTCGATGGAAAATAAGGCTTCTATTATCGAAGCTATAACTCTGGAAGAAATGGAGAGAATACTTATCGAAAAAGCGCTGCAAAAATACGATAGAAATATATCTGCCATTGCATTGGAACTGGGAGTTACACGCCCTACCCTATATAGTAAAATGAAAAAATACGGATTATCATAAATCTGAATAAAGCTCTGAATACGAATGTTTAGATCTATCGAATATAAACTTATCCTCTACCTCGGACTATTGATCGTATCGGTAGCGACGACAACTGCATTAATTGTGTCTGGGGCATACATATATAGCAGCTTGTTTATTCTATTGCTGCTTTTTTCGCTGAAAAGCTTGCAAAATCATTATAAGAAATTCAATCAGAATATCCTCTTTTTATTAAATGCTTTGGATAACGGCGATTACTCTTTCAATTTTGCCGAAAGCAAAATATCGAAGAGAGAAAAAGAATTGAATCAGATGCTCAACCGGATCAAAGAAATATTAAGTAGGGCACGCACTGAGATCATCGAAAACGAAAAGTTTCTAAGCCTTATTATCGAAAGTGTTTCTACTGGAATCATATTATTAGATGAACGAAATAATATCAAATCGGTGAATCATGCAACGAATAAGTTGCTCGGATTACCTGTATTTACTCATCTCAATCAGTTAGCCACTGTTGATGAAACCTTTCCCGAATTATTCAAAAAACTGGATACGAATGATAACGTACAAATAAAGATAAGCAACGAACGGGAAGAAATACAAATAAGTTTACAGGTCTCGAAAATAACATCTAAAAAAGGAGAAATAAGGATTATCACACTCAACAATATTGGAAACGAGTTGGAAGCAAAAGAGATGGAATCGTGGATACGACTTATCCGAGTAATGACTCATGAGATAATGAACTCGATAGCGCCTATAACATCGCTAACGGAGACTTTATTATTCTCTTATAAGACACAGCATGCAGAATTATCGAACGAATCGCTTAGAGCAAATACGATAGATGCTCTTGAGACGATTAGTTCCACAGCAAAAGGTTTGGCTTCGTTCGTCGATTCCTATCGCAAATTTACAGGCGTATCGAAACCACAGTTCAATCAGGTTGAACTAATCCCTTTACTTGACAGGGTTATTTATCTGGAATCGTCCGAAATTGAAAGAAAAAAAATCGATATACAAATAATATCTCATAGCAGAGATTATATACTGAATGCAGACGAATCTCAAATCACTCAAATTCTTGTAAACCTTATAAAGAATGCGATAGAGGCTATCGGAGAGAGAGAGGGTGGCAAAATCTTAATAAAGATTACAGACACCGATCATAAAATACGAATCGATATATCGAATAATGGAGAACCCATTCCTCACGATATTACACCTCATATATTTATTCCTTTCTTCACCACTAAAGAGACAGGCACAGGAATCGGGCTAAGTGTTTCACGTTACATAATGAGATTGCACGGTGGGAATCTAAAACACCATACCTCAGACCAATGGACTGTCTTTAGCATGGTGTTCTGAACTAAACTTAAATAAAAAAATGCTTATTCGTTTTTAAGTGACTCTACAGGATTTGCATTTGCCGCTCTCCATGTTTGAAAAGAAACTGTTAATAATGCTATTAGGCAAGTTATTAGTCCCGCTAAAACAAATACCCAAGGACTTAAGGTTGTTTTCACAACAAAAGTGTCAAGCCAGTTCGTCAGATACAGATATGAAATAGGACAAGCTATCACAAACGATATTATGATCCAGAGTAAAATATCTTTATTAAGTAATAAAAGCAAGTCTTTAATAGTAGCTCCATTTATTTTACGGATACCTATTTCTTTTATCCGGCGTTGCGTAGAATAAAAAACCATGGCGTACAAACCGGTAACGGTAATTACAAAAGTTATAAACAAAGCATAGCTTAATACATGACGAGTATTCATTTCGGACAGATATAAATTCTGATATGTTTCGTTTAAGAAATGATATTCGAAAGGAGTATCGGGAACCATTTCTTTCCATTTTGTTTCTATTACTTTTATCGCTTTCTGAGGATTACCTGCAATCTTAAAAAATATCGGATTGTGATCGTCCCTCGATAAGTTCAGATACATTTGAGGATCGGGTTCCTGATATAAAGATTTTACATACGAATCACGTACAACTCCTTTTACAATAAAGGATTGCCCATCTTTCTCGATACGTGCCCCGCCGATGGAAATTAGAATAAAAGAATTGTCAACAGGATTTTTAAGACCAAGAACTTCCGCTGCGCGTTCGTTTATAACACAATAATTAAGATCGGGAGCACTTTCCAAGGTTAAAGGATTTTCGCCTGCGACGAATTCCATGCCGAAAAAATCAAAATAGTTAGGAGAAACTTCCGACATATCCATCATTATCTGTTCGCCTGTTTCTATATTTTTCGCGCCTATGCCGTTGCCCATCCTAATAGGTAAGTTGTATTGTTTCATAGCTACATCGACGATGGACGGGTCTCTGACCAGATCATTACGCAATGTTTTGTAATTAGCACCGAAATCCCTCCATCCATTTACATAAATCACATTTTGAGTATCGAACCTCAGATCCTGTGATAATATATGGTCTATCTGCCTGCCAAAAAAGAATACGACTATAAGAAGGCAAAGTGACGAAGTAAATTGTATAATTATAAGAATCTTTTGAAATACCGACATCTTTTTTCCACGGAATCTACTTTTCAATGTTTCGATAATTCCAAACTGTGTCATCCGGAATGCAGGAAAAGAACCGGCTATAAGAGTTGTTACTATTATCAGACTTACAATAAATATATACAATAGAGGTGATGAAAAATCTATAGTTATATACGATCTTGTATAGCTATTAAATACCGGTAATGTCAGAATAGCTAATACAAGGCCTCCGATAACTGATATGAGAACATATGACAGTGTCTCTTTATAAAAATCAATCATCAGCAATGCTTTACTTGCTCCTTGCGACTTTCTTATACCAATGCTTTTTGCCCTGATAAAAGATGTAGAGATGAACAGATTGGTAAAATTAATACAGGCGATGACAAGGATAGTTATAGCTGTAATAATAAATATCCCTAAAAGTTTTTTATCTCCTTTTACCGCGCTGTCGAAAGTCGGATCAGTCTTACTGAAATGCACATCTTTCAATGGCTCAAGCTCAACTTTATTATATGTTTCTTTTAAAAATGCAGCTGCGCCTGATCTATTAATTTGAGTCAGCTTGTTTTGAATCGAGGGGATATCTGCATTATTCGACAGGATAAAATATGTATCATACGAGAAACTGCTATTCCACCCCCAATCGCCAAAATAGCCGAATAAAGGGAACACAATATCCGCCTGAATATGTGAATTCCGTGGCATATCGTACATAATACCACTTACCGAAAAATTATATCCATGATAACTAATTTTCTGTCCGATGGGATCTTCATTCGCAAAATATTTCCTAGCTGTCGACTCGGTAATTATTACATTATCGGGAGCAGAGAAAGCTGTTTTGGCATCCCCTTCTTTCATCGGGAAAGTAAAGAAAGAAAAGAAGTCATAATCAGTCATAATAGCTGTTAAGCCAAAATTGACTTTATTATTTATTGTTACACCATTATTTTCTTTATATACCCTACACATTTGCACTATGTCAGGAATTTCGGCAGCAGCTATTTCTCCCAAAGGTTCGAAAGAAGTAGCAGCCCTAAGAGGTTTGTTATTAAGCTCGAAAGACTGTACAACCCTATACATTTTATCCCCGTTGACATGAAAATCATCAAAAGTCAGTTCGTTCACAGCCCACAGTCCCACTGTAAGAGACACCATGATACCAAGACTCAATCCACATATATTTAAAATGCTGACGGTCTTTTGTTTCTTAAAATTACGTATAAATTGTTTCATCACTTTCTTGTATTATCTATTCTGTCTTTAGTGAATCTACCGGATTTGTACTTGCTGCTCGCCAGCTTTGTATGCTAACTGTAGCTGCGGTAATTAAAAATATCACTAAACCACCTACTAAAAATACCCACCAGTAAATCGGCGTTCTATACGCAAAGCCTTCGAGCCATTTTGTTATTCCATAATAAATCAATGGTATGGCTATCGCAAAACATGTACATATAATATAAAAATATGTCTTATTAAACATTACGAGTATCTCGCCGATTGTAGCACCATGTACTTTACGGATACTAATTTCCTTACGTCGCGATTCGGTATCGAATATTACGAGACCGAATACTCCGACAATGGCAATAATAATTGTCAATAAGCTAAACAGAGTAATCATCTTACGCAGGTTCTCCTCCTTATGGTATAGCTGATTGAACAGAGAATCATAAAATTCGACTTCGAAAGGGTATGTCGGATCAAGTTGACTTATCGTTTTACTTATATGATTTACAGCGGCAAAATAATCTGTTCCGGCCTTCAATCGTATATAAGAAACAGGTAAAGTATTCCATGGATTATTAATTGTAAGCACTATATTATCATTTCCCTGGCGAAGAGATGTAAATTTAACGTTGTCGACAAAGCCAATAATAGATGAATTCTCAAAAGGCTGTATGGGTGTCTCGGTTTCTATATTATATTTCTGCTGGAGATCTTTGTTCAAAATAAAAGACATATTCGCTCCCTTTTCATCTGTCGGAGAAGCTTTTCTACCTCCTACTAATGGTATACCCATTACATCGGCAAAATTCCACGAAACATCCAGCATATAATAATTGAACGTTTGTTCTTTATAAGTGGTAGACGATGATGAATAGGTATCTCGTGAGCCTAGCTTCTGTCTAGAAAAGGCTACATCCTCTATCCCCGAATAGGCTTTCAATTGGTTTGTATAAGTTTCACGATAATTTTTATAAAAATCGATACCCAGTTCAACTATAGCAATCTGATCTCTATCAAAACCTAATGAGTATTTTTGCATATAATTGTTTTGCAACCAAACGAAAGAAGAGGCAATTATCAATCCTATCGATACTATAAATTGAAAACCTATCAGTGCTGTACGCAATCGCCGTCCCGCAGGGGAAACACTAAAACTACCCTTCAGCACCATAGCAGGAGAAAAAGAAGTCATGTAGAATGCTGGATACAAACCAGCTAGCACACCAACTATAAATGCCACTACTCCACAGATCAGTAACAATGGGATATTCCGGCTAATACTAAGATCTGCATCAAAGAATGACAATAAAGTAGTTTCATTTAATATCCATATTATCAGAATGCTTATCATATAGGATATTATGGCAAGACTTACAGCCTCGCTAACTAATGTGATTCGTAAAATACTATCCGGGCAACCCAACGTTTTTTGTGTATTAATACTTTTAATACGCAGTGGTGCAAGTGATGTACTAAAATTCATGAAATTTATAGTAGCTACAACAATAACCAAGATACCTATTACTAAAATAAGATTAGCAGACTCTTTACTCCCGCTACGCACTATATTACCATCTTTACTTTCATTTTCATAGTAAATATCCGTCAACAAAGTGAGTCCTATTTCTTTTTTACTATCGTTCCATTCCAGTTTGGAGTAATCGTAGTTTTTATTAAAATTATCTACTACGCTTTGGCTATCCTTAGCATTATCTAATAGAAGATAACATAAATAATTACTTGCACTCCAATTATCCATTGAAAAATCGGGATCCATAGCTGTATAGATATCATTGCTTAATTGAGTGTTTTCGGGAAAATCCCGGTAAACACCCCCCACCACCATATCTGTACGTGTTTTGCTCCATACCGGCTCTTCACAATGTATAGCTTTCCCAATAGCCGAAGTTTCTCCAAACAATGCATGTGCAACACTCAATGGTATAATAACTTTATCCGGATCTTTTAAGCAATTAATATCTCCGTCTATTATCGGAAAATCGAATACCTTGGTTATATCAGAGCTACATGTTGTAAATTTCTTTCTAAAACCTCTCTTTTCACCACGATCATTTACTGTAAAATAAACCTGACCTATAAACGGATTGATAATGGTTGCTGCCTTGATATGAGGCGAAGACCGCATCACATCCTCGATAAAAGGTCGGGGAAGAATCATAGAGAAAACACCTTCTTCGTTAGGTAAATCTACACGGAATATACGGTCTGATGTAGGGTGCACCTTATCAAATTGCCGCTCATAATTTAATTGTATCATGATAATGGCAAAGGCTGCAAAAGCTACGCTTAACCCTAAAATATTGAGTATGCTCGCCATCTTGAAGCGTTTCAGCGTACTTAAAAAATTTCTTATAATAGTTCTCATTTTTATACTTTACTTAAATCATTGATACAATATACAATTGGTTTATTTTCGTATTAACCGTAGTTATTCATTTTTTAGCGAATCTACAGGATTTGTATTGGCTGCTCGCCAGCTTTGTACACTCACAGTTACAACTGTAATAAAAAATATAATCAGACCGCTAACAAGAAATACCCACCAGTGCATCGGGGTTTTATATGCGAAATTTTCAAGCCAGATATCTATGGCATAGTAAACTATCGGAGTAGCGATGAGAAAACAAATACCTAGAATAATAATGTATGTTTTATTAAACATTATAAGTATTTCACTGATAGATGCTCCTAAAACCTTACGGATACTGATCTCTCTACGACGATATTCACTCTCGAAAAGAACCAGTCCGAAGACACCAACCATAGAAATAATAATTGCTATCAAGCTAAAAAGTGATATTAGGGAGGTTAGGTTCTGCTCTTTTTCGTAGAGGCTATTCAGCACATTGTCGTAAAAACGAACATCAAAAGGGTAATCAGGATCAATATGTTTTAATGATGCCTTAACATGTTCCATAGCCGCGTACATATCACTACCAGCTTCTACACGTATATAAGCATAATTAGGATTCATTCCCCAATTATGGATACCCCATACATAGAAGGCCATAGGTGTGACAGTATTGCGGAAAGATGCAAACTTGACATCTGGGATAAAACCGATTATCTCTGCCTCATCTAGAAATTTATTTAATTCCAAATTATATTTTTTCCGTGCCGCCTCATTAAATATATAAACACCATGATTCGTTTTTTCATCATCTTCCCTGAAGTTTCGCCCATCAGTAATATCTATACCTACGACTTCCAAAAAAGAAGGATCGACAGGGAAACACTGGAAGTCGATAACTTCATTTTTATACTTTCGTCCCCATCCCATATAACTATCTCTACTAGAAAGCACTGCAAACCCCGATGTCACATTATCGATACCTGCAAAGGACTTTAATCCGTTGGTAAAAGCACTTTTGTTATCGTTTATCTTGGTATTCAAATCCGTTACGATCAATTGATCTTTGTCAAAACCCAAGGAAGCATTTTGCATATAGTAATTTTGCAAATACATAAACGATGCACTAATAATCAATGCAATCGACACACTGAACTGTAAACCGATCAACAGATTTCTCAACTGACGACCCTTAGGCGAAAGACCAAAACTACCTTTCAGTACAAGTGCAGGCTCAAAAGATGTCATATAATAGGCAGGATAAATACCGGAAACAACGCCAAGCAATAATGACAATAAACCTGTTAATACGATCAACGAAGGATAGGAAGATAAAAGAATCTCGGCGCTTATCAGTTTAGTAATTGCAGGAAACATCGAGAAAAGCTGAATCCAGACTAGAGAGAGGATAAATGCGAAAAAGCTGATTATAATAGTCTCTAACAGAAGCGAACGTCTTAAATCCGATTCGCCGGCTCCAAGAACTTTTTGTGTATTGATGCTCTTAATACGCATTGGAGCCAGAGCCATACTAAAGTTTGTAAAATTAACCGCAGCAATTATTAATATCGCAATAGCTATAGTAAAAAGTACTATAATAGTCTGACTACTCGTTTTAGGTATTTCATCATATTGTATACCTATAATAGTGTGTAAATCTTTCAGCTGAGTAAATTGTAAATGACCTTCCAAAAAGTTTTTTTGCTCTTCAGGTACATTCAGATTTTCTCCCAAACCTTTCGGGATATCCGAAGAATTTAGTTTCACAAAGACATTATAATTTGAATTACCCCAATTATTCAAATTTTCATCCTTCGGCATAGTTCGTACTATGACATTTTCAACAGATGAATTGCGAGGAAAATCTTTATATACACCCCCAATTATAAAGTTTTGTGATTGCCCCTTTAATATTTTACCCAAAGCAGATTCTTTTCCGAATATTTTCTTTGCAAGGCTCTGAGGAACGAGTATTTTATCAGGTTCATTCAAAGCATCGGCAGTTCCTTCTATCATTTTAAAATCGAATATCTTGGTATAAGAAGGATAAACAGCAATATCCTTTTCCCAATAATGGACAGGAACTCCATCAATATCGATACTGAAATATATCTTTTTAACAAAACTTTTAAGTGTACCGGCTTCAATAGCAGGAGACGACTCGAACAAGACATCCGCAAGACCTCTTGATATAATGGATTGTTTTCCTCCTTCGTTGTTCACCCATTCGACACGATAGATCTTATCTGCGTCTTTATCGAAATTATCAAAGTTATAATCATAATCCACCTGCATCATGATTACAACAAAAGAGGCAAAAGCCACACTCAATCCTAAAATATTGAGTATGCTAGCCATTTTGAAGCGTTTCAGCGTACTTAAAAAATTTCTTATAATAGTTCTCATTTTTATACTTTACTTAAATCAGTGATATTATACAATTGGCCTATTTTTATATTAATTGTGGTTATTCAGTTTTTAATGAATCTACAGGATTTGCTTTTGCTGCTCTCCAGCTCTGTATGCTAACTGTAGCTATCGTAATCAGAAACACTAAAAATCCACTGGCAAAAAATACCCAGTAATAAATTGGAGTTTTATAAGCGAAATTTTCAAGCCATTTTCCGACAAAATAGTAAGCCACCGGCATCGCTATCAGAAAGGCTATAAAAAGAAGTAAAAGCAAATCTTTATTAAGCATAAAAACAATTTGTGCTTCACTCGCTCCGTTTATTTTACGGATAGCTATTTGCTTGTTTTTTTGTCTCGTATTAAATAAGATTAATCCATAAACCCCCATAACAGCAATTACGATTGTAATAAATCCAAATAGCGTTATTAATTTGGACTGATTTTCTTCCTTTTTATAAAGATCGTTCATTTTAGAATCAAGAAAATTCAAATCGAAAGTCTCATCATTGAATTTGCTCCAAGTCTTCTCAATGTAATCGATTGTTTCAGGTGTATTCTGTCCTGATATTTTGATGTACATAAATTTAATCCAGCCTTTTTGATCATTAAGTACTACATAGCCCATCGGCTCTATGGCATAGTGCAATGATTGAAAATTGATATCCTTTGCTATCCCTACTATAATACCCGGATTAAAACACTCGAAATCTTTGCCTACAATACTTTTATCCAATCCGTATTTTTCGAGAAACTTCTCGTTAAATATAATTTGCTCCTGTCCGATCGTATCATTTTTTGTAAAATTATTTCCCGCCAAAATATCAACACCAAAAAAATCTAAAAAATCGGGAGTAACTGACCATGCAACGACTTTCTGTAGAAATTGCCCTTCAAAATTTCTGTTCCAACTCATCCCGATGTAGCCCGGAAGATGCTCCGATGCCGTAAACCCTTTTACATTCGGATTTTTATTAAGTTCTTCAGCAAAGGTTTTCAGATCGGTTTTCAAACCAGCAACAGGGAGGTATACTATATTTTCTTTCTGTATTCCTATCGAATAATTCTGCATATACTTATTCTGTATTTGCATAAAAGAGGAAACTACGATGAGTACCATAGCTGCTGTAAACTGTATGGTGATCAATACATTTCTCAATTTAACACCTCTTGGTGATAAAGCAAAAGAAGCATTCAGTGCAACTGCTTCGTTGAATGAGGTCACATATTTCGTAGGATATAATCCGACAAGAAACGACAGGAACAAAAGGATTACACCTACTGCACTAATAACAAATATATTCTGATCAAAAGATAAATCGGCATCGAATAAACTACTTAAAGTTGTTTTCTGGAAAAAATAGAGATACAGCAGAGCAAGCATGAATGAGATGAGAGTTAAAAATAAGCCTTCGAATAAAATAGATATTCTCAACAACATTTTATGGATACCCAATATTTTATGGATATTAATATTCCTGATACGTGAAGATGCCATAGCTATAGAGAAGTTAATATAATTGGTATATACAATTACCAATATAACTACTCCAATAGCTATCAATGATAAAAATAAAGTTTTCCGGGCTGTGTTCTGATTCAGATGTAAGTCAGTCAGGGGAGTTAACTCATAATCTTCGCGGATTGTCGGATCTTCATCCTGAGCTTTAAGAGTGGCTTCGCCCCGAAATTCAGCTCCATTCAATTTTTCCTGTAATTGGGTGTAAGTGCCAGGTAAGAGTTCAAAATAGCCTTTGTATGCCCAGTTGTTTTGATTATAATCAACCAGTTTTGTATATATGCCATTTGTCAGACTGCAATTTTCAGGAAAGTCTTTATAAACAGCATCTATAGTTATAGGTTGTTGTGAAAAATGATCGTATATAACCTGACCGACAGGATTTTGATCTCCAAATATCTTTTTAGCTACACTTTCTGATATTAAAGCCCTGTTATCGATTTCAAGCGTTTTTGAAACATCTCCTAATATTATTTCAGGAGTGAAAATATCTAAAAAACCGCTTGTAGTAAAGACCAAATTCTCTGTATGCGTGACATGCTTATTGTCTTTACCATAGATATCGAAAGAATTTTCATCCCAACTTTGCAATAAGCAGTAATTGTTTATTTCGGAAAATTCTTGTACCATACTTTCAGCCACAGGAACACTAATAGTTGATATACGTATGCCATCGGAAGGATAATAACGACTAAAATTATAGATATTATCAGACTTTGTAAATTGTCTATTGAACGTGGCATCGTAGCATGTTTGTATACCAATAATTATAAAAACAGCAAATGCGAGAGATAAACCGACTATATTAATAATAGACGGCACCCTGAAGCGCTTTAGCAGATGAACAAAGTTCTCAAATATGAAACCCATAGTCGTATTTATTTTTTCTAAAAGTGATATAAAAGTTTTCCAATAGGCTTATTTACATCTTACCTTCAACCTCTGTCACAACCTGCCCGTCAAATAAGTTGATAACACGGTGAGCAAAAGAAGCATCATGCTGAGAGTGAGTAACCATTACGATTGTAGAACCTTCCTGATTCAGTTCGGTAAGAAGATCCATCACATCTTTTCCGTTTTTTGAATCCAAATTACCGGTAGGCTCATCGGCTAATATCAATTTAGGATTAGCAACTACGGCACGAGCAATAGCGACACGCTGTTGTTGTCCACCCGATAACTGATTTGGAAAATGGTTGGCACGGTGGCTGATACTCATCTTACGGAGCGTTTCTTCAACACGTTGTTTTCGTTCCGATGCTTTTACTTTGAGATAAACCAATGGTAATTCGACATTTTCAAACACGGTCATTTCTTCTATCAGATTGAAACTTTGGAATACAAAACCCAGATTGCCTTTTCGAGCTTGTGTACGTTCCTTTTCTTTCAAATTACCAACTTCTTTACCATTGAGCAAATATTTTCCCGATGTAGGATTGTCCAACAAACCAAGTATATTCAACAAGGTAGATTTACCACAACCCGAAGGTCCCATGATAGCTATAAATTCGCCAGCATCTACATGCAACGATATATTGTTTAATGCTACTGTTTCTACTTCTTCGGTACGGAATACTTTTCTTAAATCATTAATTTGTATCATAATTGACTATTTAAATTTGTTATTATTCTTGTTATTTTATTTAAAAGGTTATTTTAAAATTAACTCTTGTACATCGCCATACGAATCATAGGCTGATGTGATCACTTTCTCTCCGGGCTCCAGTCCGCTGGTTACTTCATAAAAATTAGGATTCTGACGACCGATAGTTATATTCCGTCTCACGGCTTTGCTTCCATCCGGTGATACAACGAATATCCACTGTCCACCAGTTGTCTGATAAAAAACACCTCTTGGAATAAGCACTGCATCAACAGGCTGGCCCAGTTGTAAATTTATATAATAAGTCTGTCCGGCTCTAATATTATCGGGACGCTCACCTTCGAATACGAAATCGGTTTTGAATTGTTTTTCACGCACTTCAGGATATACTTTTCGCACACGCAAAGCAAAGTTTTTATCCTGACGCTCAAATGTCCCATCCAATCCTGCTCTTACGCGGTCTATGTAATGCTCATCGATCATGGCTTCCACTTTATAGTCTGACAAAACACTGATCTGCCCTACTCGTCCACCGCTATTGATCGATTGACCTATTTCGACATCGAGTAAACCTAATTGCCCATCAACAGGAGCTTTTACATTCAGATTATCGACACGTTGGCGTACCAATATTAGATTCTTACGAATATTATGTAAGCTTTCTTCCATCTGATCGATTTGAATTCCTCGATAAATCGAGTCTTGTTTCTGACGTTCCACAACTAAACTGCGACCATTAACTGCATATTCGTAATCTTCTTTAGCTTGCAGATATTCTTCTTTAGACGAGAGTTTTTCAGCATACAATTGTTTGTATTGCTCATATTTGCGCTTCTTTCGTTCAACATCCATATCGAGCTGGAGTTTTTCCTTTTTAAGGTTTAATTTTTCCTGTTCCATCGAAACTTGCGTATTACGTAAAAAGTTCTGCTTCTCTGCCAATTGAGCTTCGCTATCCAGAATATTGAGACTCAACATCGGATTAGTAAGCTGTATAACAATGTCTCCTTTACGTACTTCCGAACCTTCCTCTATAAGTTTCTCCGCAACCATTCCGCCTTCTATTGCGCTTAACTGAATCGTATTGATTGGCTGCACTTGTCCACTAATACGGACATAATCGTTAAACTGACCATGTGTAACTTCCTGAACAGTCACCCTATCCTTCTCTACATTAAGCTTGGATGAGTGATCTCCAAATACAAGCCATATAATAACTATAAGGAATATGAGACCGCCAATAAGAAAAGGTATATGCTTCTTTTTCAATCCTTTTTTTTGTTCAATAATTGTATCCATATATATTGTTTGTTATATTTTATTTCTACTCGTTTATAATTATAAATGGCTCACCTTTGTAATATTCGACTAATTTATGTTTCAGTTGAAATCTAAGTTTAGAATTTAATTCCTCTGCTCTAGCCTGAAGTAGTCTATTCGCTGTTATATGCAAATCGAGAGCATTTATAAGTCCCTCAATATACTTACGCTGATTTACCTGATGAGCAATATCCATAGCATCTACTTGTTTTTTTGCCTGATAATATTGGTCTGCTTCTCCATTCATATCGGCTACAGCCTGCTCTATCTCACTATGCAAAGTCCGTAGTGTTTTATCGCGCTCAGCCTGCGCCATTACAACCTCAGCCTTACCACGCCTTACTTGTGCCGATCGAGAGAATCCATTGAATATAGGGATGCTGAGAGTAAAACCGACATAACGGCCTACCTTATTTCTAAATTGTTCATTAAATGAAGAATAGTTACTCCCATCCATATAACGTGAAAAGTTTGTATTATAGCCACCATCAACAGAGAGTGTTGGAAACAATACGCCTTTTGCCGATTTATAGGCTAATTTTTGAGACTTCAGTTTCGACTCTGCCGCCACAGCTTTGGGGATAAATAGTCTAGATTGCTCAAAGATACTGATCGCTGTATCTTGCGATTTGACTATTAGTGGTGTAGTAGCAGAATCTGAAACATGAAGGACGTCTTCTATAGGAAAATTCATTTTCTCTTTCAGTTTTATAACTGCAATGGCCAGTATATTCTTCTGACGAGTCAGATTATAATTATTCTCGGCTTCCTGAGCCGATATTTCGGCTACATCCGGATAACTCTTTACACCGAGTTCTGCCATTCGTGTTATTTGTTTTAGTGTCTCGGTGCTCTCCTCGAGCTGTGCCTCCGCCAATCTGACTAATTCTGTACTATATAATACATTGAAGAAACATTCCATTGTTTCGTAAGCTATAAGATCCTTTACTGCCTCTAGCTGCTGCCTGCCCATCAGTTTATTTACTCGTTGTAATCTTACTCTGGTGATACTCGTCAGTCCATCAAACAATATTAAAGACGAATAAAGATTGTAGTTGTTACTAAACGAGTTCACATCAGTATAGGTATTTGTCTCAGAATCGAGACCACGACCAAAATTAAAATTGGCATTCGTATTAGCATTTATGGATGGCAATAACCGTCCGATGGCTTCCAGATAATTCTGATGATAGATTGTATTCTGGGCTTCTTGTTTCCTCTTTTCCAGACTGTTTTCTACGGCGTATTGCATACACTCTTCCAGTGTCCATTCTTTTTCCTGAGCCTTACCTGTCTGGCTAATCAAAATTAAAACGATAATGTAGATGTATCTCATAAGTGGTGCTTTTACTATTTATTAAGCCAATAGCATGCCAAAACAATAATACACTTAATATCAATTAATTATAAAAATAAAAAGGAGTATATAGTGTAAATTATTTTTACACTATAGGGTGTTTTCTTTACAATTCGTATATTTTTTCATATAACTTTTGAGACGAAATATCAGCATTAATGAAATTTTAAACTGTTTATTACTTTTAAACCCTAAATTTGTATTTCTTATATAAAATATGAATGATGAGAACAAGAAATTATACACAGAGCGAAGAAACTGCAAATGCCATATCGCATGGTGTAGGCATCCTGATCGGATTGATAGCCGGATGGTTTATGATTGCTGCTGCAATACAAAACGGCGACCCATGGGCTATAGGCAGTGTCAGCATTTACCTGTTCGGTATGCTCGCTTCTTACGTTACATCTACCTGGTATCATAGTTGCAGGCATGAAAAGCGAAAAGCATTACTCCGCAAATTCGATCATAGTGCTATCTACTTGCATATTGCCGGAACTTATTCACCGTTTACCTTACTTATATTACGTGATGTGGGAGCATGGGGATGGTCTTTATTCGCTTTTGTATGGGTATCTGCCATTCTGGGCCTAATTGCAAGTTTCAAAAAACTGAAAGATCATAGCCATCTCGAAACTATCTGCTTTGTAGTAATGGGTGCCAGTATTCTTGTAGCCTTCAAACCTTTGCAAGAGACATTAGCCCCTATGGGATTGGTGAGCACCCTTTATTGGATAATTGCAGGAGGTGTTTCATATGTAGTTGGTGCTTTATTCTACTCTTGGAAAAAGAGGAGATATATGCATACTGTTTTCCATTTATTTGTCTTGGGAGGTAGTATATGTCATATAATGGCAATATATAGTATCTTGTAATCATGAGTTTTATATCTTTCTGTTTGTCATTCCGAAACGCAGTGAGGAATCTATGGCTGTTATTTTGCTACAGAGACAGCAGATTCCTCACTGCGTTTCGGAATGACAGATTCTTCTAAATTCAAACAAACCTATTAGTGATTTTGTTATTTATAAATCACCATTAATAGGTATTGATAAAACACAGTCTATTCTCGATCTTTACCTATACTATAATATAAATAATTCACTAATAACTATTCTTATGAAATATCGTATAGAGAAAGATACTATGGGCGAGGTGCAAGTTCCTGCCGATAAATACTGGGGAGCACAGACCGAACGTTCGAGAAACAACTTCAAAATAGGCCCTGTGGCATCTATGCCTAAGGAAATTATTCATGCTTTCGGTTATCTTAAAAAAGCTGCTGCATTTGCTAATGCAGAATTAGGTGTTCTACCTGCCGATAAAAGGGATCTGATAGCCAAGGCTTGTGACGAGATTCTGGAAGAAAAGCTTGACGATCAGTTTCCATTGGTTATCTGGCAAACAGGGTCAGGCACTCAGTCTAACATGAATGTAAACGAAGTTATATCCAATCGGGCACTTGTTTTAAGCGGTGGTAATCTAGGAGATAAAAGTCCTATCCATCCCAATGATGATGTTAACAAATCGCAGTCGTCTAACGATACATTTCCAACGGCTCTGCACATTGCAGCCTACAAGAAAATAGTTGAACATACCATACCGGCAGCAGAAAAATTACAAAAAGCTCTGGCTACAAAAGCTGAACAATTCAAAGATATTGTAAAGATAGGAAGAACTCATCTTCAGGATGCAACTCCTTTGACCTTAGGTCAGGAATTCTCGGGTTACACTGCGCAAGTACAATATTCTATTGAAGCAATAAAAGCTACGCTAGGTCATCTGTCACAGTTGGCTTTAGGTGGTACAGCAGTGGGAACAGGACTTAATACACCGAAAGGTTATGATACGAAAGTAGCGGAATATATAGCCCAATTTACAGGACACCCGTTTGTCACAGCCCCCAATAAGTTTGAGGCTCTGGCTTCGAACGATGCAATAGTGGGGACTCATGGCGCATTGAACAGATTAGCGGTTGCACTCTTTAAGATAGCACAAGATATACGTCTTCTCGGTTCGGGACCTCGCTCGGGAATCGGAGAACTCAATCTACCGGAGAATGAGCCTGGTTCGTCCATTATGCCGGGTAAGGTTAACCCTACACAGAACGAAGCCCTAACCATGGTTTGTGTGCAAGTGATGGGTAATAACACAGCTATTACTTTTGCCGGAGCAAATGGTAATTATGAGTTGAATGTATTTAAACCTGTGATTGCGGCTAACTTCCTGCAATCGGCTCAATTATTGGGTGATGCTTGTATTTCGTTCACCGACCATTGTGTATCGGGAATAGAGCCGAATCTGAAACGCATCAAAGAGCTAGTAGATAATTCATTAATGCTTGTCACGGCACTGAATACACATATTGGCTATGAGAAATCGGCAAAAATAGCAAAGGCTGCACATAAAAACGGTACAACTCTCAGAGAAGAAGCTGTGAAATCGGGATTTCTTTCGGGTGAGCAATTCGACGAATGGGTGAAACCCGAAGATATGGTTGGCAGTCTGAAATGACGAAGTAAAAATATACAGATGAAAAAGCAGGAGGGTATGCCATAACTAAAATAGTACAGTAAAAATGCTACTCTCTCTTGTCATTCTGAACGGAGAGAAGAATCCCGACTCTTGATTAAGAGATCCTTCTCTCCGTTCAGGATAACAGAATCATACGAAAGATTACTTACGCTGCATCCTCCTGCTTTATAATATTATATAGCTAAATTTTTATTTTAGAAATGGAGCACCAACAGGCACTAAGTCTTTTCCGAAAAAACTATTCAGATACTTTGCAGCTAACACATAGAAGGTTAATAATGAAATAGCCAATTCGGAATAAGCGGCAACAGCATGCCAGATATGACCAAAACCAAAGGCATCTAGTGCTAAGCCTAAGAATAGAAGTACGATTAAGAACAAAAGGAAAAACATGGCTTTCGACATTTTCAATCCTGATATGAGCAAAATGATCGTAAGAATCATATAGCCTACAAATACTGCTCCTAGCTGTTTTACATCAACTGTTGCGGCCAAAGTCTCGCCTAAGCACCCTAACTTGATCAGCCAACTCATCGACATACCAATCCAAAATAAGCCATAGGCGCTAAATGCTGTTGCACCAAAAAGATTGTTATGCTTAAAATCGAATATAGATGCTATGATCTGTGCCACTCCACCCAAGAACAGAGCCCAAGGCAATACAAATGCAAGACCATCTGTTAATCCTAACTTTTGAGTTGATGCCACAAGCGTTACTATTGCCAAACCAAACAGACCAAGAGTCGTAGGGTCGGCAACTTCTACCTTTACTTTTTTAATTTCCATTATTTCTAGTTTATAATTCGGGCGCAAAAATAGTAAATAAAAGGACTCGGCAATACCTTTTATTCAAAATCAGGAATTATATAATTTCGTAATGAAAATTATTGTTCGAAAATAGGGTAATATATATTGAATGTGCAGTATTTACCTTTTATGCTAATTCGGATATTTCCTCTATACTTAATCCTGTAGATTCAGAAATTATTTCGAAGTCCACTCCTCTTTTCTTCAATTTAGAAGCAACCTCCTGCATTTGTTTATTCGGCTGAATGAGAGAAAACACCCAAGAGTAAATCTTATCTATTGTATCTACCAACTCCTTCTTGCCTTCATCTGTGCTAAAGTCTACCCCACAATAAGTGGAACTGTCTCGGTGCAGGACAAGATAATAAGTACCTCCCATTACAAGTGCAGTAAGAGCACTGAAGTTTATATCAGTATCTTTAAACAGATTTTCGTAAAATTTCACAAACATATTGGTGTTTGCCTCCCTCAGCTTCGATGTTTTAGATGTTATCGCATTATTTTCGGATATTTCCCAAAGAATTAATTGCTGCATTCCCTTGTCCTTATACAACTCGAAAGTAACATCCCTTAAAAATTTAGTCAGAAAAATATCGTAGTTTCCACTTTTGAAATCATCAATATAATTCTCTAGAATACTATTCAACCAGAAATTATATTTTTCAACAAAAGCTTCAAACATGCCATTTAAGTTACCGTACCTACTATAAATAACAGGAAGTTCAACTTTAGCTTCTTGAGAAACAGCAGAGAGTGTTACGTTACCAAAACCTCTTTCTTCAACTAAGTTTTTTACGGCATTCATTATATCTCGCTCAACTTCGTAATTGGTACGACGAATACGTTTGCCTTTTTCTCTATCTTTTTCTTCCATGACGTTGTGTTTGTAAATTCTAGACGAAGATAAATATATTATTTCCCTGAACAGACATTTTCAGCTATTTTAGGGAACGAATTAACGTATAGCCCTAAAATATATCTATACAAACTTCGAGCATTGCAGCCGTAATAGTCTTCTTTGGAGACGATATAATCGTAAAAAAAGTTGGCTTAACACTCAAATATTTGTTAACCTCAAACGATAGAAATACTTCTATCGTATTCTCTAATCTATTGCTCAATTTATACAATGGTTTCTTTCAAGCTCTCTTTAATCAACTTCTCTATAACAGGAAAATGCAATTCAATATTTTTACGATCCGATGACTTTAATATTATAGCCGGTTCATTATCTAAATTACCCTTTTCGAACTCTTTGGTCTTATATTCCTTGTTCAATACCAGATACACTTGATCGCGATCGATAACGCACTTCAAGAAGCAACCATCGTCTGTCTGCTTTTTATTTATATAAGCCTTAAATCCATTTGAAGTAAAACTTACATTTTGATTACGGATATTCAAATCAAAAACTAAATATCCATAGATATCTTTTATTGTTTCAATGGCATTAGCATCAATATCATCTACTTGCTGCATAGTAGATAGCAGTTCACTTTGAAGGATAATATCTTCTAATATATCTTTCTCTATATTCTTTGTAGACAAGCCCAGTTCTTCGCGGCAATAGTCGGCAAAGCGAAATACAATCTGTTTATCGCTCGAACTAAGATTTACGATTCCTGTATCCGATGAATAGTTATTTGTAACTGTTTCATAAAAACTCTTGAACTCATAAATAGTTTTATCGCTGCCAATCATCATCATCTTCGCCAGCAAAAATTCGATCTGCATTATTTCTTTCCGAGTAATTTTTAATGACCCGTCTTCCGTTTTCTCAAAGATAGTCTGCAATGTATCAATTACCTGATTGTAAAGCAGTATCTTCTGTTCGAAGACTTTATCATTACGATCTTTTTCTTGCTCTGTTTCGGTTTGTTTTGTCAACAATACCATTGTTATAACAGCAGCGAAGATAGTTCCGAAAATAGCTGCTGCGAACTCTTGCGCTGCCTTTTGACCGAGATTTTCAAACAAAGGCTCGAATGCTAAGAAAGCCGAGAATGCCATTAACAAAACAAAGAGTGCATTTCTGGCATTCTTCGAAATTGGGAATCGTTTCATAAGCGGTAAGTATTTATTTGACCAAAGGGACAATTTATTTAAACATGCAAACACTGTTTAAAATTCGTATCTCCATAGTAAACTTGCTACAATCAGAACAATTAACTTCTGTTATTGTTTACAAAAGTTAAAAATAGCGATAATAAAGTTATTTAAATAGATGGATAAACTATTGGACATATCCTTTGAATTATCAAAACATATTTTTAGCTTTATAGCTGAATCTAAAATCATATACCATGGACAACCTTAAGAAAGCAGGATTAATCATCATCCCTATTACTTTATTCAGCCCCTACATATATGGACAGCAAGATGTACAAACTAAAAAATCGCGTCCTAATATTATCCATATTATGACTGACGACCACTCGTTCCAGACCATCAGTGCATACGGACATCCTATATCGCAACTTGCTCCCACTCCTAATATCGACCGTTTAGCGAATGAAGGTATGCTTTTTCAGCAAGCATTTGTTGAAAATTCATTATCTACACCAAGCAGGGCATGTCTGATAACGGGCTTATATAGTCATCAAAATGGACAACGTCAATTGGGAAAAGGGATCGATTCTACTAAAACATTCTTCTCCGAACTGCTACACGAGCAGGGATACGAAACTGGTGTTGTTGGTAAATGGCATATGCAATGTGAGCCTAAAGGCTTCGATTTCTATCATATACTATGGGATCAGGGAGATTATTATAATCCGGCATTCAGAAGTAAGAATTCCAACGGAAAATATATAAAAGAAGAGGGATATGCTACAACTCTCACTACCGATCATTCGATTGAATTCTTGGAACAAAGGGATAAAGATAAACCATTCTGTTTGCTTGTACATCACAAAGCACCTCATCGCAACTGGATGCCCGAAGAGAAATATCTCGATCTGTATGAGGATGTGGAATTTCCTAAACCATCTACGTTCTACGACGACTATAGCACACGATGCTCTGCCGCAAGTACTCAGGATATGACTGTTGATAAGACTATGGAATTTGTACACGACCTCAAGGTGATCGAGCTAAAAGATACTGCTCCCTATAACAAAGAAGGAAACATAAAAGGATTCGAAAATTCGCTGAACAGAATGACTCCTTCACAACGCACAGCATGGGAAAATGCTTACCACCCAAAGAATGAAAAATTTATTAGCGATAAGCTATCGGGTAATGAATTGCTTGACTGGAAATTTCAACGCTATTTGAGAGATTATCTTCGTTGTATTAAATCTATTGACGACGAGGTAGGACGACTCATTCAATATCTTGAAAAAGAAGGGTTATTAGAGAATACAATCATTGTTTATACATCCGACCAAGGGTTCTATATGGGTGAGCATGGATGGTTCGACAAACGTTTTATGTACGAAGAGTCTTTCCGGACACCTCTTATTATCCGCTATCCGAAAGCCATAAAAGCAGGATCTAAAACCAATGCTTTGGTACAGAATATCGACTATGCTCCTACTTATCTTTCATTGGCAGGAATAGAAAAACCGGAAGAAATGAGTGGAAGGTCGCTCGAAACTCTTTTTGAAGGAGAGAAACCTGCCGATTGGAGAGAAAGCCTCTATTATCATTACTATGACTATCCGGCAGTGCATAATGTGAGGAAGCACGACGGTGTAAGAACCGATCGTTACAAACTAATCCATTTTTATGGAGAAGGTGAGATGGCAGATGATGAAGACATTAATTGTAATGAACTATATGATCTTAAGAGTGATCCGAATGAATTAAACAATCTGTACGGACAAAATGGTTATCAGGAAATTACAAAAGAACTGCAAGATACATTAGACAAGTATAGAAAAGATTTGAAAGTTGACGAGTTCTGATTGATCATCCTCCAAAGTTCTCGACTCTATAAATTTACTTACTTGAACGTAAATGATTTTATTATAGCGGCTTTATCCAAAAGTTCTTCCTTACTTTTGGCTCTTACTGTGACTAATACTTCATAATCGTCCTTGTATGTTTTCATAAAACCCAAATAGTAAGTGCCCTGCTGATATAAGAGGATATGCCAGTTTTTCGACTTTATAGTACTAATTCCACTTTCGAAGATCGAAATATTCTTATTACTTGAAAAAGATCTGAACATTCCCTCTGCTGTTATTTTCAAATCCATAGGTTTTGGATCTTTTCTTATGGTAACAGATACCCCTGAATTGGATAACGAATAGAGACTCAGTTGTGTCTTTTCTTTGGGCAAGTCAGATATTATTGCATTTTTAGGGAGTTGTTTATGCTTACCTCCAATTGAAGATTGATAGTCACCAGAGGCTCCATATAGATTTATCTCCAGACCCAAAGCTGACAGATTGCATTTAAATGTATTCGTTAAATCAGGTTCAGGCAATAATACCTTTCCTATTTTCACCGAAGAGAGAGGAGCCAACTTAAAGACAGAAGAAAAAGGTTTGTTCGTATTGCTCTTTGCACGAGGGAGGTTATTGCTTTCTATCTTCATTGTTGATAGGAGATCATCTACTGTTGAAGCATTCTTTTCTGTAATACCAAATATCTCGTTACTGTATTTAATGTCATTATCAGTATAATAAAAGGTCAGTGCCACCTGATCTTTTGTTCCATATATTATAGCAGGAAATTCAAATCCATCAATTACTATGTTTCCCTCTTTCGAATATATTGCATCGACAGCCGACTTTTGTGCAAATTCTTCCATATTGAAAGTAGTATTATAGAAATAGCTGCGAAGTATTAACCCCATTTCTGTATTGGGACTTCTGAAGGAGTTTATTATCATAGAGGTTTTTATTAGATCTACACCATCTAATTCTATTCGATTAAACACTTTATCCAGATTATCGACCTGCTTACCAGAAATCTTATATTCCCATTTTTCAGGAATCGTAATACTGTAATTGAGTTTTTCGAAATCGAATGTAGTTTCTTTAGATAGAATGCCTTCCATATTCACTAATTCATCGAATATATCGGAATTTTCAGTTTTCTTACTTTTCTTATCGAAATAACCGTTTCTCAATTTATTTTCATAAGTGAGTAACCCAAGACTATACTTCTCGGCACGGAAACTTTTGATTATTTTTTCAAATTCTTTCTTGGTATTCTTGTCGATATCGGAGTTGAAGCTGAAAGCATATAAATACCCATTATAATTAAGCAGATGTACCTCATGTGTTTCATCTTTTTGTTTCATTTTATAAGAAGTAGTTTTCCCGAGTTTGGTCTTAAGTGAAGATGTAAAGTCCACGAAATATGGTCGCTGAGATACTGCCATTCTTGTTAACTTAGCTTCTCCAGCCGTCATACTCATTCTGAAAAAAACAGAATTCTCCTTTAGAGAAAAAAGGATGTGATTATCATTCGACTCATCCAGATTTGTAATATCGAAGAAATAGTCTGTTCTGTCATCTTGCATATCTGTAAAGACATTCTTCTTAGAAGTCGGCATTGTTTTAAAACCGGCTAAAGCAGGTAATGATAAGCTTATGCCCAATTGAGGTAAATTAAAATCAGTCTTGTCTTTGTTGTGAAGAAAAAGAGGCTTAATTGTTGATTGTGCTTTTAGGTTGGAGGATAAACCAATAAGTATTAATGCGATAGTAAGGTATAGTAATGCTTTCATCAAAATTTACTTTGTGTTATATCCGCCAAAGATAAATATTTTAACTAGTCTTTTCTACTATCCAACGCAAATTAAGGATCTATCTTGATTTTAAATACTACTGTTTACTCATTCATCAGTAATATACTGCCCAAAATAAGGCTTACGGTATCTGCTTTTTTGAGTACCATCAAATGATCGCCTCCCTGCACAGGAAAAGCATTCCGTATCAGTTCGTAAGGAAATATCTGATCATCCGTACCATGGATATGATAAAGGTGCTTGCAATTATTATTGGGAGTCCAGTTAGTAATCTCCTTCACTGCCCATTTCACATACACAGGATCCGTATAAATCATAAATTGCGAAACTTCACTTGTAGGCATCTGATATACAAACTGATTGAAAGCATTTGTTATAAAATCGGTAGAATAATAGAGACTCATTGGTAACCTTTCAGTCAGATTAACTCTTTTCACTGCACGAAAAAGTGTCGGAATCTCTTCTTCTCGTTTGAAAGATGATATAATAATACTTTTTTCGGGTTGGAGAAACAGGCTCATTTCCTGCATTATCACTGCACCAAACGAGTAACCGACCAATGTAAAAGGAGACGAAGTATCTATTTTTTGAGCCATAGTATGAGCATACTCAGTCAGACTTTCATCGGGGCGCGGAGTATGCCATTCGATATATACTTTCTTATATCCTATAGGAAGTTTAATATTGTCAAATACTGCACAATTATAACACATACCTGATATGAAATAAACATTGATGTCTATTTTCTCATCATTCCTCCTTAACCTTTTCCATAAAGATTTGAGAAGACTTAGCGAATAATTGGTTTTGCTCATATTTGCCGCCCTTGTTATTGGTTTATTAGTTATAAAGATAAGACTTTTATTTTCTTTAGAAGACATAAGACACCCTTATGTAATTAAAGACGACCGACATATACAAAAACAATGCGAGCCACTTTCGTAGCTCGCTATAAATATATAAATTACCGTTAAGTGTCAATATGTTAAAGTAATCCCAGCACCGAATTTCATGTCACTGTCGTAATGAGTCGAAGCCGAAACATATTTAGTGAGTATATATCTGGCACCAAAAGCATATTCGATATTGGTATTGAT
>NZ_JAAKEL010000011.1 GCF_011039205.1 Dysgonomonas sp. ZJ279
ATAGACTCAATTAACTTTTTATTTCCCAATGCTACCCGTTTTCCTTCGATTGTACCAACTACCCCTTGCCCGGCAATGGCTTCGAATTCAGATACCTCTGCTAAAGCAGCATTATTTTCTTTTGCATATTTAACTACAGCCTCAGCCAGTGGATGTTCGCTGTGAATGTTGATCGAGCCGCTGTAATGCACCACCTCTTCTTGGGTAAAGTCACCCAATGGTATCATCTTTTCGACAGATGGCCTGCCTTCGGTAATCGTTCCTGTTTTATCGGTTATCAATACATCTATCTTATCCATTCGTTCAAGAGCCTCGGCATTTTTAATTAATATACCGTTCTGAGCACCTTTGCCTACGCCAACCATAACAGACATGGGCGTTGCCAAACCCAGGGCACATGGACAGGCGATAATCAACACGGCAATGGCATTGCTAATGGCAAAAACATAAGCGGAATTGCCGCCCCATATAGCCCATACAACGAAAGTAGCAACTGCAATAAGTATCACTATCGGAACAAACCAGCCCGAAACTTTATCCGCTAACTTCTGAATGGGAGCTTTTGAACGGCTTGCACTGTCGACCATCGCTATTATTTGCGACAATAGCGTTTCATCGCCCACACGTTCGGCAACCATTGTGAATGATTTTGTACCGTTGATAGTTCCTGAGCTGACCTTGTCGCCCTCTTTTTTATCCGAAGGGATTGGCTCGCCGGTAATCATCGATTCGTCAATGCTGCTTTCGCCTTTTTGTATGTAACCGTCTACAGGTATCTTTTCTCCGGGTTTAACCCGTAATATATCGCCTTTCTTTATGTCTTGAATACTGATTTTTTGGTCATGTCCCTCAACAACAAGGGTTGCTTCGGTTGGTGCAAGCTTCAATAGTTCTTTCAACGCAGTATTAGTACGACCATGTGCCTTAGCTTCTAAGAGTTGCCCAAGTAACACTAATGTAAGAATAACCACCGTTGCCTCAAAATAGAGGTGGACATTACCCATACTATCCTTGAGTTGATCGGGAAAGACCGAAGGAAATAACAAACCTACGATACTGAACAAAAATGCAGCTCCCGTTCCAATACCAATCAGGGTAAACATATTGAGCTTCATAGTTCGGATAGAAACCCATGCCCGCTCAAAAAACATCCATGCGGCATAAAATACTACGGGAATGGTAAATCCGAACTGCAACCAACTTGAAAGTTTTGGATGAACAACGTCCGAAAACCCATGTATCATACCCAGCATGGCAAGTAAGAATACAGGAATAGTAAAGACGATGGCAATCCAAAATTTACGAAGCAAATCACGATACGATTTATTCTCGTCCTTATCCTGAGTTGCTATCGCTACTAAATCCATGCCGCACACAGGGCAATTCCCGGGCTTATCGTACACTTTATCACCTTCGCAGTGCATGGGGCAGGCATACTTTGCAGAAGCCACTTGCAAGGTTGGCTTCTTCTCTAGGTTCATACCACAGACAGGACAGTTACCTGATTTCTGGTAAACCTTGTCTCCCTCGCAGTACATCGGGCAGTAGTATATTCCATCTGCCTGAATATCTTTAGGTATCACGATGGGCTTTTGCGGAACAACGCTGCAACACGATGCCTTCTCATTGTGCTTGTTCTCGCCGTTGTCGGGTGATATGGTATAATTACCTATGGCAGACAAAGCCTCTTGTAATTGTTCGGTCGGAATATGCTTATCCATTGTGATACTTGCAATAGGAGGGTTGAGTGTGACAACCGCCTCTATGCCCATGATTCCGTTCAGTGCTTTTTCAATTCTTGCACGGCAACCGTTACAGGTCATGCCGTCTATTCTATATGAATGACTCATTCTAATTAATATTAATTATTTTTATCGTGTACCACGAAGATAGTTTATAAATTACCGTTAAATATCAATATGTTAAAGTAATCCCAGCACCGAATTTCATGTCACTGTCGTAATGAGTCGAAGCCGAAACATATTTAGTGAGTATATATCTGGCACCAAAAGCATATTCGATATTGGTATTGATCATACCCCATAGTCGCAAACGTTTTGTAACGGGGATATCGTCTCTTCTTAGTTGAGCACGAACATAACCTGTATGATCGACCTGTAATTGAGTTACAAGCAAAAAGGGTAAAGTATATTGTAATCCAACGGTAAATGCTCCCCAATTCTTCTGATTACTGGTTTGCCCAAACAAGTTTTTTTCTCTCCGTCCGCCTTCTCTGTAAAACCAATCCCAGCCTGCATAAGCCACTAGAAATTGCTTTTGATCAAGAAACCGTCCGATTCGGGCTTCTGTTTCAAAACCATGTATTTTATTCAGTCCGATTCTCCACTCGGTAGATACTATCCATCGGGTATTCATCAGCGACATATTTCCATCACTACCGTTGCTTTCTAAGCCAATCTGACCTCCAAGAAAGAAACGCCGATCATCGTTATATACCTTTTTAAGAGCTTCTTTCGGATCGGGTATCTGCGGATTAGGAGGTGAATCTTCGTAAGAAAATATACGTCCCATTCCCGCCATCATATGATATAGAATGTGACAATGAAAATACCAATCGCCATACTCTTCAGCGGCATTAAACTCAATCGTGTCTGTTTCCATTGGCATAATATCCAATACATTCTTCAGCGGTGAGTACTCGCCATGCTCATTTACTACGCGGAAAAAGTGTCCGTGCAAATGCATCGGGTGGCGCATCATTGAGTTATTTTTAATGACAATACGTATATTCTCACCTTTTTTGATTAATATTTTATCACTTTCAGAAACCGTTTTATTATTTATAGTCCATACATACCGATTCATATTTCCTGTTAGCTCAAAATTCAGTGTTCTAAAAGAAACATCGGGCAATGTCGTTTTTACGGGAGATTTCAACATGGCGTAATTTAGCGTAACAATATCGTCCTGTGACTCGGCATGATGGGCATGACTCGTACTATCTTGCATCGATGGCATATCAGACATTCCATCGCCTGTTATTTCGGGATACATCACTGCATTCATATCCATTTGTTGAAGACTCATATTCATACCCATATCTTTCATATCACCACCCATGGTCATCATATCGTTCATCATCTTCATCCCTTCGAAGTATTTCAAACGGGGTAAAGGTTTTGCTACTTGCTTAATTCCATCTCCGAGCCAAAGTGATGCAGAACCAGTTCTGTCTTCCGCTGTTGCTAGAAGCTCATAAGCTGTTCCATCGGCAGGTATTGTGACTATAACATCATACGTTTCGGATGTTCCAACAATGAATCGGTCTACCTCTACTGGTTCCACATCCATGCCGTCACTTGCCACCACCGACATTTTACCTCCCGAATAGGTAACCCAGAAATAGGTAGAGGCACTGCCATTTATAACCCGCAACCGAACTTTATCGCCTGCCTTATATTTCTTTTCTTGTTGCTCACTTGCACCATTTACTAAAAACCGTTCGTAATAGACATCACTAACGTCCATAGCATTCATACGCTTCCACTCATTGGTAAGCTTCGTTTTGAAATTTCCACTTTTGAGTGCTTCACCATAACTCTGTACTGCATTTTTCTTAATTGCATACCAGTCTGTCCCATAATGTAATGAGCGCTCTATCTCATGAGGATTCTCGTCACTCCAATCGCTAAGTAAAACTACCTCTTCGTTCATTACAGGCTCGTTGGGCTTATGAATCACTATTGCTCCGTACATACCTACTTGTTCTTGCAACATGGTATGTGAATGATACCAGTATGTTCCGCTTTGGCGAATCACAAACTTGAATTGATGAGTCGACATCGGTTCAATAGGCGCAGTGGTGAGATAAGGAACTCCATCCTGTTCGTTGGGTAAAAGCAGACCATGCCAGTGAATAGATGTTTCGTGCATCATATTGTTATGCACATCCACTACTGCCGTATCTCCTTCGGTGAAATAAAGTGTCGGCATCGGGATTTGACCGTTAGCAGC
>NZ_JAAKEL010000012.1 GCF_011039205.1 Dysgonomonas sp. ZJ279
GACAAGGCAAAATCAGCCTTTACATAATTGGTCGCGATACCAACCAAGTCTACGAATCCCATAACGAAGAATGATAACATCAATGGAATTAATGCTAAATATATGCTTTTCTGTTTCATATTTTTTTATTTAAGTTCTTGTAAATATTTATTGATATATTTCTACTGACTTATTATTTGATAAGCAGTCTTGTAACTCGTAACTAATTACTTGTAACTACTTAATCTTATATATGAATATATTTTCTATATTTATTTCACTTTCGCTCTCGAACGTTAGTGTATTATACGGCTCGGTCGGGAACATTATATTTGTGGAGACAAGGCTTCCGTCATTAACGAACAATTCGGAAGAAGCTTTATCTATGAAAAGGCGGATTTTGTATGTATCCTTTTTCACAAGAGGGGCTTCGATCTTTGGTAATGCGAAATTGTCGCAGAAATTGACATTCCCGCTTTTTGACCTGTCTATACTTAGGCTTTCATTTTCAATATCAAAAGAGAAAACCATTTTCTCCTGCATCCTGTTAGACAGTTTGAATGTAAAGCGTTTTGCACTATTAGCTTTCACGCTCATTTCTATTTCGTAAGCCCCACTATTATTATCTAGCAATTTATCGATGGAATAAGATGTGTCTATTTTTATATCTCCCAATGATTTCTTATCACTTCTTAAATCTACGATTCCTTCTATCGGAGGATTAGCAACAACCAAATGTTTGCCATTATGTACCAGTTTTAATTCACGGGGCAAAGTCATTGCACTTCTGAAATGAGTGATGGGCAGTGGGCGCTCCGCATAAGCCCAGTTGTTCATCCAACCGATAAATAAGCGTCGTCCGTCACTGGCAGGAACATTACTCCATGTCACACCAGCATAATTATCACATCCGTAATCTAACCAAAGGGGGTAAGGCATGTTGTCAGCTTTAAATGTTTTACCATCAAAGTTTCCTACGAAATATTGAGTCGCGCTACCTCCATTAGGGCCGCCGGGGTTGATGCTTACAATTAGTACCCATTTAGTTTGCCCATTATAAGTAAGGGGAAATAAGTCGGGGCATTCCCATACGCCGCCATGAGCTCCAATTCCTTCGCCAAACTCGCTTAATTTTTCCCATGCTTTTAAATCTTTAGAACCATAGAACGTAATTGTTTGCGAAGTTGCCAACGTCATCACCCATTTTTGAGAAGCCTCGTGCCACATTACTTTCGGGTCGCGGAAGTCTACAATATCAGGGTCTGCCAATACAGGATTATTATTGTATTTAGTAAATGTACGTCCTCTATCGGTGCTGTAAGCAATACTTTGAGTTTGGGTTTTTCCGGCTGATGTGTAAATGGCAATCATGGCATCTTTACCAAATCCTGCGGTATTATCTTTGTCTATTACCGCACTTCCCGAGAAAATGGCTCCTAACAAATCGGGCACAATACCCGCAGACAGATATTCCCATGTGAGTAAGTCTTTGCTTACGGCATGCCCCCAGGTCATATTACCCCATAGAGATCCGTAGGGATTATATTGGTAGAATAAATGATACTCACCATCGTAATAGACCATTCCGTTCGGGTCATTCATCCAGCCATATTGAGGTGTGTAGTGATAACTGGGACGATATTTTTCATTATAATCGAAATCGAATCTGTCGGATTGATTGATTTGAGTATAGCCTATATCTTCTTTGTTTACATTAGCTAGAGTTAAAGTTACCTTTTGTCCTTTATACTGTTCTACAGGTATCGGTATCCAATAGTCAACTTTAGTTTGAGCAATGCGAATATTCATCGGTACACCAATAACTTGTCCGTCTACATCAAGTGAAACCGGAATTGCCGGACTTTCGTCTTGTATAGGAATAAGTATATATTTTTGGCTTACATCGAATGATATTGAATGATTCAATAAGACACTGCTTTTTTCGGTATTACTCATTTCGATTTGATCTGCTAAAATATGTCCCCAGCCGCTACTATCATTGTCTACAATGCGAATCACAGCCGATTTCCCTCTATAAGCTTTTACATCCCAGGTCATTCTGCTTAGTGTATCTCCGTTAGTCATAGCATGTGCTTTAAGAACACTTTTCCCATCGACTACCAGTTCGATATACGTATTAGGACCGACACCTCCTCCTAAAAGAAAGTTGATGTAATCTCTTTCGATAACAAACTCTTTTGAAGTAAGTTTTCCGATAGAAATGTCTCCTCCGTTAAAGCTATTGGCTAAATAGTTTCCTTCGAATCCTTTTACTTCCTGCTGATCAGAATATGATCCTTTTGTGGGCGTTGAGCCGAAAGCATCGCCCTCGACCATCCATCCGTCGAAGGTTCCCGATTCGAAGTCATCAATCGGAATATCTTTTGATGAGCAACTAACTAGCAGAACCAAAGTCAGGCATGCGACTGATTTTAGAATTTTTTTCATGGTTTTGATATTAAGTATATATTAAAATTTATATGAGTTAGATATTTAACTTAGATTATGGTATACTGTTAACTCGAATGTATGCATAGATATAGAAATTAAGATTATTCTATGTCTCAGTACAAAGAAAATTTTAATTACAGATTAAGGCTATAACAGATGTTGCGAACGATAGTAAAAATGTTGCATGACCTGAAAATAATTCACTCTTGCAACATTTTTACATGCATCTGCTACATTCATTATATACTTTTATTTCCAACCTCTTTAGATTTGCAGAACCATGAACCTAAAGTTTTTTAACTTATAAAATTTAATTATCCATGAAGAAACGAAAGCACTTAATCAGGTTGAAATTTATATTTTCAATCATTTTCCTATTTGTTCTTCCATCACTTATTTTTGCTCAAACTACAGGAGTAACAGGTGTAGTTGTATCTGCTGACGATGGCATCGAGCTGATCGGTGTAAGTGTAGTAGAAAAAGGAACTACGAACGGAGTATCAACAGATGCTGATGGAAGATTTCAGATTCAAATGAAAGCAGAAAAAGGAGTATTGGTATTCTCTATGATTGGTATGAAAACACAAGAGATATCGGCGAAAAATGGAGACGTTATTAATATTTCTTTAACAGAAGATCAGGCTTTATTAGACGAAGTAATTGTAACAGGCTATTCAACTCAGAAAAAGGCTGACCTGACAGGTGCTGTTGCAGTAGTGTCTATAAATGATCTGAAAACATCTGCTGATACTGATCCTATACGAGCGTTGCAGGGAAGAGTTGCAGGTATGACAGTGACAAACGATGGTAGCCCTTCTGGTACAGGAACAATTAGGATAAGAGGTATCGGTTCCCTTCAATCCAGTCAGGATCCTCTATTTGTAATCGATGGAGTACCTACCACATCTACACTGAATTCTTTAAATACAAATGATATAGAAAGTATGCAGGTTTTGAAAGATGCTGCATCTGCTTCTATCTATGGCTCGCGTGCTGCAAATGGTGTGATTATTATAACGACCAAAAAGGGTAAAAATAATCAGAAATTGAAAGTAGATTTTCTAGCCTCTGTAACAGCTCAATACTTCAGTTCTAAAATGAAATTGCTCGATACAGACCAATACGGAAAGGTTCTTGTGCAAGCAGCTCTTAATGATGGTATCGACCCTACAGCCTATTCCCGAAACTATGGTTACACAGTTACCGGATCGGGATCAGCATTAAGGGATTTCTCTATTACTCCCGGTATATATTCAGGTTATTTAAATTCAACACAAACAATGCGGGCTAGTAATACCGACTGGATGGATGAAATATCAAGAACGGGTATTCTACAAAATTACGACCTTTCACTATCTACAGGTTCAGAAAAAGGTTCGACAATGTTCTCGTTAGGATATAAAAACAATGGTGGAATATTAAGATATACAAATTTCAGTTCCCTTTCTGCACGTATGAATTCATCTTACAATGTGCACAAAATAATCACAGTAGGAGAGAACTTTACTGTAACCTATACTAAACAGGTGGATGATCCCGGTGTGATGGAAAATGCACTGAAAATGGCTTCGATCATCCCTGTGTACGAAACCGACGGAGTGACATTCGGGGGGCCTATCGGATCGATGCCCGATCGTCAAAACCCTGTTCGCCAACTTTATCATAATAAAGACAATCAGTCTACATTCTGGCGTTTGTTTGGTAATGCTTATGTAGATATAAAACCATGGAAAGGATTTTTGTTTCGTTCTAACTTTGGTCTCGACTACGATAGTGAGTTCAGACGTAACCTGACACATACTTTTGTTTCAGATATCATTGCAAATAACACAGCGGAGGTGTCTATAACTAACGCTCAGGATACTAAATGGAACTGGTCTAATACCGTTAATTATAATTTCGAAATAGATAAAAAACATAACATTTCCTTATTGGGAGGTAATGAATTATATAGACAGACTCGGGTCGACTCTTATAATAATATTAAAGAATTTGCTATTGAAACCCCCGATTACATGTGGCCTAATGCAGGTACAGGTACTACAACGGTTACAGGAAATCAATCGGGTTTTTCATTAGTTTCATTTTTCGGTAAAATCGACTATAATTTCATGAATCGCTATCTGGCATCATTTACTATACGTAAAGACGGCTCGAGTCGTTTCGGAAAAGATAACAGGTATGCGACATTCCCTGCTGTTACTGCCGGCTGGCGTATTTCTGACGAATCATTTATGAAAGGGATATCGGGGATAGACGATTTGAAACTGCGTGCTTCGTGGGGGAAAACCGGAAATCAGGAAATCAGCAATACGGCTCGTTATGGGCTTTATCAGGCTGATTATGGCAGCGATCGGGTTACGTCTACTGCATACGATATTTACGGAATCGGTTCAGGGCTTTTCCCATCGGGTTATAGAATAACTCAGACTGCAAATGATAATTTGAAATGGGAAACAGCCGAACAATATAATATAGGTCTTGATTTTACTTTACTGAATCAATCAATATATGGTAATATAGATGCTTATATAAAAGATGTGACCGATATGCTTATTTCTCCCGCTTATCTGGGAGCTAAAGGCGAAGGTGGTGTTAGTTGGGCAAACGGTCCTTCGTTAAGAAACAAGGGTATGGAATTTTCGATAGGTTATCGTAAAAGTCTGAATAATGATCTATCGATAGATGTTAATGGAAATGTGGATTTTTTCCGTAGTAAAGTGACCTATTTGCCTGCCACGGCAACCGGTTCTTATGAACATACCAACACTGAAAATTTAATAGGACGCGCTTATGGCTCTCGGGTAGGATATGTTGCTGACGGATTATTCCAGACACAGGACGAAGTGGATGCTTCGGGACAGACAAATGCCCGTGTAGGTGGGCTGAAGTTTGCGGATATCACTAAAGATGGAGAAATTACAGCTGCCGACCGAACTTGGATTCTCGATCCTGTTCCGGCATTTGCTTATGGACTAAACTTTTCGTTATCCTATAAGAAATTTGATTTCCAAATGTTCTGGCAAGGAGTTCATGATGTAGATGTGGAAAACGTTCAAAAGTACCAGACCGATTTTTGGAGTGTAAACGATGTGGGTGCGAACAAAGGAAGCCGCTTATTAGATGCTTGGAGTCCAACCAACACTAGTTCTACTATTCCGGCATTAACAACAAATAATACTGCTGATGAAGGACGCTTTTCGAGCTATTTTGTAGAAAATGGAAGTTATTGTAAATTAAGAATGCTGCAAGTAGGGTATAGCATTCCACCTTCGCTAAGTAAAAAGATCGCAGCTGATAACGCTCGTATATATGTTAGCGGACAAAATCTGTTGACATTAAAAAGTAATGGCTTTACAGCTGAGGATCCCGAAAATGCTGCATGGAGATATCCTATTCCTACATCATTTACATTAGGTGTTCAAGTATCGTTTTAACTAATAATAATTTTAAGAAAATGAAAAAATATATATTCGCTATAGCTATTGTAATTTGTGCATATAGCTGTGATGATTTTATTGATGTTTCACCTACGGCTGTCGTAGATCAGGACTATGCATATTCGCAACCCGAAGCCATGGTAACATCAGCCTATGCTGTGCTGGGTGACGATTGGTACACATATCCTTTCAATCTATGGCCATATGGAGACGTTGCATCCGACGATGCTTATAAAGGAGGAGGGAGCACCGGAGATACGAACTACCATCCGATAGATATATTTTCTGCATTATCGGCATCCAACCCCGATCACATGGACGAATTATGGTATCGTTTATATGTTGCCGTTTCTCGTTGCAACAGGGCTATAATTTCACTGAATGAGTATGGAGAGGCAGTATTAGGAAGTGAAAAAGCGAAAAAACGCATGGCGGAAGTCCGTTTTCTGAGAGGTCATTTTTACTTTAAGCTTATTTCTCTATATAGACAAGTGCCTTGGATAGATGAAAATGTAGTTATAAATAATTCACATGAGAGTACACGCAACGATGAATATTCGTATGAAGAACTGATCGGGAAAATAATGGAGGATTTTGACTCAGCATATAAAACATTGGATACTTATCCCGAAGCGGCTTCCCGTGTAAGTAAAACTGCGGCTGCCTGCTATCTGGCTAAATGTCATTTGATCCTTGCGTATCCACAAGGCTCGGAATATCAAGTAACCAATGTAGATGCAGCACAAATGAAAAAAGTTATTGATTATACTGATTTTGTAATGACTACAGCTACTAATTATGGTTATGCATCAGACTTTGGAGAAATCTTTATGCCTGACCAAAGAAACGGTAGAGAATCTATTTTTGCAGTTCAACATTCTTTAGATGATAATACTGTCTATGGGCGTGCCAATTGGAGTAATACATTAAATGCGACCTGGGGTTTATTTACCTGCGGATGGGATTTTCATAAGCCGTCGCAAAATCTGGTGAATGCTTTCAAAACAGAAAACGGTTTGCCTATGTTCGATACGTTTAATAATACGACATGGTATCCTGAGGCTGCTAAAACATCGGGGCAAAAGTGTGACCCTCGCTTATTTCATACGGTTGCTATCCCCGGATTTCCATACAAATATGATATGAATACTATTTTCACTTACGAAAACACCCGTACTCCTAACACATATGGTTATTACAGTTCTTTGAAAGAAAATGTACCTGTTAATAGTACTTATGTAACATATAACGGTTCGTGGCAGGCTGTGAACCAAAACGATTATGTTTTTCGTTACACCGATGTTATGTTGATGAGAGCTGAGGCGCTTGTAGAACTAGGTGAATTGGCTGGAGCCCTTACCATTATAAATGATATACGCACGCGGGCAGCAAATTCGGTAGAAAAATATATTCCTTATGCAAAAGATTATTGTGAGATCAAAGCATATCCAAATTTTGCAAACAAAGACTATGCCCGAAAGGCTTTGCAATGGGAACGTAGACTGGAAATGGCAATGGAAAGTAGTCGCTTCTTTGACCTAAGACGCTGGGGTATAGCTGGCGAAACTCTAAATAAATTTTACGACAAGGAAAAGAATGTTTCCTTCACTTATACTGATCTTGGTAACAACACTGTAACACAATCGTATGCTGCATACTATAAAGATGCACGTTTTACTGCGGGTAAGAACGAATTTTTTCCTATTCCTTACAATCAGTTAAACTATATTCCAGGTTTATATAAACAGAATAAAGGTTATTGATCGTTGGTAAATAAAAATAAGAGGTTGTCCAAAAAATAAATAGGCAGCCTCTCTTTTTGTGTTATTCGTTAAAGAATATCAGATTAATGTTTGAAATACAGTATGTTATTAAGATAAATTTAAAAGTTTATCAGGAAACCAAACAGTTCTTTTCCCTTCGAATCTTTTGGAACGCATCCACTGTTTTGAACTGATATAACGAAGCATCCGCTAGATATTTTTGCATAACAAAATCTTTGCTTACCTTTGTATAAAAGAGTTAGTCGGCACATGTAATACTATGCGAAGACCTGTTAAAAGAACCGTTTCCAAATCGTTACTTCTCGAATTTCGCACCTTTATAAAACTCTGATATATAGCTTGTTTAGTTTGATCAACTGCTATTTCAAAGAGATTGCCGATTTATGTGGTATTACAAAACGATTGACAATGCACGTTGCCCGTCATACCTGCGCAACGGTTGTTATGCTCGCCAATAATGTCTCTTTAGAAAATGTGGCCAAGATTTTAGGGCACTCTAATACAAAAATGACACAGCATTATGCTAAGGTTTTGGATAGTTCTATTCTCAGAGATATGGGGAGTGTGGAAGCTAGGTTTGAAAAATAAAATAAATATTTGCTCTTTAGCTTTGATAATCAGCAAGAAACAAAGCAATCATATTTCTTTTTTTGAAATATGATTGCTTTCATTTAATTAATCGATCAATAACTTAGTTACTGCCGCTGTATTCATCGCCCATTGCATCGTGTAAATTTCATCTGCTTCCTGCGTATACACAATAGACATGCCCTGAGCATTTGCTTTAATCGCAAGCAGATTACCAATTGTTGTTTTACTCTGTATTTTTTTTAGTAAAGTCTCTACAACTTCTGTATTCATATTAGCAACTAATTGTCCGCCAAAAGGCATTTCAAGCCAGATTATCTCTCGGTATCGAACATCCAGTAAGCCAAAAACAAGACCCTTGGATAGGCTTTGAGATACTCTTACCTGATGTTGTACGCAAGAAGGATCGTAAGCTACTCCTGTCTTTTGCGATATTTTCATCTTATGAGCCCAATTCATCCAACCAACAACTAAATTTGGAGAAATAGCACCATTGCTATACGCATTACACGTGAATATAACATATTGGGCTTTTGCTTTATTCAAATCATTCAAATCAAGCTCTATATATTCAGCTGTACCTATTTAAACTCTCCTTATTTTTTATTACGGTGTATCTTTTGATGGACGATATACAGCCCGAACTTTTTTAATTCCTGTGCGTGTCGTTGTCAAGGTTCGTACCGCTGTCGTTTTGTTCCAATAGTAGGTTCCTCCCGCATTATTGGCCGAGGAAGACCAATAATCGATAGTTTTATCTACCACATCCATACCTGTATAGGCTGGGTTAAAAATATCGACAACAAAGCTTGCCACTGTATCCATTTCGGCAGACGAAGGCAGATAGTATGCCGCAGGTTTAAACTGAGATGCTAAAATAGAAGGACTTACACCGGCTATATCAAATCCACCTTTTCGTAGCGTATATGTTGCTGCGGGCGAGGTAGTGCCCAGTCTTTGTGTATTCACAAGTCCCTGCTGATTATCAGCCCCTCCGGCTGTCCAATAGACAAAACCCGATGGCAGAGTAGTTGTTCCTTGATACCCCCATGCCAGATTGCTGGCTAATGTAGTCTTACCCTCATCGAAGCGTTCCATATAGAGCGTGCTGGATAATCTGATCGGTGCCCATTGGCGAAAGACTACAGTTTGTGGACTAGTTCCGTTTGATTTTACTATTGTAATTGTACACTCCCTGTATTGTTTATCAGTGTCAAGTTTAGGGAAACCGGGATCTGTATATCGCCACGGCTTGATAAAATAGGTAAACTGATTATTCTTTATCGCGTCTGCTGAACCTGTTTCCATTGGTATCCAGGTATTATTGGCTTTGGTGGTCAAAATCCAGTGCTCCGATACATTTGCCGTATTTATAGCAGGATTATACTGAAAATTAAAGAATTTACTCGATCCGGAAACCGGAAGAACTCCCGTACTCATATGTCCATCGAAGTTAAAATCGGTTTGTGAAAAGCCATAATCGTACATATTCATTAATACCCGCCAGTTGACCCCTTGCCCTGTTCCCGTAACGAGAGTATTGGCGCTGATCCGTCCTCCCTCCTGTGCTCCTCCCCAATCCGAAAGGTAAAGGGATAATATATAATGCTTATTGCGAATCAGATCATAATTTTGGGTTATATCCGTTCCCAAACAAAACCTGTAAGTGATGTCACCCTTTAAGGTACCGTAACTATACTGAGCCTCTACTGTGACGTACGTAGCAAAAGGCATCTGGTTAATATCCGATTTTTTATTTAACTGATTAGCTATCGAATTGTCGGTTCCCTGCATATTTTCAAAAGCGAATAATGCAAGAGTCCCGGTACTAGTATGTGTATTGTAGCCTATAAGACTGTCTACGTTATTTAGGATCGGCCAATTGCTATCTACGAGGGAATATCCCGCGCGCAATCCAGTCGAATTAATTATTTTATTGTTGGGTTGCCCCAGTGTCATCGTAGCCGGAACATTATTTATACTTATTCTTGTCGGTTTTATACTTACTCCTGTCCTGAGGTTTTTTCCATGCAGGCTGACGGTAACCATAGCCATATTGCGCTCCAAGGCAGCATTGAACACTTTACTTCCGTCGCCATTTGTTGTCCCTTGGTCGATAGCTTTGGCAAACATAACAGATTTGTCGGGAGCATTATTCATCGGAAGGGTAACACTTAGCGATTTGAGATCGTTGGGTGTAAGTACAGAACTTCTGCTGATCGCGCTGCCATAATTACCCACAAGATATACTTCGCTGAAAGCTGTAGTTGTATATATGGATAATGACGAGGTTCCTCCACTCATAGGAAGATTAAAGCCCGACGGGTGTGTGGTTGCATCAAAATAATAGACATACGGTGACGCAGCATCATTGTTTACATATACAACAACATTCAGGTTGTTGAGTGTATTGTAATCGAACCGCGTACTGGATGCGCCATTGACAAATGCTTTAAGAGTATTCTTGGCTTCGGTAACTTCCTCCAACGATATATTTATAGTTATCCTATTAGCATCCTTAGAGCCATCGTTATCATAATCCGCTCCATCTTCACGGCACGAAACCGAGAAGCATAGTATTAACATTAGCATCAACGATAAGATTGATATATTCTTTTTATAGGGTTTCATAATTATAATATATTGTTGTTATAATTCGGGTTTAACACCATTGTCAATATTCCAATCGGGTGCTTTCACTGATACACCCTGGGGTGTAAAGTCTATACTGATATTTATTGTAACCTCGTTTTTATCAAGATCAAATTGTGCATATTTATTCAAAAAGTCAGTCATTTTCATACTATATATAGGCTTCCCGGAAGAGTCTTCCAAACCTATAGTTACTGACGATTCCTTTTGGAAACGCATTAGACTGATTTTTGTATAATAGACTTCCTGTTCTGCATTATACAGGAATTTTGGATAATAAGAATAAAGGTCTTTGGTCTGGTGGTTTTCGAAGTCGATAGAACCTGCCAAGTTGTTTATTATAAGCTTTGGCATCCCCGATGCAAATGCTTTTGTCGCAGAAGCATCAGTGTTACTGATTCCTCCTATTTCTAAATACACCTTGATGTGGCTGGAGACAAAGCGAACAGTATCTTCAACTTTGTAATAGTGTTCAAGGTCGGGTATTGTTATTTTTTTATATCCGAAATATAAAGAATCATTGGTGAGGGCATTTTTCTTTTCCATAAGGTTTAGATTAGAAATACGCATTTTGTTCATATCCGCACCTTGTTCGGTTTCTATTAATGTATTTTCGAATGCATTACCTACGCATAATATATAATAATCTCCCGGAGGAACATCGAGTCTTACTCCGTGATTCTGCATAAGTTCACTTTTACTTACTGATTGAATCAGAATATTTCGCTTATCAGAATTGAAGACAAAGAAATCTACTTTCTCGATTTTCTGATCGAAAATTTGCGCAGTCCCATCGCCCGTATAGCTAAAATGGATAAAGGCAGGCTCGCAATCGTCATAATCGTCCGAGATGCATCCACTCATCAAAACAGCGAGTAATGATAATAATATAAATCTCATGTGTTTCAATTTCATATGCCTATATTTATTTAATTCGTAATAGTATTGTTAAAATTTTGGAATTATATAATCTCCTTCAATTTTATTATTATATCTCCGGGATTAAAACTCCCGGAGATTAATATTATATGTTGTATCTTGATTAATAGAATGTTGGTGTAAGAGCTTGTATAACCCAACTACTTACAGTCACGTTCACGGCTATACAGATTCTTGAATCCGGATCCCAAGGGCCAATATTGCTTTCGGTAAATACCAAGTCAAATTGATAAATATACCCCGGTTTAGGATGTGTGTTATCAACTCCTGCACCACTAAAGCTTCTTGTCGCAACATAAGAGAATTGTGTAGGGCTATTATCCACACGTGTCACATCCATAAGACGTATTTTCACATTCGGGAACGTACCTGCTACAGGAATAAAGTTATAAGCAAATACTTTCGTAATATCTCCTTCAGCATAGTATGAATTACTACCGGATGTAAGCGTCGGAATCGGTGAAATAGCATTGTATGCCCATGATATAGCCGGTGCATTACCAAACTCATATAGTCCTACAGGAGGGCTTGCCAATCCCGGCTCATATATTTTACCCATGCTGCCAAGTCCGGTATATATAGAAAGTTTTTCGCTCACGCCTGTACCATCGACATTAACTTGTTGGTAAATATCTACCAGACCAAGACCTACCAGTTTAAATGAAGAATAAGTGTTTCCTAAATCCGAACATTGTATTTTACCTATTTCGACGCGTGAAACCAATGCCGACAGATTGACGGTTGTTGTAAAATAATCGGTATCATCCAATGGATGAGGAGTAGGTTGTGTCTCTGTAGACGGAGTTAATATATTTTCCCCATACAAAAGGATATTATTTTTATCCTGCTCATCCGCAGCTTGCATCACACTACTTTTTACAGATGCTACATTGGTATAATTGAGTGTTTCACCGGTAGTGTTTCCTAAAACTATTACTTTGTTGATAGCAGGATCCAATTGGTGAAATACGTAACCGCTTCCGGTTGTTATAATGGCAAAATCTGAACTTGAATTTAAAATAGTCTTTTTTTCATAAATATTCGTCCCGTCTGTCAGTAGAATAGTTACATCATTCAATGTGATTACACCTGCTGTTGATTTGTTTGCGATCGATTTGCTTATTTGTGAGACAATGCCATCAAGCTGTAAAGTCACCGTTTTCTTTTTTCCTGTACCCGGTGTCACCCCTGCTTCATCGTCATTGCTACTGCAAGCAAACAGTCCTATGCTCGCGAGTATAAAAACTAAATACTTTAACTTTTTCATAATTTTCGATAATTTTAATTAATACTATTTGATATATTCAATCCTCTATTTTAGTTATAGTCTTCATTCGTCCAAAAACTTATTTATTTGCGATAAATTATCAGTTGCTTCGGAAACCCCATTTTGAGACGCTTTCATAAAATATTCTTTGGCTTCGTCATACCTCTTGTTTTCTGCCATTATGATACCCAGATTGTTCCATGCTATCGGATCATTTTTCACTTTTTCGATAATTTGCATTGCTTCTTCAATGTTACCATGCTCTATTTCTATCCCTGCGGCATTGACTGCTGTTAGCGGATTGTTGGGAAATATCTGAACTGCTTTGAGGTAAATATTCTCTGATTCGGCAGAGCCTTTAGGATAACTATTAGCCAACAGATATATTTCATTCAGGCTGAGTAATTTGGGGCTTGAGACGAAAGCCTCTTTAGCTTTCTCTACATCGAAGCTGGCTACCTGATAATTAATTGTACAGGTTATACGTCTTAAACCCGGAAATACTTCGTTAAGCAATTGTCTGTACACATTACCTCCTTCCAGTTTCATTATTTCAGATTCGCGACCATCGTGTATATTAGTCTTACGGATGATTTCCAATACTTTATCTTTACCGGCTATATCGGCAGTTTCTAAAATCTTTGTCAAACCGTCCCAGTCTTCACCTTTCCAATCCACAGAAATGAGATTGTTGGATATATTATGACGTTTCTCGAGGAATTCAGCCGTAGCTTTGGCTCTTCTTTCTGACAATCTCATGTTAACATCGAAACTGCCATCAGGAGAAGAAAAGCCTACGATATTGATGTTTGTTATTGTCAGATCGTCATTTTTGAGAACGGTATTGTATAAATCATCAAATTTTTTAATTTCATTCGTATTATTCCCTAAAGGCATATCTATTACCCAGCTTCCAATCTTAAAGCTTAAATATAGTTCGCTCACTTCATTTCTTGCTTTGATTTTTTCTACATCAGGGCTGATAAAGTTTGTTTTATATCGAGGGATAAACGTTTCTTTGAGTATGGGCGACATTAGTAAGTTCTCGCTGTTAACCAGTTCGCAAAAAGCACATCCTGAAACATTCTCCTGTAAAATCAGCGAACCGTTTTTCATCCAATCTTCAGCAGGCACACTTGTGCTATAATTTACAGTTTGCGTAGTCTTATTTTTACGATTAACAATACTGTAAGGTTCACCATTGAAAACATCTTTTTTGGAGATAAGTAAGCTGCGTCGCAGCGATCTATCTTTTCGATTTCCGGTGATAACTATTTTAGGAAGTTCTTTCGATTTTAATTGATCCTGTGATCTGATTACAGGGGTAAGAACAATCATGTGGTCTGATTTGATTTGCAGTTTATCCAGTATAACATCCAGATTCACTACCAGATCATTGTTCTGTTTATTTATAGAATCCCTTACTGTTATCTGTTCGGAATAATTGGTTTGCGCCGTACTGCTTAGTGTTATAAATAAAAACAGAGTCAGGCTTATAACGTAATATATCTTGTTCATCTTTTCCTCCTTTTTATTTAATAATATAAACAATGTTTACTGCGAGTTTTGTAAACCCGAAATAGTCTTTAACACCTTGTCTGACCCACGATCCACATGTAGCACACTCGTATTTGTCGTAGTCGAAACGTATATACCCAACACCAACTCCGGCTTCCAGATTCCACCTGTCGCTAAGCATCCATGAATGATTGTAGGCGATACCTCCTCCAACAAACCACCCTTCAAAACGGTGATCTCTAAAAACTCTAAAGTCTGTACCTAAAAAATTTATTGGAATATCTACATTGCCGGCATTACCCTGTCCACCAAGCAGATGAGCGCCTAAACTACTACCATTAAATTTTTCGCAAAACCAATATTTTACTTCAGGTTGCACGAGCCAGTGTTTCCACTTTTTATTATTGGAGAAAGTCCATGGATTGTAATTTCCTGAGAGGTCCAAAGTCCATTTGTCATTTAATCCAGCCTCTACACCTAAATTAATAGTGGTTGTTAAATCGTAAAGAAGATTCGACTTTATCGCAACATCTTGTCCTTTAGATACAACAAAAGGCATAACTGCAAGAAACAGTATTAATAATAATTTATTCACCTTGGTCATTCTTTAGATATTAATAGATATTATTTATATTGTATTTTGTAATGAGCATATATTTAATAATAACCCATACTTACTTATATATTTTAAAATGATTTTTATTTAATTAAAATGATTTAACTTGCATTTTGTTTAAATAGAACAATTATGTTATATTATATTAACTATAACTACTTGATTTTTTAACACAATAGGAACTTTTTTTCAAACAAAATACAACTACTATATCCTTAAAACCAATATTGTTTATTTTTATTAATTTAAAAATGCAGTAAATATTTTGCAAAATAATACACTAATAACCCTCTGATAATTATCGAAAATGCGCAGTTATCTTCTTTGTTTAATAAAAATAGAATGTATAATTAGTGTTTTTTGCAAAGTCAAGATTTAAGAAAATATCTTTGTGTAAACAGGTAAGTGATTCTATTTCATCAGCTTTTTTATCAAAACATTGTTGGTTTCGAAATGGTTTAAGCGATTGCCTGGCTCTTTTCCATCTATGGTCTAAGGTTTTTAAAAAAATTCTGTAAAGTAAACTTGCAGACAAAGATATTATGCTTGGATTCAAGCTCCTCCAAGATAGGATTTAGATTGCGAGAATGTTCTCTAACCAAGTCGGGTCGTAATTCTCGAACAGGTTCTAATTTAATTTTAGCTCTTCGACCCTCTTCTAATAGTAGAGAGTGGTTCTATTGACTTGTGTGATTTTTGCTACTGGTCCATCGAATGTTTATCATTAGATAATAAGAGACTTAGGCATCGGTGGGGAACCACAACATCGAGGCTGGATTTATAAAGATTATTCAGCTCTAACTTTTCTTATTCCGTCAATTTTACACACCTCACGTATGATATCATTGTACTGATTATAAGATAAATACACAAAATAGCTTAACGAAAGCAGCAAAGAACAATGAGCGCGTCATAAAATCACAAAGTTATGTAAAAGAACCCTTTAATAAACTATTAAATATAAACTCTATTGTATTGGCGGAGACTGTAAACTAAGCTCTATCAGTAAGGACTAAATTATTATTTTTACTAACACAGTTTTTTATGGAAAAGGAATTTGATTTTGAAAGCATTAAGAAGAAAGCCTTAGAACAACTCAAATCAGGCAAATCTTTATTAGGTAAAGACGGAGCCTTTGCTCCGTTATTGGAAAATATCCTGAATGCCGCTCTTGAAGGCGAGATGGATGCTCATTTGGATGAACATGAACGCCTGTCAGGCAATCGTCGCAATGGACATACCCCTAATTACGGGAAATGCGAACCATCGCTGAAATGGGTTTCAGACCCGTACGGGCTTCATATAAACGGATAATAGTTCTTAGTTTATTCATTGAAATAGGATTATTAGGCATAGATTTTAAGATTTTAGTTTTGCTTTTTCAAGCGAACTAAATCAATACCTTTTTAAAATTCTAAATCTAAATCTAAACTTTTGATGCTATTTTTTAGAGGGCATTTTCCTCCGTTTTCAGGTGGTCACTTTGAACCGTTTCGAAGGGGTCATTTTCTTCCGTTTTTTAGGGGTCTATTTTACCGTTTTTTCCACTAGAAAATCTTTTTACCTTGTATTATAGTTTTTTTTGTTTGTAAAAATCTACTAATTGATTAACAACCTTGAAGGATGCGTCTTTCGAAATGAAGGATATCAGTGTTATTGTTTTCTGCTCACGGGCTGCAGCTTGAATCTTATGATGTCCGTCCAATAAATAGTTAGCGAATCCCCAGTGGCATATAACGCCATCTTCAGACTCCTCATCAAAGATCATTGATTCTTTAGTATCTACCACACTTAATGATATGGCAGTAGGTTGTATTCCTTTTTTGATTTGATTTTGATAAAATAATACTCGGTCTTCGTTTAAAGATTGAGGTTGATAAAGAGGAATGAAAAATTCAAATAGTTTTTCCTTATCTAATATTATCTTATCCATTCCCCGATAATATGTCATGCCTATTTGTTCTGATTTTTCCTCTCCATAATTCCATAAGAGAGCTTGATCTTCTGCGAAATAATCACCTTTTCCATTAAAACATGTTTGATGAGGATATATCTTAAGTAAAAGGCATTCATAATCTCCTACAGGTAAAATATCTTTTAAATATTGTAATAAATTTTCATCCAATTTATTCAGTCCGGAATTAAGTGAATCTCTAACTTCTTCAATGGTATAACTCGCTGTTAAGTCTGTTTTTAATTGACTAAAGAAAAATTGGCAAGTACCACATACGTTTCCAATATGGAATAAGTGTTTATTGTTATATGAGATATATCTATCCCATACTTCCCAATTAGCTCCCACTGTTGTAGTGAAACTCAATTTTGAATTCGACTCTTGTACCTTTAAACTTTTGTGATCTAATAGCATATTAATATTTTCTAATTTGTACCCCCTGATGAGATTCGAACTCACATTCTCCTTTCGAAGCAGTACGGCTCTAAATGAGCTTCCCTACTTATAAATTAATATTTTCGGTGCTTCTGCAAAATCTACCCGCAACAACGCATGGTCAAAAACGGGAATATCCGTACACTCCACGGCTATGTCCGGCATACATTTTGACACAAGAAAATCCTAAAGCTGAAATAGGCTTAAGAAATATCCAGTCATGTATAGCCTGTGGTCATTGTGTTGCCGTATGTCCTACCGATTCGGTTATTCACTCCGAATTTCCTCAACAAAAAGTACATACACTTAATAGGGATATTCTACCTACGCCGGAGCAAGTAATGGAGTTGTGTAGAGCCAGAAGATCTAACAGAGCATTCTTATCATCGGCTGTTCCGGAAGAATATCTCCGCCAAATTGTAAATGCTGCACATCTGGCACCTACAGCCAGCAATGGACAGGAGGTGAGTTTTACCCTTGTTACAAACCCCGATTTACTAAAACAGATATCAGATATTACAATAGAGACATTTGAAACCACTGTGAAAAAAATATCAAATCCTCTGATAAAGCCTTTTTTGAATCTGATATCACCTGGTGCGAAGGATGCTATCCCGAAATTAAGTGCTGTTATTGCAAAACAAAGAAGCGGTACTGATGCTATATTACGGGACGCAAAAGCTGTTTTATTCATACATACACCAACCTCCAGTAACTTTGGAAGGCAAGATGCAAATCTCGCATATCAGAATGCTTCTCTTATGGCTGAAAGTTTAGGAGTATCTCAGTTTTATACGGGATATGTATGTATTGCTGTTGATTTGAATAAGAAAAAGAAATTGTCCAAACTATTAAATATTGAAGGTGTCATACATGCAGGAATGGCTTTGTCGATGCCGGCTTTTAAATTCCCTAAATATATAGACCGTAAAGACCTAAACCTTACAGTATTTTAAAACATCCCAATCGAAGCAAACTATGCCGGTAAACCGTAACGCTCTCATCCGCTATAAGACGATAGATACATGTTTGAGAAATAAGTACAGACAATGGACACTTGAAGATCTGATAGATGCCTGTTCTGATGCCTTATATGAATATGAAGGTATAGATAAAGGTATCAGCAAACGTACTGTACAGATGGATATCCAAATGATGCGCAGTGAAAAACTAGGTTACAATGCACCCATTGTAGTTTATGACAATAAATACTATAAGTACGAAGATGAAGATTATAGCATAACAGCCACTCCACTGAGTGAAGGTGATTTGAAAGTAATGTCGGAGGCAGTTGAAGTACTCCGTCAATTCAAAGGCTTTTCTTATTTCTCAGAGATGGGCGATATTGTGAGCCGGCTGGAAGACCATGTAACTTCCGCCAGGCAAAAGACAATTCCTGTAATTGATTTTGAGAAGAATGAGAGTTTAAAAGGACTTAGCTATCTTGATACCATTTATAATGCTATTGTAAATAAACAGACACTGGAAATGAAATACCGATCCTTCAAGGCTCGTTCAGCATCCACTTTTATATTTTACCCATATTTGCTCAAAGAATATCGTAACCGATGGTTTGTTTTCGGAGTAAAACGAGGGACTCCGATGTTAATGAATCTGGCATTGGATCGCATTCACAGTCTTGAGATAGCGGAAAAAGAACCCTATAGGGAAAATAAGTTATTCGATCCTCAAACGTTTTTTGAAGATGTAATAGGAGTTACCAAGGCATTAAATCAAAAAGGGGAGATTGTTCGTTTTCTGGTAGATAAGCAGAATGCACCTTATGTGCTTACAAAGCCTTTTCATAAGAGCCAGCAATTGATAGAGACACAAGATGACGGGTCGATGTTATTTGAAATAGAAGTTGTGATCAATCAGGAGCTGCAACGTGAGCTTTTTGGTTTTGTAGATACGATCAGAGTGCTGTCTCCCCAATCTTTGGTAGAATTTATGATGCGAAAGTTTAGATTGGCGAGAGAAAGGTATAATAATGACTGAATTCAGTAACGACTTTCTGCCCACTCCAACCTTGTTACCAATGTTGGGAATAGATTAAACATGATCCTCAATCTATACTATCCATCTTATCAAACAGATAATACGTCTTCCTTCCATCCCCATACTTTTTCAATATGCCTGTCTCAGTAGCCAGCCTCAAGTCCCTGCTAGCGGTAGCAGTTGAAATATCCCTATTATACTCCATATAAACCTTCCGGGTAAACCCACTACCCTTGATTATCCATAATTTCCCCCCAATTATAAAACCTGAACCCTGTAGTTTTTCATTTACACAATGTTTTGGATAGTCCCTATCATAATTTAAGATTCTAGCAAGAACATAATTACCCCTCTTACTGTGAGGTAATTGTATGATGTAACCGAAAAGTTATTAAATCAATCAAAGTCCTCTTGAAAAGCTGTAATATCCTCCTGTTTCTTAGTGTGAATATATACTGCAAAATATAATTTTGCAGTATAACCAGTAATGGTTATTATGCATTTAAAATGTCATTATACAGGTTGTAATTATCATCATCAAAACAAACAAAAATAACCTCCTCTATATTCATATCTTCATTATTTATTACTTGTCTTACTGTATTGACAGCTATCTGTGCAGCCATATATTTCGGGAAACGATAAACTCCAGTACTGATATTCGGAAAAGCAATTGATTTGATACCAAGAGAATCTGCAATCTCTAACGATTTCCTATAACAGTAATGACGAGTTTGCTGCATTTACAATGGCATCAGCTGTTATTGCTGTTATATCTCCTTTGACTAATGTTATTGTTTTCATTTCTTCAAATATTTTAATACACAAAGACTTGCTTGATCGTTATTATCTATATTGAACTTTTCGCCGGTAAATACTGTAATAACTTCAATAGAATTTATGATCTGCGAATTAAACTCCGCTAAATTTTCGGCCAGAACCCAAAGTTCGTTATGAATAAAGCCTCCGACATTATGCACCTCGTATTTTTGTAGATAATCGGTTACCAATTCAAACTTTGTGACAATGCCACAATAACTAGAAAATTCATCTCCTGTATTCCACTTTTGTGCTATCTGTTCCGCATACTCCTGATTAAGTACGGGATAAAATATTGGCTGCCATCCCAAACGTGGTGGAAAGCTTTTGAAATTTGAGTCGATAATCAGTTGTAATTCTTTCAGACCTATTGGCCTGTATAATGTTGTTTTCATCTTTTTCTATTCATATCAATCAACTCCTAAGCGTTTCATTATATTTTCCGAAACAGGGTATATTTTTTCTATGGGAAGATGCTTTTTTGCTTTTTCATATTCCCCTTCTTTTCGTAGATTATATATTTTACGAACAAGCGGAGTATAATCTTGTATGTCAACAATCCATTCATTATTATATGCTTCGATCAGATGACGGCTTATGCCGACCTGTATTGAACGACAATCTAGTTTGTTTCCTCTCAAATTTCGTTCGGGATCCCATTGAACATTTACAGTAGCGTTTTGAATCATTTCTTTACAGGTATCGCCACTATTATAAACATTTTCATGTGGATGGGTTAATACAGCTTGTGACAATACATACTCCCATGATATTCGCTTAATTCTAATAGCCAGTATATACTCTTGTCCCGACTTTTGCCCATATCCACAGCGTTCCATCATCCAAAGAAATGAAGGTTTTATCCATGTCATGCGATTGAAAGAGAAAGGCTCGGAAAATCGTTTATTCTTGATTGCTTTTTCTGCTATTTGTTTGTTATAAGCCTGATACACCACGATTGTGTCTCTATCGTAGTCGGCTCGTATCTCATATTGTTTCATTGTTGTAATCTATCTCTAACTTCTATTAAAGCAAATCCCAAAAGATTTGCACCTTTCCACAACCTTGGATTTTCTGCATGTTCATCATCCTGTGCCAATCCAATTCCCCAGATATTATCGACCGGACTGGCTTCTACCAATACACGATCTTTTGTGTTCAGGAGAAATTCTTTTAAATCGGGATGTTGTGAAAATTTATAATAGTTTCCCTCACAAACGATATTGAAACAATTCTCATTCCAGATTTTCGGGTTGAAATTTCTGACTTTTCTACCTAGCTTTTTAGCTTCAGCCGGAGATTTGGCTGCAAGAATTTTTTCTACTATTTCTGTATCTCCAAACAATTCGGCTTTTCGAGCCATCATCCAGTGTTCGGCAGTCGCATACCTTATTCCATCGACTTCAAATGCGCTTTGCCACCACTGGCTGAAGCACGATTTTGTTACAGAGCCATCCTTTGAAGGTGCATGTCTCCAAAAGAAAAGGTACTTAACTCTTTCTTTTTTTTCTACTTTATTCAATAACCACTGTAGATTATATGTGTTATTTTTCATAATTGTATCTTCTTATAATTCAAAATAAAATCCATTCTTTGTTAGTTCTTCGTATCTCTCTTTATCAAAACTATATAGCTTTGGGGCTCTATTCCGTGCCCCACGTTGCTGCTCCTTTAGATCAATTAATAAGTTATAGCCTAAAATCTTCTTTCGGAAATTGCGGTTGTCCAGTTCTGTTTGTAATACTGTTTCATATAAACAATGAAGATCGGGCATGGTAAACTTCTCAGGAAGAAGTTCAAAACCTATAGGCTGATATTTGATCTTTCCTTTTAATCTTTCTTTTGCCATATCTAATATCTTTGCATGATCGAAAGCTAACTCCGGAACATCAGAAATCGCAAACCATTTTACACAGGTAGTATCCGTTCCTGCTTGTGCACTATAATCAGACAATTTGACCAATGCATAATAAGCTATACTAATTACCCTATAACGAGGATCTCTTTCAACAGCAGAAAATGTATACAACTGTTCCATATAAATATTTTCAAGTCCGGTTTCCTGTACAAGTTTACGTTTGGCACAAGTTTCAGAATCTTCATCCATATCAATAAAACCTCCGGGTAAAGCCCATTTACCTAAATAAGGCTCAATACCTCTCTCAATTAATAATACTTTTAATTCTCCTTTATCGAAACCGAATATAACACAGTCTGTCGTTACTGCCGGACGAGGATATTCATATACATATTTCCCTTGTTGTTCCATCTTTATATTTATGTATTATTTACGCAAACAAAGAAAAGGGAATATTTTCAGAACAAAAAACAGTTTGCGTATTTTTTACAATAAAAGATGAGAAATAAAAAGCACGCTAAAAAAAGTGTGCTTAATTTTTACTTGTCAACTATATACTTTACTTCATGAGCCTCCGTCAATTGCGGTATCTCCAATTTAGCAAGCATTTTATCGAGAACCGCTTCTGGTAGGGGATAATCTCTGTTTTTATTCTGATTCAACCATACACTATACGGTTTTTCTACATAAACAATTTTCACTTTAGCACCATAAGAAACAAACAAATCAATCAACTGCGAACGCATCTGCTGAGTAATATTGGTTGCATTCCAAACAAAGTTCTGCCCTTTTCTTAAATAAGTACGGGCTTCTTCTTTTGCTGTTTGCACCACCCATCCGTTTCCCGATTTATCAGTCGGACTTATCTTATGCTTACGACGAATAGCATCCAGACTAACAACAGGAGTCTCTTTACCTAAAGTTTGTATATAATGATCTTTACCCATACCCGGCAATCCGGACAGCATGGTAACCTCACATTTGAAATTATCAAACGGAACATAATCAATATAGCTGTCGTCCGTATTGAAATAGTGAAAACGAGCACTAGGACTTGCAAACTCTTTTGATACTCCCCAACAATCTTGTTCTTTACAGAACAACTCAAACATATCCAATGAATACAGAAGAGCACCCGGATCATCGCAAATCCGTCCTCGAGCATCTGCTTCTGCCAATAGTTTCAAGTGTTTGGTATTTAATCGGCATGCTACTTCAACTATTTTTTTTAGCGGATCAGGTTTTTCCATCAGCCAAAGAGGCAAACCATGAAAGCGGACTAAAGAGCCTATCTGCTCTCGGATATAAAACGGTGTCGGTATTTCTCTAAACAATACGCTACGTGCTGTATATTCCCCTCGACGGGCATGCCCGTTTGCAGAGATAATACCATTGCCTTCATCTATGGAAGTAGACCGTTTTTCGACATCATGGAATAAAGCACTAGCCCAGAGTATTTCCTGAGACTGTTTGTCCAGTTTCTGATATTCATCCGATTTTAATAGTTGCTCTATAACCATCTGCGTATGTATAGCTACATTTCCTTCCACATGATGTATACGATGCTGTTCTACGTATTTCATATCAGTTACCCACGAAAATTGTTTTTCGAGAGCATTCCATTCTTTATTTTGTGTTAGTTGCCAAATCATTTCTCTTCCTCCTTTTTATTGCTTGTTTCCCAAACCAGTTTTGCCCGTTTCCAGTTTCTTGTCCAGTGTTCGTCTGTTTTTACATGACCTTTACGTACATATTTGAAGACATTATGAGCAAAATCGTTCACGGGATATTCTCCAATGTTACGACTAACGACTCCTTCTCGTGTACATACTTCATGTGTAGACGGATCAATCGAACCGAAAACACTTGGCTCCTCTGCCCAATTCAATATTTGTTGTTTAAGCATATTTTCAGACAAATCTTTAACAGGCTCTATTTTTAATTCGGGGACTGTCGGAAAATCAAACATTGCAGCATAGAATTTTACCTCTTCCCACGAGAGCCACTTGTCTACACATCGCACAGCGAAGATAAAGTAATAATCTTCTATATGTTTATATTCAATGGAGTGGATAGCATATAAGTTTTCTCCGAATAATTCTATATCGCCCAAATCGTGCTTTATCAACTCCCAGCGTTCACGAATTTGATTCGTCCACGGCGAGGTCGTAGGTGATGCATGTGATCGGGCAAATACACCGAACTGATTGAGGCAGTTATTTTCGCCATCCAGCTTTTCTGTATGTACAAGGGTTTCTATTTTCCGGAAATCTTCCCAGTATGTATGGTTGATGCGGTCGTCGCTTGTTGTTCCCGGCGAAAAGGGGTAATGATATGTACGACCATATTTTTGTGATAACATAATTGTAATTGTTTCGTTTATAAAAATATGAATTATAAGCCTTGTAAATTTATATTTACAGGCTGAAGTCGAGATTCAAATCTCATATATACACTGACAATTACATGATTTCTATTTTATTAATATGTTATTCCTTACTATTTCGATATATATTTTACATCCACAAACTCAGTGAGCCATACGCCATTATCAGAGCAGTAAAACAAGATGCCATCTTCGTGCATCTTTCCTGTCATAATAGTTAAGATGCAAACTTTGCCATGCCTAGAACCCACTTTTTCTGCTGTTTCCTTATCACTGCTTAAATGAACATGCTGACGACTACCTTTTATGATTCCTTCGTTCATAATAGAGGAAAGAAATCGCGTAGCTGTTCCGTGATACAAAAATTCGGGAGGTGTGACCGGAGATAAAGCCAAATCTATATCTATCGAGTGTCCCTGATTCGCTCTTATCTTATTCTTCTTTTCGTTGAAAGAATAGCGTTGCTTATTATTTGTTTCGACAATCTCCTCCAATTCTTCCATAGAGAAATGATAACGATTCTTTTTACACTTTTCTATAAGTTCCTGCACATTCGCCCAGCCTTGTTCGTCTAGCTCTAAGCCTATCTTTTGAGGATCGTGCCTGAGTACAAGGCTTAAGAATTTACCGATCCGTTTTTTATGTTCTTCTGTCATTTTTTGTTTCTTAAATTTCACTTCAACGATTCCTGTATTACTTTCACCGGATTACCCCGTTGCAAGTTATTATGATTATTCCAATTCTTTTGAACTGCCTGCATACTCTGTTCTATATTCCAAGCAGCCAATTTAATTAGCAACCGTTCCGTTGCCAGTTTTTTATTCTGCAATTGCGAACGCTGATCGGAAGCTATAACACTCAATCCCGAAGGAGTATGAGTTGCTCTCACCGCCGATTCGGTCTTATTGACATGCTGTCCACCGGGACCAGATGCACGAAGAGTCTGATATTCAATTTCCTTTTCGTTGGTATCTTTTATATCAGGTACAATAAAGGAATTTACCCCAATAAACCAATTCTTGCGTTTATGATAAATTCGATAGGGACTTTGAGCAATCCATTGAATTGTACCTTCCCATTCCTTTACTATATCTTCGCATTCTTTACCTTCTATCGAGAGTGTTGCCGAAAACAAGGTGCGATTAATCACACCCTGTTCTCTTTCCAACACTTCGGTATTAAGCCCCTTCTTTTTAACCTGTTCCATAATTCGCTCCAAAACAAGAGCGACCACACGGCAACATTCGGCAGGACCTCGTCCGGAGGTTATCTGTAAGTATATTTTACTACTCATGTTTTATTCTTGCTTAATTGGCTAATTTTCATATTGGCACATTAACCAATTACTCTTTATTCATTCTAACTATCCGTGGCATAAACCTGCCATGAATATCAACCAACGACTCCTGAGCAGGCATTACTTTGTCAATATCTTTATAAGCCAGAGGCATTTCTTCCACACTACCTCCAATAAGAGTTACCCCGTTTTGAGTAAGTAATTTCTTTAAAGCCGATTGTGTAAATTGCTCCTTTGCCTTTTGTCTCGACATAGCCCGCCCTGCTCCGTGTGAAGCTGAATTTAATGAATCTGCGATTCCTTTACCACTTACCAGATAACCCGGTGTTGCCATACTTCCTGGAATAAACCCTGCAACACCTTTTCCCGCAGGAGTAGCTCCTTTACGGTGTATTATTGCATATTTGTTCGGTGCAATCTCTTCTCGCCAAGCAAAGTTGTGATGATTATTTACATTCGCTAATGCTTTTAATCCTAATGCTTTGCTCAGATTGATATGAATGCGTTCGTGGCATGCCTGTGCAAAGTCTCCCGCCAGATTCATACTCATCCAGTATTCCTGTCCGGCCTCGGTATCCAAGCCCAGCCATGCAAAATGCTGTGCTTCACGTGGTAATTTACATACTTCACGAGCCACATCACTGTAATGTCTGGCAATAGCTGCACCCATTCCACGGGAACCTGAGTGTGAAAGCAATGCTGTATAATTTCCCGCAGGAAGATTCAATACATTATTTTCAATCAACTCTATCTCACCAAACTCTACAAAGTGATTACCACCTCCTGATGAACCCAGTTGTCTTACTACTTTTCCGTGTAAGAGATTGAGTAATGGAGTAAGCTGAAATTCGCTTCTGTCCAATATGTCATGCTCCTGAGGAAAACCGAGACAGCCATCCATTCCGAAATGTGTATATTCTTTTAACGCTTCTTTGATCTGATGTGAATAGCGTTTCAGAAAATCCACATTGGTATCGAATACGGTCAGGCTCATCCGGCAACCGATATCTACACCTACAGCATAAGGTATTACAGCATTTTCTACTGCCAATACACCACCGATAGGCAAACCGTATCCGGCATGTGCATCGGGCATCATAGCTCCGGCAAGTGTTATCGGTAATCGCATAGCCAGATTCATTTGCTGTTTGGCCAGTGTATCGATAAATTTATTTCCGTATGTTTTGAATGCTAAAGGTTCATCGAGCAGGTTGTAAACGGTGAACGATTTGTCTACCGGTGTCGGTGAAAAATGTTCCGCCAGTTTTCCCCATACTTCATTGCCTTTATATTTATCGGGATATGCCAGCAGATCTCTAAGCATTTTTATAATTTGTTCTTTGCTGTCGTGTTTGCAATATTTGTTTACTATGTTGATCGCTAAACTACGTGCTACATTGTTGGTATATCCCAGTTTACTTAATTCTTTAGGTTGTATGCCCATTTTCTTTTTCTTTGTTATATTCTTATATTATTTGTTGAATCGGGATATTAATCAATGAGTTGTACATATACTTTTTGCGGTTTTCTTTTTCATTGATAATTTTCTTCCATGAATAAGTATTTCCACCTGCCATTCTCACCAATCTTTTGCGATTTCTATCTCTATCTAAGAAATCCCTCAATTCGTCTCGATATTGTTCAAGTTCCAAATCTTTTATCTGAACTTTAGTTATTATATTCGGTACTATCCGAAGTATAAAACGCCATTGTTCTGCAAATACATACTTTTCTCTTTGTTGTTTAAGTTGATAGTCGTAATATTCTACTTTATAAAAATATTTCGCCTCTTCATCTGTAAACTTCATGTTCTGAAAAGTCCAGCCATCGGGTTCTTGAAGTTTTTGTTCCTTATTTTTTCTGTATTTCCACTTTGATATTTTTCTTTTTTTCTCTTTAAATATTTTGTGTGGACTATACCATACCACATTTATTTTATCTAAAATGTTTTGATAAAATTCAGCATGGTTACTATATTTAGCTTCCTCTGTCAATACAAATAACCGTTTGTAACCTCGTTGGATGGGTGGGACTAATTCTTCATACCCTAAATTCCTTATCTGGTTATAGATATAGGTATGTTCTTTATCTATGCAGCGTAATTTTTTATCATACGCTGTACGAATACGTCTTATTTTCCAACGTCGCGACGGCAGATTATTTTGTATAATGAGAGTATGCTCATCAGCAAAATTGCCCATGACATTATTTTTATGCGATATAATCCGACTAAAGACACAATAGATGCCCTAAAGCCGATAATATCAGCAATGATATAAAATATAAATTGTGATTGTGGAACTAACCAACGATAACCAATTTGCAGCCGTAGATTTTTGGTTTTCTAATTATATAAATGAGTTGTAAAAGCTCTTCATTCCGATGAGCCAGCTTAGTTCCTGTTTGCTGTGTTTTATTTCTTGACCAACATAATTATACCCTTTCGTAATTTTTTAAGGGTTAGTACTCGTATTTCAGCCACAAATGTACTGCAATTTTTTATATTAACAAATATTTGGAATAAAAAGATGGTTATGGAGTTATATTTAGAAACTGTTTGGAATTTTTTATTTTATTCTGTTAAGCATTAATTTTATCATATCAAGTTGCCCCATTATTTGGTTTGTATCTATATTATACTCAGAGTCCTTACTCACATCTTCTGCATCATTCAAACCAAGAGACAATTCACAGTAACCTCCATCTGCCATAATCTTAACCAGCCTTAGTAATGTGCCCTTCAAAGTTTGGATTACTTTCATGGCTGCATTACTATCGTGTTCATTAGCTGCATATACAACTCGTCTTCAAGAGATAAAATATAGCATCTATTATCTCTTTGAGAGAACGTTTCCGTTTTCTTGCTTTGCTATCAATCATTTTTTCTATAACTTGTCATTGTTTTTCGGTTAGGTTAGTTGGGTAAATGTTATTTTGCATCTTTATGCTTATTTGGTTGATAATCATAAAGACAACAAAGAAAAACCGACTAATCAACATAAAAATAATGTGTAATATTTTATAAAACAGATAGATGAGTTATTTATAAATTCAAAATAATTTCTTAATAGTATGAGAAAAAATGTGATCAGCCTACTCATTTTATTTATCAGCCTTTCCGTATTCAGCCAGCAGGGAGACAAAATCAATCTTAAAAGAATAGATTATAAAAGTGGGGCTGTCGATAAAAGCGGAAAAACAATAATACCATTTATATACGATGGAATTGCTTTTCTAACGTCTGATTTGGTCTCTGTACAGAAAGAAAACAAATGGGGAGTGCTTGATTTATCAGGAAAGGAGATTCTGCCTTTTGTATATGATATGATATATTCGGTTTCCAATAATATAATCATGGCTAAAAAAGACAATAAGTGGGGGATTATTACTCCCTCAGGTCACGAAATTGTGCCTTACATTTATGACAATACTAAAATGTTTAGCGACGAATCGGAAGTCACTTCTCAAACGACTGCCTTAATGGTAGAAAAAGATCAGAAATGGGCTCTTATCGATCGGACAGGAACAGAAATTACCCCATTCATATACGATTCTATGTTTGAATATTACACTCTGAATGATCCTAAAACCAAAGATTTAGCTTGTGTCGATAAGAATGGAAAATATGGTATCATCAATAAAAAAGGAGAAGAAATAATTTCGATAAGCTATGACGAATTAGGCTCATTTTCAGAAGGCTTGTGCTTTGTCAGAAAAAATAATAAGTATGGTATAATAAATATGTCGGAGAATATTACAACTCCTATTATATACGATTTTTTACACCTCAACTGGTATCAAGGTAATCGTTGGGTAATTGTCCGAAACGGTGATAAATATGGTGCTTTAGACAGAAAAGGAAAAGAAGTTCTACCTTGCATATACGATCAAATTAAATTAGAAAAAGAGCGGGCTGAAGTCGAAAAAGACGGACAAACTGAATTTATACCAATCAAATAATTATAAGAAACTGTTTGGATTTTTATTGTAATATTTTCTTCTACATTTTATGTCTTTTTGAAGGCTTTTGTTATTTAAATTATTCATTATAAGATGTTTGTATAAATAAAAAGTTGTATCTTTTTGTATAGCAATAACATATAGATGACCAGCTACCCAACTTCTAATGGAAACTGTCTATTATTAATTTTCCCAATGGAGTTATGATGGAACTATGGAAATGAATGATTCGTGAGAAGGTATACTCCTCATCATAGTAGCTATATCAAAAAAATAGTTTCTTTTAATCCTAATACTTTATCAGCTTCCAAAAAAAAATCAAAAAGAGTGACTTCTCTTTCCACTTTATGAATATTGAAAAGTTTGAAATATTTTTATAATTATGTCGAAAATTCAGTTGATGCACGAGGAATTATCTGACCAAGCAAGCTTACATTAATGGGTTTTGCTTCCTTTGAATGAATGCGTCGCATCATTAATTCTATAGCAACATCAGTAATTTCTTCACAAGGCTGTGCATACGAAGTCAGAGGTGATTTCAAATGACTCGCATATTTCATATCATCGAAACCACATATTAGAATATCTAAAGTTATTTTCACATTAATAGCATCCATACTCGACATGAGCATAGCTGCTGTAGAATCGTTTGCGCATATTATGCCTGTTTTATTCGATAAAAATTTTATATTTCGAACAAAATCTAAGTTTTCAGGCTCTCCACAATATACGTTATTCTTATCAAATTGCAGATGACGTTTATGTATAGCCGCTGCAGCTCCTAAATAGCGCAAGATAACTGAAAAAGCAGAATTAGGGCGATATACAAAATTAATGATGGTGCACCCCGCATCCAAAAGATGCTCAGCCATTGTATAGCCGGCATTGAAGTTGTCGAGAGAGACCAGATCATACACACTCCGATTAGGGAATTCAACAATATCACGATCAAGTAAAACCAAAGGAATTCCTGAATTAGCAAATTTTTCGCATATTTCTCTATTAATTTCATCTGCCATGGGAATTCGTTCGAGAGGTGCAAAAAATACTCCATCAACCTTTTGTTCAATATAATTGACAGAACTCTTTTCTGTTAAGTCTTTCCTCATATCTGCATTCCCAGTTGTTGCACCTTCCCATAGGCAATCGAACTCTCCATCACGAGAATGCTGAAGAAAACGATTACTAATTATTGAAAAAATCTCAGATTCTCCGACACCTGGTAACAACAGACCAAAAGTTAATTTATTTTTCGATCGCTGATAAACTATTTTTGTACCGACCCCCTTTTTCTTCACAACGTAATTGTCGTGTTGCAATGTGTTATAAACTTTTGTAATTGTCGGACGAGATACTCCATATTTTTGGGCTAAATCATTTTCGGTAGGCAACAATGAGCCAAACGGCAAAATGCCATGACTTATTTGTTCTTGCAAAATATTGAGTATCGATTTATAATTTTCCTTTACCTTCATAAAAGTTTATATATTGCATTTCGTTTTGCAAATGTAATAAAAAAGAAATAGAATGTCTTTTAATAAACTACTTATGAATGCAGTAGTTTATTACATATGTTATCTGCTTTGTACAATTATTTGCTTTTAGATATATTAAAAAAAGACTACAAATAATACACTTATAGTCTTTCCCCTTTCAGATTGTAATATTAGAAATCAATTACTATGTTTCATCTTTGAAGAAATAAAGGCTAAATAGCCGATACAAACTGCAATCACCATTAAAGCTCCACTTTGGCTTTGTAAAGCATCTGATGCGATCCCCATAAAAATGGGAAAAATAGCTCCCCCGGCGATTCCCATAATCATCAAACCTGATATTTCGTTATTCCGATTGGGTATCAATTGCATTGCTTGCGAAAAGATCATCGGGAATATATTTGAATTTCCGATCCCCAATAATGCAATACAAAGATAGATAAGCATAGTAGTATCAGCAAAAAATAGTCCCGCTATCCCTACTAACATTAACAAGATACTTAGAATAAAAAACTTACGGGAAGATATGATAGATAAAAGAAAAGTTCCGGAAAAACAGCCGATCGTTCTGAAAATAAAATAAACAACAATAGCGTATCCTGCTTCATCAAGTGTTATTCCCAGCCTCTCTATCAATATTTTGGGAGCAGTCAGGTTTGTACCAACATCAATTCCCACGTGAACCAATATTCCCACAAAAAGGAAAACAATGGATTTGTTTGCAAACAGAGCAAAACAATCTTTGAAAGAAGACGGTTTGTTTTCTGATAGATTTTCATCAATGTCTGTTAAATAGAGCCATATCATCGGAATCATTGATATTGCGGCAAAAATAGGATATAGCAACCGCCAATTACCAAATTTTACGGAAGCCCATCCCGCAATGACAGGAGCCAAAAATGAAGCGATAGCTTTTACAAACTGACCAAATGTAAGAGTGCTTGCCAGTTGCTTACCATTAACAATATTAGTTACCAATGGATTAAGCGATACTTGCATAAGAGTATTTCCTATGCCAAGCAGGGCAAATGCGATCAGCATCACAGTAAAGTTATACCCAATCAAAGGCGTAATCATTGATAAAAATGTCACCACAAGGCTCAAAATTACAGTTTTTCGCCTGCCTATTTTATTCATCAGCATCCCGGTTGGCACCGATAAAATCAGAAACCAAAAGAAAACCATAGATGGCAACAAATTCGAAACTGTATCGCTCAGACCAAAATCAATTTTTATATTGTTGGTTGCAATACCTACCAGATCGACGTATCCCATGATGAAAAATGCAAACAAGGCAGGAATAAGTCGTAAAATTTTTGTGTTTTTCATATAAATCTATATTAGTTTTCAATAAGTGTTTCATGTACAAGATTTAAGAGGAAATTTTTACTTTCGTCCTCCGATTTTATTACCCCTATTGCTTTTGCGGCATTCAATGCTGCTCCCACAGCTGCTTCTTCATTGTAGGGTGTCAGATTTACTGATTTCATAAATGTTCTCTCGATAATTTCAACAAATAATTTATTCCTTTTCAATCCATTTCCACTACCACATATATATTCAATATTTTGAGATAATTCGGAGAAAAAACCTGACTTATAATACTCGGCAAGCCCGACAAGGAAGCCCGTAATTAAATTTCCGGGATGGAAATTGAATGAATCAATATTGGTTATCTCCCCTCTCCTACCCGAATCCATTCTTTGCCCGGCTAGTAAAGGTGAAATTTTCAATTTATTTTCGGATTCATTGTTGCGAGCCACCTTTTCCATATTGCTCCAAAGTTCACTTTCACTTATGTTACTCAGGTTAAATAAATCCATACCAACCTCCCTGAAAAAATTAAATAGCGATTTGTAAACTGATCCTCCATTGGCGAAACTGGTCGCTATCAGATATGAATCATTATCGTAGGGACGTAATTGAGTTTCGAAACCATCTATATATTTATTAAATATATCTTTCTCGTTCTTATTAATAAGAAATGACACTTGTGCTCCGGTGCCAACATTCAACAAGGCACTTGTGCTCTTATCAGACACGCTTCCTAAAAAGCTCGCTTGGTTATCGCCTAGAGCTGAAACAATGGGGATATTGATAGCCCTTTGCCTTGTATAGCCGATAATCTCAGTATCATCCACAATTTGGGGGAAATTTTCTACTTTTAAACCTAATTTATCTATCGAACCTCCTATCCACTTATTCGCGTGGATATCAAAAAGACCTATACTGTGTGCCATAGTCGGACTCATCACTATCTTTTTTGCTAGTAACCCCGCAAAATAATCGGCAATTGTACAAAAAGAATGTATCTCTACCCTTTTCTCTATATTGAGCCATTTATAAAGAGTTATTATTCCATAACCATTTGATAAGGTCTTGTCTCCCGAAAGTAGTTTTATCTTGTCTAATAAACTTCCTCCTTCAGACAAAATCATGTCTCCACTTTTATCTTCCCACGTAACAAGATTCGTTACTGCTTCAGATCTGCTGTTTACTCCTACAATTCCATGCATCTGACCGGTAAAACCATAAGCAAGTGTTTCAAAGTCTGGAATAGCTCTTATTTCGTCTAACAAGCTATAAAACAGACTTGTTAAAATATCTATCGATTGTTCTCTAACAAGAGGATCTGAAGTGGGTATATAAGCATTAGTATTTCGACTGAATACCTTTTCTATTCGCATATTCTCAACATTTATTATGACAGCAGAGAGCGAAGTAGTTCCAAAATCGATGCCTATTATGCATGGTTTCATTTTCATCAGAGTATATATTATATTTTTGTTTCTTATACCTTAAATAACTTTTGCGTACTAAAAAATCACAGATAAACTATCTTGTAAATTTGAATTTCATTTTTTCTCATCTTACTCCTATAATAACACCCTTTAAGCTATATAGTGGAGAAAAACGATTGTGTATTTTTCATTCTACTGTCTAACTTATCCTATTACAAGTACTCTTTATCGGTTCTTTTACAAGATATCTTTCGATTTTCACTTAGCAAATGTAAAACATAGAGCCATTATATGCAAACTTTATTGAATAAAAATACTTCGTATTATTTTACATACATAAAATATTACTGTGAAGTTATCATAAGATTTATAACATTATAAATATTGTGTGTTTACAATCTATACATATACCATAATCATTTGAATATAAATTTAATATATCAATATAATATAGTATTCAAATATAATTACTAAACAAATTATTGCATTTTACAAATCAATTATTTTTCAATTATGCATATTATTTAATTCAAAAAAATATCATATATGCATGTTTATTATGTTAATAAATATTGCATAATAAAAAATACACATTACATTTGTGAAATAATACACTTCGTAAAAACACTTTTAAATTGTTAAACTTTAAATCTATTCACATGAAAAAAAGAAATTTATTCAGATGGCATGTGTTTTTAAGCCTATTTTTCATCTGTACTACTTTTGCACATGCACAAACAATCAAGATTACAGGTAATGTTACATCAGCTAAAGATGGTTTGCCGATTGTTGGAGTAACAATTGTCGAAAAAGGAACGACAAATGGCACTATCTCTAACGAAGATGGGTTTTTCTCTATGAATGCCGAACGTTCCGGTATACTTCAGGTTTCATTTATTGGTTTTGTCAAACAAGAAATCCCGATAAATGGTAAAAATTATTTTGACCTGCTACTTCAAGAAGATAGTGAAATCTTGTCTGAAGTAATAGTTACAGGTTACATGACACAGCGCAAAGCCGACCTGACCGGAGCTGTAGCCATAGTTGACCTGAAAGATGTGAGAGATATGCCAGGCGGGAACATAATGAAAGACCTGCAAGGACGTGTACCGGGATTATTTATTACATCCGATGGATCTCCACGCAATGCTGCTACGGTTAGAATCAGGGGGTTAAGCACTTTTGGCGATAACGATCCGTTGTATATTATTGATGGGGTTCCAACCAAAGCAGCCATGCACGAACTGAATGACAATGACATTGAATCAATACAGGTACTTAAAGATGCTTCATCCGCAAGTATTTATGGATCGCGTGCTTCTAATGGGGTAATATTGATTACAACGAGGAAGGGAACCAAAACCGGTAAACCACGTGTTGAATACAATGGATTGCTGACTATGCAAAAATTTGTAACAAAAAGAGAGATGTTAAACACTCAACAATGGGGTGAAGCATTTTGGCGTGCTTCTATTAATGATGGACTAAGCCCTGCACATCAGCAATATACTTTCGACTGGCATACAGACACTTCAGGTAGGAATATACTTGATAGGGTAAATCTTCCTGAATTTATTGATGATAAAAAAACAATGCGTCCGGGAGATACTGACTGGTTTGATGAAATAACCAGAACCGGTTTTGCACAACAACATAATATCACAGTATCTACAGGCAACGATCGCAGTAATTCGTTGTTTTCGTTAGGTTATTTGGGGAACAATGGGATAATCAGAACTACAAAATTGGATAAATACTCATTGCGATTTAATTCCGAATATCAACTTATAGATAAAGTACTTAAAATTGGTGAAAATTTTGCCATTTCGTATCTAGCTGAAAGAACAGATCCGGGTGTGATGGGACTAGCCCTTATACAGCATCCACTTGTTCCGGTACACACCATAGACGGAGTTGGTTGGGGAGGCCCGGCCGCCGGTATGGGCGATAGGCATAATCCTGTGAGATTATTAGAAGATACCAAACAAAACAAAGAACATTTTATGCGCAGTTTTGGAAATGTGTATGTAGACCTTCAACCTATAAAAAATCTTCTCCTTCGTACAAATTTTGGAATAGATTATGGAAACTGGTATATGAGGGGCATGGACAAAAAATATGTTTCAGGCTATCTTGAAAGCAGCAAAAACAGTACTAAACAAGAACAAAAACACAATATAAACTGGACTTGGTCGAATACTGCAAATTACAATTTCAGTATCAAAAAGAATAATTTTGATGTTTTGGCAGGAGTCGAATACTTAAGGAGTTACAGTGAAAATGTATGGGGAAGCAGAGAGATGTTTACACTCGAAGATACAGATTATATGTATCTCGATGCCGGAACAGCAAACAAGAATAATGGTGGAAATGGTTCCGAGAATACAATGATGTCATATTTCGGAAAAATAAACTATTCTTATGGTAGTAAATATCTGGCTTCTGCAACTATCCGTAGAGACGGGTCATCAAAATTTGGACTAAACAATCGATTCGGAACCTTTCCTGCGTTTTCATTAGGTTGGCGTTTAAGCGAAGAAGAATTCTTTGCAAATAACGTGAAATTCTTTTCAGACCTGAAACTTCGATACGGATGGGGAAAGACTGGTAATCAGGACATACTTAGCAACGATGCAACGTATAATGTCTACATAGCCGGTTATGATAAGTCGTCTTATGACCTTTCGGGAAGCAAAAGCGGAAATCTGCCGTCGGGGTATTATAGAACTAAACGTGGAAATCCGAACTTGAGATGGGAAGAGACAAAGCAATCGAATTATGGAATCGATTTTGCATTTTTAAACAATAAAATCACAGGCTCTTTCGACTATTTTAATAAAAACACAACCGGAATATTAATATTTCCGCCAAATGTTGCTACTGGTGGCGAAGGCTATGATTATTGGGTAAATGGAGCTTCGATGAATAACAAAGGATTTGAGGCTGTATTATCTTATATGGGAGAAACAGGTAATAAACTGAAATATAGTATTACGGGTAATATATCATCATACAAGAATAAAGTAACATACCTACCCGAAGCAGTTAAGAATGCTTATGGAGGAAACGGTTTTGATCAAACTATATTAGGTCGCTCTAAAGATATGTCATTTGGATATATAGCCGACGGTATCTTTAAAACACAAGAAGAAGTAGATGCCCATGCTAAACAGCAGGGAAAAGCCGTAGGAAGAATAAAATATAAAGATATAAATGGTGACGGCGAAATAACCGATAGGTATGACCGGACTTGGATAGGTAATCCTCATCCCGATTTTATCTATGGACTGAATACAAGTCTGGCACATAAAAACTTCGATATTAATATATTCTTTCAAGGAGTTGTTGGAGTTGATGTATACAACGATAATAAAAAAATGACCGATTTCTGGTTCTTCGAATCGGGTAATAATAAAGGGATAAGAGTTCTTGATGCCTGGTCTCCGGATAACCCGGACTCTACAATCCCGGCATTGAGCCTGACGGATAAGAATAACGAGGGACGCACATCCACTTATTTTGTTGAATCAGGTGCGTATCTCAAACTACGCTCTGTTTCTATTGGATATAGCCTGCCTAAGCCGTTTATTAATAAATACAAAATGGAATCTGTAAGGTTGTTTGTCCAAGGTCTAAACCTTTTGACCGTAGCTAAATCGTGGGGCGATAATAAATTTACAGGTGTCGACCCTGAAAATGTGGGTAATGGATATCCAAATCCATTGAGTCTTACATTTGGTTTAAACGTATCATTCTAAAATATTAAATCTATATAAAATGAAAACACTATTGCGATATACAATCATAGCCTGCATTTCTTTGACAATTTGTTCGTGCTCCGATTTTTTGGATGTAACCCCTAAAGGTATAATTACCGAAAGCCAGATTAATGATGCCGATGGAGTCGAAAAAATGTGTGTGGCCGCATATTCCGAACTCGGAAACGACCACTTTCAAAATCCTAATTCGAACTGGCCTCACGGAAATGTCCGCTCCGACGATGCATATAAAGGTGGTGATGGGCTGGGCGACAGCGGAGACTATCATGGATTGGATGTATACAATGAGATGAGAGCTACCAATGGATGGATGGATTACAGATGGTGGAAGTTTTATGTCGGTATATCCAGAGTACACAGAGCTATGAAACTTTTAGGTAGTATAGACGAATCCGACTTACCTACTAAAAATGCAAGAATAGCCGAAATGAAATTTTTAAGAGGGTGGTATTGCCTACAACTTAAACTGATATGGAAATATTTTCCTTATGTAGATGAAAAAATGGATGAAGAAAGTTATAAATTAGTATCTAACCGACAATACTCAAACGATGAGTTATGGGTGAAAATTGCAACCGACTTCAAAGATGCCGCAGCCGTACTGCCCGAAACGCAAGTAGAAGTTGGTCGCCCGACAAAGTTTGCTGCTAAAGCCTTCTTGGGGAAGACTCTACTCTATCAAGCATACGAGCAAAACGATATGCATGAAGTTACCTCCATAAACAAAGCATTGCTAGAAGAAGTCGTATCATTAATGAATGAAGTAATAGGATCAAGCAAATATGATCTGTTTGAAGATTTCGGTTATAATTTTCTTGCCGAATTCGACAATGGAAAAGAATCAATTTTTGCTATTCAGCGTTCGATGGATGACGGAACAGGTGATGGACGATTAGATGGCAGCAGCTTATTAAACCATCCGATGGGTCCCTATGGTTGTTGCGGATTTCATATACCGAGCCAGAACCTAGTGAATGTATTCAAGGTTTCTACAGATGGCCTGCCTTTATTTGATACTTACAATGGCTTAAGTTTAATAGATCCCGTAGATTTCGTTATACATCCGGTAGATCCCAGATTGGATCATACAGTTGGTATTCCCGGACATATCTGGAAATATGACAATACGACTCTTTACGAAAAAAGCTGGTCGAGAGCGCCTCAAATCTACGGGCATTATTCTTCGATGAAAGAAGTGATGCATTTCAAATGCGATTGTTTCAAGAGAGTAGCACCGTTTATGTCAAGTACCAAAAACACAGTATTAATCCGATATGCAGACGTATTATTATTCAAAGCCGAGGCTTTAATAGAACTTAACCGTTCTCAGGAAGCATTAGAATTAATAAATAAAATCAGGTTGAGAGCATCACGGAGTAAAGGCATGCTATTATTTGATAATAATACCTATGCATCGACCTACAAAATAGAAGAATATAAACCGGGTGTAAATTGTTCATGGACGCCAGATTACGCCAGAACTGCCCTCCGTTTCGAAAGAAGATTGGAATTTGCAATGGAAGGTTATCGTTTCTTCGACCTAGTTCGTTGGGGCATAGCAGATAAAGTCTTGAACGACTATATTAATGAGGAAAAGACACGACGCGAATATTATAAAACTGCAAAATTCACAAAAGGCCGTGATGAGTACCTTCCTATACCTCAGTCTCAAATAAACTATAGTGAAGGCAATTTAGTTCAAAATCCGAAATACGAATAAAATCAATACTTAAATGAAAAAGCTAATTTTCACTTCTATTTTTTTAGTAATGGCATTAAGCATTGCAGGGCAGGTTGTAAAAGATTACAATCCGTCTATTCAACCTACAACCGGAATGCAATATTTCAAGCCTGTCGAGGAACATCTTTTTGCAGGTGATTGTATGCCATTCTATCACAATGGTGTATTCTATCTCTATTGGCTTTTAGACGAAGGGCATCATGCCGGACTCGATGGACTGGGCGGTCATCAATGGGCCCTCAGCACATCCACCGATCTCATCAATTGGAAACATTATCCGGTGGCTCTTGGAATAGATGAAGAGTGGGAAAAGTCGATATGTACCGGATCTGTTATTGCAGACCATGACAAGATTTATGCTTTTTATTCCACACGGGTGAAAGAGGGTAATGATGTTCATGAACAATTAAGTTATGCTATAAGTGAAGACGATGGTTATTCTTTCAAAAAGCAACAACCAAATCCGTTCTATTTTGCACCGAAAGAATGTGTAAGTCGCGACTTTAGAGATCCACGTGCTTTCAAAGATGAGAATGGTCTTTTCCACCTTTTCATATCCGGTTATCAGAAAGATTCTCCGCTTAGTGGGCAAGGTGGCTATCTGGTACATCTGACTTCAGACAATCTTAAAGATTGGTCAGAAGCAGCGACGCCACTATACGGGCAAAGTGGAGTTCCGGAATGTCCCGATTATTTCAAATGGGGAAATTGGTATTATTTGCTTTATAGTATACATGGCAATACCTATTATGTAAAATCGAAACAACCATACGGACCATGGGAATACCCCGAATTTCAGCCGATGTCTGAAAAATGGGGAAATGTGTCTAAAACAGCCGCATTCAAAAATGGCCGTCGGATTGTTGTATCCTACATGAATAGCAAGTTAAATAATAAAGACAGTGAAGGTCAGGTTTGGGGCGGAAGCATACTTCTGCGTGAGCTCTTCCAGCAAAAGGACGGCAGTTTAACTGTTGGTTATCTACCCGAAGTTGCTCCGGCTATGACCTTGACAAATATCCCTCCTATCAACCTGATGGATAAATTGAAAGAGATTTTACCGGAGAAAGGCGAAATTCTAACCCTGGCAAGCCACAATGGTATAAGTGTGGCTTCGATGAATAACTTACCCTCACAATATCGCATTACAATGACCATTGTCCCCAAAGGAAACTACGATGAATTAGGATTGTTTTTGCGGTCGACCGATAAAGACAAAAAAGGGTATAAACTCAGTTTGAACGCTAATAGAAAAACGGTGGGCTTATTTGAAACAGAAATAGAATCGGTAAATGGGCTTCGAGAACCAATTATGCTGAATGTTGTAATAATGGATGATGTGATTGATGTCTATATTAATAATGAACGCTGCATTGTAAATCGCTTAGGAGAACAAAAAGGCGAAAATTTGCTTTTCTTTGTCAAAAACGGACAAGCAGAATTTAAAGATATAAAATTGTACAGCATTAATTAAAAGCTATGAAAATGTATAAAATTAGAAACACATTCCTTTGGGCAATGATTTGTCTACTTTATCTACCGATTTCCCATGTGTCGGCACAAGACGCCGCAAAGGTTGATTTGCTGAGCCACTGGTGGAAATTTAGTCCGTCAGCTCCGGCTCAGGGAACAATTGGAAAAGGTTCTAAAAGTGGAGAATTCGTTACAAAAGATCCTGTTGCAGGATTCACTGTGAAATTTAATGTAAACCTCGAAAAGATTGAGGGTCAACAAAACATATTGGAAATTCCTGATGTTTTATCTGTACACCTACGCCGTGTAAGTCCTGACGTTCGCGACAGGCAAAACTATCCTGCATATAAAATGGCAGATGGCTCGTTACCCGTACTAGAGGCCAATATCAATCTATTTAGAAAAGAACCGGGTTCGCAAGGGAAAAAGATGGAAATAGGCTTTCCTCTCGCCATGCTAAAAAACAGCTATGGGAAGCATGAAATTATATTGAATTTTACTGGTGCGCAATGGACAATATATGTAGATGGTGAACTGGTGGATAACGATTTTCCGATAGGCTATCCAAAGTGGGATTCGAAATCTGCGTGGTCTATTGATCCTAAATTTGTAGAAAATGCAGAAATATTTATGCCTGCAATAGTTCCGGAACGAGACTTATCGAAAAAGAGCGTTGATAAGCCACAAGTACAATATTGGACACCCGTAGGGCATAATTCATGGGTGGGTGATGTCGCTACAATTTACCATAACGGACGTTTTCATTTATTTTATTTGTATGACCGTAGGCATCATTCAAGCAAATTTGGCTGTGGAGGACATTATTTTGAACACTTATCGACCTCAGACTTTAAAACATGGACCGAACACGAACCGGCCACTCCTATCGAGGAGCAATGGGAAACGTTCGGAACGGGAACACCTTTTGTGGTGGATGACAAATTTTGTATTTCGTATGGTTTGCACACATCACGAATATATCCGGATGAAAAAACAATGTATCCTGCTCTGAAAGTATATTACGAAAATTATGGTAAAACAGGGTTTTTCGACTATAATTCTTTTCCTACTGTACCTTCGGGAGCAACTTACTCTGTTAGTCAGGATGGGCTCTTTAATTTCAAGAAAAGCAAGAAAATAATACACTATAGCGAGAATCCTACTATTTATACCGATGCAGACGGAAAATTGACAATGCTGGCAAGCTTTCGTTCAAAAGGGATGTGGCAGTCCGATTCCCTTGACGGAGGTTGGTACTGTGTTAATCGGGATTTTCCTCCCGGAGGCGATTGTACATTTTATTTTCGCTGGGGAAAATTCGACTATATTATCGGTGGTTTTGTCGATTTGTGGTCGAAACCAATTGAAAGTGCGAATACAGAATATAAAAGTGTATCGGCACAAGGTGAAGACTATTATAATGGGTTCAATGTACCCGCTATCTCAGAAATTTCCGATGGACGTTTCATTATGTCAGCATGGTTGCCGGTACGTGGTTGGGGTGGTCCTCTCCTGATTCATGAAATGATACAGTTCCCCGATGGTCGGATCGGTACAAAATGGATGAAAGAACTTATTCCAGAGACAGGCAAAGCAAAAACCGTTACCCAACAGGTAAATGGAACTGTTTTTTATGATGCTATACCTGAATCTTTCATGCTTTCGTTCGATGTCTATCCAACAAAAAAGAATGGCGGGAAACTGGCTGTTTCATTTCTTCCGGATGAAGGTACAGACAAAGGATGTGAGTTTCAGCTACGATTGGATGATCTGGTTGCTCAATATAGCAATGCGTCATTTTCTCAATTCGCTGACCCTGAAAAATCGTTACGACAAGGAGGGCAACCTCAAGAAGCACGTAATTATGCGATTGAAAAATTAGTCGGAGCAGATAAACCGTTTTCTGTTCGTATGGTTGTGAAATATACGGATAAGTTAGGGGGTGTCCTTATAGATTCCGAAATTGCGGAAAAACGAACTATGATAACTTATCGACCCGATTTATTTGTAAAAAAACTAATGTTCAAATCAGATAATATTGACATCAAAAATGTGAATATTGCTCCTTTAAAATAGATCATGAAAAATATTACCAAGTAAAAGATACATTTTACTTGGTAATATTATCTTGCTAAATAAATAGAAAAGTTATAGCGACTTACAAAGGCGATAGAAAATATCAATCCTATTCCTAGTTAATTAGGGTAATAACTCTTCTATCATTTTGCGTATCTTATCCGATCCTGTATAACCAGTGACTTTATTTATCAACAGGCCTTCCTTATCGTAAAAAAGATAAGTTGGAATTGAATTAAAATCTAAACTGTCCATAATATAAATCCATTCTTTCTGTGTCAGATAGTAATGCTCTCCTCCTATACCTTTAATTTTCTCTGCCCACCGCTTTTGGGGTGAAGACTCTGTTGTTATATATACAAAAACAACATCTCTATCTTTCATCTCACTTTTAAGCGGTCTAATATCTTCTATCGTTTTCATACATGGACCACACCATGTTGCCCAAAAGTCAATTAGAACTACTTTACCTTTATATCTGGATACAATTGCCTCTAATAGTTTTTCATTATCAACAGGCGGATTTACATTAACAACGGTCTGATGTCTGTTCTTATCCAATGCTAGAATTTGTTTATTTTTGCGCAAAAGAATCTTTTCAATTTCTCCTCCTTTAAAATAACTATTAATATTTTTTGTCTGTTTGGTCGACAAAGGTCTCATTTCATCAATGAATTGACGAGAATAAGCGTTTGCAATAAGCACATCATAGAACAATCCGCTATCGAAACCAACCAACTCTCCCATTATTGCTTTCACTTCTATCAACCATTGGTCAATAGGTATTTCATCGATTTTAGGAATAGCCAAAGTATCATTTCTTAATATGAGTTGCATCAAACTTTGATACTTTTCGGTATATAAATATTGAGGATCATTCAAATTAAATTCTTTCAAGAAAACATAATATGATTTATCAGGATTTTGCGGAGTAAATGTTGTTGTATCTCCTTCAATCCTGGTATCGTTATATAAGCGACCCATTACATCATTGAACCAAAAAAGGTTGCCTACAGTATAAAAAAGATTAAAATTATCAATTAGTAAATTCTTCTCCATTTCTGAAATATCTCTGTCATTTTTCACAAGCCTTAGTCTATATCCCAGATCATAGTGCATGGCGAAGGGAACATATGTTTTCGGATCTTCAATAAAGTGATTTACACTATCTCGATTGATATATTTAGGATCAAACTCTGAAGTGGCCATACCAACAATTAAATTCCCCCAACGGTTAAAATTGTCATGTATAAAGTTAGGGCCACTTAACCTCTTTACTGTTGCCAGTCCATCATCGTCAAAAATAATTTCAAGTTTTGTTTCTTCATTAGGGGCTAAATTGACAATAAAAGACATTTCCAAAAATGAACACTGTAAGGATCCAATAACATGAGATACTTCTATCGGAACCTCAAGAGAAAAACTATCATCGTCATTTAAGAGTATATTATAATAATTGAGGCCAGAAGTAATAGGATCAGAAACCGCCAAAGTTAGCATCATATTATCCTTTCCTCCGCCTTTGTGAAGATTTGCGATTTTACCTGAAACTTTAGCTATTCCTGCCTCTATATTAGGCTCAGGCAATCGGTCTTTTGGAGAGGATGTGAAAGATAGAAATATGAAACAAGTTCCAATAATCATTATTAATTGGGGAATGTTCATTGCTATTCGTTTTTCATTCATAAAATTTATAGGTATTAAATAAATGGTCAATAATTGTTTTAACAAAAATAACATTAATTAAAAGCATATTATAATAATAAGAGACATAAATGAGTACAATAATATCACAGCTAAACGAGCTACTTTTACTTTTTTCGCCTCGTACTGCCCGATCTTTCTTAAATTTTATACTTTTTACAATAATTATATACCGTTCTATAAATCATTATCCTTAATTCCTCTAAGTTGTTGTGCAATCTGATAATGCTTATCCGACATCTCAAGATTGCCTATAGCCGCATAAGCTTCAGCTAAATACTCATGACAAGCAGCATGGCGGGGTTTCTGTTGAGAAGCTTTACCCAAATCAGTAAGCGCCAATTCTGGCTCATCGATTTTAAGCTTATTCTTCCCTCTGTTGTATAATGCCTTAAAAGATAAAGGACTCAATTCTACGGCTCGGTTAAAACATTTCAACGACTCATGGTAGTCCTCCTGATCATAATAGGTAACACCTTTTCTAACCCAAGCATCCAAATAAGTAGGATCTAAATCCAGTGCTTTATTAAAGTTTGCTTGTGCTGCACGATAATCTTTATAGGCAACAATACATTCATTACCCATCAGATAATATTCCTTGGCATATTTCTTTAACGTTTCAGTTTGTTCGTATAGCTTATTCTTTAAATTTGTATTTTTTGTTTTAAGACCATTTATGACATTGAGTTTCTTTCTAATATATCTTTGTTGCAATGGTTTTTCAATGTCGTAACGGGCATGAATAGCTTTAAAGAAATGAGTTAAGAAATCCTCAAAATTCCCTTCATCAAATTGCTGTATTGCTTCCTTGTAAAGATAGTCGGCATCAGATTCTTTCAAAGCTTTATTGATTAATTGCTGATTGTTGAACTGCTTGCTGAAATCAACAATTTCAGGTCGGATAAATACGTCTGTCCGGCTCATGTTTTTTTTAAGTACAAGCCCGTCTAATGAAGTACATCTGCTTAAGGCAACATAGGCCTGTCCTCCAGCAAACACTCCCCCACTGAAGTCCACAATCACATTATTGAAGGTAAGACCCTGACTTTTATGTATGGTTATTGCCCATGCCGCTTTCAATGGCAGTTGCGTATATGTACCTATAATTTCCTCTTCTATCTTTTTTTCCTGTTCATTATACTTGTATCTGTAGTTTCGCCATGTTTCTTGCTCTACTTTCACGACTATTCCATCTTCTTTCAGAACATATACATTCTCTTCTTCATCTATTCCTGATATAATACCTAGCGTACCATTAACCCAGCGACGAGGCCATTGCAAGTCATTACGGATAAACATGACTTGTGCGTGTTCTTTTAATACCAACTCCTGAGCAGTAGGCAGTGATGATTCAGGGAAATCTCCGTCTTTGATACCATAACTGATAAATTCAAAGGTATCGAGCTCAGCCATTTTCTTCTCATTAATATAATCGACATTATCACGCTTGGTAGCCAGGGTAATATACATGTCTTCTTCTCTGGGATTGAATCCCGGATTTACACGCTTATTGAGCAGAGTAAGATCATTGCTGTTTGACTTCCCATTTCTAATGTTATTCAGAATGGAGATAAATATTTCATCTGTTTGGCGATAGATTTTTGTAAACTCTATTGGAACAAGGTTTATTTCACGGAAAACATTAGCCGAGAAGAAAAAAGCATTTGTGTAGAACTTATTGATTATCTCTCTTATATCGGGAGTAACAACAGGTTCAAGTTGAAAAACATCACCGACACAAACCAGCTGCTTACCTCCGAAGGGGATACGCATATTATTTGAATAAACGCGAAGAATTCTGTCTATACAATCTATTGTATCAGCTCTCACCATCGATATTTCATCAATTATAATCAGTTCCACTTCTTGTATAATCTTCCGATGTTCTTTCCTGTATTTGAAGAACTCGAAGATACGTCCATTAATGAGGCTTAAATCTGCGTCATCTGGAGCTATTGGTCTGAAAGGTAGCTTGAAAAACGAATGCAAAGTTGTTCCTCCTGCATTTATTGCTGCTATACCCGTAGGAGCCAAAACAACATACTTTTTCTCTGTTGTTTGACAGAGATGCTTCAGAAAAGTAGATTTACCTGTACCCGCCTTTCCCGTGAGAAAGACAGACTGACTGCTCCGTTCAATCAGGTCAAGAGCATTTTTGAATTCTTTATTGGATGTATCTATTGATGAAGTCATAACTAAAAAACAAAAGTAAGCTTTTTATACAATTATTTGAGCCTTGTATGGCTTTCTTTAAGTTCTCTTATAGTTGTATAAATAATTTATAGCTCCTTTTCGATAAAACACGAAAATTTCATTCTTAGCTCAAAAATTCGCCTGATAAATTCATGTCAATTCCGAGGTTTAGAACAATGTCGATTGTTCTAAAGTAAACATCCATTCTTTTTTTATATTACACTGCAGTTTGTGTAATCGCTAGTGTTTACGACATAGGTTTATTTACAGTAAAAGCATGGCAATTTTAATCATCAAAATAGTATTTTAATTGACAAGTTCTTTAATATAATAATACTAATGAAATCAGCATATAATTAAAATCAATATTAAAAATTTGAATATATTATTTATTTTTACAGTTACATAATAATAAATAGATGTTAGAGCTATGTGATATTAATAATATTATTAATATATTGTATTTATGATAATTAACAGATATTTTTTATATTAATGTGAAATATATGTTAAGTCTTATTATATTTTAAATTTAGCAAAAAAGACAATCATATTCAATAACACATCACTAAAAAAAACAAATTACTAACATATTCCACATACAAATGAAAATTAAATAAATAAATTTCCATATTACTATCCATATCATCACAAATAGAGGTTAATTAGTAATTAAATTAAATATAAAATCCATATAAATATATATTAACCAAATTTAACCTTTCAAACAAACACCTATTAATCAACTATATAAATTAAAATACAAAAAGAATTTAATCTTTTTACTCTATATCCTATTGCCTGTTATTTTTAACATACCTATATTCGCAAACGCAACACGTATTTAAAAACTCTTTATAACACGAGACAACTTTACGTATTTAAAATCCTTACATTAATAACTTTATGAGCATACAATAAATTTAGCTAGGATCACCTAAACATCAGACAACTAATATTCAACAAATAAATTTAACATTAATCAAAAACTATAAAAAAGGAGACAATGTATTGAGTTATCATTTCGAATACTTAACAACAAAAACAAGACTTAAAACATACCACTCCAAATCTAAATTTATATTAAAATTAATTAAGCCTGATATACTCTATCGGGGAATACCAACACTTTAAAATTATAAAATTATGGCATTTCGTGCAACATTAAATTTTGGGGGCAAAGAGTTTGACGTCCTTGATTGCAGCTACAAACTAAGCAGAGATATCGACTCTAAAGGACGTCCTGCATCTAACATCTACGGAGGCATTATTAAGGTACATGTGGAGTCAACAGAAGACACATCTATCTTAGAAGGTCTAGTAGCTCAATTTAAACCCAATTCGGGAAGTATCACCTTCAAAAAAGGTGACGAAGAAGCTAAAATGAAAGAGCTTACATGGGAGAATGGTTACATTGTTTCTTTCGAAGAAAATATCGATGTAGTTGGTTCAAAACCAATGACTCTTACATTTGAGGTTTCTGCTCAGGTGTTAAAAATTGGTGGCGCACAGTTTGAACAAAACTGGCCATTAAATAACTAAAAGTAGAACAGAAGCGGAGTGGATGTCCCACTTCCCGCAAAAGTTGTTGAGATACCGCTCCGTTCTGCTCTCTGTTAACTATTTCCGAACAGACAAAGAATATTGATGCTTAAAGAAAGTATCAACTGTTTTTTGTATCTGTTCCGGAAATATTATTCAAAGATAATCATTAAATTAAAGATATATGATAAATAATTATGAAATTGGTGGTAATGAGGTCAAGATAGATGCCTCTGAAGCCATTTCCGCAATCCCTGAAAACAGGACAATGCTTGTCGAAAAACTGACATCTGATGAACCTATTAATCCAGCTGCTGTAACAGGATTAACATCTATAGAACAAGTTTTCTCTCATTATAAACCAGAAACTGATATAGAATTTCAAAATGCAGATGGACAACCGGTAAATGAAACCTTTCGTTTTGCCAGTGTAGGAGACTTTTCTGTAAAAAATATGACTGCCCAAAGTCCTTTCCTAAAAGGAGTAAGCACAGAGAAAGATTTCTATGATAACCTTACGAAACAACTACGTTCGAATAAGGTATTGCAAAGAGCGTTGGAGAACCCTGAAGCAAAAGCTGCTTTTGTAGCTGCTTTACAAGGTGTATTGGCAGAAATGGATGAGGTTGAAAATATATCAATATAAAAGATAAATTATAATGGCAGAGAAAGAAGCAGTGCAACAAGATGTTGCCGAAAAAGTAAAAGCGACCAAAAAGGCGAGTTCTATTGAATCGCTGGATCAGGCAATAAATACATTAGCGAAATTTGGTGGATTCAACTTCCTTGAATCGGCTGTGGACGGTATTGCAGCAATGAGTCCTGAGCGCAAAGCCAGAAAGAGAGCATTCTTAATAGAGGAAGGTAGCAAAGCACAGAGAGCTGATTTACGTAACAATATAAATCTATGGCTTGACATGCTGGCATCTTCGGCAACAATCAGCGAAATGCTTGACAAATCGCAAGAAAAATCAACAGCGGTATCACAATTACTAGCAGAAAATCAATTAGCTGCTGTAGAATCGGTAAAAGATTTAGAACAGTCTTATCGCAATGTGATGCTATTTTACAAAAATACAGAGTCTGATAAATTAACCAATATCACGATCGTAAATGCTTCACCAGAGCAAGTTACCGATCTGGACAATTCGCGTTTTATTGACTATGTGGCTAACGAATTGAAACAGAATTACGATAAGCTGGATCTACGCAACAACTATTCACTGTTAGTTGTCCCAGGTTATTTAGGTGGTGCGAAAGTTATTGATAAATGGTCAAAAATTGCATACGATAACAAAGCTCAACTATATACCGATTTTATGGATCTGGACAAACCCGATGATGTAGTCGATATGTTCTTTAATGCCGGACTAGCATCGGGTGAAGCTTATAAAGCAAATACTTGCTTGGCTTGTAACTGGCTAATCGGTAGAGGTAAATATAACGAACTGGGAGAAGAAGAAGATCTGCGTGTGTCTCCTGCTGCTGCACTTGCTGGAAAAGTATACGGAACACTAATGTCTCAGATTACTGCCGGAAAAAAACATGGTGGTATCAATGAAGTGGACAGCGTGGTATTCCCTTTAAAGAAAAGCGAAATATCTCAATTAGACAAAATGGGATTAATCCCGATGGTAAACGAGTATGGCAAAGTAATGGCATTCTCAGGAAAAACATTATTCAATGGAGATAACCTAGGGTTACAAACTTATTCGGTAGTTCGTGTATTCGACTATATCATGAAAGTTTTATTCGATTTCTTAAACCGCAGAGCATTTGAGAACTGGAGCGGAAAGACTGAAAGAGACCTTAGAAGCCAAATTATCAAATTCTTGGATGGTGTACAAGGCCCAGACCGTTTGATCGAAAAATTCAAGATAGTTCGTTTCGAGCGTGATCCTAACCAAAAAGATCGTATTTATCTTGATCTTCATATAACTCCTTATTTCCCAGCTAAAAGTTTTGTTATCAAGATGGACGGAACAAAAGGCGAAGATGAAAATGCATGGAATACAGAGGTTGAACAACAATAAGAAGCATTGAGGGACTAAAACTTCCTTGATGGAGTTTTAGTCCGTGCTGAAAAAACAAAAACAATGTTTACACATAAAAGCTATTTAAAAATAGGATCAGTAACTGATACCAATTCATACAATTTATTTCGAGATGCATACGAACTTTCTCGTTGCAATTACTCATTTATGAAAAGTATCGATTTCAAGGGACAGGTTCAATCTGATACTGTAGGTGGGGTTATCGAAATAGATATTCCTACCCTGCCATCTAAAGATATAATCACTTGGGCATTAAATCCACGAAAGTATGAAAGCGGATCAATTGTGTTTTGTGATGACGCAGGTATTCCACAAGAAAAAATATTCTTTGATAAAGCTGCATGTGTTTCTATGGAGATAAGCTATATAAAAACAGGGGATGGATATATGACAACATCATTGGTATTGAGTGTAAAGAAAATTTTTATTGGTGCAACAATACATGAGAACCGATGGACTAATGTGTAAAATAACAAGTTATGCTAGATAATATAGACAAATTATTCAATTTTCCTCACATTGACTCAAATGTAACGGTTTGGTTTTGCCTTGATGGTAAGGAATATGAGGTTGAACAATTTCGAATTGGGTTTAGTCAACCTACCGATGACAAAGGTGAACCCGAAACAGAGATTATGGGTGGTCAAGTGATGATAACACTTAGCGAAACTGTTCCTGAGTCAATTTATGATTGGGTCCTGAAGTCGGGAATAAAAAAAAATGGACAGATTGTTTTCAAAACACAAACAAGCAACGCTCCACTCAGAGTCGAGTTTTTTAATGCTTCTTGTATTAATTTTACTAGAACTGTAAATGGGTCAGGTGGTTTGCAAACCAACTTGATAATTTCTCCTGAAAGATTAATGATTAACGATGTTGAACATGATAATTTCTGGGTAGAATGAATAATAGAAAGGAAGAATATCCGATGATTTCAGAGAAAGAATATTGGGAAAAAGTGAATAATAATGAATCTTACAAAGGTTATGTCCTATATTCAGATGGAAAAGTCACGTTCATCTTACCCGAAGTGACAGTAACATCTACCTCTTCCAATAAGGTTAACAGATTTTCTCAATTTGGTCTAAAGACTGAAATAAAATATCATGAATCCATAACTCCTTTTGTATGTGAGTCCATAAATAATGGTATAAATACAAGAAACAGACAGCTTCAAGCAGAATCTAGCATACAAAATGGACAGATTAAACGCAATGTAAAAAATCTGCTTTTGAAAAGCATAATATCCTATTACCAAGCCGAAGAGTATGCAAGACTAGAGAAAACAGGATATCTTTTTCCTATCACTAATCCGTCAATGATTCTTATAGATGTAAGTAACCCAAAAACATTTTACCAAAAAGAGTTCACAAAAATTAAACAAAAAGTTGAAAGTGAGACCCTAAAAAAAAGTGATTTTAAAGATAATGTGGCATATGCAGCCAGAAAAGAAATAGAGATGTATTTCGCGTGTTTCGATCCAAGCGATCCTAATTATATCCATTTCTGGAATGTAAAATATCACATAGGACGTCCTACTGGAGCAGAGGCTGTAATTCCAGTCTGGGCAAATCTAAGAACATCGCTAGATTCTTTCCAAAGAGGATATAATGGTGATGGAATTCAAAATTATAGCGATGGTGTAGGTTATTTCTGTTTGGCGTTGGCAGATGCTATGGTTTTAGAGTCTGGTGTTGCTGCATCTGGTGGAATGAAATCACTCGGCCTGATAAAAGAGATTCCCACAGGTTCTGCTTTTTATAATTCAAGAAGTTTATATGTTCAGCAGTATTTAAAACGAAATAATTTTAATATTCATCCAAGAATTTCTAACCCTGGATGGTATGATGTTGCTAGACCGAGAGTGGGTCAATTAGATGCAGGACATAGAGGAACAACTTTTTTATCTAATGAAATATTAAAAACTGGGAAAATAGGTATAAAAAATTATAAGACGGTATATTTCAACAAAGCAATTGGTGATAAATATTTTAGTATTGGTATTAATCCTTGGACTAGAACTATTTTTCATGAAGCTCCAGGCTTTTTTAAATAATTCTCTATTATGGTAGATAAGTGTGTATTCTTATATTCAGGATATTTAATGGGTTATCTAAGCTCTGAAAATATTATTAAGTGGGCAGATAATGAAATAGTAAATGGAAATAACAATCCTGCTATTATTGATATATCATTATCAAAGGCTGACAATAATCAAATTATATCGAGCTTAAATATATTGCCGAAAGACGAGGTTTCAACCATTGTAGTGTATTACTATTCGTTATATAATACATTATTGAAAACGAAAAAGCTTAAATGGAATTTAATTGAAGAAGAACTTTATCGATTATATCAGAACAATTTCATTAATGGATATAATAATGATTTGTTTTTTACAAGGCTCGCTGATGATTATCATTTACGAAAAGATGGTTTTACAGGAAATATGAAAATGCCTGATGAACTTAATACTTTTCTATCTAAATACAATTATGACATACAGATATTTAAGAACTTAAATTTTATTATTAGAGGAGTTAACATTGCTAATGAATTATGATTTTAGAATGGATTAGGTATAGGAATATTTAAAGAAATAATACAATCCAATCTATGAAATAGAAGAATATGATAGGAATAAAACATATCAGAAATCAGGGAACTTTTGAGATTTGTATAAGTTTTTCAGAAGATTTAGGACTTGTAGCGTTGGAACATATTTTGAAATACTTACGCTTTTCTGATTCAGTATGTTATTATATCTTTTTTGGATATAGAGAATATAATAGAAATATTGAACCATATTATAAATATTATCGGGAATTAACTTCCGACAAAGGAATTATTAGATTAAAAGAAACGGACATATCTAATACTCAGTTAATTTATAACATTTTAAATGAGTTCCAAATATGTTCGTTATACATTAATGAATCATCAGACTTGACAGAGAATTTTGATTTTGCAAAGTGGAGAGATTCAAGACAACTATATAATGGATACGTTATTACCGATATGATGGAAGATTATATCATAATCAATAAAGATAGTTGTTTACCAGATTGGAATATATCTAAAATGGGAATCCAAGCTGAGATTTAAATAAAGAAAAAAATAATTAAAAGCATTAAATATAAAATACCCTGATTAATATATGGAAGGTAAAGGCATTTTCAAACTTCGTAAACCGAAAGAAGACAATATTCAAAATCTTTATTTCGAGAACTACGACTTGCTACATTGTGAGTATTCCTTCGATAAGGGCATTACCAAACAAGGAAAAGTCCGCACAGAAGTACTGGCAGGAAATATAAGGATTGCACTACCTATGCTGCCTACTGCTGAATTATTATCATGGGCGTTTGACAGTGGTAAGAAATACAATGGGGAAATAATGATCCACGATGGCCATGAAGAATCGGTAGATAAAATTTATTTCGAAGAAGGACGTCTAGTGGGTTTAAGGATGCATTACGAACCGAACGAAGATAAGGAGAATGTTATTCTTTTACTTTCTATTAATGCCCAACGTATGATTGTAGGCGATGTCGAATATATAAATCGTTGGAGCTGATGGGATTCTTTGATCGTTTTAGAAAAGGTAAACTCTTCTATGGTAAGAATATGCCTGTTATGGTAACCGAATTTCGGTTCATGAAGAAGAAATATATACTGGAAGAATTTGATTTGGAATTCAGACAGGATGTTAATGACAAAAATAAACCAGATAGCGATACCTATGGGGGAATTCTGACACTAACAATCAGTGAGGCTCCCGATCAATGGATCAATTTATGGATGATGAATCCCCACGAAAAAAAAGATGGAGAAATAAGATTTTTGGCAAACGAAAGTAAAATAACAGAAGGGGCTTCGTTAATCATAACTTTTCAGGATGCTTATTGCATCAGTTATCATAAGACCCTAAATCCGAAAGGAGCAGGAACATTGACAACCTTGATTATCTCGCCCCACAAAATAAAAGTGGGGAACGAAGAATTTGAAAACAATTGGAAAAGCTGAGATATGATTAATGACAAGGAATATACAGTAACGGATTTATATCTACGACTCAAATTGGATATATGGCGTTCGGGGCGCGTAGCCAGATGGGGACATGTCAAGAAAGTAGATATCCAAAAAGATAATTCTACCAGTACTGCATATTATATTCCTAAACCATTAAATAGTTATAACTCTTTTTCTCTTGCAAAACAATTGGCTACGGGATTATATTTATTGGATTTACATCTTGTTAAAAGGGATGTTTGGAATAAACAGCTTGTATATATTGCAATTATAGCCATATGTAGAAGTACGATGGCACAAATTCAAACAATACACTGCCTTCAGGTAACGAATTCATTAGAACTAGGAATATTCCGTAACCTGATAACGGACAATCCGGCACAGGCATCGATGAGGAAGCGCAAGTCTCCTTTCAGAGTAAGCAAGACGCCGAGAACATTTGATGCCAGTCCTATAAACGCAACGCCAAGAAGAAACAGAATAGAAAACAGATGAAAAAAACATGCTATAAATTGCCAATCAGATTTGATTCCATTATCGATGGAGCCAGTAGCGAGATGTCTATGTGTACAGAACAGGAATCTATCGACCAACATATCGGGCTGTTGTTGACTACTTGTCCCGGGGAACATAGATTTAATAAGAGTTTTGGTTGCGGGATATGGGATATGGATTTTGAGCGGGTTGTTTCGCGAAAAAAGTGGGAAGAAGATTTCACCGGGCATATATTATCGGCTGTAAAGAATTTCGAACAACGCTTAAAAGATATCTCTGTTTCCATTCATATCACTGAGGTAACCAGGGAAGATATGGTTATGAAAACAACAGCGATTAAGAAAAAGGTAACAGTTCTTCTTAAGGCAAAACTTGTATCGACGAATGAAGATTGCGGTTTCAAATATAATTTATTTTTAGGTCCTCTATCAACCGAGTAGCGAGAAAAGTATGATGAATTACACCCCATATATAAACAAACAGAGTATAGAAAAACGTATGCTCAAGCTGGCAGCAAACCATCTCGGTGTTAGTCAGACTGAGTTGTTAGATCCTGTTGTGAACTTGTTTTTGGAATCTTTATCAGAAGAAGTATATAAAATATCAGGGGAAATAGAAAATATTGAAAATCGTATATTAAATAAACTATTTGGAATTCTTACTCCCGGAATTGACGTTATAGCTAAACCTGCACACTGTATATTGCATGCTCGTGCACAGAACAATGCTCTTAGGATAACTACCCAGTCGGAGTTTAATTATTCGGCTAAAGGCAGTAAAAAACAATTTTCATTTTATCCTGTGTGCAATACAAATATTTATAATGGCGAAATACGATATTTTATCCACAAGGGATTAATGTACAGTATGGACCAAGATTTATCCAAAACATTCTATGCCCGTAGCGACGAAAGGAATAAGTTCGATGAGAATACCTTCTGGCTTGGCTTGGAATTAGAAGAGAATATAGACAATATTTCCGGTCTCTCCTTTTATTTTGATCTTCATGGCATCTTTAAAAAAGAAGAATACTTGAACCTACTTCCTTATGCTGTTTGGACAATGCAGGGCGAGGCAATCTCAATGAATAAAGGGATATTATCTTTGGAAGAAGAATATGAAAATGATACACAAAGCCTGTTTGCCAAGTTTGACTTATCCCATCAGATAAACGAATCGGTAAAAAAACATTATAAAAACCGTTTTCTAACTATTGCCGGAAATTACAGTATACAAGGCAAGAGAGAAATTCTTCCCTTTGAATTACAATCATATTTTACAGAAGAAACTAGAATAAAGCTAAAGAAACCACTGTTATGGATAAAAGCAGCCTGCCCACAAGGATTTACACCGGATGTTATAGAATCGTTACAATCTAGTATCAATGCATTCCCTGTAGTCAACAAAAAACTTGTATCCTCAATAACAGAAGTAAAGAAATCCGTACCTGTAATACCATTGAAAACATTTAGTAACGAATCGTTCATATCAGTTTGCAATGTAAGTGACTCTCAGGGAAAGCGATACTGTGATATCCCGATAAATGACACTCAAATTACTAGTTATGGAATATATTCATTACGCAGAGGTGGGTATGAGCGTTACAATAATCGGGATGCTACAGAATATCTGGCAACTATCACCGATGTACTTAACAGCGAGATTTCATCATTCTTTAAAAATAAAAATGATATAAAAAGTGATCTAAAAAAGATACAGGTTGAAATTACAGAACTGGTAAAACGGCTTGAAAAAACACTTTCCGAGTCCAAAGAACGATATGAAATAGAAACCTATCTGCAAGTCAATCCCGATAAGGAGAATGAAATCTATTTTGTGGATTATTGGATAACCGAAGGAGCGCAGGCTAATAATATAAAGGCGGGAATGATATTTAATTCATTATCCGGCTTACCAATACAAAGAAGCTCAATCATTACACTATGCCCTACTATTGGAGGGAAATACGCCCCACAGGGAGAAATGAAAAACAGTTTGTATAAAAAAGTCTTAACGGAAAATAACCTACTCGTTACAGATAATGATATAGAAGAATTTTGCCTGCAAGAGTTTCATGAATCAATTTGTGAAGTGAAAGTCTGCCAAGGAACGATGAAAAGTGATAATCCCATAAATGGTTTTATCCGCACCACGGATGTATATATAAAACCCCATAAAGATATGGAAGAATATATAGGAGATAAAAATGAAGAATATTTTAAACAAATATTAAAAAGAAAATCCCCGGCAACCTATAATTATAGAGTGTTTATAAACAAGATATTACCTAATTAAGAAAATATAAGGATGGAATTGTTTTTTGGAAAATTCGTATTAATGTACTTATTGATGCCCATAATCGGACTGATACTGGGAGTCGTGCTACTTTTTGTTGCCAAGAAAAATAAGTTACTAAGCAACAAAAAGGTCATATTTTATTTCCTTTTGGCCTGTATTATACTCATAGCCCCGGCTTTACTGGGATTCATCGATTATTGGTTCATGCCTTATGCCTATATTGGATTAATGGCACTATACTTGATTCTGGGATATTATAATCTGGTCATTCTAGAAAAAGTAATAGACGATTTTAAAGAAAAGCCTTATTTTGTGGAGTTTCTGATAGTCTTTATCCTTTTGCTTGTTAGTGCTGCGTTTTTCTCGCTGGTATTTAATCTATGTAACGAACTACAATATGGATTATGGGCATGTACCTGTCTTCTACCCTTTATTTTTCCATCTTTATTCTTGAAAACATATCGAACTTTTATGGACATCCCGCTCGAAGTTTATCTTATATGGTCATACAATAAAGAATCGGGAGTAATTACAGAAGATGACTTTGACAGCAGTAAGGTTATTGTTGTAGAACTGGAAATATTTAAACAAGTTTCAGATACTGAGCCTTTAAATATCAAAGCCAAATCTTCCGAAATAACCCCTTTCGGCCCTTGGTTCAAAACCTTTATTGATGATTACAATAAAAAGTCACCCTTAAGCCCAATTACGTATACTGATAGACAAAGTACTTATGGATGGATATTCTACGTAAGCACATCAGTTCTTGGACGCAAAAGGTATATTGACCCTAACCTGTCATTTGCCAAGAATAAGATAAAAGAGGAAGATGTTATTATTGCCAAACGAGTTAAATATCAAAAAAACACCTCTGATGAAAAAACACATGAAAATACAGCATTCGATAGCGATTTTGGATAAAACAGAGATACAGATAATATAATGATAATAGTAACATATAATATAAAGTTTGATGAAAGAAAATAGATATAGGCTGGCGAACTGGCAGGCGAGCATGGGCATTAATTATACCCATCTCCAACAAATGGAGAACTATTTTATCGAACGTTTAGGCGATAATCTGGCTACCCGTTTAAACGGATTTAATTATGGTCTTTTACCATCACCTGATAGACGAAGTGAATCCAGTGAATTTGATATAAGTGAAAGGATAACAGGAAAAGTCGAGATAAAATTAAGAAGTTGTAATGCCATTACCATCGGAGGGTACAGAATATCTTACAATCCGGGACATTCGGATTATATAATGTATACACATTCGTTCGACAATGAACAAGAACAGGATAATTCGGGCTCGAGACATTGGGATATTATTCTCTCGATAGACCCTTTCGAACGTATTCCAGCAGGTTCTCCTAATGAAAAGGATAACCCGCCCCGACATCCTGATGTCACCGAACATTATCAGCTTTCTATTGCTATGCAGGGGCAGATCAGTTATGATCAATTAGGCATGTATCATTTAGTAATAGGGCGTATACGCCAACATGGGGGACGTTATGAAGTCGATACAAGTTTTATACCTGCATGTACTAGTATGAGTAGCCATCCCGATTTGCTAAGATATTATGAAAGCTTTGGTGTTTGTATGAATGATATAGAGAGAGCTTCTAAGATTATCATAGCAAAAATAAAGAACAGACCGCAAAATTCTCCGCTTGCATATCATATAAATACCATGTGTGAAAACATGATGCGTTACATCGCTTCTATCTACTTTTTGTACCGTAATACAGGACGCGATGCACTTCCGGTTGATATAGTAAATTATTTCTCTACATTAGCTCATACCTGTTTTATCAGCCTGAATTTTATCAGTAAAACAGAAAAAGAGGAACTATTGAAATATTTCTACGAATGGAGTGATGTTACGCCGGGATCTTTTGAAGAATTACTGGCAAATACACTTAGTATCATTTATGACCACAATAGTATACGACCAGTCATGATACAAGTAGAATCTTTCATGCGAATTATATCTGAATTATGGATTAAGCTGAGTACTCTTGAATATGTAGGACAGCACAAAGAAAATATTGTCGTATCAGAACGGATGTACCAACAAGAGACTAAGAAAAATACTTCGGGTGGCTGGACTATTTTAGACTGATCAGTATGAAAAAAGAGAAATTATCCAATATAAACAGCATTGAGTCAGATTTCAGGGCAGAGGCGATAGCTTCTGGACTGATAAGCAATACTATGGATGCGGATAAGGTTCTGATTATTCGACATAAAGGGGATAAAAGAGGCGTATCTAAAGATATTGAAAAAATAGGAAATTATTATTCCAGTTTCGATATGATGGAATACCTATCTATTTACACCAACAGAGAAAGTATTTACGATTCATTGCCTGAAGGACTATTCCATCAACCATCAAATAGCAAAAGCCAGAAGACAAAGGATGATATCATCCATGAAATAAGAAGCCATCGGAACGAAGAATTAATCTCCAGAAAATTTTTCCAACCTTTCGAAATGGCTATTGACAAGATATTGGTAGATGCGCAAGCCTATGAACAAAAATTCGATAAAGCTTATTTATATAGTAATCTGACTGATATATTAAAGCAACAATGGACAATAGTAAAACATTTATCGACCAGACAGGCATTACTTTTTATAAAAATAATACCCATATTATCAGAAGTCTCCCGAGACTTAGATTTAATAGCCAGAGTTATGGGTTTAATACTCGATTGTCCTGTAAGTATATGCGAAGGGAGAAAATCTAAACTCGAACTGACACCTGAAAGAAAAGTGAAATTGAAAGAATGGAGTTTGGGCATAAATTCGGTATTGGGAGATAGTGTTGAATATGAGAATCCCGATTTAGTAATTACTGTCGGACCAATAAACCTTGACAAGATGAAGCTGTTCGAATCGAAGAAAAAAAACGATTTAATACTGGAGGAACTCATAAACCTAACAATACCTTTTGACCGTAATGTGATAATCAAATATAAACTACACGAAAGTGAAACTAAATTTCGCCTATCGGGTAAAGACCACACTGCATATCTGGGTATTAATACAACTTTATAATTAAACAACTCATAAAATAAAAAGTTATGGCAACACAGAATTTAATAGACGAAAAACATATTACCAATGCTTTAGTTTATATCGAAGGAAAAGAACTCGAAATTGTATCGCTTAATCTTGACCAGTCATTCGGTCAGCACCATAAGTTTGTTGTGGTATTGGATTATGATGTAATGAAAAAGAGCTTCTTAGGTAGTCCTTTAGAGCAGATAGCCTTAATAGGCAAACAGCTCGACGTAGACTTGCAACAAGGTGATGACAGTGGAAATGCCTATGAATTCAGAGGTGTCATTGACAATGTTTATAATGAGGGACAGGAAGGAAAACACGGGTATCTGGTTATAGAAGGTTCAAGTACAACCATTCTGCTGGAAAGGGGTAAGCGTCTTGACATTTTTGCCAATATGACACTTCAGATGGTATTTGAAGAAGTCACTGACGGTATAAAAAATAATACTCTATCTAAGGTTAATAAGCCGGCGCACGATGCACCCATAAACTTTCTGATGCAATATTACGAAAGCGACTGGGAGTTTTTACAACGCATATCGGCCATATCCGGAGAAACGCTCTTTTATACAGGTATGGATCTGGTATTCGGCCAGTATAAAGATTGGGAAGCAATGGAAGTAATGTACGACAGGGAGATTACCAACATTCGATTTGGTTCTCGTTTATTACCTAACACGTTCACTAAATATCAGTATTTAGCTAGCAAGGACGACACCATCAAGCAAGAATCACCGGATACGATAGAAAATTCGAATGAATTCATAGATATGGCTGCACAAAGGGCGAAAGACTTGGTAACAGATCGTCCGGCACTCCTACCCTCCTGCATGGCTGTCGAAGACAAAGGCGTTTTAGATGAAATGGTTATGCGTAGCAAAACACAAAATGCTGCCCGAACAATTTATATCGAAGGTAAAGCTAAAACCTGTGCACCTCGTATCGGAAGGCTTCTTAAGATTCTGATGCCCGAAGCCATGTCTGAAAGCAGCGAACTGGGTACTTACCGAATAGTCAGAGTGAAACATACAATAGATCAAAATCATAGATATAGTTGCGAATTCGAGGCAATTCCTGCCAGCCTGAAGTTCTTCCCTGTGGCTGATGTAAAAATGCCAGTGGTAAATTCAGTTAGGGCAACTGTCATTAAGAACGACGACCCCGATAAACAAGGACGTGTTAAAGTAGAATTTCCTTTTGCGCAAGACAGAGTCAGCGATACATGGCTACGTGTTATGACGCCTGATGCCGGAGGCTTGGCCGGCTATGGTAATAAAAAGACAGGAATTGTTGAAAAAAACAGAGGAATGGTCTTTATTCCTGAAGAAGGAGATCAAGTAATGGTCGGCTTCGAGTTCGGCGATCCGAATCTTCCATATGTGATGGGTAGCATGTTTCACGGAAAAAATACTGAAGGCGGTGGAGATAATAATTTCCGCAAAAGTATTACGACACGCAGTGGTAGCAAGTTGGAATTTACAGACAGCGAAGATGAGAATAAATATACTCTTATTTTACAGCATAACGACCAAAACTCGTTCTCTCTATCTGTAGAAAAAGATAAGGGTACAATTAAAATACAATCGACACAGGACATATTCCTGTCTGCACCTGAACTGATACAATTGGAAGCAAAACAAATTATAATGAAAGGCGAAGTTATTCAGGCATTGGCGGACGACAAGATTGAAATGATAGCCCAAAGCATATTTCATGCAGAGAGTGGTGATAAAATAGAGATCATGGGAGCAAGTATTGCAGAAGAAAGCTCAGGAGAGTTCACTCAAAAAGGAGAAAGTATAGCTATGCAAGCCTCGTCTAAGATTGATATTGATGGTGGTGGTAAGATGAATGTGAAAGCGGGCAATATTAAAATGAATCAGTAAAACTACAGATTATGAGTGAATATGCAACAAAAGGAGCGATGCTAACCTGTACATGTGGTGCTGCACCCAGCCAACTACAGGTAACGAGTAATACATTGTATTCTGTACAGGGCAATATGGTAGCGACAGTATCAGATAAAGTGCCTAATACGAATATAATGCCATTTGGTGTATGTTCGGTTACGCAAAAGCCGTGTAAACCCTCTCCTATTATGTGGTCGGGTTTTATTACTTCGGTTGAAATTCCCGGGGGTAACCCATTACTTAAAACATCCATGCTTCAGTGTGCGTTGGGTGGTAGTATTAAGTTTCAGAATTCGGGACAGATGAAATCGGATAAGGTTGTACTTAATCCTGATTCGCCCCAAATACGCGCTTTAAAGAAAGCTGCGCAGGAAGCTGCTCCTTTTTGTGAAGAATGTGAGAAAAAGAAAGCTCAAAAAGAGCCGAAGATATTACGGATATATTGGATGGATGAGCAAGGCGAACCAAGAAAATTATCAGAATTAGAAGAGGGAAAAGAAGTTACTCTTTGTATAGATGTGGAAGAAGGTAGTGCAGGGAAAACTGTAAACTTACAGCTCAATGCAGAGGAAGGAAAATCCTTTAAAACTGGTAGTTCTCAATTAAAATACAATGGTTTACAAGTCGAAGATGATAATACTGCTTATATAGATAATTTCAAATTAGAATATAAAGACTAATTTATTATGGGAGAATTAAAAGCTATTGCAACAAATGAATATAGTACCTATGAGACTGAAATCTCAGTAGTTTCGCGTAGTATAAAAGATGCCTACTGGGAAGATTCCGAAGGCAAAAAAACAAACGGAGCTGATCTGGAAGAAACAGTTTATTTCATTATCAAAACGGAAGGTTTTAGTAATGGGAACAAAATCAAGCTGCAATTGATGGAATCTGATGCTCCAGCTTGGTCTGATACAGAATTTGCCGGAAAGGAGATTAAAATAGACGCTATTGTACAGAATAATCAAGCAAAGGTAGAGCTATATCTTGATGAGTCTTGGGCTCAAATGATAAAAGATGATAATGGGGAAACAATTGAGCTTTATTGGGAAGCAACTTTCGAACAAAAGGTAAGTTTCGGCTTTGTCGAGTTTTCCTATGATCAAAAAACTGATCTTTGCTATAGTATGACAGAATATCTTCGAGTAGGTTATTCGCAAAGAAAACTATATATCAGACCGTCTCAGATAGATGACAAATTTCCTGAGCTATACTCATCAATAGGAGAACAAATTGTACTTGTTGTCAGTATTGGAAAAAGTGATGTAATCGATAGTATTGAGAGCAGTACTAAAAACATGGCTCATCAATATTCCATAGCTAAGATTAGCCATGGGTATATGGTTGCCAAAAATGGAACGGTATTTGGACCTGAGACTACAAGAGGGGGATTGAGGCAGGTACACAAAGTTGAGTTTTATAATAGTGATGGACGATTTGTAAGTGCAGAGCAAGGATATGATTTCAGTTCCAGAAGAAAAAATGGACAAATGACTAGTACTAGGGGCGTCAATCAGTACGAATATCATTATAATAGTGAGATTGGATGCAAAGTTAAGATATTGGGTACATTAAGAAAAGTAGGAATGGTATGGGATGTTTTCGATATATTTAGATTTGCAACGAATCCATCAAATGATTCAGCTCTTCCCATCCCGGCTATTCCCGGAGCTAACCTGATTGGTATGATCGCCCACGACAAGTTCCAAGAGTTTGAGACAGATTATGAGACTAGTTTAGACAAACATCAACGAAAACTCTTAAGTGAAACAAAACCAAAGGGGATGGATGCTGTTAAAAGATTAATATGGGGGAATGAGGCTGGGTATGCAGTGTTGGATATATCATCGGAAATGGCTTCAGATATAATTCATGGTAAGTTTAAAACTTTTGAAGATATTGAAAATAAGTCTTATAATATAAAAAAAACAGATGTAGCGATTCTATTTCGAAGGATGAAACATCCAATCAGCGAAAAAGATATTGTGATTATTGAAACATTTTTCATGAAGTAATTTGATATAATATGAAATATATTTTACATACTATTTTATTAATCAGCTTTATAAGTTGTGCACAAAAGCCAATAAGAAACTCTTATTCTATAAAACAGATAAGCTCAGATTATCCTGTTATTATTAGAGCGGATATTTATGATAATCAAGTTTTTAGAATTCAATTTCCGTTGGTATTCGAATATACTAAAAGTCCCCTAGATAAAGGACGAATTACAAGTATAAATTATTATTATAGCAAAGACCATGGAAAATCGTATTTAGATGAAATATCTAGTAATTGGTTATCTAGAATATGGATTTATCAAATCATTGATGATAAATTAGTAGATAAAAGACTTGGAGCTAGTGAAGAGATATCTCAAACAGAAAAGTTTTTCCCAATAGAAATACTTGGATACACTTCACATTTAGTTGATACAACTAAAAAGACTCAAGATATTTTAAGACCTTATCTAGAACAGATAAAAGCTCGTGGTGTAACTCAGGGTAAGGATACTTTATCTATCGGCACATTTAATGAATTTAAAAAAATGCATCCAGAGTTAACGAAAATCCTCTTGGAAGGTGATAGTATTAGTTTTAATATATTTAACAATGAGAATCAAATGGATACGCTTATTGTTCTACCAATAAGGTATTGATATCGAAAATTTAGATCGTAAAGATAAAAAGAGTGTACATATGTTCTATAGAAGAAGAACAACACATCCTATAAGTGGATTTGATATAGTTGTAATAGAAACCTTTTTTATCAAATGAAAGTATGAGAACAAAAATAATAATATTAATTCTAGGCAGTTTACTCTTATCTTGCAGTTCGTCAAAACCTATTCAGGAAACCGTTAAGATAGAACAGGTAGAAACAGACCTACCGATCATTATCAGAGGCGATACGGCTAACAACAGAGTGTTTAATATCCAATTCCCATTTTCTTTTAAGGCAAACAACTATTCACATAAAACAGTGTATATTAATTATATACATTACTATTTTTGCAACGATTACGGAAAAACATATTTGGGTGAATATGGCGCAGGATGGTTGGCTAATTTCTTTGTCTATCAATACAAAAAAGATGGAAATTTGATTTTACAAAGTGCCCCTTTGAAAATGGGAATAAATAAATCTCAGCATCTAGAGTTTATTGTAGAACCAAGCTATGACATTGATACAACAACAAAAACTCAAGTAGCTCTGAGACCTTATATAGAACAGATGAAAGTGTTAAGAGTGAAAAAAATAGCAATAGGAACCTATAAGGAATTCAGAGAAAAACATCCGGAACTCGCTGAAACACTTTTAAAAGGAGACAGCGTTAGTTTTGTAATTTTCAAAGATTTGGATAAGAATAATGCATACGATGAAAGTAATAGTGTACTTATTTCTCAACCAATTAAATATTGAAACATTCTTTATAAAGTAGATATGAAAATAAAATTAATAATATTCTCTTTTTCACTTGGAATTCTGTTATCATGTAGTTCGCCAAGATCTGCTAAAAACTCAATTCAAATAGAACAAATTGAAACGAATATACCAGTTATCATTTTGGGAGATACTGTCAACAATAAAATTTTAAGATGTCGAATTCCATTAGCTTTTAAGGCAACTAATTCGTCATCTAGATCAAAGTATATACAATATATACATTATTATTATAATGAAAATTACGGGAAAATTTATTTGGATAAATATGCAGGAGGATGGAAAGGTTCATTCAGAGTGTCTCAATTTATCAATAATGAATTGAAAATATCAGATTCTGGTCGACTAATAGAAAAAGAAATAAATAATTTATTATCTCAAGAATTTATTATTGAACCATCGTACGATATTGATACCTGTAAAAAAGAGCAAATTACTTTAAATGCATATGTGCAAAGAATGAAAGATTTGGGAACAAATACTTTACAAATATATACATTCAAAGAGTTCAAAGAGAAGAATCCTTTATTAATAAGAACTCTTTTAGAAGGGGACAGTATTAGTTTTAATATATTTAACAATGAGAATAAATCAGATACACTTATTGTTCTGCCAATAAAATATTAATTGTAAAAGGAGTTCAGACAGTTTCATACAGATTATGAAACTAGTCTAAAAACATCAACTAAAACTCTTAAGTGAAACAAAGCCAAAGGGGATAGATGCTGTTAAAAGATTAATATGGGGTAATAAGGCAGGGTATGCTACATTAGATATATCACAAGAAATAGCTTCTGATATAATTCATGGTAAGTTTAAAAGTATAGAAGATATTGAAAAGGATGCTCGAAATACTTATGAACAAGATATTACAATATTTTATAGACGGACAAAACACCCTATTAGTAAAGTAAATATAGTAGTTATTGAAACCTTTTTTATAAATAGAGTATGAGAATAAAAATAAGTATTTTAGTTATAGTTAGTTTATTTCTTTCCTGTAATTCATCAAAATCTAAATTAGAAGGAGTGCAGATACAGCAAATAAATTCTGATTATCCTGTAATAGTTCGAGTCGATATGACAAATAATAAAATTTTCAGAATTGAATTTCCTTTCGAATTTGAATTTACTAATCTATCTAAGATAAAAAGAAGGATAAGTGCCGTTGATTATTTTTATAATAAAAATAATCAACGCAATACAGATGGCAGTTGGAATTCTAGCATTTGGGTATACCAAATCAACAATGAAAATTTAATCGACAGAGGAGTTGGTGGTAGTTCTAGCGATATACCTTCGATATGTGACCCTAATTCTCAAAGAATTCTCGTTTATCCTTCACATCTCATAGATACAACACAAACAACACAAGAAATATTAAGGTCATATCTTAAACAAATAAAGGCGCGTGGTATAACCCAGGAAAAAGATACATTATCCATCGGCACATTTAATGAATTTAAAAAAATGCATCCAGAGTTAACGAAAATCCTCTTGGAAGGTGACAGTATTAGTTTTAATATATCTAACAATGAAAATCAAATGGATACACTTATTGTTCTACCGATAAGGTATTGATATCGAAAACTTAGATAATAAAGATAAAAAGAGGGTACATATGTTATATAAAACAACACATCCTATAAATAGATTTGATATAGTTGTAATAAAAATCTTTTTTACAAATAGAGTATGAGAATAAAAATAATAATATTAGTTCTAGGCAGTTTACTCTTATCTTGTAGTTCGTCAAAACCTATTCAAGAAGTAATATCAATAAAGCAAATTGAAACTGATTACCCAGTAATAATTAGAGGAGATATAGATAAAAATGAGATCTTCAGTATTAATTTTCATTTCGCATTTAAATATAAGAATGAATCATCAATAAAGAGAAAAATAAGCATAATCGATTATTATTACTGTAAAGATCATGGGAAATCATATACTAATGCTTTTGGTGGCTGGGGAGGGATAAAAATGTATGAACATAAAAATGATAGCTTAATAAGGATTGATTCATATTATAAAAATAAGCCTATAAATTTTTCTGAGGATCAAGAATTTGTTGTGTATACGAGTCATGAAGTAGATACAGCGTTGATTTTTCAATCTGAATTACGACCTTATCTGGAACAAATCAAAGCGCGTGGCACAACTCACGGAAAAGATACTTTATCCATTGGCACATTTAATGAATTTAAGAAAAAACATCCCAAATTGACTAAGATTCTTCTAGGGGGTGACAGCATCGATTTCAGAATTCTGAATTCAGAGAATCAAATGGATACGCTTATTGTTCTACCGATAAGGTATTGATATCGAAAACTTAGATTAGTAAAGATAAAAAGAGGGTACATATGTTATATAGAACAACAACACATCCTATAAATAGATTTAATATAGTTGTAATAGAAACCTTTTTTATAAAGTAATTTTCTATAATATGAAATATATTTTACATCTATTTTATTAAGTACTTGCTAAGATATAATTATTACAATTCTACAAGTGTTTGAGCTAAAACAAGATATTTCCATAATGATATCATCGATAAATATTATATCACAGAAAAAGCAAAATTTATATCAACAAGAATATACAATAATGGAGCTATATATAAAACTGGATAATTAATTGAATTTGAATGAATCCCACGATAATATCTGTTTGAAAATATTTATTTTAAGATGTTGATAAACGAAAAACGAATTATAATATAGGTTAATATGAGTGATTGGATATTGCCCGAAGTAAAAAAAGAAATCGAAGCTATAAATAAGCAACGAACTCTAAAAGAACAAGAAATAACACAAGAACAATTTCTCAAGGAGAACTTGCAGCCAAACTATGTTCTCATAGATGCGGCCTTATGGAAAGAAGATATAGAAATCATATTTGATAAAGTTTCATACCGATCTTTATTCAGAGGTTCTGTTGGGGAAGAACTTTGGAGTGTAGCACCATATCTGGTTGATATTACTTCAAATGATGGGCTTGCTGAAAGAATAAAAGAAAAAGACCCAATTGAAAGGAGAGTTACATGGTTATCATCTTCAGCAAATATTGATGATTTACGAAAACATTTGCGTCGTTTTCTCAGAATGAAACAAGAAAATGGCTCTTTTATTTATTTTAGGTTCTACGATCCGTTTGTTCTGAATTATATTCTCCCTAACCTTGTGCAGGATCAGCTAACAGTTTTTTTTGTAAATATCGATTATATAATAACAGAAGACATAAGGATTGGAGAAAGAAGAATTTCTTATCTATCAGATGAAAATGAATTACAAACTAAATACGAAGCTGTAGATTATGTGGACAATAAGTAATAAGCAAATGAGCGCAATATCAGATTCTATGAGAAAAGAATTTGAGAAAAGAGCGTTATATATATTATTAAAGAGTAATGTAAAAGAACTGTCAGTGGAGCAAGGTCTTGAGGTGATCCATCAACAGACAGATAAAATAATCGAGTATGAAATCCAAAATGAAGATCTAGCAATTCAATTCTTGGAACTTAGTTTTCGATATCCAATTTTACAGGCTAATCCATTGGGTAGATCTATAGACAATATTTTGAGAGAGACAGAAGATGAATTTGAGAAAATAGAAGTACTCGCTAACCTTTTAAATCAAGAAAATTATGTCAGCTAATTTTAATCCCATATTAACTTGCGAACAAATCGCATTAGTAGACGCAGATATTGTTACGCCTACTCCTCCAGCAGAGCCTAGTATTATTAGTGCTGTATGGAAAAATACTGCAAAAGACAAAGAACTCTCATTTGCAGGTGTTGAAGTAATTGTCTGCATAGAGATCAAAACAACTGATTTTACCAATGGAGAAAAGGTAACCATCGAGATAAAAGAAGATAAAAAAGATGCGGAGGTTTTAAAATCGTTAGAAGTTGAAACAAACATAAATGAAGCTATTACAGATACTGAAGGAGATAATGCAATAACAATTGATAAAGATTGGATTAATAAGAAACTTGTGATAAACGTAACATCTGACAAGACTGAGCTTTTTAAGGGTAAAACTATCCAAATAGGTTGCTGTAGTGAATGTGTAGAGATAGATAATAATGGTGATTTTATAGAAGAATTACATGTAAGGCTTTGTGGGTTTGGTGGTATACAGCCACTGAGAGTGGCTGGAAACATTCTAGAGAAAGCTGTTAAACAGTTTCAAAAGGATTATATGAAAGTAGCAGAAACAGGTCTCATTTGCAAGCACCTTTTGATATCTTTAGATGAATTCATGGATAAATATTTAATTCCATTCGAACAATTGAAATGCACTTGTGATAGCAGTAGCTCTGAAATATTGAATCACATTACAGGAAATAATGAAACTGGTTCTTGCAGCGGTTTTGGAAATATCGATGACCAGAAAAATAATACAATTTTAACTAGAAAAGAAGAAGCACCAACAAAAGGTACAGAAAAGAACGATGCAGGCAAAGATGTAGAAGTTTTTAAAGATACTACACACACTATCGAAAATGGATATAGTACATATGTATTAGCTTACGATAAAAATGGGACATCGAAAACAAATAGAGAGTGGCTCAAAGTAGATAATAATAGAAAAATTACAACTAAAAAATATATAACAAAATTAAAATATTCCGTTTCTGCTGGATCTAAAAGCTGTTATGAATATCCTGGTATGCATAGGTCTCTTATGTGGGTTTACAAAGCAATTGCATTTTATTTAGAAAAAGAGTACGGAGACACTACTACTAAATACACAATTAATAAAATTAATTCCGCTTACAGGTGTCGGTATCAACAAACATTTCAGAATGCATCAACTGGTTTAACTTTTAATCATATGGGAACAGCCTTAGATATTCATTTTAATAAAAACGGAACTAGAACAACAGATCATCCTAAAGAAATGGACAAACTACGAGATGAGATCTGTGTGAAATATATAGGGGCACATTCTGGCTGGGCGGCAAATAAACTTGGACTAGAGTTAGCTAAACATGGTGCCAAATCATGGATCCACATTGATGTAAGAGAATTTAATAATATATATAAAGCAGATAAGTTCTTCAAAACGACGCTCGATGATATCAATGGAGACAAACTATGTGATGCAATAAAAACTATAGATAATGGTAAATTCAAAAAAATAATAGAATCATAAGTTATGAAAACAAGAATTATTCTTCTTTCAGTTTATATCTTTTATGCTGTACATTTTCAGGCACAAGAGCAAAAAAAATTTAATTATGAGTCTTTCAATGCATATTTCAGTGATGTGAAATATAATATATCAAAAGAAGATACGGTAAAATATAACCAAAGAATTATTCCTTGTAATATATTCACTGAATTTTTATTTCAAAATCAAGGCATAAGCAAAATATGGGGACATACTAAAATAATATATCCTAATGGATATGATCTTTTCATTTTGAGAGAGCTTACAGATTATTCTGGCACGGAAGAAGATTTCAATAAAAAAATAGATAGTGAAGTTTATTTAGTATTTAAAGATGGGAAATTAGTAAAAGACTATTATTCTCAGAGTATGGAAAACGTACTTAGTATAGGAATTACGAATGATGGAGGATTTCTATTAAATCAGTCCTATACTATAAATGAAGATAGTACCATTATAATTGACAGAACCCAGTCCGATTGTTGTAGTTCCACTGGATTTGAAGAGTTTATTAATACAAAAACAAAAATAAGTTATAAGCTAAATAATGCAGGTTCATTACAGATCAAAGATGTATTAGTTTTGGAGTTTACATCCAATCTTTTTGATGATAAATATTTAACAAACTATAAAGGAAATTATCCTACTGAAGAGAATAAATATAACCTAACTATTAATAATGATATTCAAGATGTACCATTCTTTAGTGATAGTATTAGCTTATGGTTTTATGTTGAATCTTTAAATGAAAAGTTATCGCCTAAATTTACTACCATAGAAAAAGGTATATGCCATTTGGATTCTATACTTATTGGCAGCCTACCTCCCAATATTAGTTATGAAGAAAAAATAAGTGATCCAGAATCAATAAATTGTCCTATAATAATAAGAACTCCGAATATAATCTATGAAGTTCTACCTGATGGAAAGTTTAATCCAATTAGATATGAGAAATAAAATATAAGTATGCTAAACATTATTATAAAAATAATAGCAGTTACATTTCTACTATTCCCCGCTACGGTATTAGCTCAATCAAATGATATGACAGATTTGTTCTTATTTATTAAAAACAATGATACTAAATTAGTTATGTCTTTAAATGATGTAAATGTAAATATTGTAGATAAAAACATGTATACTCCACTAATGTATGCGGTAAAAAATAAAAACTTAGAATTAGCTAAGTATATTATTTTTAAAGGAGCAGAAATAAATTGTCTGAAAAATGGGTATAATGCATTGATAATTGCTGCCGAAAACAAAGATTTAAAGATGCTGGAACTGCTATACACTAATGGAGCTGATCTTTGTTTGGTTGATTCCACTAATATCGTTTGGGGAGGACCTAGAACCGTGATGAATAGCTCAATTATTGATGGGTGCTATTGTGAGAATGTATTTAGTTTTTTATTAGAACGCGGAGCTAAAATAGAAGGAACTAATATTTTAAGTTATGCTATTTATATTAGAAATTTAAAACATGAGAAAAAGAAGGAATTGATAAAAGATTTGATAGCTAGATGAGCTGATGTGACAATATCGGGAGATTCTGATTATCCTTTACTTGATATAGCCATGATGCTTCAGGATCGCGAATTGTATGATATATTAAATGAAGCTGGAGCTACAGAGCAAATAATGGACAATTATCCAGAAGAAGAATTTATATTGTCTGATGAAGTTTGTGAATGCTTGTAGAAACAGAATAAGTCTGTAAAAAAATATAAAAATAATTTGTGAATGGATAAATATAAAACAGTATTTGTAGGTATAGAATATACTATTATAGCTACAGCATGGTCACAAACTATTGTAGCTGATGCCGAAAAGGAGAAAATAACATGGAGTATTGTTGTTGGAGGAAAAGAGACTCCAATAAAAAAGAAAGGGATTTCTTTTAAATACAAATTTGAAACCGAGCAACAGGGGCAAAGAGTAATATTTAAAGCATTCTACATGGGCCTAGAAGATCCGGCCCTTGTTTTAGTATATGTATCTAAAAGCCAGATTTCACCCTCGTGGTTAGATACTAAGAAAAATAGAATAGGAGAAATTCATTATGGAGCAGAAGTTCATTTTGAGCTATTATTCCAAAATTATTTTTTCAAGGAACCTATCCGATTTACAGCATCATTAGAAGATAAAGATGGGAAATTTATAGACGAAGTATTCTCCACAGGAGAGGTTGGAAGTAGAGTTGTAAATAATAAAGCTGGAGTAATTTTACAAATAAGAAAGGAATGGCGTGATCGTGGTCCTAAAGATTCTTTATTTGATCTTTATTTATCGATTAAGGCAGAAGGAATAAACTCTATGGATAAGAGTGGTGAGTTTTTTTATAGTGATGATATATATAAAGAAAAATTGTTGATCAAAGATTTTTTTGTGGACGACAATGGCTTTTTGATAAATCCAAGAGTAGAAATAGTTGAGCAGAAAAATATATATAGGTCTAGTTCTACAGAATTTAAAGATCCAACAATGGTGAATGCGGTTGTTCTGCACAGAACACACTGCAAAACAGGCGATTCAGCTCTTTCAACAGCAAAAAGCAATAAACAGGGAGGGCATTTTACTGTTGAAGGTGGTAATGGCGTTAAAACGACCCAACTTTCAGGGAAAGATGGTGCTATTTACCAATTTGGAACATTAAAAAAAGCCGTACAACATGCAGGAGCAATAAGAAAACGTTCAGCCGCCAATACACCTAAAAAACAATGGCCTGCCTCATCCGATGCATCTTTAGCTGCTGAAATTAAGAAAAAATACCCTGAGAGATTTCCTTATAACGCAGATTCTATTGGAATAGAGGTTGTTGGACTTTGCTTAAAATCATGGGATTCTGGATGGGAGGCCGAATGGGAAGAACTAACAACTGTGCAAATTGAGAATGTAGCATGGTTAACAAATGGATTATTAACACACTTTGATTTACACAAAGATTCTGATCTTTATGTACATGAGGAAATTCGTTCTAAAACATGGGATGAAGGAGGTGTTGTATTACGTTCAATAAAACCTTATTTAAAATGAAAAGAGCAGATTTATTATTTCTATTTGTTATTTTATTTCCATTGTGTGCTTGCTCATATAAGGCGAAAGAATGTAATAATATTAGTCAAAAAAACATTGTAATTAATGAGGATAATAAGCCTGTCTCAAAAAAAGATTCTATTACTATCCTGACATTAGAATATTTGAGCCATCTAGGCGATTCTGTTAACTATACTGTAAGCAATGATGAGGTTATCAAGTTCTTCGATACAGGAGAGAAAATTACTGATGAGGATGCTATCAATATAATAGAAAAACAGAGTTATAAATATTTTATTATAGGAGAATTATTATTAAATAACGACACAATCCCCTATACAATTTTACCTTCAGGAGTGGGGTTTTATGATATAGCTAAACTAACAGATAATAAAAGCATTAGCATGCTAGTTTATTTCAAAAATGAAAAAATTATAAACCAAGAAAACCATATTAAAATTAGATCAGATATAAATATAATATCATACAAAAAAAGAGAATTTGATTTTGCCCTTTGGGAGTTGTGGCGAAAAGAAGATTCAGATAGTATTTACTCATACGATAGTCAAGAATATAAAGCTTACAAACGCTGGAATGAAAAGTTATATACCGATGCTATATATAAAGCTTTCAACTTATGTAAAGAGGTTGCATCCTATGAAAAGATTGATTACTTACATAATGTTGGCCTTCATTGTGGATTAGATGGATACTTAATAAAAAATGAAAGAATATATTATTTTCGCATGGATTCGGGAGGCATATTTGAGTTATTTCTAACCAATCAATATGTTTTATATAGACGCAAAATATATGGATGCTTTATTTCCGAAGGATTGAACTATTTTGTAGATTATCTTCATAATTCTGAAGATTAAATTATATATAAATCTCATATAATAAATAAACTTACAAATAGTATATAGTTACCTAGATAATGAAGAAAATAACGCTAATATAATTTGTATATGGATAAATATAAAACAGTATTTGTAGGTATAGAATATACTATTATAGCTACAGCATGGTCACAAACTATTGTAGCTGATGCCGAAAAGGAGAAAATAACATGGAGTATTGTTGTTGGAGGAAAAGAGACTCCAATAAAAGAGAAAGGGATTTCTTTGAAATACAAATTTAAAGCCGAGCAACAGGGGCAAAGAATTATATTTAAAGCATTCTATATGGGGCTAAAAGATCCGGTTCTTGTTTTAGTATATGTATCTAAGAGTAGTATATCTCCATCTTGGCAGGATAGCAAGGAAAATTTAATAGAGGAGGCTTCTTTCGATCAAAAAGTTCAATTCAATTTATTGTACCAGAAATCCGATTGGAATAAAACTGCATTTATAACTATTAATTTGGAAGATGAAGCAGGAAAAGCAATTAAAGAAATATTCTCATCTAAGATTGGAGTTCGGATTACTAATAATACTGCAGGAATAATTATAGATACAAAAAAAGAGTGGAAAGATTTAGGTTCTAAGCTATACTTAGTGGCAAAGGTCAAAGACAGTTCACTTCTTGACCAAAATGCTTATTTTTTTAAAGATAATGATGTTTATAAAGAGCGGTTATTTTTAAATAAAGATTCTGGATATTATTATACAAAAGAAGGCGTATTTCTGGGTAAAGCAGGAATCGGTGAAGATGTATATGCTTGCGATGGAAAGGAAAATAATAAATATTCGAACCCTAAGCTTCTTTTAGATAATAATACTCCAATAACCCATAGTCTATTTGTTGAGATAGCTGGTTGGGTCTATAATGAAAATACAAGTAATAGTGATGCGCAAAAAGCATCGATGGGCATGTTGAAAAACTGGCTTACAGCCAAAAATGAATATGATGGCTTCAAAAATATTCACAATTATAGAGATGCCATGAATTTAGTATATGCGACAATAACAAATGGGCAAAATAATAGCGTATTTAAACATCAAAAGGCATTCATTACTTCCACAATGAAAGATCGAAATAACACAAAATCAATGAAAAGTTCAATAGCTGCTGTCATATATGTTTTAAGAGAAGATCCTGACTATAAAGATTATTCTAATGGTGCAGTACAAGAACATGGAAGAGACTTTTTTATACAATATCAAGATAAAGCAAAAACCAGAGAATGGCCAATGTACAAAACTCAGCAAGCCAAAGGGTACACATGGTCTAAAAATGGTTATTTTAATGGAGATTATACACCTGAAACAAAACCTCAACATTTAGGTTTTGTTTCAAAAGAATATACGTATATAATTACAGCTACATACAGTGGAAATATATATGCAAAATTTTCTGATAAATATAAAAAAACGAAATAATCTATGAAGTACCTATTTTCTCTTATACTCACCTTTATAAGTTTATATGCATATGCTATAACTTCAAAAGCAGATCAAAAATCAAACAATGATTTTTTTCAAAAAATGGAAATAAATAGTGATATATCTATTGACTCTCTTTTCTCTATTTTAACAAAAACAATAGGAGTAGATTATTTGGATGAGCAAGCTAAAGTTCTTCATTGTGATACAGTTTCGACGGAAGACGGGAGTTGTCAGATAATCCGCAAAATTGGTGGTGTTAAACAAACAACAGTTTATAATAATGTAAGACGTAAAGGAACTAATCTACTAAATTTAAACTCATCTAATTGTCTAGGGATAATTAATATAAATAATGGTTACTCCACAGAAAATAGTTATTACACATGTGTATGCGTAATTGACGAACCTCAAAAGAATAAGATTAAATATAATGAAAAACAGTTTTCCTACTATGTCATTGAGCCTGATCCTGTAAACTGCTTTACTCCATATGCATGTACAATTAGTACATATTTAATTTTTGCAGGGAATGATGTTATTCCATATGAATTGGAACTAGTATATAATATTTGCAATTTTAGAACTGGCGATATAGATAAAGATGGAAATTTAGATTTTTTAAAAATTAGTCCACTGTTATCAGAAGATGAACTAAAATTAGAAAAAAAAGATCGGATTGATTATCATAATTGTGATGATGATCGAGGTGTATACTATAAGATTACAGCAATTACGTACAAGAATAATAAATGGCAGAATTTATTAAATGAAGGCAAAGAAATATATATAATTATTAAGTTAGAAGAAGCTTTTAATGCCAGTAGCCAATTTAAGGTTCTAAATTACCATTGGTATAAAAGATAGCAAATGGTAATCTTTAACGAAAGACGCAGATGAAGTATATATTATCATAAAATTGCATGTTCAATTAGAACCATTGTATGGTTTTAAAATATTGTGTAAAATTGGTTAAATAATGATGTATAAAAAACATATTTTTTTAATAATATTTATTGTACTTTCTAATGGCTATTTGTATGCCCAAAAAGAATTTACTAATCTAAAGCCATGTATTGCTGATAATATAGATGAAGAAAATAATCATCTAAAAACAACAGTAATAAGCTCAACTAAAATAATTGAAGTCGAATTATCGGTTTGTTGTATTGAAAATGCCAAACGTCCTGAAATTTATGGAACCATTGAAATAAAACAAAAAATTAGTGGGGTATCCATCGTTGCATATTTTGATACAAACCTAGATGTCATTGATTTGTGTGAAAAGCAAATGTTAAGTGAAGATCACAACCAAAATATAATAAAAATAAACAATTCAAGATTGGCCTTAGATAACAATCTAAATGGAATTGATCTATCCCTATTTATCCCTGATAGATTATTTTTGATCACAAAAGACAAAGTTAATTATGTTATATTTGAAATGTATAACTTTAGTTATACGACAGTTGGAGGTGGATTTACTTATATAATGATTAAGATGAATGAATCAGATGAAATAGATAAATACAAAATATTTGAATATAAAAAAGAGCCGATGCAATTAGATTTTTTATCTAAAAAAATAGATGAGCTATTTTAATTTAAAAACTGATGAATGGCATCCATAGATTGTAATAATTAATCTATTCAAGAATTTGTTCCTATAATAATCGTGTTCACGATGGGGAAATTTATGCAAAATAATCTGATAAATATAACAGAAAGTAAATATTGAAACATGCTTATTTCTAAATAAACTAACAATTAAAACTAACAACTTATAACTATATTCTATGCGCGCTCAAAACAACAAAGAAATTTATAAAGGCTACCTACGATTCTCATTGTATTTAGTCACCTGTGTAATAACAGGAGTATTAATATACTTCTGTTACACCAAAACTTCCAATATAGAAGTGAATCGTATAGTCGAAAAAACAGAAGAGTATGACAAAATCTATGTCCAGCAAACTGAACTCATCGGTAGAATCGATTCCCTGTATCTGTATATGAATTTGTTTAACACGAACTTGAACGATGTCCAGTTACAACATACTGTCAGTAAACGTAAGCAGGATATCATTGCCTCTATGGAAGATATGAACGGTCGGGACATACGCCTTTTTCAGAAATTAATGAGCGAAGTCAATACCTTCCTGAGTATAAAAGACTCCATACGCATATCTAAAATCGAAGAAGAACTGGTCAGAACCGACTTACTCAAATGTGTAGAGGAAAACAAACAGACCTCACGTAGATTAACTATCGGAAACATAACCTTAAACCAATAAAGTATGGAACACAAAAATAAAAACACTAAAAACCAAAGGGAAAAAACCTTCGGATTTATATACGTTTCCCTAATATTCTTAACAACGACTTTTGCTTGTTGCTTTTGTCTGTTCTATTATTCGGATGCTAAGGCAAGTACCCGAAAAGAATTTGTTATTGCCAAGATGGATCGTGTTCGCCAGTTTCAACATATACAAAGTGATCAGATGGTTATAGTCGATTCCATTTATAATAAGATTAAGGATTTTAATCCCGGTATAAATGCCAGTTATGAAGAAAATGACATTAAGTATTACCTGAACGATTTCAAAAGTCTTTATGACGATAATAGTCACGACGCACGTTACAAGATATTCTACCAAGTATCAGGATTTTACAATCTTTGGTTTGCCGACAAAAAGGAACTATGGAGTAAACAGCAAAATATAGCTAGTTTCAGAAAGAATCTTGAAGAATGTGAAATAGGACTTCAAAAGAAAATGGACGAATTAAAAAACACAAAGAAATAACCATGCCAAAGCTTTTTAATCACCGGATTTATGTAGTCATCATAGCGATCGTCATTATCCTCGCAATATCCTTTTTAGTGCGCCACTATACATCAACCAGAGAAATACATGCATATGTAGGTCCTTTGGATATCGAAGTGGGAGTCCCTGTATCGTTTGCAGATAGTACAACAGGAGCAGACCACTGGCTTTGGGAATTTGGTAACGGAGATACCTCTCCCGAGCAAAGAGCGCAATACATATTCTCAGAAACCGGAAAATATCAAATCCGCCTAACGGTTAATGGCGAATTAGAAAAGAGATTCATTGTTAATGTGAGGCCTACAAAGAAAGACGATGATCTTCAATTGATTAAGATCATTGCACCACAATCGGCATTACAAGGCGAATTTATCATCTTCAGAGGAGAAGGCACATCCAAGGAATGGCGTTGGGAATTCGGCGAAACCGGTAAAGTAGATGCCCATGAAAAGACCGCTATTTACCAGTACAATGAGCCCGGAAGTTATGAAATAGCATTAAGAACCGAAGAAACGAAATACCCTATTATCCATACTATAGAGATAATTCCTCAATACATGGATAATGATTCGACCGATGTGGCTACCATAATAGGTAATGACATAAAAGAAAAACTCCAGGCTATAGTAGATCAAAAGCCATTTAATACCAACTATAACTATGTAATGAGCACTTATCTGTGCAACAATCCCAATACTCTGGTTATAATAAATAACAGTAAGAAAAATGATTTTTACTCTTATTGTCAGGGGCTGAAAATAATCGGTAGAAAAAGAACTATTATAGAAAAAGTACTTATTGATATAGAAGAATCGCAATCCTGTATAAATAAGTTGATAGTCATTCAAACAGATATTAATTAAGAATAGTCAGAGATATGTCCTATAAAAATACAAACAGGCCTTTAGTTGCAATTCTACTCGGAATCCTTCTTCTTACAGCCTCATGTGGTCCGGTACACCGGTTCACACGGGTGAAGAAAATCCCACGAGAGTATTCTCTCAATTATTGCGGAGACAATATTAAAGCACCGCGTACCGATTTGAACAAGGAGCCTTGGGTTGTCTTCTCGGACAGAGAAAAGAATCAAACCTTCAATAATGCGGGTGGGAATGTGAAGGCTAAAGATGTTGATTACCTTGACCCTTTTCTTGTGATAGGAAAGAAAGGTGATTATCTGCGCCTGATAAAATACACCCCCGACATTTTAAAGAACGGAAAACTAGACTATAAAAAAGCTGAATACTATGGTTGGATACATAAGTCTAAATTATTACTCAACCAACAATCAGTAACAGATATAGCAAGTGGTAAGAAAAACAAAATGCTGGCTATTTTTACTGATACAACCTCTATCAATGAGCCGGAAAAATTCTTTGCTACAGATTCCATTAAACTATACAAAGATTTGGGCATGAATTCTCAGGCTGGAGTGATCAGCCCTTATAGTATCATTTACCAGTTGAAGACATCAGAAGATGAACGGATGACACTTATTGCAAAGAAGCCTTACATAAAAGCCGATGCGGTAAAAAATGAAATATTAGGATGGGTAGATAACTCGCTGATAAAAGACATAGGTACAGGATTGCATGTAAACATGCTTACCCTGCCCGAAGAATCAAGACGTTTCTTTACCAGCAATAGAGAAGATGTTTCAATTACGGAGGATATGAAGGATGCAAACCACTTATTAACTCAACAATATTCAACCATCAGATTCAATCCTGTATCGTCTTATTCCCGTAAAGACTCTCTGGCAGCTTTTAAGACGCGAATGGTCTTACCTGTATTCGACTACAGCAATAATTCTATACTAAATGTAAATGGTGGTAATATTACCCATAAACAATTCAGGACAATAGCCAAAGGCCTGAAAAAGATCAATATTTGTTTTGTATTTGAAGGTAAAGAAAAAACAATCTCCAATTTCCCGCAGATTGTTAACGCCCTTCAGGGACTTCAACCCCTATTTGAAAAACCTGAAGATCTATTTTCATTTCAGTTTAGCAGTGTAATGACTTTTGACGATTCAAATAAAATGCTTCGTCCAGTCGAAATGGAATTAACCCCACGATATTCGGATATTATAAACTACCTGTCTGAAAAAGTAAAGAATAAGGAAAAATTGCGTTTTCCTATGCTTCCACGAAAATGGGCAGGATTACGTAAAGCAGTGGATATATTTGATGATCAAAAGGATGCTACCAACCTAATTGTATTGATCGGAGAAACCGGATATGCAAACGATGGGCTTGATGCCGGATTGTTGAATAAACTCCTTAAGAATAACTGTCGAATATTGGGTTTTCAGGTATATGCAGGAGAAGGTGATGAATACAATAACTTTGTACTGGACATAGAGAATATGATTAATTCGTATGCGGATGGAATGCTCAAAACAAAAAAGGATATACTAGTCTCTCCAAAGCAGATAAAACTAAGCAACCGCTATAAAGAGACAGGTGAAACGATGAACAGTTACAGACTCGATTTCCCAAATAACAGCATAACACAAGGAGCCTTGTTCTTCCCACGTAAATCAGAAGTATTACCCATGGAAGTACTCTCTAATAATATCGACACTATAATACAAGAAATTAAGCAGGATAATAACCAGATAATCGAATATATGGATAAAGCCTTCCGATCTGTAGGGAACAACCGTACAAGATTTGATAGCCTGTTTGTTCAGAATTATAGTATAGATACCACTCGCATGCCAGCAAAGAAACTAATTGCCAGTTTCAGTAATGAGAATCCGGGATGGTATATACCCTCACATATTGTAGTTTTAGATGATACTGTTAATAACCATGTAGATTATCGTCTCATGTTGTCAGAAAATGAGTTAAAAGAACTCAAAGAGTTTGTGGCAGCATTGTCAGAAAAAGAAGTGGATTACATCTATCAAGTAAAAGAAAGAGAAAAACAGAAACGCAAACCGTGTAATTGCCCCGAAGACGATTTATTTGCCGAGCTGGAAAAAGAAAACAGAAGATTACTTGAAAATGATCCTACAATAGGTAGAGAAGAGTTTTATATTAAGACGGTGTCACCCGGAGCATATGCCAATACAAATAATGTGCGTAAACACCTTTCGAAACTTTATCTCAAACCGATAAAGTCTTGTAAGCTTTGCAAAGAAAAAAACAGTAATATACAACTTATGACACTGGCCGAGGCACAGTACCGAATAACAGGTAGTCCAACGTCGAATGAGTTGCTGAATGCAATCAGAATAAAAGACATAAAAGATAAAAGGATTGTTACCGACAAAATGCTGGAAGAATTGATCATTTATTATAAGAAAATGAAAAAAGAGCTGGATAAAGCAGAACAATTCGAGTCGAACGGACAAGTATATTATTGGGTGGATCGTAAACTTCTACCTTAAACTGAGAATATATAAACATGAAAAGTAAAGAAGCAATACGCAAAGATATTATACACTATGCCAACCTGACATGGGACACACCTAATATCAACAATCTAAATCCATTAGTACACCTGATGATTGAGGAGATCAGTCATGAATTATATTTGCTTGATAACAAACTAGATGATATAGGCTATTGTGTACTTAATAAGCTTGTAAGTAATCTTTCCCCTTCGATGTATAATTATATTCGTCCGGCTCATGCTATCCTGAAAATTAATCCCGGTAGTCCGACTTATAAATTAGGACGAAAAATAAATTTTTTCCTGAAAGATTTGCCCGATAGAGTGAAAAAGAAAAATATTTCATCCATAACATTTACACCTGTTGTTGACACAAAACTTTTTGATATCAACATAACACATTTTTTTTGTGATAGAACTCTTTGGAGTGTTAATGATTTTGGAGAGAAGAATATAATAGCCTACACTCAGAAAAGAGCAAAATACAATACAGTATGGATTGGTTTGGAGGTTGGTCCGGGAATAAATAGTTTAAAAGATTTATCTTTTTATCTGGATTTCAAACATCTGCCCGATCACCACGAATATTATGATTTTTTGTCTGATATAGGATGGACAATAAATAATAAAATACTGAAAACCAAACAAGGATTATCGGTTAATCAGGATATACCTCCGAGTAAAATAGAAACTGAAATTTTAAACTTTTATAAAGATCACTTCCAGACAATAGATACTATACCTAATTTAAACGAAATTCAGAAAGAAATTCTGCCACAGGAATTAATGAAAATAATGGATAATGAAACCGTATCTTCTATTCATCCTTTATATTGGGTATCTGTATCTTTCCCGGCCAATTTTGTTCAGGATGATTTAATGAAAATGGACATCCATCTGAATGCCTTCCCTATTATCAATCGGCATCAGAATGAATTGACAATTCTTGAACAAGATCTGACCGACACTGCATCCCTTTCATCCGCAATAGGACAAGAATTTTTGGATATGGACACTGTTATAGACTCTAAGGAGAATCGCTATTTACGTGTAAATATAATAAGTGAAGAAGGGGAATATACAGCCGAAGCAATTAAACGCAAGACGATGGATGATCCTAGAATTGCCGATTATTTGGAAAGATTAGTCGACGTTATCCATGATGAACGCTCCGCATTTGTGGGCATAGATAATGAAAAAATAGCAAATGTTCTAAAATCCGTTTCTTCTATTCAAGGTAAAGATACCCACAAAGTCGAGTTGAACAGGCTCAATGAGTATGCAGAAGTAGCATTGCTAACTGTAAAACCAAATGATGATATAACTTCGATTGATGCTTCATATTGGACAACACATGCTGAATTGGTAAATGCAATACCCGACAAAACATATCTAATGGCTAGCAAAATACTGGAATTAAACAAATCGGATGGCATTTTACTGACTCCAACCAGTGGAGGCCGAAATTTTTACAATCCGGAAAGTTTGAAAGCTATTAGCCGTTTTTTCCTCACATCAAAAGACAGAATATTAACAAAGAACGATATATTGAACTTTTGCAATATAGAATTGGGTGAATATACTCAGCAAATCGACGTTGAACGAAAAGCAATGATCAGCCACAAACATAATGAAGGTATAATCATTGTTATGGAAATTCAAATAACGCCATTACAAAAACACCTCAACTATTTAAAGCAAAAAGGAGTAATAAAAGACCTTTTGGTCAGATTGCGAAAAAGGTCTCCTAGCAATTTTAATTATGTATTCAATATCATAGAATCAGCTAATAAGTAAAAAATAGATATATGGATTTTATAAACTTAAACGAATCAGTAAAAACGGCTATAAGAATAGCACAGTCTATAGCCCGTGAATATTATAATGCGAACTATTCGTCTGCCCATCTGTTAAAAGCACTGCTTCATAAAGAAATCGGTTTAAAACCCTTCATTCAAAGTATGGATAAAGATATCGAGTATTTTGAAGAATGGGCCGAAATGCGCATCGACGATTTCCCAAAAGCGGGAGTGGTAGCCGATATACAACCTGATGAGAAAATACCAATGGTTTTTGAAGAGGCCGACAATGTGCGTCTTAAACTGGGCCTATTGGAGATCAATCCTATCTGTGTTTTAGCTGCATTGACAAAGCCAAATGTCGGATTTACGATAGACCAACTAAAATCTTTTCCACTTCGTGAAAATGAAATTTTCGATTTATATGTAAGTGGAAAAGAAACAAGATCGGCCATCGGTATGCCAAATTCTTCATTTGTAACATCAGAAGAAAATGGAGCGATGCCAATGGTTAATCTCATGAAATACTGTGTGGATAAAACGGCACAGGCTCTGGATTTGAAAATACATAACATTGTAAGCCGTGATAAGGAAACACGGATGATGATGGAGATATTAGGTCGCCGAAGTAAGCCCAATGTAATGATTATCGGAGATTCGGGTGTGGGTAAAACTGCTTTAGTAGACGGACTGGCTCATGATATAGTAAACAAGAATGTCCCCTCTTATTTAGATGGTTCAACCATATATGAACTTGATACAGGGGCACTCATTGCCGGTGCTACTTACAAAGGAGAAATAGAAGACCGTTTGAAAAATATAATTAAAGAGATTCGTAATATTGACAATGCGATTCTTTTTATTGACGAGATACATGTCCTACTAGACCCAAAGCAGGGGAACTCTGGAGCTGCCAATATTTTAAAACCAGAGTTATCTAAGGGAGATCTAACCGTTATCGGGGCAACAACTATCGACGAATACCGTAAACTAATTGAACCCGATCACGCCTTTAGCCGACGATTTGAAGTATTACAGATAAATGAACCTGATATTGCTTCAGCTATATTAATGATACACTCTGTATTGTCGCGGTATATGGATTTCCATAAGCTTGAAGTGGCCAAAGAGGCTATAGAGGAATGTGTAAAGCTAGCTAAGCGATACGACAAAGATCGCCGTTTACCGGATTCGGCTATAGATCTGATGGATAGAACTATGTCTGCTACCAAAATGGTAAATGAAACTGCGCAAAAAGATGTTCACTCTTTTATAAGTGAATTGGCTATGATTGAAGGTGCATTTGAAAAAACAGCAGAAGAAAAACTGGCAGATTTACGCTTCTTGTACTTATCTATGCAAAACAAATTGAGTCCGGTCTTATTAGGTATCATTACTGATGAAACCGATGTAAAGGAAATTGAAGATAATGGTATACTCTTTAATTATATCGATAAGGCATTAGATATACTCAGTAATTTTGTAAAGGAAAAGATAAAAACAATTCAGGTGCATGAGGTAGCAGCTATCATATCAAGCAAAACCGGAATACCGATCGGCAAAGTACAGGCTCAGGAAAAAGAGCGTTTGCTCAACATGGAAGATTTATTACGCCGTAGGGTAGTTGGCCAAGATGGAGCTTTAAAATCTCTGGTAGATGCTATTTTAGAATCGCGTAGCGGATTGAATAAAGCAGGTCAACCTATCGGTTCGTTTTTCCTATTGGGACCAACAGGAACAGGAAAAACGGAGTTAGCAAAATCTTTGGCTGAAGTTCTCTTTAATGACGAAAAGGCAATGATTCGCTTCGATATGTCGGAGTTTAAAGAAGAACATTCGGCAGCATTATTATATGGTGCACCTCCGGGATATGTTGGCTATGAAGAGGGTGGTCTTTTGGTAAACAAAATTCGTCAACAACCTTATGCTGTGGTTTTATTCGATGAAATAGAGAAAGCACATCCGTCAGTATACGATATCTTCCTACAAATTATGGATGAAGGTAAGTTACATGACAGGCTGGGAAAAGAAGGCGATTTCTCCAATGCAATTGTCCTATTTACATCCAATGTCGGAAGCGAATGGCTTACGAAACAACTGGAACAAGGTATGAGTCCAACCACTACACAGTTAATGGAAGTGATGGGGCAGTATTTTCGTCCTGAATTTTTAGCACGCTTGTCGGAAATAGTACCATTCTCACCCATCAATGAAACGATGTTGTTAAAGATATTCAATATTCAACTCAAAGGACTTATCGAAGCTCTAAGCAAACAGGGCATCGAGCTGGAGATTGATGAAGATACTCGTAAAATGTTAGCAGAACGTGGCTTCACTCCTAAATATGGAGCAAGACAGGTGGGCGGAACAATACGGACTCATCTCAGACGTCCTATATCCCGCTTGATTGTTGGAAATAAACTGGCTCACGGACATAAATTAGTAGTAAGTAAAGACGATCAAAATGAACTGATCTGGGATATTAAATAATAATAAATGCCGTAACAATTTTAAGCTGATCTGAGAAAACAGCTTAAAATAAATAATATAAATCACAAAAGGATTATTGTTCTAAAATAGCAATAATCCTTTTGGTCTTTTAGAGTAATGAGTAATACAGGCGCAGGAATCAGAACTGGAATATTGTGAGATTCTTTTGTCGGAATCGGCTTAATTTGATGGGAATATCCATTATACATCCGTACATTTGTCAGATATTCATCAAAAGAAGTATTATGTTTAAAATCGGTTGTCATCTCTCTGTAGCTAAAGGTTTTTTATCAATGGGCAAAGATGCCCTTTCTATAAATGCCAATACATTCCAGTTTTTCACTCGTAATCCACGTGGAGGAAGTGCTAAAGTCATCGATGAAACGGATATTTCTGCATTTCTAGAATTAGCAAAACAAAATAATTTCGCCACTATTTTAGCACACGCTCCGTATACATTAAATGTTTGTGCTATGGATGAGGGTATCCGCAGATTTTCGCGTGAAATGATGGCTGATGACCTTTTAAGAATGGAATATTTACCGGGTAATCTCTACAATTTTCATCCGGGAAGTCATGTCAAACAAGGAGTAGAAGTAGGTACCAGTTATATTATAGAAGCCCTAAATAACATTTTAAAACCAGAACAAACTACTACCGTATTGCTCGAAACAATGGCAGGGAAAGGTAGTGAGATCGGGAGAACATTTGAGGAACTACAGGCTATTATAGAAAAGGTAGAATTGAAAAACAAAATAGGTGTATGCTTAGATACTTGTCACATATATGATGCCGGATACGATATTGTCAATAATCTTGATGGCGTACTAGAAGAGTTTGAAAAAGTTATTGGATTAGAAAAATTATATGCCATCCATCTAAATGATAGTAAAAACCCATTTAAAAGCCATAAAGATCGTCATGAGACGATTGGCAAAGGTTCTATTGGTTTACAAACATTTGACAATATTATCAATCACCCTCAATTAAAACATCTACCATTCTATCTGGAAACACCAAATGAGCTACCAGGACATGCTGAAGAAATTACTCTACTGAGGAGTCTATATAAATCAGTATGAATAACTTGCCAAATCCATACAAATAATAAATAATTTCATTTCTTAATTTTATCATTCAAGAACTATTAATATAATTTTCCCACAAAATTATCCGAAACTCAAATATATAAAGATGCTCCGTTTGATGTATGCAGAAATAAATTAGAAAATACTTTTTTCGACACTTGGGATAGCATAAAACATAATATTATTGTACATTGGGGCGATTTAATGCAGAAAGATAATAAATATGGGTTAGCCTTATTCTCCTATCATACAACATCATATTCGTATAAAGAAGGTTTGATATATCTTCCGACTCGCCTACTATCAATATCTTAACACCTCATTTTAGCATTAAAACATTAAGAATTAAAAGAAACTAATAATATATTTAGAAACATACTATTTTATGAATAAAGGAATTTGGAAAATTTGCTTCGCAAGCCTTTCACTAGCTATCGCCAGTTGCTCCTCGAAAAACTTTGTCGATGAATCTACACCTTCAGATTATGTAAACCCTTTTATCGGAGCTAGTACAAGTGTTGGTGACGCAGGCGTATATCATGGATTGGGCAAAACTTTCCCTGGTGCTGCTACCCCATTTGGTATGGTACAAGTAAGTCCAAACACAATTACAGGCGGAGATAACAGTCCCGGATATAGTTATGAACATAAAACCATTGAAGGATTCGCCTTTACCCAGATGAGTGGCGTAGGGTGGTATGGGGATTTGGGAAATTTTCTTGTAATGCCTACTACGGGTGAATTAAAGAAAATTGCCGGAAAAGAAGACGGTAGTATTGAAGGATATCGCTCACTATACAATAAACAAACGGAAATTGCTTCGGCAGGATACTACTCTGCCGAACTATCAGACTATAATATTAAAGTCGAAGCAACAGCTGCCCCTCATAGCGGAATGCTCAAATTCACTTTTCCCGAAAACGATCAATCACGTATTCAGATTGATTTAGCCAGGCGTGTAGGTGGCACATCTACATCTCAGTATATCAAAGTTGTAGATGATTATACCATTCAAGGCTGGATGAAATGTACACCCGACGGAGGTGGCTGGGGTAATGGTGATGGTCAGGCTAATTATACAGTATATTTCTATGCACAGTTTAGTAAACCATTGAAAGAATACGGTTTTTGGAGCGCTAATATACCGGATGACTGGCAACGAAAAAGAGACGATGTTATAAGCATACCTTATCTGACCAAAGTATCGGAATCTCCAATAATAAAAGGAGAGAAAGAACTGGAAGGCAAACATCTGGGATTCTTCAGCGAATTTTCGACTAAAAAAGACGAAAAAGTTACCTTGAAAGTCGGTATTTCATTTGTAGATATGGATGGGGCTGAAAAGAACTTAAAAGCAGAAATAGCAGAAAAAGATTTTGAAAAAATAAGACAAGAGGCTAAAGAACTCTGGAATAGAGAGCTAGGTAAAATAGAGGCAACAGGAGCATCGAAAGATAAAAAAACAATATTCTACACTGCTCTTTATCACACGATGATCGATCCACGCATATATGCTGATATTGACGGTCGTTATATAGGAGGAGACGGCAATATTCACATCAGTAAAGATTTCACCAAACGAACTATATTCAGTGGATGGGACGTTTTCAGAAGTCAATTCCCATTGCAAACAATAATAAACCCTGAGATTGTTAATGATGAAATAAACTCCCTTGTAACTCTTGCTGAACAAAGCAGCAAGAAATACTTTGAACGCTGGGAATTGATGAATGCATATTCAGGCTGTATGATAGGCAATCCTGCCATATCTGTTTTAGCCGATGCTTATGTAAAAGGTATTAGAAATTACGATATAGATAAAGCATATGAGTATGCGATAAATAGCTCCGATAAATTTGGAAATGGAAAACAAGGATTCACCGGACCTCCATTTAGTATATCCAATACTTTAGAACATGCTTATACAGATTGGTGTATTTCGCAAATTGCCAGAGAACTCGGTAAAACAGCCGACGAATTGAAATACATAGAAAAAGGGCAAGCATACAGAAATATATTTGATCCTTCGAAAGGATGGTTCCGACCACGGAATGCCGATGGTTCTTGGGAAGATTGGCCGGAAGATGCACGCATCAAAGAGTGGTATGGATGTATAGAGGCTAACTCTTATCAACAAGGATGGTTTGTACCACACGATATTCCGGGAATGATAGAACTAATGGGAGGAAAAGACAAAGCGAGAGAAGACCTTAGTAGTTTCTTTGATCAAACACCAAAAAACATGTTATGGAACAATTACTACAACCATGCAAATGAACCGGTTCATCTAATACCCTTCTTATTTAATCATTTAGATGCTCCATGGCTGACTCAAAAGTGGACCAGATATATCTGCGACAAAGCATACTCCAATTCTGTCGAAGGTATTGTCGGTAACGAAGATGTAGGGCAAATGTCAGCGTGGTATGTGCTGGCTGCAACAGGAATCCACCCTTCTTGTCCGGGAAATACACGCTATGAAATAACCAGCCCGATATTCGATAAGATAAAATTCAAACTTGATCTAAAATATTTTAAAGGAAAAGAGTTTACAATTATTACCCATGATAATCTTCCCGAAAATAGTTATATACAGAGAGCCACGTTGAATGGTATGGAATATAATAAATGTTATATCGATTTTTCGGATATAACAAACGGTGGTACTCTCGAATTATTTATGGGAAATTCTCCAAATAAAAATTGGGGAACAAAGGTTCCATCTCCATCGTTTCCTTAAAATCTATAAATTAATTTGATATAATAATGAAAAAGAGTCTTCTAAAAATCTCTATGCTTGTGTCAATAGTTTTATTGCTTACGGCATGCGATAGCAAAAAGCAAACAAATTCCGAATTCCCGGATTGGGCGTGGATCGGTTTTGAACGTCCAAATGGAGTCAATCCAATTATATCCCCTGATTCTACAACCCGTTTTTACTGCCCCATAACCCAAGATTCAGTAGATTGGGAATCGAATGATACATTCAATCCTGCAGCAACGATAAAGGATGGAAATGTAGTTGTACTATACCGTGCTGAAGACAAATCGGGTCAAGGTATCGGAGGACGCACTTCGAGAATCGGCTATGCATGGTCTTCTGATGGTTTAAATTTCCAGCGAAAATCAACCCCGACATTCTATCCTGATAATGATAGCCAAAAAGAATTGGAATGGCCGGGTGGTTGTGAAGATCCACGTGTAGCTGTAACCGAAGATGGTATGTATGTAATGCTATATACTCAGTGGAACAGAAAACAGGCTCGTCTTGCTGTTGCAACATCCACCGATTTGGAGAAATGGAATAAATATGGTCCTGCGTTTGCAAAAGCACATAACGGACGTTTCTTCGACGAATTTTCCAAATCAGCTTCTATTATTACCAAACTAGTAGATGGGAAACAGGTTATAGCTAAAATAAACGGAAAATACTGGATGTATTGGGGTGAGAAGTTTGTAAATGTAGCCACTTCTGACGATTTAATCAACTGGGAACCTATGCTTGATGAGAAAGGAGAGTTGAAAGTATTATTTGCTCCACGTAAAGGAAAATTCGATAGCGATCTTACCGAATGTGGTCCTCCTGCGATAATGACAGACAAAGGTATATTATTACTATATAACGGAAAAAATAAAAGTGGAATAGATGGAGACACACTTTACACTGCTAATTCATATTGTGCAGGTCAGGCTCTTTTCGACTTATCTGATCCGTCTAAATTTATAGAACGATTAGATAAACCATTCTTTATCCCCGAAAGTGATTTTGAAAAAAGCGGACAATATCCTGCCGGAACCGTATTTATTGAAGGATTGGTATATCACGGAAACAAATGGTATTTATATTACGGTTGCGCAGATTCTCGTGTAGCCGTAGCTGTATACGATCCTAACAAATAAGAATCATAATTAATAGAAAACGACCAATCAATATTACTGATCGGTCGTTTTCTATATTTGAGTTCGTCTTGACTCTTTAACCACGCAGTAAAAGAAATGTCGAGACGGCTGCTTTATCTGCTTAATATCCTACTGTAAATTGTTGGCGCGAATTATTTCTATTTTCAACTTCATCCACAACAACCATTGCCAAATCTTCAAGAGAGATAGAAGCAACCCCTTCTCTAATTATGGGTTCATCTCTCCCTATGCGAAATTTACCCGTGCGTCCGGTATTTATTTCCTTATTCAGATCAGTAGGTGGTGCCAAATATACCCAATCGAGATATGTTTCGCGTCTTAGCTTTTCAAAATGATCACGCGAAGCCTTGGCTCCTTGTCCCATCTCTGCGGGAAAATCGTCCGCTTCTACCAACTGCTTTCCTCCTTCATACAGAGTACCAGAATTTCCTACGACAAAAAAACGACGAATATTTGCTGCTCTTATTGCTTTTTGTATCGACTCATACCCATTCAGGTAGTCCTCATAAATGTTAGGATTGTCCCACCCTGCGTTAAATGCAGATATAACAATTGTATTGCCTTTCAACACGTCTGTCAGTATATCCGTATCTATTACATTAACACTTGCAACTGTCAATTTATCATCTACAATATCGATTTTATCAGTATTACGAGCGATAGCTGTTACCTCGTGTTTTCGGGTTAATAACTCTTTCAAAATGTGTGAGCCTACAAATCCTGTAGCTCCAATTAAAGCGACTTTCATAATTATTTAAATTATAGATTAATAAAAAAATCCCTTACTAAGAAGGGATATTATATAGAAGTAAACCATTAATTATGATTTTTCCCTAATATTCTATACAGGTTTGTAATTTGTATATTTAAGATAGTTTTTGATTCTATCCTGACGATCCTCTGCCGATAGGCCAGCAGGAACTTCCAAATAGGTTCTATCATCAATTTTGATATGTACGACCTCGTTAAGACCTTTCTTGTGGTTATCCAATAATTGCTTCACCGCTTCTACCTGCGTCATACGCTCAGTATTTTTCACCGTAGCTTTTCTTCCTCGAGAAGAAGTTTTGTTCTGTCCATCCATTTTTTGATTTCTTTTAAGAATAGTTTAAACACTCAATAATACGACCTATATAGGCGTAATTTTATGAAGATAGCTAAAAATACGCTGAAAAACAAATATTTAAGGATCGTTAGGGTTTGCATCCGATTAAAATACAGGTATTAAAGGAGCCATAAATTTCTTATGTCTCCTTTTCACTTGCATATATATCATCTCTATTTAACGAAGAGAAAATTAGTCTTTAACACATCGAACCGAGTAATAATTTGTCTCGATAGCACTCGCAGTAGTTTGCAGACTGGTATTTACATAAGTTAAGAAGAAGCTTTTTTTAGCTGTAGTTGTCCAAAAATAAGTTCCATAAGAAAAATTTGATGCATCATTCGATGGGTTTACATATCCTACTGGTGTAGCATTAAAACCTGAATTATATGCATGACCTATCGCAAATCCCTGCCAATTAAAACCGACATCTATAGTAGGGATATAGGCTAAATCATCAGACTTCAACATTTTACCTACAGCAGAATTCGTCTGAGCTAACAAAGTAGACAAAGCATTCCATTGAGCCTCTGTGCTGAGCGACCATCCTCTGGGACAAGCTTTGTTCGCCTGTTCCTGATTATATAATAATCCGAAACGAGTGGCATAGGTATCATAATTAAGATCGAGAGCCACCCCTCCTACTTTTACTGTTACGGGGGTGTCATCTAATATAGCTTTACATCTAGTGCGAACACCTACATTGTTTGGGCCAACACGAAAGCCCGGATTTAGGCGAACGCCATTTACACCATCGATCAGATCTCCTGTCGATGTAACAGTAGAACGAAGATTATCTACCATCCAAATTGCATCTCCGAATATTTTCGTTTTATAAGTATTCCCTTCATAATCGGTAAGTAAGCCTGTACCATCCTGATTGTCGACCCAAGTAGTCTTATCCTTTGGTAAGACAAAACCTAACTCCTGCCATTTATCCCCATTCCAAACATAAAGACCTGAAGGTAACATCGCACATATATCCAATTGGTCTGCAACATTATATACCATCAATCCGGTATATAATGTTGCATCTTCAGTAATACCTAAAGCGGTTAAATCTCTGAAATTCTTCAATTCAACTCTAGGAAGAATCATTCCACGATTAGAATTATTCCCTCCGGGTATACTGGCTTCATATTCTTTCAAGTCTAGTAAAGCCCCATCATTTGGGGGTATTGACGAACCTATTGTCACTTGAGCTTTCAATGTGAAGGTTGAGAATATTATTAGCAGTGAATATATGAATAATGCAATTGCATTTGATTTATACATAATATATTTTTCCGTTCAATTTCTAGGTATGCAAAAGTAATGAACCATTTAGAATATGGAGTAATAGCTGTAATACTTTTATGTAAAAAACACTTAATAATAGTTAGATAACAATACAAAACACACTCTTGTTCATTAATTAGTTAGCTTAAACCTTTAATGAATATTCAAACATAAGATTACAATAGATTTATATATTTCTCAAAATAAAAACTACAAACATCTTAAACTATTTCTCGTTTTTTATGTTCTAATTATATATGTTAAGCCTTACTTTATCTTTAGATATTTGTAAGAATAGGTATTCGATACAAGATAATTATATAATCATCGAATATTTTCTTTCGATACTTCATTTATTAACTTAATTATATAAAGCTATGGAAAATGAAAAGAAAAAGATCATGACTACTAACCAAGGTAGTCCTGTTGATAATGATCAAGCCTCTATTACTACCCAGAAACCAACTATGACATTACTCTCAGACACTCACACTATTGAAAAACTGGCCCATTTCGATAGAGAGCGCATCCCCGAAAGAGTGGTTCATGCTAAAGGCTCCGGGGCATTTGGATATTTTGAGGTAACTCATGACGTAACACAATATACGTGTGCTGATTTCTTATCCACTATCGGTAAAAAAACGGAGATGCTTGCCCGCTTCTCAACAGTAGGTGGCGAAAAAGGTTCTGCTGATACAGCACGCGACCCTCGTGGCTTTGCTCTAAAATTTTACACGAATGAAGGTAATTATGACATGGTAGGTAATAACACCCCTACATTCTTCATTCGCGACGGTATTAAATTTCCCGATTTTATACATACACAAAAAAGGAATCCTCTTACCAATCTGAAAGATGCAGATGCATTCTGGGATTTTCTATCGCTTACGCCAGAAAGTATTCATCAGGTAACTATTCTCTTTTCCGACAGGGGAACTCCCGATGGATATAGACACATGCACGGATTTTCTAGCCATACCTATATGTGGTATAACGCCAATGGTGAGCATGTATGGTTTAAATGGCACTTTAAAACAGATCAAGGGATTAAAAACCTTACAGATGCACAAGCTACCGAACTAGGAGGCACTGATCCCGATTATGCTACCCGCGATTTACATAATAGCATTGCTAAAGGAGATTATCCTTCGTGGTCGGCCTATGTGCAAATAATGACTCCCGAGCAAGCAGATAATTTTAGATTCGATGCTTTCGACATTACTAAAGTATGGCCACAAAAAGAATATCCACTTATTCCTGTGGGCAAGTTCGTATTAAATAGGAATCCTGATGACTTTTTTGCTCAGATAGAACAAGCTGCTTTTACGCCGGGCAATTTTGTTCCGGGTATAGCGTCGTCCCCTGATAAGATGCTTCAGATACGCTTATTTAGCTATCCGGACACACACAGGCACCGATTGGGTACAAATTTCCATCAGATACCTGTAAATGCACCTAAATGTCCTATGCACAATTATCAGCGTGATGGTTCGATGAATATGGGTATCGAGAATCCTGCGCCTAACTATTATCCAAATTCGTTTGACGGTGCACAGCCTGATGCGAAGTTTACTCCTCCATCGATTGACGTACAAGGAATGGCTGCCCGTCACGAATATATATTAGGAGATATAGACTTTATACAAGCAGGCGATTTATATGGTCGGGTATTGTCTGACTACGATAAGACTAATTTGATAAATAATATTGTAGGGCATATCAAGAATGCGCAACCACGTATTCAATACCGCCAAACAGCCTTATTCTACAAAGCTCATCCTGAATATGGAACACGCATTGCGAATGGGCTAGGAATCGATATAGAGAGGGTAAAACAACTAGCTAGCTTGTCGCAGGAAGAACGAATAAAAGCAACTGCAAACTAATATATTCGTATTTAGTAAAAGAACGCTTATAAATAGAAAGGAACATATACTTTATGTTCCTTTCTATATTTTTTTGAATCCGTAAATTATACAAACTGTATACGTCTATAGCCTCTTTATATTGGTTATATTAAGATAATCCGGTATATGCTTTTGCTTAATTACAGTTCTGATTATAGAACTCCAAACTTTTCACAATATCATCAAGTTGTGAGTCTCCAAAATTTTCATATTCAACCGATATAAGTCCATCAAAATTCTGCTTCTTTAATTCACCCAAAACTTCTTTTACCGGTAATATACCTGTTCCCCATGTTGTGTCTTCCAACTGCTCATTCAGGTCTTTTAAATGTACAACTTTTATCCGGCCGGCAAATCGCTCTAAGGTTTTCACCGGATCGTTTCCTGTACGTTTCCAATGCCCAATGTCGGCACAGACACCCATAATCGGATCACGACCTTTCAATGCTTCAAATAACACATTGGGGTCAGCATATAAAGATGGGGCAGGATGATTATGTATCGCTACTTCAATCTTATATTTCAATGCTAATTGCTCAACAAAATCGAGATGCTCCAACCTTGGTTCACATGTCACAGTGTGAATACCCATATCTTTAGAAAAAGCGAAAAAACGTTCCCATTCTTCCGTTGTTTCATAAAATGCAACACCAAAGCTGTAAAGAGTAATATCGCGTTTAGCAAACTCTTCTTTCAATTGCTTTTTTGTTGTTTCATCTATATCAAAATTCAGATAAGCTGTATCAACGAAATTTTCGCCCAGTGATTGGAAAAAATAGGCTTCTGCATAATGCAGCCCCAGTTGCTGTGTTTTATCCAATGCTTCCATCAATGGAAATTTATGGAATGAATAAGTCTGAATACCAAGCTTCCATTTAGGGGGTATTGACTCCGAATCTTTTTTCTGATGCTGGCATGCTACAATTGAAACTGCAAACAATAGTAGAATAATTATCTTAAAATATTTCATATTTTTTCAATATTGTTTTCCAAAATTCCAAATGTTTTTTTTTGAAATTCCAAACGTAAGTTACACATTCATACATTTGGAATTATAATATACATTTGGAATTATAGTTGCGAATGCAGATGTTTTTTCCTTCACTTTATATTATATATTTGCTGTAAATTAAGTATAATGTTTACTTTCTATGGCTATATAGAAGGAGTATGCTCTATTGCCTTTTGTATGGAGTACTAGTAAAAAGAAAGCCCCTTTTGGGGCTTCTCTCTCATCATTTCACAAACTTATACAGCATCATATCTTTATATCCAGCTGTTTTATTTAATGTTACATTCTGTATGTTTAATACAGAGTTTTCAAATGGATTGCCGATATTCCGATTATCAGCAAACCATTCACACAACTCAATTAATGAACTCTTATTCGAAGTAAAGAATACATAGTTAGAGCCTGTGAGAACGTTCAATACATCCAAATAATCCCGAAGCTTCCAATACTTGTCTGAGAGATAAGTTTTTGTGTCAGTTGATAGGTATGGAGGGTCAACTAAAAACAACACCCCCGGCACATCCTTGTATTGCTCATATAGTTGCTTGTAATCACATCGGACAATATCCAGACCACTCAGGTACTCTTCAGCATCAAAGTCATAGTCTGATGCTTTAACGTTGTGATATAAAGTCTCTTTTTTCAGTTCTGCAAGGTTAGTAACATATTTTGCTGAAAACAACAAAGATGAAGACAGGGTAACATAATCCACATAGCCGGCTTTATCTTCCAGTTCTACACGTTCAATTATTAAATCCCGGTAATTAGTTTCTATCTTTTTTTCTTTGGACTGATCGACTAAAATAACCCGGATATCAGCCAACAACTTATTAGTACGATCTATACTTCGTAGCCGTTGACTATAATTATCAAAATCATTATAAATAACTTTGCATTCAGGGAATATTTGTTTTGCCGTATGTGATAGCAAACCACTACCTCCAAACAGATCGACTATTATACTCACTTCCTTATTAGCTTTGAGTTCCTGTAATGCGATTCCAAAACCATTTACAAATCTCCTTTTTTGTCCTTGAAAAGGTAGCGGTGCTACTTTGTAGCTTTTTTGTTTCTTAAATTCCATTTAATTTCTATTTAATTAGTGTTTAAAACTTATCTTTGTATTCTCACCACGTACAAAAAAATGCGACAACACGTAACACAAAGGCATATTAAGCCCTCGGTTATGCGTGTTGTCGCATCTATTTTATTATAGTGTTAGTACGTGGTGAGATACTACTAACAACTGAGGGCTTTCTTTATCCCTCCATTTTTTATTTACAAGAACGTGGCGAAATTATCGCCTTTCTTTGGCTCATTATCAAATATCAAAGCCTCTATAACTCGCGCATTTGCGCGCTCGTCTATATCGGATGAAACAAGAATAATACTAGTTAACTC
>NZ_JAAKEL010000013.1 GCF_011039205.1 Dysgonomonas sp. ZJ279
AAAACAGGTACCGATTTAGTACCTATTTCTTGTCTGCCGTTGGCTTTTTGTAGTCTTTAAATTGGAATAGATATTAAAAAAATAGCTTCCAATCTATTGATTTGGAAGCTATTATCTATATATTTCTCTCTGATGTCTCTCAGAGACAGAGCGAAAGACGGGACTCGAACCCGCGACCCCGACCTTGGCAAGGTCGTGCTCTACCAACTGAGCTACTTTCGCAATTGAGAGTGCAAATATAGATGCTATTTTTAATTATTCAAAATTTTCTCTCAAATTTCCTCTAAAAATATTACAATTATTTGACTTCCCAAGTATCTTTAGTCATCAAATAATCTCTTAATGTGCGGGTTGTATCTTTTTCCTGCACATCTTTTATTTGTTGTACTACCCCCTGATCATAAACCGGACTATTAACATCACGCACAACACCTAATGCGATAGGTAATCCCTGCTCTAATGACATCATGCCCAGCTTTTGATGCAAAGTATTATCTATTTCTTTAGCATCATGTACCAACACATCATCCATTGTATAGCTTTCCTGACCAATAGTCACAGCTTTCAGCTTCCAACCGTCAACAACAAGCCCTTTATCTTTATTTGTACCGAACAACATCTTCTCACCATGCTTAAGCAAGATAGTACGCTCGTCTCTCCAAGCCTTGTTCACAATATTGCTATGAATATCGTCATTAAAGATTACACAATTCTGAAGTATCTCAACTACAGAAGTCCCTTTATGATTAGCAGCTTTTACCAGCGTATCAGTAGTATTAGCCAAATCGACATCGATAGCACGGGCAAAAAATGTTCCGCGCGCACCAAGGCACAATTCTACAGGATGAAAAGGATCTTCAATCGTACCATAAGGCGACGATTTAGAAACAAAACCTCTATCCGATGTCGGAGAGTATTGCCCTTTCGTCAATCCGTATATTTTATTATTCAGTAGCAATATATTCAAATCTATGTTGCGACGTACGGCATGTATAAAGTGATTACCCCCAATCGCCAAACAGTCTCCATCGCCTGTTGCCAACCAAACCGAAAGCTCAGGCTTAGCCGTTTTCACACCCGTTGCCACAGCTGCCCCACGTCCATGAATAGTATGGAAACCATAAGTATTCATATAATAAGGCAAACGCGAAGAGCAACCAATACCCGAAACAACAGCTGTCATATGGGGTTCGAGTTTCAACTCAGCCATCGCCTTATAAAGGCAGTTAAGTAAAGCGTGGTCACCACACCCGGGGCACCAACGTACATACTGATCACTCTTATAATCTTTCGCCTGACGCGTATCTATTTGCAAATTTGTATCTATCATAATGTTTACTCCCCCATCTTTTTAGTGAAAGCCCCTATTAAATCTGACACCTCAAATGGTTGTCCTTCTATTTTATTATAACGCGAAAGTTGTAATCCGCTTATTTTCTCTTGCAGGTATCCTGCAAATTGTCCACTATTTTGCTCTGCCACAATCACTTTCTTATATTGCTTCAAAACAGATTCTGCATTCTTAGGCAATGGACTGATAAAATGGAAATGAGCTAGAGCAATCTTCTGACCTGCATCATTCATTTTCTCAATAGCTTCGCGTAAATGTCCATATGTACCACCCCACCCTACAACAAGCAAATCGGCATCTTTAGAACCAACAATTTCGAGTTCGGGTATATAATCGGCAATCTTATCTATTTTAGCCTGACGTACATCCACCATTTTTTGGTGATTAGCCGAGTCTGTAGAAATAGCACCTGTGTTGTAATCTTTCTCGAGTCCGCCTATACGGTGCGTACAGCCTTCTGTTCCTGCCGCAGCCCAATAACGAGCATAAGTCTCATCATCACGCAATGCACTGCGCCATTCATTACTTCTAAATAGACTAACATCATGCGGAGTGATAGACGGAAATCTATCTAAATCGGGGATTCTCCATGCCGACGAGCCGTTTGCAATATATCCGTCTGTTAGTAATATAACAGGAGTAATATGCTCTAACGCTATTTTGGATGCCCAATAAGCCATATCGAAACAATTTGTCGGACTTGCTGCCGCAACTACCACAAGAGGACTTTCGCCATTACGACCATAAAGAGCCTGACGCAAATCTGTTTGTTCAGTTTTAGTTGGTAAACCGGTAGAAGGACCTCCTCGCTGAACATCGACTACCACAAGCGGAAGTTCCGCCATAACAGCCAAGCCAATAGCCTCCCCTTTAAGAGCAAGCCCCGGACCGGATGTTGTAGTTACCGCAAGGCTTCCTGCAAAGCTGGCACCAATAGCAGTACATACACCTGCTATTTCATCTTCTAATTGAATCGCTTTTACGCCCAACTGTTTTAACTTAACTAGTTCGTGCAATATATCGGTAGCTGGTGTAATCGGATAAGAACCCAAGAACAATGGCTTACCCGAAGTCTCGGAAGCCGCAACCAAGCCATAAGCCGTCGCTGAATTCCCATTTACATCTATATAAAATCCTTTTTCTACATCTATTGTTTCTACACGATATGAGGAGACAGTCATATCACGGTTTTGTCCGTAATTGAAGCCATCGGTCAAAACCTTTAGATTCGCCTCAACAAGTATCGGTTTTTTAGAAAATTTAGTCGAAAGCATATGGTTCGCCACATCCAACGACCTATTAAATAACCAACAAACAAGACCTAAAGAAAACATATTTTTGCAACGCGTACGCGATTTACTATCCAAATCGAAACCTTCGAGGCTGGCACGCGTTAGCGACGTGATCGGCACAGCAACCACCTCTTGTGTAGTTAATCCGATTTCGACAAACGGATCTTCTGTCGCAAATAAAGCCTTCTCCAAATCTTTCTTCGAGAATGAGTCTGTATCGATAAGAATCACAGAATCCTGTTTCAAATATTTAGCATTAACCTTCAATGCAGCAGGATTCATGGCAACCAAAACATCGGCTTTTTCGCCCGAGTTGTGAATATTAGCACCTAAATGTACCTGAAAACCCGAAACACCGGAAAGTGTGCCCTGAGGTGCACGGATTTCGGCAGGATAATCCGGAAATGTAGCTATTTGATTACCAAAAATCGCTGATAAATTAGAGAAGATTGTTCCTGTTAATTGCATTCCATCTCCCGAGTCTCCCGAGAAGCGGATAACGACATCTTTTACGTCTTTTATGTTTACTTTATTCTGCATTTTTCTATAAGAAATAGTCTTTATTAGTTTTAGAATAACAAAGTAACAAAATATATACAAGAAAACAAGGTTCTTACATATAGAAAATAAACTTTGCCTTTTAATGTCATTTAGATTACAAAAACAAGCTGATACAACAATGTGAGCCAAACATTTGAATATCCGGCTCACATTTTAACTATTCGATATTAAAAATTATTCTTTAGGAATAGCTGCTTCATCCATAAAAACCACTTCCCATAGATGCCCGTCGGGATCTTGAAATCCCCAACTATACATCCAGCCGTAATCCTGCGGTTTATTCGATGGAGCTGCTCCATTTTTAAGAGCGGTATTAATTAGGTCTTCGACACGTTGCCTACTCTGAACCGAAAAACAAACAATAGCTTCGGTTGATGTTTTAGAATCGCTTATCACTTTCTTCCCAATAAAATCTTTAAAGAAAAGCTCCTTTAAAAACATTACGTATGAATCGTTCGTAATAATCATACATGTCGCATTGTCGTCAGTAAAATCCGGATTGAATTTAAAATCCAACTTTTCCCAAAACTCTGTTGTCCGCTTCAGGTCTTTAACCGGCAGATTCACATATATCCCTGTTGCCATATTATCACATCAATTATATTACTAATAAAAACTATATCCTATTAATAACAAATACCTAACTGAAAATGCTTCCGGATTAACTATGTTTTACAACAATAAACTTTGATACTTATTCACCCCAAGCCTCATAGCCTCCATCGATACTATATACCTCCTGAAAGCCTTGCTGAGAAAGATACATGGCAACAGACTGGCTACTATTACCATGGTAACACATCACCAGAACAGGCTGGGAAAAATCTGTTTTTTGTATAAAATCAAAAATACTGTCCTGAGACAAATGAATAGCACTTGAAGCATGCCCCTCTTTATAACTTTCGGAATCTCTAACATCCACTATAACAACATTATCATCATTCAACATCTCCTTGGCTTTTGCAGCGCTTATCCTTTTAAATACATTCATTTTATTTTCTATTCTTTATTTATATTCCAGGTAACTCAATTATATATGAACAATACCAAGCTGCTTTTGTTATAAAATTACAATAAATTTATACTATGTTAAAAAAAACACTAATTGTCCTAGGCACATTACTTTTATCAATTTCAGTATTCTCACAAACAGAACTGGCTTATAAAAAAGGAAAATTCTACGCTCTTTGGGGATGGAACAGAAATGCATACACCAACTCCAATATTCATTTTAAAGGTAACGACTACGATTTCACACTCTATCGTGTGAAAGCATCGGATAAGCAGAATAAGTTCAGCTATCACAACTATTTACAGCCAAATCGTATTACAATTCCTCAAACTAATTTAAGGCTAGGTTACTTCATTAAAGACAACTTAGCGATAACATTAGGTGTCGATCACATGAAATATGTAGTAAATCAAAATCAAACAGTAGACATATCGGGTAATGTACGCCCGGGATTTGAATCGCATGTCAACGATGATAATTCGATAAAACTCACAGAAGATTTTTTGATGTTTGAGCACACTGACGGCCTTAATTACATCAACTCGGAAATAGAATATTACCGTAACTTCTATAAAAAAGACTTCTTGAAGGTAAATGGTCTGATCGGCGGCGGTGCCGGATTCCTTCTACCCAAAACTAATGCAACACTTATGGGTGAAGAAAGGCACGATGCATTTCATCTGGCAGGATTCGGACTTACGGCAAAAGGTGGATTAGATATTCTTCTTTGGGATTTATTCTTCCTCAGAAGCGAAATAAAACAAGGTTATATAAATATGCCTAGTATAAGAACAACAGCCGATAGCAGCGACAAGGCTAAGCAGACCTTTTGGTTTGTAGAATGGACATATATGTTCGGGTTTAGCTGGAATTTTTAGGTTTTATAATATTTATCTTTTAGATATCAATCTAATAGATTCTAAGTCGTATTTCTTTTTTAAGATAAATCAGTTTTTCTTACACCTAACAGACCACAAATACCTGCGATCGGTATTACCGCGGCCAGTGCCAACGGCATCAGAACTCAAATTCCGATACACGGAAACAGTAGCCACACTATTTTGGCTGCCAGAACTGCTCGTCCAGAAAAAACTGCGATTACCATAATTCAAAAGCGTATTGCCATCCAGGTAACCGACAAGAAGAGCATTAAAACCACCTTCTGCAGAAGTTTTTGATGTACCATTAGTATTGATAGATACGTCAACAGAAGGAGTGCAGCTACTCTTCATCGCTGCACCATGACCAGAGGTCGTGGTAGAACCTCGATAAACATTCATATATATATGGTTAGGCTCCCCTCCCCAATCGACAACCCATGAAGTAGGGGTAAAGTTCAAAGTAGATGAACTACTATAGGTGGCAGCATTATTATAAATGTTTTGTTCGAGTTGATTCCACTCGCGATCGCTCGGGAGATGCCAACCATCAGGGCAGACTCCCTGAACATATTTATTGGGTGCTGTACCTAGTGGTCCTGTCATTTCGACTTCATACGATGCAACTGCAACCGATGTTACCTGCTGGTCGATAGTTATACTGGTATTGCCTTTGGCTGCGGCAAACCAACTATAAAGCAAACCTTGGTTTGGGCTCCATGTTGAAGGTGCAACACCCCAGTTAGCAGAGTTTCCATTAGGATAAGCGTATGCTACAATCGTGGATTCTGTTCTGCCTGTATGAACAGGTATAGCTCCGCCGCCCATGCTAGGAGCATAGCTTTTAGCCATGAGATTTTCTGTCATCCAAATTCCGGCGCTTCCAAACGCGGCTGCTTTAAAACTATTACCATCCTGATCTTTATACATTTTGACATTCGCTGACAATAGCTCATCCCCAAGAAGTTGCCACTTCGAACCATCCCAAACATTCATACCTGTCGGTGTGGGTGCGCAAACATTTGTGTTGTAAACCATCAGCCCGACATGCGCTATTTTCTGTGTAGCATAATCAGATTCGCTACCTGTGAGCATCGGATAAAGATTAGTCAAGCTCGTAAGAGATACGCGAGGCATCAGTAACCCTTTAGTAGAGGTTGCCAGATTGCCCGACTCAGCATTCTTATCTTTTAATTCGAGCAATGCACCCGATGCAGGAGGTATATTCGAACCGATAGTTACTTGCGCATATAGACCTGAAGTTAAAGCTAATAAACTAATAAAAGTTAGTTTAGTTAAATAAATCATCTTCATACTTAATTTATTGGTAATTGTAAGTTAGTGTGAACTCTTAGCTCCTACAATATTAACGAGCAAATGAGTTAGTGAAAAACAAAGGAATGACGAGCATTCCGAAAATCTAAATTATGTATACTTTGTGCGTAATATCGCACCTTTTCAATAAAATACACATAACAAGTCCGGCTTAAGTAATATAATATTTGTGGCTGACGTAATTTATAAAATTTAGTTGCAAAAATAACTTTATAATTTCAAATACAAGAGATTTAAGTTGTAATTTTTTAGTTAAAAAAGATCACAACTCATTATATCGTACATTTAACACAATATAAGAGCAAAACTATCTGCAAGTAAAACACTTTTAAGCATTAAAATGTTCTCCGAAGGCAATAGTCTTTATGGATTTATATACGATTAATCACACTATAAATTACTGACACGAAAGAGCGTGAAGATTTATATTATTTTCGTAACTTTGTTTCTCTATTAGAATTACCATTATAATATTACGAGATGCCTGTAAAAATCCCCGACAACTTACCTGCAATAGAGCTTCTTAAGAAGGAGAATATATTCGTTATGAGCCAACTAAGGGCCGACGAACAAGATATACGCCCTCTGAGGGTTCTCGTTCTTAATCTGATGCCTATAAAAATCACGACTGAGACCGATTTGATACGCTTGCTGTCAAACAATCCGTTACAGGTAGAAATCGAGTTTCTTAAGTTGCAGACTCATACATCTAAAAATACACCGGAAGAGCATTTACTTGCATTCTACAAAAATTTTGAGGATGTAAAAGACGATTATTATGACGGCATGATTATTACAGGTGCACCTGTTGAAATGTTCGAATTCGAAGATGTAAACTATTGGGGAGAAATTACCGAAATATTCGATTGGGCGCGTAAGCGTGTCACATCCACTTTATATATATGCTGGGCAGCTCAGGCAGCTATGCATCATTTTTACAAGGTAAAAAAAGAATTGCTACCCGAAAAAATGTTCGGTGTATTCAAGCATATTGCTCACGACAAAAAATTCCCTCTCTTTCGTGGGTTCGACGACGAATTTTACATTCCTCACAGTCGACATACAACTGTAACGAGAGAAGATATTGTGAAGCATAACGAACTAAGAATATTATCAGAATCGGACGATTCGGGTGTTGGCATCGTGTGCTCAAGAGGTGGACGTGAATTTTATCTGACAGGGCATTCGGAATATGCTCCGCATACTCTGCATACCGAGTACACGAGAGATAAAGAAAAAGGGATGGATATTAAATTACCTCAGAATTATTATAAGAACGACAATCCGGATAATGCTCCTTTAGTGACTTGGGCCGGACATGGCAATTTATTATTCAACAACTGGTTGAACTATTTCGTTTATCAGGAAACACCTTACGATAAGACGCTAATTGAGAAGCTAGACGAGATAAAATCTACTAACGATTCATATATGTATCACATATAAATTAAATAACAGATGAAAAGATTATCTTGTCTGATATTAGGTGTTATTCTTTCTTTAACATCGATACATGCACAATCTGTAAGAGAGAATATGAACAAAGCGCTTATCATAATAGATATACAAAACGACTACTTCGAAGGGGGAGCTAATCCGCTTGTGGGTTCTTATGAAGCCAGCCTGAATGCGAATCTACTACTTAACGATTTCAGAGCAAAAGACTTACCGGTTATACATATACAACATCTTGCAAACAGGGAGGGTGCAACTTTCTTTGCACCGAATACAAAGGGAGCCGAAATACATGCAAATGTAACTCCTGTTGATGGCGAAAAAGTGATTGTAAAACATTTTCCCAATAGCTTTAGAGAAACAGAATTGCACGCTTATCTGCAATCTCTCAAGATCGACAAATTGGTTATCTGCGGAATGATGACCTCTATGTGTGTCGATTCTACTACACGTGCTGCCAAAGACTTAGGATACAACTGCACTGTTGTAGGCGATGCGTGTGCTGCTCCTAACTTACAAATCAATGGAGAAACTGTGGCAGCAAAAGATGTGCAAAATGCTTTTCTTGCAGCCTTAAACTATTTCTACTCCACAGTTTTAACTACAGAACAATACCTCAAATAAATTGATAAAAGCCCGAAAAATAGAATTATTAGCTCCAGCTAAGAATTTAGAATGCGGTATCGAAGCTATTAATCATGGCGCAGATGCTGTTTATATAGGATCACCTCAGTTTGGCGCACGTGCTGCCGCCAGTAATACACTCGAAGATATAAAAGAACTGGCAGAATATGCCCATCTTTTCGGAGTAAAGGTATATGTGGCCCTCAATACTATACTATCGGACAGAGAATTAGCCGATGCCGAAAAACTGATTTGGGATCTTTACAATATCGCAAAGGCAGATGCACTAATCGTACAGGATATGGGTATAACAATGCTTAACCTCCCTCCTATTGCGCTGCATGCAAGTACGCAAACAGACAACAGAGATGTAAATAAAATAAAGTTTCTCAGAGATGCAGGCTTTAAACAAATAGTCTTAGCTCGTGAATTGACACTTGACGAAATACGAAATATCGCTTCACAAGTCAACACCCCGCTCGAAGCCTTTGTGCATGGTGCTTTATGTGTTTGTTATAGCGGTCAATGCTATCTTAGCCACGCCCTATCGGGCAGAAGCGCAAACAAAGGGGCATGCGCTCAATACTGCCGCTTACCTTACGATCTGGTTGATGCAACAGGCGAGAAGGTAATTTCTAAAAAGCATTTACTTTCGATGAAGGATCTTAACTTGTCGGAAGATTTGGAAGAACTACTCGATGCAGGTGTCAGCTCGCTAAAGATAGAAGGGCGATTGAAAGATGTATCGTATGTAAAAAATACGGTAGCTTATTACAGGAAAAAGTTAGATGCAGTTTTAGCAAAGCATCCCGAATACATCAGAGCATCCTCGGGAAAATCGACCTATACATTCGAACCCTTATTGGACAAGAGTTTCAACAGAGGATTTACCAAGTATTTCCTGCACGATCGTACCGATAATATATGGTCTGCTGATTCACCTAAATCGATAGGCGAACCAATCGGAAAAATTACAGAAATCACAACACGATTTATTAAAATAAGCACTTCAAAGAAATTGCATAATGGCGATGGGCTTTGCTTTTTCAACAACAAGAAAGAGTTGGAAGGTATCCATGTCAATCGTGTGGAGGGAGATATGATTTACCCCTTATCAATACCCGAAGCCAGAAAAGGAACATTTGTGTACAGGAACTTTGATCATGAGTTTGAAAAGAACTTGTCAAAGAAAACTGCCGAGCGAAAAATCAATGCAATTATTGATATCAACGAAGTCGCTTTCGGTTTTTCTATACAAATAACCGATGAAGATGATAACTATGCTATCCTGAATTTTGAACAGACAAAAGAGCCGGCACAAAAAGATCAGTCGGATAACATACGGAACAACTTAAGCAAAACAGGAAATACTATATTTCAAGTAGAAAAAGTGAATATTAATTTCACTCAAAATTGGTTTCTACCTTCTTCCGTCGTGTCTGAATGGAGAAGGCTACTTGTCGAGAAACTTCTTTCAGTTCGATCGATCAAGTACCGTCAAGATACCATTACACACAAGCAAACAACCCATGCATTTCCATTAAAAGAACTTACTTATCTTGGTAATGTAATGAATACTAAAAGCCAGCAGTTTTATCTGCAACATCAGACGAATGTTATACAGCCTGCCTTCGAAAAAGAAGCACAAAAAGATGTACCCCTGATGTTTACACGCCATTGTATCAAACAATCGCTTGGTTATTGTCCGAAAGAAAAGACAGAGAAACATCCATATGCCGAGCCGTTCTATTTAACATATAACAATACCCGCTTACGCTTATCTTTCGATTGCAAAAATTGTGAGATGAAAGTGTTTCACGATTCACATTGAGATAATACATTTTTGCTATATTTTCTGTATCTTTGACCTCACTATGTTATAACTAATTAGCATAGTTGATATTTATGTTGAAGAAATTATTGAAATATAGCTGGCCACCGGCAATTATAGCTGCTATTATATTTTACCTTTGCTGTCTGATTCCGAGCGATGATGTTCCCAATTCAGAAATTCCGCATTTCGACAAAATTGTGCATTTCTGCATGTATTTCGGGCTTTCGCTTGTTGCTTCATCCTACTATATCTACGAGAAGAAAGGTAAGGTTATTATCCTCAAATTGATTATATTTGCAATTATAATTCCCATATTCTACGGGGGATTAATTGAAATATTGCAAGATGTTTTTTTCGACAGAAGTGGCGATTGGTTCGATCTGCTTGCCGATATGCTCGGCTCGTTAGCAGCACTTCCTTTCGCTCTATCATTTAGGAAATTATTATTAAAACAACAAGAATTATGAAAAAGTTATGGCTTCTCTTGGCATTTATCTTAGTATTTGGTACAATGCAAGCACAAGATGCAGATAAACAATATAAGGTAAAAGTGGGCGACATGGCTCCCGATTTTGAAATGAGTCTACCATCGGGTGAGATTGTAAAACTATCGTCACTTCGAGGCAAGGTCGTTATGCTTCAGTTCACAGCCAGCTGGTGTGGTGTATGCAGAAAAGAAATGCCTCACATAGAAAGTCAGATTTGGCAAAAGCATAAAAACAACCCCAACTTTGCTCTATACGGCATAGACCGTGAAGAGCCTGCCGAAACTGTTATCAAATTTGCTGAAACAACAAAGGTTACTTACCCAATTGGACTAGATCCAAAGGCTGATATATTTGCACTTTATGCTGATCGTAAAGCCGGTATAACCCGAAATATTATTATAGATAAATACGGAAAAATCGTAAAACTCACCCGCTTATTCGAAATGGAAGAGTTTAACGAAATGGTTAAATTAATAGATGGCTTATTAGCCGAATAAAATGGCTTGGATTTATTTACTCATAGCCGGTGCTGCTGAAATAGTATGGGCCTATGGCCTGAAGATGTCGCATGGCTTTACCAATATAGGATGGACTTTGTCCACCTTCTTTTTTATAGCATTTAGCTTTTATTTCTTTGCCCGCTCCATGCGGACAATACCGATAGGAACTGCTTATGCCGTATTTACGGGCATTGGAGCAGCGGGGACTGCTATTGTAGGAATCGTATATCTGAATGAGGATTTAAACTTTTTGAAAATAGCATCCCTAATTGTTCTTATTTCAGGCATAGTAGGCTTAAAAATGCTTGATAAAGGAGAGAGCAAAGGGCCGGAAACAAATAAAACAAAAGAACAATGATAAGTTGGTTATTACTTTTCTTAGCAGGTCTGTGCGAAATTGGATTCGTAACAATGATGAAGCTATCGAAGGGATTTAAAATATTGAAATTCTCAGTACTTACAATATTATTTATGGCGGTCAGTTTTACACTCCTATCCACTGCATTACGCACTATACAAATTGGTGTCGGTTATGCTGTATGGTCTGGAATCGGAGCAATAGGAAGCGTGCTTGCAGGTATGATCTTTTTCAAAGAATCGAAAGATATAAAAAAACTATTCTTCATATCGCTGATTATAATCGGTATCGTAGGACTTAAACTATCTACAAATTAATAAACAGACAAGAAAAATGAGTATTGTCATTATAAAGTATAACGCAGGAAATATATTCTCAGTCGAAAATGCGCTTAAACGCTTAGGAACCGAAGCCATTGTTACAGGTGATATTAAACTGATTCGTGAAGCCGACAAGGTTATATTTCCAGGAGTGGGCGAAGCCAGTTCGACGATGAAATATTTGCGCGAACATGGTTTAGATAAATGCATTCAAGGACTGAAACAACCAGTGTTGGGTATCTGTCTGGGTATGCAACTGATGTGTTCCCGATCGGAAGAAGGCGATACAGATTGCTTGAATGTTTTTGACATTGATGTGAAGCGATTTATTTCAAAGAAACATGAGGATAAAATTCCGCACATGGGTTGGAATACTATTACCGATCTGAAAAGTGCAATATTCGACAGCTCGATGGAGAATGAATATACTTACTTTGTACACAGCTACTATGTTCCAATGTGTGATCACACGGCTGCCACAACCGACTACATTCTTCCATTTAGCGCAGGATTACATAAAGAAAATTTTTATGCTACACAATTTCACCCCGAAAAGAGTGGAACGGTAGGCGAAGGTATATTACGAAATTTCTTAGATATAAAATAAATGATCGAGATTATTCCCGCTATAGATATTATTGACGGAAAGTGCGTGCGCCTTTCGCAAGGTGACTACAATATCAAAAAAGTATATAACGAAGACCCGCTCGAAGTAGCCAAGATGTTCGAAGATGCTGGCATAAGCCGTTTACATCTGGTCGATCTGGACGGTGCGAAAGCCAAACATATTATCAACCATGCTGTTTTAGAAAAAATAGCTTCCAACACCTCTTTAACTATCGATTTTGGTGGTGGCGTGCAAAGTGATGAAGATATAGATATCGCTTTCAATGCAGGTGCAGCAATGGTAACAGGTGGTAGCATTGCCGTAAGAGATAAGGAACTGTTCACAGGCTGGGTTAAAAAATATGGGGCTGATAAAATAATATTAGGTGCTGACTGCAAAGATCATAAAATAGCCGTTGCAGGCTGGCAGGAATCCACGTCTTTAGACATTCTTTCTTTTATAGGTGATTATAAAAAAGAGGGTGTGACAAAAGTAGTGTGTACAGACATAAGTAAAGATGGAATGTTGGAAGGTCCATCAACTGACCTGTATAAAGAAATACTAGTCTCTTTCCCCGATTTGTATCTGATTGCAAGCGGCGGAGTAAGCTGTTTTCAAGACATACTTGATCTTGAAAATGCAGGCGTACCCGCTGTAATACTGGGTAAAGCCATTTATGAAAACAGAGTAACCTTAGAAGAATTATCTAACTATAGTAAACACTAAAACTTATGCTAGCAAAAAGAATAATTCCTTGTTTAGATGTAAAAGACGGAATGACCGTAAAAGGTACAAACTTTGTCAATCTCCGTCAGGCAGGCGATCCCGTCGAATTAGCGATTCGTTATTGTAAAGAAGGTGCTGACGAACTTGTTTTTCTCGATATTACAGCTTCGCACGAAGAACGAAAAACATTTACAGATTTAGTAAAACGTATTGCCGAAAATATCAACATTCCCTTTACGATTGGTGGAGGTATTAACGAGCTATCGGATGTAGACCGGCTGTTAAGTGCAGGAGCCGATAAAGTGTCTCTGAACTCGATAGCTATAAGAAATCCTAAAATAATAGAAGAAATAGCGAAAAACTTTGGTTCTCAGGTGTGTGTTTGCGCAATAGATGCTAACTTTGAAGATGGCGCATGGAATTGTTACACAAGTGGCGGACGTATTAAAAGTGACAAAGAGCTTTTCTCATGGGCAAAAGAGGTTGAAAATCTTGGTGCAGGAGAAATCCTTTTCACAAGTATGAGCCATGATGGTGTGAAGACAGGTTACGCCAATGAGGCATTGTGCCAACTGTCCGAATCGTTGAATATTCCGATTATCGCATCAGGAGGTGCAGGTAGTATGGAACATTTCCGCGATGTGTTTACACAAGGAAAAGCTGATGCAGCATTAGCGGCAAGTGTTTTTCATTTCGGCGAGATCGATATAAAAGATTTGAAAGATTATTTGAGAAAAGAGAATATAAACGTAAGATAATGATGAATTATAAATTATGAGTGATGAATATAGTAAAAGATAAAAGCTATAAATTCGCCATAAGAATTGTTCGTTTATATAAATTCCTGACGAATGACAGAAATGAGTTTGTCTTAAGTAAACAGCTCTTGCGGAGTGGAACAGCAGTTGGAGCTTTAGTTAGAGAAGCTCAAAATGGAGAAAGCAAAGCGGATTTTATACACAAAATGGGCATAGCCCAAAAAGAATGCGATGAATCAATATACTGGATCGAATTACTTAAAGATACAGAATATATAAAAGAGTATGAATTTCGAACCATACATAATGATGCAACTGAAATATTAAAAATAATCAGAAGCATCATTCTGACTTCAAAAAATTCATAACTCATAACTTATAATTTATAATTAAATAACATGACTCTCGATTTTGATAAAGTAGGCGGACTCATCCCTGCCATTATACAAGATAATGAAACCAATAAAGTATTGATGCTTGGTTATATGAACCAAGAAGCTCTTACTAAAACAAAAGAGATTGGTAAAGTAACATTTTTCAGTCGTACTAAACAACGCCTATGGACTAAAGGCGAAGAAAGTGGTAACTTCCTCAACGTAGTAAGTATTGTTGATGATTGCGACCACGATACATTACTCATAAAAGTAAACCCTGTTGGCCCTGTTTGCCACACAGGAACAGATACTTGCTTCAACGAAGAGAATAAAGAAGATATACTCTTCCTGAAGTACCTTCAACACTTTATAGAGAAACGCTATAAAGATATGCCCGAAGGTTCTTATACGACCTCGCTTTTTGAGTCGGGTATAAACCGTATGGCACAGAAAGTTGGTGAAGAGGCTTTAGAATCTGTTATAGAGGCATGCAATGGCACAGACGACCGCCTAATCTACGAATCGGCAGATATGCTCTATCATTTGATCGTATTACTTACATCAAAAGGACTGAGTATTGAAGACCTATCTCGCGAACTTCAGAAAAGACATAAAAAATAATTACCCGCTATGAATAATGACAAAGATGTTATAGTTGAATATAAAGGTGTTGAGCTAGATCGTGATGGAAACGTTATTCTAAGCGACATTAATGTATCGATATGCGAAGGCGATTTTGTATATCTGATAGGAAAAGTCGGTGCAGGGAAAAGTACTTTTCTGAAAAGCCTTTATCGTGAAATACCGGTTAATAAGGGTACGGGAAGAATCTTGGAATACGAATTGGGAAGTATGAAAAAGAAAGACATTCCCTATCTGAGAAGAAAGATCGGTATCGTTTTTCAGGACTTTCAATTACTGATTGACCGCTCTGCGTCTAAGAATCTGGAATTTGTTCTTCGAGCCACAGGTTGGAGTAACAAAGATCTTATAGATATTCGTATCAATGAAGTACTTACACAAGTAGGTATGCAAAATAAAGGCTATAAAATGCCTCACGAACTATCGGGTGGCGAACAGCAACGTATTGTTATTGCACGTGCTTTACTTAATTCTCCCGAAATAATTCTAGCCGATGAACCTACGGGAAACCTCGACCCTGAAACAGGAAATCAAATTGTACAACTATTGCATGATATATCGAAAGAAGGAACGGCCGTCATTATGTCGACACACAACTATGCAGTAGTACAGAAATATCCCGGACGCATTGTAAAATGTGAAGACGGACACCTAAAAGAAGTAAATGTTGGAAACAGAGAGCATGCATAAGATGCTCTCGCACTAGCTGAACTTCTCACAATATTCTATTAATAACTTATGAAAATAATCATTATAATGTCTTCAATCCTCCTATCCTTAGCCATTACCTCATGCGATACAAATAAAGCGGTAAGAGCAGAATATGCGGGTGTTGACATTTCTGATAAAGCATCCATTGTTAGAGACAAGAATACAAAACAAGCATCGCTAATAATAGATACAGATGGTAAATGGGCACTATACGCAGGCCCATCTGCCGATCAAATCAATTTCGAAAAAGCCATAGCAACAGGCGAAAATAGCGGAACATTCCCATTAGATGGGAACGACTCAACCAGAACATATTTTCAACTTGTCACCAATGATGGGAAAGCAATCCTTGCCGAACGTCATTTGCCCATGGCAGGAGGATACAATTTCAGGGATATAGGAGGAATAAAGACTACAGACGGGAAATACGTTAAATGGGGAAAAGTTTTAAGATCTGACGAACTGCATAACCTTACAGAAGCCGATTTAAACTATTTGAGTAGTATTCCACTTATTTCGATTGTCGATTTCAGAGCTAACAACGAAGTAGAGAAAGCACCGGATAAAAACCCGGTTTCGTTACATAAAAACTATCATCTGCCTATCAGTCCGGGTAACTTACTATCCATAGAAAGTATAGTTACTTTACCTGAAGCAGATATGGACAGCATCATGAGAAATATAAATAAAATGCTGGTTACTGATAGTGCCAGTATAAAGCAATATAAAATATTTTTCGAGTTGCTGCAAAACGAGAAAGACATTCCACTTATGTTTCACTGCTCGGCAGGTAAAGACCGCACGGGTATGGGAGCTGCGCTATTTCTTTATTCATTAGGCGTTGATGAAGAAACAATACTTAAAGATTACTTGGCATCTAATAAATATCTAGGTGATAAATATACCCCTATAGTTTCGAAATATCCTAACTTAAAACCATTATTGGAAGTCAGACCTCAATATATACAAGCCGGCATCGAAGAAATAAAAAATAAATATGGTTCTATCGATAATTTCTTAACGAAAGAACTTAAAGTAGATACTCTAAAAATGAGAGAACTGTATTTATATTAAGAATCCATTTTAAGCATAAAACAATGATATTACAACGATTAGACATTTCGAGCAATAAAGAATATACTTTTGTGGAAAATCTATATATAGAATCTTTTCCCCTCAGTGAACGTCGCCCTGTGGAAAAAATGTTTAATCTCTACAAAGAGAATCCCAGATTTACAATTGCCATTCTAATTGAAGATGAACAACTTGTAGGTTTCCTAACCTATTGGGATCTGGATACATTTATCTATGCAGAACATTTTGCTATTTCGCCCGAATTTAGAAACGGTGGTTATGGCAAAAAAGTTATGGATTTATTTATTGAAGACATGTCGAAGCCTATAATATTGGAAGTAGAGCTTCCGACAACTATTCTTTCGGAGCGCCGTATTGGTTTTTATCAGCGTATAGGATTCAAACTGTGGGAGAATATACAATATCAACAGCCTCCTTATATACAAGGAGGAAGTAATATTCCAATGAAGCTCATGTCTATTGGTGATATAGACCTAGAAGCGAATATCACAGAAATAAGAAGTGCAATATATAGCAATGCTTACGGTTGCTAAATAGCCATTGTCATCGAAAACTCTCTTTGATTTTATAAGGTAAAGAAATAAGTGAGTAAAATCTGCCAAATGAAGTCCAAAATATTACTTTGTATATTTTTCTTTTTGTTCTTAGTTACACCTTCAGCATACTCTCAGGAAAATGTGCAAACAAAGCAAATCAATCATAATGTCCACACTTGGAATGGGCTACTTACTACCCATCGTCTTTCTGACAATTGGGGAGTCACTGCCGATTTCATCATCAGAAGGGATGACTTTCTAAAAGAACCGGGGTTCTATTTTGCTCGATTAGGAGGAGGATATTGGTTTAATGACAATGTATCTGTCTCTGGAGCGTATGGTAATCTCTGGCTTTACAGGCCTCAACTTAGAGATAAAAACTTCACACTTGAATACCGTTTCGACCAACAATTAATAGTGGCATCCAGCCTTTGGAAGTTTAATGTAACGCAACGTTTCAGAATAGAATCGCGTTGGCGAGAAATAGTAGAAGGTGATCAAACAATGGGCAGAACGTTTTCGGAACGTATCAGATATTTATATACTTTCCGCTTACCCATATCTAAAAAACCTAACGTGCCACAATTGATGTTTAGCAACGAAGTTCTGCTCCAATTTGGCAAGCATATTGTTAATAATCCATTGGATCAGATTCGTTTATTTGTAGGTATTCGTCAATCGTTGGGTAAAGGTGTTGCTTATGATTTCGGATACTTCCCTATCTATCAGCAAACCGGTGCAGGAAATGTATATAACCTGAACCATACAATGCGGCTTTTATTCTATTTCTCAACAAATAAGTCGAAGCTCGACAATCACAATCTTCAAATGGAAGAACAGGAGTAATATTTTCTGATAGAGTTCGTCTTGACTTTTAACCACAGAGTCGCACAGAGTACCACGGAGTATATATTACTGTAAAATTGAATGTTTCATCTTTAGAATATGATTCATTTCAGTACTGAACTTAAAAAACTCCGTAAAACTCCTTTTACTCTGTGGTTAAAGTAAAAGTCGAGACGACTTCACAAGTAAAAAAGATTGCCCGAAAATTTCTCTCGGGCAATCTAAACTCAAACATGCATTAAAACACAAACACTAAAAGGAAATCTATCCATCTTAATTAATCACTCGATATTAATTCCATCCCGGATTTTGCACTAAAGTAGGTGAGCGTTGAATCTCGGTTTCCATAATAGGGAACAAATAATGGCGTGGTACATCAAATACCCTCTCTTCTACGCAATAACGCTCCATTCTATACTTTACGCCATTTATTACAATCTTTCCGTTCGGATCTTCTACGGGACGCATACCATTAATCATACGCTGGCTTTTAGGGTAAGACCTTAAACCTGTTGCCCAGTATTTCTGAGAACGTTCATCGTTTGTCGATCCGGCAGACCTCCAAGCTTGCTCCTTTATCAGCTCAGCTTCATTACTTGGCTCAACGTATAAGCGGCAATCCCAAGCACGTTTATTCTCATAGTAAAACTCAACCCTGCGCTCGCGTTTGATGTACTCACGCATAAGATTTTTATCCGTTTTGGTAGCAGGTGGCATTGGCGCCATAAACGAACGGGCTCTCACCGCATTTACCTTTTGATATATTTCTTCGTTTGGACCCGATATCTCATTTACCGCTTCACAGTAGATATAGACAAAGTCGGGCAGACGCCATATAGGAGGTGCACTTATGCTGACGCTTCCGCTTCTGTTCCATGAATCTCTGAAATATTTACGGTGATAATAGCCTGTTTTAGTAGCATTAGACGCGTTGATCTTATCAGAACCTGTAGCAACATCGACAGTAGCCGGATTGTTATTACCATCGCGAAAAGGTGCTCCATGATAAATAATATCTCTATAAAAACGAGGATCACGCTTTACCGATTTATATGGATTGCCATCGTCATATCCGTCTGCTTTGGCTTTTGCCGAATATACGGGATAACCATATCCATCGGGCGAAATATATTCATACTCGTCTACTTGCTCTTGTACCGGTTGCTGACGGGCACTACCCCCACGAGACGGAGGGTACATATCGCCATACCAACCTTCATATTTGTCTTTTGTAACAAACCATACAGCTTCATTTTGAAATGCCGTCATATCATAATACATATCCCAGAGACGAGCATAGACAGTCGATTCATTCTTATTCTCCCCTGCGTCGTCGTTAAAATCTGTTTCGGAGTGTGTATCATACAGTTTATACCTAAGCTTTCCATCGTTTTGACATTCTAATACAGCTTTTGCGGCATCTCTGGCGGAAGCCCATCGTGATTGGTCGTAAGTATATTCATTTTCAAAAACACGCTCACCTGTATAACCGGCCTCTTTTGCTCCATTCCAGAGAGGAGTGGCAGCAGTCCATCTGGCAATGGCAATAAGGCCTAAGCATGCCCCTTTGTCAACTCGTCCGAAATGTTCACCTCCCCATGCTCCGGGAACTCTTTTGTATCCTTCCTCAGCATCGGCTACTATCTTCTCAACAATAGAGTGAACAGATTCTTTAGTAAAATCCATAGACGAATTAGGATCAATGGAATGATCTAAATAAGGAATTTCTCCGTATGAGCGCAAAAGTAAATAATGCAAATAACCCCTAAGGAAATAAACTTCTCCTATCCTTTTTTCTAAACTGCCTGGCTCTAGTGGATTGTCAGGCGAATTATATTTTGCTACACCTTCAAGAATTACATTTGCACGTCTTATAAAAGCATAAATATCCCACCAGTATTGTCCATTGCTGCCTGCAAGGCTCATTGTACTCCAGTCGCCAGTATTAAACCGGTTTGTAATATTACCTTCAACTGTTGTTCCTTCAGCCTCGTCGGTAATCGCTGCCGACGAAAAATGATAAAACCATGCTAGAGGTCTATTTGCCACTTTGGATCTCGAATACAAATCTGTAACCAGTTTATTAACCTCGGTATAGCGTGTAAAAACCTCTTCTTCCGTTTTCTGATCATCCGGCTGCTTATCAAGATAATCTTCGCAGGCAAAAGATAGTATCGCAAACAGAATACAACTTATTATATATTTTATATTTCTCATATTCATTATAATTTATTGTTTTACAATTTTAGAATGTGACATCTACGCCAAAGTTCATGACCTTAAGTACCGGATACCAATAACCACTTGTTTGTCCTACTTCCGGATCGATATCAACATCACCCAAACCATCCCACGTAATTAAATTCTGGGCTTGAGCATAAAGCCGTACTTGCTTTAGACCTGTTTTACGAAGAAGATTACGAGGAAGATTATATCCCACCTCCACATTTTTCAATCGGATATACTTTGCATCGTACAAGAAAAGGCTACTTTGATTATTCTTATTATTTGTATGCGCCCCCATATGCAAAGCAGGATACTTGGCGGTTTCAGCAGTTTCGGGAGTCCATCGGTCTAAGTGCATAGGGCGCACCTTTCCCAATTTATCCTGATCATATTGCGGAAAATCCCAAACCGACCCATCAGTAAGCAATACCGATGTATTGGCAGCTCCCTGAAACAAGAAACTGATGTCGAATCCCTTATATTGCAATGTGATCGGAATACCAAATTGAATCTCGGGACTACGTGGATTTCCCATTATAGTACGGTCACCCAAATCATCTATTTTACCATCGCCATCTAAATCTTTGTAAACAACATCTCCCGGTATTAATTTGCCCCATGGTTGGAAACCATTACCATTATTCATACCGTTCAGTTTATCAGCCTCTTCCTGATTATTAACAAAATGATCAAATACATAAACGAAGTTTTCATATAATCGGGATCCTGTTTCAGTTCTCCAGCTATTTTCTCTGGGAATCTCATTCATAAACACAATTTTATTTCGTGCAAACGTTAAATTCGGTTTGATAAAATATCTGAAATCTTTACCAATTTTATCAGACCAGGTAACTTCAAAATCAATTCCTCGGTTTCGTACTTTTCCCGAATTGATATACGGAGCGCCTTTACCTACTATTGTAGGGAAACCAAGTTTGTTGTCATCGCCGACATTGGTAATAATATCGTATCTGAATTCGTTAAACACATCAAATGCAATACCTAGCCTCTGATTTAAGAAAGAAGCATCAATCCCTATATTTGTTTTACGCGATTTTTCCCATGTCAAATCAGGATTGGCTAAGCGTCCTTCCCTTATACCCCCGGGATTCGTATTGAAATATTGCGTACCGAAGTCGTACCCGTCTCCTCCTTCGAAGAATGGTAAATATGCAAACCTTCCGCTAGGCAATTTATCGCTACCTACCAAACCGTAAGAACCTCTTAACTTAAGATGATCTAACCAAGATTTCGTACCATCCATAAACTTCTCGTTCGACATAACCCAACCGGCAGATGCTGCGGGAAAGAACCCGAAACGTTTGCTTTTTGCAAAATTCTCCGATCCGTTATATCCAAAATTAAATTCGAACAGATAACGTTTATCATAATTATAAGTCGTTTGCCATGTTAAACCCTGATAGCGATAATCAACATCAGCTCTATCAGTTGTATATGCGCTTTGAGATGAACGATTCAATAATGCCATCGCTGCAACTTCATGCAGTTTATTGAAAATATTGGCATAACTGAGTCTAAACTGAAAATAGGTTCTGTTGCTAGGAGCAGACTGAGTCAATCTATTACGGACTGTTTGATCAACATCAAATTTATTACCTGTCTTAAAGGCACCATCATAAAAGCCGGGGGTCATAAACACATCTCGTCCGTCTACCGGTTGAAATGTCGCATAACCGGGATATTCACGGTAACCTTCGCTATATGTTTCCACATCTCTGTAAATCCATTGCTCTTCTTTGGTATCGTACGAAAATAGCCCTTCAATTTTGAGTCCATCTGTAATAAAATCGAGATCGTATCCCATAGAATAACTACCATCGAATGAAGATATTTTTTGGTTATGGTATCCTGTACGGCTTAACTCACCCAGTATATTGAAACGATACAACTGATCTCCAAAAAGTAGCCCTTGAGGGTTATTCAGTATGTACGCCTGATTAGCTGGATTATCGTTAGGTGCCAGTGTTATGGGCAAATGGGGAGGTTGTGTCATTGCGAGTGTCATAAGTCTGGATGCACTTGTTCCCGGTGCATTACGATCTGTAATGCGTGCTCCGAGATCTAATCTGACCCAGAATTTATCTGTGATATTGACATCGATATTAGATCGGAAATTATATCTTTTAAAAACGGCCTGCGTATCCGATTCACCCAAATCGGTATGCTTATAATTACCCCCTTGTTGGAAATAGCCTGCCATTACATAATAACGGGCTCTGTCATTTCCACCGCGTACCGATAATGTATAATCTTGTTGTTTTCCAGTCTTAAATATATAGTCGAAATAATCCCAATTGTAGCCTAAGCCATCACTATTATCACCTTTAGCCATTCGGAATTTATCAATAGCATCCTGAGTAAATAAATTCGTCATACCGGGATTGTCATTTCTCATAGCCTCGTTATATAGCATTGCATAATCGCCAGACCCTAATAATGAAGGTAATTTGGTCGGACTATTAAATCCGTATGCTGCTTTAAAATTTACTGTTGCACCATCCTGAGCCTTTCCTCTTTTGGTTGTTATTACCACAACACCATTGGCTCCCCGTATTCCAAAAGGGGCAGTAGATGACGCATCTTTCAGAATAGTAAATGTCTCTATTTCTTCCGGCGAGATATACGACATCTCACGCTCCACACCATCTACGATAACGATGGGTGATTGATCGCCATAAGTTGCTTTACCTCTGATAAATATTTCACTCTTATCGACTCCGGGTTCTCCCCCACTATACTGATTAACAATCAGCCCGGGAAGACGACCAGCCAAAGCATTATTGATATTTGCCGTAGGGCTTTGTACCAGATCCCGGGTAGTAATAGTAGATACCGCTCCGGTTATCGTCATTTTCTTTTGCGTAGTATAACCAACTACTACCACTTCTTCCAATGCTTTGGTATCCTCCACTAGATAAATCTCGAGAGTCTTCTTACCTGCTAGAGATATCTCCTGTGGCTGAAAACCTAAGTAGGAAAATGTGAGTAAAGCATTTGCAAAAGGAACTGTGATAGTGAAATTACCATCAGTATCAGTCATTGTTGCAGTATTAGTTCCTTTAACGATTACACTTACTCCCGGTAAGGTTTCTTTTGTTGATTGATCGAATACTTTACCTGTAACTTTAGTGGCATCTTGTTGCGTACTGTTTATTTCATTCTTGCTTACGCCAATAGCATTTATCCCTATACTACTACCTCCCAGCATAAAAAATGTAATCAGGAAAAGTAGCGTTCGGATATGAACGTGCGTATTCTGCATAGAATCGTTTTTTTCCATAGTCAATAAGATATTAGATTAATAATAAATGTTTTAACTGAATCTCATCCTCTAATGCTATTATGTAAGAAGCAGAAACAAAGGCATGAGAATCACGATTAATAGGTTAACTGTTAATTTAAGATTTGCGTCTCATCATAGGCCTCGATTTAAAATATTAGACATAGGTTTATAGCTCAATACCCGATTGGGATTAAGGAAATGTTCTAATTTTGGACGGAAAATAAGAATTGATATGGCTAAGGTAGGTACATAGAAAAATAGAATAGAAGCTAATTCTCTTAAGAAAATCAGCCTATTCTTTGATATAAATAATATTTTGGTTAAATTATCGCAGGGGTGCCCGTTATAGTGTGTATTCTCTCTCTCTCTCTCTCTCTCTCTCTCTCTCTCTCTCTCTCTCTCTCTCTCTCTCTCTCTCTCTCTAATAAAATAGAGCTAACGTCCAAATTTCCAAGAAAGAAAATGGTCAAATCAGTAATAAATTTTTGAGGATATTTTAGCATTAAATAAGGTCTTGATATACTTCGTATAATAATATCGACAGCAAATATAGCACATAATATAAAATATACAAATATTTATTAATAAAAACATCGCCATAATTAAACCTCACTGAAAACAACACACACAATTATCATTACAGCTATACTTATTAAATAATATTACAATAGACTAATGTATCATAAAACAAATAGCACGCAACACATATTATTTACAAAAAAAAGGAGTTGTCAAATTTGACAACTCCTTTCAAGCGAAATATATAATTTTATACTTCTATTATCTTAATAGCATATTCTTAATATCAGGATTTGCCAAGAATCGTGCAAATTCTCCATCAATAGCGATATCGGATGCTGATGCACCATTATCTAACGCCGATTTAAGATTTCCTGCTACACCTGCTGCATTATTTGTTCTGGCAGCAACAATAGCCGCTAAATAATAAGTTGTTGCATCCTTAGTAGGAACAGCATCTAATATTTGTAGAGCTTTACTATAATTCTTAGTCAATAGTTGAGCTAAAGCAGCATTGTTCGATTTAGTTTCACCAAAAGCCTGAACAGCTTTGCTGTATTCGCCATTCTTAATATATAGCAATCCTAAAGCTTCACCTAAAGTATTTGCTCCGGCTGCACTACCCAATAATTGCTCTGCCTTAGCAGTATTATTATCAGCCATTGCTAACAAAGCAAGATTCATATTTGCTTCAGGGGCACGGGATGAAACTTGATTTGCTTTAGTGAATGCTTGCGAAGCTTTAGCCATATTTCCTCTTTCGAAGTAATATGCTCCTAGGTTATTCCATCCACGGTAATCGTTAGGATATTTTTGAGTCACGTATGTATATACTTTATCTTTTGAAACACCATCTAAAGTTGCAGCATATAACAATTCTTCTACTGATAAACCAGTCATACCAGAGTTTACGGCAGCCTTCAATTCTTCATTTGTTTTTCCAATAACTTCAACATTTGCAATCAAACGCGAACGACGAAGTTTTGGTAAAATAGTTGCAGCCAAATCTGAATATACAATAGAAATATTCTTAATTTCTTTTTCTCTTTCTACAGGATCAGAATACATAGAAAGAACACTCAATATCAGATCTTTATCTTGCAAACTAGAAGCTTGAACAAGTTTTTGGAATCCTTCCCAGTCTTGAGCCGTATATTTTGCATTGATTTCTGTATCAACATTCTTTTTCTCGAACTCTTTCGACAAGAATTTAGTTGTATTTTGCTCACGTTTTTCTGCTAGTTTTTCATTCAATTCAAAACCACCATCAGGAGAAGCATAAGCAGAAACCTCAACATTTACATTTTTACGATCATTATGATCTGCTTCTTTTACAAGATCTTGCCATGCTGCAAGGTTTTTAGATGTCAATTCGCTAGAACGCAGTTCTGCTTGTTGAATCAAGAACATTATATCAGCATCGTAAGTCTCTTTAATAATACGTTGGAAAGCATCCGGAGCAACCGCAGGAGTCGAAGATGCAGCACTTGCCAAAGCGGCTGTTGCGATAACACCGTCGGCAATCTTCATATCAGGGAAATTAACAAGAGCCTTACCATTTTTAAGTACATCGACTCTCAAGCAAAGTTCCGATTTTTTCATTGCCGGAATGTAGTCGAAAGCCGATCGAAGAGTAATTGCGCCCCCGTCAGCCTGACTTATAACAATACCGTTTCCGGCAACTTTCTCTCCTTGGTAGGTTTCTGATGTCCCTAAAGCTTCGCCACCATCGTATTTCAATACCGGTGTTACAATAACTGTTACATTTTTGTCGAACCATTTTGCAGGGAAACGACCATTGACTGTTACCGGAACTTTTGTTCCTACTAACTCTAAAGGAGATGGATTTGCAGTGAATAACGAACTTGATAACGGATTCATTTTCTTACTACACGAAGTCATCATTATAGCCGCAAAAGCTATAAAGCATAGAAATAATTGTAATCTCTGTTTTTTCATAGAGCTAAAATTACTGATTTTATTATTGATATTATATGATTAACCTTATCATACAAAGCTAGCCTATTTATTTGGCACAATAGAATGTTGAAATCACTGTTTTCTCTTATCCATACTAGTTTTAATATTTTTTAATCTTTCAGCATTTTCACCGCCACTGTTGCTGAAGCATAAATAGCATTTTCAATGAATGCAGAATAGATTGCCTCATTCAGCGACACATTTATAGAAGCATAATCCGAAGAATCTACCCATACACGTATAGTAACATCTATTGTCCCATTATTAAGCATAGTTACCCCAACAAAAGGAGCCGGACTTTGTTTTATTTTAGCTTCTTTGCTGATAACCGATGAAAGAATATCTTTTACTTGCAAAATATCAGCCCCATAGCTAACAGACAAAGTAATATCGATACGTCTCTCATTTTGAGTAGAATAATTTGTAATACTACCTGTAGATAAAGGACCGTTAGGCATAAATATCGTTCTATTATCTCCTGTCAGAAGTACGGTATATAAAATACCAATCGATTGAACAACTCCATCCATACCTTGTGCTACAATACGGTCTCCAATCTTAAATGGTTTATTGATAAGAATCATTATACCACCCGCAAAATTAGACAGGTTATCTTTCATTGCCATACCGATAGCCAAACCTGCAGCAGCTAGAATTGCAGCAAAAGATGTCAAAGAGAATCCTAAGATATTAACAATAAGCAGGAATAGAGTAATTTGAAGTGTTATATTGGCCAGGCTATCTAAGAAAGATTTTACGGTACTCTCAATATGGCGTTTTTCAAGAAAACGACCGATCAATTTTCGCAGCCACCCAATAAGCCAACGGCCAACAAAAAAGATTATAGCAGCCAGAATTATCTTCTGACCCAACACAATAGCATGGTCGAATAACTGACCTAACAAATTATCGATTCGGGAAACTGATAGTTCTCCATTTTGAAGCACTTCTGCCGGAATTACATCTAAAAACATCATAGCTTATTTTTTAATTATGAATTAAATTAATTATATTGCAAAAATTTCAATAATAAAGGAATAAGAAAGAAAAGAATTATCTTCCCAAAAAGTCAGAACTTATGGGTAACCTCATTTGTTACATTTTAATAAGGCAACAAACTAAACTCTAATTTAAAACAAAATAATTATGAAAAAGTTATTATTTACGTTTATTTTATTAATCACTTCTTTTTCTGTTATTGCTTGTAGTAATGATGATGACGACAGAATTATTTCGCTAAAAGAGCTTCCAGCAATTTCTCAAGCTTTTTTAGAGAAGCACTTCCCTGAACAAACAGTAACGTTGGCCGAAAAAGATGATGATGGCTATGAAGTTGTTTTGAATAATAAATTCAAAATTGATTTTTCATTATCGGGCGATTGGGATGATATCAATGGATATGGACAGGCAATTCCCAAGAGTATATTAGAATTACTGCCCACAGGAATCGTTTCACATGTTGAAACAAATTACCCCTCGGAGATATTTATAACCGAAATAAATAAAGAAACTTATGGATTTGAAATAGAATTATCGAATAAGTTAGAATTAAAATTCAAATCTGACGGTACATATATTGGAATTGATAAGTGATATTGATAAGACAAAAAAATTCACACAGGAGATACTAAATGTTTAGTATCTCCTGTTTTGTTATACACTTAAGCACATTCATTTACCTTAACCTATTAATTACTGCGTCATAATATTCTCTAAATGTTTTCACTTCAATAAAAAATTTAAATATTAATCATTTGCATTACAACGATTAATATTTAAATTTGCCGACAGTTAAGGAATTTGTTAAATTTTATGCATCATATTATTCAAAATATGACGTAAATATTACCACCAAAACTTAAATATCTTTTACAAAACTTTTTTCTCACCCGTCTCCAAATAGAGAGGCTGAGGCTACTTAATCAACAAACATATGAAGATTACCTATCTAACAAAAAAAATCTTATTTTTTCTACTGATCTCTTCTTCCTCAACACTGAATGCCCAAGTAACTATTGGCTCTGATATTCCTCCAAAAGAAGGCGCTTTACTCGAATTAAAAAACAATATCGATGGCTCATCTACTAAAGGGTTAGGGATGCCACGAGTGGCAATTACCAGCTTAACTGACATCAAGTTAAGCATACCCAGTGTTCAAGTAGGGGAAGAAGCCCAACATGCCGGATTAATGGTGTATAATGTAAATGAAGACCAATGTGCCCCGACCCCTATCTTTAAAGGTTTATATGTCTGGGACGGTTCTGTATGGCAGCATCTAGGTAATGCAACATCTCCTGATGTTCAAATATATCAGGATCAGGATGGCAACGACTTTAAAGCTCGTCAGTTTGGTGCAGCAGGTGTATGGATGCTAGAAAACCTATATGCAAAAAACTTTGCGCCCGGGATGGGCGGTGCACCTATCCCTTTACCCACCGGTACTATTGTTTATAGTACTATAGCCTACGTCTATCCTAAAGGAACCTCTAGCAACTGGAGTGCTGTACCTCCCACTTGGGATAAAAGTCAGGGGTTGCTCTATACTTGGGCTACTGCTGCAAAAGGCAATACATCGACAGCGAATCAAGGTCAGATATCCGGAGCAAGTCCCGGTGTGGCAGAGGTGGAAAATATTGGACCTCTTGGTAGTGTTCCTCTTAAGTACGTACAGGGTGTTTGCCCTGATGGCTGGCATTTACCAAGTGACCGCGAATGGAATGAGCTTGAAAAAGAAATCTACAACAAAGCGAATATTTATAGCACTTCATCATCGTCGGAATTCTCTCCTACTACGTGGGTTTCAAGCTGGGAAACAACTCCTGATGATCGTGGTTCTAGTAGCACTCACGGTCATGCTAATGCAATGATGGTTCAATGTAGATTAGCGGGTAGCGGCATTGGTAATCCTGCCGGAACAAGTAGACCCGCAGCACAAGGAGGCTTTAGCGCCACTCTTCCCGGTGGCATATTCGCCAGCAGCGCACAAAACTATGGCTATTATAATTACTTATGGTCAAGCAGCTCCGCGGGCAATAGCGAGTCCGCATGGTCTCGGGATATTCATGTAAATAAAGCTACAGTAGCCCGTAAGAACAGCTCCCGAAATAGTATGTACTCGGTAAGATGCAAAAAGAATCAATAAATTAAATGATATCCTCATCGATATGTAATATTAATAAAGCACAGTAAAATTCTGACAGAGGATACTAAACATGCAGTATTCTCTGTTTTTATCACACGCTTATATATTTAGTATATTTAAGCAACTGATATCATTTTAAGTTAAAAAAAACGATTCAAATTCAATTATTAAGCCACATTCTCTAAATATTTACATCACAACAAATAATAACCCTTAATCATTTGCATTATAGCGATTTATATCTATATTTACAGAGTATTAATGAAGAGTTTATTAGACTTTGTGATTCATTTGTTCTAGATTAATATATACTGGAATTATTTTATACAACTACTCTTCTTCTTTTTCTTCCAAATTATTAGGAAAAAAGAGAATGATTAACACTAAAAAGCAGATGAAAAAGAAATATTTAAGAGAGTTTTTTATAATTACTTTCCTCTTCCTTTTTTCAATAGTAAATGCTCAGGTAACTATTGGCTCTGATGCTCCTCCAGGAATAGGATCCCTGCTTGATTTAAAAGAGAAAGCCGATGGCACGTCAACCAGAGGGCTAGGTATGCCACGGGTAGCAATTACTAATTTAACAGACATCAAAGTAAATATTCCTAGTGTTCTGGCCGGAGAAGAATCCGCACATACAGGCTTGATGGTTTACAATATCAACGAAAATTGGTGCTTAAAAACGCCTATCACTAAAGGTCTTTATGTATGGGATGGTTCGATGTGGGAGAATCTTCTCTCACAGGAATCTCGTGAGGTAACAACCTATAAAGATCAGGATGGAAATAATTTTAGGGCACGAAGGTTTGGAAATGCGGGAATTTGGATGATAGAAAACCTTGCAGCAAAAACCTATGCTTCGGGCATGGGCGGCGGTAATATCCCTGTTCATACCGGTGGCCAAAACACTAGTACTGAAGGTCGTGCCTATCCTCAACCTACTAGTAGCAGCGGAACCGACTGGGGAGCCGTGCCTCCCACATGGGAAAAGAAACACGGATTGCTTTACAGCTGGCCGACAGCTGCGAAAGGTAATACTTCTACTGTGGATCAAGGTCAGGGAGCAGCAGAAGAAAATATTGGAGTAATGATTCAGGGAGTTTGCCCTGACGGCTGGCATTTACCGAGCGATCGCGAATGGAATGAACTTGAAAAGGAGATTTATAATAATGCCGGCACATACAGTAGTTCTTTGACTTCAAGTTTCAATCCCACATCATGGGATCCGGCATGGGAAACTGTTATAGGCGGACGTGGTTCTGGTTCTTCTATTGGACACAGCACTGCTATGAAAAGTGAGTGCCCTCTAACTGGTAGTACCAAGATTAATGGCACAAGTAAATCTGCGGCACAGGGTGGATTTGCGAGTATGCTTACCGGCTATGTGGACGGCGTCACAATCCAGAGTTATGGTGCGAGTACTTTTTTTTGGTCCAGTAGTAGCTCCGAGGCTGCTGGTGGTACCAACGCATACTACCGGAACTTGTATAAAGACACCATTACAATCTTCCGAAGTCCCATCCGTCGGTTCTACTTGTGTGCGGTCAGGTGTAAGAAAAACTGATTTTCTTTTTTGAGCCATAGTCGATTTAGTTACTTTACCGAGACAGATAAGTAATATCAATAACGTATAAACAAGCTTACACAGAGAATACTATATCGCTTAGTATTCTCTGTTTTGATATATACATATATATTATGCTATGAAATATATAACTTTACTTCTTTAACATAGAAAACTATATTTTGGACAACAAACAAATAATCGATCTTAAGGATTTTCTCAACCAAAAGGTAGAGCAATACAACACTCCCGATTTTATTGCGAACGATCCTATCTGCATTCCCCATAGTTTTACATCGAAACAAGACATTGAAATTATGGGATTCTTTGCTTCGATATTCGCATGGGGGCAACGCAAGACTATTATAAATAAATGTAAAGAACTTGCTCTACGAATGGATAACAGTCCTCATGATTTTATAACGAATCACAAAGATTCGGATCTGAAAGTTCTACTGGAATTTAAACATCGTACATTCAATGACACCGATCTGCTATACTGTATCCACTTCATGAAACAGCATTATGCCAAGTATGAAAGTTTAGAGGATGCCTTTGCTTCAAGGTCAGATATGAGTGCAGAAGAAGCTTTAAATCATTTCGAATCTTATTTCTTTTCTCTACCCGAAGCTCCCCATCGTACGCGGAAGCACATCCCATCCCCTCACCGACAATCGGCATGTAAACGATTGAATATGTACCTGCGATGGATGGTCAGGGATGACAATAAAGGTGTAGACTTTGGCATATGGAAACAACTGAAACCTAAAGATCTTATTTGCCCTTTAGACCTTCATGTAGAGCGCACAGCACATATGTTAGGACTATTACAACGAGACAAAGCTGACTGGAAAGCAACAATTGAACTAACCGAAAATTTAAGATTGTTAGATATTAATGATCCTGCAAAATATGATTTTGCCCTGTTTGGAATCTCCATCGAAGAAAAATGTCTCATTGACAGAAGCATACGAATATAGAACGACGAATTTTTAACATGTAAATCTACAATATACGTGTTTTATATACGTAAACTTAATTTTTTAGTATCTTTGCTCTGTTATTCGAACTTATATTATTCGACAACCGATGGGCAAATTATATATCATACCCACGCCAATAGGGAATCTCGAAGATATGACTTTCAGAGCCATCAGGCTATTAAAAGAAGTCAATCTCATTCTGGCAGAAGATACACGTAAAACGGGTATCCTTCTCAAGCATTTTGAAATTCAGAACAAAATGCAATCATACCACAAATTCAATGAACATAAAGCGATATCTCATATTATAGATAGGATAAATGCAGGGGAAGACATGGCTCTGGTCTCGGATGCGGGCACGCCAGGTATATCCGACCCCGGCTTTCTGGTTGCACGTGAGTGTGCCAAAGAAGGTATTGAAGTAATATGCTTACCGGGAGCTACGGCTTTCGTTCCGGCTCTTGTTGCATCGGGCATACCATGCGACAAATTCTATTTTGAAGGTTTCCTTCCGCAGAAGAAAGGGAGGATGACCCGTCTAAAGGCTTTAGCGGAAGAAACCAGAACAATCGTATTATATGAATCGCCTCATAGAGTGGTTAAAACATTGACCCAATTAGCTGAATATATGGGCGAAGAAAGATATGCAGCGACCTGCCGCGAAATATCAAAAATATATGAAGATACCCGCAGAGGAAATTTACAAGAACTAATTTCTCATTTTTCGGTGAACGAACCTAAAGGAGAATTTGTTATAATAGTATCAGGTAAAAATGAATAAATATTAAATTAACCAAAATAATTGGATATGAATATGAAAAAGTTAATTATTGGATGTCTATGCGCCCTTGCATTAGCATCGTGTAACGTGAAAAATTCGGATGAATATAAGGCTTTGCAGGCTGAAAGGGACTCTCTATTGCAGAAAAATGCACAGGGAAGTACTGAAATGGCAGAGATGATGGGTATCATCAACGAAGTTGAAGAAAACTTCAACCAAATAAAGGAAGCGGAAAAATATCTGACTGTTGAATCGAAAGCAAAAGGTGAGATGACAACAGATACCAAAACCCGTGTAAGAGACAATTTCGAAATGATCCATGAAATTTTGAAAAAGAATCAAGCTGAATTAGATAAATTAAATGCACGCCTTAAAAATAGTTCAGGCGAAATGTCGGGTTTGAAAAAGACTATCGAACGTCTTAGCGCTGAATTGACAGAAAGAGCAAATACAATTACCGAATTGCAAACATCTTTAGCAACTCGTGATGCTCAAATTGCACAATTGGAAACAAGTGTACAATCACTTTCTGAAAATGTAGATAATCTTTCTACTCAAACTGCCGCTCAAGCTTCTAAAATTAAGGAGCAAGATAAAGAACTGAATACTGCTTACTACATGTTTGGTACTTCTAAAGAATTGAAAGAAGCAAAAGTAGTTTCAGGTGGTTTCTTGGCTTCTCCTAAAATCTTGAAAGAAAATATTGAGAAAAGTCAGTTTATTAAAATTGACATTCGCGAAACTAAAAGTATACCTGTGTATGCAAAGAAAGCTAAACTTCTTTCTAACCACGCTAGTGATAGCTATACACTAGAAAAAGACGCGAACGGAAATATCACTATAAAAATTACAGATTATAAGAAATTCTGGAATCTTAGCAGCTTCTTGATTATAGAAGTAGGATAAGTAGAATTATAGTATAATAACAAAAAAGGCCGGTATTGACTAATACCGGCCTTTCTTGTTATGACAAATATATAAGTTAACGTGAGTTTGAAATAAACACCGTATAATTGTGCGTTATAATCTGGTATCTGCCTTTAGTACATTCTGTCATCCTGATACGCAGTGAGGAATCTTTTATACCTAGATGTTATTAACTGCCAACTTATTTCATAGGAGATCCCTCCTTTCTGTTCGGGATGACAGAGTCTTCGGGAAATTTTATTCGTTATTGTCTCTTCTTTTATTTCGAATTCATGTTAGATTAAGTAGTTCTTATTGCTGTCACCCCTTTTTGATTTATACACCACAACCCAAAGGCAGTTAACAGACCATTCAACAATAGTATTTCATAGCCTACAGTATAACCAAATTGATATTTCAAAGCAATCTCTAGTCCATAACAAAGTATCGGTGCTATAATACACACAACCGGCACAAATTTATCTTTCAGCGATATCTTTGTAAACAGCCCCATAAAGAATAAACCAAGTAGAGGTCCGTAGGTATACGATGCTGCCTTATAGATTGTATCTAAAATATTGCTTCTTCCTAAAAAATCGATCAGAAATATTGTGACAAGGAAAAGCAAACTAACGAATATATGCACTCTATTTCTAATTCTTTTAGCTGTTTTAGCGTTCTTCTTTTCAGTTCCAAGCAAATCGACACAAACAGATGTAGTCAAAGATGTTAGCGCAGAATCAGCGTTAGAGAAAGAGGCAGCAACGATACCGATCGCAAAACAGATCAAGACAGGTAATCCTAAATATTCAGTAGCTAGTAAAGGCAATATTTCATCCGAATTCTCGGGTAATGAAATATTATATTGAGAGGCAAAAGCAAGAAGCAAAATACCTAAAGCCAGAAACAGATAATTCATAGGTATGAAGCCGAATCCGTAGCTTACCATATTTTTCTGTGCATCTTTCAAGTTTTTACAAGATAAATTCTTCTGCATCATATTTTGATCAAGCCCAGTCATCACAATTACAATCAATATTCCGCTAAGAAATTGTTTAAAGAAATTTTGCTTCGAAGCCCAATCATCAAAAACGAATATACGTGAATGTTCGCTGCTCCTTATTACATCTATTGCTTGTGGAATATCAAGCCCCAATCGCGATACAACCTGCCAGATGATTAGGATTAATGCTGTGAGTAAACATATGGTTTGCAAAGCATCAGTCCACACAATTGTCTTTATTCCACTTCGGAACGTATATCCGCAGATAAGAACTATTATTCCGGTAACCGTTATATAAAAAGGAATATTCCACTGGTCGAAAACCAGAACCTGAAGAATCAGTGCAACCAAATATAGTTTGGATGCAGAACCTATTATTCGAGATAAGATAAAAAATGATGCTCCTGTTTTATAAGAATAGAATCCGAATCGCTTCTCCAGATACCCATATATTGTTGTCAAATTCAGCTTATAGTATAGTGGAAGCAAAACAAAAGCTATAATCAGATAACCCGGAAAAAAACCCAAAACCATCTGCATATAACTCATATCGAATTGCCCAACCATACCCGGCACAGACACAAATGTTACTCCTGATATGGAATCGCCCAACATACCAATAGCAACTATATACCATGGCGACTTCCTATTACCTAAAAAAAATGCATCATTATCGGTATGTTTTCTGCCGACCAGATATGAAATCAGAAGTAAAACTCCAAAATATACAGCTATGACAATTAAGATAGATGTTCCCATTTATTTTTCGTCTTCAATATACACATTTTGATAACCATTTGAGAAAAACACCTTCCGTTTGACCGTTGCATCATTACCCGAATCAATAATTACATAACCCTGATGTCTGATTGTATCTGCGCTTATCCTTTCGTTAGTGTCGATAGTAAGATCTTGCGAGTTATACCCTCTACTAATAAACTCGAATTCGAAATTGATATATGATGGACCTATATAGTAGGTCTTGTTTTTTTCTTTCAGAACCAGATTATTTATTTCACTACTTTGCGTATTAAATGATTCGAGGGCACCGATTTGCCGACTAAAGTTTACAAATGAAATTATCTGTATAACTATAACACCTATGATCAGAACAACATTTGGCAATTGTTCTATATATCTTCCAATGGACACACCAATAAGAAAAATAAGCACAAATGCGTAATAAACAAATGTACGAGGGAATGGTATAACAGAATGAGCAATAAGTAAAACAACAGGAGCTAAAAGAAAAAGTACCCAAAGTACCATCGTCCACTTGTCCTTATTCTTAAAAGCGATTACAAATCCAGCTAAAATTAAAATAATAGAAATAAAAAACGGTAACCCGAAGATATCTTGCAATGTCTCCCTAAAAAAATCGGGCAAAGCCTCTATAACTACAAATCGACTTTTAGGTTCCACAAATTGGTTGCCTGTCAAAGCCTTTATTCCATCTACAATCATAATAGGGGCATAGAGAAGTATTACCGAAGCGATAGTAAGCACATTATACACGATCTGCTTTTTTATATTTCTGTAATTATAAATCAGAATCAATGCATTAAGTATTACAAAAGGGTATAAAAATGATGGCATTGTATAAAACCCTAAAACACTACTAACCATAAAAAAGAGCCAATCCTTCGTTCTATTATTATTCTTAATAATATTATAGCTCGCATAAAGGGCTATAATGAAAAATAAAGTTACCATACCATATCCCCTAGCCATAAAATTGAAATACACCGACATAAAAGTCATCGAAACAATACCAACAACAAACATGGCAACCTTCTGAGAATAAAATCTCTTAACAAAAGAATATGCTATCGTCCAGGCCAGAATAGACGAAATGATAGCTGTTAAACGCAAACAAAAAAGCGTTGGTAAGAATGGGATACAGTCTGTTATATTCGTTAGTAGAGAATGTAATACATGATTGTTAGGATAGGGATAGAAGATCATGCAATAGTAAAACGGCTTATTGGTAAAATTAAGGAAAGTAAAGGCTTCATCGTATGATACAGGAATAGTTAGCCCTAAATAAATTGACGAAACTATAGGAATGGCTAAAACAAGTAAAGCTTTCTTAGTCTTAAAATCCGTAAAAACTGATTTAACAGCACGCAGAAAATAATATATAAACTTCTGTATGTAAGTGTACACTTTATCAAATGAGAAGAAAAGGAATCCAATAAGAAGCAAGCCAAACAACAAGGCACCTTGCAAAATAAGTAATCGGGAAGGATTTATCATTTCAGCTAAAACATCCCGCTTATCTGATGGATAATTCACTAATTGCAAAACCAAGTCTATAAAAGCATCATAAGGAAATATAAAAGAAAGAACCAACACAGCGAATAGCAACATGAAAGAGACTATAACACCTAACTTGAGAATGAGCTTATTTATACTTTTATTCTTTATTTTCATCAGCTTATATCTAATAAGCACAAAGATACTACTTTGCCATTAACTGACAAGAGGCCATTTACCTCAGAATATAAATGAACAGATAGCTTCTGGTATTTGATTATGATGTTGTTTTTCTTAAGTTTGTAACTCAACATACTGAAATATTTATTAAGCGCCAATTTTCCCAAAGAACAATAAAAATGTCATATTCAAATTCATCATTCCGACAAAATGACAGTCCGAATGTTAAAATAATGATAAAGCTGAAACAGAGGGTTAAAAGTGTTAAAAAATAGACTTTGAATATCCTAAATGAATGATTTTTGTGTTTACATTTGAAGAAATTTCAAGTAAAAAATTTACAAACTAAAAACAATACTTACATATGAAAAAGATTTGGAAAAACATTTCAACTTATGCTATGGTTGCGTTAGTGAGTATCGGTGCAACATATGGAATGTATCGCTTTATGGACGCTAAAGGTCATTATAGCTCATCTGATATTTTCAGCTACGGCCAAGAATTCGATCAGCAAAATGTACATTTAGCCAGTTTAACAGCAGATGGATATCCTGACTTTACAAAAGCTGCCGAAAGCTCCATACACGCCGTAGTACATATAAAATCTACTGTAAAAAGCCAGGCAGCCGCTCAACCGCAAGGACGTCAGCGAATGATAGATCCTTTTGAATACTTCTTTGGCTTCGGCGATAGAGGAGGCAATGACTTTCAATACGGCAACCCTCAGCCAAGCGTTGGTTTCGGTTCGGGTGTTATTATATCCAAAGACGGATATATTATTACCAACAACCACGTAATCGATAAGGCTACCGAAATAGAAGTTACGCTTAATGACAATAGCAAACATAGTGCTAAACTTATTGGTGCAGATCCAACAACTGATATCGCCCTATTAAAAATTGAAGGGAATGATTTCGCATACGTACCATTCGGCGATTCAGACAATCTTAAGGTTGGAGAATGGGTATTAGCTGTAGGAAACCCATTCAATTTGACATCGACCGTTACAGCCGGTATAGTTAGTGCCAAAGGACGTGGAGGTATAGGAGCAGGAGGTAAGAATGATATGACAATACAATCGTTCATTCAAACTGATGCTGCAATTAACCCCGGTAATAGTGGTGGTGCATTAGTAAATACAAATGGACAGCTTATCGGTATCAATACAGCCATATATTCACAAACAGGTAATTTCGCAGGATATGGCTTTGCCGTACCTATTTCTATTGCAGGTAAAGTTGTGGCTGATATAAAAGAATACGGAGCAGTACAACGTGCCGTTCTGGGAGTTATGATCAGTGATTTGTCGGTAGCAAAAGAAGCTACTCCTGAAAAAACTAAAAACCTGAAAATAAATGAAGGTGCTTATGTTGGAGGGTTTGCAGAACACAGTCCGGCTAAGCAAGCAGGAATAGAAGAAGGCGATGTTATCATTGCTGTGAACGGAACTAAAGTGCGTAGTGTAGGCGAATTGCAAGACCAAGTAAATCGCTTCCGCCCTGGGGACAAAGTGAAAATCACAGTAAAACGTGGTGACGCAGATAAAACATTCGATGTCACTCTGAAAAATAGCGACGGCAATACCTCTGTTGTGAAAAAAGGAGACGGATTAGCAACTGTAGGAGCAGCGTTCAAAGATTTATCTGCTGAAAAGAAAAAAGAATATGGCATCAGCTATGGAGTTGAAGTTGCAGGAGTAGACAATAGTGGCAAGTTCAACAAAGAAGGAATCACTAAAGGCTTTATTATCCAAAAGATAAATAACCAACCGGTTACTTCGCCAAGCGATGTGGAAAGTATAATTCAAGCAGCGGCTAACAGTCAGGATAAAGCCCTGTTTATCACAGGATTTTATCCGACTACCGGAGCAAGAAAATACTATGCAATTGATTTGAGTGAGAAATAATGTTTTTTTAATATAAAATAGCGCTCAGGCTAAAACAATCAGAAGGCTTGAGCGTTATTTCATTTAGTAACGATCAAGAAAAAGCTATCTCAAGAACATCTGTTAATTAAAATACCTAGTTAAATAAAAGGGGGCTGACACTGTCGTTCTTATTCAAAAATTCACTATATTTGCAAACATTTTGGGATGCATAAAATTATATATCTATAGATGAGGCAGTTAAAGATTACAAAGTCGATCACTAATCGCGAAAGTGCGTCGTTAGACAAGTACTTACAAGAAATTGGACGAGAAGACTTAATTACAGTTGAAGAAGAAGTTGAATTAGCTCAAGCTATCAAAAAGGGAGACAGGGCTGCTTTAGAGAAACTTACACGAGCAAATCTAAGATTTGTCGTTTCTGTTGCAAAACAATATCAGAACCAAGGATTAAGTTTACCCGATCTAATTAATGAGGGAAATTTAGGTCTGATAAAAGCCGCAGAAAAATTTGATGAGACAAGAGGTTTTAAATTTATCAGTTACGCAGTATGGTGGATTCGTCAATCTATTTTGCAAGCGTTAGCTGAACAATCTCGTATTGTACGTTTACCTCTCAATCAAGTAGGTTCTCTAAACAAAATCAGCAAAGCATTTTCTAAATTTGAACAAGAGAATGAGCGCAAACCTTCGGCTGAAGAGTTAGCCGAAAAACTGGATATTCCGGTTGACAAAATTTCGGACTCACTGAAAGTCTCGGGACGACACATTTCTATGGATGCTCCTTTCGTTGAAGGAGAAGACAACAGTCTATTGGATGTGCTTGTAAACGATGACGCTCCGATTGCCGACCGTTCGTTGATGAATGAATCGCTCCAACAAGAGATTGACAGAGCATTATCAACTTTGACAGAAAGAGAAAGTGAAATCATTAAGATGTTCTTTGGACTTGGGTATCAGGAAATGACCCTCGAAGAAATCGGTGATAAATTTCAATTAACACGAGAACGTGTACGTCAAATCAAGGAAAAGGCAATTAAACGTCTACGTCAAAATTCGCGAAGTAAACTATTGAAAAGCTATTTAGGCTAAATTTCAATTAGAAATAAACTGAAGAGTTGGAGAAATCCAGCTCTTTTTTTATTTAAAGTTATATGTGGTAGAGTAATAATAATCGACTGTCCCCTCCTCTATTTGTATCACAATATCTTCTATTGCTCTGTCTTTACCCAAAGGATCGTATTCCGTCTTTAAACTATTCCCAAAGATACCGGCAAAAGTATTATAAACTCCGGCCTTAAAACTACCGACTAATGATTTTACAATATTATAGGATGATGTATTGCATTGTCTATCGATGAGTTTAATCAGTATCTTACCCTGACTACGACTCATCTTCTTCATCTTGGGCTTATAGGTATCCATCATATGTTTTTGAACCACTTCAAGATGCTTTTGCTTAGCTTTTTCGTCAGGGATAGTCTGCATGTATTCATAAGTTTCAATAATAGAACCAGCTATCATTTTAGCATAAGGATAAGTTGCCTTTACATCTCTCACAAGCTTGGTATACTCTTCCCTATCTTTTTTGTTTTTAAACTTATATGGGGCAAATACATGTACAGGGCGTAATTGCACAACAGCGATAGTATCACCCTCATATATAGAGTACATATCCAGATATGTTTTCACCCCCTCCTGCCCTTTCACCGTATTCCATGAAAAGATAAGCAATAGACACGATATAAATACTAATCGCTTCATATTTAATATAGAAATTAAACACTCAAATATACAAGAAAAAAATAACCAGAATAGAAGTTTTAGTAAATTTTATCTAGCAGAATTTCTGCAACCTCGAAAAGAACTTATTACCTCTGAAATAGAAATCAGCAAGTATGCTTTTAGGGTAAATAGTTTTAAGATTACTTTGGGTCGCCTTCTCTAAATTTTCTCTCCTAGCTAAAGTGTATGATTGCTTTATCTGTCTAAATTCTTTATGAGCAGCGTGCACAGCTTTAGCATTAGGCATTTTACCCGTCAATGCATATTTCAATGCTGCAATGTAGTCCAATAATATTCGTTTATTTAATACTCTATCTATCGAATCTTCGGGAAGGTTCTTATAAAGCATCAATAAATTATTTCTAAAATTGAGAAAGGTTTTACGTGGGCTTTCTTCCGAAAGTGTAGCACCTCCTACATGATAAACCACAGATGATGGTATACAAACAATGCGTTTTCCTCGCGAGTTTAGCCGCCAACAAAGATCAATTTCTTCCATGTGAGCGAAGAAAGTAGCATCAAACCCTCCCGCATCGAAAAAATCCCGGGCACGAATCACCATGCATGCACCTGTTGCCCATAGCACATCTGTTATAGTATCGTACTGACCTTTATCTTGCTCTATTTCTCCAAATATGCGTCCTCTGCAAAAAGGATAGCCATATTTATCTAAAAAGCCTCCCGCTGCTCCTGCATATTCAAAATACGACTTATTTCTCTGTGCTAACAATTTAGGTTGAGCAGCAACAACATCTTCATTAACATCTAAAAAATCAACAATAGGCTGTAACCAGCCCTCTCCTACTTCCACATCGGAATTTAAGAGAACAAAATATTTGGCTTCAATCTGTTTCAATGATTGATTATAACCATCTGCATAGCCATAGTTTTCGGGTAAAACGATTCGCCTTATTTGTGGGTAAGTCTCTTTAAGGAAACCAATAGAATTGTCTGTCGAGCAATTATCCGCAACAATAATCTCTACGTCATCCGACAGTGTATATTGAATAACCGACGGTAGAAACTGCTCTAACAATTTCACACCATTCCAATTTAATATTACAACTGCGGTTTTAATCATCTATGTTGAATTGATTCTACTTCCTGACGACTTCTTTTCCAGCGTTTATGTGTCCAAAGCCAATAGGCCGGATAACGAAGAATCGTTTTTTCCATTGCCCTGATATATCTTTCTGTTATAACAAATTCGGGTTCATCCTGAGGCTTATCTGTTAACAAGCGGATAGTTGCTTTATAATATCCTCGTTTTAATTTCTGAACATCAAGATAAAAAACTATAAATCCTGTTTTCTTAGCAATACGCTCCACACCCGTAAACACAGGAGTGTCCTGATTCAGAAAATTAGTCCAATAGTGAATATTATTAACCGATGGCGTCTGATCGGCCATAAAGCCTATCAGCATTTGCTTATTTTCCCTTTTCTTTTTGATGATAACCCTCAGTGTATCACTTTTGGGTATTCCTAACGAACCGAAACGGCTTCGTATCTTAAGGAACAAATCATCAAAAGCTTTATTTTTAAGAGGTTTGTATATCTGTGCTAGAACCTCTCCATCTACAAAATTCAGATTGAGAGATGGCACCCACTCCCAATTGGCATAATGCCCCATAAACAGCAAACCCGATTTGCCATTTTTCATGTATTCTTTCACCAGCCCAACATTCTCGAATTGTAAACGTTTCTGCATTTCCTCATCGGAGATATGCAAAAGCTTAACTGTTTCAAAAAAATAATCGCAAAAATGATGATAAAACTCCTTTTCTATAACTAGACGCTCTTTCATCGTCTTGTCGGGAAAAGAACCTGCCAGATTCCGGCGTACAACCCTCTTTCTATATCCGACAATATTATATACAATAACATATAAAACATCAGATAAGACATATAGGAACTTTAATGGAAGCAGGGCATGCAAATACATCCAAGCATATACAATATAATAAAGAATATTATTTAATAGTTTCTTCATTTTTCGACTAGAGCTGTTTTTGCATTGTTGAAATTGCCTAAAGTTATAATTTTTATTTCATTTGCCTGATTTATATCGAAAGGGACTTCTACTTTCACATAATTTTCGGTAAAACCATACATAACATCATCATATTGTGCATGCTCTAATAAAACTTTGCGTTGGGTACCTTGCTGCGACTGATAAAAAGTTTGTAATTTCTGATCCGACAAATCCAATAGAATTTTACTGCGTGTATGCTTCGTTTTAGGATCAACCTCATGGTCGATCTTCAATGCTTGTGTATTCGGACGTTCAGAGTATGTAAAGACATGCAATTGTGAGAAGTCCAAACTTTCAAGAAATTGTCTTGCTTCTTCAAAATACTCGTCCGTTTCTCCACGAGTACCCACAATTACATCTACACCAATAAAAGCATCGGGTATAATTGATTTTATTTTCTCAACCTTATGACGGAACAAAGCTGTATCGTAGCGACGGCGCATCAATTTAAGTACCGCATCGGAACCCGATTGTAATGGAATATGGAAATGGGGAGCAAATCGCTTAGAACTTGCAACAAAATCGATAATCTCGTCAGTCAGCAAATTCGGCTCAATTGAAGATATCCGATAACGTTCAATACCTTCTACCTCATCTAGAGCTTTTACCAAGTCGAAGAACGTTTCCCCTGTTGTACGTCCAAAATCTCCGATGTTTACGCCTGTCAACACGATCTCTTTTCCTCCTTTAGCGACAACCTCCTGAGCTTGCTCCACTAAACTATCAATTGTTCCGTTACGGCTCCGCCCTCTAGCGAAAGGTATAGTACAAAACGAACAAAAATAATCGCACCCATCTTGCACCTTAAGAAAATAACGTGTTCTGTCGTCTTGCGAACAGGAAGGTACGAATGATTTTATATTATTTGTTTTAGATGTATGTATTACACCTTTATCTTTTTTCTTTAGCTCGTCAAGATAAGCAACAACATCCAATTTCTGTTCCGATCCTAATACAATATCCACCCCTTCTATGCCTGCAATATCTTCAGGTTTGAGCTGTGCGTAACAACCCGTTACAATCACATACGCGCCAGGGTTTTCTTTAATCATCTTTCGAACAGCCTGACGGCATTTCTTATCGGCCAATTCCGTTACCGAGCATGTATTTATTATACAAATATTAGCCACTTCCCCTTCTCTTGCCTTTCTTACACCTACGGAGTTCAATTGCTTTCCGATAGCAGATGTTTCAGCAAAGTTTAGTTTACAGCCGAGAGTGAGATAAGCAGCAAGCTTATTTTCAAATATAGAGTTATCAATCATTATTATGTATAGTCCTAAATAAATATTGAGTGGGGTAATGTGCAGTTATAATATATAAACCATTACCCAAAAGCCTACAAAATTACATAATTGTCTCAACTTTACATAGAGAATACTTGGAGATTATGTTAAGAGTATTTATTTTTGCACAAATTCACTAAAAATGAGCAATCGATGATCGATAAAAATTTTGTAAAACTTTACGAAGACAGCTTCAAATACAATTGGGATCTTCCGGCACTTTCCGACTATTCGGAACAAAGCACGCTTTATTATAAAGATCTTGCAAAAGAAATTGCACGTGTCCATCTATTACTGAAAGGAGCAAATATAAAAACAGGAGATAAAATAGCGCTCATTGGCAAAAACAATATACCATGGTGCGTTAGTTATTTAGCTGTTATACACTATGGGGCTATCATAGTTCCTATATTACAGGATTTCCATGCTGACAATGTACAGCATATTATCAATCATTCGGAAGCAAAACTGTTATTTACAGGCAACCAAATATGGGACAACCTCGATGAAGATCGATTGCCACTGATAAGAGGTGTATTTTCAGTAAATGATCTCAAATTTAATTGTTTGTATGAACAAAAAGGCGAAAGACTATCATCTATAGCCTCCTCTCTTGAGAGCCTTATGGCAGAAAAGTATCTGAGTGGCTATTCTCAAGGTGATGTGAAATACGCAGAGGTGGATAATTCGGAGGTTGTTCTCATTAATTATACATCAGGCACTACGGGCTTCAGCAAAGGAGTTATGCTGACAGCAAATAATCTGGCGGGAAATATAACTCATGCTCATTATCTACAACTTCTCTTTAGAGGACAAAACATTGTATCCTTCCTTCCTTTAGCCCATGCATACGGATGCGCATTCGAGTTTTTATACTCGCTGAGCGAAGGTTCACACACAACATTACTAGGCAAAACTCCATCACCCAAGATTCTCACCCAAGCCTTTGCGGATGTAAAACCAAATCTCATTATTTCTGTTCCACTTGTTATAGAAAAAATATACAAAAAAGCCATTCTTCCCAAAATAGAAAAACCAGCCATAAAAGCTGCATTAAAAATACCAATCCTCAAAGATCGGGTATATGCTAAAATCAGGCAAGGACTAATGGACGCACTTGGCGGTAACTTCCACGAAGTAATAATTGGTGGTGCTGCACTGAACAAAGAAGTTGAAGCGTTCTTACATAAAATTAAGTTTCCTTTCACCGTAGGTTATGGCATGACCGAATGCGGACCTTTAATTTCTTACGATCATAATTATGATTTTATCCCCACTTCGTGTGGCAAGGTATTAGATAATATAATGGAAGTAAGGATAGATTCTGCCGATCCATATAATATTGTAGGCGAGATTCAGGTAAGAGGAGAAAATGTAATGAAAGGTTATTATAAAAATGAAGAGGCGACCAAAGCTGCATTTACGGAGGATGGTTGGCTTAAAACAGGTGATTTGGGAACAATAGACCGCGACAATCGTATATTTATCAGAGGCCGGTGTAAAACGATGCTACTTGGACCTAGCGGACAAAATATATTTCCGGAAGAAATAGAAGCAAGACTGAACAACATGCCATTCGTTATGGAAAGCCTTGTTGTGGAACGAAGCGGTAAATTAGTAGCACTTATTCACCCTGATTATGAATCGATGGATTCAGCTCAAATAGAACAAAATATGCTTCCTGAGATAATGGAAGAAAATAAACGCACTTTGAACAAATTACTAGCCAGCTACGAAAATATAGCATCAGTACAAATATATGCCAGTGAATTTGAGAAGACCCCAAAGAAAAGTATTAAGCGATATTTATATGAAAACTAGGGCTTCTCAGAACTAAAATAAGAAAAAAAATAAAAAACATTAAAAAAAATACATTTGTGTTATATAACATATAATAAATATGTGTATATTTGCATCGTGTTATCAATAAAATAACTCGAATACATTTACCGTTTAAGTTAAATAGAAAAGAAAAATGAAAAAATTAGTATTATTCGCTGTTGCTGCTATCGCAATTACTTTCGCATCTTGTGGAAACAATGCTGCTCAAAACGCAGAAGAAGCTGCTAAAAAAACTGCTGATTCTCTAGCTGTTGAAGCTGCAAAACTTCAAGAAGCTGCTGCTGCTCAAAGCGATTCTTTAGTTAACGCTGCTGACTCTCTTGTACAAGAAGTTAAAGCTGAAGTTAAATAATAGAAGCAAAACAGCCTTAATGGTTATAACCTGTATGAGTTACTCATATAGGTTTTTTTAATTTATACAAAACCATTCAATGCCAATATTCGTTGTATTTGAACAGACTTTACAAATATTCAGATAAAAAATAACTACCTTTACATAAAGATTGGCTATCGTCAAGTCAGTAGCTCAGAACAAACTCGTAAGCACAAAACATTCTAACAAATTATTATTTATTTAATGGAAGTAGAAAAAGAACACTGGGATATAGAGATAAAACCGAGAGGCTGTAATTTCTCGCTTAATCTCAAAGAAGTTTGGCAATATAGAGACTTGCTACAAATGTACATCAAGCGAGATATTGTAACAATGTACAAGCAAACAGTTCTTGGACCTCTATGGTTTATTATACAGCCACTATTCACAACAGTTATGTACATGTTTGTATTTGGTGGAATTGCGAACATACCAACAGACGGCTTACCTCAGATGCTATTTTATCTAGCCGGAATCCTTTGCTGGAGCTATTTTGGAGATTGTTTGGGCAGAGCCTCCGGAACTTTTTCTCAAAATGCAGGTGTATTCAGCAAAGTTTACTTTCCTCGCCTGGTTGTTCCCATTTCTGCTATAACCTCTAACTTAATCCGCCTAGTAATACAATTAGCTATTTTCTTGATTGTCTACTTCTATTATATATACAACGGAGAAAATCTACAACCTAATTCGACATTATTCTTATTACCTCTGCTTATTTTAATGTTAGCAGGTCTAGGGATGGGATTTGGAATTATAATTTCATCTTTGACGACAAAATACAGAGACCTTGCCATATTATTTGGCTTTATTACTCAGCTTTGGATGTATGCAACTCCCATTATATATCCTTTATCGGCTATACCACCCAAATACAGTGGAGTAAAATGGATAATAGAATTAAATCCTCTTACATCAATTGTTGAAACTTTTAAATACAGTTTTACCGGAGCCGGAACATTTAGCTGGTTTTCACTAGCATATAGTTTCATTTTTACAATTGTAGTCGTAGTAATCGGCTCATGGATGTTCAACAAAATTGAACGGAAGTTTGTTGATGTAGTATAATCTAAAAGGAACAAGAAATAATGTCTGATATAGCAATAAAATTCGAAAATATTTCTAAACAATACCGCCTTGGCACAATTGGCACAGGAACTATTAGTCACGACCTGAACAGATGGTGGCATGTGGTTAGGGGTAAAGAAGATCCCTATCTCAAAATTGGCGAAGTGAATGATCGCTCGTCGAAGGCTACCAGTGACTATGTATGGGCGCTCAGAGATATAAGTTTTGAAGTTAAACAGGGAGAAGTACTTGGTATCATTGGTAAGAATGGTGCCGGAAAATCTACTCTTCTAAAAATTCTATCGAGAGTAACGTCTCCTACAACTGGCACAATTAAAGCAAAAGGGCGTATTGCTTCACTTTTAGAAGTAGGCACAGGCTTTCATCCTGAAATGACAGGCCGGGAAAACATATACATGAATGGTTCTATCATGGGGATGACGAAGGCAGAAATCACAAGAAAACTGGATGAAATAGTTGACTTTGCCGGTATTGAAAAGTACATAGATACACCGACAAAGCGTTACTCATCGGGAATGACTGTAAGGTTAGGATTTGCTATTGCCGCCCATCTAGAACCGGAAATACTTGTAGTCGATGAAGTTTTAGCAGTAGGTGATGCAGAGTTTCAGAAGAAAGCTATAGGTAAAATGCAAGATGTATCGAAGGGTGAAGGTAGAACGGTGTTGTTTGTGAGCCATAATCTTGAGGCAGTAAGAGAATTATGTTCAAAGTGCATACTGTTAACATCCGGAAGTGTTGCTTTTTCTGGAGAAACAGATGATGTTCTAAATGAATATATCAGATTATCTAATGAAGATAAAGCAGGTGAAATATTAGTAAAGAAAGACAATTTCACTTTTCTCGGATTCAATAATAATGAGAATAGTTTGCGTAATCTTAAGATAGACGATGATATCAATTTAGAATTAAAGTTCCAAACGAAAGAAGATTGGAAAAATGTATTTATTGATATAAGTATCCGAAACAAAAAGGAGCAAATGATAATAGATAATAAAGCAAAATTCATCTCGCAAGGGATTGATTTCAAAGCAGGTGAGACTTCTATTGTTTCATACACTGTAAAAAAACCATATCTAGCCCCTGGAGACTATTATATTACACTATACATTTATAATAAAGATGGAAGAATTTATTGGCATGAACTTATTCCACTATTAACAATAAATAGCACAAATACATACGATAATGCACAGACAATCCTTCTTGATGATGTGAAAGGAATTATACTTCCCAATTTCAAAATTGAGAAAACATGAAAAAAATACTCATTATAAGCCCTGATATACCTTATCCTCTAACCAAAGGAGGAAGACAGGGTGTTTTTCATTTTATAGACAAGCTAAGAGATAGATATGATATTTCCCTTTTATTTATTTTAGAGAATATTGATAAGGAATCGTATATTGAATTAAGCTCCCTATGGAATAATGTGACGTTCTATCCGCTAGAACGGCCTGCCATTCAAGAGAGAAAAGAATCGTTATTTTCCAAGCTATATAATTTACCTTATAAGGTTAAGGATAAAATAATGTATTATTCTAAAAAAAATGATACAGATAAAGTAAGTAATTCTGATTTTGTAAGAGACAACAGCACTTTGAATAGTTCTTTAGTGCTTGTGCATTCAAAAGAATTTATAGACTATGTAACAAAAATAGCAACACAGGAATTTGATATAATACAAGTTGAATTTTATCCCCTACTATCTCTGGTACACATACTACCTGCTAATGTTGAAAAAATATTTATTCACCACGAACTACGGTATGTAAGAAATGAAATAGAGATGTCTTTTTTCCAAAAAGTAACCAATTGGGATAAATATGTATTCAAATCATCAAAATTATTCGAGATAGAAACCTTACGACTATACGATAAAATTGTAACAGTTACGGATATAGATAAACTAAAACTGGAACAAGAACTTGAAGGAAAACCTATCTTCGGCTCCCCATTAATGGTTAATATGCCTGAAGACAATCTCACCTACAAATATAAATTTAATAATAAACTGACTTTTGTAGCGAGTGCAACACACTTCCCTAATTATGATGGCATTAAGTGGTTTATTTCGAATATTTGGCAGCAGGTATATAAAAAGCATCCTGAATTAGAACTGCATATAATTGGCGGTGGATGGAATGCCGAAATGTTCCAAGATATAGAGCTCCCTAAGAACATCTTTTTTGACGGATATGTAAAAAATTTAAAAGATATACTACCTAACTCTATTTCAATCATCCCAATAAGGATAGGAAGTGGAATGAGAATGAAAATTATAGATGCTGTTAATTTCAAAATACCTTTTATCACAACGAGTGTTGGAGTAGAAGGACTGGATTTTATTAATGGAAGAGACTGCCTTATTGCAGATGATGCCAACAGCTTTGCCCAACATATAACGGATTTAACTAAAAACGAATTATTACAGAATAATCTCATTTTGAGTTCTCATAATACGTTACGTAATATGTATAACGAAGACATCTTAATAAATAAAAGAATGCTTGTTTACGAAACAAGCATACCTGATAAAGAATTCGGTAAATAAGTATATTAGATAGTACAAAGTTTAAATAGAAAAAATAATGATATCGGTTATTCTTCCCAATTATAATCATGCTGCTTTTCTTAAGCAAAGAATTGATTCTATACTAAATCAAACTTATAAAGATTTTGAGCTTATTATATTGGATGATAAATCGCCCGATAACAGTAAAGATATCATAGAACAATATAGAGGAAACGAACATATATCACACATAGTATACAATGACGTAAACACTGGATCTACATTTAAACAATGGAATAAGGGCATCCAGATTGCAAAAGGTGAGTATATCTGGATTGCAGAGAGTGACGACTGTGCTGACAATAATTTATTACAGACTTTGGTCACAAACATCCAAAAAGATAAAAATATTTTCATTTCATTTTGTCAATCTTTTGAAATAAATGGACAGAATGAAATCGCTGGAGATTGGATATTCAGAACTCAGGATATGGTTGATTCTGAAATATTTAATTCTGATTTTACAATGAACGGCCAGGAGTTCATTACTAAATATTTAATAGAAAGAAATGTTATTCCGAATGCGAGTGCTGTTTTGTTCAAAAAAGAAGAATTCTCTAAAATAGGAAACGTTCCATCAAATATAGGCTTTGCCGGCGATTGGCTGCTATGGCTGCAACTCCTATCGGCAGGGGATATCGCTTATTCTCATCATAGGTACAATTATTTTAGAAGACATGATAAAAGTGTAGTTGTATCAACAACAAATAAGAAAATATTTTTAAAAGAATACGAACTAAAGATGCGATTCGCATATCAGAAGTATATGAATCGACACAATAAAATCACACATTTGATTAAATTAAATAAAAAATATATCGAAAGTAGTTCTATTCTGGAGGCACGATTTTTATGGAATAATAAGAAATACATAAAAGCTCTGAAATATTACTTATTCTCGATCCGATACTCTAGTGATTTAGTTCAAGTATTACAGCGTGGATTTAAATATGTATTTAGCAAAAAATAGTTATTTTTATTAATAATGATAAATATAGCCCACATATCTCCCAATCAGAATGCATATTCTGAGACCTTTATTCAAAGCCATAAAAAGCATTTTAAAGGTAATGTCAGTTTCTATTATGGAGGAAGCCACCCTCAATATTTGGAAGGAGAGGGTTTAATTCCCACTAAAAATAAGGTTAGATTAGAATTCTATATAAAAAGACTCCTGTCTAAAGAAGTATCCGCAGACTTCTTTAGAGAGAAAGCTTTGATAAACTCTTTCAAAGAAAAGAAAATAGATGTTGTATATGCCGAATTTGGCTTGACCGGCGTTGCAATGATGAATGTTTGTAAAAAACTAAGAATTCCTCTGATCGTAAACTTTCATGGATACGAAATTTCGGTAACTTCTTTAGTTGAAGAATATAAATACAGATATATCGAACTTTTTCATTTTGCGACAGCAATCATAGCTGTCTCTAAGGTAATGCAACAGCGATTAATAGATTTAGGATGTCCTCCTGAAAAAATAACATATACGCCATGCCCACCTGACAATTCTTTTTTTGATATTGTCCCTGATTATTCTGGAGAGATATTTTTGGCCATTGGACGCTTTACTGAAAAAAAAGCTCCATACTATACAATCTTAGCGTTTAAGAAAGTGTTAGAGAAACATCCGACAGCACAGCTTTATTTCGCTGGCGATGGGCCCTTATTTGAAGTCTGTGTAAACCTAGTTCGCTATTTTAAGCTACAGAATAATATTCATCTGCTTGGTAGTCGTCCCCATCAAGAATTATTTCATTATTATTCTATTGCGAAAGGTTTTATACAACATTCAATCACAGCTATGAGTGGTGATATGGAAGGGACTCCGGTAGCAATACTGGAAGCATCTGCAGCAGCGCTACCAGTCGTATCTACAAAACATGCCGGAATTCCTGATGTTATTATTAATAACGAGACCGGCCTGTTGGTTGATGAACACGATGTAGACCAGATGGCGGATAAGATAATCTATTTGATAGAGAATAAAGAAGTTGCTGAAGCAATGGGTAAAGCTGGTCGCCTGAACATAAAAGAAAATTTTTGTTTAGACATCCATATGAGTAAACTTAACAAAGTGATACAAAATAGTATTCATGACAAATTAAAAATATAATCAAAATGGAATCTCATATGTTAGCTCCCATAGTGCTGTTCGTCTACAATAGACCGACACACACATTGCAAACATTAGAGGCTTTGGCAAACAACTCTCTTGCTAAGGATTCCATCCTCTATATATATGTTGATGGTGCAAAAACAAATGCAAATGTAGAAACAATAAAGAGAATTGAAGAGACAAAAGATATCATCAAACAGAAACAATGGTGTAAAGAAGTACATATTATAGAATCGGAAGAAAATAAAGGGCTAGCCAATTCTATTGTAGAGGGAGTGACTGATATTGTCAATAAATATGGTAAAATAATAGTATTAGAAGATGATATTGTAACATCACCCGGCTTTTTGAAATACATGAATGATGCATTAGATTTATATGAGAACAAAGATCGTGTTATGCACATATCAGGCTTTGTCCCTGTGACATCAGGCGCTGATAAATTGCCGGAAACCTACTTTCTACGTTTTATGAGTTGCTGGGGATGGGCCACATGGAAAAAAGATTGGAGTGAATTGATTCTCGATACAGACTTTTTATACAAAACAATACCTCATCAAAAAGATTATTCGGCGTTCAATCTAGAGGGTGCCACTAATATGTTTTCACAAATAGAGGCTAACCATAATGGAACTCTCAAAACTTGGGCTATAAAATGGTATTCCACTATTTTTCTTAAAAAAGGGCTATGCCTTTACCCCCGCTATTCTGTTGTAGATAATGTCGGGATCGATGGAAGTGGCGAAAACAGTGGTAATGCACAAGATTTGTTTAAGGTAAGTCTGGCTCAATCAGTTGATGTTAAACCAATAAAGATAGAGGAGAATCTGTATGCTAAAAAATATTTAAAGAGATTCTATATTTATGGGAGAGATTCGTCTTTCAGAAAACGATTAATTCGTTCTATAAAAAAAACATTCCTTTTCAAGGTATATAAAAAACTTAGATACCAATGAAAGTCGTACACGTTTCAGCATCTGCCACCGGAGGAGCAGGACTTGCAGCCTACCGATTACATCTAGCTATGGAAGATATAGATGAAGTAGATAGTTATTTTGTGCAAAAAGCCGATACCAGCAATGAACAGGCAGCCAATAATACCTATACAGTACCGGAGAGGCATTCTATACCTTACAGAATACTAAGAAAGCTAAGACTTACTCCTGAATATGTAAATCAGAAACGAATACCAAAGTTCTCGAATAATTATCAATACGAGATAGCTACGTTCCCGACAACATCGTACAGAATAGAAGATTTCCCACTGATTAAAGATGCAGATATAATTCATTTGCATTGGGTAGCCGATTTCCTGAACTATCCAACTTTTTTCAAGAAAGTGAAGCAACCTATTGTATGGACACTTCACGATAAGAACCCATTTCACGGATTATTTCATACAGAAACAGACGAGGCTGCAAATAAATCCACGTATGGAAATTTAGATGCTCAGATTTTAAAGAGTAAGGAAGAATATATACATCAAAATAATAATATACATATAGTTACGCCATCAGATTGGCTAAAAAAGAAATCGGAAAACAGCCAAATATTTAAACAATATCCTCATTATCTGATACCCAATAGTATCGATCTATCGAAGTGTAATATTAATAGAAAGGAGGCCAAGAAAGAGTTAAATGTGAATAATGGACTAAAAACTCTGTTCTTCATCGCCCATTCGATAGATATACCTCGCAGAGGCTTTTTCCTCTTGCGTGACGCTATAGAAAAACTTGGATATACCAATTTCAATCTGATTACGCTAGGTGGTGATAGAATTGATATTAACAGTAATATTAACCACATTCATTACACAACCACTCATAACGAAACATTGATAAATACTATTTACTCAGCATCCGATCTGATGGTACTGCCAACAATGGAAGACAACCTGCCTAACGTGATGCTTGAGTCGTTTGCAAATGGAACCCCCGTTCTTAGTTTTAGCAATGGAGGTATGGCGGAACACATAAAAACAGGTGAGAACGGCATCCTTATCGACAATATAAGTGTAGAATCTTTAACCGACGGACTTAAAGATTTTCTAGATAATAAGTATACCTTTGATGAACAGCTAATAAGAGATTATGCGGAAGAGCATTTTTCACCTAAATTACAAACAGACAGATATATAAACTTATATAAGAATATACTGAATAAATAGACACATGAAGCTATCGATCATTACCATAAACTACAATAATGCACAGGGATTGGAAGATACAATCAAGAGCATTATTTCTCAAAGTTCGCAAGACTTTGAGTACTTGGTTATAGATGGCGCTTCTACAGATAGCAGTGTCGATATTATAAAAGATTATGCTGAGAATATAAGCTATTGGGTCAGTGAACCCGATTCAGGCATATACAATGCCATGAATAAAGGCATTAAACAAGCCAAAGGCGAGTATCTCTTATTTGTAAACAGTGGTGATATACTACTCAATGATGCTAAAATAGATTGTGTAATAAGCCATGCAAGCGGAGAAGATCTAATCTATTATGATATTGATATATTTGATATTGATAACAATACCCATAGATTAAAGACATATCCCGATTTTCTAGATTTCAAATATTTTGTTTCAGACTCGCTACCCCACCCTGCGACTCTAATAAAAAAAGAGCTCTTTGATAAACATGGTTTCTATTCCGAAAATATAAAAATCATTTCCGACTGGGCCTTTTTTATGGATGTCGTTTGTCTTAAGGCGTGCACATATAAACACATAAGCGAAAGCTTTTCGTCTTTCAGCTCGGGAGGTATTAGTTCACAAACAGAAAATCAAAAATTGATACTGGCAGAAAAAGGTAGGCATATCAGTTTGAACTATAAGCTCTATGAAAGCATTTATAAAGAATGGCTTTCGAACAGAGAAGAATTATATAAACTAAAAGTTGCTGCAAGTGTTAGATTCTTAAAGAAGTTAGGACTGTTAAGATGGTTAAAGTTATAAGAATATGAATCCTAAAATATCTATTATAGTTCCTTGCTACAACCAAGCCGCGTACCTATCTGAAACATTACAATCTGTTTTAGACCAAGAGTATGCTGACTGGGAATGTATTATCGTGAATGACGGATCGCCCGACAATACGGAAGAGATTGCGATGCAATGGTTCGAAAAAGATAGTCGATTCAAATACTTTTATAAAACAAACAGCGGTGTGTCGGATACCCGCAACTTCGGTATACAACAGGCCACAGGAGAATATATACTACCATTGGATAGCGACGATAAAATAGGTCCGCGCTATATCAATGAGGCTCTAGACGTATTCGATAAAAATGCTAATACCAAGTTGGTTTACAGCAATTCGCTCTTGTTCGGGACAAAAAATGACAAAATAATAGCACATGAATTTGATTTCAAAAGATTGCTTTTCGAGAATTATATTTTTTGCTCGGCAATATTTCATAAAGCTGATTTTCTAAAAACATCAGGATATAATTCGAATATGAAACACGGGTTGGAAGACTGGGATTTCTGGCTTACATTTCTAAAGAAAGACGATGTTGTAATAAAGCTAAACGACTTCCATTTCTCCTATCGGATTAAAGATATATCAAGATCGCAAGCTATCGATATTGAGAAAAACGAATCTTTATTATTACAAATATTCAAGAATCACACGGAATTATATCTCAGTTATGTAAATCCAATCAGAAACTATATAGAAGCCAATTATTATAAAGAACAAGAACAGGTATATAAACGCTCTAACGAATACAAAATCGGATATATTATTTGTACACCTATCAGAATAATCAAGAAAATATTGAAACGAATATTCTAAAGTAATATATAATGAAACTGAATGTCTTATTAATAACATATAATCAAGAAAAATATATTGAACAAACAGTAGAAAGTATTCTGATGCAAGAAACTACTTTCACTTTCAATATAATTGTGGCAGATGATTGCTCATCTGACTCAACGCTTGATATTATTAAAAGATATGCAGATAATAATAAAATAGAATTTCATTTTCTCCCCAAAACAAATAACTTAGGCTTTGTAAAAAATTATCAGCGAGCGTTCGATGCTTGCGATGATGAATATATAGCCATTATGGAAGGTGATGATTATTGGATAAATCCTTTTCATCTTGAAAATCATGTGACGTTTCTAGATCAACATCCGGAATGTTCGATGAGCTTCAACAGACATTTACGGTTATTTGAAGATCAGAAGCGTGAAGAGATTTTCGAATGGGACAATGAAAAAGATTACGAATATATTTCGACAGAGCAGATGGCATTGGGCAACCGCATTGGCAATCTATCGTGCTGTGTCTTGAGGAATGAATTTATAAAAAAACTTGATCCTAAATTATTCAATCTCGAATTTGCAGACTGGTTACTTGGTATGATTATGGGGCAATACGGTCCCCTAGCCTATCTGAAAGAAGTAACATCAGCATATCGCATTCACGACAACGGACAATGGTCGAGAATGACAGATAAAGAACAAGGTGAAGCTATTATTGCTGCCATCGATATTTATGATAAAATACTCAACTACAAATACACAGAAGTATTTAAACAACATAAAAAAAGAATAAACATCGGTCTCTACGGAGATAAATCGCTAAGAGGACAGATAAAAAGTATTACACCCGAAAGTATACGGAAATTATACCGACGAATTATAAAATAAAGATATGAGCAAAAAGATATATGTAACACAACCTGCGCTTCCCCCATTGGATGAGTTTATCCCTTATCTCGAAAAAATATGGGATAACAAATGGCTTACCAATAATGGTCCATTTCATCAGGAATTTGAAAAAGAACTAGCAGAGTATCTGGGTGTAAAACACATCTCTGTTTTCTCTAATGGTACATTGGCTTTGATTACTGCATTGCAAGCCTTACGTATTACAGGTGAAGTTATTACCACCCCATTTAGCTTCGTGGCAACTACACATTCGCTATGGTGGAACAACATCAAGCCGGTATTTGTAGATATAGACGACAAACATTTCAATCTCGATCCGCAAAAGATAGAAGCAGCCATCACGCCGCAAACAACAGCTATCATGCCGGTACACGTGTATGGAAACCCATGTAATGTAGAAGAAATACAGCGAATTGCCGATATTTATGGGCTTCGTGTTATATATGATGCCGCCCATGCTTTCGGTGTAAAGAAAAACGGTGAATCTATTTTGAATTGGGGCGACCTGTCTATACTTAGTTTTCATGCAACAAAAGTGTATAACACGGTTGAAGGTGGAGCGATTATCTGTCAGGATGAAAAAACAAAACAACGCATAGATCTCCTTAAGAACTTCGGATTTAAAGATGAGGTTACCGTCATAGAACCAGGTATCAATGCCAAGATGAATGAGATACAAGCAGCTTACGGCTCACTACAACTAAAATATGTAGACAGTTATATTGCCAAACGCAGAGAAATTGTAATGCTGTATAACAAACTACTGAAAGATATCAAGGGTATCCAAGTAGTTGATGAAATGGACAATGTAGCTCATACTTACGCCTACTACCCGATATTAGTAAATACGCTGGAATATGGTATAAGCCGCGATGATTTGTATTACAAATTGCAGGAACATGATATAATAGGAAGACGTTACTTCTACCCACTTATAAGTGATTTCCCTACTTACAGAGGATTACCTTCGGCTAAAACAGATAACTTACCTGTAGCGACTAAAGCAGCTAAGGAAGTTATTTGTCTACCGATATATCCCGAACTGGAGTTGAGCGATGTAGAAAGAATATGTAGTATAATTAAAAGTTACAAGCTGTGAGATTAGGCATAATGCAACCTTATTTTTTCCCTTATCTGGGATATTTCAGTTTGATTAAGCATACTGATAAATTTATACTGTTCGATCCTGTGCAGTTTATCAGACATGGCTGGATAGAAAGGAACAGGACGTTGAAACAAAACGAAGGTTGGCAATATATTCAGGCACCATTGGTAAAATACAGCCAAGATACACTAATCAAGGATATTGAGATAAATAATAGTACCGATTGGAAAGGTAAAATATTGGCGCAGTTGCAACATTACAAAAAAAAGTCGCCTTACTATTTTGCTACGATAAAAGTCCTTAACGATATTTTCAGTGAAGATTTTAATGATATAGTTTCGTTCAATTATGTATCGCTGAAAAAAGTTTGTGAATATATTGGAATAAATACACCGATTGAGATTTTCTCGAAAATGAATCTCGAAATAGAACCTGTCAATGCCCCCGACGAATGGGCACTGAATATATGCAAAGCGATAGGAAATGTTGACGAATACTGGAATCCGATAGGAGGAACATCTTTCTTTGACAGGGATAAATATGTGAAAAATAATCTCATATTGAAATTCCAGAATATGAAACTGGATGAATATAATCAGAATAGAGATACTTTCGAACCTGGTTTATCGATCATCGATGTTATGATGTTTAATTCTCCGGAAGAAATAAACAGAATGCTGGATAATTACGAATTAGTGTAAAGAATATGCTTGAAACAACGCTGATACATTTAGACAGATCCTCAAAAAGCAGTACAGAACTAGCAGGTTATTACAGGCTATTAGACAGTTCATTCGAACCGCCATTGAGTTCGTATGTCAATATAGATACCTATGCCGATAAGTTGGTTAATAATGCTTATGTAGCTATTCTCAAGAGCAAAGATGAGTTTGTAGGTCTTTTTGCTGTATATATTAACGACAAAGAAGGAAAAATAGCCTACATATCGTCGCTTGCAGTGATGGACAAATTCAAAGGATCGGGCTATTCTAAATACCTGATGGATGAAGCTGTAAACACGGCAAAACAAGCAGGCATGCAAATGGTGCGTTTCGAAGTAAAAAGTACATATGACCGTGCAATTAAATTTCACGAAAAATATGGGTTTAAAAGAAGTGATGAAAAAGCGGTAGACGATTCTACTTTCTACATGTATATGCCTCTAAGTGAAAATAATGATTAACGAGAAAGACATAATGGTATCGATCTGCATGGTTACTTACAACCATGAGAAGTTTATTGCAGAAGCAATAGATAGTATCGTTATGCAACAAACAAATTTCCGTTTCGAACTTATAATCGGTGAAGATTGCGGTCCTGACAAAACAAGAGAGATTTGTATCACTTATCAGCAAAAATATCCGGATATTATTAAACTTAATTTTCAGGATAAGAATGTCGGCGCTCAACAAAATTTCATGAATACCTACAATCTTTGTAAAGGTAAATTCATAGCTTTATGCGAAGGTGACGACTACTGGACAGATATGCACAAACTGCAAAAACAAGTCGATTTTCTTGAGCAACATTCCGATTTCGTGATGTGTGCCCATGCCTCTCAAACATATATGGATGGAGAATTTAGGGATTGTACGATTGATAAATCAGTACTGACATTCGACGATATTATAGCTGAAGACTGGGGTATAATGACAGCATCCATCCTTTTTAAGAAAGAAGCTTTTGATGTTCCTGCATGGTTTACTAAAATAAGAAATGGAGATTTCGGGCTTCAATTACTATTATCTATAAAAGGGAAAATAGGCTATTTGTCCGACAATATGAGCGTCTATCGTCAACATCCGGGCGGTATATCTGCAACACTGCAACCACTGAATCAAGCTGCATGGCTTAGTTATTTACTGTATGAATTCGATAAATATACCAATCGGAAATACAAAAAGCAGATCAGAAAAAGAATAAAAAGAATGTATAACAAACAGATTTACTTTGCTAAATATTATCATCTCCGCAAAGCAGCAGTTATACTTACTTTGTTCCAAATAATAAGTCCGGTAATTCCTTTTGCAATAAAAGACCTACGAAAATAAGAAATGAAATTATCTATTATAACAATCAATCTCAATGACAAAGAGGGTTTACAACGAACCATCGAAAGTGTTATTTGCCAAAAATTTACCGACTATGAATTTATTGTCATAGACGGTGATTCGCAAGACGGCAGCATCGATGTAATAGATCAGTATAAAGATAAGATCGCTTATTGGGTAAGCGAAAAGGACACAGGCATATACAATGCCATGAACAAAGGTATCAGACAGGCAAAAGGTGAATATTGTCATTTTCTTAATTCGGGCGATAGGCTTGCATCTAGCGATGTACTCAGCAAGATATTCGATAATGATCCCCACGATAGCTTTATCTGTGGAAACTTTATTACAGAAAAAAATAGAGTGTTGACCAAAGAAACTCCATATAAAAACAGAGATTGGACATTCTCTCTTTACGACATATACTCGGGCGACCTATGCCATCAGGCATTCTTTATTAAAGCAGACAATTTTACCAAATATGAACTATATAATGAGAGCTTTCGGATAACTTCCGATTGGCGACTCTTTTTTATTGCAATAGGTATTCATCATGAACCTGTTAAATACAAAGATTTAGACATTGTTATATACAATATGGAAGGCTTGAGTTCCCAGATAGGTGGGAAAGTGATTTATGAGGAAAGGAGAAAAACAGCACAAGAAGTTCTGTCTCAGAGCGTAGCTGATAAGCTGAACAGATTGTATTATCTTGAACAAAATAGCTATATTACTGATATTATCAAATCCCGCAAATGGATATCTTTCGCATTCCGTATTTTCTGTAAATTGGGAAAAATACTGGGATTTGTAAAAGAATAGTTTCGAGATTTTAAATAAAAACCTTTAGCTGGAGCAATAAATAATATCTAATTTTACCAGCTATTTCAAAAAACGTGATAAATGATAAAAAAGCATACTCTCGAAAGTTTAGTAAATGATAAATCTATTTTTATCATACTATTCTTCTATACTTTTTTATTACTGTTCTTCTGCTCAAAGATGTCTCCACTCTATCCTTTCAACGATTGGTCTGACATTAATCTTTACTTCAATATCGGGAAAAGTATATTTAACGGAAAAGTACTATACACAGAAATATTTGATCATAAAGGGCCTCTGATATTTTTCATTTACGGCTTCGGCTATCTGCTCTCGAACGATTCATTTATAGGAATGTATTTCATACAGGCAATAGTCTGGTTAATCATGATTTATGCTGTTTATTTTACTTCCAGAATGTTTCTGGATAAAGTATACTCATTTATTGTCGCTCTTGCTTTTCCTGTTATTCTTCTATCACACTCACTTGATGGAGGTTCGGCTGAAGAATTTATTACTGCATTCATTGTCATCAGCCTATTCTACTTTGTCATATATTTTAAAGAGAAGAACATTGCAATACATAAGCCTTACTATATGTTTATCCACGGATTAATGTGTAGCATGGCTTTATTGATCAAACTCAATCTGGTTGTCTTCTGGATATTCCCACTTCTAGCTGTATTCATCAATATATTATTAAATAAAGAATATCGAAATCTGTGGCTAAATATCCTAGCTTTCATCGGTGGGATACTTGTTATTACTATCCCCATTTGCATATATCTTTTTATAAACGATGCGCTGACCGAATCGTATAATATCTATATACTGCTGAATAAAAGTTATGCTAAAATGAGTAGTATGAGCGATACTTTCGGATACCTTACAATCCGTTTTTATCAACGCCTGCGATTCGATCCACTCGAATTTACGATCATACTTGTCGGAGCCATTTACTTCCCTATCAGATATATTAAGAATAGAATCGGGCAAATAGGACTGATACTTTCCTTCTGGTGTTTGTACACCGTTATATTCATGTCTCCCAACTATGTTTATTACTATTCCATACCCTATTATGTATATGCTATACCGGGATTTATTGTAATTGCAGACTATTTAAGTAAATATATAACAATCAGATATGCTTGGCATATTGCCATTATCTTTGCTTTTGTCGCTCTTTGTGGAGGTATTAGCAGAAAAAATTATTTCGAATACAGCACAGATGTACTGTTAAGACGGGGTGAAGATGAAAGTCTAAGAAATCAATTTGGCCAAATAATTGAAAAAGAGAAAGATCCCACACTTCTCAATCTTGGTCTTGATAGCGGTAACGGCCTATTTACGAAACTGAATATTTTTCCTAAACATAAATATTTTATTTCGCCCAACCTCCCCTATGAAATTTATCCTCAAATGCGCGACGAACAAACAAGATATATTGAAAACAGAGAAATAGAATTTATCATACTGGCCGATTACTCATTCAACTTTGAATATTTCAGAAGCTTACCTGCTTTAAACGATAATTATACGGTAGTAGATACCTATTTGGAGGACGATTTTAAGACCTATTATCTGTACAAAAGAAACGATTAATATATAATAAACATGCAACCATCTCTTTTTCTGATACCTGTTACATTAGGAGAAACAACGATAGAAAGAGTATTACCCTCTTACAATAAGGAAATTATTCTGCAAACAAAACATTTCATTGTAGAAAATATACGTACTGCTCGCCGTTTCCTCAAAAAAGTAGATGCGTCTATCGATATCGACGAACTTACATTCTACGAGCTGAATAAACATACCAATCTTGAGCAAATAGAAACATATCTCGCCCCTATCAGCAAAGGATTTCATATCGGAATTATTTCAGAGGCAGGCTGCCCTGCCATAGCCGATCCGGGTAGCGATATAGTCGCTATAGCTCAACGCAAAAATTATAATGTAGTACCGCTTATTGGACCATCGTCTATTCTCCTATCACTTATGGCATCGGGATTTAATGGCCAGAGTTTTGCATTTCAGGGCTATCTTCCTGTCGATAGTGGCGAACGTGTAAAAAAGATAAAACAACTAGAGCACCGCATCCTAAACGAAGATCAAACTCAAATATTTATCGAAACACCTTATCGCAATTTAAAAATAGCAGAAGATCTGATTAAAAACTGTCCCTCTTCTCTTAAACTCTGTATAGCCATGAATATTACTTGTGAAGATGAGTATATCAAAACATTGCCTGTGAAGGAGTGGGCTAAAAAGCTACCTGATATGGCAAAGAAGCCGTGTATCTTCCTCTTGTATAAATAGAATCTACATTTTATTTACTTATCTATATAGGGCAGCATATTTTGTTGCCTTAAATATCTATACCTCAACCCAAAACATTTTTCCACAAAACTTCAACACAAACGAGCAAAAAGAAGTCAAATCAACAAATATTTATATGTTTTTGATTTTTATTTGAAATAAAATTGCACAAAAAGATATTTTGACATACTTTTACATCATTAAGAATCACAAAGACAGATAAAGACCATATCTAGTATCATAATATAAATAAATATACGATTTTAACATCTATAAATATTTTAATTATGAAGACATCATTACTTACGAAGTCAGTCTACTTTTCCTTATTGGCATTCTTGCCAGTACTAGCAACAGCTCAAGATAAATTAAGTGCTAATCTCGGTGCCGACCTGGTTAGCTCATATGTTTGGCGAGGAATCAAACAAGGTGGTGGCGCAAGCATTCAACCAGCCTTAAATGCCAGCTATAAAAATTTCACTTTAGGCGCATGGGGTTCAACCGACCTTGGAAATTCGGGAGCCAAAGAAATAGATTTTTATACATCTTACGAAAATTCGGGATTTAAATTTCTGATTACCGATTATTGGTGGGACAGCGAAGCTGCTTTCCGCTACTTTAGTGCACCTACAGGCGGTAACGGTCATTATCTCGAACTAACAGCAAGTTACAGTTTTGCAGAATCTTTTCCGTTAAGTGTTTCATGGAACACTTTCGTATTAGGCAAAGGAAATAAAAAAGACAATGGTAATAACTCCTATTCCACATATATAGAGTTCGCATATCCCTTTACTATCGATAATCTAGAAATGGGAATTTCTACAGGATTTACACCTTGGAGCGGTGCTGTTTATAATACCGACGGCTTTGAATTCACCTCAATACAGTTAAGTGCTCTGAAAAATATAAAGATCACTGATAAAATAACACTACCCATATTCAGTAATCTAATAGCCAACCCTGCACATGAAGACATTCATTTCGTATTTGGCATCAAAATAAATTAAGTACAATAACAATAATGAATTATGAAAAAGATTGAAGCAATTATTCGCAAAGCAAAATTTAATGAAGTTCGTAAAGCTTTACACGAAGCCGATATAGAATTCTTATCATGGTGGGATGTAAAAGGACAAGGAAGTGCCCGCCAAGGATTAATATTCAGAGGGATAGCCTATGATGTAAATGCAATCGACCGAATATTTATTTCGTTTGTTGTCAGAAATATCAACGTTGAAAAATCAATAGATGTGATACTTAAATCGGCGTATACAGGTGAAAGCGGAGATGGCAGAATCTTTGTTTCAAGTATCGAACAATCAATTCGTATTCGTACCGGTGATCATGGAGACGAATCGCTATACGACAAAGAAGATGAGAAATAGGATAATAAAGATTTAGCTAAAATAATAAAGAAGAATATGAAACCAAGAATATTAAAATATATGGCAATACTGTTATTCGCATTCTCGATAGCAGTTGCAGCCCAAGATACAACACTTGTTGTAGCCGATAGCCTTACAACCACAATAGCAGTAATAGTACCCGCAGAGGAAGTTGCAGTTGTAGAAGAAGTAGCTCAATTAGATTCGGGAAATACTGCGTGGATTATTGTAGCAACTATTCTAGTAATGATGATGACAATTCCTGGATTAGCTCTTTTTTATGGTGGTTTAGTACGTCAAAAAAACGTGTTAAGCATTATAATGCAATGCTTAGTTATTACAGGAGTGATAAGTATACTCTGGATATCATTTGGATATAGTTGGGTATTCAGCACCGCTTTTATAGAATCAGGTAATCCTTTGAGTTTTATAATGGGTGGACTAGACAAAGTATTCCTACACGGAATAACATTCAACACATTAGTGCCGGGAGCAAATATACCTGAATTACTATTTGCACTCTTCCAATGTATGTTTGCCGTTATCACACCGGCTCTAATTATCGGTGCATTTGCCGAAAGAATTAAATTCTCGGGATTCCTTGTATTTACTATCTTATGGGCTATTATCGTTTACAATCCCATGGCTCACTGGGTATGGGGCGGTGGATGGCTACAACAAATGGGAGCTATTGATTTTGCAGGAGGTACAGTAGTACATATCAACGCCGGTATTTCGGCACTCGTTATGGCAATTATGCTTGGTCGCCGAAAAGGATACAGAACTACAGGACATCCCGTTACGCCGCACAGCATACCATTGGTTTTTATCGGAACAGCACTATTGTGGGTAGGCTGGTTCGGTTTCAATGCAGGAAGCGGACTAGCTGCCGATGGCTTGGCTGCCAATGCATTCCTTGTAACACATTTCGCTACTGCTGTTGCTGCCACAGGATGGATGGCACTAGATTGGCTTATCAATAAGAAACCTACGGCAATAGGTTTTTGTACCGGAGCGGTTGCCGGATTGGTTGCCATCACTCCCGCTGCGGGAACAGTAGATGTACTAGGAGCATTTTGTATCGGTCTGATTTCAACAATAATCTGCTACTGCATGGTTGCTTATGTAAAACCAAAACTGAAATACGATGATTCATTAGATGCCTTTGGTGTACATGGAATAGGCGGTATAGTCGGATCTATTCTTACAGGCGTATTTGCAACACAAACCATCACCGGTGCAGAAGGCGTGCAAGGAGCCTTATATGGCGACTGGAATCAATTATGGACACAAGTTATTGCTACCGGAGCTTCAATAGCATATAGTGCAATACTAACTATCATACTATTCTTTATTGTTAACAAAACGATCGGACTTAGAGTTACTAAGGATGACGAATCTATCGGTCTGGATATTTCACAACACGGTGAAATTGCTTACAGCGAAGATGAATAAATCGTATTCTTCTATCATTTAAACACGAAAAGCGAGAGGCATAAACCTCTCGCTTTTATTATAATGTAAAAAATGATTATAGTAATTTTTCTAAATATCCTGCCATTTCTTCTTGAAGTTTTTTAGCCTCAGCCGCTGCGGCATAAGTAAACTCAAGCGTATTATCTGCATAAATAATACCGCGAGAAGAATTTACCAACAGTCCACATTGGTCATTCATTCCGTATTTCACAACCTCAGCTAAACTTCCGCCTTGCGCTCCTACTCCCGGAACTAATAAAAAATGATTTGGAGCATGTTTTCGAATATCAGCAAACATTTCACCTCGAGTAGCACCAACCACAAACATCAACTGCTCATCGGTAGCCCACTCTTGCGACTTCTTCAAAACTTTCTCGAACAGGCGCTCACCATTAGCATCTTCTATTAGTTGAAAATCTTGTGAACCCTTGTTTGATGTCAATGCGAGCAGGATAATCCATTTATTCGGGTATTTAAGAAAAGGCTTAACGCTGTCTTCTCCCATATAAGGAGCAACAGTAACAGCACTTGCCTTAAGATGTTCAAATGCAGAGACTGCATACATTTCTGATGTATTACCAATATCTCCGCGTTTTGCGTCTAGAATAATAAATTGATCCGGATACTTAGTACGAATATATTCTATTGTTTTTTCTAATGCAAGAATACCCTTAATACCTAAACTTTCATAAAAAGCAGTATTCGGTTTATAAGCCACGCAGTATTTTGCAGTGGCATCTATTATCCCTTTATTAAATGCATAAATAGGATCTTCTTCCTCTAATAAATGGGCCGGTATTTTTTTAATATCTGAATCCAGTCCTACACATAGGAAAGACTTTTTCTTCTTTATATTTTCGAATAATTCTTGCTTAGTCATTTTATTATTATTTAATCGTTTCTATACTCCATGTATTATAATCTCCATTTGTATCCGAAGATATAATATTACGAAGCAAATATAGCTCATTACCCTTTTTATTACTAAATATATAATAAGGTTTTACTTCAAACATATTTTTAATACCATTAATAGTTGCATAATATTCATTATTATAAGCTATTGTTTTCTTCAAATAGTAGCTTCCTGCATCATAACATTTCACACTAGACGAACTGTAATAATCACTTATCGTATAAATAGAGTTAGCACTAGCATTATGCTCTAGGTACATGATATTTTCTGCTCCATCAAGTTTACCTAATTCGAACATTGGAGAAGAGGACGAAGTAGGAGTCCTAAATATTCTACCATTACTCCCAATCAAAAAACTTCCGTCTTCAGTAATCCATAATTTGGAACCAAAGCTTGAATACCAATAATTTGTTTCTCCTTCTTGTCCACTTGAAATATCTATTAGCTTAAATCCTCCATATTGATTTGCAACAATAAGTGATGGCTTTCCTTTAATCTTCATAAATTCATCATTCGCATTCAGATTACTATTAGTTGACAAACCAATAGTATTAGTTTGTAAATTGTAAGCATAATAACCATAAAAAGAGTCTGATGCTTTTACTGTCATATAACACCAATTATTTTCACCATAAGCAATATCGTGAACATTAAAATCCACATTAGCCGATTTTGTTATCTTTTTATTTTTTATATCTATAACAGTCATCAAAGCGCTATATCCTACATATGCCGATTTACCATCCTCCGATAAGACAGCACAATTCGGAGACTTAGGTAAAGCCAGTTTAGTCATGGATTTTGTCGTCGGATTATATACTATCATCGTATTTGGATTTTGAGTGAAAATATATAACTCATCATTTATCTTAGAGTATTTAGCACTCATCACCCGACCTTCTATACCCAATACATTTTCAGGATTTACAGTTGCTCGTATAGTCATTTTTACTTTTATTGTGACTATTGAGTCATTTTTATCATTATTTCTAATAATAATATCCCCTTCATAATCGCCCGCAGGTAAATCTCCTCGTTGACATATAGCATAAATAGTACTATAATCATATGTTTGGATCAATCCAGAACTATTCGATACATTTATCCATTCTGGAACAGAATCTATTTCCCATTTCAAGAGACCATCTGATGTATTATTTTTAATATTAAATTGCATATAATCTCCTGATTTTCCAAAATCCAACAGATTATCACTCACCGTTATCTTAGGATTTCCATAATTTCCATAAAACACAGAAACAGACACTAAGCCTAATCCATCAACCTGCAATTCAATAGTTCCTAACTCTATAACACCAAATTGTCCCAATAAATCGGTATCATCAACCTCGTATTTTATAATAGCTATACCATTCTCGACAGATCCTGTGAAAGAATCGAAAGCCATATTTGATGGGAAAGATTTTATTTCATATGACGAGTTAGTTTTTCCATCCAAAATTATTTTAGCTGTATTAGTAGTAGACTTTTCTAAAAATAATTCTATAGTTTTTGCCGGTGGCTTAATTTTGTCATTATTCTCATCCAAAAAATCACTACTACAACCTGTAGTAAATAAAACAGCACATAAAACTGTTATAACAATATATATATTTTTCATAGTTCAGATTATTTATAAAAACGAATAGCAAATAGTACACCCAAATGAGTCATATTTATTCTTGATTCATCATAAAGTTTTATATTCTCACTTGAATAGCTGTCATCAACTGTAACTTTACCAACTACACCTGATAATACTTCTCCACTTACTCCTATAGCCCAGTTTTTCGTTAAAAAATACTCTATACCAAGCTCACCATTAAAACCCAATGTGCTTCCTGTCAAAAGTAAATTCATATCAGACTTAACCTGATTTCTATAATGTAAATACCCTACAGCCACCTGGCCTGTCAACTGAAATTTCTTATTATTTGTAATGTAATTTTGCATGTAAAACGAAGGTCCTACAAAATTATAGTACAATTGTTCTTTCATATTTACTCTTTCCAGATTACCATCATAGTTATAATCGACTATCAATCCATTTTTCTCAGCATTAGAAGTAAAGAAATTATACTTTAGCCCCACTCCCATTTTAGGTTTAAATAGATATACGACATTAGCAGTAGCCATTTGCCCTTTCTTTAAATCACTGTAATAGTCTTTTGCAATATCACTTGGCACACCCATGTCTATTAATTCTCGCTCTGAACTTTTCGAACTTGCAGTCAGAAAAGAAAATCCTCCGGACACACCAAATTTCCATTTAGGAACAGATGTCTCTTGCGATGATGCGCTAAGATATAGCATAATTGATAAGGCCATTAAAATTAGCTTCTTCATAGTTTAAGTAATTGTTAAATTAGTTTTAGTTAGGTAGATTCTTATTTATTATAATTCACTCTCTTTCAAACGTTCTGTGTTTTCAACTATTATCAATTGATCTATTATAGATTGAATATCACCGTCCATAATAGCTGATAAATTATACAATGTAAGGTTGATACGATGATCGGTAACCCGACCTTGAGGATAGTTATATGTTCTGATTTTGGCAGAGCGGTCTCCTGTCGAAACCATTGTTTTACGTTTAGAAGCTACCTCATCCAAATATTTTTGGTATTCCATATTATAGATACGGCTACGTAACTCGACCATAGCTTTAGCCTTATTTTTCAACTGTGATTTTTCATCCTGACATTGAACTACAACCCCTGTAGGTATATGTACCAGACGTATCGCAGAATAAGTTGTATTTACCGATTGTCCACCGTTTCCTGATGCACAAAAAGTATCAACCCGAATATCCGATTCTTTTATTTCCACATCAAATTCTTCGGCCTCAGGCAAAACTGCAACAGTAGCAGCAGATGTATGTACACGACCTTGTGTTTCTGTAGCAGGAACACGCTGTACACGATGAACACCCGATTCGTATTTTAATATACCATAAACTCCTTCACCTGCTACGGTAAATATTATCTCTTTAAATCCACCCGAAGTACCTTCGGTAAGACTTGTTATTTCAGTTTTCCAACCTTTCGATTCGCAGTATTTAGTGTACATACGATAAAGATCACCTGCAAAAATCGCAGCCTCATCACCACCTGTACCACCTCTAATCTCAACAATAGCATTTTTAGCATCTTCCGGATCGGCAGGAACAAGCAGCAGTTTTATCTCTTCTTCTAATACAGGTAATCGACTATTAGATTCCTCCAGTTCTTCTTTCGCAATCTCTCTTAGTTCCGGATCACTTTCTGCGTCCAGAATTTGTTTTGCTTCAGCTATATTTGATAAGACTTGCTGATACTCTTTACGAGCATTAGCAATCTTCTCCAGATCGCGATATTCTTTAGTCAACTTGACATACCGTTTCATATCACTAATAATATTAGGATCAGTAATTAGTTTCCCAATCTCTTCGAAACGGATTACTAAAACATCAAGTTTTTCTAATAAAGATAATTGAGTCATTCTGTATAGTTAGTCTCTAAATTTTATTCGAGTGCAAATGTAAGGAAAAAGGTTAATATAAACCGCAAAGGCAAAAGCAGAAGTGGAAAAATAAAAAAAAGAAAGCCCGCGAAATCCTTCGCAGACTTTCCAACCTTAACACAAACTTTACAAAACTACACAATAGAGTTGATTGCAGTCTGATAATCCGGTTCAACCGTAGTCTCAGGAACCAACTCTGTGTACGATATATTTCCTTCGGGATTAACAACTACCACTGAGCGAGCCAAAAGACCTTTCAATGGACCATCGATTGTTAATACACCATAATTTTTAGCAAATTCAGGATTTCTGAATACAGAAACTGGAATCACATTTTCAATTCCTTCTGTTGTACAGAAACGTCCACTAGCAAAAGGCAAATCAGCCGATACTGCTAGAATAACAGTGTTAGATAAACCAGCAGCCTCTTTATTGAATCTTCTAACAGAAGAAGCACACACTCCGGTATCTAAGCTTGGGAAAATATTCAGAACAACATATTTACCTTTCAAATCTGCAAGAGATAATTCAGATAAATCATTCTTCACTAACGTAAATGCAGGAGCAACTGTACCCACTTTAGGTAAGTCTCCGCTTGTATTTACATTTGCACCTTTGAATGTTATTGTTGCCATATCATTTTCATTATTACATTACAAATATAGTGTTTCTTTTCGTCAGAGCAATACTTTGAAGCTTTTTTCCACAATAAATTCACACTTTTTTACATTAGCTTTTTAGTCGAACTCTTTAGCGAGATATTCAGCTGTAAAACTACCCTTCACTTTGATTATATCTTCAGGCTTCCCTCTAGCAATAAGGGTTCCACCCCCAGCCCCACCATCTGGACCCATATCTATAATATAATCAGCACTTTTAATTATATCCTGATTATGTTCTATCACAATTACAGTATTACCTCTGTCTACCAATTTATTCAAAACACCGAGCAAAACCCTGATATCTTCGAAGTGGAGTCCGGTAGTCGGCTCATCGAGTATATATATAGTATTTCCTGTATCTATACGGGCTAATTCTGTCGCAAGTTTCACTCTTTGGGACTCTCCTCCTGATAAAGTAGTAGATGGCTGCCCCAATTTTATATAGCCAAGCCCTACTTCTTGCAGTACTCTTATCTTATTTAATATTACCGGAACGTTTTCAAAAAACTCGACCGCCATATTAATAGTCATATCCAATACATCAGCAATAGATTTTCCTTTGAAACGGACTTCGAGTGTTTCCCTATTATAACGTTTACCATGACATTCCTCACAAGGAACAAAAACATCCGGTAAAAAATTCATACCTATCACCTTGTAGCCATTCCCTCCGCATACTTCGCAACGCCCTTCTTTTACATTAAAAGAAAAACGTCCCGGTTTATACCCTCTAATTTTCGATTCCGGCAGATTAACAAACAAATTTCTTATATCTGAAAATACACCTGTATATGTAGCCGGATTAGAACGAGGCGTACGACCGATTGGCGATTGATCGACACTTATTACTTTATCAACGTTGTCAATCCCCTCTATTGTTTTATAGGGCAATGGATCAGCTAATGACTTATATAAATGCTGACTCAATATCGGTTGCAATGTCGCATTTATCAAACTTGATTTTCCACTACCCGATACCCCTGTCACACAAATAAATGTGTTAAGAGGAAAACTGGCTGTCACATTCTTTAGGTTATGACCTGTAGCTCCCTTAAGTGTTATCTTTTTGCCGTTTCCTGTTCTTCTTTTCTTGGGAATTTCTATTTCCTGTCTTCCATTCAGATAATCGGATGTAAGCGTATTGGCTTTAAGCATTTCCGCCGGAGTGCCCGAGAACACGACTTTACCTCCTCTACGCCCGGCATACGGTCCCATATCAACAACATAGTCTGCTTCAAGCATAATTTCTTTATCATGCTCTACTACCACAACAGAGTTCCCTGTATCACGTAATTTCTTTAACGAATCTATTAATCGAGTATTATCACGCTGATGCAGACCAATACTTGGCTCATCTAATATATACAGGACATTTACCAGCTGCGAGCCTATTTGAGTAGCTAAACGTATGCGTTGGCTTTCCCCTCCTGACAGTGTTACTGATGATCTATTCAACGAAAGATAATTTAACCCGACATCCAACAAGAAAGTAAGACGAGACAGAATTTCTTTTTTTACTTCCGAAGCAATGGCTGCCTGTCTGCCAGATATATGTTTATCAACGTCCTGTATCCAATTATACAGTTCCTGAATATCCATATTGGCAAGTTCAGCTATATTCTTTCCATTAAGCCTATAGTGAAGCGCTTCTTTGTTTAATCGCTGCCCATCACAATCAGGGCAGGTTCCGGTCTTTACAAACTGCTCCGCCCACTTTTGAGCCGAAGCCGAGGCTTCGCTCTCCTGCTGCATAGATATATACTTTGCAACACCTTCGAAAGCCATTGTATAATTTGATGCACCTCCAAGAGATTCATTCTTAATCTGCAATTGCTCGTCAGTACCGAACATTATGTCATTCATCGCCTCTTCGGGAATATCCTTGATCGGCGTTTTAATCGTAACTCCATACTTTTCACAAATAGCTTCTATCTGCCAAAAAAACAAATAGTTCTTATATTTGCCCAATGGTGTTATACCGCCGGCATAGATACTCAACTGAGGCTTCGGTACAATCTTATCCATATCGATCTGATTGATGACCCCAAGGCCTTTACATCGAGAGCATGCTCCATAAGGCGAATTGAACGAGAACGTATTTGGCGCAGGCTCGCTATACGACAAACCTGTAGACGGACACATCAACTGACGACTAAAATGACGTACCTCTTCGGTTTCTACGTCTTCAATCAGAATAAGACCATCCCCCTGCTTCATTGCTACACGGAGGCTTTTCTTTAGATTGTCGACATGTTTATTCGATACAACCATTTTATCGATAAGCACTTCGATATTATGAATTTTATATCGATCGACACGCATACCCGGAAGTATTTCGCGGATAACGCCATCGACACGAACAGTAAGATACCCCTTCTTGCTTATTTGCTCAAACAACTCCTTGTAGTGGCCTTTACGGCTACGAACAACAGGAGCCAGTAAATATATTTTCTTTCCAATATACCTCTCCAGAATAAGTTCCAGAATCTGATCTTCGGTATATTTCACCATTTTCTCTCCGGTGAGATATGAATATGCTTCTCCGGCACGTGCATAAAGCAAACGCAGGAAGTCATATATTTCAGTAGTAGTTCCCACTGTAGAACGGGGATTACGATTGGTTGTTTTTTGTTCTATAGATATAACAGGACTGAGTCCTGTTATTTTATCAACATCAGGACGCTCCATTCCGCCCAAGAAACTACGGGCATAAGCTGAAAATGTTTCTATATATCGGCGTTGACCTTCTGCAAAAATTGTATCAAAGGCTAATGATGATTTGCCACTACCACTCAAGCCGGTGATAACGACCAATGAATCACGAGGAATTTCTACATCAATATTTTTTAAGTTGTGAACACGTGCACCATACACGTTTATTTTCTCTTTTTCCTCTACTTGTTCTGTTTCCATTTAATAAAAAGACGTGCTTTATATTACTAGTTATCAATCTTGTGTAATCCAATTCTTATCATGAACTTTCACCTGATCGCCTTTTTTGTAATAAAGGGATTGCTGGCTAGGTATAAGAATTGTATATGATCTTTGGCTTTTAGGCGAAATCGTCAGTTTCCTGTCGCGAAGCCACGAATTAAAATCTTTCAATTGTGCGTAAGTAAGTCCGTTATCTTTAGCAAAAGCTGCTAAATCGGGAATAGATTCTGTTATCTCAACCGATTTAAACTCCATTGGTTTATATAGCTGATTTGCCGTTAATACAAAACCATATTTGTAGGGACTCTCAAAAAGTTGTTTTATAGCTAACATACGGAAATAATAACGCGATGTTTCATCCACAAGCCAAAGATCTAAACCATCTTCTACTTGTTGTTTATCCAATTCGCCACTAATTCGCCCTTGCCCTGCATTGTAAGAGAGAGCTACGCTAGCCCAACTACCGTATTTGTTATATGCCTGTTTGAAGTATTTACAAGCTGCTTCGGTTGACTTCTCGACCGAGTATCTCTCATCAACCTCCGAACCTACTTCCAGCCCATACGATGGTGCTGTCTTAGGCATAAACTGCCATAGCCCTGCCGCTCCAGCAGATGATACCGCACGATGATTCAAACTACTTTCTATAACAGCCAGATATTTAAAATCTTCTGGTATTCCATTTGCTTTAAGGATAGGTTCGATAATTGGAAAATAACGATTTGCTTTCTTTATTAACAACATTGTTGTCGAATGCAAATAAGTGAATCCGTTTATCTCTCTATCGTAGCGCTCATGCAGATCATATCTGTCCAAATCAAGATCTTCGCCTGCAAACGATACTTTATGAGGTACATCTATCGATTTTGTCATCGACAAAACATAAGGTGTCTTTGTTTCAACTTCTACTTTGCTGTTATTTGACAAGAGAAAGACAGCTAACACACAGATACAAACACCCGGTATAATGAACAATGCTATTTTTTTCATAAAATAAAATTATTAAACCGCATCTCCAATAGATACATCTATCAAAGATACGGCTTTTATTTCGTAAAATAAAGATACCGACAAGAACTTACATACCCTTTCCAACCCAGATATTACAGTCTGGATAAAGCGTTTGAAGGGCTTTAACGTCTTCGTTAAATATTCCAAAAACGGAAGAGCCTGATCCTGTCATAGATGCATACAAAGCACCATGTTTATACATTGTTTCTTTTATCTCATTGATTAGAGGATATTTAGCAACAACACTTTTCTCAAAATCGTTTATCATCAAGTCCCTCCATTCTGTCATGGGTTTCTTTATTATCTCTTTAAGAGACATACTCGGTTGCAAAGGCTTTATTTGAGCAAAAGCATCTTTTGTAGATACATGAATATCCGGTTTAATCAATATAAACGTATAATCTTTAAGACATAACTCCACGTCTTCGAAAACCTCTCCTATCCCAGTTGCAAACATCGGTCGATTGTAAATAAAGAACGGACAATCAGCCCCTAATTGAACAGCAATATTAGCTAGTTCTTTATCAGAAGCTCCAAGATCGAAAGTCTTATTTATCAACTTCAACATAAAAGAAGCATCAGCCGACCCCCCGCCTAAGCCGGCTCCAAAGGGTATTTTCTTAAGTAAATGAACTTCCAACGAAGGAAATTCATATTTGCTTCGCATCAACTTAAGCGCCTTCATTACCAGATTACTTTCCGGTGCAGCATCAACTTTAATACCTGCTTCGATAAAAGTATCTTCTGACTGATCTTCTTTAACAATAATCTCTAAAGCATCTTTTATTGCAATAGGATAAAAAACTGTTTCGAGATTATGATAACCGTCATCTCGCTTAGATACAATATTTAATCCGAGATTTATTTTTGCATTAGGGAAACAAATCATATATGATCTTTATTTTATACAAGCTTTTTAATCAAAGCTTCTTTATCACCATAAATATAGTCGATAACAGGAACTTCGATCATTGTATACGCTCCCGGTCTTTGCTTCATAGCAGCACGTGCCGAAGCTACGAGTACCTGAGCTGTGAGAGCAGGATTATTGATTTTCATATTAAAGTCTAAAAGTTGATTTTGGGTAGTACCCGAAACTCCTTTGCGCACCATATTTACACCGTGTCCCATATCCTTAAGATCATCAACACAATCTACTTGTTTCACATGTGTTTCGTCGTTAACAAAATAATCGTCAGATTTAATTGCTGCCGCAACCTCTTCAAAATTATAACCACTTTCAACTTCGATATACACCATACGGCGATGAATACTTGTTCCTAAAGGAATAGTCATAGACAATGCCGCTTTCACTCCTTTTATTGCTTTTACAGCTACTGTATGACCCATGCTCATACCCGGACCAAAGTTAGTATAAGTTACACCCTTAGGTGCCATAAATTCCATCATTGAACGTACCATCGAATCTGTTCCCGGATCCCAGCCTGCCGAGATTATAGAAACAGTATTGTTTGCCACAGCAACAGCATTTAATTCTTTGCGAAGATTTACGATACCACCGTGAATATCATAACTATCAACAGTATTGATACCTGCTGTTAAACATTCTTTAGCGTAAGTCTCTACGCTACGTGTCGGCGTACAGAGTATTGCTACGTCTACATCGCTCAGTTCGGCAACTGTTTTTACTACCGTGTATTTACTTATTTCTTCAGGAATATTAGCAGGATCACGACGAACAATACCTGCTACTTCAAAATCGGGAGACGCTACTATTGCATCTAAAACGTATTTACCAATGTTGCCATACCCAACGATGGCTGCTCTAAGCTTCTTCATTCTATTTTTGTTTTGTCTATTATTTATTAAAAGGTCGGAAACCTTAATTATTTTATTCAGGTTGACTTTCTTTAAAGAAATTATATAACCATTCAAGGGCTACAAAATCTTCCTGTATCTGTTCGGCGAATTTAGCAGAAAACACCTCATTTCCTATCGGTCTTTGTTTAGCAACCCAAACACTTTTCTTTTGCATCCATGGCTGATAATATTCTGACAGATCGTTTGGTATTTGCCTTTTATAGTCTTCGCCCATTATGCTAAAACCTCTGTCCAAAACGGTCTTTTGAGTAACCTCCTTAAATTCAGCAGCATTATATTTTATATTATCTTTAAAGTCGTCCATAATTTTCTTCTTAGCCATATATAGCCCCATACCGCAGAGATAGCCTTCGTCGCTAAGTTCCATAAAATATCCGGGATAATTCTGCCAATCGCCTGCGGCTACCGGTATCTGAAACGTCATCCAAAGACATGTTTTGTATGGATCTTTATTTTTTGAAAAACGCACGTCTCGATAAATACGAGATACTACTCTATGAGGACGCAGTTCGAATTGCGGGTCTATATTATGCATGGCAGGCGATAGGCTCACCACAAGGCTTTTGAAGGGATTCAACAGTTCGCGTTCATAAACATCACGATGCTCTTCAAACCATTCTTTATAATTATTTTCTTTCAAGCCCTGAAGGAACTGAATTGTCGCAGGTGTGAAACCGTTGAATGCTGCAAGATCTGCCATAATCGTCTCTGATTTATTTAAAACAAAAAAATAGGATAACAAATCTATAAATAAAATGATTGTTATCCTACTGTTTTCATATCTGGTTTTACCCTGTTATTTTGCCAGCTGTTTGATTACAGCCATTATTTCACCTCCTATTTCTTCAGCCTCTTTCATTGTATGAGCTTCAGAATAAACACGAATAATAGGTTCTGTATTCGACTTACGCAAATGCACCCATTTATCAGGAAAATCGATCTTCACACCATCGATATCAGTAACCTCTTCCGATGAAAATTTCTCTTTCACTGCCGCCAAAATAGCATCTACATCTATCTCGGGCGTTAGTTCTACCTTTTGTTTTGCTATATAATATTGCGGATAACTTGCACGTATTTCGCTTACAGTCTTTTTCTCTTTAGCCAAATGACTTAAAAACAATGCGATGCCAACTAAAGAATCACGGCCATAATGGCTCGACGGGTAAATAATACCTCCATTGCCTTCTCCTCCGATTACTGCGTTTGTCGCTTTCATCTTAGCAGTAACATTTACTTCTCCTACTGCCGACGGGCTGTATTCACATCCATACTTACGTGTTACATCGCGTAAAGCACGGCTCGAACTTAAATTAGATACGGTATTACCGGGTGTATGTTTCAATACATAATCGGCCACTGCCACAAGTGTATATTCTTCACCAAACATTTCTCCATTTTCACAGATGATCGCCAAGCGGTCAACATCCGGGTCGACAACGAAACCAACATTAGAATCTGTTGTCTTCATCATTACCGAAATATCTTCCAGATGCTCAGGTAGCGGTTCCGGATTGTGAGGAAAATCTCCATTTGGCGTGCAATATAATTCATTTATTTTTGTCACGCCTAAAGCATTTAGCAAACGAGGGAGAACTATTCCTCCAACTGAATTCACACAATCGATAGCCACCTCAAAATCAGCAGCTTTTATAGCTTCTACATCAACTAACTCTAGATCGAGTACAGCCTGTATATGTTTGTCTGTATAATCTTTTTCTACAACTTTGCCTAAATGGTCTACATTCGCAAAATCAAAATCTTCGGCTTCGGCCATACGAAGTATCTCTTCGCCTTCTTTTGCATTAAGAAATTCGCCGTTTGCATTCAAAAGTTTCAACGCATTCCATTGGCGTGGGTTATGACTAGCAGTAAGAATAATCCCACCACTGGCATTCTCCATTGTTACAGCCAGTTCGGTAGTAGGGGTTGTCGCTAGGCCGATATTCACCACATCAAAACCAGCACCCATAAGAGTACCTACAACCAACTGCTCCATCATTTTACCCGAAATACGAGCATCACGACCAACAACAATTTTGTTCGAATCAGTTTGTTTATTCCGTTGAATAAAAGAGGCATAAGCCGATACAAATTTAACTGTATCTAAAGGATTCAAGCCTTCGCCTACTTTACCTCCGATTGTACCTCTGATACCAGAAATCGATTTTATAAGTGCCATTTCAAAGTATTATTTTTATATTAATCTGCAAATGTATATTTCAAATATCCGTAATAAATGGTAGAATAGTCATTAGTCTGTTGAGTCGATCCTTGTGAAAAAGGTACAATCATACTAACAACTGCTCCATCACGCACATATTGCAAAGGGAAAGCACAGGCAGGTGACAAAAATGTATAGAACAATATGTCTTTATATGAAGTACTATATGCAAAAGTATAACTCCCTGTATTTCCATAAGTTAAAGACAAGCCATATAAGCCATCATCAGGTCCATTATTCTTCCATACTGCTGTATCTCCTAAAAAACGCGTATCGGCATATCTCATATCAACAGAAGTTCCACCTTGGCTTCCTCCTGCTACAAATTTTTTAGCTTTTTCACCAACACCCGAATCTATCACATGAAGATATATACCGGTTTTAGGATCTTTAAAATATTCTTTTTCTTTAAATCCTCTATTTACGGGGTAATAGTCAATAACAGTGATACCTTCTTCTTTTATAAATCGCTCAATGGCTTTCTTTTCTTTGTCCAATTTCTTAGCATAAGTATCTCCGCTACAAGCAGAAATTACAATAGCTAATCCTATAAAAGCAAATATACATCCTATAATTTTTCTCATCTAAATTTCTAATATTATGTACGTTATTATTTTATCAATAAATCTTTATATTCGGGAAGCGTCTTCTCAAAAATAGCGATAGCATCTTCCAATGTTCCATAAAATTCACCACCGGATGCATTTAGATGCCCTCCTCCATTAAAACATTGAGCCGAGAATTTATTCGTTGGGAAATCCCCCTGTGAACGTAACGAAATTTTTATCATTTCATTGTCTTCCCGAAGGAAAACTGAAAAAATTATTTTCGAAATATTCAGCGGCAGATTAGCAAATCCTTCCGTATCACCTTTCTTTGCATGATATTTAGCCTGTTCTTCTTTTGTCAGCCAAATAAGAGCAGCATTATATTCAGGATATATCTTCATCTTTTCAGATAATGTATACCCAAGCATACGATAACGATCTTCTGAATAATTATGATAGACATTAGAATATATTTGGTCTTTATCTATTCCTTTTTTAAGCAATTCGCCAATAATATAATAAATTTCGGCATTATTTGAATTATAGGTAAATGCTCCTGTATCAGTCATCATACCTGTATAAATAGCTTCAGCACACTCTTTACTCATAGCTTCGAAATCTCCCATACGACAAATCAGACGGAAAATTAGTTCGCTTGTAGATGATATTTGCGGATACGAAATCGTAACATCACAAAAATCGGAAGGCTCGGGATGATGATCCACCATAATCTTCTTAGCTTTAGCTGCCTCAATAAGAGGGCCTACATTATTAGTACGCTTAGGTATATTAAAATCAAGACAAAATATCAACTGAGCTTCTTCAATAAGTTTTTGAGCATATTCGGGATATTTTTCATAAACCAATATATCTTTTGCTCCTTTTATCCAGCGTAAAAAGTCAGGGAAAACATTCGGAACTATTACTGTAACTTCGTTACCTAAATCATTTAGATAGTGATACAAACCCAATGATGAACCGATAGCATCTCCATCAGGTGAAACATGTGTTACAATTACAATTTTGTCATGCTTATCTAGTAAATCTTCAACTTGCGATATTTTACGACTGTCTATTATCTTTGAAATCATTTATTTATTCTCTCTCCTTTGAGTCTATATTAAGGTCTCAGACCTATCCTTAAGTTTATCGGTATTGTAAGTAAAAACATACTATCAGTCAATTATACAGTGATAAATAGCTAGTATGTCTATTCAGTGCAAAAATACTAAAAAATCAAACTATATGCACCATTTTGTGCCACATCATAACAAGGAATATTCAGTTTTAGGCATTCACCCTTCAATCGACTCACTGTTTTTGCTGATAATGAGGCATCTACAACAACTTCCTGCATAGAAAACAATTGAGTTAAAGAATATAAAGACAGGGAATTATCTCCTGTTAGCACCAAGCAATCGACTACAAATTTTTCGTCACTCTGTTTATCTCTCCAAATATTTTTAGATATAATCAGGAATTTAACTGTATCTATCTCTACCAACTTATATCCTCTTGCTCGATCTTCGTTTTCTATCATATAATTTTGATGCCCGATATTCCACTTTATTTCAGTTGTATTTCGTCTATTGTAAACCGTAATTGAATCGGGTTTACTACAAAGATTATCATATAGATGAATACTAAAGAATATGAGAATAGAAGATAAACCAACAAGTAACGATCTTGGCTTCTTATAGATGACAGCAAGTAAAAAACTTATTATGGTGGCGGCTATTAAAAACAGATCGAACAATGAAACATAAGCATCTTCAATCAGAGCAAAAGGCAGCTTTTCAAAAAACTCAATGACCGAAGTCATTATCCCAACCAACAGTTTCAATATATTGACCGGCAGATAGAATAAGTAAACACTCAAGCTTGGCATAATATAGCTTAATAGCTTTGCCAGAAATATTCCTGCTACCGAATAAGTGATAAGTGATACCAGTGGCACAATCAGCAGATTGCCTATAAAGAAATAAGTCGGGAATGTCCCAAAATAGTATAGACATAAAGGGAAAGTTCCCAATTGAGCAACTAAAGATAGAGTAAACATTTGCCAGAATGCACGTAAATACTTGTTTTTGACAGCTAATAAATTCGATGCCCGAGGTTGTAAATAGAGGATAGCCAGAACAGACATAAAACTCAATTGAAATCCTATATCAAAAAGGGAAAAAGGACTTATCAGCAGCATAAAAAAGGCTGTGATATAAAGTGCATTCACAGAGAAACTTTTCCGGTTGAAAACCTCCGACACACAGAAAACAGTCAACATAGCACTTGCACGAATAACTGAAGGCGGTAACCCCGTTATGAAAGCATATATCCAAAGTAAGACAATAATAATAGTGGGTTTCAACCAATAGTATTTTGAATTACGACGAATAAAACTCAACAGAAAACTTATCATCACATAGATTATTCCCACATGTAGACCACTGACAGAAAGGACATGAACCGTGCCTGTTGTTCTGAACGATTGTTTCAAATCGTCAGATAAGGCTTCCTGATATCCGATCGTTAAGGCTGAAAGAATAGCATATTCAGTATCATTGAAACCCAACGATTGATAGAATGTCAATATATGCTGACGACATCTCAATGCTTGTGTTATCACCGACGAAGAAGATCTTCCCGTTACTTGCCACGAATCGGATGGTATGTAAACAGAGCCTGCAAACCCCTTATCGTGCATATAGCTTACGTAGTCGAAATCATCGGGGTTTCCTTGATTCTTAAAAGCCTGTATCTCGCCTTTAAACAAAAATTCATCGCCGGGCATTAAATAAGTATTATATAATGTGTCACGTTGAAAATAGCAAACTATTTGCTTATCTAGATCTGGCAACTGGACTTTATATGCCACAGAACGAGGTTTCTCTTGCGGTGTATCTGTTACGATGGCTCGGTAAGTTTGCGGTTGATCAGAAAATATAAAAGACGATTCCTGCTGACGATAACCGCTAGTCGTAATCCCAATGCCAATAAGGAAAAGGCTTAAACCTGCACCAAACAGCCAACGTAATCTAAACTCTTTATCCTTGGGTATTAAATATGAAAAGAGCATAACAATCGCTCCCAAGAGGAAGAATGCTATGCTCCAATTTTGTATATTGAAATAGTATTGAAGTACAATACCACTAATCAAAGGTATTAGCAATGTCAGAAAAGGAGTTTTAGACAAAGGATTTTGCATCTCAACTCATTCTCCCTGCATCATACAATACTCTTCAACCTATGTATCATTTCTGTTGGATTAGGATCTGCAAATACTGCATTCCCAGCCACAAGTACATCGGCTCCGGCATCAACCAAACGTTTACCTGTTTCGAGATTTACACCTCCATCTACTTGTATCAGTGTCGACAGATTTCGCTTCAGAATCATTTCCTTCAAACGAGCAACTTTTTCTACAGAGCGTTCTATAAATTTCTGCCCCCCGAATCCGGGATTTACAGACATTAATAGAACCATATCTACATCCTGTAAAATATCTTCGAGCAGAGATACTGGAGTATGAGGATTTAAAGTTACACCGGCTTTCATTCCTGCATCGTGAATAGCTCCTATCGTACGGTGTAGATGAATACAGGCTTCGTAATGCACATTCATCATATATGCGCCGCAATCTTTTACCTCTTTAATATATTTATCGGGGTTAACGATCATAAGATGTACATCCAAAGGCTTCTTTGCTATCTTGCTGATTTGTTTAATAATAGGGAATCCAAAAGATATATTAGGGACAAAACTCCCATCCATTACATCGCAATGAAACCAATCCGCTTCACTGTTATTAATCATTTCTACATCTGACTGCAAGTTCAAAAAATCGGCGGAAAGCAAAGATGGTGCTATTTTATGGCTCATACGATTGAATTTTATATTGATATAAACAAAAGTACTAAAAAGACAATCAGCATAAAAACAAAAAGGTACAAAAAGCATAATGCCTTTGTACCTCATATTTTTACTTGCTGTATATTATGAAATCAATTTACACAAACCTCATTCAGCGAATTAGGTAATGATTTTTCAACATAATAAGTGCGTGAAAACAGTTTCAAAAAATCTAATGTTTTAATAGAAGGTGCGACAACCATCTTTTCTCTTTTAGTAAATATATTACTGAGTTTAGGAGTAATGTTTTTTTTCATAGGCCAATTATTATTTATGTTTCGTACTTAATTGAAACGCAAATTAAAAAAGCTTATTGCCTCCAATCTCATTTTTAACTATTTAGTATTTTTAATATAGTCCCCCCGCTTAAAAACAATAAACAGAGTTCCAGACTCAACTCATTCTGCTTTTATAATCCTGATAATCGAATTCACGATAAATATTCAATTGATTATCTTTTGTCCACAATGCGATTGCCGGATGAGAAATACCATTAAACATAGTTGTTTTCACAATAGTGTAATGAATCATATCTTCAAAAATAATTTTATCACCCACAAGCAATGGTTCATCGAACGACCACTCACCGATGAAATCACCGCTTAAGCAACTGCTTCCTCCCATTCTATAAGTTGGTAATCCTGCCACCGGTTCATGATATGCACCTCTGATCTGTGGTTTGTAAGGCATTTCCAAGCAGTCTGGCATATGACAAGCAAAAGAAACATCTAATATGGCTGTTTTTATACCTTTGTTCTCTACAACATCAACTACAGTAGATACTAAAATACCTGTTTGCCATGCAAAAGCACTACCCGGTTCCATAATAATATGGAGATGCGGATATTTTGCTTTGAAACGCTTCAAAACCTTGATCAAATGCTCTACATCATAATCGCTACGGGTCATGAGGTGACCACCACCCATATTAAACCATTTAGCCTGAGACAGTAAGTGTCCAAATTTCAGTTCAATTTGCTCTAATGTTTTCTCCAGATCGTAAGATGAAGACTCACAAAGTGTATGAAAATGCAAACCTTCTACTCCCTCGGGCAATTGGTCGCCTAACAAATCGGCTACGATACCCAAACGCGAACCGGGTGCACATGGATTATAAAGATCTGTTTCTACTTCCGAATATTCGGGATTGATACGCAAGCCAAATGATACTTTCTCATCGTACTTTTCAGCTTCCGGATAGAAACGATTAAATTGCGATAGAGAGTTAAACGTTATATGGCTGCTGTATTTCATGAAAATCGGAAAATTCTCATGAGTATATGCCGGTGAAAATGTGTGTGCACGACTTCCCATTTCTTCGTATGCCAATTGTGCCTCAAAAACAGAACTAGCTGTGGAATGGGGAATATATTCGCGTATGATCGGAAACGATTTCCACATAGCGAACGCTTTGAATGCCAAAATAATATCCACACCTGCCCTATCCTTTACAGATTTGATAAGAGAAAGATTTTTTCTTAACAATTCTTCTTCCATTACAAAGCATGGAGATGGTACTTTATTTATTTCTATCATCAGATATTCTCTTTTTTTAAGTTTAGTCGAAATTATGCTTATTTCAAAGATTATGCAAAGGTCGGAATTTTTTGTCGAATAGAATAATAAACGGTTTTCCTTTCTTATATATAGGCATTAATAAATATGAAAGAGTCTGCTTATCTCGAAGACAAACAGGCTCTTTCATATTTCGACAATCAAATTACTTAATTATTTACTCTACACCTTCTGGTTCAACCTCTACACCCTCTGCATTTGTTGTCTTTTCTGTACGGGTCTTATCTCCCCTTTTACCTTCTTTACGAGATGATCTTGATTCAGATCTTTCGCGTTTTTCAGTACTTCTTTCTTCTTTGCCTTCTTTTGAAGTCTTAGAATCCGATTTTTTCCCTTTACGACCAGATCTACTTTCTTCTTTAGAATCTCTAGTCTCGGTTTTGTTTACTTTCTTTTTACTCACACGAGTAGAATCCTGAGCATTGACAGCTAATACAGAAGTAAACAAAATACTCATTAATAAAATAACGTACTTCTTCATTTGATATATTTTTTCAAATTACAACAATCAGCATACCAACTGTTATCCAATCAATTAAAACAAATATGCTTGCCTAGGTATAAGAACAAGTGAAAGTATTTATTTGTTTTACCTAATTAAAAAAGTATAGTTTATATATTTACATCTTATAAAAATATTCTATCGACATTGATACTTAAAATGAAAAAATATACCCTTCCTGTTATAAACCAACAAATCGAAACCGTTGTACTGGCTAACGGAGAATTTCCAACCCACCCTATCGCATTATCGATACTCGAGAATAGTAAATATCTGGTTTGCTGTGACGGTGCTATCAATAATCTGTCTCATATAAATAAAATACCCGATGCCATAGTTGGAGATTGCGATTCATTGTCCAAAGAAAACCAACTCCGATTTTCAAATATTATTCATCGCATATCCGAACAAGATACGAATGATTTGACCAAAGCCGTTCACTTTTGCATCGAACAAGGTCGTAAGAAAATTACAATATTAGGGGCAACCGGCAAACGAGAAGATCATACGATAGGCAACATAAGTCTTCTTTGCGAATATATGAAGTGTGGCGATGTGGAAATGATTACAGACTATGGGGTATTTGTAGGAATAGAAACAAATTCAGCATTCGAGAGTTCTCTCAAACAACAGGTATCCTTATTTAGTATCGATCGCTGCAAAGTCACAACACATAACTTACTTTACCCTGTTACAAATCATGAATTTACAAACTGGTGGCAGGCAACCCTCAATGAAGCGACTGACAAAGAATTTTATATAGAAACAAATGGAAGAATGATTATTTACAGGGCTTTCTTATGAAAATCAGCTATTTTTAGCTTTAAATGCCATTGCGTAGAAACGCATTTGTTTAATCATTGAAACCAAACCATTCGAACGTGTGGGTGATAAGTGTTCTTTCAATCCTATCCGTTCTACAAAGTAGAGGTCTGTATTGATAATCTCGTCGGGCGTTTTATCTGATAATACTTTTATCAACAAGGCTATTATTCCTTTTACAATAACAGCATCACTTTCAGCATTGAATACAACTTTGCCATCCACGTATTCAGCATGTAGCCAAACGCGGCTCTGACAACCTTCTATCAGATTGTTTTCAACCTTATATTTCTCGTCTAATTTTTCTAGCGAATTTCCCAATTCGATCAATAGACCATAGCGGTCCATCCAATCGTCAAACATAGAAAACTCCTCTATTATTTCGTCTTGTATTTCGTTTATCGTAGCCATTTCTATTATAGTTTTATACCACTACATTAACATTTAGTAAGTAGCCGTATTTTTCGTTTATAAAATCAATAAAAATTTATAAACTTATTTTTCTTTCTCATTATATATTACTTCCAATATTGTTTGACCAACAGCTTTCAGTGTTTCTTTACTGATATTACTCATATCATCGTTTTGGGTATGCCAATGAGAAACAAATGAAGAATCTGCATTTGTATGAATAATATCTACGCTCGGAATATTCCGTTTTTGATTCACATATACATGATCATCCGTCACACCAGTACCATCTTTACTGATAAAATATGCACCATAATCAAGTTGACGAGCCGTACTCCATACCTTTTCAACTATATCCCTTGCATAATACATCGAATAAGCTTCTCTATAGAAAGTAGCATCTTTTGCACCGACCATATCCAGTAATATACCATACTTCGCCTTGTAATTTGGCACATGAGGATTCGCTCCCCAATATTGAGAACCCAGGCACCACCAATCACCGGGTTTTTCTTCGGCAAAGACTGGTGTACCATAATCTTCTGCATCAAAAAATATAATATCTATACCAATCTCGGGTGCTTGTTGCTGTATAATACGAGCAACTTCCAGTAATACACCGACTCCACTACCCGCATCATTTGCTCCAAGTACGGGTTTATGGTGATTGTCCGGATTTTCATCATGATCAGAAAATGGGCGGGTATCCCAATGAGCAAACAAAAGCACTCTGGTCTTTTTATCCAACCCATAAGAACCGATTATATTTCGAGCATTCAGTTTTGTACCATCAAAAGCCGTAACAACCATCTTTTGCTCCTTTACATCTGCACCAAAACGTTTTAATTCGCCGACAAGATAATCTCCACATGCCACATGTTCTTTTGTATTTGGAACACGGGGTCCGAAAGCTACTTGCCTATCAACAAAGTGATATGCACTGTCGCCACTAAAATCGGGCGATATCTTCTCATATACTTGCACTGTATTGGTATTAGTTGCAGTTTTATTACTACATGAGCATGCCACTAAAGAAAGTAAGAGAGCTATAAAAGAAATATTTTTAAGTGTCATTCTATTTTTATTAATATTAAGTGTCACCTATCACAAAGATAAGCAATGAAAATTATTCTTAAACATAATTATTTTATAATTCCATTAGATTAAATTTTTGTTTATGTTCCATGTAAGATTTTTTAGTTTTAACCGATAAATAGACGCAATCATCTATTTCATTATTTTGTTCGTACAAATACCAAACTAAACAATCAGGCTTCCACCAAATACAAAGACCATTATGACGCACAACCTCCTCCCATTCGGCAGCTAATATATCAGTTAAACTTTTATTATCTATCCCTAGCATACCTATATATTTGTAACCTTGTTGAGCACACTGACAATATAACATTATATTAAGAAACTCGCTAAGAGTAACCTCTTCCGAATACCATTGTTTATCACCATGAGGCTGCTGATAAACGATCGGGTCGTCTCCAAACCTATCAAAAGCCCAGATACAAACGCCTTGATTTTCTAATAAGAATACCACTTTCTCTTCGGATAAATAAAGCTGATCGGGTAATGCGAATTCATTAAATGAAGTCATCAAAAGTTCATTCTTTCCTGCATAAAGGTATAAGTCCTTCAATACAGGGGGTAAATTATTACCTAATACCTATTCAGCGTGAGCTATTTCTTCCGGCGAATAAATATCTTCAACCGATACCGAACCAATTAAACGTTCGATAGTATTTTTTATACTTTGTGATAAAACCATATTATTCATTTCATTAAAATACAAAGAGTATCAAAAGTAACACTTCAAAGTTCTTTTTTTTTATTTATACATATTCTTATTGCTATCAATAGAATAAGCCTCTAAAAAAAATAGGACTACAAATCAAATATGTAATCCCATTTTATATCATATAAAACTGATAATTTCTTTAAGCATCAATCTTAGCATAAGTAGCATTTTGTTCGATGAACTCACGACGTGGAGCCACTTCTTCGCCCATCAGCATAGAGAAAATATGATCAGCTTCTGCTGCATTCTCAATCGTTACCTGACGAAGTGTTCTGTGCTCAGGATTCATTGTTGTATCCCAAAGTTGTGAAGCATTCATCTCTCCCAAACCTTTATATCGCTGAGTATGGATTGCGTTTTCGTCACCGTCACCGTATTTATCAATAAATGCACGACGTTGGCGATCATCCCAACAATACTCTTCCACTTTTCCTTTCTTACATAAATAAAGCGGAGGAGTAGCTATATAAATATAGCCTCTTTCTAGTAAAGCTTTCATGTGACGGAAGAAGAATGTAAGAATCAGTGTTGCGATATGGCTACCGTCCACGTCAGCATCGGTCATGATAACCACCTTTTGGTAACGAAGTTTTTGCATATTCAATTCCTTCGAATCTTCTTCTGTACCAATGGTCAAACCTAATGCAGTATAAATATTCTTGATTTCTTCGCTTTCCAATACTTTATGTTGCATTGCTTTTTCCACATTCAGAATCTTACCTCTCAATGGCAAAATAGCCTGAAATCCACGGTCACGTCCTTGTTTAGCCGTACCACCCGCAGAATCCCCTTCGACAAGAAATATTTCACATATCTCAGGATTTTTACTTGAGCAGTCTGCCAATTTACCCGGAAGACCACCACCCGAAAGAGGTGACTTACGTTGTACCATTTCACGAGCTTTACGCGCTGCTGCACGGGCTGTAGCTGCAAGGATAACCTTCTCTACAATTATTTTAGCTTCCTTAGGATGTTCTTCAAGATAATAACCCAGAGCTTCACCAACTGCTTGGTCTACTGCTCCCATTACCTCATTATTACCTAATTTAGTTTTTGTTTGTCCTTCAAACTGAGGTTCTGCAACTTTAATAGAGACAACAGCTGTTAGCCCTTCGCGAAAGTCATCGCCACTAATTTCAATTTTCAGTTTTTCCAACATCTTAGTATCATCAGCATACTTTTTCAAAGTACGAGATAATCCTCTGCGGAAACCAGTAAGGTGGGTACCACCTTCTATTGTATGAATATTATTTACGTATGAATATACATTCTCATTATAAGATGTATTATATGTCATTGCAACTTCTACAGGAACACCTTGCTTTTCTGTTACAATATGTATAACATCTTCAATTAAGGCTTCTTTAGCAGCATCAATGTAACGAACAAATTCCTCTAATCCTCTTTCTGAATAAAAAATATCTGAACGGAATGAACCATCCTCTTTTTTATTACGAAGATCTGTCAAAGATAATTTCACACCAGCATTCAAAAATGACAATTCTCTCAAACGCGATGCTAGCGTATCATATTTATATTCTGTTGTAATAAAGATTGAATCATCAGGTCTGAAAGTAATAAAAGTACCATTATCGGTAGACTCTCCAATCACTTTTAATTCCGTCGTTGGTATTCCACATGAAAACTCCATCATATAGATCTTTCCATCACGGTGTACTTCAGCACGGAAATATTTCGATAATGCATTCACACAAGATACCCCAACTCCATGGAGACCTCCTGAAACCTTATACGTTCCTTTGTCAAATTTACCTCCGGCATGCAATACCGTCAATACAACCTCAAGAGCAGATTTCTTCTCTTTAGCCATCATATCCACAGGGATACCACGACCGTTATCTTTTACTGTAACTGAATTATCTTCGTTAATAAAAACTTGTATATCGGAACAGAATCCGGCCAAAGCTTCATCAATAGAGTTATCGACTACTTCATAAACAAGATGATGCAAGCCTTTCTCACCAATATCACCAATATACATAGCCGGTCTTTTTCTTACAGCTTCTAAACCTTCCAGAACTTGGATATTATCGGCAGAATAAGAACCATCATTTATTATTTCCTTCTTTTCAGTCATAAATTATGTCATTTACATGCCAACAACCGACGTTGATCGTTGCATAGATTTTTCTAATAAAACCTAACAAAGATACGAAATTTATCTCATTTTAAGAAGAAAAAGCAGCAGCACTTTCAGATTTTACTTATAGGTTTTTCCAATTTCAGAACAAACAACAACTCTTTATATTTTTTTCTTAAATATATAATTATATTTAAGTTGAATAGTATAATAATCTGAATAAAAATTAAAGTATAAAGAAGAGATTATTCCCAATCAAAAATTCGACATACCAATATATCCACTAGTATTATAAGGTAAGAGACAAATCAAATACTGCAAAGCATTCAGAAGCAGAAAGAGTTTTTTTTAAAAAAAAGAATGGGCAAGAACTCCTTCTGATAGAAAATAAGTCCCATCGCACTAGAAATTATATTTTATCATTTTTCCAAATATGCTTAATCCCATATATCATTGAATCTCCTCTACGAATTTTCCCATTAGCATAATTCTTTCAGACCATTCTTTAAGGCTGTATTTCCACACTAATCAACTCGCTTTCGCCAGTCGAAACCCTTTTTTCATTGCGTCATATCCCGTCTTTTACTTTTGACAGAAATAGTTACATAGCCACTTTTTCTTAAAAGTCAAAATATTGTTTTATCATGCTAGTATTTTTATGTTTCATAAGACCATCAATAATGATGTATTAAAAATCGGATAATGTCCATCACTAAAAAGCATTGATAGCATAATTAAGAATATTCTCTGAATTATAAACTATTGTTTTTATTCAGATTTTAGCAATATCTATAATTATTCTAGATATAAAAATTATTATCAATAATTCGTTTAATCAACCCTCTCTTTTTATAATTCTTGTGTTGATAAAAAGCACATTTAGATGTCACTCTTAATAGATTGTGATTCCTCATATATGAGTCTACCCTTTTTTCAAAGAGCTCCCCTCCATATTTAGGATATCTTTCTGATAACAAATTAGTCTCATGATATATTGCATTTTTAAAATCAGTTGTTCTAACCATATAACATTGATCAGAGAAACCATAACCTACATATATTTCATCTGTTTCTTTTATAGATTCTCTCCTTACTCCATTATGATCATTTTCCCAAACAGGATTAGAAACAAAATAGTCATTTGACTCGGTTAATAACTTAATACTCTTTTCCACCCAATTATTATTCTCTTTTATCAATGAATCGCCAGAAAAATGTAAAAGAAGATCTGTTTCACATAAAAAAATACTAGTTAACTCGGCTATAGAATAGTAGTAACCTCCTTTAAAATCATCTTTTGAAATTTGAAAGAATGATAAGACTTCTTTTGCATACTTGTCAACAATTACGTATCTATCAATTACACCCTGATCAATTTTTTTTTGAGCATACATTTCGACTCTTGAAAGATCATTGACATTATTAATGAATAAAACTCTTTCATCAAAATTATAATTACAATTATCAATCATCTTTTCCAAATATCCTTCTTTTAGGAGATACATCCAATCATGTTCCCAACATTTTGTTTCAAAAGTTATACTCATAAATATTTAATATAATAAAAGTTAAAATAACTCCATATAAACCGACACAAATATACAACAAAAAAAGAGTAGTTGAGTTCACAAATGAACCATTTACTATAATCTATTAGTTAACAATTAATTAAATTTAGAAAAATATCTGCAAGTCGGTTTTTCTCATCTCTTACCGAAAATATATATTGTATTTTTTCTTATTAATGTTTCGTATGTAATAAGTATTGTTTTCGTGTTTCGTGAGTAGTGTATGTAGTATATGTAGTATCTACCAAAATAAGCGCCTGTAGTATTTCTACTACAGGCGCTCTTGCTTAAAGACGGCGGTAACCTACTCTCCCACATAATTGCAGTACCATCGGCACGATTGGGCTTAACTTCTCTGTTCGGAATGGGAAGAGGTGGAGCCCCAATGTTATAACCACCTTA
>NZ_JAAKEL010000014.1 GCF_011039205.1 Dysgonomonas sp. ZJ279
ACCGGTTAATGATAGCAATTGCTTTGGAGCTTTTCGAATCTTGTCGTATTTCATGTGTGATTACTAAATCACAAAAGTATGTAAAAAAACGCTTTAATAAACTATTAAATATAAACTCTATTAAATAAATCTCGTCAATCTTATTTATGCCAAAGTTATGCTATCATCCAAATAAACATCTTGAATAGTATGAATAAGTTCTATACCGTCTTTCATTGGCTTTTGAAATGCTTTACGTCCACAGATCAACCCCATACCTCCCGCGCGTTTATTTACAACAGCAGTAAATACAGCATCCTTAAGATCCGAAGAACCATGAGATTCTCCACCAGAGTTTATCAATCCTGCACGTCCCATGTAGCCATTCGCTACCTGATAACGACAAAGATCGATTGGATGATTGGTCGATAATTCCGTATACATACGAGGATCAGACTTACCAAAGTTAATTGCAGTAAATCCACCATTATTTGTAGGTAATTTTTGTTTCACTATATCTGCTTTTATAGTTACTCCCAGATGGTTTGCTTGTCCGGTAAGATCTGCAGCAGAATCATAATCCACACCATCTTTCTTAAATCCACTATTTCTTAAATAGCACCAAAGAATAGTTGCCATACCTAGCTCGTGAGCATATTCGAAAGCTTTAGCTACATCTACAATTTGGCGCCTGCTTTCAGGCGAACCAAAATAAATCGTAGCACCAACAGCGGCAGCTCCCATATTCCATGCATCCTTAATTGTACCAAACATTATCTGATCATACGAGTTAGGGTAGGATAGAAGCTCATTGTGATTGATCTTAACCACAAAAGGAATTTTATGAGCATATTTACGAGCTACTGAACCTAATACCCCATAAGTCGACGCAACTGCATTACAATCAGCCTCAATAGCAAGTTTTACAATGTTTTCAGGATCAAAATATATAGGATTAGGAGCGAACGAAGCACCTGCTGAGTGTTCTATTCCTTGATCGATAGGTAAAATTGATAAGTATCCGGTACCGGCCAAACGCCCATGTCCGAATAAACGCTGCAAACTGTTAAGTGTCGGTATGTTTCGATCCGAATTAATCCAAATGTCATCGATTACATTCGATTGAGGAGCATGAATTAACGACTTATCTATAGTCTTACAAACATGGTTTAATAACGATTCACTTTGATCTCCCAGTAGTGTAGAAATTTTTGAAGCCATAACTATTTAGTTTTAGATTTGTGATATAAAGAGTAAACAAGTAGTCAGTCGAATTAGTTTTGAAATAAGGATTATATGGCATATTTTAAAACAAAAATTAACGAACGGGCTTATTTAAAACGAATCAAAATAACTCCAAAAATAAAATATTTCGCTATCTTTGCTAAGATTTGGGGAATAAGATTTCTTCTTAATATTAATTTAACCAGATATATTACATTATGTTACATGAATTTACACTTTCACGTGGAAGAGCAATGATCAATTTTACATTGAAATATTGTGACACAAAACAGAAACTCTTAAATAGTTATGGATTTAGACGCGTTATAGAATCTTTCGTAAAACAAGTATTAAAGAAAGAGGAACAAGTAATCTATGATTATTATATTAAAAACTTCAAATCGGAAGATGATTTAATTGACTCTATTATAGAAGTATTCAAACTATTAACAGTTTTCAGCATAGATGAAGTTGTAGCAGTAGATAATAAATATTCTAAATTCTTTGAAGATAAAGATTTATTTATCGAATTTACAGAACTATTATTTACATATTGGAAAAGACTTGAACGCTATACTGTTGTTCGAAACAATCGCTTAGGTGATGGCTTACAAAGTGTTCGTTTTATCCAAGCTAACGATATGTTTAACGATCTGCTGCTTGCCACATTCCGTAGAATACAAGAAACGATAAATGGTCATGAAACCAGAGTTTATCGCCAGATGACAGCCGGTGCAAATGCAGGACTTACTCTTAACGAAGTAAACTGGAATTGCCCGATAGAATATAAAGGTTTGACATCAATACCTTTTATTAGTACCGTAGTATTCCAACCACCGTTCATCTCTTATACTAAGAAAAATACACGAGATGGTATCTTCCAAGAACATCAACAAAATCCATTAGAGAATATTGTACTTAACGAAGATGACTGGTTTGTATTTCCTGCAAAAGTAGGAAGCATGCTTACTTTCGTTTATTTCCACAAGGACTTTATGGTTCATGGAATCGGTTTAGCTAACCTTTTCGAACTAGCTAAAGAAAGTGAATATATTGGCAAAAAACCAGATATCATTTACGTATTTGGCTATCCTGATGGAGAAGAAGAAAAACGTACATTCTACTATAAAGATAAAAAGAATGACATCCTTATCGGATATGCTAATTATTGCGACGATATCGACTATTTCGGTTATATGAAGAAAATGCTTTTAACACTTCACAATGTGAAACAAATAGAGCAAAACCGTCTTCCTATTCATGGTGCTATGGTTAATATCGTTCTTAAGAATGGTAAAGAATCTAACATCATTATTATGGGTGATAGCGGTGCCGGAAAATCAGAAAGTCTTGAAGCATTCCGTACATTAAACGAAAATTATATCCGCCATATGCGAATCATTTTCGATGATATGGGATATCTTAAGAAAGAAGAAGATGGTTCAATAAAAGGATATGGAACTGAAATCGGTGCATTTGTACGTGTTGACGACCTTGACCCTGCATATGCTTTTGAGCAATTGGATAGAGGTGTATATACCAATATGGATCAAATAAATGCACGTGTGACTATTCCGATTTCTACTTACGAGATCATCTCAAGAGGCTATCCTATCGACTACTTCTTATATGCTAACAATTACAACGAAGCTGAGAAGAAAATCCTTATATACGATAGTCTAGAAAAATCTATTCCGATTTTTGAAGATGGGGCACGTAAAGCTAAAGGAACAACAACAGAAAAAGGTCTTGTAAAATCATATTTTGCAAATCCGTTTGGTCCGGTTCAAGAGCAAGCTGAAACAGAAGTTCTTGTACGCTCTTACTTCAAGGACATGAAAGATGCAGGTGTTAAAATAGGAGAGATACATACTTCACTTGCTATTGATGGCAAAGCTAAAGATGGTCCTAGATTAGCAGCTGAAGAACTATTCTCGTTGATTAATGAGTAATTAGACAATTATATAAAAAAATAAGGGTTACCTATATAGGTAACCCTTATTTTTTTATCAACTGCACCGTACCTAAACAATGTAACAACAGGATGAAAACCACATATAAAAAAGCAGGGATACCAATATGATACCCCTGCTTCTATATTAAAATAAACTATTATTTATCCTTCTTTTTATCTTCTTTCACCTCTTCTGCAGGAGCTAAAGGAATAGTTATGCCATTCTTTTCTGAGTTACCTTTCAGATACGAAGGGAGATTCAATCCAGCCATGTTGAACAAATCATTCAATGGAGGAACAGACTTCATAAGACCCGACATAAAGTTGGCTGTACTAGTATTTCCATTATCAGCACCATTTCCCGAATCCCATACAGTAATCTTATCAATCTTAATATTCTTAATAGCTTCCACCTGTGTTTTAACCAACTCAGGAAGTTTCTCTATTAACAGTAATTGATAAGCAGCAACAGGATCACCACCTGCGGCACCTACCACATCTTTATAACCTTGAGCTTGTTTAGTCAATATTTCGAATAGACCACGAGCTTCTGCATCCATCTTAGCATAAATAGCATCTGCTTCTCCGCGTGCTTTCTCACGAATTTGCTCTGCTTGAGCTTGTGCCTCGATAATAGCTTTTTGTTTCTCTATCTCTGCAGGAACTACCACATTCGCAATCTGAGTCGAACGCTCTCTTTCCGAACGGGCAAGCTCTGCCTTTTGCTCGGCAACATAAGCCTCTTCAAGAGCTTTCGCTTGTTGTACTTTTTCTGCTGAAACCGCAACACGTGCTGCTTCTGCTTCTTTTTCACGTCTTAAAGCATCTGAACCTGCAATTTCGATCTTAGATTCATTTTCACCTTTCACCGCAATAGCATTTGCTTCTGCTGTCTTAACACGAGTATCTCTGGTTGCTTCTGCTTTACCAATAGACTCATCTCTGGCAGCAGCAGCAATACTCACTTCTCTATCTTTTTGTGTAATGGCAATCTTAACATCGCGATCTCTATGAGTTTCAGCAATTTGAACATCACGTTCACGATCGGCCATTGCCTTACCAGTTTCTCCTATTTTTTCTTGCTCAGCTACACTAATTTTCGCTTCATTAATGGCTTTTGCAGCAGCTTCTTTTCCCAGAGCATCAATATAACCCGATTCGTCATTAATATCGGTAACGTTTACGTTTATCAGCTTCAAACCAATTTTACGTAATTCTGTATCAACATTTTTAGATATATTGTCTAGAAATTTATCACGATCCGAATTGATCTCTTCAATCATCATCGTTGCAATAACAAGACGTAATTGTCCAAATAATATATCTTTCGCCAATTCTTGAATTTGAGCCGTAGCCAATCCTAATAATCTTTCGGCAGCATTATTCATATTTTCCTTTTCTGTCGAAATGGCAATAGTAAATCGACAAGGTACATCGACACGTATATTCTGTTTACTCAGCGCACTCGTCAGATTTGCTTCTATAGAAATAGGCTTCAAATCTAAATAGGCAAAATCTTGAATAACAGGCATAATAAATGCACCTCCTCCATGTATACACTTTGCAGAGGCTCCACCTGTTTTCCCGTAAACAACTAGTATTTTGTCCGATGGACAGCGTTTATACCTTGACACCATAGCCGAGATTAGCACAAAAAGGACTACCGCAGCTACAGCGATTAAAATAATTTCATTTGGCATGTTTGTTTAAGTTTTAAATTGTTTATGATTGTTTTTGTTGATTTAAATCATTGGGCTAACAATAAGTATATTGTTATTTACACCTGTTATCTTCACAAGAGTACCGGGTCTTAGGGCTTCTTCATTCGAAGTCACTGCCTCCAACTCGTGCATTGCCCCTTTCACACTGATAGATACCTTACCTTTACCTGATTTGCCAGCAGGAATTGTAGTATATACTTCTGCTGTTTTATCTATTGTATCATCAATATTAAATGAATTATCTTCTGCCAATCTCATCAGGCTTTTCATTACAAGAAAAAATATTGCAATAAATATCATCCCTACAACAAGAGCAATAGCACCCAGCAACACATTACTACCGATTACACCATACAGAGAAACTCCGGTCCAACCAAACCCGAGAAAGAAGTTGATTAAATTACGAAGCGAAAAAAGCTGGAAAGGATGGTCTACACTATCCAAATTGCCTTCAAACTCAGCATCTACCCCCGAGTCCGAGTCCGCACCTATAAAGGTCATAATTGTCTGAATAACAAATATGATGCTTGCCCCTATAGCAACATACCAGTAAAAGCGCTCTGTAGGCTCCATGACGTCGAAAAATTCTTTCATATAAGTATTTTATTTTAGGTAAATAGCTTTATACAAAACTAAGAATTTTTTTCGAACCTGTACCTTAGTCCATAACTTTTTATTACCTTTATCTTATTACAACATAATATAAGGATATACTTATAAAAAATAAAAAGATCTCAACAGCAATAAAAAGACGTAATTATTTTTTTAAAAATTGAACTTAATGGGCGATATATATGTTAAATTCATAAATAAACTTTAACTAATATCAAATTGAAAAAATAAAAACATACTCACATTCACAAAATGTATTTAGATAATAAACTTCAAAAAAACTAAGACAAGAAATGTATTCAAAAAAGATATTTCTAGTACTGGGTATTGTAGCAGCTACAATATTTCCGCTCGATCTTAGTGCACAAATCACTATTGGTGCAAAAGAAAGTCCTGCTCAGGGCGCTATACTTCAACTGAAAGATGAAGGAGTGTATATTAACGGACAGACCGCAAGTAAAGGTCTGGGTATGCCACGCGTTGCACTTGTTAGCAATTCATCGCTAAAACCTTGTTTAGAAACTGATGTGGAAGCTAACGATGCTAATAATAAAGCATCACACATAGGTTTATGTGTCTATAATGTAGGTGCAGAAAATACAGCATCTGCTGAAACTCAACTATGCAAAGGACTTCATGTTTGGAATGGACAAAAATGGACCCCACTGAAGCCTTATCCTGCTCCTAATTATAATATATTAGAATGTGGGCCAGGTCCTGATTTTACTATTAATTGTAGTACGATATCCATAAATGGCAGCTATAATTACAATCAAACTCTAAGCTCATCAAATACTGTAACTGTTAGTATTACTTCGCCTAGTAGTGAAGTAGGCAAAAAAATTGTATTAAAAGGATATTCTGAAGGAAACAGCGAGATAACCTTTAGCACGGATGAAGGGATAACCTTAACTGGTGGAACACAAACAGTAACACTTAGAGGATCTGGCACCATTTCATCTTATAATTATAAAGACTTCGTCCTTGTATCCAATAGTAGTAATACAACAAATTCCAATTGCCCTTTTGAGGTGAGAGTTACATTGCCTACATTAAGAATTGTAGGGGTCGGAGCTGAAAACTATCAACCTGCAAGTAAATCTGTCAATTCGAGATCTTACTCGTTAATGAGCAGCGCTGCTGCATTTGGCAGTTCTTCAACTGCTGTAGTGCCCACATCAGGATTTAATTTTGTAAGCTACCAATACCGAAGTGATGCGGAGTGGAATGCCCTTTTTGCTTCAAAACCAGATATTGTAATTAGAAGCTTTGACAATGCTATGAGTAATAATGTATCTGCCACCTTAAAAACATATCTTGAAGCAGGAGGTATATTTATCGACTTAAATGATAACAATAATAAAAGTAATGCCGGAGTAAGAGCATTATATGGCACATCAGCAACTTCTAGCACAGATTCAGGAGGGGCAGGACCGCGTACTATTGAAAATGTAAATGACGAAATAGTAAATGGTCCTTTTTCTAAACCTCTTATCGGTAGTACTCTGGCTGGAAAAACTTGGTTTGAAGACGCTAGTCTAACTCAAGGAATACAGAATGTACCTTTAGATCAGATCATTATATATTCTTATAGCCCAACCAATGGATTGGTTGTAGCTTTTAGAGATAAAAAATTAAATTATTTCTATATTGGTGATGGTGGCTTCTTATCAGGTTATCTTCGTGCTGAAACATGCTGTTATCCTTTCCAAGTGGATAGTAACAACATGCCTATCGCGGCGTATGATGTATATGATGTAAATCAAGTGCGAAACAGATACAACTCATATTTCTTTGCCAACATAATGGCATGGGCTCTGAGACAAGCAACTACCAATGGTATTAATTATTCAAATGGAATTCCTAAATAAATAGTGACAAACCTATATGCATAAGAAGGGATGGATATCGATATCAAGGTATCCATCCCTTTACTTTTGAATAGATAAATTGTTTATCATATAATATTTTTATGTCTTTAGCACAGCATAAGTTTCACACATCTGATATATTTTGTATTTTTGACAAACTTTTTGACTAAAACAACATCATTATATGAATATCTCGTACAATTGGTTGAAAGATTATCTAAAATTTGATTTATCACCAGAAGAAACATCTGCTGCACTAACATCTATCGGGCTCGAAACAGGCGGTATAGATGAAGTAGAAACTGTAAAAGGCGGTCTTGCCGGACTAGTTATAGGAGAAGTATTAACATGTACAGATCATCCCGATTCTGACCATTTGCACATTACAACTGTAAATGTGGGTGAAGTCGAACCTCTACAAATTGTTTGTGGTGCTGCCAATGTAGCCGCCGGACAAAAAGTAGTGGTTGCAACGGTAGGTACTAAACTATATTCGGGTGAAGAATCTTTTACTATTAAAAAATCAAAGATAAGAGGTCAAGAATCTTTTGGTATGATTTGTGCCGAAGACGAAATAGGAATAGGTACAAGCCACGAGGGTATCATTGTTCTTCCTGCTGATGCGAAGGTGGGTACTCTTGCCAAAGATTATTATAATGTAAAAAGCGATTATATACTTGAAGTAGATATCACTCCCAACAGAGTGGATGCAGCATCACACTTTGGTGTAGCACGCGATTTGGCTGCATATCTCAAACAAAATGGCAAGGAATCTACCCTTACAAAGCCTTCCATAGACAGTTTCAAAATTGATATTACTGACGGAGGTATAAAAGTAAAGGTTGAAAATATCGACGCATGTCCTCGTTATACAGGGGTTACTATTAAAGGAATATCTGTAAAAGAAAGCCCTGATTGGTTAAAAGATCGTTTAACAGTTATTGGATTACGACCTATAAATAATATAGTAGATATTACAAATTATGTCCTTCACGAACTGGGGCACCCTCTTCATGCCTTTGATGCAAAATATATCACAGGCGGTGAAGTTATTGTAAAAACATTACCCGAAGGAAGTAAGTTTACAACCCTTGACGAACAAGTACGTACCTTAAGCAACAAAGACCTGATGATCTGTAACGATACGGAGGGCATGTGTATAGGTGGTGTATTCGGTGGTCTAAAATCGGGTGTAACAGAAGAAACTACTGACGTATTCTTAGAATGTGCTTATTTTAACCCTACATGGGTGCGTAAAACAGCCCGACGCCATGGTCTAAGTACTGATTCATCTTTCCGTTTCGAACGTGGCTGCGACCCGAATGATACTCTATACGTACTGAAACGCACAGCGTTGTTAATACAAGAGATAGCAGGAGGACAGATTGCAGGTGATACACAAGATATATATACAAGTCCAATCGCTAAACCTATTGTTGAATTATCGTATCAGAAAGTAAATTCATTGATTGGTAAAATTATAGAAAAAGAGACTGTAAAATCCATATTGAAAAGTCTTGAAATATATATTGAAAAAGAAACTGATGACATTCTTACATTGTCAATCCCCACATACCGTGTGGATGTGTTGCGCGATGTGGATGTGATAGAAGATATCCTTCGTATCTACGGATATAATAATGTTGAGATAGGGGATAACCTTAAATCGAATTTGTCTTATCAAACGCCAAGCGACAAAGGATATAACTTACAAAATATTATATCGGAACAATTGACCGGTAGTGGGTTTAATGAGATAATGAATAACTCTCTTACCAAAGAGTCTTACTATACTGATTCAGTTTCGTTTCCTATCAAAAACTCGGTTTACTTAATCAACCCTTTAAGTATCGATTTAAATGTGATGCGTCAAACACTTCTATTCGGAGGATTGGAAAGCATTGCTTACAACCGCAATCGTAAGAACTCTGATATCAAGTTCTATGAATTTGGAAACTGCTATTTTTACGATGCTGATAAAAAAGTTGAAGGTGAAGCACTAAGAGAATATTCAGAAGAATTTCATTTGGGTATCTGGCTTAGCGGAAACAATGTTAGCAATAGTTGGGCAGCGGCAGATGACAAAACATCTGTATTTCAACTTAAAGCATATGTTGAAAATATATTGACACGCTTAGGCATAGCTTACGGAAAACTTGAGTACAAGCAATTCTCTAGTGATATTTATAGCACTGCTGTAACCATCAAATCTAAAGGAAAAGATAAATTACTGGGTACACTAGGCATCGTTAATAAGAAGGTTTTAAAAACTGTCGATATTAATACCGAAGTCTATTTCGCTGAACTTAACTGGGATGCTTTGATGAAAGAAATTAAGAAACATGCTGTTATATCTTCCGATATATCTAAGTTCCCGTCAGTAAAACGTGATTTAGCCCTACTACTAGATAAGAATGTATTATTTGAAGATATAGAAAAAATAGCTTATAAAGTAGAGCGCAAACTTTTGAAAGATGTTACGCTGTTTGATGTTTATGAGGGCAAAAATCTACCGGAAGGAAAAAAATCATACGCCGTAAATTTTGTTCTTCAGGATGATGAAAAAACATTAAACGACAAACAGATTGATGCAATTATGAAGAAAATGCAGACTACACTCGAAAGTGAGCTGGGTGCACAGTTACGATAAACGACGACATTTGTTAAATATAAAAAGGGGTTTACTTTTAAAGTAAGCCCCTTTTATTTTCGTAGAAATTAATTTTACTGAACTAAATCCATAACGTCAGTTTCGAGCATATAAATGCCTTTGGCATGTGCCGGATGGATATGTTTAGCTTTGAATGCATATTCCCTGCCAACCACGGGTGCAACTTTGGGCGAAGCAATAAGTTCGCAGTAAATGGTATCACCTTCTTTAAATTCAGGTGCAGAAGAACTGGTTACCTCAATTGCTAAAACAGTAGCTCTCATTCTTCCTGCAGCAGCGCCTCTACCTAAATTCTCCGAATCTGATGACAATACTTTACCGGTCCATTGATAGCCTTTTGCAGATGCAATAGAAGCAGGTAGATTAGTAGAAGTTGCAGGTGTTTTCGAAAGCTGCTTTAACATAATATATTTAATTGAAGACGCATCAGCCGGAACATTCTCGAGCTTCTCTTCTTTTACTTCTATTACGTATTCGTTTCCTTCTTCATAATTGAAACCTTCTATATTGGTATAGAAGTATTGCCAATCAGTAGCATTTCCTTTTTTGACTAGCATGCACTTTTGAGGGCCAACGCCAACACAATCGGCACTTTGAGAAGCAATAGTGTATTTAACTGTTTTATTTGAAGTACACGAAGCCATAACGAGTATTAGTGATAATGACAGATAGATTATTTTTTTCATTTTATTATATTTGATTTATATACTAAACAAGCCTAAAACAAAAAAGTTGACTTATTTATTCCAGAAAAACAAAGGGTTACCAAATTGTGGCAACCCTATATTCCTAAATATGTAATGTCTTATTATTTTACTTCTTCGAAGTCAACATCAGTTACATCACCATCATTCGATTGACTTCCTGCATTCCCTGCATCTTGACCCGGATTAGCTCCACCTGCTTGTTGTTGAGCATTGTACATTTCCTCACTCATAGCATGCAACAGCTTGTTCAATTCTTCTATCGCAGTATCGATAGCTGCAATATCCTGAGATTTGTGTGCATCCTTCAATTTACTCAAAGCTCCTTCAATAGGTGCTTTTTTATCTGCAGGAATCTTATCTCCAAGTTCTGTTAATTGTTTTTCAGTTTGAAATATTAATGAATCCGCTTGATTCAATTTATCTACTCTTTCTTTTTCTTTTTGATCAGAATCGGCATTAGCAGCAGCTTCTTCTTTCATACGTTTGATTTCTTCATCACTTAATCCCGATGAAGCTTCGATACGAATAGATTGCTCTTTTCCTGTAGCTTTATCTTTAGCCGATACACTAAGAATACCATTTGCATCGATATCGAATGTTACTTCAATTTGAGGAACGCCACGCGGTGCAGAAGGCAGACCATCAAGATTAAACACTCCGATTTGTTTATTGTCTCTTGCCATCGGACGCTCACCTTGCAATACATTGATTTGTACTGATGGTTGATTGTCTGCAGCAGTAGAGAATGTTTCGCTCTTTTTTGTTGGGATAGTTGTGTTAGACTCTATCAATTTAGTCATCACACCACCCATAGTTTCGATACCCAACGAAAGCGGAGTAACATCTAGCAATAGTATATCTTTTACTTCTCCTGTCAACACACCACCTTGGATAGCAGCACCTACGGCAACTACTTCGTCAGGATTTACACCTTTAGATGGAGCCTTTCCGAAGAATTTCTCAACCTCTGCCTGAATAGCAGGGATACGAGTCGATCCACCAACAAGGATTACTTCGTCAATATCAGAAGCTGTATAACCTGCATCTCTTAATGAGTTACGACAAGGTTCGATACAAGCACGAATCAATTTGTCAGCCAATTGCTCAAATTTAGCACGAGTCAATGTTTTCACCAAATGTTTTGGAATACCATTAACAGGCATAATATAAGGCAAATTGATCTCAGTAGAAGTAGAACTTGAAAGTTCTATTTTTGCTTTTTCAGCAGCTTCTTTCAAACGTTGAAGAGCCATCGGATCTTTACGTAGATCAAGACCTTCGTCTTTCAAGAATTCGTCTGCCAACCAGTCAATTATTACTTGGTCGAAGTCGTCACCACCCAAATGAGTATCACCATTTGTAGATTTCACTTCGAATACACCATCACCTAATTCTAGAATAGAAATATCGAATGTACCACCACCAAGGTCGAATACCGCAATCTTCATATCTTTATGAGCTTTGTCAAGACCATAAGCAAGAGCAGCAGCAGTCGGCTCATTCACAATACGTTGAACTTTAAGACCTGCAATCTCACCGGCTTCTTTAGTTGCCTGACGTTGAGCATCGTTAAAGTATGCAGGTACAGTAATTACTGCATCTGTTACTTCTTGCCCTAAATAATCTTCGGCAGTTTTCTTCATTTTTTGAAGAATCATAGCCGATATTTCTTGTGGAGTATAAAGACGACCATCGATATCTACACGAGGTGTATTATTATCTCCTTTTACTATTTTGTAAGGTACACGAGGGATTTCGTTTTGTGCTTGTTCCCAAGTTTCACCCATCAGTCTCTTTATAGAAGAAACTGTTTTTTCAGGATTAGTTATAGCCTGACGTTTAGCAGGATCACCTATCTTACGTTCTCCACCTTCGATGAATGCAACGATAGATGGTGTAGTTCTTTTTCCTTCGTTGTTTGCGATAACGAGAGGTTCGTTACCTTCTAGTACAGCAACACAAGAGTTTGTTGTACCAAGGTCAATTCCAATTATTTTTCCCATTTCTTTTTATATATTAACTTGTTATTATTCTATTTCTGTCATTTTACCGACATTCTTCATTATTCAAATGCTGTGCCAAAAATGAAATATGACAAAATATGACGATTTGACAGTTTCGTTTTATGAATAAACTATTATCAACTTTATTGCTTTCTAAAGTATATCGAAACAAACAACTGTTAGGTACTGCAGTTGGTTCCAATAATCTATGACAAACTCAAAAAGTTACAAAAGTGACACCTGTTACTTTATTTTAAATTCTCATTTTCTGTTACTTTTTTTACTTATATTTATATCAATAGATAAACTAAAATATAATCCACATGATAACTTATTTAAAATAAGAATTTCATATTTGTTCATTTATCCATTGGCAGATTAACATAAACTTTTTGTATTTTTGAAGAATAATAATATTAGAATATGAGCCAACCATTAGCAGAACGACTACGTCCGCGCAATTTAGACGAATACATCGGGCAGAAGCATCTTGTAGGAGAAGGTGCAGTACTTCGCAAGATGATAGAGTCGGGTAGGGTACCTTCATTTTTGCTGTGGGGACCTCCCGGAGTAGGGAAAACTACGCTGGCACAGATCATAGCCAATACATTGGATACACCATTCTATACACTAAGTGCTATAAATTCTGGAGTTAAAGATGTACGTGAAGTCATAGAGCAAGCAAAGAAAAGTCAGTTTTTCGACACACGCAGTCCGATTTTGTTTATTGACGAAATACATCGTTTCTCCAAATCTCAACAAGATTCGTTACTAGGTGCAGTAGAAACCGGAACTGTAACATTAATAGGTGCTACAACGGAAAATCCATCTTTTGAAGTTATACGCCCGCTCTTGTCACGATGTCAGGTATATGTACTCAAATCGCTAGAGAAAGAAGATCTGGAAGAACTTATGCACCGTGCTATCAGAGAAGATTATATTCTAAAAGAACGTAATATAGAGTTAGAAGAGATTAATGCCTTACTTCGTTTTTCTGGGGGTGATGCCCGTAAGTTATTAAATATACTCGATTTAGTTATCATGGCCGACTTTAGCGACAAGGTCATCATTAATGATAAGATTGTAACCGAACGTTTACAAGAAAATCCTGCTGCTTACGACAAAGGTGGCGAAATGCATTATGACATTATTTCTGCATTTATCAAGTCAATTCGAGGTAGCGATCCTGATGCAGCCATTTATTGGTTAGCCCGTATGGTCGCCGGTGGAGAAGATCCTAAGTTTATTGCCCGACGATTAGTTATTTCGGCTGCCGAAGATATAGGTTTAGCCAATCCAAATGCATTATTATTAGCCAATGCTTGCTTCGACACCTTACAAAAAATAGGATGGCCTGAAGGTCGTATTGTTTTGGCAGAAGCAACTGTTTATCTGGCTACTTCACCTAAAAGTAATTCTGCTTATCTATCAATAGATGAAGCAATAGCAGTTGTAAATGAAACAGGAAATCTGCCTGTGCCATTACATTTACGTAATGCGCCAACTAAGTTAATGAAAGAGCTCGATTATGGCAAAAACTATAAGTACGCTCACGATTTTGAGAACAACTTTGTAGAACAAGATTATGTTCCTAAAGAAATAAAAGGCAGACAGTTCTGGAAACCACAGCCCAATGCTTCGGAAGCTAAGATAGTGGAATGGTTGAAGAAGTTATGGAAGAATAAGTATTGATAGATAGAATAATTGTGATCGCAAGACAAACATTTATGTTTATAATATGTTTTTCATTAATAAGTTTATGGGCTTGTTATAATGAAAATATAAAAGAAGAGAAACACGTAGAAGTGTTGCCTCCTGAGGGTGTAACAATCATTATGCAGCCTTTCGATGATTTATCACCAATATTAGTTGATTCAATATACAAGAGACTTATAAATATTAATCCCAGTATCACTGTCTTAGAACCTATCCCATTACCTGTTTCTGCTTATTATTCTCTTCGCAACCGATATCGTGCCGATTCTCTAATAAATTTTCTATGGCAAAGAAGTACAACTAAAAGTGTTGTTATAGGACTAACCAGTAAAGATATAAGTACTAAAAAAGGAAATATTAAAGACTGGGGTGTAATAGGCTTAGCATATTGTCCAGGGCATTCGTGTGTTGTATCTACTTATAGATTGTCAAAAAATAATATTGAATCGCAATTTTTTAAGATTGTTATTCATGAATTAGGACATACACAAGGTCTTCCTCATTGTCAAAAAAGCAGCACATGTCTAATGAACGATTATGAAGGAGGAAATAAAACAGATGAACTACAAGATTTTTGCCAATTTTGTAAAGCTCATTTAGAAAGAAAGGGGTTGGAATTTAAGATAACAGATCACTCGTCACTGCAACAATCGCACCCCTCATGTTTTTCTAATACACGGTGAGGAAAATCGCCATGACCAATGATTTCGATAGGGCAGGAGTTATACGATTTTTCGAGCCAATCGGTTGATATATTAGCTCCCGAATGATAATGTAATCCTTCATTGACACAAGCTATATTTTTGACCATCGACACAACAGTGCCCACATCATGAGAAACAAGAATAATTGCTGTATCTTTGTTTATCTCTTCCAATAATTTATAGAAATTTGTTTCGAAACGCTTATCTACATAGGAGTTAGGTTCGTCAAGCACCAGCAAATCAGGATTATCAACAATCGCTCTACCTAATAAGGCCCGCTGTAATTGACCACCCGATAGTTCACCAATAGCTTTATGAAGAAAATCCTGTAAGCCCATTTTTTCTGCTACTTCCTGCGCTCTAGCTTTTTGTAGAGTCGAATATGATGTGAAGAATTTACGGTTCATAGTCAATCCTGACAATATTACATCGTAAACAGATATTGGAAATTTCTTATCTATCTGATTGATTTGTGGTAGATAACCTATATTTATTCTAGTACTACCAACATGTTTTTTAGGGAAGGATATAATACCTTTATTAGGCTTCACTAAACCTAGTATTGTTTTGAGGAGTGTTGTCTTACCTCCTCCGTTGGGGCCAATGATACCTAGAAAATCATTTTGAAAAACATCCAAATTGACATTTTTCAAAACAAATGGATTATTATCATATCCAACTGTAAGATCCCTTATTTCGAGTACTTTATTCATTGTCAGACGCTAAAGCTTTAGCTATTTTAATCATTTCTTCTTTCCAATAATAAGAAAGCAAGTTTATAGGAACTGTTTTAGCACCAATAGCATTAGCAACAGTCTCTGCATTTTTTGTATCAAATTCTTGTTGAATAAATACAACTTTCACACCTTCGGCTTTTGCAGTATCTATCAACTGCTTCAATTGCGAGGGCGAAGGATTTTTACCTTCATATTCGATTGTATACTGAGTCAGACCATACTCTTCGGCAAAATAACTAAGAGCAGGATGATAGATAATAAATGCTTTGCTAGGGGCTTTGTCTATATACGTTCTCAATATGCTGTCTGTTTCGTTTATTCCAGCAATTAGCTCGTTATAGTTTGTAGTATAAAAATCCTCATTAGCCTTATCTAGGTCAACAACAGCCCTAAACATGTTGTCGGCTATAATTTTTGCTGTAGCCGGAGAACTCCATATATGCGGATCTGCTCCATCATGCCCGTGATCGTGATGTTCTCCATCTGCATGCTCATGAATATGACTCCCTTCGATAGGCGTAATACCAATCGAACAATCAATTAATTTCATATCCGGATTATTATGACTAATCTTTTCTATTAATGTATTTTCTATACCCAAATAACCTACTTTAAAATAAGCGATACTTTTATCCAATATCATCAATTGGGATGGAGCCAAATCGAAGCTTTCGGGATTTGAGCCACTTGGCACAACACAATTAACACTATATTTATCGCCAACAATTTTATCGAGAAAATACTTCTGTGGATTAATAGTCACAGACAGAGTAGCAGGTTTGTCGGCTCTAGGGGGCTTACAGCCTACGAATAGTATGATTGTCAGTAAAGATGTTATTATTGCAACTCTTCTCATTTTATTTACCTTTTGTTAAATCGTATATCTTACGAATGCGATTTAATTCTTTTTCGAAGTCTATTTCTAAATCTTTTAATAGTCCATCGTGTAAGTCATAAACCCACCCCGCAACAAGTGGATACCCACTTTCCATATATGACTTCTGAACCTCAGCTGTCTTAATTACATTCAGACACTGTTCATATACATTGATCTCTACCAGTCTGTTATATCTCTCGCGTTGGTCTGTTATTGCATCCAACTCTTTTTCATGCAGTCGATATACATCCCGCACATTACGTAACCATGGATTGAGAATCCCTAAATCGCGGGGTTCCATTGCAGCTCGAATACCACCACAATCGTAATGTCCGCAAACAATGATATATTTTACATTCAGATACTCGACTGCATAATTTATCACAGATAACGCATTGAGATCGTTGTTTACAACCAGATTAGCTATATTACGATGTACAAACACTTCTCCAGGTTCTAAGCCCATTACTTCGTTAGCATGCACACGGCTATCCGAGCATCCTATATAGAGATAATCAGGATTTTGTTCTTGCGAAAGATGTTTGAAAAAGTCAGGATCTGCAGACAATTTTCGCTCTATCCATTTTTTATTAGCTGTAAATATTTCTTTGTATGAACTTTTAAAAGGCATAATTATTCATTTTTTAGTTGTTTAATAATTTCTAGAACTTGTTCTATTAATGACTGTGTTCCATCATTAACAACTATAAAGTCTGAAAGTTTCATTTTTTTTTCGTCCGGCATCTGATTTTGAATACGCTCCAAAACTTTCTCCCGGCTTACATGATCCCTATCCATTGTTCGTTGTATCCTAGTCTCTAAAGGAGTATATACCATTATAACTTTATCCACAAGTCCTTGTAGACCAGACTCGAATAAGATAGCAGCTTCTTTAGCTACGATTGGATATTTTTTATTATTAATAACCCATTCGCGAAAATTTCTTTCTACTTCAGGATGGATTATATGATTTACTGCCTCTAATTTATTTTTGTCAGTAAAAATATGTGAAGCAAGTAAAGTTTTATTTAGCGTAGTACCATCGTATAAATCGTTTCCGAATAATTCTATCAGCTTTTCTCTTATATTAGGAGAAGTAGCTGTTAACTTCTTACTCTCTACATCTGCTATATATACAGGAATCCCACAAAGAGAAAATATCTCGGTTACGATAGATTTTCCACTTCCTATTCCACCTGTAATTCCAACCTTAATCATTTTGACAAGATATTATTTTATTATTCTTTTTCAAGAACAAATTCTACTTCACCCGGAATAGGCAATTTTGTCCTTATATAGTCCGGACTTGTTATCAGACGAACTGGGATAGAGGATGATGGGTCTTCTAAATTTTTAATTTCGTCATAATCAACAATAACCTTAAAATCATCAGGTTTAATTTCATTATGTCTTTTCAAACCGACAAAGAAAGGAACTTTCACAGTCGAAGGAAAAAATCTGATATTTAAGTTATTCGGCAGATTAACACATGTGACAGGAACTTCAATCTCTTTAGATGTAAACTCATCAACAGGTATCGATAGCTCAACCTTATTAGGTATAAATCGGATTCCTCTTATCGGTTTTATTGCTACTGCGATATTTCTACTTGAGGTAACATTGTCTATCGTATCGCCTACCGTATGTGCAAATGAAATAGTGTCTAAAGAAGCTTTACTTCCATAGGCAATAACCGAATCAGGAGATGTAATAAAATCGCCATCTATAATATAACCTGCAGCTAGATTTATATAGCCATCATATATTACAGCCAATTTTTTTTGTTGCAAGACAGCGTATGTGTAAGATAACTGGGCAGGTGAATAGCTCATCAATTCTGATGATAAAAATAATTTTCCTCGAATAGTTTGTTCAAATACCCGTCCCTGTATTACTTGCGATTGCGACTCGTGTATCATTTTTCTGATATCTATCTCCAAAGAATCGTTTCGTTTAGCGAAATAATATCTAAAGAGAGTAGCACCATCGTCTTTTATTCTGGTAGTGATCACTGTCGGTAATTCAGTTTCAAAGACTACACTATCGGGGATATTCACATATTTGAGGGGTATAACATATGTAACCTCAAATTTTTGACGATAAATCTGCATCATCCAAAAAATTGAGGATAAAAAAACGAAAAATGAAAAAGTCAGAATCTTTCTCCATCGAATTCTCTTGAAAAAAGCTCTGACTTTGTCTAATAATATATCATCAGTATTGCTCATACGGCTATACCATAGATTTTGTTTTTATCTAGATCACTTGCTTTGTTGAGTGTCCTCAGCAGAAATAAATACTGAAGCTTTTTCAACTTTAATTTTTGTTCCTTCCGCTATTTCGATGATAAAGTATGTATCACTCACATCTTTTACTTTGCCATGAATACCACCTGCAGTAACAACTTTGTCGCCTGTTTTGATCGAATTACGAGCTTCTTGAATGGCTTTTTGTTTTTTCTGTTGTGGTCTGATCATAAAAAAGTACATAATGGCAAACAAAAGAACCATCATAATAAGCATCTGCCCTGAACCTCCTAAACCTAAAAAGCCTTGAGATTCTGCTGCTCCATCAGCTGCAGCTTGTAAGAATAAACTTAATAAAGTCATAATTGTAAAATGATATTTATGTTTATATTATTGTAATTCCAAAATCAGTTCTACAAATATAGTTTAATAATTTGAAATAGAATTAATCGAAAAACAATGATAAGTATTATTATTTCTTAAAAATTCGCTTTTTCTCTTTCAATTCTTTCACTATTGCATCGAGAATACCGTTTATGAATGATGCACTTTTCACTGTACTGTACGATTTAGCAACATCAATATATTCGTTCAATGTAACATTTATAGGAATTGAAGGGAAAGTCATTATTTCAGATATAGCTATTTGCATTATTATCATATCCATAATTGCAATACGTTCCGATTCCCAATTTTTCGTATATCGATCTATTAGTTCACGATACTCTTTTGCATTCAGCATCGATTCTTTCAATAGCTGTACAGCAAACTCTCTATCAGTTTCGTCTTTGAACATTGGTAATAATTCCTGATCAGAACCTTTACTTTCGTCAAATCGTTTAATTGTCTTTATAACAAACGATTCCACTATTTCAACATCATCATTCCAGAATAAACTTTCATCCTCAAGTAGCGTGTATAAATCTTCATTAACACAAATAATGTGTTTGAAAATGTTTCGCCAGAATTCACGATGAACATCATATTCATCAGATGGATTTACACTATACTCTTGATAGGCTTCCGATGCTAGTATCGAATCTAAAGTATTACGCAGAAAAGCATCATGCTCTGTCCAATCGAAAGGTCTTTCTTTCAAATAATCGTTTAATTGCCTGTTAACACGTAATTGGTTAATAAACTTGTTTTCCAACAATTTTGTGTTAGGACTCATATCCTCTTGGGTTGGCAACAATTTGGCTTTACGAGCATCGACCCTCTGTTCATAGGCATCTGTTAACTCGATAAGCAACAATAATAAGTAAAAATAGAGATCATACGATTTTTGAAGACTGAAGAGGAGTTCGTTTTCAGCTTTTTTCAAATCATTGGTTTCATTCTGATTACAAGAAAACAATATTTGAACTACTCTAATGCGGATAAGAACGCGATTTATCATATTTAAGAGCGAGATATTTGAGTGTGCAAAAGTAAGGATTTTTTTGTAATGCCAACACTCTTCTATCAAATATTATAATCTTCATATTTATTTAAAATATATCTTTGTGCATTATTTAGAATTAAGCACCTTAAATATTTATTAAGCTATTCTGATAAACATTTATTTTGATGGAGTGTTGTATTATAAACAATGATGAATGAAAAAAATAACAATTGCAATTGACGGTTTTTCTTCGTGTGGAAAGAGTACTATGGCCAAAAGTCTGGCAAAACAAATTGGATATATCTATATAGATAGTGGTGCTATGTACAGAGCTATTACACTATATTGCATAGAACACAATTTGTTTAATGATGATCAACTAGATGAAGCAATATTATCAAAAGAGATTGATAACATAAAGGTAGAGTTTAAAATAAATAGCATCACAGGGACCCCCGATACATACTTAAACGGGCAAAATGTAGAAGCCGCGATAAGAAGTATGGAGGTATCTAACAAAGTAAGTCAAGTAAGTGCTATTGCTGCTGTGAGACATGCAATGGTAGCTCTCCAAGAAGAGATGGGCAAAGCAAAAGGGATTGTAATGGATGGAAGAGATATAGGTACAGTTGTTTTTCCTGATGCGGAGTTGAAAATATTTGTAACAGCAAAACCAGAAATAAGAGCTCAACGCAGATTAGACGAGCTTCATTCTAAAGGAGATACAAGAATAACTTTCGATGAAGTTATTGAGAATATTAGAAACAGAGATCATCTTGACCAGACACGGAAAGAAAGTCCACTAAAGAAAGCTGACGATGCAATAGAGCTGGACAATTCATATATGACCATTGACGAACAGATGCAGTGGCTTTTAGATAAGTTTAAACAAAAAACAACAAGTTAAATGAGTAACATAGAAATAGATGCAAAATCAGGCTTCTGCTTTGGAGTTGTAAATGCAATAAAAAAAGCAGAGGAAGAACTGGCAAAAGGAGGAATTCTATATTGTTTAGGAGACATAGTTCACAACAATTTAGAAGTAGATCGTTTAGAGAAACTGGGCCTTCGTACAATTAATCATGAAGAATTTGCTCAACTAAAAAATGCAAAAGTATTATTAAGAGCTCACGGTGAACCACCTTCGACTTACGAAGTAGCAAAACAGAACAATATAGAAATTATTGATGCGTCATGTCCTGTAGTACTTCGTCTTCAAAAGAAGATTCATGGAAAATACAGCCAAGAAATTGGAAATGAGACTCAAATTGTTATTTACGGGGAAAACGGACATGCAGAAGTAAATGGATTGCTTGGGCAAACAGAATCGAATGCTGTAGTGATTGAGAAAAAAGAGGATCTGGATATGCTGGATTTTTCAAAAAACATCTGTTTATTCTCACAAACAACTAAACCTCTGGATGGTTTTAGTGAAATTATAGAGATTATGCAGAGCCGTATGATAGGTGATGCCAAATTCGAATTTTTCGACACAATTTGTCGTCAGGTATCGAATCGTATTCCAAATATCAAAGAATTTGCAACAAAACACGATATTATATTCTTTGTTGCCGGCGAAAAAAGTTCGAATGGAAAAGTATTATTCGGTGAGTGCAAAAAATACAACCCTAATTCATACTTTATCACAACACCAGACGATATAGATATAAGTGTTATTAACAAATCGTCTTCGATAGGAATATGTGGTGCTACATCTACTCCAAAATGGCAAATGGAAGATGTGGAGGCTAAAATCGAAGAAATAAGATTGAAACTTTTGTAAAATGAGATTTACAGTTATCACAAACTTCTCATTTTACTCACAAAATAAGAAATAGGGATTAAAATCCTTCAACTGCTCCGAAAGTTAAAATTCGGAGCAGTTTTTTTACAAATTGCTACTCAAATTACGTTTGAGATTGATTTTATTTTTAAATTTGCATATCTTTATTGAAATAGCAAAGAATAATAGCAATTATACAATTTATATAAACAAGGATTATGGCTAACATTAAGTGTATTGGAGTTTTAACATCAGGGGGAGACGCCCCGGGTATGAATGCTGCTATTCGCGCTGTCACTCGTGCTGCAATTTATAATGACATAGAAGTCAAAGGTATCATGCGTGGCTTTAGAGGTCTTATATTTGACGAAATTGTCCCATTTAAAACAAACAGTGTAAGTAATATTATACAACAAGGCGGAACTATATTGAAAACTGCACGTTGTCAGGAGTTCTTGACTCCCGAAGGTCGTAAAGTTGCATACGAAGCTCTTAAAAGAGAAGGAATAGATGCTCTAATTGTTATTGGTGGTGATGGTTCACTTACCGGCGCACGTATTTTCGCTCAGGAATTCGATTTACCAATAGTTGGTTTACCGGGAACCATAGATAATGATCTTTCGGGAACAGACCTTACCATCGGATACGATACTGCTTTGAATACGATTATGGAAGCTGTTGACAAAATTAGAGATACAGCGAGTTCACACGAACGTTTATTCTTTATTGAAGTAATGGGCCGCGAATGCGGATTCCTTGCTCTGAATGGTGCTATTGCATCGGGAGCTGAAGCTGCCATTATCCCTGAAATGACATTCCAACAAGACCAATTAGGAGATCTTATCTCTAACGGATTTAGAAAGAGTAAAAACAGTAGCCTTGTTCTCGTTACTGAAGGAGATATTACAGGGGGAGCCATGTCAATGGCCGAACGTGTGAAAAAAGAATATCCTCAGTATGATGTTCGTGTAACTATATTAGGACATGTACAACGAGGAGGATCGCCAACTGCCAGCGATCGTATTCTGGCCAGTAGAATGGGAGCCGCTGCTATAGATGCATTGAAAGACGATCAACGCAATGTGATGATTGGAATTCAAAACGACAAAATAGTATATGTTCCTTTTTCTAAAGCAATTAAGAAAAACAAACCAATCCAAGAGGATTTATTAAATACACTGAAAACCCTTTCAATTTAATTATTGACCAAATGGTATCAAACAAAAAAGGATTCATAAAACATTATGGATTCTTTTTTGTTTTATTTCCAGTATAATACGCCAGTTTTTTGTACTTTTGTGTCGCAATTTGATAACGTAAAAATATGAGTGAAAATAAACAGCGACTATTGGACGAGCGTTATATGAGAATGGCTACTATCTGGGCTGAAAATTCTTATTGCAAACGTCGAAAAGTTGGTGCCCTTATCGTGAAAGATAAGATGATCATCTCTGATGGATATAATGGCACCCCATCCGGATTCGAGAACATTTGTGAAGATGAAGATAACGAAACCAAGCCATATGTCTTACACGCCGAAGCGAATGCCATCAGTAAGGTTGCATGCTCGCACAACAGTAGCTTGGGTGCTACAATGTATGTGACAACATCGCCGTGCATCGAATGTGCAAAATTAATTATTCAGGCAGGCATTAAACGAGTGGTATATAACCAAAAATACAGGCGTACCGATGGTTGTGCCCTATTGGAACGAGCCGGTATAGAAACTACATACATAGATATTGATAATTTTGACGATATAAATAAAGAAGAGAATGAACAATAATAAGAGAATATACCTCTGGTTGCCTTTAATCATAGCTTTCAGTATAGCTGTCGGTATATTTATAGGCAATAAATTTTCCGGAATAAATTCCATTGGTAGCATTTTTGGTAAAGAAGAAAATAAGCTCGAAGACATATTTAATTACATCAACAAATCGTATGTCGACACTGTAGATATGAACGAGTTGATAGAAAATGCAATCCCAAATATTATTTCGGGACTTGATCCACATTCTACATATATATCTGCAGAAGATATGGCACTTACAGGCGATGAGCTCGACGGGCATTTCTCCGGTATCGGCGTCGAATTTATGATACAAAACGATACTGTAACCATTGTAAATGTTATATACGGAGGTCCATCTGAAGCTGTTGGAATAATGCCTGGTGACCGTATTGTTACTGCAAACGATAGTACGCTTGTAGGTAAGGGCATAAGCAACGAAAAAGTTTTCCGAAGTTTGAGAGGCCCTAAAGACACAAAAATAGAACTCGGAATCAAGAGGTCAACCAGCAAAGAACTACTCACTTTCACTGTTACTCGTGCAGATGTACCGGTAAAAAGTGTTGATGCTGCTTATATGTTGGACGATAAGATTGGTTATATCAAAATAAGCAAATTTGGAGGCAAAACATATGATGAATTCATATCCGCTATTGCCAAATTAAAAAGTCAAGGTTGTCAATCATTTATTATCGACCTTCAACAAAATATAGGAGGGTATCTAGGTGCTGCAATAATGATGACAAACGAATTTTTACCTGGAGGTGAATTAATTGTCTATACAGAAGGGCGTACTTATCCTCGGGAAAATGTTTTCGCTGATAATTCGGGTACATGCAAAACAAATCAAGTAGTAGTACTTATCGATGAAGGCAGTGCTTCGGCCAGTGAAATATTTGCAGGGGCTATACAAGATAACGATAGAGGACTAATAGTTGGCCGCCGTTCATTCGGAAAGGGACTTGTTCAAAGTCAACATATATTCGGCGATGGTTCAGCTCTACGATTAACGATAGCTCGTTACCATACTCCATCAGGCAGATGCATACAAAAAGCATACGAAAGAGGGAAAGGTGATGTATATGGACAAGATCTGGAAAATAGATACAAAAGAGGTGAATTCGATAGCAGAGACAGCATTAAATTTGACAACCTTCCTCTATTCCACACTACAGGTGGAAGACCAGTATATGGTAATGACGGGATATTAGCCGATGTATTTGTTCCACGAGATACTATTGGTGTAAATTCATATTATCTTAAAGTGGCCTATTCCGGCCTATTGAAAGAATATGCATTTGCTTATACTGAAAATAACCGTGCGAAATTAAAAGGATTCAAGACATGGAAAGATGCTGCTGACTATTTAACGAAGCAGCCTTTGGTTGAGAATTTGGTAAGTTACGCCGAAAATAAAGGAATACGCCGTCGCCCCTATCTTATTGACGAATCAAGGAGACTTATGCAAAATCAATTAGAGGCACTAATTATACGTAATGTATTTGGTGACGAAGGTTTTTACCAGTTATACCAACGAGACGATACAGCTATAAAGAAGGCTGTAGAGCTTCTCCAGAATAATAAAGCGACGCCCGAATCTATAAGAAAAGGGAAATATAAGTAAATCACTAATAAGATCAACTATAAAAGGAAAAAGGGTAAGAATTCCAAATTCTTACCCTTTTTCCTTTTATCTGATTTTTATTTATTATCTGTTATGTAGCCATTTGATAAAACGCTAGTTTCTGACTTTCGAAATGTTACGAGTTGATATATCAATGTCAGCCATACAATGAAATATGGCAAAGCCTTTAAAGCATATGGTCTGATAATATCGCTCCTGATAAAAGCAGGGGCAATATCAGAACCGGCACAAATAGTGATGATTATTGTAATAATGAAAAGTGACATTACATATTTACTATACGGTTTTTTCTGAATTAAAAACCACAACACAGCACCTGTGATGGCTATTATATAAGTACAAGTCTCTGACCCACTACTAAATAATACTACAAACATCAATGTGGAAGCCAAAATACCAAATTGATACACAGGATTACTATAAGCCCGGACTTGTATATATTGTAATGCAAATAGAAACATGGCAGGTAAAATTATAACAAGAGTAGATATTTCATACAATCCGCCGATCTTTCTTATCATTCCTATCACTGATATGTTTTGCATAAGTGAGATAGTATTTGAATCGTTTTTCACTATAAGTTCGTTATACCAGTCGATATAGCTCTGTACTACAAACTGTGGAGAAGATATAAGCATTGGCAAGACAAAGAAGATAAAACTCCATAAAAATAGATAACCTATCAGTTTAATTTTATTTTTCGAAAAGAAAAAGAAAGCTAACCCAACAACTCCATACAGCTTAATAAATAAACCTAAAGTAATAAAGCATGCCGCCCAGAATTCCTTTTGGGATTTTATGCAGATAAAAGTACCAATAATAAGAGCTGCAATAAGTGTATTAGTATTACTGTTTGTTGCATTTACATATAATTCGTGCAGTGCGATCCAATATATAATAACTTTGCCCTTCCAAATAATAGGTAGTTTATAGATAGCTATTAATAAAGTTATTGCAATGCAAACCTCCCATAATATAGTTCCAATAGAGTCCGGCAATAAAGCAAATGGGGCAATAACTAAACTAAATATAGGGCCATAATGATTTACATCAAAATACTTATCAGCGTATCCTGCATACAAATTAACCTGATCAAGAGTGTTATAAAATACATATTTAAAGATTAAATAATTATTATTGACTCCATTGAAAGCATGCTTTAAACCAGCGAATAAAGCTACTAAAATCCAAATAGAAAAAACAAACCGTTTATCTGAGAAAATCGGTCTTTGAAAAAATCTAGTTATAAAACCCATTCGTTACATTCAGTTTAAGTTAGATTCGTCATAAAAACAAACGAAATAATACTTTATTTTGATCGTCAAAATGTTTTAAGGCCTAAAAATAAGGCATTATTAGCAAAGTAATGTAAATTTGCACTAATTTAAATAAAATCACAATATACTCTATATATTACAATACTAGAGTTCTAGTTTTTTAAGATGAAACAACAAGCAAAAGAGAAGCTTAGGAAAGAAATTTCTACTATTAAACAAAAATACACACCTAAAGAATTATTTATTCGTTCCGAGGAGGTATTTTCAATCTTAGAAATTACAGGTATTTTTCAAGATTCTAAGACTATATTTATATACAACAGTTTACTCGACGAGGTCTCTACAGTAGATTTTATCGAAAGGTGGCACAATACTAAAGATTTTTATCTGCCTGTAGTGGAAAATGACAATCTTGTTTTCCGTAAATATGATTCTTCTACAATTTTCAGCAAGTCGTCGTATGGTATACAAGAGCCTAAAGGCGAAAACTTTACCGATTTCAAGAAAGTAGATCTTATTATAGTTCCGGGCATGGCTTTCGATCGTAAGATGAACAGAATGGGTAGGGGAAAAGGCTATTACGACCGTTTTTTACCAAAGTTATCAGCCCCTAAAGTAGGGATATGTTTCGATTTTCAATTATTAGATCAAATTCCGACTGATGATAACGATATTAAAATGGATTATCTGATTTCTGAAAATGAACTCATCTGGTAATAAAATAGCTACAATTATGGATTTTGCGATAAATACAAATACGATTTTAGCTATTAGAGTAGATGTCGAAGAGAGCTCTGAAATGACATCTCAGCTATTATTTGGAGAATACTGTGCAATATTAGAGGAAAACGAAGCTTTTTGCAAAATAGAAAACTGCATTGACAAACATATCGGATGGGTAAAAAAAGATGGGCTTCACCCATTATCGTCAGAAGAAATAGAAGAAATAAAAAAACAGCCTACCATAAGGGTTTGTGTGCCTATGGCTGATGTGTTTTGTCTGACTGATAAAACCATATACCGCTTTACAATAGGAAGCCTTATTCCAAATTATGACGCAAATACCAGTAAATTTGAACTTGCCGGTAAAATATATCAGATACACCCCAGTTTTATAACATATTTGCCCGAAAGCAATAAAGAGGGGATTGTCCCAACAGCTATGTCTTTGCTTAATACTCCTTATTTATGTGGCGGGAAAAATATATTCGGGATGGACTGTTCTGGTTTCGTACAAACAGTATTCTCTGTAAATGGTTATATATTACCTCGTTTTGCTCGTCAACAGTCAAATGAGGGAATAATTATCGAAAATATATCGGATGCAGAAGCGGGAGATTTATTATTTTTCGAGAAGGATAGTAAAACATTCCGTGCAGGTATCTATATGGGAGGTTATAAAGCTATTCATGTGGCAAATAATGCTAGAATTGACGATATAGACCAGAACGGTACTTATGAAATATCAGGTATATATACTTATAAACTATCGAAGATAAAAAGACTGGCTTGAACTGGGATCAATAAAATTGTATCTTTGCATATTAAAGCTGATAGACTAAGAATATAATAAAGCGCCTATGGTTTAAAAGCCATTCGCTATCTAATTAAATAGAATATACAACTAATGATTATAGATTTTGTAAAAAAAATCCCCGGCTTCATTTTTAAATATAAATTCACGATACTTTGTCTTTTATATTTTTGCATTATATCCATACTTGCTACATATTCTAACTTAGAAGGTCGTATAAGTAAACCTGCAATAGCCACTGCTTTATCTTTCTTTTTCATTCTTAACATCATTGCTAAGATGAAATATTCAAGTATATTTAGTGTTGTTTTTGCTATACTTATTTCCATAGATTCTTATTTTGCATTTGTATATTCAACCTCCATAACATCCGGTATATTAGGATCAATATTTGAAACGAATGCAGCAGAAGCCAAAGAGGTGCTTACTGATGCATTATTCAAGGCAATTATAATATTGGGGATAACCTTACTTTTGATATTCCAATCAAAAAAAGAACTTAAACCGATCAACTTCTCAATAAAAAAATCACTAGCAGTATTTTTAATATATAGCTGTTTATTTATTCCCGGAATACTGTATCGTAAAATTACAATAAATGAAGTAAGAATGGGTGACTTTGCCATGTTCCCATTAAACACAGTTCAATTACTTACCGCACAACATTTTCCATTGATATATAATGATTGTGTAACTTATTTAGTTTATAGGGATGAGATGAGTAAATTAAACTCTTATAAAACATCCGAAAGAGTCTTGCCCGAAGGTATTGTTTTAGAAAATACAGAATTAGCACCAGAAAAAATATACTATATCATAGGTGAAAGTTCGTGGAGAAACCATTACTCTCTATATGGATATTCTAAAAAGACTACACCATTTCTGGATAGCCTGAATGCTGCATCCCCCAATAATATTAAATATTATGATGGTATAGCTCCAGCTCCTTTTACGCGGGATGCTACCCGTATTTTATTATCGTTTGCAACCCCAACTGATATAAATCCGTTCTTCAGAGAGAAAAGTATAATAGATTTAGCTCATCATGCCGGATACGAAACCCTTTGGATATCAAATCAAGCACAACTGGATTTTAATGGCAGTTACATCGGTTATGTAGCGATGAATGCGAATTATAACTTTTTTAACACTAAAACATCTGAAAATGATTTAGATTTGCTTCCTGTAATAGCTGATAGAAAAAAACAAGGCAAAAAGCAATTTATTATAATCCATCTTACAGGTAGTCATTTATCATATAGCGAAAGATTTGACGAAATAGATGTTGCTGCAATAGCAGGAGGTAATGATCAGATAACTCAGTATGATAGGACTATACATCATACAGATAGGGTACTAAGAGGTATATATAACGAAATGCAAAAAGATTCATGCTCTGTATTGTATTATATACCCGATCATAGCGAAATTATAGGATTAGGACATGGTTTTCCTAATCAGGGAACTTCTCAATTTGAAGTACCTATAATTGTGATCAATAATAAAGCAGCCGAAATAGAAACGATTGTTGATAAATATATCGATCCCGAAACATCATTGATCAACGGATCGAGTAGTATTTATATATTATCTGAATATTTAGGATATTCTGTATCTAAAGAAAATGTTGAGAAATCGATTATTGATGGAAGATATATCCTGCATGGTGATGGAAAAATATATAAATATGATACTGTCAAATAATATAGAGAGAAGTTTAAAAGATTTTAGAAACAAGATGAATTAATAATATCGCATGTCTGTAATTATAAAAGAAATAAGTAATAGTGATAAAGCTGCAAAAAAAGCATTTGTCAAGTTTCCGATCAAATTATATAAGGATTGCCCTTATTATGTTCCATCATTGATTTTAGATGAATTGGAAACCCTCAATGTAGAAAAAAATCCGGCTTTCGATTTTTGCGAAATGCAATTGTTTTTAGCCTACAAGGATAATAAAATAGTAGGGCGAATAGCAGCAATTATTAATCATAATGCCAATGAAATATGGGAGCGAAGAAATGCCCGCTTTAGTTTTGTCGATTTCATTGATGACAACGAAGTAGTAGATGCCTTATTTGCCGCAGCGACCAAATGGGCTATCAGCAAAGGTATGACAGCGATAGTAGGCCCGATGGGCTTTACCGACTTAGATCACGAAGGGTTGCTTGTACATGGCTACGACAAAGTATCAACCATGGCTACAACTTATAGTTACCCGTACTATAAAGAACAAATAGAGCGTCTTGAGTTTGAGGAAGAAGTGGTATGGAACGAATACCGTATGCCCGTACCGACTGCCGTTCCCGAAAGACATCAACGTATAGCCAATATGATCTCGCAACGATATGGCTTAAAAGTATTAAAGTTTAAAAGCCTGAAACAGATTACACCATACGTTAGTGCCTTGTTTAATTTGCTTAACGTAGCTTATAAGCCTCTATACGGTTTTGCACCGCTTACACAAAAGCAAATAGATTATTATGTAAATATGTATGTGCCACTCCTTCGTTGGGATCTGGTCACTATCATCATAAAAGAAGAAACAGACGAAGTTGTAGGCTTTGCTATAGCAATGCCGAGTCTGTCTAAAGGATTAATCAAATCGAGAGGTAAGCTATTTCCTTTTGGATGGTATCCGTTGCTAAGAGATTTGAAAGGAAAGAAAAATAAAGTAGTAGACCTCTTATTAATCGGTATTGCTCCCGAATATCAGGGAAAAGGAGTTAATGCGATTATATTCAATGACTTTATACCTTCTTCTTTTAAATGTGGTTTCAAATTTGCCGAATCCAATCCCGAATTGGAAATGAACAATAAAGTATCATCTCTATGGGATGGTTTCGATGCGGAAAATCATAAGAGACGTGTAGCATATATAAAGCATCTCAACTAAGACAAGGAATAGAAACAGGATGACTAAATAATTTCTCATCCTCCGATATTTTTCATATTTTTACAAAAGAAATCGATAAAGAAAGGATAAAGATAGTTTATGGAAGAAGAAAAAGATAATTTACCTCTTGATGGAAATTACTCGGATGATGATATAAAAACCCTTGATTGGCAGGAGCATATCCGCCGACGTCCGGGTATGTATATTGGAAAATTGGGTGACGGTTCATCTGCTGATGATGGTATCTATGTACTTCTGAAAGAGACATTAGACAACTCTATCGATGAATTTATGATGGGCTTCGGTAAAACAATCGAAGTAACTATACAAGATGGAGAAGTCCGCGTTCGCGACCACGGTCGTGGTGTACCTTTAGGGAAAGTCAAGGACGTTTCTTCTAAGATGAATACCGGAGCCAAATATGACTCTAAAGCCTTTAAAAAATCTGTAGGTCTGAATGGGGTTGGTATCAAAGCAGTTAATGCTTTATCGAGCTATTTCAAAATCCAAAGTTTCCGCGAAGGGCAGACTACAGCTGTCGAATATAGTAAGGCAATTACCACCAAAGAGGACAAAATACAGCCATCTACAGAAGAGAATGGTACATTAATTGAGTTCATCCCTGACAGTACAATATTTACGAACTATGTTTTCAAAGATGACTATGTAGAGAATCTTTTGAAAAACTATGTATTTTTGAATACAGGGCTGACAATTGTATATAACGGTAAGAAATTCTTCTCCAAGAATGGTCTTGTAGATCTACTGAACGAGAATATGACTTCTGAGCCACTCTATCCGATCATTCATTTGAAAGATGAAGATATAGAAGTTGTTATAACACATAGCAACCAATATGGTGAGGAATACTACTCGTTTGTAAATGGTCAACATACAACACAAGGAGGAACCCATCAGTCGGCTTTTCGTGAAGCAGTATCACGTGTTATAAAAGAATATTACAATAAAAATTTCGATTATGCCGATATACGCACTGGTATAGTTGCTGCTATCAGTATAAAAGTAGAAGAGCCTGTTTTTGAATCTCAGACTAAGACAAAACTAGGTTCGAGAGATATGGGCCCCGGTGGCGTATCCGTTCAAAAGTTCATTAGTGATTTTTTGAAAAAAGAACTGGATAATTACCTCCATAAACATATCGATACATCAGAAGCTTTACTTAGGAAAATACTTGAGTCAGAAAAAGAACGCAAAGCAATTGCCGGTGTAACCAAATTGGCTCGCGAGCGTGCAAAGAAAGCTAATTTGCACAATAAAAAGCTACGTGATTGCCGCATCCATTACAATGATACTAAAGGTGATAATCTGGATGAAAGTTCTATTTTCATCACAGAGGGCGACTCGGCCAGCGGATCAATTACCAAAAGCCGTAACCCTAACCTACAAGCAGTATTCAGTCTTCGAGGTAAACCGTTGAATAGCTTTGGACTAACAAAGAAGATCGTGTACGAGAATGAGGAATTTAATCTGTTACAAGCCGCTTTAAATATAGAAGATGGTTTGGATGGACTACGTTACAACAAGATAATCATTGCTACCGATGCTGATACTGATGGTATGCATATTCGTTTGCTGTTACTTACATTCTTCTTACAATTCTTCCCAGACTTGGTAAAGAAAAATCATGTTTACATTTTGCAAACACCATTATTTCGTGTTCGAAATAAAAAAGAAACAATTTATTGCTATTCGGAGGAAGAAAGAATTGATGCAATGAATAGATTGGGAGTAAACCCCGAAATTACCCGATTTAAAGGTCTCGGCGAAATTTCACCCGACGAATTTGTGCACTTTATAGGAAAAGATATTCGTCTCGACCGTGTGACAATGAAGAAAGAAGACTCTGTAAGCAATATGCTTAACTTCTATATGGGTAAAAATACACCCGAACGACAAGAATTTATTATCGACAATCTGGTTGTAGAAGAAGATTAATTATTCTTCTAATACATTATCTTGCTTTGGCAAGAGTTCAATATTTTCTTCTGTATTATCAGCTTTCTTCATGCTCTTAAAGCTAAAGAATAAATATATTACAGAAATAAGTGACGAAATACATAGTAAATATACACCATTACCTATTTTAGGAAGATTGAAGAACAAATAGATAGATAGTATAAATCCGAATAGTCCGCTGATAAATAGTATAACTCTGGATATTGTTTGTTTCATATATATCCAGAATATCATTGATAAAAGACTGAACGCAGGAACTAGGAATATAGCATAAGTCTGATAAATAGATTCTTTATTTTTTGAAAAGAAATTGGTCACTTTAGTTACAGACTTTTGAGTTCTGGGAATATCCCAACCAACTACTTTAACCAATCCGGCATCTATCCATGGAAGAAAGAATGCAATAATAATGAGAAGAGCCAGCAGTAATTCGAATGAAATATACCTGTTTAATTTATCCATGATTAATTCATTATTGAGTTCAGTAAAATATTTCTGCAAAAGTATATATAATTATTCAAGGTTAGTTCATTAGACAAAAAAGTATATTTCTTATTTTTGAAAAACACATCTAAAACAATATATGACAAAGAAAGTAAGCGCCCACCCAAAAGGATTAAAATATTTGTTCTTCACCGAAATGTGGGAACGTTTCGGTTATTACCTCATGTTGGGTATCTTCCTTCTTTATTTGAAGGATGCCGATGGACTGAGTCTTTCGCCTGCAAGTGCCGCCGATATAGTAGGAACTTATCTGGGATTAGTTTATCTGACACCCTTTCTTGGAGGTTTGATTGCTGATAAATTATTAGGTTATCGCAAATCAATATTATTGGGAGGAATACTTATGTCAGCCGGTTACTCCACACTTGCCATACCGGGCGAAACAGCTATGTGGATCGCTATATTACTTATTATTGTCGGAAATGGTTTCTTTAAACCGAACATATCTACATTACTGGGAAATCTATATGCCAAAGATGAATACAAAGGCAATAAAGATGCGGGATATAGCATTTTCTATATGGGAATAAACCTTGGAGCTTTCATTTGTAACTTCATAGCAGCATATATGCGCAATAATTATGGATGGGGATATGCCTTTTTAGCTGCAGGAGTAGGAATGCTTATAGGTATCATTATATTCTTATCCGGAACACGTCACATAAAAGAAGGGGACATAATTAAAAAATCCGAGAATTCGGGTTCCGATATTGGTAAAGTATTGCTGTATGTATTTGTTCCCGCCATTATTTGCGGTGGTATAGGATGGCTCATACCCGGCAATATATTTGGTTCAGACTCGAATGATGCTTTTCTTATAGGAACTATTCCTGTAATTATATTCTACGCGTCATTGATATTAAGATCGCCTAAGCATGAGCGTCCACAGATAAAAGCTTTGTTAGCGATATTTGCTATCATGATTGTATTCTGGGCTGTGTTTAAACAAAATGCCACAGCATTAACCACCTTTGCCGAGAACTATACAGAACGTACTATAAGTCCCTCTATTGCTGACAAAGCAAATGCGCTTGGCTTTGTAGAAAACATTACTTATAAAAAGGATTCGGTTATCTTACTTGACAGTAAAATGGCGACGATTATAGACGAAAATGGTAAAGTAATGAAAGGTATTGATTATCCTTACTACTATAAAAATACAGCCACAGACAAATTACCGCAGGATGGAGAATCTACAAGCCTTATTTCTACCGAAATATTTCAATCGGTAAATCCTTTTTTTATCATAATACTTACACCTCTGGTGCTCAGCATATTTACATTTTTACGACGTAAGGGTAAAGAACCTTCTACTCCGGCCAAAATGGGATGGGGGCTGCTAATAACGGGACTATCGTCATTAGTAATGGCTTGCGCCGTGATATTTACAGATATTTATACAGACAAAGCGTCCGCTCTATGGCTTATTTGTACTTATGGAGTGCTTACAGTTGGAGAATTATTAATCAGCCCGATCGGCCTATCTCTGACATCTAAAGTCAGCCCTAAAAATATCACATCATTTATGATGGGGGGATGGTTTCTATCAACCTCGATAGGAAATAAACTAAGTGGAATGGTCGCCGGCTTGTGGGATTCTTTCGACAATAAAGCCTATTACTTCTTAATGAATTTTACGGCTTGCCTTGTGGCAGCTATTGCTATTATGCTTCTAGTAAAATGGTTGAGAGGAATTATCCAACAACATTAATCATATTATAATTCAATCTCGTCAGCAGAAATATATCCATGCGTGATACAATAGAATATAAGTCCGGAAACAGTCTTTATCCCTAATTTGGATGTGATATTCTTTCGATGTGACAAAACTGTATTCAAACTAATATTCAGTTTGTCGGCTATTTCCTTATTTAGAAAACCCATAGCAACAAGGCGAAGCACATCTAACTCTCGTTGAGAGATTGCAGCTTTATCTGCTTTCTGTGAACTGTCATTAGATATTAGGTCTTGCCAATCATCAACACCCGATTCTACTAAATCGGCTATCATTGGTTTAAGTATCTTCTCCCTGATTCTATTATGCCTATATAAGTCTTTTTCTAAACTGTCTATCGAAAATATTACAGCGTAGCACATATTCTCGTTGAAGTTTCCTGAAAGATGTTTTATAATAATACTTTTAAGATCGACAAGTAAGGCTAGGGGAGTTTCTCCTTCTACCATTCCTTGTTCTATCTGACTGATAAGCTCATTCTTGAATTTGAAAAACAAACGACCGATCAATTCTAATTGCTTGTTATTAGGATCGCTCATGGCGATGAAAGCATGCATATGTTTTTCTAAATTATGCAGTTGGCCTTTCACCATATACATATCGGTTTGTTTTAAGTATCCTACGACTAGCTCTATATCAAACTTTTGCAATATACGCTCCGGAAAATATTCTTCATTAAGGTAGGTATTTAGAATAGCAAGGAAGAAATCGGCATTAATATCCGATACCTTACATATCTCACCAATTGTTCTATCACCCAATCCCAGTTTTATACCAAATCGGTTTAGAACAGGTATCAACTGATGATTTTCTTCTATTACTTCTGACAATACGGATGCTTTATCTAAAAATATCATAGCATTAGGTGCCTTATATAATTATGTATGTCACAAAGGTATATAATTCTGCAGAATATATTTTATGGAATGAAATAAAAATAGAAAATAAATAGACGTTATCTATTGATAATGAGTAGCGCATTAGTATTATCAATGAAAGTTAAAGATAATCTATATTAATTATGATCGAAAAAGTAAACAAATCCGGATTGTATTTGTTAATTTAGTACATTCATTTAAGAAATTATGTTTATGAAAAGAACAATTTTGACATGTATAATGCTTTCTGCTCTGACTATATGCGGAGTAAAGGCTCAAGATATAAACAATACTAATAATAATCAAAAAACAAAAGCTATGAAATTTGAATTACCTAAGTTGCCTTATGCAACTAATGCTTTAGAACCAGTTATCAGTCAACAAACTGTAGAACTTCACTATGGTAAGCACTTTCAAACATATATTACAAACCTGAACAACCTTGTACCAGGAACTAAGTTCGAAAATGCTGACATAGAAACAATAGTAAAAGAAAGCGATGGCGCTATATTTAATAATGCCGGACAAATTCTTAATCATACAATTTATTTCGAAACATTCTCTCCAAAAGGAGGCGGTGAACCTAAAGGCAAACTAGCTGATGCTATAAATGCTGAATGGGGTTCTTTCGAAAACTTCAAAAAAGAATTTAATACAGCTGCAACAGGCTTATTCGGTTCGGGATGGGCATGGCTTGCTAAAGATGCTGCAGGTAAATTGCAAATCACTAAAGAACCAAATGGCGGTAACCCTGTAACAAAAGGCTTAACTCCACTTTTAGGATTTGATGTTTGGGAACACGCATATTATTTGGATTACCAAAACCGTCGTGCCGATCATCTTACTGAACTGTGGAAAATTATTGACTGGAGCAAAGTAGAAGCTCGTTATTAATAACATTACTTACTTAGATAGAAGAAGCAACCTCTCGGGGTTGCTTTTTTGTTTATATTTGTATCATATATAAAGTTACATAGATGAAAACAAATGTGGCAATATTGGGCATAGATCTCCAAAATGATTTTACATCACCTACCGGATCCTTATTTGTAAAAGGAGCTGATAGCGATATAGAAAGAATAGTAAGTTTCATAAATAAAAATCAGGCTAGAATCGATTATGTAGCACTTACTCTCGACTCGCATCAACCTATACACATTGCCCATCAATGCTATTGGAAAGATAAAGATGGAAACAATCCTTCTCTGTTTACTACTATATCATTAGACGACGTTAGTAATAGTCGTTGGATACCACAATATAATAAAGAGTCAGCTATTCACTACTTCGAAAAACTTACAGAAAAAGGTGAAGTGTGTACAATCTGGCCAATGCATTGCGTATTGGGGAGTGAAGGTTGGGCTATAAATAAACGTCTTATCAACTACTTATCTATCTGGGCAATATCCAACAACAAATCTTACGAATTATTCTATAAAGGTTATAATCAATCGACAGAGCATTACAGCATATTTAAGGCAGCAGTAGAGTGGGAGGGACAACCAGAAACCAGTCTCAATACAAAACTGTTATCTCTGTTAAATTCTTATGATGAAGTTATATTAGTCGGTGAAGCTGCTGACTATTGTGTAGCTAACTCTCTAAATGACATATTGGATGAATGCAATGAATTAGCAAAAAAGATAGTTATATTAACTGATTGCATGTCATGGATTAACCCCAATAATAAAAGAGCAGAATTGATATTTGAAAAAGCGATAAAACAAGGTGTAAAATTTAAATTATCAACAGATTATATCCTATAAACTTCGACAACTTCTATAGATTGACTATCCTTGTCAATAAAAATATTTTTAGCTACTTTACCTATAATTTTTGTAGATATACCATCGAAAGAGCCACCAATTATACCGCCTAAAACAGGAATTGCCTTTCCTATATTAGCCGCAGTTTTCTCTCCGGCATTAGTGGATACAACCTTTAGACTGATTTTTTGAAGTACTTTTGTCAGAACTTTCTCTCCGGATCTTATACTTAAATCTTTCAAAAGCTCTTTTGCCCCATTACCTGCCATACTGATATAAATTAGCGATTTCACTTTATCACTCGTTATATCATAACCGCCCATATAGGCTATCGCTGCAATCATTCTCACTTGCACATAAATCACACTGGCAACATTCGCGGGAACTGTTAAAGGCATTACTGTTACACCTCCTAATCCTGTAACGAAGCCACTGGTTGCAGCTTTTGCTACCTGCCATTTTATGAGAGAATCTACTTGATGGCTAAGAGTGCCTTTTTGCTCTAAATAACTATTAGCTAAATCATAGGCCGAGTCAACACCGGTAAAACCGACAATTGCTTTTGAGTATGCCCAGTCTAATGTTTTTGAAATCAACCCTTTTCCCATATTATGCTTTGTTTTGTAGTAATTGTTTTATCTTAAAGTACCAAATAAAATACAAGGTATAAAGAATAAAGCGTTTCACTTCGAAAAATGAAACGCTTTTAATAAATAGTAAATTTAATTAATTTTCTTTCAGCAATTGATCTAATTGGTTGGCTGTTAAATTCATTGCAACAACTACTCCATTCTCATCGATCAAGTAGTTTCTGAATCCTTTTTCCAATTGGTAACGGTTGAACAGGTCTGTATAAACATCTCCTTTAGCCATAAACTGATATTCTTCAGTTATTTTGTCTATAGCTACTGTTTTTTCAAAAACAGATTCACTTTCATCGAACGATACTGATACCATTTTCACCGGATAATTTTCTTTTTCAATTACATTCGAAAAAAGAACGTTATTCTTGTGAGAATAGGCATCGTAAGCCGCCCAGAAGTTTACCAATACTTTTTGTCCCCTTAGATCAGACAAACTAATTTTTGTTCCTGATACGTTTTCTAAATTTTGTATATCAGGAAACAGGTTTCCCGGATAAATACCTTCCGAAAGCCTAGAAGTTCTTGTTGTATTCGACGATAAACTTATAAAGACCACGCCTACAATCAAGAAGTACTTCAAATACTTCATAAAATAATCATTAGGTTACCACTAAAGCCGATTTCCAATTCCTCACAGAAAAGAAACAGACCCTCCCAATTTTTGGGAACAGAATAACTACCTCTACTCTTAGAGCAATATATCATCCTGCATTTTTAACGGCGCAAATATACTACATTTTTTACACTCTGGCAAGCAATTAGTTAAAATGTAATGTTATAGATAATTAAGATGAGTTATAGATAATATAATTCACTGTTTTTTCATTACTTTGCTTTTCCTTTACTGATAAGGGATTTCGAATATAAATAAGTAATTATGCTGAAGTATATATACATATCATTGGGGTTGATAACTTTAACATTGGGTCTATTGGGAATAATAACTCCCGGTTTGCCAACGACGCCTTTTATACTACTCACAGCTTTCTTATTTGCCAAAGGATCGCCACAATTGCATAAAAGACTATTAAATAACAAACTTACCGGTCATTATATCAATCGGGTAAGCGGAGGATTAAGCGTAAAAGCCCGAATTATTTCAATAGCCTTTATGTGGTGTATGGTCTGTATTACTGCATTTTTAGTCTTTGATTATGGGAAGATGCGGTTTATAATGATAGGCTTAGGGGTAATAGGAACTATAGCTCAATTAATAGTGCTTAGAAAAAGAAAAGCTAAGGTTCAGCCAATAGAAGTCGAGATACAAAACAGCAATATAGAAAGAACTGCTTACAGTATAAAAGCAGAGGCTACGGCCAATAAAGAATAATAATATAATAGTGCTTTAAAATATCGTTTTTATATTTTGTTTTTATAACTGATTTTCTTTCCTTTGTGTAGAAACCATTTATTAAAGTAAATTTGAAAAACATTTAAGAATTCAATGGAGAACAATAGAGATAACGAAAATCAGATACAAATAGAACTTCCCGAAGATATTGCACAAGGTACATACTCAAACTTGTCTATAATATCACATTCTTCATCTGAGTTTGTTATTGATTTTATAAGGGTAGTTCCGGGATTACCAAAAGCAAAGGTACAGTCACGAATAATATTGACTCCCGATCAGGCAAAACGTTTGCTACATGCGTTGAATGAGAATATCAAGAGATATGAAAAACAAAATGGTCATGTAGACATTGATAATGCAGAAGGTTTTCTCCCTCCGATGAATAACGGTCCGATAGGAGAAGCTTAAGATATATTTTATAATTTTACACACAATAGAGATTATACATTCCTAAGAGTTAATATATTACAATACAATATATTAATTTTTGTATCAAAAAAATAAAAGATATGTAAACAGTAGTTTACATACGGTTTGTGATAAATATTACTAAGTACAATAGATATAACTAATAAACTGAATAGATATGAGCGAAACATTACCTAAATTCAACTTCTTCACTATGTTTCGAGACGGCTTTAAAAGCATGACGATAGGAAAAACATTATGGACTTTGGTGATTATAAAACTGATTATCATGTTCTTAATTCTGCGTCCATTTTTCTTTCCCAATTTCTTGAATTCAAAGTTTGACGATGCTAGTAGCAAGGCTGACTATGTAAGTGAAGAACTAATAAATAAATCAAAAGACTGATATCATTAACTAATACTCAATGTTTATGGAATTATTGAATGCATCATTAATAGACTGGTCTAGAGCCCAGTTTGCAATGACAGCAATGTATCACTGGTTGTTTGTGCCTCTTACTTTAGGACTAGGGGTTATCATGGCGATCATGGAAACAATGTATGTTCGTACAGGTAACGAGCAGTGGAAAAAAACCGCCAAATTCTGGATGGTTATTTTCGGTATCAACTTTGCAATTGGAGTTGCAACAGGTATTATACTTGAATTCCAATTCGGAACCAACTGGTCCAACTACAGTTGGTTTGTAGGTGATATCTTTGGAGCACCATTAGCTATCGAAGCCTCATTAGCCTTTTTTATGGAAGCCACATTTATTTCAATCATGTTCTTCGGATGGAAACGTGTGGGTAAAAAAGCCCATCTTGCTGCCACCTGGCTTACAGTACTAGGAGCTACACTATCGGCTCTATGGATCCTTATCGCTAATGCATGGATGCAATATCCAGTAGGAATGGAATTTAATCCAGACACCACACGAAATGAAATGATTAACTTTTGGCAAATTGCTTTATCGCCTGTAGCCATTAATAAATTCTTCCATACCGTACTATCTTGTTGGATATTAGGTGGAGTTTTTGTAGTAGGTGTATCTGCTTGGTATTTTATCAAGAAAAGAGAAATCGAATTTGCACGACAAAGCATGAAAGTAGCTGCTGCATTTGGATTAGTAGCTTCTTTATTAACAGCATGGACAGGTCATGGATCTGCTTATCAAGTTGCTCAGAAACAGCCTATGAAGCTTGCCGTAATGGAAGGCCTTTACGAGGGTTCACATGGTGAGGGTCTTATTGCAGTAGCAATACCTAACCCCGATAAAAAATCATATAATGACGGTATTGAACCATATATTTTCGACATAAAAATACCTAAGGCTCTTTCACTGATGGGATATAATGATTTCGATGCATTTGTTCCGGGAATAAAAGACATAGTAGAAGGTGGTTATGAACTACCCGAAGGAGGTAAGGCACTATCTTTTACTGAAAAACAAACTAAAGGAAGAACAGCTATTCAAGCTCTTGCTGATTATAAAATAGCCAAAAAGGCTGGCAACGAAACAGAAGCAGCCCGATTTAAAGAAGTATTACGTGAAAACTATGCTTATTTTGGCTATGGCTATTTAGAAACTCCTGAGCAATTAATACCTAATATACCAATGGTATTTTGGGCTTTCCACATTATGGTTTATTTAGGTGGATATTTCATTTTATTATTTACAGCAGTACTATTCTTCTTATATCGAAAAAATCTGGAGTCTAAAAAATGGTTTTTATGGACATGTGTATGGTCTATACCACTCGCATACATTGCCGGACAAGCAGGATGGATAGTAGCAGAAATGGGCCGTCAGCCTTGGACTATACAAGATGTTTTGCCCGTTCAGGCCGCGGTTTCAGCCATATCTACCAACTCTGTGATAATAACATTCTTCCTATTCCTTATTCTATTTACAGCTCTGTTGATTGCAGAGATTCGTATTATGTTAAATCAAATAAGGAAGGGTCCGGGATCTCACTAATATTAAGTGTAAATCAGATTTTTAAATAAATAAAAAGATATAATTATGATTACATATTCATTTTTACAACATTATTGGTGGTTCTTAATTAGCTTGATTGGTGGACTCCTTTCCTTCCTTCTCTTTGTGCAAGGAGGACAATCGATGTTGTTCTCACTAGCCAGAGATAAAAAAGAGCGCCATATATTAGTAAATGCTTTAGGACGTAAGTGGGAATATACATTTACTACTCTTGTAACATTTGGTGGAGCTATGTTTGCTTCATTCCCACTATTTTATTCTACTAGTTTCGGTGGAGCATATTGGGTATGGATGGCAATTCTGTTTTGTTTTGTTATACAAGCAGTATCTTACGAATTTCAGTCGAAACCGGGCAATGTTTACGGAAAAAGAACGTATCAGGTCTTCTTATTCTTAAATGGATTACTTGGTACTTTTTTACTAGGAACCGCTATTGCTACATTCTTCACTGGTTCTGAATTTACTGTAGGAAAGGGAAATATTACAGATTTGATCAATCCTACAATCAGCCGTTGGGAGAGTGCATGGCACGGATTAGAAGCATTAGCTAATCCCCGTAACTGGACGCTTGGGCTTGCAGTTTTCTTCTTATCCAGAACATTAGCTTGCTTGTTCTTTATTAATCGTCTGCAAGATGAGAAGTTGGTTTCAAGAGCTCGTAAACTTCTAATGTTTAATGCTTTTCCATTTGTTCTATTTTTCTTAGTATTTGTTATTTGGACATTCGCATCTCCCGGATTTGCTGTAGATCCTGAAACCAAAGAAGTATCAATGGTTCTCTACAAATATTTTAATAACTTACTAGAAATGCCAGTGGTTGGAATATTATTTGTTGCAGGCGTTTTATTGGTTCTTCTAGGAATCGGTAAATCAATAATCAGCAGCGAATATAATAAAGGAATCTGGTTTTCGGGTATTGGAACAGTTTTGACTGTATGCTGCCTGCTTCTTATAACAGGTTTCAACAATACAGCTTTCTATCCTTCTACTCACGATTTACAAAGCTCTCTTACAATCGAGAATGCTTCTTCAAGTGAGTTTACTCTTTCAGTTATGGCTGTAGTATCTATTCTTGTACCAATAGTACTAGGATATATTATATATGCCTGGGGAGTAATGGAGAAAAAACCTTTCGATGCAAAAGACTTCGAAGATGATGGACACGTTTATTAATTAATTGTTCTTTATTTATAATAAAAAAGACCTGCAATTTCTTGCAGGTCTTTTTTATTATAAATAATTGTGCTTTTATTTCACAATCTTCAATTCGTTTATAATACGAGGACATTTCATTACTTTATCTATTGTGTAAAGCACGTAGCGAATATCTACGCTGATGGTACGTTGTACCTTTGGCTCAAATACAATATCACCGCTTAGAGCCTCCCAGTTACCATCGAAAGCTAATCCGATAAGTTGCGCCTGGCCATCGAATACAGGGCTACCCGAATTTCCTCCTGTAATATCATTATTAGAAAGGAAGTTTACATGCATAGTACCGTCTTTATCTGCATATTGACCAAAATTACCTGATCTCAAATTATCAAGAATGTACTCTTGCACACCAAATTCAGGATCACCGGCCACTTCCTTTTCCAATACACCTTCCGATGTCGAGAAATAATCGTAGTACACTGCATCAGCAGGCTTATAACCACCTACAGAACCATAACTTAAACGTTGAGTAAAGTTAGCATCTGGAGAGAAAGCTTTATTAGGCTCCATTTCCATCAATCCAGCCATAAACAAACGATCGCCTTGGCTCATTGCAGGATAATAAGGAGATAACTTATTGTATATATACTCCATACATGAAGTTAGTGAATTAGCAAGCTCAATAGCAGGATCTTTTTCTATATCTTTCTTTTTGCCACTGCTGATTAAAGCAATTACATCTTCCAGATTCGTAAACTTAGTTGTTTTATAAAACCATTCTGCATACTTATCATAATCACCTTTGAATTTTTTCTCAATAGTTTTATATACACTTGGTAAATTCGCAGCCGGAACTCTTTCTGCATACAGTCTAAGCAATACAGGCATTACTACTTTATCCAAGTTAGGCTCATAATCTTTGTAAGGAGTAGTCAACCTTCCTCTCAATGAGGTCTCCTTATTTGTAATTGTACTATCGTTACTCACATAATATGCAGTGCTCGCAAAACGGACAACCTCAATACCATTGTAGAAAGTCTCCTGAAAGTAAGTACGTATCTTAGCATCATCCATAGTTGCCTCGTATGCTTCTTTTAGCGCGGGAAGTGCCGAACCATATTTAGTTTGCCTGCTTGCATCTGAAGCAATCCACTGATTGAATCGGGCTTCAAGCTCTTCTTTTCCTTTTATTACATCTAGCTTAGCAATAGCTTCATTCATCCCCATTGCATTTTTCCAATAGTTAGAGCTACCTGCATATTTCGATGCATATTTTATACGAATTGCGTCATCAGCATTCATTGCTGCTCTCCATATATCTTGTTTTGCTCCACGAACTTCGATACGTGGTTTATGCTCCGATTCAACCATTTGAGTAATACCCCATGATGTCATATAGCGTTCTGTACTTCCGGGATAGCCAATAGTCATTGCATAACTATTGTCCTCATACCCCTTCAATGAAACAGGCACTGAATATTTAGGTTTGTAAGGTACATTTTCAGCACTGTAATAAGCTGCACCATTATCTTTATTGGCGTATACACGAAATACTGAGAAATCGCCTGTCTGACGTGGCCACATCCAATTGTCTGTTTCACCCCCAAATTTACCGACAGATGATGGCGGAGCAAATGCCAATCTCACATCTTTGAATACCTCATAAACAACCACATAATACTTGTTGTGGGAATAGAAGGGTACTACTTTTGCAGTTAAAAACTCATTACCCTCATATTGTTTCAAATACTCTTGCGATAATGAATCTATTTTAGTTTGACGCACCTCTTCACTATCATTCTCCGACACTCCAGCCGTAACATAAGCTGTGATATCTTCTACCTTTTGTAAAAAAGATACAGACAAACCATCGGCCTTCAACTCTTCATCAAAAGTTTGGCTCACAAAACCATCTTTCAAATAGTCATGCTCTACCGAACTCAACTTCTGAATGGCACCATAACCACAGTGGTGATTAGTAAAAATTAATCCCTGATCGGATACGGCAACACCTGTACAGCCTCCGCCAAATATTACAACAGCATCTTTTAACGATGGATTTGTCTCACTATAAATACTATCCGTAGGAAATGTGAAACCCAGCTCTTTCATTCGAGCAACACTCAATTCATTGAGTTCTTTTAATAGCCACATCCCTTCATCAGCTTTTACTGAAAAAGCTAAGAAGAAAATGACTATCCCTAAAAATAATTTTCTCATTTTAGTTTATTATAATTTATAAATATTGTATTTCAATTGTGTTACTTTCTAAAATACTTATTGATAACAGGTATTTGGCTTAATGGCAAATCTCGCTTGATAATAATTACAGTAAATATGATTAGTAATACTGTACGGTATAGTAATCGCAAAATCTCATTCTCAATATACAATTGAGTTCCTGCCAGATAAAAAACTAAAGTCAATATGGCATAAAATCCGATCACTTTTACGTTATATTTTATAGGATAATATTTCTGACCAAAATAATAGGAGATCGACATTATTATCAGATTACAGAAAAATGTAGCCCAAGCACTGGCTACATAGCCATATATAGGCACAAATATTATATTTATGAGAACGGTAATAATACAGCCGAATATGGAAAAGCTTGCTCCAAAATGTGTTTTATCTGTAAGCTTATACCACACCGATAAATTGAAATAGATACCAAAAAATATTTCGCCCATCATCGCTATAGGGACAATATCAACACCAGCCCTGTATCTTTCACCGACAAAATATTTCAATATATCCATGTAAAATGTTACACCTAAAAATACCAATAAAGCAAATATGATAAAGTATTTCATTGCCTGTGCATACGATCGAGTATTGTCTTTATCCTTATTCTGTGCAAAAATAAAAGGTTCGTAAGCATAACGAAATGCTTGCGTAAACATAGCAATAACCAAAGTGATTTTCAAACAAGCACTATAAATACCTAATTGACTAAAGGCTTCGTCCTTATCGTCAAATATATAAGGATAGGTCAATTGTGCTACAGCCTGATTAATAACACCTGCAACACCTAATATTAGTAGTGGATAAGAATATTTTAAAATGCGCCCGAGTAACTGTTTATCAAAGTTATATTTGAATCCCATCATATTAGGAACTAACATAATAAGAATGATAACAGTGCTAATCATATTAGCTAGGAATATATACCCTATCCCATAATCAGGAACGTAGAACCAATCAATGAGCGATGAATACGATTTGTGTATTAACGGGCATATAACAAGAAAAAATACATTGAATAGTATATTGAAGAAGATAAATGCCAGCCTTACTGTTGCAAAACGTATTGGTCTTTTTTTATAACGCAGATAGGCGTAGGGAATCGTCATGAATGCATCTAAAGCCACTACAATAACCATCATCAATATATGTTCGGGATGATCAGTATAGTCCATCCAGGAAGAAATAGGACCAATAAATATAAAGCAGGAAAGTATAAATAGGAGAGAACTTGCACCTAACGATATCAAAGATGTTGAATATACAGTTGTCGAATTCTCATCTTCTTTATTCATAAAACGGAAGAAACCCGTCTCCATACCATATGTAAGCAATACCATAAAGAGAGCCGTAAAACCATATATATAACTGACTTTCCCATATTCGATAGGATTGGTAAAAATATATACATGCAATGGCGTCAAGCACCAATTAAGAAAGCGACCAACAATACTGCTCAATCCGTAGATTGCCGTATCTTTTGCCAAACTTTTCATTTTACCTTCTGCCATAGATCAATTATTTGCCTACAAAAGTAATATATATAATTTGGAATAATATTAATTTGAGAACGAAGTTGACAATCAATCTTTAACATTATTGATGATCTGACGCACTCTTTATAATTGACCAGACAACAGGTGCCTAATCAACTATAAAAAACCGTTATACTTGACAGTTTTATCATATTAAACTCTAACTTTGCAATATATATTAATAGGTAAACAACCATGAATTACTATCATTTAGCCGTGCTTGTGCACAGACAAGCTGCCAGATATGGCAAACGTACAGCCCTTAAGTACAGAAACAGCGTTGAAAAGAAATGGAAAAATATTTCTTGGAAAGTATTCTCTAAGACAGTTCAAAAAACTGCTTGGGCAATGGCTGAACTAGGTGTAAAAGAAGAGGATAGAATCGGAATTTACTCCCAAAATATGGCGCAGTACTTATTCACTGAATTCGGTTCGTACGCGAATAGAGCCTCCAACGTTCCTATATACGCGACTTCGTCACCGTCACAGGTAGAATATATAGTAAATGATGCTCAAATAAAATTATTGTTTGTTGGTGAACAATTTCAATACAATAATGCATTCAAAGTACAGCAAGACTCTTCTGTATTAAAGAAAATCATTGTTTTCGACAATACTGTCAAATTTCATCCTGAAGATAAAACATCTATTTATTACGACAATTTCATAGCTACAGGCGAAAATTCGGATGCAGAAGTATTAGTCAATGTTCGCACAAAGTCGAGACAAGAAACTGATATCGCATGTATTATATACACATCGGGAACAACAGGCGAACCCAAAGGCGTAGTTCTTCCTCACTCATGCTTTTTAGAGCTCTTCCGTATCCATGATATACGACTGCCAATGGTTACGAACAAAGATCTTTCGATGAATTTTCTACCTCTCGCACATATATTCGAAAAGGCCTGGTCATACTATTGTATTCACAAAGGGGTGACTATAGCAATGAATCAAGATGCGAAAGAAATACAAAAATCGATAAAACAAGTACACCCTACACTAATGTGCAGTGTTCCTCGCTTTTGGGAAAAAGTATATGCCGGAGTTAGTGAGAAGATTAACTCTTCCAAAGGATTTATGAAATGGTTGTATACCGATGCTATAAGAGCAGGTAAAAGATATAATCTGGATTATAAAAATAATGGAATCAAAATTTCGACAGGAACTAAGATTAAATTTCATATCTATAATAATACGGTATTCAGAGTATTAAAAATGGTTGTAGGTATCGAAAGAGGAAACCTTTTCCCTTGTGCTGGTGCACCCATCTCAGATGCTATCTGCGAATTCCTTTTATCTGTAAATATCCCTATCATTGTTGGTTATGGACTAACCGAAACATCTGCTACCGTTAGTTTTTATCCACCAAAAGGATTTATTATAGGTTCGGTGGGAACTATAATGCCTGGTGTAGAAGTAAAACTAGGAGAGGGTGACGAGATTCTGGTGAAAGGTAAAACAGTATTAAGAGAGTATTATAATAAACCGGAAGAAACAGCAAAATCGTTCACCGAAGATGGATTTTTCCGAACAGGTGATGCCGGACGATTTGAAAATGGCGTATTGTACATGACTGAACGAATAAAAGATTTGTACAAAACATCTAATGGTAAGTATATAGCTCCTCAGGCTATTGAGACACGTGTAGGCGAAGATAAATATATCGACATGATTGTCGCCATTGCCGACGAACGCAAGTTTGTGAGTGCCCTTATAGTTCCTGATTATAAGGCTGTAAAAGAATATGCAGATGAGAACAGTATCCCCTATAAAGAAGAGGAAGATTTACTTACTAATAAAGACTTTCTTCGAATGCTCGATAGTCGCATAGAATTATTACAAGCACATTTTGCTCCTTACGAAAAGATAAAGAAATATACCCTTCTTCCTGAGCCACTCACTATGGAAAAAGGCGAACTGACAAACACCTTAAAGGTTAAGCGTAAGTTCGTTGCAGATAAATATAAGGATATAATCGATAAAATGTATCAAGAATAAGTCTCACTAAAAAGATGGCAGGCATTTATATTCACGTTCCTTATTGTAAAACAAGATGTATCTATTGTGATTTCTTCACTCAGACTAACACATCTTCAAAAACAGGGTATATTTCTGCTGTTGCTAAAGAAATAGAACTTCGCAAAGATTATCTGGGAAAGGAACCTATAAAGACTATCTATTTTGGGGGAGGAACGCCCTCTCAATTATCAGAAGATGATTTCAAGCATATATTTGAGGCTATTAATAATAGCTTTGAGGTGATTCCGAATGCGGAAATTACCATGGAAGCCAATCCCGATGATCTGAGTGAATCATATATTTCGATGATTCAGTCATTACCATTCAATAGGCTCAGTATAGGAATACAAAGCTTTAATGACAAGGAACTCAATTTCTTAAAAAGGCGACATTCGGCACAACGAGCAAAAGATGTTGTCAAACTCTGTAAACAAGCTGGTTTTGATAATATAAGTATCGACCTGATGTATGGACTTCCCAATCAGACAATGGATATTTGGATGAATAATTTGGAAGAAGCTATATCGCTTGATGTACAGCATATATCATCTTATCATCTTATATACGAGCAAGGAACTAAACTGTTCAAGTTGTTCAAGCAAGGCGAAGTAATGCCTGTAGCCGAAGATATGAGTGTAGATATGTTTTCCGTAATGATAGATAAATTGAATGATGCCGGATTTGAACATTATGAGATATCTAATTTTGCTAAAAACAATCTGTATGCAAAACATAATAGTTCGTACTGGCTAGGGGAAAAATACCTAGGCTTGGGACCTGCTGCGCATTCATTCGATGGACAAAATCGTGCATGGAATATAGCCTCCATATCCAAATATATAGCAGGTATTGATAATAAGAATCCCGATATTGAAATTGAATATCTCGACCCGACATCACAATACAATGATTTCATACTCACAGGTCTGCGCACCATGTGGGGTGTTAATTTAGCAGAGGTTAAAAATCGTTTTGGTGATAAAATGCTGACTTACTGTTTGAATAACGTGCAAAGATATGTCGATCAAGACTTTGTCAAAAATGAGAATAGTATATTAAAGCTAACACGCGAAGGTATATTTATATCGGATGGTATAACGAGTGATTTAATGTATATCAAATAAAACTGAAAAGTTCTAATCCCCATTTTTCAAATCAGCCCAAATTCCTAGCTTTTTGTTTCGGGCATATAATTCTGCCACCTTAACTTTTTCAATAAAATCATCGTACGTTTTCTTATCTATTAATATCCGGGTATCAGAATCCTTGGATTCAGTTTTACCTTCCTCACTATTCGTTCGTGGGCGTAACATTGTACCTCCCGGACAAGCACCATTACGCACAAGATAAATATTCAATGTATCTGAACCTTGCATAACCCAACAATAGATAAGCTTAGAGTTAGGATTATTAGTAGTGATTGGTGATATGGATGAGACAGAAGTAACAACAGCTGAAGGATGTTTCTTTATCCAAGTATTTACTAAACTGTCAATATTATTACTGCGAGGAGACCTAAAAAAACCTGTTCCCAATAATGTATATGTATTATTAGGTTCCGATTTTTTAGCACCAAATATCGATTCGAAACTAAATTCAGATATTTTTGCGTATTTATTATAATCAAATTGACCAAAGCAATTATTGCTGATTATTAAAGTAATAATCAGCAACAATATATAATAAAGCTGCTTCGAAGCTTTTATCATAATCTCAGTCTGAGTATTTCTACTACAACATCCGATGTTATATTTTTGCACTCACCAAGTTTCCAACCACGTTCAATAAAACGTTTCTCCACTTTTTCAATTGCGTCTTCGTCCAAACCGTAATCCGATAAGTGAGTCTTATTTCCCATTTGCTCAAAGAAACCTTCTACTGCTGCAATCGTTTTATCTATTAATTCACTATCAGAAGTAGCTTGTAAGCCAAATACTTCTTTACCTAGTCGTTTTATTTTTTTCGCTTTCTGATCTTTCAATCTTGTCATTACACCCGGCAGTACGATTGCCAGAGTCTGAGCATGATCCAAACCATAGAAAGCAGTCAGCTCATGACCAATCATATGGGTAGCCCAGTCTTGGGGTACTCCGCACGAAATCCAGTAATTTAATGCCCATGTAGAAGCCCACATCAGATTTGCTCTTACATCATAATCCGTAGGATTCTCCAATGCCTTAGGGCCTTCCAATACAAGCGTTTTCAATATAGCTTCCGACATTAAATCTTGCAGTAACGAATCTCCTTCATTATAAGTCAAGTATTGCTCTATTACATGTATGAAAGCATCTACCACACCATTAGCAATCTGACGAGGAGGCAAACTAAATGTTACAGTAGGGTCGAGCACCGAGAATTTAGGAAATACAAGAGGAGAGGAGAAAGCCAGTTTTTCCTGAGTCGCAGCTTTGGTTATTACACCGCCATCATTCATTTCAGAACCTGTAGCCGAAATCGTCAACACGGTGCCAAATGGTAAAGCTTTCTTTATTTCGAGTCCTTTAGATAATATCTGCCAAGGATCACTGTCATCGAAGCATGCTGCTGCAACTATAAATTTGGTAGCATCTATAACAGAACCTCCACCAACAGCCAAAACATAGTCAATATGTTTCTCTTTTATCAAAGCCACAGCTTTCATACAGGTTTCGAAATGTGGATTAGCTTCTATTCCCGAAAATTCTGTGTATTCGAAAGAAGAAAGAGCATTTATAACCTGCTCATATACATTATTTTTCTTGATACTACCTCCACCGTAAGTAATAAGAACTTTACTGCCTACAGGTATTTCACTTGTAATATTTTTGATTGTATCTTTTCCGAAGATTATTTTTACAGGATTTGTAAATGTGAAATTGTTCATTGATTTTTTATTTAGAGGATATATCTATTTAGTAAGAGTAAAGTTATACTTTTTTTCTCTCGAAGAATCTATGTTTTGTATTAAAACAGCTTAAAAGTCGGCAAGCAACCTGATATTCAATTGTCTACCTGTTAAATAATTAGGAATAGCGTATTGATTAGAATAAACGTCTGTAATCCAATAATATGTGTTTACATTTTTTATATCGAACAAATTAAATACATCTAAGCCTAGCCATACATTTTTGAATGCTTTGCAAAACGAGTTTTTATTTCTAATGGCATAATTTTCACCCAGAATCTCCCACGAAAAACCGATATCCGCCCGCTTATACGCAGGTGCACGAAAATAACCATCATTAAAACTCTTATTTGGTGCAGCAAATGGCAATCCATCAGAGAAAGCACCCCTAAAACTCATCTTTATACGATCATAACCCGGAAAATAATCTTGCAGATAAACTGATATATTATAACGTTGATCAGTAGGCAGTGGCGTTTTTATACCATTTATATCTTGTCGAGTTTTCATTAGCGATAAACTAATCCAACTGCTGGTTCCTGTTACAAATTCACCATACAACTGCATATCGATTCCTGTTATATAGCCAGTCCCTTCATTTTCACCTGAATATCTAACCCTTACATTATCTATTGTATAAGGTATTACATCAGATAAACGTTTGTAGAATAATTCACTCGAAAATTTAAAAGCCCGCTCACCGGATTTAAAATGATAATCACTACCTAATATAAAATGTTGCGATTTTTGAGATTTAATATCCTTATTCGGTACTATAACATTATTCCCTTCTACATCTACCACTTGTTGATACTCACGATAAAATGGAGCCTGATAATATGCACCTCCTGCCAAACGGAAAGTAAAGTTTTCGTTAGCAGCAGGTATAAATAACAACGCAAGACGTGGACTTACCAACAGTTCGTTATTAAAATCCCAATAACTGGCTCTTAAGCCGGCATTGAGTGTAAATAATCCTCGATCAGTATTAAACTGATATCTTTCTTGTAAATATCCTGATATACGTGTAGAATTGACCTTATTATTTGATTTCAGATTAGAAAACATATTTACCGTGATGCCATCGTTGGGCAGTGAGTAGCCTGTAGAATCACGCATTTCCCATTCGCTGATGCGGTCTTTGATTTGCTCTTGCTGAAATGATAATCCCCATTTTATGAGATGTTTATCAAGTTTTAAACTACCAAAATGAGTGATATTATATACATCAATATCCAGTTTATTGCGGGCATGATTGTGATAAGTACCTATCCCAAGAAGATTATTCGTTTCACTATCAGAACCATCTAAAGTATTGATTTCGGTAAGTCTATATCGACCTTCTATATCAAATCGTTCATGTTCATCGGATGAGAAAGCTGAAGACATAATACCTAGTTCCAGATTATCATTTATCTTTCCTTTCAAAGTTAAAGCTCCTTGGTAAGTTATAAACTTATCATCTTCCCATCCATCAAAAAAGACTTTAAAGTTTCTCAATCGCTCAACTGTCCCGAAATTGGTTGAGCGTGTCTGAGGAGTAAACTGGTAAGCATTACGTGAATAATTCCCTAAAAAACTAATGTCCCATTTTGGAGAGAGGCTATATGTCATATATGATTGCAAATCGAGGAACGACGGGTCATACTCAGCTCTTGTATCAGTAGTATTCAATAATGATCTGGTATTTTTATACCTTACGCTAGTCATTTGCGAAAAAGTATTTGTAGCATTACCAATATATACACTACCATCCATTAAACTGGCTCCAACAGATCCTTCGAACCGCTGTGGTTTTTTGTATTGAACATCTAAAACAGAAGACATTCTATCACCATATTCGGCATTATAGCCACCGCTCGAAAAAGCCACTGACTGCACCATATTAGGATTGATAAAACTTAACCCTTCCTGCTGTCCCGAACGAATCAACAAAGGGCGATGTATTTCTACACCATTCACATAGATAACATTTTCATCGAAATTACCACCCCTTACTAAATATTGGGAACTCAACTCATTCGTAGAACTAACCCCTGAAAAAGAAAATAACAAAGACTCTATGCTGCTATCCAATAAATAGGAGCGACGTTTAGGATCAAATACATCTACAGTCATATTCAGCATCCTGCTTTTCCCATCCGCGTTTATTACTACCGATTCAAGATTCTGATCAGCATCTTTCATTATAACATTAAGATTTATATCTTCGGTCAAGGGTGGAATAGTAAGGTAGATCGTTTGGAATCCAATTGATGAAAATATTATTTTAACAGAATCTTTAGTGATTATATTTAATGAATACTCTCCTTTATTAGTAGTAAAAGTTCCATTCGTTTGACCAATATCCTTTGAAGAAACAGATACATGCGAAAGAGGCTTTTTATTTGCATCATATACAACTCCGCTAATTTTTACCGATTGAGCAAAAAATGAAAGGGAAATTAATATAAATGTAGTAAGTAATAAACTTTTCTTTATCATGTAATATGTCTATAAGTACCAGCAAATTTATAGATATATTTTTGCAGCGGCAAACATCTACTTATTTTAATATGTTTTAGTAAGAAGTAAGCGCTATTTTTTATCATCTTAGGCTATCTTTGTACAGCTGCTTACTTTATATAAATAGCTTATTGTTGAAAACTCTTCGATGGTTTTCTTCTAAAAGATATGATCTCATTGTATCTTTATAACTTCTATAATTACTGAAATATAACATGAATAATTTTGTACATCTACACGTCCATTCGCAATATTCGCTGCTCGATGGTCAGGCAAGTATATCTAAGCTTATAGACAAAGCCTCAGGTGATGGTATGAAAGCCATTGCTCTTACCGATCATGGTTCTATGTTTGGTATCAAGGAGTTTTATAACTACGCTAACAAGAAAAACTCTAAATATAACAGCAAAATAAAAGAGCTCAAAGCCGAAATTAGAAGGATTGAAGAATCTGACGATATTGAAAGCAAAACAGAACAAATTGAGGCTCTTAGAACACAAATAAAAGAAGAAGAAGCAAAGAGATTCAAACCCATTTTAGGCTGCGAATGCTATGTTGCGCATAGAGGACGGAAACTCAAAGACGGTAAACCCGATATGAGTGGCTGGCATTTAATCGTATTGGCAAAAAATCTGCAAGGCTATAAGAATCTTATTAAAATGGTTTCGCAGAGCTGGACAGAGGGTTATTATATGCGCCCACGTATAGATAAAGAGCTTCTCGAAAAATTCCATGAAGGGCTGATTATATCTTCGGCCTGTTTAGGAGGAGAAATCCCCAAAAACATTATGGCAGGCAATACGCAAGGAGCCGAAGATGCGGTGCAATGGTTTAAAGATTTGTTTGGTGAAGACTATTATATTGAGCTGCAACGCCACAAAACCAATCGTATAGATGCCAATAGCGAAGTATATCCTTTACAGGAAAAAGTGAATATAGAGTTGATAAAAATTGCCCAAAAGATGGGTGTAAAGATTATTGCAACCAACGATGTTCACTTTGTAGAAGAAGAAGATGCTGATGCACACGATCGTCTGATATGCCTGAGTACAGGTAAAGATTTTGATGATCCGAAACGCATGCGTTATACAAAGCAAGAGTGGTTGAAGACCACAGCCGAAATGAACCAGCTATTTGGTGATATCCCTGAAGCTCTGACGAACACACTCGAAATAGCGGATAAAGTAGAATATTACTCTATCGACTCTGATGCCCTGATGCCATTCTTTACAATAGATGAGTCATTTGGAACAGAAGAAGGCTATAAGCAAAAGTTGACAGAAGATGACCTAATAGAGGAATTTGGAAAACAAGCCTACAAACGTCTGGGCGGATATGACAAAGTAATAAGGATTAAACTGGAATCGGACTACTTAAAATATCTGACAATGATTGGCGTTGAAAAACGCTATGGAAAAGAACTGGATCCAGAAACAGCCGAACGAATCGATTTTGAACTGGATGTCATGAAAAAGATGGGATTTCCCGGTTATTTCCTTATCGTACAGGATTTCATTAACGCTGCCCGAACAATGGGTGTAGCTGTTGGACCGGGTCGTGGATCGGCAGCCGGATCGGCTGTTGCATACTGTCTAGGTATAACGGATATAGACCCTATTAAATACGACTTACTATTTGAGCGTTTCTTAAATCCCGATCGTATATCGATGCCCGATATCGATATCGATTTCGATGATGATGGACGAGGTGAGGTCTTGAAATGGGTAACAGAGAAATACGGACAAGAACGTGTGGCTCATATTATTACATATGGTACAATGGCTACTAAATCAGCTATTAAAGACGTAGCCCGTGTTCAAAAATTGCCTTTATCAGAATCGAACAGATTAGCAAAACTTGTACCTGATCGTATTCCTGATAAGAAGAAAGTTACCCTACGCGATGCTATAGAATATGTACCCGAGCTAAAAGAGGCAGCCAACAGCCGCGATCAGATAATGAGTGATACGCTCAAATATGCTCAAATGCTCGAAGGCAATGTGCGGAATATAGGAGTACATGCCTGCGGTATTATTATCGGACAGGATGATATATCTAATGTTGTACCGGTAAGTACGGCAGAAGATAAAGAAACAGGTGAAAAAATACTCGTAACTCAATATGAAGGTTCTGTAATTGAAGAAACAGGACTTATCAAGATGGACTTCTTAGGATTAAAAACATTATCAATCATCAAAGAAGCCATTGAAAATATAAGACATACTACAGGCGAAACGATTGATATAAGTACCATCTCTCTCGAAGATACAAAGACTTACGAACTTTATAGCCAAGGCAAAACAACAGGAACATTCCAATTTGAGTCGGCAGGTATGCAAAAATATCTGAAAGAACTGCAACCAACCAAATTCGAAGACCTGATTGCGATGAATGCCTTATATCGTCCGGGGCCAATGGACTATATCCCATCATTTATTTCTCGCAAACACGGCAGGGAAGAAATATCTTATGATATACCTATCATGGAACGATATCTCGATGATACATATGGCATTACGGTATATCAGGAGCAAGTCATGTTATTGTCGCGCCTTCTTGCTGATTTCACTCGTGGCCAATCGGACGAACTCCGTAAGGCAATGGGTAAGAAATTGATAGACAAAATGAACGCCCTAAAAGAGAAGTTTATCGCCGGAGGTACCAAGAATGGCTACGAAAAGAAAACTTTGGATAAGATTTGGGCTGACTGGGAAAAATTTGCATCCTATGCCTTCAACAAATCGCATGCCACATGCTACTCTTGGGTTGCTTATCAGACAGCTTGGTTAAAAGCCAATTATCCATCAGAATACATGGCTGCAGTATTATCCCGAAATCTATCGAATATTACTGAAATCACAAAATTCATGGACGAATGTCGCTCCATGAATATGAATGTATTAGGACCAGATGTGAACGAATCGTTTCTTAAATTCTCCGTAAATAAAGCAGGAGATATCCGTTTTGGAATGGCTGCCGTAAAAGGAGTAGGGGGCGGTGCTGTAAACGATATATTGGAAGAAAGAACAAAAAATGGGCCTTTCAAAAATATTTTCGACTTTGTAGAACGTGTAAATCTTAGTACATGTAACAAGAAAAATATAGAATCCTTAGCTCTTGCAGGAGGATTTGATGGATTTCCTGAAATAGACAGAGAACAATTCTTCGGTGTAAATGCTAAAGGAGAAACTTTTATTGACCAACTTGTCCGCTATGGAAACAAGTATCAGGCAGATAAAGACCAAGCAAATAACTCTTTGTTTGGTGATGATACATTCTTCGAAATTGCCCGCCCCGAGATTCCAACCATCGAAAAATGGTCTGACTTGGAGCGTTTGAATAAGGAGCGCGATCTCATCGGTATTTATCTATCAGCCCATCCACTCGATGAATTTTCTATTATCCTCAAATACGTATGTAATGTAGGTATGAGCGAGATAGAAGATAAAGACGCGCTAAAGAATAAAGATGTAACAATCGGAGGGTTGGTTTCGAGTGCTCGCGAAGGAATAACCAAGAATGGCAAACCATTTATGATCATTCGCATAGAAGATTTTACAGGAAGCGGTGAAATACCTCTATTTGGCGATGACTACATCAATTTTGGTAAGTATGGTCGCCCGGGATTATATGTCTTAATAAAAGGACGTGTGCAGGGTAGAAGGTATGACGCGAATCAAATGGAGTTCAAAATAAACTCGATACAACTACTCCCTGATGTAAAGGATCATTTAATTGAGAAACTAACTATAGTACTCCCTTTACATGATATGAATAGTCAAATGGTGGAAGAACTATCGACATTGACCAAGAACAATCCGGGAAATTCATTGTTATATTTTGAGGTAGTTGATGGTGAAAGGAATATGAAAGTAGAACTTTTTGCCAGAGGTCTCAAAATCGATGTAAAACGGGAACTAATTGATTATCTTATAGAAAACGAGAGCTTTGTATTTAAAGTGAACTAGAAATTTGAATATATAAAATAGTTTAGTTACTTTTGCAAAACAAAAATAAATTATAAATTTTATCAATAATATATATAAACAAATAGACAAAAATTATGGCACTAGAAATTACAGATGCAGGATTTGAAGACATATTGAAATCGGACAAACCTATCGTTATTGATTTTTGGGCAGAATGGTGCGGACCTTGCCGCATGGTAGGACCAATCGTCGAAGATTTAGCTACCGAATACGAAGGTAGAGTAATAATAGGGAAAGTAGACGTTGACAACAACGACGAGATAACATCTAAGTATGGTATCCGCAATATCCCTACAATCCTGTTTATTAAGAATGGCGAAATCGTAGATAAACAAGTCGGAGCAGCGCAAAGAACCGCTCTGGTAGAGAAAATAGAGAACCTATTGAAATAAATAAACATCCGTTCATAATATACGGTCTGATATTAAATAATATCAGACCTTTTTTATTTCGTTTCATTATAATAATTTCACTCATAAAGGGCTATAGGTAACAATAGTTTTATTAACTTTGTTTCCCTTAAAAATACGATATTAAACTAATTATGTCTTCAGAGAAAAAAATTAAAACCGCTTTAGTATCAGTCTATCATAAAGATGGATTGGATGAAATTTTGAAAAAGTTAAATAGCCTTGGTGTTCGTTTCGTATCTACAGGTGGGACGAAAGATTTTATTACATCGTTAGGATTACCTTGCGATGCAGTAGAAGACACAACCGGGTATCCATCTATTTTGGGTGGACGAGTAAAAACTCTGCATCCAAAAATCTTTGGTGGCATACTTTGCCGCAGAGATCTTACTGAGGACATGAAACAAATAAAAGCATACGATATACAAGAAATAGATCTTGTTATTGTCGATTTGTATCCTTTCGAGGAAACAGTAGCATCTGGTGCTGATGAACAATCTATCATTGAAAAAATAGATATAGGCGGTATTTCGTTAATTCGTGCAGCTGCAAAAAATTTCAAAGACGTTACTATTGTTGCTTCTAAGCAGCAATATCAACCATTGATGGATATATTAGAGGCAAAAAATGGTGTGACAGATATCACTGATCGTAAATGGTTTGCAAAAGAAGCATTTGCCGTATCATCAGGATATGACAGTGCTATTTTTAATTATATGGACAACAACGAAGGTTCTGCCTTCCGCGCTACCGAAGACAATACAATGCCGCTTAGATATGGAGAAAATCCACATCAAAAAGGTACATTTTATGGCGATTTCAAAGCAATGTTCGATCAACTTCACGGTCGTGAAATTTCCTACAACAATCTATTAGACATTGAAGCATCAGTTAGCCTGATCAGCGAATTTGACGAAACAACTGTTGCAATACTGAAACACAATAATGCTTGTGGAATAGCTTCGCGGGCAACTGTAGTAGAAGCATGGAAAGACGCTTTAGCGGCTGATCCTGTATCTGCTTTCGGTGGTATTATTGTTACAAACAGAAAAATAGATAAAGCTGCAGCTGAACAAATTAATAATATATTCTTCGAAATAATTATAGCACCCGGATATGATGAGGATGCAGTCGAAGTATTAGGTCAAAAGAAGAATCGCATTATACTTGTTCAAAAAGAAGACTTGAAAGGTGGAAAACAATTCCGTTCATTATTGAATGGTGTTTTAGTTCAGGACAAAGATTTGAGTATACAAACAGCAGAAGATTTAAAACTTGTAACCAACAGACAATTAGAAGGATCGGAACTAGACGATTTGCTTTTTGCTAACAAATTAGTGAAACATACGAAATCGAATGCTATCATCCTTGTTAAGAACAAGCAGCTATATGCTGGCGGTACAGGACAAACATCTCGCATAGATGCGTTGAAACAAGCAATAGAGAAAGCAAATTCATTCGGATTTAATCTGGACGGAGCAGTAATGGCTTCTGATGCATTCTTCCCATTCCCTGATTGTGTGGAAATAGCGGGTAATGTAGGAATAAAAGCAGTAGTACAACCTGGAGGCTCTGTTAAGGATAATCTTTCGGTAGACTATTGTAATGAGCATAATATCTCAATGGTAATGACAGGAATCCGTCATTTCAAGCATTAATTTATTAAATAAATAAACCTGAAATATATTTTAGTATGGGATTATTCTCTTTTACACAGGAAATAGCAATGGACCTTGGTACGGCCAACACGATTATAATCCATCAAGGAAAAATAGTTGTTGACCAACCATCAGTAATTGCTCTGGAGCGTAAGTCGGGTAAAGTAATTGCAGTAGGGGAGCAAGCTCGCCAAATGCATGGTAAAACTCACGAAGATATTCGTACAGTAAGACCTTTGAAAGATGGTGTTATTGCTGACTTTACGGCAGCTGAACAAATGATACGTGGTTTAATAAAGATGTTCAATAACAGAAGTCGTCTTTTTTCACCATCATTACGTATCGTAATTTGTATTCCTTCGGGAAGTACTGAAGTTGAAACACGTGCAATCCGCGACTCGGCAGAACATGCCGGAGGACGTGACGTATATATGATATATGAGCCAATGGCAGCAGCACTTGGTATCGGCATAGATGTAGAAGCACCCGAAGGCAACATGATTGTTGATATAGGTGGTGGTACTACCGAGATTGCTGTTATATCTCTGGGAGGTATTGTTTCCAACAAGTCGATCAAGATTGCGGGAGATGATCTAACGGAAGATATACAGGAATACATGGGTCGTCAGCATAATATTAAAGTAGGGGAGCGTACAGCAGAAAAGATTAAAATCGCTGTTGGTGCTGCCTTAACCGAATTGCCGGACGAAGATGTTCCTGAAGATTTCATCGTACACGGACCAAATAGAATGACATCACTACCAATGGATATCCCGGTTTCTTATCAAGAAATGGCACATTGTCTTGATAAATCACTCTCAAAGATGGACTCTGCGATCTTGAGTGCTTTGGAACAAACACCGCCAGAATTGTATGCCGATATCGTTAAGAATGGAATATATCTTACCGGTGGAGGTGCTTTACTTAGAGGTTTAAGCAAACGTTTTACTGACAGGATCGGTATCCAGTTCTATGTAGCAGAAGATCCGCTACATGCAGTAGCTAAAGGTACAGGGATTGCACTTAAAAATATTGAGAAGTTTAACTTCCTAATGAGATAATAGCTTTTATCCCAATTATACATTATTGATAGTTAGCAAACATGCGCAACCTAATCAACTTTTTATTAAGAAATAGTTCATGGTTTGTTTTAATATTTCTTGAGATAATCTGTTTTTATTTCATCTTTAGCAGCAACTCTTATCAGAAGAGCGTGTTTCTAAATTCTTCTAATGAAATAAGTGGCAAGGTTTATTCTGTTTCAGGAAATATTCTATCATATTTTGGATTAAGACAAGAGAATCAAGAGCTTCTGTTGAAAAATGCAGAACTTCAATCGCAAGTATCGAATTTAAAAAATCATCTCTACGAAATAGAAAATGATTCTTTGAAAACAGAAGCATTTCTTGAAGACTCTCTCCATCAACGAAAAGAATATGAATACATTATATCGAGAGTTATAAACAACAGTGTATCTCAAGCGCAAAACTATATAACTATTGATAAAGGGTCAAACGATGGAGTTAAAGAAGATATGGGTGTTATTTCCCAGCAGGGTATAGTCGGAGTAGTGCGAGCTGTATCCAACAACTTTGCTGTAATCCAACCTGTTTTGAACCCCAACAGTAAATTCAGCTGCAAGATCTTAAACTCAAATACACCGGGTACATTAATCTGGGATGGAGAAGATCCAAGATATGCAAGTTTAACCGATTATCCTAAATTTGAGAAATTCGAAGTGGGTGATAGCATTATCACTAGCGGTTTTTCCGGGATTTTTCCGGAAGGAATATTTGTTGGAGTTGTTGAAGACTACGTCAGTCAATCTAATGACAATTTCTATAGTTTGAAAATAAAACTCTCAACAGACTTTAGCTCACTTAAGAATGTGCTTCTAATCAAAAATAGTGCGATAGAAGAGAAATACGAACTGGAAAAGAAAGTACAAAATGCTAAAAAATAATTTCATTAAATATCTTTTAATGTTCGTATTGCTTGCCTTATTACAGGTCACAGTACTGAATAAGATATCATTTTTTGGCTATGCTATACCTTTTGTTTACATCTATTTTATAATTAAATTACCTATTGGGTTTAACAGGAATTTAACTATCTTGTTAGGCTTTCTATTAGGTTTTTCTATCGATATATTTTGTAATACACCGGGTATAAATGCAGCAGCAACTACTTTTATAGCTTTCCTTCGTCGTCCTATACAAGGGCTATTCTTTATGGTAGATGATTATGAAGAACAAACACCACGCTTATCGCTACTAGGTTCTGCATTTATGAAATATACAGTGTTAATGACTCTGATTCATCACGCTGTACTTATATCAATAGAATCATTCTCATATGTCAATTTCAATTTAATATTGCTACGGATTATATTATCTACTATTCTGACATCTGTGCTGATTTTTGCACTTGAAGGATTCTCTTTTAACAAAAAAAGATTGTGACTAAAAGCAATTTAGAACTAGACAAAAGAAAATATATTTTAGCAGGAATAGTTTGTGTAATTGTTCTGATATTTATTTTTCAATTATTTAATTTACAAATAATTAAGAACGAATATAAGGATTATGCAGATGGTAACGCCTTTTTTAATAAAACGTTGTATCCTGCCCGAGGCACGATATCAGATCGTAAAAATAAGCTGTTAGTTTACAATCAACCCACATACGATATTGTTTATATCCCTAGGGAGGTACAGCAATTCGATACCTTAGATTTTTGTAGTACTTTAGGTATTACAAAAGAACAGTTCGAGAAGCGCATTAGTGACATAAAGGATAGGCGCCAAAATCCCGGCTATTCGTCCTATACCATGCAGACTTTTATGACTCAGCTAAGCATTCAGGAGTCAGGCTTATTACAAGAAAAGCTTTATAAATTCCCTGGATTCTTCATTCAGAACAGAACACTAAGACAATATAATTACAAAAATGCAGGTCTGATCTTAGGCTATGTAGCAGAAGTCAGCAAAAATCAATTAGATAACGATAGTTATTATGTGAGAGGTGATTATGGTGGTAAATCGGGTATCGAATCTTCATACGAAAATATCCTAAGAGGGGAGAAAGGACGTGAAATCCTACTGCGTGATGCCCATGGTCGTATTCAAGGAAAATATGAAGATGGCAGATTAGATAAAGCACCTGTTTCGGGCAAAAATCTGACATTGTCTATGGATATGGATCTTCAAGCATATGGCGAATACCTTATGCAAAATAAAGTTGGTAGTATCGTCATGATAGAACCATCTACTGGCGAAGTCCTTTGTATGGTAACTTCCCCGACCTACGATCCATCGATGTTATTGGGTAGAGAATTCAGTAAAAGTTATTTGGAATTAGAGCAAAACCCTCTCAAACCACTACTAAACAGATCCATACAAGGTATGTATCCTCCGGGATCTACATTCAAAACCACTCAAGGACTTATATTTTTAGATGAAGATATTATAAATACAAGCACAGCCTATCCTTGTGCACATGGTTACCCACCATTGGGTGGACGGCCAAAATGCCATCCACATGGCTCACCTTTAGCCATCGAAGCTGCCATAGCAACATCATGTAATTCATTCTTTTGTTATGGATTAACAGCCATGTTACATAATAGAAAGAAATACCCTAACATTGAAGAGGCATTTGAGGTTTGGAAAAATCATATGGTAGATATGGGCTTTGGTTACAGATTAGGTATTGACCTTCCTTCCGAAAAAAGAGGATTTATACCAAATAGTAAATTTTATAGCCGCGCATTCAAAACAGAAAACTGGAAAGCAGCTAATATTATATCAATAGCTATAGGGCAAGGTGAGATATCAACAACCCCACTACAAGTAGCTAATTTAGCCGCCCTTATAGCAAATAGAGGCCATTATTATGCGCCGCATATCGTAAAAGAAATACAGGACACTCCGTTAGATAGCATATATACGATTCCACATCAAACAACTATCAAAAAGGAGCATTTTAACACCATTGTGGAGGGCATGGCACATGCTGTTACAGGCGGAACATGTAGAGGAGCGAATCTACTACCCGAGATAGAGGTTTGTGGTAAGACGGGTACTGCAGAGAATCCACATGGTAAAGACCATTCTATTTTTATGGGGTTTGCGCCAAAAAACGATCCTAAAGTTGCGATCTTCGTTATTGTCGAGAATGCCGGATTCGGTGCTACATTTGGAGTTCCTATCGGACGATTGATGATTCAAAAGTATTTGAAAGGAGAAGTTCCCGAAAGCGATAAATATATAGAAGATAGAGTTGCGAATACAACAATTCTCCCTTCTAACTTCATCAATTGGAATCGAGGGAAAAGTACCAATCAAATTACTATAGCTGCTCCAGTAGCCCAAGACGTAGAAGTAGCAACAGAAGATTTAAACATCAACAACTAAACATTTCTTATTAATAAAGAATGTATCAAAGAGAAGAAGAGAAAATAAAGAGCAGCATCGACTGGTTCACAATAGCCATATACATTGTTATGGTACTCTGCGGATGGGTCAGTATCTATGGTGCCAGCTATCAGTATGAGAATGCTACAAGTATGTTCGATCTATCGGGCAGAGCTGGTATGCAGCTCGTTTGGATAGGTACATCATTATTACTGGGCTTTACATTATTGAAGTTGGATAGTAATCTATATGATATATTAGCCTATTATATCTACATCTTCTTTATGGCTCTTTTATTGCTTACGATCTTTATCGCCCCAGATATAAAAGGTTCGCGTTCATGGATTGCCATAACAGATACAATACGTTTACAACCTGCCGAATTTGCCAAATTTGCAGTTGCTTTAGCCTTAGCTAAATATATGAGTTCGTATAATTTTAAGCTAATGACTCTGAAAAGTTTGTCTACAATTTTAGGCTTGGTAGCTTTACCGATTATACTTATTTTACTACAACAGGAAACAGGTTCTGCACTTGTTTATACTGTGTTCATTCTAGTCTTATATAGAGAAGGTCTGCCCGGATTAGTCCTGTTACTAGGTGTATCGGCTATTATGTTTTTTGTTGTCGGGCTAAAATATTCAGAAGAAGATTTAGGTCTCCTGACAATGGGAGAAGTAATTTCTGCTATTTTTATAGTAATCATTAGTGCCCTATTAGTCTTAAACTATCGTAAGGACATGCTAGTTGCACGAAATATAATCTTAGGAGGGATCGTATTATTTGGTATTCCATATCTCATATCGTTGACTGAGATTGATCTGAACTGGGGTATAATAGCTATTGTAGCACTTAGTATTCTTATTATATACCTATTGGTATTGGCTAAAAAATACTGGTCGAAAGTATACCTATTAGTGGCTGTTTTTGCAATTTGCAGTATTGGATTTGTTAGTTCCATCAACTACCTGTTTAATGATGTGATGCAGCCTCACCAACAAATGCGTATAAAGGTATCTCTAGGTATGGAAGAAGACCTTATGGGAGCTGGATACAATGTTAATCAGTCAAAAATAGCGATTGGATCAGGTGGACTCACAGGCAAAGGATTCCTGAATGGAACCCAAACTAAATTAAAATATGTACCCGAACAAGATACTGACTTTATATTCTGTACTGTAGGTGAGGAGCAAGGCTTTATTGGCTCTGTAACTGTATTAATCTTATTTTTGGCACTTATCCTTAGATTATTCTACTTAGCTGAACGGCAAAAGAATACGTTCGGACGCGTATATGGGTACTGTGTGGCGTGTATCTTTCTGTTTCACCTAACAATAAACGTAGGGATGGTAATCGGATTAACGCCTGTGATTGGTATTCCCCTTCCATTTTTCAGTTATGGAGGTTCTTCCTTATGGGCATTTACAATCTTGTTATTTATATTCTTGCGCATAGATATGGCAAGAAAACGCAGATAAAATAGTAGTGCTATCTACTACCTAGTTGTTATCTAAATTCTAACAATATCTGAAAATGAACATACCAAAACCAAATATCCAGATAGCAATTACAATGAAGAAGCTAATCCAAGACCATTTTTTCCTCTGATTTGATGTCATGCTATCAAATTCTTTAAAATAATAACAAGATTTATTTTTATAATCAATTAAGAAATATGCCAAAATGATAGATGCAACAAACAGTGAAATGAAGTGTTCTTTTTCCAGAGTAAATTTTCTATTGAAAATAAATAAGACTAAATTCAATATACCAAAAAACAATAAGGATATTAATATGTAAAAATGCCCGCCTGCTATTACACTACGAAAACCATCTGGGTTGTTGAGAGTCTTCTTCACTAATATTGAAGGATCTGAAATTCCTCTTTTTTCATAAAGGGTTCTAATTTTTTTATTCCTTGTAATCACATGAATTGGATAAGTTAAAATTTCTCCAAATTTAATTTCAAATCTAAATAAATTGTAATAAATCATATTACAGAACCATAATATTTTCATTTTATTTTCTTTTTGCTTCTTTAACCACATTTCCTCCTAAATCTGCCCCCCAATACCTCCGATTATGCTAACAGATCCAGCTACGTAGTTTCGAAGCCATTGAGCCAGTTCATCGAAACCAGATAACCTAACTTCTTTTCCTTCTCTTTCAATGCTAATTGAATCTAATTGTGATAACTTTAAACTAAAAAGAGCATCACTTTTTCTTTCGGTTAAATGAAAACCATGCCTTTCCAATATGTTTTTACCCCAACGATACAGAGTGGTATCTGCTTCGATAAATACATTTTTGTTACTTTTCAGCTTTGGATAAAAGTTCCCTGATTCTTTATCAAAAACGATATTTTCACTCTTGAAAAAATTATCCATCTTGCCCGATAATACAATATCTTCAGTAACACCGGTCTTTAATCCATTGTCCTTTGACAGAAGCCATAAACGATCGGCGAGGAGCAAGGCCAGATCAATATCGTGTGTAGAAAGCAATATCGTTTTCCCTTGATTCATCGTAAGATCATGCAAGAGATTCATTATTTCGATACGGCTTTCTATATCGAGAAAAGCTGTAGGTTCATCTAATAAAAAGACAGGGCATTCTTGTGCTAAAGCTTTAGCAATCATTGCCTTTTGGCGTTCGCCATCAGACAGTTCGGCAACATACGAATCTGCCTTATGAATAATATTTACATCTATCATTGCCTTTTCACTAATATCCTTATCATACTTCGATAACTGACCGAAGAAACCAGTATAAGGATATCGACCTAATTCAACTAATTCCCTGACTGTTAATCCTCCGACTGCAGTCTTATCCGTTAATACAAGCCCCAGAAGTTGTGATAAATCTTTTTCTTTATAAGTGGTAATATCTTTATTGTCGAAATATATATTTCCTTTAAGTGCGTGCTGAGAAGCACTTATAGTACGCAATAATGTTGATTTCCCCGAACCATTAGCACCTAGTAGACACGTTAATTCACCTTTAAATAGATCAAACGATAAGTCCGAATGAAGACAAGTTATTTCGGCACGTTTAGTTTTTCCATAACCAATACTTATATTTCTAGCTGATATTATTTTTTTCTGCTCCATTAGTTGAAATATTGTATTTTCTTCTGATTCACAATCACATATATTATAACCGGAGCACCAAATATAGGAGTAATCGCATTCAATGGCAACACCCCTGATGCACCTGGCAATATGCTGATAAGATTGCACAAAAGAGCGATTATAGACCCGATAAGTATGGTAGCAGGTAAAAGTGATTTATGATTTGAAGTACCTAACAACAATCGTGCAATATGGGGCACAGCTAATCCTATAAAGGCTATAGGACCACAAAAGGCACATGTTATTGCAGTTAATAATCCGGCACATAAAAGTAGTAAGAAACGTATTAATTTAATGTTTATACCCAGATTGGCAGCATATCTTTCTCCTAATAAAAGTGCATTAAGCGGCTTAATCAATAAGATTGATAATAATAATCCAACACTGACAACAATACAGTAGAAAGGAAGTTGTTCTAAAGAAACGCTCGAAAAATCGCCCATTCCCCAGAGCATGAAAGAATAAGCATTCTCGCTTGTGCTCCAAAATTTTAAAATAGAAATAACTGATGATGTAAGATATCCGATCATTATACCAATAATGAGCAGCATAATATTATTCTTAATTATAGACGAAAAAGCCATGATAATCAAAAGTATACAGCTAGCTCCTATAAAAGCACCTAAAACAATAGATAGTGAGTAAGATAAATCTAATCCTCCAACTATTCCGACGCTACTTCCTAATAGCAAGACAACTAAAGCGACTCCAAGATTAGCCCCGGCACTGATTCCCAATATGCCCGAATCGGCTAACGGATTACGAAAGGCTGTTTGCAACAACAGCCCTGATACGGCGATTGCTCCACCGGTAAACAGGGCTGTTATAGCTTGAGGTAATCGAGATTCAATTATAATATACGTCCATGCTTGTTTCTCGACACTATGTCCTAAAAGTATATCTAAAACGGCTTGCGCCGGTATAGATACTGATCCGAAAAATAGATTTACAGCAAATAGTATAACTATTATTATCGCAAATAGAATGCTATATTTCAGACCTTTATTCATTTAAATTGTTAGTATAATACTTTATATTTATCTCCGGTTTCCTTTACCACTCCTTTATAGAATTTTTCTGGATATCCTACACGTTGCGGAGCTGATGGCTGACCATAAGCATTGCGGGTAAATTCACCATTAACTTCCTTACGTACAACCCCATCCATATACTTAATTGTCAGAAATTCACCTAATTTCTTCCATCTGTCAAAAGCATATTGTGCTTGCTTAGAACTATAGTCTGTCAAATATTGCACTGCTTTCTCAGGTGATTGGCTATACAAAGATAAGGCTTCTTTTTCGGTAGTGTCTTGTTCTGCCAAGAATTTACCTTCCAATTCATTTTGAACCTTTTTCATATCAGGATACATATAGTTATATTTATTATACACCATATTCGCCACCCAGTTGTTAATCCAAAAGCTTGAAGTCCAAGAGAAGTTATATAAATCACCATTTCCTACACGGAAAGATTCAGGAGTTTCTGTTATAGAGCAATACATTGGTGTAAAAACAGTTTGTCCTGCATCATCTGTACCAAACCAAAGAACACCTCCAATAGCATTTGGCAACCATGAACGCATTTGCGATACGAAAACGAAAGCTGATTGTTGTGTAGCAATGGGACGCTCATTACAATACTTTACAGAATCGACTTCCCACTCAAGAGGAGCCCAACGATAAGGAGCTTCGAATGGCCCTGCACCTACATCAAATCTCCAATCAAGATCAGTATCTTCATAATGGTCTCTCATCATTTCTTTTACATCAGTCAAAGATAGTTTTCTATCCGGTTTAATGTATAGAGGCATCGGATCTTGAGTTTCGCCCTTAGCATAGCTAACAAATTTAGCCATATCCTTATTATAACGGTTAAAGAAACTCCATACACGAGCTTCACAGTAACGTTGTCCACCAAAATCTAATGGATTATAGGCTTTAGCAAAGCTAAAATCAGCATCTTTACCCGAATAATATCCTTTTTCTTTAGCAAAAGAAATTACATCTTTCGAATAAAGACAATTTTTAGGGTCGTTTAATGGAAATTGTTGGATTCTGGCTTGATTAGCATGAGCACTGATACAATCGTCCGGAATACGTACTGCAACCCAGACTGTACCTTTAACACCTCTTCCTTTTCCAATCATTTCCAGTACCCAAATTTCATTCGGGTCGCCAATAGAGAACGACTCGCCGCCACTATAATAACCATATTCAGCCACCAGATCAGTCATTATCTGAATAGCTTCTCTAACCGTTTTAGAACGTTGCAAGGCAATATATATAAGGCTTCCATAGTCTATAATACCGTCGGGATTAGTCAACTCTTCACGTCCTCCAAAAGTTGTTTCGCCAATTGTTACCTGATATTCGTTTGTATTACCCACAACATTATAGGTTTGTGCAGCTTGAGCTATATCACCTAAGTATTTACCACTATCCCAGTCGTACACCTTCAATTTCTCGCCTTTAGCATATTTTTGTGCTGGCCAATGATATAACTCTCCAAATAGAGCATATGAATCTGCTGAATAAGTAATCATAGTAGAACCATCTGTTGACGCAGATTTTCCAACTAATAAGTTTGTACAGCAATATGCCTGTATAGAGCAGGCTAGGATGAATAGAACCGATAAAAAGAATTTTCTCATAGTTAAGTAATTTCTATTAAACTTAAATTATAGGTAAAGATACCTTATTAATGATTACGATTCCTTATTATATTTTGACAAAGTGTAAAAGTTTAACGAAAATATTGCAAGGAAATAGAGTTAATATATAAACACATAAAATACAAATGTAAACTACACTAAAATATACATTATCGATTAACAAAAACACATCTATATACAAATGTATTGGTTTAATTTTGTATAAAAATACAAATAATATTTATTTATATAGCCTATGTACTTTTGTATTATATACAAATGAATACATTATAATAACATGCTAATATATTATATATATACATATATATGAGTATATTATGAGTATAATATAAAGAGAAAATATAGATTATATTAGCTATTTACCTATTTCAAGCAATAAAAGCCTTTATGAAAACATTATTTATGATATATTTATATAATTTCTAGAAATATACATAAATAATATAAACTATTACTTTTTATAATATACAACTATTTAGATATGTATACGGAACATTTGTATCGGAGAAAAACATTTGTGATTTACAAATATAAATAGCAACCATTTCCATTTGTAAAATATTCTGTTTACATTTGTGGTATACATTTTTATACTAATAATTTACAAGATGAAAGACAGGATTAGACAAATAATGGAAAGTGAACAGCTCACGCCATCAGTCTTTGCCGATAAACTGGATATCGGACGTGCTGTAATATCTCATATATTGAATGGACGTAATAACCCAAGTTTGGATGTTGTTACTCGCATCCTGGCAAAGATGGATTATATAAATTCAGATTGGCTTCTTACAGGAAATGGGAAAATGTATAAATCCGAAATAGATGATAAAGTCAATCGACATATTTTCGAAAATAAAGAATTACCAAATAATCCTCTCGCCAATACTCCCGATTTATTCACTCAGAGTTATGTAAATCCTCATAATGATAAGGAAGAAATTGAATATCGTAAGGAAACTATAGTTAACCAACCCGAAAAACTAGCAGAACACACTAATATACAGAGTACTACACCTCAAAAAGTGCAGGAACGAAAAGTGAGCAAGATAATTATTTATTACACGGATAATACTTTCGAGACATTTAATGCTGATCACCGACCTCTTTGATCTAAAAATTGTATCTTTTTTAGACTAAAGTTTTACTTCAATTTAATACCACCTAAAAAATAGTGGTCTTAAAAAAGTGAAGAACGAATTTTTCACCTCCATTATTCAAAATTGATTGGAACAAAATAATTACAATAAGACTAAACTTTATTACCTTTGTAGTCACAAAGAATATTCAAAAAAACTGCAATAAATGAAAAGACTTCTTGATTTAGTTGTCACAGAGAACAACCAACTAAACCAAAACTATTGCTTAATCAAATTAACGACTCCTGACGGCACTTTACTACCTGAGATGTATCCAGGACAGTTTGTCGAGATAAAAGTCGAAAATTCGCCCTCTACATACCTCAGACGCCCTATTTCTGTAAACTTTGTTGACAAAAGCAAAAATGAACTATGGCTTCTTATACAGGTTGTTGGAGATGGCACAAAAAAAATGAGTGAATATAGTGTTGGTGATACTGTAAATATTATGCTTCCACTAGGTAATTCGTTTACTCTGCCAACTGAAAATCCAAAGCAAGAACTTTTACTTGTGGGCGGCGGTGTAGGAACAGCCCCAATGTTATTTCTCGGAGCTAGCCTAAAAGACAAAGGATTTGCTCCTAAGTTTTTATTGGGTGCTCGATCGAAAAATGATTTGCTACAATTGGATGATTTTTTGAAATATGGAGAAGTGTTTTGTACTACCGAAGATGGCAGCCATGGAGAAAAAGGCTATGTAACCAATCATTCGGTCTTAAAAAACACTCAATTTTCATCAATTTACACCTGTGGACCAAAGCCAATGATGGTTGCTGTAGCCAAGTATGCGCACAGTAATAATATTAACTGTGAAGTATCGCTCGAAAACACGATGGCATGCGGATTTGGCGTATGTTTATGTTGTGTGGAAAAGACCCGCGAAGGGAATATATGTGTATGTACAGAAGGACCCGTATTTAATATAGAAAACTTGACATGGATAGACTAATTGTAAACATAGGTGATTTACATTTGAAGAACCCTGTGATGACTGCATCGGGTACTTTCGGGTATGGAAAAGAGTTTACGGACTTTATCGACCTATCGCGAATAGGTGGTATATTTGTAAAAGGAACTACAATTCGCGCACGACAAGGTAACGATTATCCACGTATGGCGGAGACACCTTCGGGCATGTTAAACGCTGTGGGACTGCAAAATAAGGGAGTCGACCACTTTGTTTCCGACATCTACCCCTCAATAAAAGACTTCGATACAAATGTTATAGTAAATGTATCTGGTTCTACTGTCGAAGATTATGTAGATTGTGCTCAAAAACTGGTCGATTTAGATAAAATTCCCGCTATCGAGTTAAATATTTCGTGCCCCAATGTGAAGGAAGGTGGTATGGCTTTTGGCACGTCAGCATGCTCTGCCGCAGAAGTAACAAAAGCAGTTCGTGAGGTATGGAAAAAAACACTGATTGTAAAACTATCTCCTAATGTAACCGACATTACCGAAATAGCGAAAGCCGTGGAAGGCGAAGGTGCAGATGCCGTATCTTTGATAAATACATTGCTCGGAATGGCTGTCGATATCAATAAAAGACAACCGGTACTCTCTACTATTACGGGAGGATTATCGGGGCCATGTGTGAAACCTGTTGCTCTCAGAATGGTATGGCAAACTTATAATGTCGTTAAAATACCGATCATTGGTATGGGTGGTATATCTTCGTGGCAAGATGCTATTGAGTTTATCCTTGCCGGATCGTCCGCAATACAAATAGGAACACATAATTTTATAGATCCTACCATATCGATAAAAGTGGTGGAAGGAATAGCTGCCTATCTCGATAAGCACAATATCAAATCTGTAAAAGAATTAACCGGATCATTACAAGTTTAATAAACTTGCTATTCAATCCACATATATTAAAAAAGCGCTATAAATGTTCTATTTATAGCGCTTTTTTATTCCATAAGAAAAATTCACTTCACATAACCCACGGCTTGAACTAAAGATATCTCTTGTTTATCAGATAATTTCATTGCATTATGAAGATCAGGTCTCTTAAATGAAGCACGTACAACAGCTCCTAATCCATTCGATGCTGTATATAAGTATACATTTTGTGCAATAAATCCGGTATCGATAAACCCAGCTTCTCTATTTGAAGCCTTATCCAGATTTATTACATAAATAAGTGATAATGCAGCATTATTCGATATATTAGGTTGATTCAGAGCATCTCTAAAATCACCTTTCGCATGTAATTTCAATACATTATCTTTCGCATCATAAAAATATATACCATGGTCGAACATTACATATACATCTATTTCCTGACGATTTTGAGAAGATGGTACAGTCCGTTTATCTTCTCTGTTGAACCCATAGGCAGCCCAAAGTAAATCAGAGAGTGTTTTTGTTGGCAAATCTTTCTTTATAAAATCTCTGTGAGACTGTCGCCCATCTAAAGCTTCCATCAATGGTTTTCCGCCTGTTTTTGTTGGTGATACTAATTTTATATCCTGTGCAAATAGAGAGATTCCGGACAATAGCAGACATACTGTGAATAATAATTTTTTCATTGTTTAAGCTGTTGGTTTAGTTTTATTACTATTAGTGTTGTAAATTATATTCAAAGAAAACACCTTTTTGTTAAAAGTATCTATGCTTTTTACTTTTTTAAGCACCTAATATGATTATTTTTGTACTTTCCAATTAATACAATTGTACAGACATGGTAAGAATACTCATCATATTTTTCGCATTAATAATAAGTTTTTCAGATGCATCTAAAGCTCAGCCCTTTTCATCTGAAATAACCCTAGAATTAAGTGATTCTGCACATATCAGTGTTTTAACCAGTGCACCATGGGCAGAAGAAGCTTATGCTGTTTTCGGACATTCAGCCATGCGGGTATATGACCCTGTATATGGCATTGACATTGTTTTCAACTATGGACTGTTCGACTTCAATAGCCCCAATTTCATATATCGATTCACTGCCGGCGAAACCGACTATATGGTTGGCGCAGTTAGTTTTAAACGGTATCTACCTGAATATGAATACAGAGGAGTAGCTGTTCACGAACAAATAATTAACCTTACAACAGCGGAGAAACAAAAAATATGGACTTTCTTACTAACAAATGCAGAGCCTGAGAACCGTGTGTATCGCTATAATATTTTTTATAATAACTGTACCACTAAGCTTGCTGATATTATTGAACAAAATATCGACGGTAAAGTAATTTATCCTCAAGATACTAAATCACAGACTATTCGTAATATGCTTTATGAGCATATAAATAAACAACCTTGGTTAATGTTTGGTATCGATCTTGTTATTGGCAGTGGTGCGGATAAACCAATCACAATCAGAGAAAAGATATTTTTGCCAGCATACGAAATGGATATATTCGACCAAAGTCATATATTAAATAGCGATGGAACAACCAAGCCTTTAGTCTTAAAGAAAAATCTCATATTAGAAGATACTAATTCAGATATTATTTCTGAAAATAATTTCATTTCAAGTCCTCTATTTGTAGGTTTAATTCTTTTAGCAATATCAGTCCTTGTTTCAATATACGGATATAAAAAGAAGCGTGCAATTTGTACTGCATACGACTTCATCCTGTTTCTAACAGCAGGTATTGGTGGGTGCATCATATTTTTCATGATGTTCTTTTCGGTACATCCGTGCACTAACCCCAATTGGAATATTGTGTGGCTAAATCCACTTCAATTTATATTCGCATTTTTATTCTTTGCAAAATCCCTCTCAAAGTGTGTATATTATTATCATTTTATTAACTTTGCGGTGTTAATAGTATTTCTTTTGGCATGGTGTTTGATTCCACAGCAATTAGAAATAGCTTTCATACCAATAATCTTGGCTATTGCATTAAGATCGGGAATGAGGGTTTTACAATATAAAAAGTTAAAGCAAAAAGCTGGATAACAGCTTATTCAGATATAATGATTAGAATAATAACGTCTCTTGTAGCAGTACTTACTATTACCTCAATTCAGGCACAAACATCTGTGCGTGAGACTCCCAAACTGGTAATAGGTATTACTATCGATCAACTAAGAGGCGATTATCTCGAACTATTTCAGGGCACATTTACCGAAAGAGGCTTCAAACGCTTGCTGAGTGAAGGTTTAGTATATCAAAATATTAAGTTTGAATTTCCCAATCTTGATGACGCATCAGCAATTACCACTATTTATACAGGTGCAACGCCGTTTTATCACGGCATTGTGGGTAATAAAAAGTATCAGGCAGCCAAACAGCAAGAAGTCTCAATTTTTGATGATACAAACTTTATCGGGAATTATACACAAGATAAAGTATCACCTCTTGCCATTAAGTCGTCAACCATCACAGATGAGTTAAAAGTTGCTTCTCAGGGTGGCTCTGACGTATATTCGTTTGCCCCCAATGCATCACAAGCATTAATTACAGCAGGGTGTGCGGGAAATAGCGCATTCTGGGTAGAAGATTACTCGGGTAAATGGGCTTCTTCAACTTATTATAAGAACTTCTATTGGGTTGTAGATCAAGAAAACAGAAGTACTACATCTTATGCCGTACGAGCATGGAATATGATGTGGTCTCCACTATTAAATGCCGCTGATTACAAAGCATTTCCATATAGCCGTACTGCTTCTTTCCAACATAGCTTGGGAGCTGACAAAGAGACATACAAGTTATTCAAGCAAACCCCGATCGTTAATGAATCTGTAACAGATATAGCTACTAAACTACTGGCTAAAGCTGAATTAGGCAAACGAATCAATCCGGACTTCTTGTCACTTACCTATTATGCAGGTAATTACCCTAACATCGAAGATTATTCTATCGAATTGCAAGATACCTATGCCCGTTTAGACAGAGATATCGAAAAACTATTGGATGAAGTAGATAAAACTGTCGGATTAAGGAACACGCTTATATTCGTAACATCTACAGGGTATTACAACTCAAACAGTAAAGACACAAAAGACTTAAACCTTGCGGGCGGAACATTTTATGTCAACCGATGTGAGGCTCTTTTGAATATGTACTTAATGGCTATTTATGGAAAAGATAACCAATGGGTAGATAATTACTATAATGGACAGATATACCTTAACAGAAAACTGATTAAGGAGAAAAATATTTCATTACGCGAAATACAGCAAAAAGCAGCTGAATTTGTAACCGAATTCTCGGGAGTACAAGAGGTCTATACATCGCACCAGATACTACATGGTGAATGGAACCCTGTTATGGAATACTACAAAAATGGATTTACGAGGGAGACATCAGGAGATCTTTTTGTGGAAATTCAACCGGGATATAAGATCGTAAATGAACAAGATGCTTCTTTCAAAGAGAAACAAGTTCGGAACAATGCAGTCATTTGTCCTGTTATATTCTTTGGTAATGGTATTAAGCCTCAAAAAATTAAAAGAACTATAAAGGCTACTGAGATAGCGCCAACAGTTACTCATATAATGCGGATACGTTCGCCTAATGCCGCAACAGATGAAGCGTTATCAGAGTTATTATAACAAGAACAAATTATAAAAATTAAAATAAAACAATTTAAATATATGGGATTCACCGATTTTTTATCAAAACTATTTGGAAACAAATCTCAACGAGATTTGAAAGAAATAAATCCGCATGTAGACCGCATCAAAGCTGCCTATCCTAAGATAGAGAAACTTTCGCATGACGAATTACGTGCAAAAACCGTCGAAATAAAGCAAACAATACAAGATTATGTAGCTGCTGAAAAGACAAGAATTGAAGAACTGAAAGCAGGGATCGAAGATCTGGAAATAGATCAACGTGAAGAGGTATGGGCAGAGATAGATAAACTGGAAAAAGAAATTACAACGAAATATGAAGTAATACTTGATGAAGTGCTTCCTGTTGCTTTCTCCATAGTAAAAGATACAGCTCGTCGCTTTACACAAAATGAAGAGATAGAGGTTACAGCTACTGATTTTGACCATAAACTAGCACAAAGTCATGATTTTGTGCGCATTGAAGGCGACAAGGCTGTTTATCAAAATCATTGGGTAGCCGGCGGTAATGAGATTGTATGGGATATGATCCACTACGATGTACAGCTGTTTGGTGGTGTTGTTCTTCATAAAGGTAAAATTGCAGAAATGGCTACCGGTGAAGGTAAAACATTAGTCGGTACTCTTCCTGTATTCCTTAATGCATTGACTGGAAACGGAGTGCATGTGGTAACAGTAAATGACTATCTGGCTAAACGTGACTCGGAATGGATGGGACCGTTGTATATGTTCAATGGCTTGTCGGTAGATTGTATCGACAGACACCAACCAAACTCTGAAGCTCGTCGTGAAGCCTATAGAGCAGATATTACATTCGGAACAAATAACGAGTTTGGTTTCGATTATCTACGTGATAACATGGCTATTAACCCCACCGATCTTGTTCAACGCAAACATAACTACGGTATTGTCGATGAAGTTGACTCGGTACTAATTGATGATGCTCGTACTCCATTGATCATATCTGGTCCAATACCAAAAGGCGAACAACAGCTATTTGAAGAAATTCGTCCACGTGTAGAGATAATAGTTAAAGCACAAAGAGACCTTTGTACTAAGTTGTTAGCTGATGCCAAAGCGAAAATGGCTTCTGACGATAAGAAAGTACAAGAAGAAGGTGCATTATTCCTATACCGTTCATTCAAAGGACTACCTAAAAATAAACCTCTCATCAAATTCTTAAGTGAGCCGGGTGTTAAAGCAACTATGCTGAAAACTGAGGAGCATTATATGGCTGAACAAAACCGCAATATGCACATTGTTACAGATGAGCTATATTTCACTATAGATGAGAAGAATAACAGCATCGAATTAACAGATAAGGGTATTGACTTATTAACCGGAAATTCTGATGACCCGCAATTCTTTGTACTTCCTGATATTGGCTCTCTACTTTCTGAATTAGAAAACGAGACAATATCTGATGAAGACAAAGCGTTGAAGAAAGATGAGTTAATGCAAAACTATTCTGTTAAATCAGAACGTGTTCACACAGTAAATCAATTACTTAAAGCATATACTTTATTCGAAAAAGATGACGAGTATGTAGTAATTGACAATAAAGTAATGATTGTAGATGAGCAAACTGGTCGTATAATGGACGGTCGTCGCTATTCTGACGGATTACATCAGGCAATAGAAGCGAAGGAACGTGTAAAAGTAGAAGCTGCTACTCAAACATTTGCAACTATCACTCTGCAAAACTATTTCCGTATGTACAATAAGCTTTCGGGTATGACCGGTACAGCAGAAACAGAAGCAGGGGAACTTTGGGATATCTACAAATTGGATGTGGTGGTAATTCCTACCAACAGACCAATTTGCCGTAATGATATGAATGACCGTATCTACAAAACAAAACGCGAAAAATATACTGCCGTTATAGAAGAAATCGAAAGATTGATTGGCGAAGGTCGCGCTGTACTTGTTGGTACAACCTCTGTAGAGATATCGGAATTACTAGGAAAGATGCTTACCATGCGTAAGATCAAGCATAATGTGTTGAATGCCAAGCTACATCAACGAGAAGCTGAAGTAGTATCCCTTGCAGGACAACCTGGAGCAGTAACAATTGCAACTAATATGGCTGGTCGTGGTACCGACATCAAGTTAGCGCCCGAAGTTAAAGCTGCCGGAGGTTTGGCAATCATTGGTACAGAAAGACATGAGTCTCGTCGTGTAGACCGTCAGTTACGTGGTCGTGCAGGTCGTCAGGGAGATCCGGGATCATCTGTATTCTACATCTCTCTTGAAGACGATTTGATGCGTTTATTTGCATCTGAGCGTATTGCCGGAATGATGGACCGCATGGGATTCAAAGAAGGTGAAATGCTTGAGCACAATATGCTTAGCAAGTCTGTAGAACGTGCACAAAAGAAAGTAGAAGAAAATAATTTCGGAATACGTAAACGTCTACTTGAATATGATGATGTGATGAACTCGCAACGTGAAGTTATCTACACTCGTCGTCGCCACGCACTTATGGGCGAACGTATTGGTATTGATATCGTAAACATGTTCTACGATACAGCTGTTGATCTTGTAGATCAATACACTAATAATCTTGATTTTGAAGGCCTTAAAATAGATACTCTGCGCATTCTTGCTGTAGAATGTCCGTTCGATGAATCAACTTTCCGTTCGGCCAGACCAGAAAAGCTTGTAGATATGCTATTTGAAGCTGCTGTTCAAAATTTCAAGAAAAAAATGGATCGCTTGGCTGAAGTAGCAAATCCTGTTATTAAACAAGTATTCGAAGAGCAAGGTGATAAATTTGAAAATATATTGATTCCGATTACTGATGGTAAACGAGTTTATAATATATCTTGCAATTTAAAAGAAGCTTATGACTCTCAATCGAAAGGTATAATCAAATCATTCGAAAAAGCAATTGTATTACATACTATTGACGAAGAATGGAAAGAACACCTTCGTGAAATGGACGAACTGCGTCATTCGGTACAAAATGCTAGTTATGAGCAAAAAGACCCACTATTGATCTACAAATTAGAGTCATTTACATTATTCAAAACGATGTTGAGTGGAGTAAACAGCAAAACTGTAACAATTTTGATGCGTGGACAAATCCCTGTTCGCGAACCGGAACAAGTGAGACAAGCTGCTCCTGAGCAAAAAACAGACTATAGCCGCTACCGTACCGAGCGTAGCGATATGGATGATGCTCCACAACATTCAGGTGAACAAGAACCTCAAAGACCTAAATTAGCACCAGTTCATGTTGACAAAAAACCTGGAAGAAATGACGTCTGTTATTGTGGTAGTGGTAAGAAGTATAAAAACTGCCACGGACTAAATGAATAATACAATTATAGCTAATATAGTGAAACATAAGTAAGTTTCTACTATAGAATATTTCTAATAAAAAGCCTGATGAAGTTACCCTTCATTAGGCTTTTTTGTGGCATATTTTTTTTCTTAATACAAAGAAAATTTGTATCTTAGCATACTTTTTGAATTTACATCAACACCTTTATTAATAGGTGATATACAAACATCTGACAATAAAAAATTTATACTATATAATTAGCAATGGCAGAAGATAGAATTATTAAAATCAACATCGAAGATGAGATGAAATCGGCGTACATAGACTATTCAATGTCTGTGATTGTAGGTCGTGCTTTACCCGATGTTAGAGACGGGTTCAAACCTGTTCACCGTCGTATACTATTTGGTATGAGTGAACTAGGTAATGCATCAAACAAACCACATAAGAAATCAGCCAGAATTGTCGGTGAAGTATTAGGTAAGTATCACCCACATGGTGATTCATCTGTTTACTTCGCGATGATACGTATGGCCCAGGAATGGAGTCTGCGCTATATGTTGGTTGACGGACAAGGTAATATGGGGAGTGTTGATGGCGATAGCCCTGCTGCTATGCGTTACACCGAAGCCCGATTAAGCCGTCTTGCAGAAGAAATGCTGAAAGATATCGACAAAGAAACAGTCGACTTCCAGCTTAACTTTGATGATACCCTAAAAGAGCCGACAGTTCTTCCTACACGTGTTCCCAACCTATTGATCAATGGAGGGTCAGGTATCGCTGTAGGTATGGCAACTAATATGCCTCCGCATAATATGACTGAAGTCATAAACGGGACTATTGCATATATTGAAAACCGAGATATTGATGTCGACGGTTTAATGCAATTTATTAAAGCTCCTGATTTCCCTACAGGAGGATTTATCTATGGCTACCAAGGTGTTAGAGATGCTTTTGAAACTGGTCGAGGACGTGTTATTATGCGTGGACGTGCCGAGATAGAAATGGAAGGTAACTATGAGAAAATAGTTATAACTGAAATCCCTTATCTTGTTAATAAAGCTGAACTAATCAAGCATATAGCCGAATTAGTTGGTGACAAGAAGTTAGACGGTATCAGCAATGTTAATGACGAGTCTGACCGTGACGGTATGCGTATTGTGGTTGACGTTAAGCGTGACGCCAATGCAAACGTTGTTCTAAACAAATTATATAAACTAACAGCATTACAGACCTCTTTCAGTGTAAATAATATTGCTCTGGTTAAAGGACGTCCTCAAATGTTGAATCTTAAGGATATGATCTCTCTGTTTGTTGAACACAGACATGATGTTATTATCCGTAGAGCTATATACGATCTTCGCAAGGCCGAAGAACGTGCTCATATTCTTGAAGGACTTATTATTGCATCAGATAATATTGATGAAGTAATAAGAATTATCAGAGCATCCAAATCGCCACAAGAAGCGATGGAAGGGCTGATTAGCAAGTTTAATTTGTCTGAAATTCAATCTCGTGCTATTGTAGAAATGCGCCTACGACAATTAACTGGATTAGAGCAAGATAAACTACATAACGAATATAATGAAATTCAAAAATTAATCAATTATTTGAATGAAATTCTATCAAGTGAAGAGCTTTGTATGCAAGTTATCAAAGATGAATTGATAGAAATAAGAGATAAGTATGGTGACAAACGCCGTTCAGAGATAGTGTATGCTTCGGAAGAACTGAATCCGGAAGACTTCTATTCTGATGATGAGATGATTATCACGATTTCTCATTTAGGCTATATAAAACGTACTCCTCTTACAGAGTTTAAAGCTCAAAACAGAGGTGGAGTGGGAGCTAAAGGTTCTGTTACACGCGACGAAGATTTTATTGAGCATATATATCCGGCATCAATGCATAACTATATCTTACTTTTCACTCAAAAAGGAAGATGCTATTGGTTACGTGTATATGACATTCCTGAAGGAACTAAGAATTCTAAAGGAAGAGCTATTCAAAACCTCCTTAATATAGAAGCAGATGACAAGGTTACTGCATTTATTCGCGTTAAAGGACTGAATGATTCAGAATTTGTCAATAATCACTTCCTTGTATTCTGTACAAAACAAGGAGTTATCAAGAAAACAAGACTTGAAGCTTATTCTCGTCCACGTCAAAATGGAGTTAATGCGATTACTATCCGTGAAGATGATAGAGTAATAGAAGTTTTAATGACTGACGGAGACAGCGAAATATTAATAGCGAACCGCAATGGTCGCGCCATACGTTTCCATGAAGCAGGTGTACGCGAAATGGGACGTACTGCGACAGGTGTACGTGGTATGCGTATCGATGAAGACGGACAAGACGAAGTTATAGGAATGCTTGCCATGTCGAAAGAAGCGCAACAAATTGAAACCATCATGGTAGTCTCTGAACTCGGCTATGGAAAACGTACTCAGCTCAATGATGTGGATGGCGAACCGGTATATCGTATCACTAGTCGTGGAGGAAAAGGTGTAAAAACTTTGAATATTACAGAAAAAACTGGTAAACTTGTATCCATAAATAGCGTTACTGACGAAAATGACTTGATGATCATTAACAAATCAGGTATTGCTATTCGTATGAAAGTATCTGATCTTCGTGTAATGGGACGTGCTACACAAGGTGTTAGACTAATCAATCTTGAAAAGAGAAACGATGAAATCGCATCAATATGTAAAGTTATGTCTGAAACCGATGAAGAAGAGATAGTTGACATAGATGGAGTGGATATTATTGATGTAGATACAGAAACAACAGATAATAACAGCGAAGAAAATAATTAAATAACTAAAAACAATAATTTATGAAGCGTACCCTTTTAGTAGTATCACTATGCTTGGTTGCCGGCTTCTCTTTTGCTCAAAAAAAGGCAGTAAAGGAAGCTAAAGCAGCAATGAAAAGCAATGTAGCAGAAGCTAGAGAATTGATAAAACCTGCACTAACGGATGCTGAAACGATGAATGATCCAGACGCATGGAAATTAGCCGGAGATATCGAATACAAAGCTTTTGATGATGAACGCTCGAAAGAACAACTGAAAGAAGTTACAGGTAAAGGTGGTGACGAAGAAGCAATGTATGTTGGTCTATTTAATATGTATGATCCATATATAAAAGCTGATGAGTTAGGACAAGTACCTGATGAAAAAGGCAAAGTAAAAAATAAAGTACGAAAAGATATCATCAGAACATTGAAAGATGCACATCCATTTTACATAAATGGTGGTGTTTATTACAATGATAAGAAAGACTTCGCCAAAGCAGCTGACTTCTTCGAAAGATACTGGGAACTTCCTGGCCTTGAAATATTTAAAGAAGACCCTAGTGGCTTCAATACAAGTGATAGCATCTTCCAAACAATTAAATATTATGCTATTATTAGTGCAATTCAGGCGCAGGATCATCCTCGTTCTATCAGATTGCTAAAGAAGATCAACGCAGAACCATATGTAGCAAATAGCACATACAAAGAAAGCGACACATACGAGCTATTAGCTAGTGAATATCAAACTGTTGGAGACAGTATTGCTTTCGTAGCAATATTGCGCGAAGGTGCTCAAAAATTTCCTACAAATCAATATTTCACGCCAAATTTGATTAATGAATTCATTAAAGCTGGAAAAACTAACGAAGCTATGGACTACTTGGATCAAGCTATTGCCAATGCTCCAACAACTTCATGTGATTTATACAGTGTAAAAGCTTCATTATATGCGGAAAAGAAAGATTATGTAAAAGCAGGTGAAGTATATGATGATGCTATCAAAGCTGATCCAAACTGCGAAAGAGCTCTTGAAGGATTAGGAGTACTATATGTACTACAAGCTCAAGATCTTAAAGAGAGAGCTGGTCAAACAACAAACAGAAAAGAACAATCTGAATTAGATAAACAAACAGCTGATATGTACCAAAAAGCATTGCCTTACCTTGAAAAATATCGTGATATACTAAAAGGTAAAGCTGAACCGGACAAATTAGATATCAAACAAGCTTTGATGAAATTGCAAAATGTTTATTACAATCTTAGTTTGTTAAATGTAGACAAATCGAAAGAACTAGATCTTATTGACAAAGAACTTGCTCAATAATTGATTCTAGCAAATAATAACATAAAAGCATCTGAGATTAAATACTCAGATGCTTTTTTCTTTTAAACTCTCTACAGTGCCATATTTGCATGAAGTTATATTGAATTCTGCTAGACAAAAGTTATATAACTACTATTATGTTTAATTATTGATTTGATTAATTATAACCCTTTCCTTTCCTAGTAATTTTTAGTACATTTACTTTTAAAATCATATAGCAATAAGAATATATGGAACATATAGAAAATGACAATCAATTTCAAGGGTTACGAGTAAACAAAGGCATCGGTGAGCAGCCTACTGTAAATCCATATTTAAATAATTTCAAACGATTCAAACGTAAATCATATACTGTAGCAGAATATGTTGATGGAATCTTAAAAGGAAATATATCTATTCTAAGCCAAGCAGTGACTCTAATCGAAAGTTCAAAACCAGAACATCAGATTATTGCACAGCAAGTTATCGAAAAATGCTTGCCTTACTCAGGTAATTCTGTACGAGTTGGTATAACCGGAGTTCCCGGCGCAGGAAAAAGTACATCAATAGATGCTTTTGGTATGCACATCCTAAAGGATAATTGTAAACTTGCAGTTCTGGCTATAGACCCATCAAGTGAGGTTACTAAAGGAAGTATTCTTGGTGACAAAACACGGATGGAACAGCTTGCTGTACAAAAAAATGCATTTATTCGCCCCTCTCCTTCTGCCGGATCTTTGGGCGGAGTTGCTCGTAAAACGCGCGAAACAATTGTTTTGTGCGAAGCTGCAGGATTCGATCGCATTATTGTAGAGACAGTTGGTGTCGGACAATCTGAAACGGCAGTACATTCAATGGTAGATTTCTTTTTACTTATTCAATTAGCTGGTACCGGTGACGAATTACAAGGAATCAAGCGAGGCATTATGGAAATGGCAGACGGCATAGTAATCAATAAAGCTGATGGAAGCAATATAGAAAAAGCTAAACTTGCTCAATCGCATTTCAAGAATGCACTCCACTTGTTTCCCCTACCCGAATCTGGCTGGCAGCCGAAAGTATTAACTTACTCAGGATATTATGGCATTGGAATATCGGAAGTATGGAATATGATCGATGAATACGTAGCTTTCGTCAAAAAAAATGAACATTTTCGTCACAGAAGGAATGAACAGTCTAAATTCTGGATGTACGAGACGATTAACGAGAAACTAAAATCAAATTTCTATAACAATCCGACGATACAAGCCGAACTAAAAGATTGTGAACAGCAAGTTTTGAGTTCCAGAATGAGTTCTTTCATTGCTGCAAACAAGGTACTTGACACATATTTGAAACAATCTTGATCAAAATTCTACATTATTCCTGCTTTCGAGCTAATTTTTATCACAGAATAATTATATTTGTAGACCATAAAATAAAAATATAAATTTTCATTGTTGAATTAACATAAATATAAAATCATGGAGAAACCATACGCTATTGGAATTGACATTGGTGGTACTAATTCCGTTTTTGGTGTTGTTGATAAAAGGGGGCATATCATAAATCAAGGCTCTATCAAAACTAGTACATATAAAGAAATTAATGACTATGTTGCAAATCTTGCTGCCGGAGTCCAAGAAATTATGGATCAGGTTGGTGGTGCTGCTAATATCAAAGGAATTGGAGTTGGTGCTCCTAACGGAAACTTCTTTACAGGATGTATAGAATTTGCACCAAACTTACCATGGAAAGGTGTTATTCCATTGGCTCAAATGCTAACAGACAAACTTAATGTTCCTGTTGCTCTTACAAATGATGCTAACGCTGCTGCTATCGGTGAAATGACATACGGAGCGGCTCGTGGTATGAAAGACTTCATTGTAATCACATTAGGTACGGGTGTTGGTAGTGGTATTGTTGTTAATGGACAACTTGTTTATGGACACGATGGTTTCGCCGGAGAATTAGGACATACTACTATCCGTCGTGATGGACGCATATGTGGTTGTGGTAGAAAAGGATGCCTCGAAACATACAGTTCTGCTACAGGTGTTGCGCGTACAGCAAGAGAATATCTTGAAACAAAAAAAGATCCAAGTCTTCTTAGAGAACTTAAACCTGAAGAGATCACATCGAAAGATGTATACGATGCAGCAGTAAAGGGTGATAAACTGGCTAAAGAAATTTTTGAGTTGACAGGACAACTTCTTGGCGAGTCTTTTGCTGATTTTGTGGCATTCTCTAGCCCTGAAGCAATAATTTTATTCGGAGGTCTTACTAAAGCCGGTAAATTGATCTTTGATCCGGTACGCAAACATATGGAAGAAAACATGCTTCCTATTTACAGAAACAAGATCAAACTTCTAATGTCGGAGCTTAAAGAAAGCGATGCTGCCGTGCTTGGTGCAAGTGCATTGGGATGGGAAGTAAAAGACTATTGATTTAGATATAATCGATACAAAATACAGGAACAGTCTGCAATTCATTTTGCGGGCTGTTTTCTTTTATTAGCTAGTGATAAGCATTGCCATATTGCCTAAAATTATCTACCTTTGTTTTCTCAATTTATAACCATTTATATATCTCCCAAATGAGCGATCAAAGATACAACCAGCGCGGTGTTTCAGCATCAAAAGAAGATGTGCATAATGCAATAAAAAACATTGATAAAGGCATTTTTCCTCAAGCATTTTGTAAAATAATACCTGACATATTAGGTGGAGACCCCGAATACTGCAATATTATGCATGCTGATGGTGCAGGAACTAAATCGTCACTGGCATATATGTATTGGCGCGAAACAGGCGATATATCTATATGGAAAGGCATTGCACAAGATGCTCTGATAATGAACATCGATGACTTATTGTGTATAGGTGCTACAGACAATATTCTACTCTCGTCAACCATCGGCAGAAATAAAATGTTAATACCAGGTGAGGTTATCTCTGTTATAATAAATGGAACAAATGACTTATGTGAAGAGTTATCGGCTTTGGGAGTAAATATCTATCCTACTGGTGGCGAAACAGCTGACGTTGGTGATCTTGTGCGCACAATTATAGTAGATAGTACTGTTACATGTAGAATGAAGCGTAGCGATGTCATATCGAACGACAAGATACAGGGTGGTGACGTAATTGTGGGGCTTTCATCATCGGGGCAATCTACTTACGAAAAGGAATACAATGGCGGAATGGGAAGCAACGGACTTACATCTGCACGTCACGATGTATTCGCTAATTATCTGGCAACCAAATATCCGGAAAGTTACGATTTCAGCATTCCTGCTGACTTAGTTTATTCGGGTAATATGAAATTGACTGATACCATAGATGGGTTAGATATAGATGCCGGTAAACTGGTGTTATCCCCTACCCGCACCTATGCCCCCGTTATCAAACAAATACTGGAAAAATTACGCCCGGAAGTACATGGAATGGTACATTGCTCGGGCGGAGCACAAACAAAAGTACTTCACTTTGTAGAGAATGTAAAAATCACGAAGAACAACATGTTCCCTGTACCACCTTTATTCAAGCTGATACATGAACAATCGGGTACAGATTGGAAAGAAATGTACAAAGTATTCAATATGGGGCATCGCATGGAGATATATTTGGCTCCGGAATATGCACAAGAAGTAATCGATATATCTAAATCATTTGGAATAGACGCTCAAATCGTCGGATTTGTAGAAAAATCTGATAAAACTGAATTAGTAATCGAAAGTGAATTTGGTATCTTCAAGTATTAAGCAGATATACTCATTTACAAACCTTATAGTTACCAACTTTTTATTTAACGTCCATTAACTTTGTTGTGTGAAAATACCGTTTATATTTGCAAGTGAACAAATGGTTGTTTAACTCAAATAAAAAAACAAATACAATATGAAAAAAGGATTTATGTCAGCTATCATGGCCATTGCCCTTCTTGCTTCTACGGCTGTAATGGCTCAGGATGCAAAAAAAGATGCACCTAAGGCTAAAACAGAAAAATCAACTTGCACAAAAGAGAAAAAAGATACAGAGAAAAAGTCTTGCTGCTCTAAAGAAACTAAAGACAAAAAATAATATATCTTACTAAGATGATAAAAAAAGGGATTCAAAATTGAATCCCTTTTCTATTTTGTATAGCTGACTAAATTACAACTTTCTAAAAGGAGGTTTTACAACCTGAGCTTGCAATTTTTTATCTCTTATTTTTATATAAATCACAGAACCTAGTTTAGCATATCCAGGCTTCACGTAGCCTAGACCTATACCAGCTTTAGTTGTGGGAGCCATTGTTCCCGAAGTTACAACACCTATTTTCTCATTGGCAGCATTTACAATATCATAGCCATGGCGAGGAATGCCCCTCTCTTCCAATTGAAACCCACAGAGTTTTCTGGTCACACCATCAACCTTTTGTTTTTCTAATACAGAGCGACCTATAAAGTTTTTATCTTCAATAAACTTAGTAATCCAACCCAAACCAGCCTCTAGAGGCGTTGTAGTATCATCCAAATCGTTCCCGTAAAGACAATAACCCATTTCGAGGCGAAGCGTATCACGAGCCCCTAAACCAATTGGCTTGATGCCAAATTCTGCTCCTGCTTCAAATATAGCATTCCAAATATCGATACCATACTCAGGATAGAAATAAATTTCAAAGCCTCCTGCTCCGGTATAACCTGTATTAGAGATAATAACATTTTCCAGGCCAGAACCTTTCATACTACCTATCGTAAACGAGTAATAAGGGATAGTAGTAAGGTCTATCTTCGTTAGTTTTTGTAATGTTTCCAAAGCTTTTGGCCCTTGTATAGCTAATTGACCTATTTTATCAGAAGCATTCTCCAGATCAGCAAACTCTTCATTATTCTCGACACACCAATTCCAGTCTTTCTCTATATTCGAAGCATTTACAACAAGCATATATTTTTCGGGCTCGTAGTGATAGATGATAATATCGTCTATTATACCACCCTCCTTGTTTATAAAACATGAATATTGAGCTTTTCCTATAGGCAATATAGCAACATCATTACTGGTTACTCGCTGCAAGAAAGCCAAGGCTCTGGGACCTTTTACCCATATTTCGCCCATATGAGAAACATCAAACACTCCTACTCCATTGCAAACAGTCATATGTTCGTCAATGATTCCTGAATATTCGATGGGCATATTATATCCTGCAAACTCGTGCATTTTAGCACCCAGTGCAATATGTATATCTGTAAATGGCGTTTTCTTCATAATAAGGTTATTTATATGTATATTTTTTATAGATTTCGTATTTGCTATAAATATAATAAATAATGGTAACTATATAGTACTTTACACAAAAAATGTCAAGGGGGTTAACCCCCACTCACTAATTTAAAAACAAAAAACATGAAAGATAAAGACGAACAAGATAACAAATTAATAGAGTATTGTAAAAAAACTAAAACTAAAGTAGGAGAAGTTACAGAATATTACTTTGGGACGACCTACACAATAGAAGGTCAGGAAAGAGGCGGTGAAATTTGGGCTCAGGATTGGGCTGAGGCAAAAGAATTTCTAAAGCAGAGAGCTGCTAGTGAGAAGATACTTTTTAAAGGTACATCAACATGCTCTACCATTCGTAAACAGTGATATGCTTACTTTCATCATACCCATTTCTTACAGCATTATCCATGCAATCTGATTTGTTTGAATAACCTTGTGTTGCTCCACCTACTTTACGACCATTTGAAGCAGTGCGTCTCCATCTGAATTTATTGTTATTGTCGGGATAAAATGTGAATGTATCTTCTTTCTTTTTCATAAATCAGGATTAAAAGGTTAATAAACAAATAAAAGGCTGAAAAGAAGCAAGGATTTCGCTCCTTGCGGGCGTGTGAGAAATTACCTCTGAGGCAAACTACGGCAGTATGAGTCTATATACTCTACACGTCCATATCGGAAGCGAGTGTATGATATTACTGATACAGGCTTCTCACAACAGCATATACATTGCGTCATGTTCTGTTAGATGATAAACCAAAGTGAACACCGCTATTGTATAATGCAATTGTAAAAGTAGCATTTTTTGTTAATTTTCAGCCTTTTTATTTAAATTTCTGAATGTCAAGGGAATTACCTTGACTTATCAGAAGGACTAAGAAAATATGATATTACAGCTATAATAACAACTAAACCGATAATATATGGCAATATATGCAAGAATGAAGACATTACTTTCACTATGAACATAACGATGCCGATACAACCGATTATTACACCGACTATAACTATAATTGTAGATAACAAATCTTTCATAAAATGACAGTTATTAATACAAATCGACGTAAGAAACATCTACACTCATAAGCTCCTTTATTTTCTTCTTCTTTGGAAGATACAAAACGACAGTTTGCTCTTGGGAAGTTACTAAAGGAGAAACCTGCATGTTAGAAAGCTCTACACGTTGTTCTACAACTAAGTCTCCAGATAATAAGAAGGTCAAATTTACAACTGCTTTTTGAGGAACATTATCCTTTAAAGAACCATTGAAAGTTTTGTTCGGGTCTAAGTTTGTTACAGAAAGAGAAAGCATTTGTGGAGTGTTGTCAGTATATGGATTATTGGGGAACTTTGACGAGTTCATACTAACATTAAATCGTAAATCAATATCATTTAGTTTTCCTACACTATGCATGACTTTAGGAGAAGAACAACTAGATAATATACAAATAATAGATATAATTAATGTAATGGTTGATAGTTTAATATTTTTCATAATTTGACAGGGTTTTATTGTTTGATTAACTTATAAGGTATCGGATTAAGGATTCCTACCACATAAAAGGTAACTTCATTATCAGATACTTTTACAAATTTGAAAGAATCAGTTAATGTTTGTCCTGTACCGACCATATAGAAGGTTTTATCAATTTGGTAGGCACTTCCTGTATTTGTTATTTCTTTTACAGTGTAGTATTGCTGTTTTGATATCTCTGAAAAATTATAGCTTATTGTAAGTTGTGTGAAAATGAAATTATTTTCTGTGAACTCAAACTTGTGAGATTCTCCCAAAAGAGGAGATTTCCAAGTACCAATAATCCAGTCTGGTGGTGATAAAATTGTTTCAGAGGGTGTTTCTGGCTGCCCCGTCTCTTGACCTTCGATACTACCATCATCTTTAGAACAAGATGCAAAACAAATACTAAACAAAATGAATACAAATAAAAACTTAAATTGTTTCATAAAATAAATGTATAAGTACGGATCATGCCGTATTCTTGTGGACTAGGCATAAATATTGGTTAGTCTGAATAAAAAATAGGGAATGCATTTTACCCCTCTGAGTATTGTTCTAAAGGCTTTTATCTTTGCATTGAATGACTCCGCC
>NZ_JAAKEL010000015.1 GCF_011039205.1 Dysgonomonas sp. ZJ279
TAAGGTGGTTATAACATTGGGGCTCCACCTCTTCCCATTCCGAACAGAGAAGTTAAGCCCAATCGTGCCGATGGTACTGCAATTATGTGGGAGAGTAGGTTACCGCCGTCTTTAAGCAAGAGCGCCTCTAGTAGAAATACTACAGGCGCTTATTTTGGTAGATACAATACACTCATATAATTATATACTGCAATCACTAGTACTAGTATTACTACAAAAACTGCAAGCTCCAATTACTCTTTACCTAATCTGAAAATACATAATTCTATACTATAGATAGGGATAGATAAAAAGCGTGAATAAGCATATCAGTATTTTTTATCATAATTTACACTCTTAAATAATGCTCTTTCATTATTGTATTATATCTTTGTTAAATCATCAAAGTATTTTCTGATAGTATGTTTTGTGAGAAAACGATGTCAGATTAGAGAGCATTAACAAGAATTGTAAAACAAAATAAATATCATTATTATGTTAAGTAAGAAATTAGAAGATGCATTAAATGCGCAAATCAATGCTGAATTATGGTCGGCATACCTATATTTATCAATGTCTGCTCACTTTGCAGCAGAGGGGAAACCAGGATTTGCAAACTGGTTCGAGATTCAATTCAAAGAGGAACAAGATCATGCGATGAAATTTTTCAAATATATTATAGAAAGAGGTGGCAAGGTTGAATTAAAACCTGTGGCAGAAGTTCCATTGTCATGGAAATCGCCGTTAGATGCTTTTGAAGATACGTTGAAACATGAAAAAGTCGTAACAGGTCTTATTAATGATCTTGTATCTTTGGCTAAGGAAGAAAAAGATTATGCTACCGAAAGTCTATTGAAATGGTTTATAGACGAGCAAGTGGAAGAAGAAGCTACAGCTACGAGCTTCATTGATGCTTTGAAATTGATTAAAGATAATGGCTTTGGTATATATACCCTTGATAAAGAATTACAAGGTCGTGCTTATTCTCCAATTGCTGAGTAATTGGATGTACTATACTAGAATCACTCCAGAGCTTTTCCGGGGTGATTTTTTATATAATAAATAATCAAAAGTGGAAAGATATTGTTAAAAGTCGATAATATATCAAAATCCTACGGTGGCATTAAAGCCTTATCTAGTGTGAGTTTTACATTAGATAGAGGCCATGTTGTCGGACTGCTGGGTGTAAATGGTGCAGGAAAATCGACTTTAATGAAGATTTTGGCAGCAATCATTCATCCTGATAAAGGTGAGATAACCTATAAAGGAAAAGATGTATTTACTGATACTTTTGAAATAAGAAAACATATAGGCTATCTTTCTGAAGATAATCCTTTATATGAAGATATGTATGTGAGGGAATACCTCCAATACGTCGCTGATATTTATAAAGTAGAGAAAGATAAAGTATCTTCTGTTATAGAGCAAACCGGCTTACATAAAGAATATAAGAAGAAGATAAAAACTTTGTCGAAAGGTAATAGACAACGTGTAGGCATTGCACAGGTTTTGGTGCATGATCCCGTATTTCTTATTCTTGACGAAGCAACAAGCGGATTAGATCCTAATCAGCGAGAAAGTCTGAATAATTTATTTGTCGAATTATCAAAAGAGAAAATGATCATTTTCTCTACTCATATATTACAAGAAGTAAAAGATATCTGCTCACGCTTTATACTTATGGATAAAGGTCTAGTTGTTGCCGATCAGGATATTGATACGATAGAATCTATACAAGAAACTTTTCACCAGTTGATCAATGAAAATAATAGCTGATAAAAATATTCCTTTCTTAAAAGGCGTAGCCGAGAATTATGGTATAGTAGAATACCTTGCGGGTTCCGATTTTACACATGATAGTATCAAAGATGCTGATGTACTTATAGTACGAACTGTTACTCACTTCGATGAAAAGATACTGAAAGATACTAATGTGAAATTAATCTGTTCGGCAACTATCGGTTATGATCACATTGATACAGATTATTGTGATGCTCATGATATTGTATGGAAGAATGCACCGGGATGTAATTCAGGTTCGGTACAGCAATATATTGTTTCGTCGTTGATAATTATTTCACGCAAGAAAGGATTCGATCTGAGAGACAAAACAATCGGTATAGTAGGTGTCGGTAATGTGGGTAAGAAGGTTGCAAAAGCTTGTCGTTTATTAGGTATGAAAGTTTTACTTAATGACCCACTAAGACAAGCAATAGAAAATGATAATAGTTTTGTAAGTCTCAAAACTATTCAACAGGAAGCAGATATAATAACTTTCCATACTCCGCTAACTAAGGACGGAAGCTATAAAACGTATCATTTAGCAGATAAAAACTTTTTCGTATCTCTAAAGAAAAAACCTATTATAATTAATTCAGCTCGTGGTGGTATAATCGATACAGAGGCTATCAAAAATGCAATTAAGCTGGGTGAGATATCGGGTGCTATAATAGATTGCTGGGAAAAGGAACCGACTATTGATCTTGAATATATGGATTTAGTAGATATTGCCACTCCTCATATAGCAGGCTATTCTGCCGATGGAAAGGCAAATGCCACACGTATGTCGTTAGAATCCATAGCAGATTTCTATCAGTTAAGTAAAGAGCCGATTTCGGCAATAAAAGAACTCGAACCAATAAATCCGCTTATAGACTTAGCTACTTATCCAACTTCTGACAATCGAGTTTACGATGCGATATTGGAAACATATACACCGATGGGTGATTTCGGGCGTTTAATTGCTGCACCGGACACTTTTAAACAATTGAGGAACGAATACCCACTTCGACGCGAATATAAAGCATACGCTGTTGTAAACGCGTCAGAAGACGAGCGGATATTGTTAAAGGAATTAGGTTTCAGATAATGATGCCTTTTCAATATTTTTATTCTGGATCGATCAGGCTCCAATTATTCAGTTGTTTCGCACTATTCTGAACCTTGGTAGTATAACCTGTATTCCCGAAAAGCTTCAATTCTCTTTTCGGACCTGCTAGTGGCGTGTCGTCCAGTTTATTTATAAAGTCGATTAGAGTACTTTCTCCCAGATTATTATCATAGAGTGATACCTCGTGAAGCTGATGATTGTTTCCCGATGTAATTGTAGTTAGATTTGTACCGGACAGACGCAAAATCCCTAAACTGGTTGCGTTTGTTATATTTAATGATTCTAAAGCATCTTGTTTATTTGTATTACTTGTACAGCTTAAAAGGAATAGGTGAGATAAGTCTTGGCAATCAAGTGATTTTAGTTTGTCGCATAAACCAATTTCAATAATAAATAGATTTTTTATACCTCCAAATTTAATGCTCTTAAGAGCTTGTAGGTTAACTAGTTTTAATGTTGATAGATTTTTGCATTTGCTGATATCTAGAGAAGTAATGCTATTTTGCATTTCATTGAATTCTATTATTTCAATTTTCTCTGCACCTTCTCCTAAATTTATAGGTTCTTTGGTTTCAATATTAGTTAAGGATAATGTGTATAATGATGTAATGGCGCTTAAATCAAGTTTCGCTATTGCTGTATTTGTTATTTTTAATGTTTTAAGACCAGATAATTCCTGTAATTGGATGTCTTTTATTTCAGCCCTTTTAGTATTTTGTATATCGATCGGATTGTAATTTGATATATGTAAATAATTAAGGTTTTTGCATGCTTTCAAGTCTAATTTTTCAATAGTTATCAGATCAATAAATCTTACAGTTAGACCCAGTATATTATTATTGTTTAGGTTTATACTCCCAATATCAGTCCACAAATCAAGGCTTACGGATGATAACAGGCAGTTGTTGAGTTGTTCAAAATTAAATTCGCTGTTGACATCCATTCTTAAATATCGGATTTTAGAGTTAGATGGTATTTGTATCTTTTCTAATCCTTTACTGATGAGTTCAACGTCTCCTATTTCCATGCTTTCACCGATATACAAGCCTTTGATAGTCGAAAGTTCTGATAAATCAGTATAAACATCTCCATTATCAGCTAGAGATTGAATATCTATAGCTTTAATTGAGATCGTATACGTTTTGGTGTCTTTATATTCATGAGTCAGTTCTGTCGAAGAAGTGGATCCCGGTAGCTGTTGTATTTCGCCGTCTCCCCAATCGACTGTTATATCCTTGGCTTGTATACTGAAACCGGAAAAAGTCGAAGATGAGCTTGCATCATAAATGAGTTGTATTTCTCCATTTTTTGGTTGCCCCGGAATTATAAGATCTTCCTGATCGTTATCGCTGGAACACGATATTGCGAATATTAGTGCGAAAATGCACAATAAATGTATTTTTTTCATGATTTCATAGATTTAAATATTTAATAAAAATAGGAATATTTATATATGTCGTGTAAGGCTTTAAGTTAATTAAGGTTAATGTGGTGCGTGTGCTAACTTGTTAAACAAAAAAAGCTCCAAAACTTGGAGCTTTTTTTGTTTATGGAAAACTGTCTCTTAGCAAGACGTGCAATTAGTCGGCTTTATTTGTTGAAAGAAATCATTTCCTTTATCATCTACCAGAATGAATGCAGGAAAATCTTCTACCTCTATCTTCCAGATAGCTTCCATACCCAATTCAGGATACTCCAGACATTCAAGGCTCTTGATATTAGTCTGTGCCAGAATAGCAGCAGGGCCACCAATGCTGCCTAAATAGAATCCGCCATGCTTATGACAAGCGTCTGTAACTTGTTGGCTGCGGTTTCCTTTAGCGATCATAATTAAACTGCCACCATGCGATTGAAATGAGTCTACATACGAATCCATGCGTCCCGCGGTAGTTGGTCCCATCGATCCGCTGGCATATCCTTTCGGAGTCTTAGCAGGACCCGCATAATAGATAGGATGATCTTTTATATATTGTGGAAGGCCTTCGCCATTGTCTATTCTCTCTTGAAGTTTAGCATGGGCAATATCGCGACCCACAATAATCGTTCCTGTAAGAGACAAACGAGTCGATACCGGATATTTTGTAAGTTCGGCCAAAATCTCTTTCATCGGTCGGTTAAGGTCGATTTTCACACCGCCTCCTTCTCCTGCTTCACGCAGTTCTGCGGGGATAAGACGTGTCGGGTTATCTTCCATTTTTTCTAACCAAACACCATCTTTGTTGATTTTTCCTTTGATATTACGGTCAGCCGAACAAGATACTCCCATGCCTACAGGGCAAGAAGCACCATGGCGAGGCAAACGTACAACGCGTACATCGTGAGCAAAGAACTTACCTCCAAATTGAGCACCAAGACCAAGTTCTTGAGCAGCTTTTAGTAATTTGTTTTCCATTTCTATATCACGAAATGCTTGTCCGCCTTCGTTACCTTCGGTTGGCAGATTGTCATAATATTTGGTAGAAGCAAGTTTCACCACCTTAAGATTCGATTCGGCAGAAGTGCCACCGATAGCGAATGCAATATGATAAGGAGGACAGGCAGCTGTACCTAATGATTTCATTTTCTCGATCAGGAATTTCTCTAGTTTCCCCGGAGTAAGCAATGCTTTAGTTTCTTGGTACAGATATGTTTTGTTGGCAGAACCACCGCCTTTAGCTACAAAAAGAAATTTATATTCGTTTCCGTTTATTGCATAAAGGTCTATTTGCGCAGGGAGATTTGTTCCTGTGTTTACTTCTTTATACATATCTAACGGTGCATTCTGCGAATAGCGCAGATTGTCTTCGGTAAAAGTGTTGTATACGCCTTTAGATAGAGCTTCTTCGTCATTGCCACCTGTCCAAACGTTTTGTCCTTTCTTACCCATGATGATTGCTGTACCTGTGTCTTGGCAGAAAGGTAAAATACCTTTAGCCGAAATCTCAGAATTGCGAAGGAAAGTAAGTGCCACAAATTTGTCATTGTCGCTGGCTTCAGGGTCTGATAAGATTTTCGCTACTTGTGCCTGATGTTCGGGGCGAAGAAGAAATTCAACATTATGAAAAGCATGTTGCGATAATAATGTTAAAGCTTCTGGTTCTACTTTCAGAATTTCTTGTCCTTCGAAACGACTTGTTGATACATAATCTTTCGATAATAAGTAATACTCGGTCGTGTCTTTTCCCATCGGGAACGTGTCCTGATACTTGAATGGAGGTGTTGCCATGATGTTGTTTTAGTTGATATTTTATACCACAAATGTAATGAAAATATCCCTTTGAGTCAATATACCTCACTTATTTAAAAAGTAGTAAATCGCTGTTTCTTATACTAATTTTGGTTATGAGTAAATGTCTTTACTAAAAAAACTTGTATATTTGCGTTGTATATAGCGACCATACGTGTTGGTGGCAAATGAATATAAAAGAATTAAGCACAAATGAATACAAGCAGAAACATATTTTTAGTATGCATAATGCTTTTGATTCCGGTCTGGGCTATGGCTCAGATAGGGAAAACGAAGATCATCCTTAGTACGGGTGATACAACAGTTCTTGTGAATAACCTAAGTAGTGGTTTACAAGGAGAAAAGGCCAGGTTTCTAAATAGAGATAAAAGATTTAAAGAAGAGCAAGTATTCTTAGAAATGGATACTAAATATCAATCTCTTGAAGAAGCAGCCCTGGATGTTAATAAACTATTGGATAAAGTAGCTAGAGAGCATACCGCAAATATAACAGTAAATGAATCTTTAGGTTTTCGAGCATCACAAGTAGAAAGGATGAAGCGAAAAAAAGAAGTTGTGGCTACTAGTCTTGCCGATAGTATATTGGCGGAATCCACGGCTCTTAAATTAGCTGAATTGTATGCTAAGTTTGGCGACAGGCCAACTTACTATATAAACGGGATAGAGGTTGATCCTGTTTTTATCGATTTCTTGCGTCCTGCCGATGTGTTAAGCCGTACAGTAAAGGCTACAAATACGCTTTCGGGTAATCCCAATGGTGAAATTTGGGTTCAGGTCCTGCCGGAAGTTGCTGAAAGTTTATTTGTCGGAGCTGAATATTACCCATCAGAAGAGGAGATGGCTCCAATTGAGGAACCGGTACTATTTGACGATTTGATAAAAGTTTCGCCTTCCAACAAAAATAAATCTAAAGAGATAGATTCTGCCCCTCGGAAAATAGGTCAAGATGGTGAGACGATCAAGCCGGCTCAAAGGACCGAAATTAAGATGGAAGAAGTGAAAAGCGATAAAGGCGAAAAGATAAAAATAGAAGTGGAAAAGAAGGACGAGCCTAAAAAGTCTGTCCGAAGAATAAAAGAAAATAGAAAACAGAAAGCTGAACAGGATAAAAACGATTAATCGTTTTTATCCTTAAGAATGCTTTCGATAATAATAGGGAAGTGCGTATATTCTAATATATGCACTTTTTTTGCGACATCTTCATAGGTGTCATCCTTGCTCACTTGGCATTTTGCCTGGAAGATAACATCTCCCTCATCATAGTTTTCGTTTATATAATGTATTGTTACCCCCGATTCTGTGTCACCTGCCTTAACAACGGCTTTGTGCACATTATCTCCATACATGCCTTTACCTCCGTGCTTAGGGAGTAGAGCAGGGTGTATATTTACAATTTTATTAGGATAAGCCTTAAGTATATTATCCGGTACTTTTAACAAAAATCCGGCAAGAACAATGAAGTCGATATGCTTATCTCTTAGATAATTAACTACCTCATTTGTGTTCTCAATTTCATTTTTAGAGAATGTAACGGATTCTATACCAAGTGTTTTGGCTCGCTCGTGTACAAATGCATCTTTTTTATTAGATACAATAAGAGAGATTTCTATATTGCTGTTTCCTTCGAAATATTTAGCAATATTCTCAGCGTTAGTTCCTGATCCTGAGGCGAAAATGGCGATTTTTGTCATAAACGTGTTTAATGTTGTCTGCACAGAAATAAAAATAATGTGCAGTTTTAACTATTTTATCAATGAAATATTTGTTTCGTATGTATAAAAAACTGTTACTTTGCATCGACAAAATTAGAAATAAAAAATTTATTATTAATTAAAACTAAGAATTATGTCGGAAGTAGCATCAAAAGTGAAAGCAATTATTGTTGATAAGTTAGGCGTAGAAGAATCTGAAGTAACAAATACTGCCAGCTTTACAAATGATTTAGGAGCTGATTCACTTGACACAGTAGAATTAATCATGGAATTTGAAAAAGAATTTGGTATTTCTATTCCAGATGATCAAACTGAAAAAATCGCTACAGTAGGAGACGCTGTCTCTTATATTGAAGCAAATGCAAAATAATCTTTTTTCCAATATTTACTTATGGAGTTAAAAAGAGTAGTAGTAACAGGTCTGGGGTCGATAAGCCCTATTGGTAACAATGTAGCCACTACGTGGAACAATGCTATCAATGGAGTGAGTGGTGCCGGACCTATTACTCATTTTGATGCGTCTAAATTTAAAACGCAATTCGCTTGTGAAGTTAAAGATTTCGATCCATCTGTTTATTTGGATAGAAAAGAAGCTCGCAAGTGTGATAGATATACATTACTTGCAATCGCAGCATCAGAGGAAGCGATAGCCGATTCGAATTTCGATTTTGAAAAGGTGAACAAAGATAGAGTCGGAGTTATATTCTCGGCAGGTATCGGTGGTATTAAAACTTTCGAAGAGGAAGTTGCATACTACTACACTCACGAAGATATGGGTCCTAAATTCAATCCGTTCTTTATTCCTAAGATGATTTCTGATATTGCAGCAGGACATATTTCTATTAGACATGGTTTACGTGGACCTAATTTCGGAACAGTATCTGCATGTGCCTCGTCGACCAACAGTGCTATTACAGCATTCGATCTTATCCGTTTGGGTAAAGCCGATGCTATGGTAGTGGGTGGTGCCGAAGCTGCAATTACTCCGGCCGGAGTTGGTGGTTTTAATGCAATGACTGCATTATCGACCCGTAACGAATCTCCCGAATCAGCATCACGTCCGTTTAGCGCTAGTCGCGATGGGTTTGTAATGGGTGAAGGAGCTGCTTGTTTAATCCTTGAAGAAATGGAGCATGCAATTGCTCGTGGTGCTAAGATATATGCGGAAGTAGTTGGAGGTGGAATGTCTGCCGACGCTTACCATTTAACAGCATCGCACCCTGAAGGATTAGGAGCTAAACTTGTGATGAGAAATGCACTTGAAGATGCTAATATGAAGCCCGAAGAGCTTGACTATGTAAATGTACACGGTACATCTACACCGGTAGGAGACCCTTCTGAAATCAAAGCAATTAAAGATGTGTTTGGTGATCACGCCTACAAACTAAACATTAGTTCTACAAAATCAATGACCGGTCACTTGTTAGGTGCTGCCGGAGCAATAGAAGCTATGTTCTGCGTACTAGCTGTACAGAACGACATAGTTCCTCCTACAATCAACTACACAGAAGGTGATGAAGATGCTGACATTGATTATAAGTTAAACCTTACATTCAACAAAGCTCAGAAGAGAGTTGTTAATGCTGCTCTTTCTAACACGTTTGGTTTTGGTGGACATAATGCTTGCGTAATCATTAAGAAGTTTAAAAAATAAGTAGAAGTGCTTAAAAAACTATATCGAAGTATGAGGCTTCTTCCTAAAAGAGGGAAGGAGCCTTATGTTTCTTTTTATAGGATACTAAACTTTACCCCGTACAATATAACGCTCTATGAACAAGCGCTTTTGCACAAGTCTTCTTCGATAAAGATGAAGGATGGGCGTTGGATAAATAATGAACGCCTTGAGTTCTTAGGTGATGCGATTCTCGATGCTATAGTGGCTGATATCGTATTCAAAGAATTTGAGTATAAGAAAGAAGGCTTTCTTACCAACATGCGCTCTAAAATAGTTCAGCGTGAAACTTTAAACAAACTTGCACTCGAATTGGGTATCGATAAACTCATCAAGACATCAGCCCGTAGTACTACACCCAATACACACATGTATGGAAATGCTCTGGAAGCATTGATTGGCGCTATTTATCTCGATCAGGGATACAGGATGGCTAAACAGTTTGTTTATGAACGTTTGATCCAGCAATTTCTAAATATAGATACTGTCGCCGAATCGGAAGGTAACTTTAAATCACGATTGATAGAGTGGAGTCAGAAAGAAAAGATTGCCGTGAGTTTCGACCTAGTCGATAGCTTCGTAGATGAGAACAATACGCCGATCTTCAAGACGGTGGTCAGGATACTTCACGAGACAGTTGGTGAGGGAACAGGCTATTCAAAAAAAGAATCGCAGCAGAAGGCCGCTCAGATGGCTATGGCGCGATTGAAAAATGATTCTGAATTCATACACTACATAATGAATAAACATAAAAGTCATGTAGAAAGCTTGATGGAATCTAAAAATGTAGAAGTTGAAGAGTCATAGAGGATTCTATGATAGATGAAATAAAAAAGGAGGAAAGCTAAAACTTTCCTCCTTTTCGTTTAATCAATATTTAAAACTACTTCCTCCTAAAAACTCTCTCAAAAGAGATGTTGGGGGCAGTTCTCTATCGCTGATGTAATTGAAATACCCTAAAAATTTCAATAGACGATGTGCTTCTGCATATTCGGGGGCATTGTTTGGTACTTGTGTAAGTATAGGCTCGGCATAGCGGCGTAAAGCTGCAAGCTCGTATATCATAGCCGAGTTGAACATCACATCGGCATTCTCCTGATAAGGGAAAATCCATTTCTCCTCACCTTTGCGAACACTTTGCCAGCGTGATAGTGTATCGATAGCCGAATAGTTGCGGTAACGGTAGTCGCGTATCAAACGGCGAAGCAATCTGTTATCAGTAGTTGGTATCCAGTTATGATTATCCAGTGAAATGGTGGTCAGAGCCGAAACATAAACTTTGAATTTTTGTTCGTCCGGTATATTTACAGTCAAGTCCGGATTTAAGCCGTGTATTCCTTCTATAACCAGAATGTTGTCTTCCTCCAATTGTAGTTCATCACCTTTGTATTCTCTTTTTCCTGTTGTGAAATTGTAAGTAGGTAGTTTAACTTTTTCACCTGTTAATAAACGCTCCAAATCTTCATTAAATTGGGCAATGTCAAGGGCATGCAGCGATTCGTAGTCGTAGCCTCCATCTTCGTCAAGAGGTGTTTTCTCTCTATTTACAAAATAGTTGTCGAGAGATAAGCCAACCGGTTTTAATAAATTGACCATCAGTTGTACTTCCAGACGCATGCGGAAAGTTGTTTTACCGGACGATGACGGTCCCGAAATAAGAACGATACGTAGGCCGCTATCTACTCTTGCTGCTATTTTTCCTGCAATATTTGCAATTGTTTTTTCTTGTAACGCCTCAGATACTTTTATAATATCCGGCATTCTATGCTTTTGGTTAGCTTGGTTGAGATCACCGACATTGCTTAGCCCTATTATGTTGAGAAACTTTAATTGCTCCCCATATACATTAAACATTTTGGCTTGGTCAATAACCGGTTCTAATTCTACGGGGTTACTTCTGTTTGGTACACGAAGTAGCAATCCGTCATGATAAAGTTCGAGATCGAATATATTTATATACTTTGTCGATGGAGCCAGGCAACCATAGAAATAATCTATAGAATCTCCCAGTCTGTAATATTTAGAATAGAGTGCTCCTGATGTTTCCAGAAGTAGCGCCTTATCTTCAAATCCTTGCGCCCTGAATAATTCTACAACTCTGGATGTTTCTTCTTCCACACCTTCGAATGGTAGATCGGCAGCAACATATTCTTTCATTTTGGCTTTTATAGCCTCTATGTCTTTAGTTCCTAAAATGCCATTACCTATGATCTTACAGAAATATCCTAACGAAATCGGATGTTCTATATTTAGCTCGGCATTAGGTAATACTTCGGATACCGCTTTGGCTAATAAGAAGCATAGTGAGCGTACATATGTTCTCATGCCCGATGATTCATTGATACTAATGAATTTTACGGTTTTGTTATTATAAGCTTTATAATCGAGAGGTTCTGTCTTGTTGTTTACTTTCGCGTTTATTATCGGATATTTTGATTCGATATTAAGTTCTTTAAGAATCTCAAGAAGACTGATTCCTGCCGGGAAATCGGTACGAGTGTTGTTGTTTGTACAGTAAATCGTAATTCTGTCATTCATAAATTCAGTGTCTTAGTTTTAGTGAAAAAAGAGGATGTTGCTTTAGGCAGACATCCTCCAATTAGTTTTTTTATTTAAAGTTCATGAGTACATTACTCCATGAAGCTTACTTTTCCAGTTGTCATGTCATAAACACCACCTACAATTTTAACTTCACCTTTGCTCTCCATTTCTTTAATGATAGGGCTCTTAGTTCTGATTTGGTTGATCGCAAGTTCTACGTTGTGATCACAAACTGCTTCTACGAAAGCTGGGTTTGCAGATGTTTTGTCACCGTCGAATTTTACTTTAGCACCATCTACAGCTGGTTTGATTTTGTTAAGTAATCCTGTGATGTTACCTAGTTCTACACCATCGATAGCTGCCATTACAGCTCCACAATGTTCGTGACCTAGTACAACGATTAGTTTAGCGCCAGATACTTTAGTTGCAAACTCAAGACTACCGATAAGGTCGTCGTTTGCGATGTTACCGGCAACTCTACCAACGAAAGCATCACCAATACCAAGATGGAAAACATCTTCTACCGGTACACGAGAGTCAAGACAAGATAGGATAGCTACTTTAGGGAATTGACCTAATGAAGCTTCTCTTACTCTAACTGAATTGTTTCTAACAGTTAGATTGTCAGATGTAAACTCTTCGTTTCCTTTTTTAAGACTGTTCAATACATCTTGTGGAGTAAGTTTGTCTTGATCAGCTTTTGTCAATACTGTGCTTGTTAAGATCTGATCATTTGCGATCTCAGTTGCAGTTGTATCTACAGGTGTTGCAACTACTTCCTTTTCTTTGCTATTACATGAGCTAAAAAGTAGTGATAGGGATAGCAAACTTGCTGCTCCTGTCAATAAAATAACATTTCTTTTCATAAATTTCTCTGTTGTTTATTTGTTTATTAATCTGCGAATCGTAACTATTTTTATAAAGAAGCTTTGAACATTAAGATTGTAAATAACTTATTTCCTTAAAACATACTTATCTGCTAAGTTTCCTACTATCCTATTCCCTTCCATGTCTAGTTGAATAAGAGTGTTTTCTCCAACGAAGTATTGATTAGGAGAATCAATACCATCGAGTGTAATTGTATTACCTTCGACATTCCAGCTGAAATTACCTTTCTCTTCACTAGTGCTATCTTTTTTTCCTATGTATGTAGTAGTTTTCGTAAATGCATTGTCGTTAAGAGTTATTACAACTTGCATTCCTTCGCCACTAGCTGTAGGCAATGTCCCTTTGTACGTTCCTATAATGTCAAGTGAATTCTTGGCATTATGTTCATCATTCATGTTTTTAGCAATTTTCGAAAATTCATCTACTGATGCTACTTCCTGCTCTGATGTTTTGGAGGAGTTTCCACAGCTATATAAAACTAGCATAGCTAAGGGTAAAATTAATAGCTTCTTCATCTTCATTCTGTTTCTTCGTTGTTATGTACAGTGACTTCATAGCCCAATTTCTCAATAGCTGTCTGAAGTTTTTCTACCGATGTCTTGTCTTTCTTGTATTCAATCTCTACTGTTTTATTCGGCAAATCAACACTCATATCCGTTACCCCTTTTTCGTAAGCAATATTTTTTTCGATACGCTTTTTACAATTATCGCAATGCATAGAGACATCAAAAAGAACGATCTCCTTATCGTCTTTTTTATTCTTTTTGTCTTGGGCAAAAGATACTCCTCCAATTGTTAATAAGAGGGTGAGAACTAATGAAAAAATCTTAATATTCATAACTTAACTTTAAATTTAATAGTTATCGTTCCTTAGTAAACGATTTACAACGCTATTCTGTTTAGATTAAAATGTTAATTTTAAGAAAAAATTATCCCATATCGCAAAGGCAACTGATCAGATTGCGGTCCCCATACGCATTATCGATGCGGGCAACATTTATCCAGAATTTGTTATTCTTCACAAAATCAAGTGGATATGCTGCTTTTGAGCGAGGATATGCATGCTTCCATTCATCTGCGCATATCTCATATTCGGGATGTGGTGCATTTATTAAAACATTGTCTTCTTTGCTGTAAACGCCATTTTCCACCTCTTTTATTTCCTCCCAAATCTGATTCATAGTTTCGATGAAGCGATTTAGCTCTGCAAGGCTTTCACTTTCGGTTGGTTCTATCATCAGTGTACCATGTACCGGAAACGAAAGGGTAGGAGCATGGTAGCCGTAGTCCATAAGGCGTTTTGCGATGTCACTCTCTGTGATGCCCGATGTTTCTTTTACGTTTCGGCATTCCAGTATCAGTTCGTGACCGACTCTGCCCGTTGTTCCTCTATAAACAATACCATAAGTATCTTTTAAGGCTTCAGCCAGATAGTTAGCATTTAGTATTGCTATTTTTGTTGCATTTGTCAGTCCGTCGGCTCCCATCATGCGAATATAACCGTATGTGATAGGGAGGATGCCTGCGCTGCCATAAGGGGCAGAAGCAACAGTATTGAGTGTGCTGCCGTCTGTCTGTGGATGGTGTGGAAGGAACGGAACTAAATGTTCAGCTACGCAGATAGGACCTTCGCCCGGACCACCGCCACCATGTGGTATGGCAAATGTTTTGTGCAGATTAAGATGGCATACATCTGCTCCTATAAAGCCCGGATTGGTAAGACCTACCTGAGCATTCATATTTGCACCGTCCATATATACTTGTCCGCCATTGTCGTGTACAATCTTACACATTTCTTTTATTTCTTTCTCGAAAATTCCATGTGTAGACGGGTATGTAATCATACAGCCGGCAAGATCGGCTTTGTGTAACTCTGCTTTTGCAACAAGGTCTTCCATGTTGACATTGCCCAGTTCGTCGCAGGCAATTGTTACAGTCTCGTATCCTGCTTGAATTGCTGATGCAGGATTAGTTCCATGTGCCGAAGCCGGTATCAATATAATACTGCGATGCCCTTCTCCTATACTCTCAAGGTATGTGCGGATGGTCATTAGCCCTGCATACTCTCCGGCTGCGCCCGAATTAGGCTGGAAGCTTACGTCAGCAAATCCTGTTATTTCTTTGAGATATTCTTTCAGCTCGCCAATTAGTTCGGTGTACCCTTGTGTCTGAGACTCGGGTGCAAAAGGATGGATGTTTTGAAATCCACCTAAAGACAATGGTAACAGCTCCGATGCTGCATTCAGTTTCATTGTACATGAGCCTAACGAAATCATGGAGTGTGCCAGAGATATATCTTTCCTGTCGAGGCGTTTTATATAGCGCATCAGTTCAGTTTCGGTATGGTATAAATTATACACCTCGTGTTGCAGGTAACTGCTTTTACGGATAAACTGCTCCTTTATAATACATTTTTCAGGAAGGTCGTCTATCATAAATACTTCCATTCTGCCTTTTGCCATAGCAAAAACAGCAAGAAGTTCGTGCGCTTTATATTCGGTGATAGTTTCGTCTATGCTTATTCCTATTTCGCCTGTTGTAAAATATCTTAAGTTGATATCGCGCATTTCGGCCATATCATGAATCATGTCCTGTGTTATTCCATCAGGAAGTGCAACTTTCAATGTGTCGAAGTATTGCTCGTTCTCGCAAATATAACCCAACTCTTTAAGTTCATCGCTGATAAGAGCGGTTGCGGAATGGATGCGTTTTGCAATATTTTCTAAGCCTTTCGGTCCGTGATATACTGCATAAAATCCTGCCATTGTTGCTAGTAATGCTTGTGCAGTACATATATTAGATGTCGCTTTCTCTCTTTTGATATGTTGTTCGCGGGTTTGAAGAGCCATGCGATAGGCTGCTTTTCCATAAGCATCTTTCGATACACCTATGATACGTCCCGGAATGTTACGTTTATATTCTTCTTTCGTAGCGAAGAATCCTGCCGATGGTCCACCGTAAAACATTGGTATGCCAAATCGTTGGCTGCTACCGAATGCGATATCTGCTCCCCAATCTCCCGGAGGTGTAAGTAGGGCTAATGCCATAAGATCTGTGGCAACAGCAACCTTACAATCGGCACTGTGTGCTTTTTCGGTGAAAGCGGCATAATCTTCAACGCTTCCATTCGAGTTAGGATATTGTATTACGGCAGCGAAATAACTATTGTCTAATGCTATCTCTCTGTAACTACCTATTACCACCTCTATTCCTTGCGGTTTCATGCGTGTTTCTATAACAGCAAGAGTTTGAGGGAAAATATATTGGTCTACAAATACTTTGTTTGCTCCGTTTTTAATCTGATCGCGGCTGCGTAATGCATACATCATTGTTACGGCTTCAGCTCCTGCTGTCGATTCGTCTAGCAACGAGCTGTTCGATAACGGTAATCCTGTCAGATCACTCACCATTGTTTGAAAGTTCATCAAAGCTTCCAGCCGTCCTTGCGATATTTCGGCTTGGTATGGTGTGTATGATGTGTACCATACCGGATTCTCAAATACATTGCGGATGATAGGAGCAGGAGCAACGGTATCGTACCAGCCCATTCCTATATATGATGCACTTATTCTGTTTTTTGATGCCATGAGCGCCATTTCTTCGGCATATTCATGCTCACTTAGTGCTTCCGGCAAATTCAATTTTCCTTGTAACCTGATGTTTTGAGGAATGGTTTGGTCTATCAGTTCGTCAATCGATTTTACACCGATTTTAGCCAACATTAGCTTTTGATCTTCGGCATTGATACCAATGTGACGATACTGGAATTTTTCGGTCTCCATAATTTTTTGTGTTTTTATTTATTGTAGATATGGGTTATTCTTCGCTTCGTATCCTATTGTAGTTGTCTGTCCATGTCCGGGATATACAATAGTCTCGTAGGGTAACGTTAATAGTTTTTGTTTGATGCCTGTAATCAACTGAATATGGCTACCTCCGGCCAGATCGGTTCGTCCGACACTGCCTCTGAATAGTACATCTCCCACAAATATACATCCTGCATCCTGATTGTAGAATACTACACTACCGGGAGAATGTCCGGGTACTTCTAATACAATTATTCGTTGTTTTCCGAATGTGATTACATCATTTTCTTTAAGATATTTTCCTATTTGAGGGGCTTTGGTATTCGCATCTTTAAAGCCAAACATTTGCAATTGTTTTGGCATTTGCTCCAATAAGAATTCATCATTTTTGTTGGCTTCCGTTTTTATCTGAAATTGCTCTTCTACAAAACTGCTGCCGAATACATGATCGAAATGAAGATGTGTATTGATGAGATGTTTTACTATAAGCTCTTTATCGGTAATGAAATTGAATAGCTCTGCTTTTTCATCGGGATAGAAACATCCCGGATCGATTACCACGCACTCGTTGGTTTCGTCGTAAGCTATGTATGTATTTTCGCTTATTGGATTGAATTCGAATGTTCTTACAATCATATTTATTATTCTATTTTTATCGGGTTTAAAATATAAGATTAAAGATACAATTTTTTCTATCCGGGGCTATTTCTTTTAAATGATTTTATAGAAAAAGAGAGAGTGTCACAAGTAATTCTTCGTGTGATTTTGTCATTCTGAACGGAGTGAAGTATCTCTTATCAAGAGTGGGGATTCTTCACTTCGTTCAGAATGACAAAAGAGAGTAACACTTTTAATATCCGGCAGTAAATCTTTGACGCGAAAACTTATGGTTTTCTATTTCGTCTACTACTGCCACCGCTAAATCTTCTACTGATAATTTAGAATGTCCGTTGCTGTCGAAAACGGGGCTTTCTGTTTCTGTGCGGTATTTGCCTGTGCGACCTGTTTTAATACCAGAATGCATCTCAATTGCAGGAGAGAATACTGTCCAGTCTAGTTCAGTTTCTTTTTTCAGTAAGTTCAGATAATCCCTCGCAGCTGTAGCTCCGCCTTTTATTTCGGCCGGAAAGTCTTTACCATCTACTATTTGATTGCCGTTTATGAATAAACTGCCTGCACCGCCGATAACAAGATAGCGTTTTACTCCCGCTGCTTTTACTGCTGCTTGTATCGCCTGCGATCCTTTCATGAAATCGTCATAAATATTCGGGTTTGACCATCCTGCGTTGAATGCGCTAAGTACAATGTCATTTCCTTTTATTGCCTTGGCTAAAGCCTTCGGATCGGTAACATCTGCGCTTATTGTTTTTGGCTTTCCGTCTTTTACGGGAATCTTTTCTGCCGAACGGGCAATTGCAGTTACCTCATAACCTCTCGATAATAGTTCTTGTAATAGGTGTGAACCTACGAATCCTGTTGCTCCTAGTAATGCTACTTTCATAATCTTTATTACTTAAATTTGTAATCTATATTTTATTTTGTTACTGTTTTGGCGAAAAATATTATTGAAACTTATTACTGAAATCAGCTGAAGTTGCACAGCTTATCTGATTGAGAGCCGTAAGTATTTTACCGGTTGTAGTTTCTGAATTTAGTTTCTTTGTTTATAACAATTCTGTGTTGGAGAAGGTTCGATAGTTCTTTTCTCATCAACTAGTGTGCTAATAATAAAAATAATATCTTTGCACATCTTATTTATAGTTGACTTCTTAATGAGCACAAGGATATACTTATTTTTACTATTTACTTTTTATTTTTGTGGGTATATCTATTCACAGCCGAAGCCCAAAGCAGATTACAATTATCTGCTGTATCTGCCTAAAGACTATTCTGAACAAACCCAAAATTACCCTCTCGTAATCTACCTTCATGGAGGCTCACAAAAAGGAAACGATTTGAATAAGCTGAAAGAGTATGGATTGCCTTATTTGGTGGATCAGGGAAACGATTTCGATTTTATTATAGTTTCACCTCAATGCCCTGATAATAAATATTGGTCGTCAGACGATTGGTTTGAGCCATTATATGCAAAAATACTAGCTGAGTATCGAATTGATATTAATAAAGTTTATCTCACAGGTATAAGCATGGGAGGATATGGCACATATATAGTTGCGATGGATTATCCTGACAAATTTGCTGCAATAGTGCCATTGTGTGGAGGTTGCAATGATAGTGATATGTCGCGTATTTGTAATCTTAAAGACATTCCAATCTGGACATTTCATGGAACAGCCGACGATAAAATACCTATCACTGAAACAGAACGTATTGTAGATGCTCTGTCTGAATGTAAGGGCGAGATTAAGTTTACAAAATTAAAAGGCGAAGGGCATGGAATACAGTATCTTTATGAGAAATATCCTCAGATGTATGAGTGGATGCTTAAGCAAAGCCGCTCGGACAAACCATAAATAACTGCGGCAAGTTCTGACTGAATTTTTCAGATCGAGTTGTTACCCATCCAGGTAAGTAGCCCTTCTGGGAGGGATTAGGGCGGCTTAAAATGAGTTGCTTAAATGAGGACGTAAACGATTTTCTTAGTCTCAAAGTATTCTTCTTCAAAATACATTGTGAGATCGTCCGCTTCGGCACTTTTCTTAAACGGCTTCATTTCTGCGTCGAGATTACCACCTTTCAAACATATCAATCCATTTGGGATGGCATTCTTCTGCTCTTTCGAAATGTTTTTGCGGATAATTTTCACTAAATCAGGCAAAGGCATTACAGCACGGCTGACTACAAAGTCGAACAGTCCTTTTTCTTCTTCGGCACGGCAATGACGGAATTGTATGTTTTTTAATCCGATGGCTTCCGATACTTCGGTAGCTACTCGTATTTTCTTACCAATACTATCTACTAACAAAAACTGACACTTAGGAAACAGTATGGCTAAAGGTACTCCGGGGAAGCCTCCGCCTGTACCAACATCCATTATTTTTGTACCATCGGAAAACTTAATGAGTTTAGCTATAGCCAAAGAATGTAGAACATGGTGAGTATATAAATTCTCAATATCTTTTCGCGAGATTACATTGATTTTAGAATTCCAGTCAACATACAAATCGTATAGTGCCGCAAACTGTCTTTTTTGTTCCTCGCTGATATGAGGAAAGTATTTTAAGATTATATCCATAGTTATTTTCCGGAAAGGACTGATATCGGTGAATTTTCGCTCAATAGATTTTCTATTTCGTTGTAAGAAATAAATATACGGATTTCGCCCAAAGATGGAGCTGCTATTTCTCTCTGATTGTATATATAGGTAATACCTTTATTATCTACATAGAAATTGCCATTGGATGTAAGGTCTTCTATACCATAGTATCCAAATTCAAGCAAGTCTTCCGGTTTTTGTACTTTGTTTTGAGCGACTATCTTGTTAATAAGTAATGTATTCAGTAATTTTTTGTAGTTGGGAGAAAATATATCCTGTTCTTTAATAACATTTCCTGTATTGAGATCGAATACTATATTTTGATATAAAGTAGATGAGTTAGCACCACCTTTATAATCCATCATTTTTATCTGATAAGAAAGAATGTTTGCTTCATTAAACAGTATCTCGCTGCTAAGCGTCTTGTAGAATGAAAAGTAATCTTCAGTTTCTCCCGATTCTTCCCAGTTCCCAAATTGAGACTCTACTTCTTCTTTGTAGTTTGTTATATAGTCGTTAACGTATTTATTAACAGCATCTACAGGCGTAAGTGTTTCGTAAACATCCCCTTCCATAAATATAAAGTTCAATTCTTGCTGAATTTTAGCAAGTACATCTGCGTTCTCAAACTGATTGGGGTAGATGTAGTCAATCTTCAACGAGCAAGATGGTTTTGTAGAATCATTGTCAAGATGGTATACTTTCGCCACGTTAATCGTGTCGAACGCTATCAGATTGGCTTCGTGATTTCCCTTTTTTGTACAAGAAGAAAGTAGGAGAATAACTCCCAAAATAGAAAAAGTAGAATTAAGAAATAAATTTTTCATGACCATCTTAATAGTTTTGGAGGTACAAATATACTATAAAAACAAGAATACCCCCCTTGGGGTTTAGGGAATTCAAACCTTTTTTTTGAAAGGGTGTGTTAATTATTTAGATTTTATATAAATAGTGTGGTTTGATTGCTGTGTAACTTGTTGTTTTGTTCGATTTTATAAATAATTACAGGCTGTTGTCGCAGCCGAAAACAGCCTGTAATTATATCTCCAATTTTGAGTAGTTTTATTTAATACACTGTAATTTCATCGAGGAAGTACCAGGCGGGATTTCCTACTCCGTAATGCCATGGCGGACATAATCCGATTGTTCCAATTTTTACTTTTATATAACGGGTGCTTATGGCTTTTTCCGATTTTACTGCAATATTTACGTATTTTACTTCAATATCCCGATCTTCGGGTATATCTACATGTCCCATTAAGGTGAAATCTTTATTGTTGGTAGATGTATAAGCTGTCATGCTCTTAGGTAGCAGAATCCATGCACCTAACTTATGAAGAAAGTCGCCTTCTACACTTCTTATTTGCTTCGTTTCTCCCAAGTCGATAATAAACTCGGCATCCTTCAACCATCCTACCCAAGCTTCGTTGAAAGTAGCACCTCCATACAAACCATCGGTTAATGCTGTGCCGGCAATTTTATCGTAAGGGGCATTTGCCGGAACAATGAAATCTATCTTAGCCCCTTGTGCCAGACTTTTTTTATCGTGAGACAAGTTGCGTTGTATGTATAAATCGCAATATTCTTCGACTGTATTATTACGTTCATTAAGGCTGGTTACGCCGAAATCTGCTGCCCGTTTACGAAATAGAGCCAGTTTCGTTTTTAAACTTTCAGTGTCTTCAATCGGTTTGGTACGAGCTATTTCTAATTCTGCATATTGGATCGGCAGACGCGCCATTCTCACTCTGTCGAGATAGGTCGGATTTGCAGCCACAGCTTGCTCGGCTTTGTCGAAAAGAGCTTTGTAACGTCTCATCATGGCATCGTTTAGCATACCCGATTTGTGTGTTACAGGAGTGTCGTATATCCAAAGGGGGATATTGCTGCCGATAAGAGCGCCTTGCTGAGTTTTCATATATTCGTATAGGTATGGGGCAGCCTCTTTGCCATAATATCCTTCGAGGAAAGATTGTATAATTGCATCCACATCGGCATCTACGTCCCATAATAGCTTAGCTACTACATAGCTGCGAAGTTCGGAAAAATCCCCCCCTCTGATGCTGGCTATTTGTGAGAAATGCATTGTCGCTCCATTTTTCTTGAATAACTGCATATTGGGTTGCAGTATGTGGAAATTAGGAAAAGGCGAAACGTAATTGTCGAAATTAATACCATAGTCCCAAACAAATATATTATTGGTGATCTTTGCCCATCCTTCCATATCTTTTACAAAAGCTTGTCCCGAAGGGTTTTCAGGTAATGTGACCTCCCTGTAACAATCGATATCGCATAGCATAATATTTACATTGGGTAATGGTTTAATATGCTTCGGAGGGGGAACGGAATATAGGTAAGCAAGTGTAGAGAACTCTTTATCGGGGAAACGTTCGGCAAGCTTATTCAGAAAATAAATAATTGTTCCCGATGGGCTTCCTTCTTTTTCGTCTATTGCTTTACAAGCATCACAATAGCAATGTGTCTGACTATCGTTCTGACTGACTGAAATTATGTTCTTATCAGGGTTCTTCTTGAATATGGAATCTAAGCGATGTGATACGATATCAAAAACTTCGGGGTTTGTCAGACACCATTGGCTAGCTGTTCCGGGCCTGCGCTGACCGTTTATGAATGAGTAATATTCGGGGTGTTTCTCTCCAAATTCGGAAGCGGGAAGTAAATGGTTGAATGTATGTACCCATAGATTATCGGCAAATACTTCGTTTGGTTGTTCAAGTCTGTGCCATAATTTATAGACAGGGTCATTTTTTAGGCTGTACGACTGTGTCTGGCGATAGCGAAACGAAGGATTGTCAATTCTATGAATGTTAGCATCTACAATCATATCTTTACTCTTGTTGAGGCTATATGTATTCTCCGCAAAGTAACGGATGCCGAAATAATCTTCGAGAAGCGTTACTACTCCGTATATTGTCCCCTTGCCTTTATTGCCTACTACACGGATATAGCCATCTTTGGTGGAGAGTATAAAACCATCTTCCGTAATTTTCGATTGATCGATGTCGTTTGTCGGTAGCTGAAAGTCACCGATTAAGATATCGCCTTTTTTTATCTTATTATTATTTGGTACAATTTCTAACTTCGTGCCCGTTATTTTCTCAGAGAAGTTCTGCATCAGCTTTGCAGCCTGCAGATCAGTACTGTCTTTTTCGTTGACTACAATGCGGGACTGGGGTTTTCCATTTTTTACGATTGCTATCTGAGCATAACTGAATAAACAAATAGCATAACAAATAGCCAATAGAGTAAATCTGTTTTTCATTTTAATTGAGGGTATTGATTCGGTATACTTGCAAAGGTATTGATTTATCTTATTTATTAAAAATATTTAGGATGTAGAAATTAGACTAAAATGAAGTATTTTACACTATTTTTATTTTGAGAATAAGACTCTTAAGTCAAATATTATTACTTTTAGATAAAATAGAGGAATAACCTAAATCTTATCATATGAGAAAGTTTCTAATACTTCTTTTCGGTATCACGGCAATTTTATTTTCCTGCAACAAAAAAACATCGATAGAATGGGTTGTCACTACATCTGATAGTTCGTGGATTTATCCAAGCCAAGGCTTGGAATATGTAGATAACGAGCAGTTCGATGTCGAAATAGATTTGAACAATCCGCAACAAACAATCGATGGGTTCGGTACATGTTTCAACGAATTGGGTTGGACTTCACTCTCTTCACTAAGTGCAGAAGATCGTGAGAGCATTATGAAAGAATTGTTCGAGCCGGGAGTCGGCGCAAATTTCACAATATGCAGAATGCCTATCGGTGCGAACGATTTCTCTAGAGAATGGTATTCGTATAATGAAACAGATGGCGATTTTGATATGAAGAACTTCACTATTGCAAACGATATGGAGACATTAGTTCCTTTTATAAAGAATGCTCAAAAATATAATCCGGCATTGAAGGTATGGGGATCACCATGGTGTCCGCCTTCGTGGATGAAATACAATAAACACTATGCTTGTGCAATACCGCCAAAGGATCTGGACGAGAAGTATCACAATGGTCTTGATGCAAATAAGCAAGGGACAGAAGGTTCAAATATGTTTATTCAGGAAGATGCCTATTTTAAGGCGTACGCTCTCTATTTTTCGAAATATGTGGATGCTTACAAAAAGCAAGGGGTTGACATATTTGCTGTAATGCCTCAGAATGAATTTAATTCGTGTCAGATTTTTCCTAGCTGTACGTGGACTGCCGAAGGGATTGATAAGTTTGTTGGAGAATACTTAGGCCCACAAATGCAGAAGCAAGGTGTGGATGTGATGTTTGGAACTATGGAACGTGCTAATGCTCTGTTAGTAGATACATTACTGCAAAATGCCAATAGTAGTAAGTATATTAAAGGGATTGGTTTTCAATGGGCAGGAAAAGGAGCAGTCGGCAAAATACATGAAGACTACCCTGCTCTCAAAATATATCAGACAGAACAGGAATGTGGTGATGGAAAGAACGACTGGCAGTATTGTTGTTATGCTTGGGAATTGATGAAACATTATCTCAACAATGGAACAAATGTATATACTTATTGGAATACATCGCTCGATAAAGGCGGCATCAGCAGATGGGGATGGAGTCAGAATTCGTTAGTTTCGGTGGATGTGGCAACAAAAACATACAAGTATAATTATGAATATTACCTGATGAAACACTTTAGCCATTATGTGCTGCCGGGAGCTAAACGACTCGCTCTTTCGGGCGATTTTACAAATTTGATAGCATTCCGAAATACGGATAATAGCATAGTAATAATTATTCAAAATGATGAGGATATACCTAAAACTGTGAATGTGAAAATAGGAGATAAGCATATTGCACCAAGTCTTTCGCCACAATCATTTAATACGATCTTGATCAAATAAATCTTATAGTTTATAAGGTAGTTGAAAGACATAAAAAAAGCTAACGATCAATCGTTAGCTTTTATATTTTAAAATATAAATTAGTCGAATGTAACAACTATAGGTCGGGTAGCACTGGGCTTCCCATTGATTGTACTTACCAGCATGATTGCTGTAGTTTTAGACCCGTTTATCTGAACATTGGATTCTCCTCTGGGAAGATCGACAGTCAGATAATCCACTCTTCTGCCGGGAGTATAGACAGTGCAGTAAACTTTTACTGAATTAATACCCCATACCTGATAGTTAGCCCACTTGTATTCGAGCGAACTGCTGGTTTGTAATTCGAAAGTAACAGTTGCAGCTTGAGTACAAGTAACTTTAGCAGTAAAAGTATCACCGGATTTATTCTCATATCCGAAAGATACATCCTGCGCTTTTAAATTACTATTTGCTGCTGTAAAAATTAATAAAGTGACTAGAATGAAAAAGGATTTTTTCATGATGCTTAGGATTTAGTTAACATTTATAATGGTATTGTCTTTTATTTTAACAATGAACCATTAATAAAGTTTAATTAATCCTGTCTTTTTTTATTTATTCGTTGTTTTTATTGCAAAAAAATACGATATTGTGTGTTGATATATTATTATATATTAATAATTAAAATAACTTCTGTTGTATTACTATTGAAAACTCGCATAGTGGAAAATTATATGTTTTATCCTTTGTAAATGGCTTTTTCTTTCTGAGCCATACAAAATATATAATTAAGAACGGAATCCAACAAATAAGCATAATCTGTAATTTTTGTATTTAACTCAAATATATAAATAAAAGCAGAAATATAACGCAGGCAGAGCTGGTATCTTAAAATGCTTTGCCTGTTAGTGGCTATTTCAGACACAAAATAACTCGTCCTATATCCACAATAAAAAAGCTATCCAAAATATTCTGGATAGCTTTTTATATAATTTAGACAGGCTTTCTTAATAAGAGAAATTGGTAGCTTGCCCTTTAGTCATAGTTTCCGGCTCGTATTTTAAATTTACCGAAGAAGATCCCAATGTTTTAACAAAGAAAGATTGAAATGGTGCTGCGTATACATCTGTACTGCCAATAGGAGTAAATGTGGCACCATCTTTTATTTTCCAAGTTGTTCCCTCGTTTCCATTTACCAATCCGATAAAGCTATCTGAAGTACCAGACCAAATTTTATACTCTTGGGCTAAAACACTTGAGTTAACTTCCAGGAATTTTTTAATGTTGAATGAAGTTGGGAATGGGTTTACAACAAGAATATAAGTTCCGCTGTAAGTGACAGTAAACGACCCGTCTGTTGCATTCAAATCTGTTGCAGCCTCGAAAATGAAACGTCCTTTGCTAACATCGGTCGAGCCATCTACACGAGATAAGGTCTCAGATGCCTGCGTTCTTGGTTGCATACCTAAAGCATTGTGCATATTGTATGTATATTGATTTGTTCCCGAAGGGAATAATAATCGAGGATTTTCAGCATACTTTCTATCGGCATATAGCATAAATCCTTGCCCTAACGGAAGATCACTTTCAATTTTACCAAACGGGCGAGTCAGTGTAGAGTTTTCTGCCGTAGATGCTGGATTATCAGGATTCATCTTTTCATAGTAACTCATATACATCGCTTTCTTGATCTGATTGTTGTCGGCATCCATTGGAAGATAGTCGCCGGCATAGGTCTTACGCAGAGGCGCAGACAATACCATCCATTTATTCTGCTCTACATTCTTCAAAATTAGTTCTATATCTACACCATTGTAAGTCAATTTATGGGCATTTGCGATCATCGCTCTATCCTTCAGGCTCAACTGAGAAACTCTACTATCTTTATTTAGTGATGGATAGTTTGTCGTAACCATTGGTATAATAGCATCGACGCATCCGGTAGGAGCAAAAGTAGCTTCCACATTAGAATCATCTACCCAGTTTGCCGGATTATACCAGTCAGAACTTATTTTACCGGTCCATTGCAGTTTTTTAACGTCCCCTTCACTGCCGGTAACAGTCTTGATGGATAAGTCTCCCTGAGGGAAAGATAATTCACTATACTCAACATAATTTGTAGGAATTACAGGTTTGATCTTGTAATTCATAGTAGTGGTAATGTTTGAGATAACAATCGATTGTTGAGGATTTGTTCCTACTTCAGTAGTTCCATCCACTTCGTACCAACTATATTCAACTCCCGATGGAGCGTTTTTAAGTGCTGCAGTGTAATCCTCGTTATAACATGCGGCAAAGCCACCCAGATCGCTTTGCAGAATAAAGATGTAGACATTGGCAGTCAAAATTTTTGTCGCACCACCTGTACTTTTATAGCTCAGTTGATAAGTAAACTTATCGATACCATTAGCTAAAGGAGCAGTTCCCGTATGTGTATAGATTATATTACCTGTCAAATTAGATCCTGTGAATTTTAAAGTACCACTTGTTGGAGCTGCGGTAATGATAGCACTACTAAATGTTGCTACAAAGTCGAGTGGTAGAATATCATTACTCAGTATATTAGTAGTGATAGTGCCATACTCTTGTAGCGTAAGGGCATCATCATTCAATTTGAACTTAGAAGCACGTGCTATTTGGTCAGACCAGTCACAATCGCGAAATGCACGTGTAGCAGTTCCCGTGAAATTAGTTTGATCGTTCATTCCAGCTTCATTGGTTCCGAAATGCCAACTAATATTTGAGATGTTAGAGAAATCGGAGTCATCGCTCAGACGAAAAATATAAGAACCAAACTCATCTTCAATAGGGATGTTGATTAGTACTTCTTCTCCTGCTCTTATGGCTGAGGCGCTTAGTCCGCAGTCTTTTAGCGTTACTTTTTTCAGAAAAGTAGCACCACCTATTTTGTCGTTGTAGACACTGATAGGTGTATTACTCGAAATATCTGTTTGAGCAGTACTCTTATTGCCGACATAAACTTGTATATACAACTTGTTGCTGATGGTTACAATCTTAGGTCTTTTGTTAACATCCGTATCTTTTTCGTTTATGAGATATGCTTCTGTTAAGAAGATAATCGGTTCGAACATATTATCATAAATCGTTCCATTATACTCTCCCTGATTTGTCATGAATTTAGGTAATTGCCCCAGAGTACAGTTATATGGATTATAATTCTCTATAACTTTAGTTATTGTGCCATTTGCATCCCTAACCACTTTCGTAAATTCGTATTCGCCTTTTAGACGATTTATTGCCTTACCGATAGGTGTTGTCATATCTTCGTTTATCTTGAATGGATCGTACATAAACTGATTCCAGACAGATAGTGCGGGTGCAAATTTATCGCCATTGGTACCAACTGCAAAAGGGAATCCAAACGCATAATCCGAACCTAACTGGTTACGTCCGATAACTACCATCTCGGCAGATGAATCATTATCTATATCGGCAATTACAGGATATTCGAAACCTGTAAATGAAATCACAGGCTTACTAAATAAGATCACATTAGGATTGCTCGTTTCTGTATATGACAGCGGAACATAAGGTTGAACTCCTGCTTTTATGATTCGCAATGTTGCCTCATCCCTGTAACATATCTCCTGCATTCCATCATTGTCAAAGTCGAACATCGTAAAGCCGGTATTAATAGATCTATCATTATGTTCCAGCACGAACGATGTTTTCAATTTATTCTGAACATTAGTTTCTGCAGGGTCAAAAGTAAACCCAATAAGAACTCCTTGTCCTGCAGAAACTGTTGTTGAGGTCGGGAATCCTAATCCACTGATATTAGGATGCTGAACCAATTGAGAGCCTCTGATGCGTCCACTTAATATAGCTATCTCCGGTAGTCTGTATTTCTTTCCGCCCACAGTTTGTTCCCGTCCATCTATATCTCCGATGTACACGTAAGAGTTATTCCCTTGCGCTGTAGCATTTGTATCGATATCGAATGTTAGTTGTGCGAGTATAGTCGGAACTGGAGTTGCCGCCGGATTTTTTATTATCGTTTTCCCGTCGGATGGGTTTATTATCCAAAAATTTGGATTCCAAACAACAATCTTGATTTGTGTGGAGGATACTCGATTCACCACTACTACATCTGCAATACCATCTCCATCTATATCTGCAATACCGGTACGACCATCTCCCACTCCGGGCATTTGTAGAATTTTATAAGTGCCACTGGCGAGATTTAAATCATAGTATATTTTACCCCCGGCAATAACTTCGTAATTTCCGTCTAAGTCGATATCGTAAATATAGCTAAAAGGGATATTAGTATCACCTCCATCTGTTAGAGCTCCTGTAGTAGCCTTTGCATCCGCTCCTGTATAGGCTGTGGAGCCTAGTGTTTCTAATGCAATTAATAAAGCACCTGTTTTTGCATTGTAAATCTTATTTTGAACTAACACTTCTGGCACTCCATCTCCCTCGATATCTACGATCTGAGGAATTGTTTTCCCATATAAATGTATATTTGTGGCACCACTATTATAATTATTGGCTTTCCATTTTTGTTGTAACGAATATGTCTTTGATACTGCATTATAAACTAAGTTAAAAGACATAAGAGAACTTGTATATTGTGCAAGTCCTGCCCCTATATTTCTAGAAGGAAAAGCAATAACGACCTCTACCGTACCATCTCTATCTGAATCTACCAATGCCATGATTGATGGGGAAGTATGATAATCATAATTAAAGAAATAGGCTCCGGCAGTTAATCCCGGATATTCCAAATTTGATATGAGTTCCCCTGTTTGTCCATTATAAATTAGGAGCCCTTGGTGCCATCCGTAAATACTTCCGTCGGCATATGTTCTACTTGTAATAATTTCCGGATAACCATCTCCATTTAAATCAGCTACCAGTGGGATACTAAACCCATAAGAACGAGGATTGGCTGCTGCTGTTCCATTTGTTGGTGAATAGAACCTATATGCAGAAGTGAACTTCACAGATCCCATATAATCGAAACATGTGAACGACCAATTGTCGGGGTTAACATATCCTGGAGGATATATGCCCGAATCTTTTGTATTTTGAGGTGCCAGCATTAGTGGCTGTCCCAATAGAAAAAGAGGGAAGCTCAACAGGCAGCTTATTATAAATATTTTAATTTTCATTTTATATTGTATTTCTTATTTTTTACACTGAAAGAATTGAATGTAATTGTGCTGATCTGTTAGTCTTTAAGCTTACATCTAACCGTTAGCATAGATGACTTGGATGCATCGCCGCGATAAACTCCATTGTCTTTGTGAGATAGGCCACGGTATCTTGCGTTTGCGTCTCCACCTATAGGTGTGAATACATCGTTGCTTGTCCAGATGTTAGTGTAATTTCCAAAAGAGCTTTGTGCTGTTCCAGATTCTAATGAACCAACTAATAGCGCTGCAAAACCAGCATTAGCATCTTTGCTTTTCGATGCCAACTCGTGTGCTACACCATTTACAATTTTTGTAGATCTCATATTTTGTCCCCATCCTGTGCTGCTATCAGCAGGACGTCTCCATCCCATCATTGTTGCAAAGTCTTTGCCTGCCCACGATATCGCAGTTGTATTAGTCGAATATTGCGCCGGGTTTTTTGCTATTTCTTCTTCCAGTATATTCCAATCCGCTTCGCTTGGTAATACCCATCCGTCAGGGCAGATACCTTGAGTACTAGATACTGTTGTCGAAGTTTCTGTAGATATGAATGTTTCAGTAGCTAATGATTTTGCCATTGCGGCATCCCATGTGTACAGATAGCCTTGCATAGGATCGGTCGACGACTGATTCGGCTTGGCATAGTATGCTTCTGTTTCATCAGTGCTATTTACATTTTCTACCAATGTAATTATAGAGTTCTTGGTGGATATAAGATTTTGCGTCATCCAACATCCGGCGTTACCAAATGTAGCTGTTTGATAGGCGTTACCTTCTCTGTCTCTTAACAAGTCTCCGCATCGAGCAAATTCTTCAGTAAGTTTACAGCGAACAGAAAGCATATCTGTCGCCTTTGCAGTATTTCGATCAACAGTCTTTTCGTCTGCTGTCAGTACTCTTTTCCATGCTTGACCTCCTCCTCGCGAACTGGCTGTCCAGAATGCGCTATATGCACCCATGCCTGCAGTTGTAGAAAGATCAACTATTTCACCCGACATGTATGCCGCAAAACCTCCTTTGTTGATAGAGTAGCTCTTACCATCAGACAGTTTTGCGATCTCTATCGGATAACATGCTGCTCTCATAGCTTGACTATAATCACCTCTTTTCCCCAGCACAACAAGGTTGCCTGTTGTTGAGGCGGTTGTAAGAGAAGAATAATCTGAATAGTGTCTTCTTATCTCATCTTCTAAAATATTCCACTCTACATCACTCGGTAGATGCCAACCGACAGGACAGATTCCTCTAGTGCCTGTTGCTAATTCGTTTGCTGTGCCTTCCCCTTCATCGTTGTTTGCAACATCATCTGATCCGCTAGCCGCATACCAATTAAATAAATAGCCTAATTCTGGCTGGTTATCGTACAGTTCGGGATTTAAGGGGCTTCCTCCATTCTTGGACGGATATGCCCATCGTTTAGTTTTATCGGTGGTTGATGTTGACAAAGACGGTGTGCCACCTATTGAAGCACCCTCTCCTGCATATTTATTTGCATGTAGGTTTTCGATCATCCACTCTCCGGCTGTACCGAATTTTCGAGCCTTAAATGTGCTTCCATCTCTGGAATCTGTATGTATATTAACATCTGTAGTTGTGCCTGTAGTGCTTCCCGGTTTGATCAGTGGTTTCCACGATAAACCATTCCAGACAAATATTCCTCTGGAAAATTCTGTTCCTAAAAGACACTGATTGGTGTTAAATACTAACAGGCCAACATGATTTTTGTCCTCACCTGTTTTTTTGTCGTTAGTGTTAGATGCATAGTCTGCATCGTTTGTAAACATCGGGTACAGATTTTTGGCGTCTGTCAATTCTACTCTCGGGGGCATAAGTCCTAGAGTCGAATTTACACCAGTTTCATCTGTTTGTTTCAAGTCTAACAAGCTTCCGGGGTTGGGTTCTTTGCCGCTTCCTATTGTTACTTGTGCTACTAAGCTTGAGGAAGCTAGTATGGTAGCAACAAACGCAATAAGCGTTAATAAGATACAATTTCTCATTCTTTATAAATTTGTAAAGTTTTGTCGATTAATATTGTTCTCCATTTTGCAATGAGAATGACTATAATTAAGACGTTACATAGTCCCAATTACACAATTAATGGTGTACTTAGTCTTTTTTTAACATGTGAGATGAAATTATCAATAAATGCAATTTTAAATGTGTGCTGCTAATTTATAGAGTTTTGTGAGTCCTTATACGAATATTTTACAAAGATATAACTTTTTTAGAAAAAAAAGAATATTACATGTAAGAAATACTCTGTAAGGGAGTTATTGTGTAGTTTAATAGTCTCTTATATCGTGTCTGTATAAGGAATGAAAAAATGACGTTTTTTTTCTTTTTATAAGAAAAATTGCTATTTGGAGTGAAATATCTTCAAAATAATGCACTTATTTGCCCATGAATAGTTCTTTTCATTTTTTTATGAAAATGACTTCTTGAAGATGGATAAGGGTGTTAAATGCTCCCAGTAATCCAGTTTATGCCAAAGTTTACGCAAGAATTTTTATCATTTATTCTCAAGGTTAAACTATGAGAAGAAGGAGGATATAAGAATATCCCAAGCTAAAAAGATCCATGCATCTATAAGTCCGCAAATGCAATAAAAATGAATAATAATTATTACTTAAACAAAAATCATACCTTTGTTTTAAACTTTAATAATCATATGGAAAGTAAACTAGCAGCTTTTATCTGCACAGTATTCAGTATTTTGCTTTTGGGGGCATGTACTCAATCTGAGCAAACTACAAAACTATTGACACAGGCAGATTCTATTATCTATTCTCATCCGGATAGTGCTAAATATATTTTAGACAAAATTGCGGATAATGAACTGACAGATAAAGAAAAAGCTGACTATTGGCGATTGCGTACAACTTCACATATTTCGAAAGGAAAGTCTACAATCGAAGACTCTACAATAATGGTCTCTTTAGACTATTACAAAAATCACGATATGCAAAGAGAATTAAAAGATACCTATATGCTGGTTCTTAATCATTTATTCTGGAAAGGCGATACAGTAAACTATAAATACTATATGGCAGAGGCATCAAATCTTGCTGAAAATAAGAATGATAGCCTTTTTACATATAAAATACTTCGATCGGTAGCAAATGACTTTTATACAAAGAATGAGTATGAGTTAGCATATAATTATTATAAAAAAGCTGTAGAATACAATGACTCTGTTCCTTCAACATTCTATATGGCAGGCTTAGCTTATTGTCAAATTCATAATAACGATACGATAGATTATTGGATGCAAAAGGCAATCGCTCTTGCTAAGCAACAAAAAGACACTGTAAGTGCTCTACATTATTACCGAAACTATACAGATGTACAAATAATTGTTAAGAACTATGATAAAGCTCTAGCCAACATGAGAGAGATGGAACAGTATAAAGCTAACTCATTTCATAATTTAGTGCCTTATACAACAGCGATGATATTCCTACAACAACACAAATTAGATTCGGCACAATATTATCTGGATAAGACCATTGAGCAACATTCGGGCAACGATAAAGAAAAAAGCTTTCTAGCCACAAAAAAAGGATTGTCTTTTTTTCAGAATCTTATAGATTATGGAAGGGGTGATTCGTTTAATTTTAGCTTAATTGGACAGTATACTGATTCTTTAAGGGCTGCACAAAAATATGAAATGATAAAATTTGAGGAGCAATTGTTGGCTAAGCAAGAGCTATCTGAGCAGAACCAAGCTCTTATTATAAAAAAACAGCGTACTCAACTGCTATTATTAAGCATCCTTTTTATAATATCGATAGTTGCCATTACAACATATATTTATATAAAGAAGAAAAAGGAAAAACTCTCTCAGATGGATGAGAAGATGGAATCTCTCCATCAGTTGTTAGCCGATGTCTCTGACGATCTGAGAAAGAACAGAGAAAATAGCTCATATTTCAAAAAGGTTCTGCTGCAACAGTTAGGGCTTATTCGCCTGACTGCATCTAATCCTACAAATCAGAATCAGGAAATGTTGCAACGTATAGCAAAAATCACGAATGACGAAATTCCTGTCGATTCACTCATTGTATGGGAAGATTTATATACTTTGATTGACTCTCTATATGACAACTTTTATACAAGAATGCAAAAATCTTATGGAGATGTCTTAGCCGAAAAGGAAATTCAATTATGCTGCCTGCTTTGTGCTAATTTTACAACAAAAGAAATAAGCGTCATAACCCAGCAAAGTATCCGGACTATCTATCAGCGAAAAACTACAATACGAGAGAAGCTTGACATGCAACAAGCCGAAGATATTGTAGAATTTATAAGCAAATAACTTATTCTTTTCATCAATATAAAGTTCATGTCGTCAGATATAAACTATTTAACGGAGTCTATCTGTTAAGTGATTGATATGATGGTGTTTGATTCTGCTTGTTGCACCCTCGATTCTATAGTGATATAAATATGATTTAGCCGGTTTTGCTCTTACTTTGAATAAAAAGTAAAACGAGTAAAAATTAAAATTTAACATCATGAAAAGAATTAAGAGATCATTTAAGATTGTATGTTGCTGTCTGGTTTTTAGCCTTACTACACTAACGGCAATATCCCAAAACACAAACGACTTCAAGACAATTGCTGTAGACAAACGAGTAAAAGATTTTCCCGAAGAATATTCTAAAGCAACTCCGATAGATGCTTTTATCTCGATAAGTAATATAACTGCAAATGGAAAAATGAGTATGAAGAGAGCATATAGCTCTTATAGTATTTATCAGTCTTTTTCTAAACAAAGAACTCCGGATCGAGAAATTCCTGAAGAGTTGAAAAATAAAATATTAAACTGGGAAATAAAAGAATGCATCATATATAGAGATTCAACAGCAGCTGTTATTAGCACAATGGATGATGCAAACTCATTTTATTTGATCATATATTTTAGTAAAGAAAATGGAGAATGGTTGCTTGCAAAAGAAGATGGAGTAGGAGAATTTGTTGATGCTCAAAATAAAGCAATAAATCATTTACCTATGCTAGCTTCTTATATTCCGATGATGGAAGTGCTAAAACAAACGCCGAAAGATACAGTCAATTTTACAAAATATATAAAAACACATGGTAAACAGCCTAAAAACTATGTGCTTGAAAAACTAGCCAAACATAAACTTGTAATCTATGGAGAAATGCATAGAAGAACAGCTTCATGGGATTTGCTAAGGCAGATTATCGCTGATCCTAAGTTTGTGGAAACAACAGGAACCATTTTTATGGAATTTGGAGCTTACAATCAAGAAGAATTAGATCGTTTCTATGCACAAGAAGAACTGGATAAATCTATTTTATTAAATATTTTTGGTCGTCAGCAGTTAGCTGGTTGGACAGACAAAGGTCAGTTCGATTTTATAATTGCATTGAGAGAACTCAATAAAAAATTACCCAATAATAAAAAAATAAAAGTGATATTCGCTGATGAGCAACTTGCGTGGCCATCTATAAAAACGGCAGAAGAATTTCAAAGCCAATCAAAGAAAAGTAAAGATAGAAATACGCAGATGGCAGATATTATCCAACAGACAATTCAATCGTCTAAAGACAGTAGAAATTCATTGTTTATTGTTGGATTTGGGCACGGATATAAATCTCATATTCCCGGAACATATTCGACGCCTCCGGGACAAATCCCAGCTTTGTCAGCTGGAGCACAACTAGTAGAACGTTTCTCGGATAATGATATTTTCTCAATTTTTCCTCATTGTCCTAGTGTAGGAAATAAAGGAGAAATGGGAGGACGAATAAGAAATGGCCTGTATGATTATGTCTTTGAGATGAACGGAAATACCCCTATTGCCTTTGATTTGAAAAACAGCCCGTTTGGCAAAGAGCCTTTTGATGGAATGATACCTATGAAATTCGATCCAAGAGCCGGGAGTTATAGTAACAACTATGATGGATACATCTTCTTTGGAAAGCTGGAGGATGAAGAAAACTCAACACCCCTTCTGGAACTGTTTACAGATGATTTTGTAAACGAATTAAAAAGACGGGCAACTATAACGGGTATGGTAAATTTGTATGATGTTCCAATAAAGGATCTCAATAAGGAGCATATAATTAACCTGTTAAAAAAGCACGGAACTGGTAAATTATGGAATTTCGATGAGTAATATTTAAGAGAGAAGTGTAATAGCTATGAATAGCTAAGGAGAGAAAGCGATCTTAACCGGTCGCTTTTGTATTGTCTGGATTTTCCAAGAAGTTTGTTATACCTCCATCTAAGAACAAAGAGGCATACCTATATCATTTGTCTTTAGTTTATTTTTAGATACGCTAGCCTTAGCTCTCTTTATGCACCATCTTATATTGGTAAGCTTCTTGCCCCAAAAAGAAAAACCGCTAGTCATCATTTATGATAACCAGCGGTCTGTTTCTTGTGTTGTTGTCTCACTAGGATTCGAACCTAGACAGGCAGAATCAAAATCTGCAGTGCTGCCATTACACCATGAGACAATCCTATAACCTCGTAAGGCAGTGCAAAAGTATAATGTTTTTATTAATTTCCAAAATTATTGGACAACAATTTTCACTTTACTATCAATAAGAAATAATTCTTCTTGCCTCGTTGCGCTATAATGTATTTACCTGCAATCAGATAAGAGTTGTTTATGATGTCATCGAAATTTTCAATTTTTTCTTTGTTTAGCATCACACCACCGGCTTGTACAGTCTTTCGCATCTCACCTTTCGATGGAAACACTGCTGCACTCTCCGTTAATAGGTCTACAGCTTTGATTCCTGTCGCTAATTCATCTTTAGATATATCGAATGTAGGTACACCCTCGAACACTTGCAGGAAAGTCTCCTCGTCGAGTTTCTTAAGGGCATCGGCAGTCGAGTTGCCGAATAGAATATTCGAGGCATCTACAGCCGCATTATAATCCTCTTCCGAGTGAACCATCACAGTGACCTCTTTAGCCAGACGTTTTTGCAGTGGGCGGAAGTGTGGCGCTGCTTTTTGTTCTTCAACCAAAGCTTCTATTTCGTCTTTGCTGAGAGCCGTAAATATCTTGATGTATTTTTCTGCATCCGCATCGCTAACATTCAGCCAGAATTGGTAGAATTTGTAAGGCGAAGTATATTTGCGATCTAGCCAAACATTGCCCGACTCTGTTTTTCCGAATTTGCCACCATCAGCTTTAGTTATCAATGGGCATACAAGAGCAAAGGCTTCGCCTCCGCTTGTTTTGCGTCTGATAAGTTCGGTTCCGGTGGTGATATTCCCCCATTGATCCGAACCTCCCATTTGGATTCTACAACCCATTGTCTTATATAAATGATAGAAATCGTATGCTTGTAGTAGCTGATAAGAAAACTCAGTAAAAGACATTCCTTCCGAGCCTTCGCCACTCAGTCGCTTCTTTACCGAATCCTTAGACATCATGTAATTCACTGTGATGTGTTTACCTGTATCGCGGATAAAGTCGAGAAAAGAAATACCTTTCATCCAATCATAGTTGTTTACCAACAATGCTGCATTAGGCTTGTCAGACTCGAAATCTAAAAAGTTAGCGAGTTGCTTCTTTATCGAATCCTGATTATGACGTAGTGTCGCCTCGTCCAGTAGATTGCGCTCCTGCGATTTCATCGAAGGGTCTCCGATCATACCGGTAGCTCCGCCGACAAGGGCTATAGGGCGGTGTCCTGCGCGTTGGAAATGCTTCAGCATCATTACACTCACCAGATGGCCGATGTGTAACGAATCGGCAGTGGGGTCTATCCCTACATACCCCGAAGTCAATTCTTTTTGTAGTTGTTCTTCTGTTCCCGGCATGATTTCTTGAATCATACCTCTCCATCTTAGTTCTTCAACAAAATTCATCGAATTAATACTTATGTTATTAGTTAGTTCTTTCTTTATAAGAAGGAAACAAAAGTACGACCTTTTTTGTAAACAAAAAAAGTTATAGCTTAAATGTTAGGAGCGATAAAATGTGAATCGTGATCTTAAAATCGGATGAGGTGTTTTAGAGTAGGTCGGGTATTCAGTATTTGCTGCTGGCTATCTTTTCTATCTGCTGCCCAAATCTAAATACATATTTTGAAAAAATGCCTTCGCTTTCTTCTCTAATGTTTTATCGCCCGATTGTTCGATAATACTATTCTTATCATTGTCATAAACAATGCTACCATCGGTATTTATCATTGAGAATCCATTGACATAAGAATAGAAGGCAAATTTGTTTGCATCAGGATTAAACATGTTTTTGCTGAACTTAAAGTCACTATGGTTTATATTCATCTGCGATAGGAGAGTAGCGGCAATGTCGTTTTGCGAACCGTAATCGAGAACGTCGGCCGGTGCTTTTACGGCTCCTCCGAGCCAGATCATCGGAATGCGAAATCGCTCGGGCGAGTTGTTGTCTACTCCCGAAGGGTACGACTGCATACAGTGGTCGGCAACCAGTACGATAAGCGTATTCTTCCAGAGTTCTGTCGTTTTTAGCTTGTCAACAAAGCTGCCAAGGCAACTGTCTGTATATGCTACTGCATTGATAAATGGCTCGTCGAATCCTTTGGATGGCACATCGAATGGCTCGTGGCTGCTAAGTGTCAGCACGGTCTTCATAAACGGCTCTTTGGGTTGCTTCTCTACAAGGTCGCTGTAAACTCTGTCGATGAGTATTTGGTCGGGAACACCCCATTTAGTGAGACGATCAGATAATGGGAATTCTTCTTCGGATGTTATATCACAAATCATACAACTGCCTACAAAATAAGAGCGCATGTTTGCAAAGTCGGCATCACCACCATAATAGAAAGATAAATTATAGCCACTTTCCTTGAGTGATGCAGGTATTGCCGGAAGCGATTGCGTCTTTTGTGGATATTTCATTATAGCAGTTGTCGGGTGTGCCGGATAACCGCTAAGTATAGATACCAATCCTCTGTCGGTACGGAAGCTGTTGGCGTAAAAGTTTTTGAAAGAGATGCCTTCTTTGGCAAACTTATTCATATTAGGTGCTATGAGCGAATCATTCGCTACGTTTGCTGAAAAGCTCTCGAGGATAAAAAATATAATGTTGGGTTTATCTGTATTTAATAGCTTGATTATACTATCGTTTTTAGGTTGCTTGTTTAATTCGTCAAAAATTCGGATCGCCTCTTGTTTATTAAAGAATTGATATTGGGATGCAAAGTCTTCCGATTTGAAAAATGAGTACATAAGATTGAAATGAGGATTGACTGCGGCGTGATTAAGAAACATATTGTCGCTGAAATATACTTTGCCTACGTTCATAGTAGATACACTTAAGCCACCTCTGATGGGTAGAATTAGCGCTGCCATGAGAACAATCATCACTACGCATGTTTTACCTATCGATTTCGGTATTTTCAGTTTTAGTATTTGTCGTTTGATGATGTAGCTGTATCCTAAATAGATAATTGAAATAAAAATAGCAGAGAGTAATATGCCTGCAAAAATTTCTGTTGCTGAACCACTGCCAATTGCTTCTTCCGGATTTTTGAGATAAAAGAATACAGTAGAATCGAAATGGAATCCCCAATGTGGATAAATAAAAATGTCGGCAATACTAACGATCGTAATAAGGCTTAGTACGAAAGAGAAATATATATTGCAGATCTTGGCTATTGCTTTTGGGTTAAACCATATTGAGAGAATAAGGAATAGAGCCGGTAATACGCTTAGATAGCCACTCATCGACAAGTCGAGCGGAAGTCCATGATAGAGCACCTCTAATATATCATTGGGAGAGAAGGATTCGGACATAGACATACTTGTGTGGGCAAGAATGAAAATTACTTTCCCAATAAGAAATATCAAAATGAAATATAAGAATATACTGACAAATATGAAGATTCTATTTTTCATAGTTAAAGTAGTTCAGCGGATAAAACAGATGTGGTAATCTGCTCTATCTAGTTTATTTCTAGGCTTTTTTCGTTCGATGATGTTTTGGATTACAAAGATAAATGAAAATAAGTGCACATCCTTTATGGATTTCCACCAAAATATTCATCTAAAGAATAAAGAATAAATCTTTAACAAATGTTTAACCTTTCAAACACTTAATATCATGGCTAATATAAATTCAGAAAACAGAGGGGGTAACGGTAAGAGAAACAAAATGACACGGAAACTTTTATCAGTCGATTTTACTCCGATGGTGGATATGAACATGTTGCTAATATGCTTCTTCATGTTTTGTACTACGCTAAGTATGCCGCAAGTGATGGATATTGCAGTGCCTGCAAAAGATACCGAAAATACAGGCGCTACTGAAATACCGCAATCAAGAACACTCACCTTTATACTGGGCGAAGACGATAAAGTATATTACTATGCAGGTATAGCTGATTATGACAATTTTGCTTCTCTCAAAGCTACCGATTACGAAGGTATGCGAAACGTATTGCTGGAGCGCAATGCTGTGTCTATCGCAAAAATACGCGAATTGAAACAAAAACGGTATCAAAAACAGATATCAGATCAAGATTATAAGATAGCGGTCGAGGCAATTAAAAAGTCGGATGAAAGTATTATTGCTGTTATAAAACCGACAAACGATTCTTCTTTCAGAAATCTGGTAGATGCTCTGGACGAAATGCAGATTTGCGGAGTAGGAGTGTATGCGCTTGTCGACATGGCTGAGGGTGATAACTATCTAGTAGAAAATTATAAGACTCAAGGTACATTGACTGCTCAAAACAAATAACCCTTAATAGACACCTATATATAATGAGGATGCTTGCTACAATCAAAGTAGCAAGCTTTCTTGTATCGGTAAAATTTTATTTATAACTTGTCGCGAGGTTTCTCTTAAGTTCGTCTGATACATTTTTGACATTCGTTTTGTCTCCTCAGATCTAGGTGCTGTCAGCGGATGCGGGAACTCTTTACTATTTTATGTTACCTTAAGTTGTCCATTTTTAAACAGAATCTTATATGAAAAAACTATCATTATTATTTCTATTCATCTTCTCCTTATCAAACACATACTCTCAGAATCAGAAAAATTATTATGAACTATTCAGACCGCAACAAGAGGCGATAGGTCAGGCATTTTCGGATAATAATTTTGATAAGGCCGAAAAATTAATTATTAAATCAATAAAAGACTTCACGAATAATGTGCCTGACGGAGAAAAGCAATATTACAAAGGTATACCATCAGGGAATTACTATGATCTGGCATGTATTTATTCATTAAAGAAAAAGAAAAAAGAAGCGTTAGAGAATCTCGAAAAAGCTGTAATAGATTGGGATTATAAAAATTATAAACATGTAATGCAGGACACAGATCTTGACTTTATTCGTAAAGATAAGAAATTTAACGATTTGTTTGAGAAAATGAGATTGAAAGGGGATTATATCCTGATGCTTCAGCAAAGCGGGAATTATATATCCGAGGATAAAAGTAATCGTCTGGATTTTGAATATGAAGATACCAATAATGGCAGAATTAAATCTGTTAAAACTTACCTCAAACTTGATTCGATAGCAGGAACAGGAGACGAAATGTCGAAGATTATAAATATTATGACATGGCTGCACAACACTGTCAGACATGATGGAAACCATTGGCCATTGTGCGAAACAGATGCAATAGATATTTATAACTATAATAAAGCCACGGGCAAGGGTGTAAATTGCAGGGCATTAGCTATTATGCTCAACGAATGTTATCTTTCGATGGGATTTAAATCGAGGTTTATAACTTGTTTGCCAAAAGATAAAAATGATAATGATTGCCATGTAATAAACGTTGTATGGTCTAAGACATATAATAAATGGATATGGATGGACCCGACTTTTAATGCATATGTGATGGATGATAAAGGTAATTATCTGAGTATCGAAGAGGTTCGTGAAAGGCTGATAAAGAATCTCCCGGTAGTCATCAATGAGGATGCAAATTGGAATAACGAGAATAAACAAACAAAAGAAATGTACCTCGACAGTTATATGGCAAAAAATCTTTATTGGTTACAATGTCCGGCTCAAAGTTTTTTCAATATAGAAACAACATATCGTAACAGTACAGCAAAATATGTTTCTCTTCTTACTCCAGATTATTCAATTAATGAGCGGGAGAGGGATTTTATAACTAATGATCATGAATATTTTTGGCAAGCTCCTAAATTAGATTAATGATGAATAAAATAGCACTATTAATTTTTGTATTTATTTTCAGTTTGTGGTTATATCCGGCATCTAATCAAAAAAAAGATAAAGTCGAAAATACCTTTACAAACCCTTTGCGCAAAGGAGCCGATCCATTTATAGTAAAGCATAATGGAAAATACTATACGATCTTTAATAAAGGCGGTGGATTTGCAGTAACAGAATCTCGTTTCCTCACAAAGTTTGAGAAAGAAGAAGTTGTATGGATGCCTCCTCAAAACGCGTGGAACAGCTATAATCTTTGGGCACCCGAAATACATCCCATCGATGGTAAATGGTATATCTATTATGCCGGTTCTGTACATAAAGGAACGCCATTTTATGCACAACGTGCCGGAGTTTTGGAAGCAGATAATCCCTTTGGACCATACACCGATAGAGGAATGTTTTATACGGGAGATGACCCCGAAACTAAAAAAGATAACTGCTGGTCTATCGACATGACTGTCCTTCAGCACAAAGGGAAGAATTACGCTATTTGGTCGGGATGGGATGCCTTGCACGATCATCACGACGTAGATCAATACCTTTACATCGCAGAACTGGTTAATCCGTGGACACTGGGGAAACGTGTACTTTTATCGAAGCCCGAACTGGAATGGGAAAAAGGAGATCAGATTATTTTGCAGGAAGGTCCACAGGTGCTTCAACATAACGATGATGTCTTCATCCTTTATTCAACCCGTGGTTCTTGGAGCGAACATTACAAGTTGGGGCAGCTTCGCTTGAAATCTTCCGGCAGCAACCCGCTTGATCCCAATTCGTGGATTAAATCTCCGAAGCCTGTTTTTCAGGGAAATCCTGCCGTTTATGGTGTCGGACATGCCAGTATGACCACATCCCCCGATAATAAAGAATATTGGATATATTACCATTCCAAACTCAATCTGGAAGGTGGATGGAATAACCGTCATGTCTATTTGCAGAAATTTACTTTTAATGCCGATGGTAATCCGCTATTTGGAGAAGCTAAAGGCGGAGGGGAAATGATACGCCCTTCGGGAGAAGTTGAAATTGAAAAACAAGACAGAAAAACCAAGAAATAAGATATACAAATAAATAAGGCTTGCTACATCAAAGTAACAAGCCTTATTTTATTTAATGAGCTTAGTCTATTTCACTTTTTTAGAAGTATTGGATTCATCTTCGACCAGTGCGAAATCCAGTTGCTTGCGTTCCAGATTGGTCCTTGCTACTTTTACTTTAATAGCGTCACCTAATTGATACTTACGTTTGTTGCGACGGCCACGCAGGCAGTAGTTCTTTTCGTCAAATTCGTAGAAATCATCATCCAGATCACGGATAGGAACCATACCTTCGCATTTGTTCTCGTTGATTTCGGCATACAATCCCCACTCGGTAATTCCCGATATAACAGCATCGAATACCTGCCCAAGCTTGTCGGACATAAATTCAACTTGTTTATATTTGATAGATGCTCTTTCGGCGTTAGCGGCTAATTGTTCCATATCGGAACTATGCTTACACTTATCTTCATAAAGCTGTTTGCTCACACTCTTGCCTCCATGCAGATACTCGGTCAACAAGCGGTGTACCATCATATCCGGATAACGGCGTATGGGCGATGTGAAGTGAGTATAATAGTCGAACGCTAAACCATAGTGACCAATGTTTACGGTCGAATAAATCGCTTTAGCCATTGCACGAATCGCAATCGTCGATATCAGATTTTCTTCCGGTTTTCCTGTAACTTGTTCCAGTAGATGATTTATCGATTTCGACACGGCCATCTTGTCTCCGGTTGTTTGTATCTTATAACCGAATCGGCGGATAAACTCCGAAAGGTTTTCCATTTTCTCATTGTTCGGCCAGTCGTGAATACGATATACAAACGTTTTAGCATGTTTGCCTTCGGGAACTTTCCCTACAAATTCAGCAACCGTGCGGTTTGCCAAAAGCATGAATTCTTCGATAAGCTTATTCGAGTCTTTTGCGTATTTGAAATAAACGCTGATTGGTTTGCCTTTTTCGTCTATTTCGAATCGTACCTCATGGCGGTCGAAAGCGATGGCACCGTCAGAAAAACGTTTCCCTCTTAGTTTTTTAGCCAATTGATCAAGCTTAAGAATCTCTTCTTTGAAATCGCCTTCGGCACCTTCTATTATGTCTTGGGCTTCTTCGTATGTGAATCGTCTGTCCGAATTGATGACTGTGCGTGTAATGCGGTGATTCTTTATGTCGGCATTCTCATCCATTTCGAATATGGCTGCGTAGCAAAGCTTTTCTTCATTTGGTCTTAACGAACATAATCCATTGCTCAAATGTTCGGGTAGCATCGGCACGGTTCTGTCTACAAGGTAGATCGAGGTTGCTCTTTCTTCACCTTCTTTGTCTATGATATCACCTTCTCTTACGTAATGTGTTACGTCGGCAATATGCACTCCTACCTCCCAATTGCCATTAGACAATTTTTTGATAGATAATGCATCATCAAAGTCTTTAGCATCACGAGGGTCTATCGTAAATGTAGTAGTCTGTCTGAAATCTTCGCGGCGGGCTATTTCTTCTTCTGTTATTACGTCCGAAATCTGATTTGCAGCTTCTTCTACTGCTTTTGGATATTTATATGGTAGACCAAATTCGGCTAGGATAGCATTCATTTCGGTATTGTTATCTCCCGGTTTTCCCAGAATATCAATAACCTTTCCTATCGGGTTCTTTGCTTTTTGAGGCCACTCTACTATTTCTACAATAGCCTTGTCTCCATCCTGCCCATTTTGCAGATTTTCTTTTGGTATGAATATATCATTAGCTAGTATCTTGCTGTCCATTACCAAGAATGCAAACTGTTTTTGTACATCGAGTGTACCTACAAATCTGTTTTGCTTGCGTTCTAGTATATCTATAACTTCACCCTCGGGGTCGCGCCCTCTGGCTTGTGCTAATACTTGAATGCGTACACGATCTCCATTCATGGCATGCATAGAATTGCGTTCGGCCACAAATATATTAGGATTGCCATCTTCGGGCACGAAGAAATTCTTCCCGTTGCTTCTCCTTTCGAAAGAGCCTTCGAGTAGTATACCTCTGTTGTTCGATTTATATTTGCCCTGACTGGTTTCTACAATGAAAGCATCTTCGATCAGGCTATGCATTATGTTTTGCACTATTTGTCTTTCGGCAGATCTCGTGAAACCGAGTTTTTCATTTACTTGTTTGGGGCTAAATGAGTCCCCTGAATTTTTGTTGAAAAAATTGATGACAGCATTTGCTATATCTGATTTGCTTTTTCTTTTATCTGTTTTATGTGGAATTCTTTTTTTTGCCATAATATAGATTCTTTTCTATTTGAAAGTTTTAATGAATTGGAATGAATTTCTGTATATTCCAATTCTATGTTAGGTCAAATGTACGAAAAAAAGATGTTTTTAACATAATTGACCGGCTTAATAATTTTTAATATTGGGTTATGAGTGTTGGTATTCGATTGTATATTGTAATCCTCTTGTCATAGAACCTTTGTTGATATTACACCTTTAACCAAGTATAGGCGCTTGATCTGAGCCTTCTTGATTATAGCATCGTCGTACGACTCTGTGTTTTTGGGAATCAGGCGTAATATTGAATTGTCATTTTCAGCAGTCCTTATATACTTGATGGTACTGTATGCATCTGTTACAATGAGATACATCTCGCCGGGAAGTATAGATTCTATATTGATTTCTTTTAGCGTGACAATCGCTCCGGAGGGTATCTCCGGTGCCATTGAATCTCCGACAAAAAGAGTAGCGAAGTCACAATTCATCAAGCTTGGGACTTCTATATAATATGAAGGTTCGTTTTTTTTGCCATCAGCTATCGGCTCTATGTCAGTATATACAGAGTCATAGAACGGTATTTTTTTGTAGGACGACGAATGTGTGTCTTTTTCGTTGTTTTCAATATACATGGATCCCTCGCCTGTGAGTAACCATGATTTACTTATGTTGCAATATTTTGTTGCAATAGCGTCGGCTAAATCTTTACTGATCGAATTTTTACCCTTTTTTATTCTGTATAGGTTTTCAGATCTTTTTAAGCCAATGCTTGAGGCGAAAGCATTGGTTGTTAAACCTGTAGATATAATAACTTCATTTAGTCTATTCCAGCTATCCATGTAATTTTAATATTTTTTTAAAAAAAAATAAAAGAAACATTTTTATTTACAATTAATGATTGTATATTTGCGAATATTATACAATGTAATATTGCATTTTAATGTTTCAGTTTTGTTTTATAACGAGTGTTAGGTATAATAAATAGTCTTTACAGGCTAAGCATATTCGTTTTTTTACGATTTGATAATGCAGCTATATAAATTCAAAAATTAAAACCCTTATCTCTTAAATGCTACAATAATGAAAATCGGAAAACGCAACAAAAAGTAAAGCCTGTAATGACATATTCAGTCTCACATTGTTTTTTTTAAGAGTCGCAAATTCGTTGAATTGACGATTTTCTGGTAAACAAAAACAAATGCTCAAAGAGCGATGGAGGCCAGAATTATGTCTGAGCTACACAAGTGAATGCGGTGGGAAATCCATCTCATTTTCAGAATATTGATGCGTGCATTTTTAATACATATTCATTTAACTAAAAACTAAAATCTAGCAAAGGTATGAATTCTTATTGTTAAAACTATATTATCTATACTCCTATAAATTTAATATAATAGCCTATATAACACTTTTAAATATGAAACGTTTTTTTTATTAACTATTTTTTTATTATGAAGAAAATTAAATTTTACATTCCTGCACTAGCTCTTGTTGCAGGATTATCATTGACAACCTTATCATGCGTTGATGACACGGAGTCGTCTACCGTAACAGCTTTGCGCGGTGCCCGGGCTGAACAGCTAAAAGCAGAAGCAGCGTTGAAAAATGCTCAGGCAGAAGCTACAAAAATTACATCAGAAGCTGATGCAGCATTAACTTTAGCCGAAGCTAAGTACAAAGAGGCTGTAGCTAAGGGTGAAGAAATACAGTTGGCTAAGACTCAGGCTGAGGTTGACTTGGCTGTAGCGCAAGCTAAGGGAGATTTGCAAAAATTGCAAATTAGTCTGCAAACAGAATTGTTGGCTCTGCAACAAGCTTTAGACATGGCAAAAAACGGTGATCCTGTATTGGAGGATGCTATCGACAAGTACAAAAGTCTGATTGGAAAAGTAAACGACCTGAAGATTAATATTGAAATGGCAAAAGTAGATATTGTAGGTGCTAAGGGTGTTCTTGCTGCATTAGAGGTTAAAGCACCGAACGCTTTGGAATCTCAAATATTATTTATCAAACATAATATTGCAGATTTAGAAGTAGATATTGCAAAAGATACAAAAGAACTTGCATATTGGAATAATCTTGTTGTATCGAATGATGTAAAAGCATTGAAAGCGGAAATGACCAGGCTGAAAACAGCTGAAGATAAGATCAACTTTACAGAACTGCCTCCTCTTGAAAAAGCTGAAGATGCAGCGGTTACAAGCTACAATAATGCAGTGGACTTGCTGAGAAAATTCCGCGATAATGGTGCTATGAAATATACGAGTGGCTGGAATAATGAGCTGGATATGATGGGTGCTGTTTATTATTCTATTGCAGAATTGGATATTGAAATCAGAAATATTGAGGTTGAACTTAAAAATGCCGAAGTAATAAAAACTAAGGCTGAGGCTGATTTTGCTGCTGCTAACGCTAAAATCGACGGACTACATGCCGCCCTGAAAGCTGCTACAGCTAAAACTGTTGCTGCTCAAACAACTTATAACAATGCTTTAGATGCACAAGCTAATTTGCCGGCTAATGCTACTCCTGCACAAGTTACTGCTGCGCAACAAGCTGTTACTGCTGCCGGTGTAGCTCTTGCTGCTGCTCAAACAGCTGAAAGTGATGCGGATATTGCTTATGGCGATCAGCATACAATTGTAATTACGAATCAAAATACAATTACTGCTCAAGCAAATATTGTAGCATCGTACAATGCTGATCTGGCAGCAATGAAAGAAGTGAAAGCACTTTATAAAGACGACAAAACTCCAGCAACATTAGAAGCTTCTGTGAAAACAACTTTAGCCGCTAAAACAAAAGCTGTAAAGGCTGCAGACGATAAGAGAACTGAAGCTCAAGTATTGAGCGATAGCTACGATTCGTTGGAGGGTCTTACGTTGAATGGTGCTCAATTACTGTCTGAATACAAGCCTGCCAAGATAAAAGCGTTGGAATTGAGTATTGCTGATAATAAAGATGCTGTGGCTGGTATGAATGTATATATTGCAGAATCTAAAGCTAGCAATACAAATGCTGTTCAAAACCAAAAAGCAATTATTGCTAATTTAGAAAAACAACTTGCACAAGACGAAGCTGACCTGAAGGTACAAGAAAAATTACTTGAAGCAGCTAAGAAAGTTGTAGACGATAAGTTGAAATAAGAAGGTTAATCTATCCAAATAGAGTTCCGGAGGTAAGATAGTCTTGCCTCTGTCTCTATCGGGATTAAAACAGTAGCTAAGAATGAAAAAAATAATATGTTTAGTAATGCTCCTGTCTTTTGCCTTTATGGTTTCGGCACAAGGTAACGATTTTGAACCCCTTAAGAAAGGAGACCTGATGGTCTCTCTCAATTTGGGAGTAGGATCGTATATCGGAAAGTCGGCGCCGGAACCCAATTTGTCGGAATATACGCTGTCGGCTCCCATGTCTTCATGGTTCGACAATAAAATGATACTCAGTGTTGAGGGTCGTTGGTTTTTGACTGATAAATGGGCTTTAAAGCTTACAGGAGGATTTGATAATAGCCACAATCCCGGTTATACCGAAGTTACGGGAACAGGTGATGAGTTGGGAGATGTCCCCACATACAATGCTGTGCCAAGTAGCAATAGCATGCAGTTTTATATTGGTGCAGGCGCCGATCGTTATTTCAAAACACGTTACGATCAACTCTATCTGCGTGTAGGAGGAGAGTTCGGGTTTGCTTACGGAAGAATGAAAGCTAATGGTTCTGATAGCGAAAAATATATGGGTGCATCGGTAGGAGAGGCGTACTCGTGGAAGGTGGCTCCCGTGGTAGGTGCAGACTATTTCTTCTCGAACGCTTTATTTGTTGGCTTCGATGTGCGTCCTATATCCTATCAATATTCAGTGTATAATATACGCCCTCAAGCAGGATTGGGTTTGTTGTCATCCGACAATCATAATATATCAGTAATCGCACAGCCAATGCTTAAGCTGGGAATACGATTCTGATTTATAAAATCGGGTGGCTTTCACTAGTTGTTTAAAATTTTAATTCGCAAGAGACTGTTTCTTATTTAAGGAACAGTCTCTTGTTTTTTATTCTCCAAGGCATAGTAAAATAATATGTTGCCGATATTATTTTTTTACTATCTCGATCACAATTATTTGCTATTTTTATGTTTCTTGTCCTTTCGGTAATATAGACATATCTAATAATTTGTGTAATTTTGCATCCGCTATCGTTTCCCTTTTAGATGCTTATCTATTTATAATGGAGAAAGTAGTGTCAGGGTGTTACTTTGTCACCTTGTTGGTATCAGCTGATAGGCAGCTTGTTCAAAATTTATAATTCATAATTGCTACATGGCTTGTATATTACATATAGAAACAGCAACGGAAGTTTGCTCGGTTGCCGTATCGAAAGACGGTGAGTTGATTTTTCAACGAGAAGAAACCAAAGGGCCTTCTCACGCTGTGTTGCTTGGCACATTTGTCGATGAGGCCACGAAAGAGCTTCGATCTAAAGGATTAAAACTTGATGCGGTTGCAGTCAGTTGCGGACCCGGTTCGTATACAGGTTTGCGTATTGGCGTATCCGAAGCAAAAGGCTTATGCTATGGTTTGAATATTCCGATGATTGCCATCGGTACACTAAAGCTTATGGCATCGGCTGTGGCAAAAAAAGGTTTGGTTGATCCGGCTATATTGCTTTGTCCGATGATTGACGCCCGTCGTATGGAAGTGTATGATGCACTATTCGATTCGCAACTTACACTTGTTCGTGATGTTAAGGCTGATATTATTGATGAGACTTCGTTCATAGAGATATTGAAAGATCAGAAAATAGCATTCTTTGGCAATGGGTCTGCCAAGTGTAAAGATGCACTTCAATCACCAAATGCAATTTTTGTCGAAAATGTTTACCCTTCGGCTATTGATATGGTTGACTTGGCGGAAGATGTTTTCGCTAAAAAAGAGTTTGTCGATTCTGCTTATTTCGAGCCATTTTACTTGAAAGAATTTGTTGCTACAATAGCTAAGAATAAAGTATTGCCGCCTCATCAGAATGTAAAATAATTCTTATTGATCCGTAGTGTATTGGTACTTGTGTAAATAGAGGTTGCTTATTACAAATTGTTATTAACTACTTTACGACACATAAATTTTTCTTATAAAAACATATAATTAATGAAGAGACTGGTATTTATCATATTAATATTTTATTCAATATTTTCATACTCTCAGATGGATTTACAAACTTATAAAGCCAAAAAAGATAGTATCAGTCAGTCGAATATTGGAAAACAATACCCTCAATTCTCTACTGTAACATTAGGAGGCAATAGAATCACAGAGCAAATTTTGTTTGAAAAAGTGACTGTTGTTAATTTTTGGTTTCAAAGTTGTGCTCCTTGTATTGCCGAGTTTGAGGCTCTTAGTGCATTATATTATAAATATAAAGATAATCCTAAGTTCCAATTTGTATCGTTCACTTTTGATTCCCCCGAAGAAGCTAGGATTAGTATTCAAAAATATCAAATACCCTATGTTGTTTGTTCTATTTCAAAAGAAGAATGTTATCGCTTAAACTTATCTTCAGGATTTCCAACTAATCTAGTTCTTGACAAAGAAGGTAAAGTGATTTATTTCAAGACTGGAGGCAATATTTATCAATCCGAGGTAGAAAAGGATATTGCACTAATGGAACAAAAAATAATAGAATTGTTGAATCTATAAATTAATAGTTCGAGTGTCTCTTCATTATCATTAAGTTAATCGTGTTTGATTGGCTACCCTATTTATGATTTGTAGGTGCTTAGGTACATTACTGTCATCTCGAAATGCAATGAGGGATGTCGGTTTCCTCCATTTTGTAATAGGAAATTCGTTATTGTCAATTTATAATGATAGGTTTAATCGGATGTCATTTCTTTCCTTATATCTAACTTTCCTTAAATTATATACATTTCTTTATCTGTTGAACTAATAGTAGATTAGAAAGTCTATTTTTTATTCATTTCTTCAAAAAAAAGCTGCTGAAAATTTGCTTGTTACGAAACTTGATGTATATTTACGAAAAAATAGTAGTTTTACGTTTTTAAAATAGACAACATGGAAAAGTTAACTCATCAGGAAGAAATAATTATGCAGCACATTTGGCAATTGCAAGAATGTGTGGTGAAAGATATAGTAAATGCAATGGATGAACCCAAGTCGCCTTATACGACAGTGGCCTCTGTAGTTCGGAATCTTGAGCAGAAAGGTTATCTCAATTCGAAGAAGTATGGAAACGTATATGTATATAGCCCCCAGATAATAGAAGATGATTACAAAAAATACTTCATGTCGAATGTTGTGAAGAGTTATTTCGAAGACTCGTATAAGGAACTCGTTTCCTTCTTTGTGAAAGAAGAGAAGATATCCCCAGAAGAATTGGCTGAGATTATACAAATGATAGAAAAAGGTAAGAAATGCTGATCGTCTAAATTTTACAGTTATGGAAAATGCTATAATAATTTATCTGATTAAAGTTACAATATCGTTGGTTATCTTTTATGGACTATATATGGTCTGTCTGAAGAAAGATACATTCCTGAGGATAAGAAGAATATATTTTTTATTTGCTATATTTTTCTCCTTGCTTTATCCTGCTGTTAGTTTCGAAGTAGCAGCGGCGGAAAAAACTCAAATTCCTGCTTTTTGGTTGTCTGAAATAGAAGGTGGCGTAATGCCTGTCGAAAAAAACACAAGCGTATCAGTGCAGAGCTGGATATTTATCGGGCTCTCGTTTATAGCCTTGATTATGCTGCTGAAGTTCGTTTTTCAAATGAGTAGTATTATAAGACTAAAAATTGTGAATGAATCGGAAGAATCGGACGGGTGTTGCATTATAAAATTGTCGGGAAAGAAGGTTTCTCCATTCTCATTTTTCAATTGGATATTTGTTGGTGCTAATGTCTGTAATGCAGAAGCAGTAGAAATAATTGCTCACGAACGTGTGCATGTCAGACAATGGCATTCAGTCGATGTCGTGTTGGCTCAATTGCTCTGTGCTTGCTTTTGGTGGAATCCAATTGTGTGGCTGTTGAGGAGAGAGATGAAAGTCAATCTCGAATATCTTGCCGATAAAGGCGTGTTGGACGAGGGCTTTAATACTACGGCCTATCAATACGTACTTCTGCAGGTTTCAAATGAAAATACCGGTATTTCTATAATTAATAATTTTAATGTATCACAACTTAAAAAACGTATTGCCATGATGAATAAAGAAAAAACTTCTGTTTTCAAGTCAGCAAAATACTTGTTGGCTATACCACTTGGAGCAGTACTGCTGCTCGGTAATGCCGTACAGGCATCACCCGAATTGGTAACCTCTCCGTTGGAAGAAATGTTGACTCCGCAAAGCAATAATGAGCAATTGCTTGAAGAAAAGGTAGGTGTTGATCAAGCTCCACAGAAAAAAACGACTGAACCATTTAAAATTGGAGAGAAAAAAGGAGATACATATGTAACAGTAGAACAAATGCCTACCTTTCCTGGTGGTGAACTTGAAATGCATAAGTTTATAGGGGAAAATCTTAACTACCCTGCTGATGCTGTTGAGGCGAAAATACAAGGGCGGGTAACTCTCCGTTTTATCGTTAAAAGTACAGGGGAGGTTACGGATGTGTCGATAATAAGAGGTGTGCATCCTAGCTGTGACAATGAAGCTCTGCGTGTCGTGAAGTCGATGCCGAATTGGAATCCCGGGAAGCAAAACGGGAAGGCAGTAGATGTTTATTTTACATTGCCTATCTTATATAAATTGAAAAAGGATGATAACGTGACACCGTAAAATAAACATCTACTGATCAGATTGTTTTGGTGTGTGACAAATGAAAGAGCCGTGTAAGTATAATAATGCAAATAGGCTAATGTGGAAAAAGGTGGATATTGAATTCACCTTTTTTTTATTAATCTGATATTGTTATATCTCTAAGGGTAGTTTATGGCATTGTTGTTTGCAATTCTTTTTCTTGAATCTCCATAATTAGTCAAAAATAATGCGGCTACAGATACTTCAGAGATGAGAATATTAGTTTTTATGTTAAAAAACACTTGAAAAAAGCTGTCTTCATAGACGGCTTTTTTCGTCCAATCTTATTGTTAGGGTATTGACTTATATGTGAATTGTAAAGGTCTTTAGCTTATTTTGTTATATGTATTTTAGATACTATCTTATTGTATTCCTAATGATGCTTAGTTAATAAATGTTTACTCATCCCATGTCTATACATACTAATAAAGATTAAATTTTATTTGTATTTTATAATAAAATATAATAAATATTTTTAATTTTGCATTTGTATCGAATTATGAAAAACATCTTTATGCACTATTGTTCTCCAAATAAATCAGCGATGTCTGCTATTTTTCCTCTTGGAAATTTGGCAGTTAACTCTATTTTATTAGAGAGAGAGAGAGAGAGAGAGAGAGAGAGAGAGAGAGAGAGAGAGAGAGAGAGAGAGAGAGAGAGAGAGAATAGTATACTAAAAAAATACCAAGATAACAACGATTTACCGTATTTAATATTTTTCTACCTGCTAAAGGTGGATGTAAAGGCCATACCCTAGACAATTTAATTGTTTGGGGTATGGCTTTGCTATTTACTAAAGTCGAATTTAAAACTAAGGATAATATATTTCAAAAAAACTCAAAATGTTAACGGACCTCGCTTAAAACTCTAAAATTCAAAAACACCGGAAAAATTATTATTTAAATCTTTAAAACTAATCTTATGGATCGAATAAGGAAGAAAATTTATTGTGTGCTGTTTGTTACACTATGCGCAAATGGGATTATGATGGCCTCGGGTAGTCATAATTCATATGGTATAGAAAGTGTGCAACAGCAACAAAAAGTAACTGGTATCATCACCGATGCCGATGGCCCTATTCCTGGGGCAACAGTATCGGTTAAAGGTACTACTAATGCAACAATGGCTGATGAAAATGGGCAGTTTACATTATCCAATGTTCCGCAAGGAGCTACAATAACGGCCTCTAGTGTAGGTTATGTTACTGTAGAAGCAAGGTACACAGGACAGCCAACATTAAATTTTACATTGAAATCTAATACTACCGACTTAGATGAAGTTGTTGTAACAGCTTTAGGTATGAAACGCTCTCAGAAATCACTGGGATATGCAATGACGGAATTGAAAGGTGAAGACTTGAATAGTAATGTGATTAACCCTGTGTTGGCACTGCAAGGAAAAGTCGCCGGTGTGGAAATCGCGAATTCAGATGGTGGTCTGTTCGGCTCGACCAAAATTCAGATACGTGGTGCTTCTACTTTAGGTAAAAACAATCAGCCGATCTATGTAGTGGATGGAATGATTATTGGTAATGAAATTAAGGAAGGAAATCCTGATTGGGATAGTAACCCCAATGACTATGGTAACGAACTTAAGAATCTGAATCCCGATGATTTTGAAACCGTATCGGTACTGAAAGGCGCTGCTGCAACAGCACTGTATGGTTCTCGTGGTTTGAACGGTGCAGTTGTAATTACAACTAAAAGTGGTAAGACTAATCAAGGTTTGGGTATCCAGTTCTCGCAAACTTTTGGTGTTGATGCTATAACATCTACTCCTAATTTGCAGAATGAATTTGGTAATGGTACAATCGCAGGAAATGTGAGTTATGGTCAAAAAGATGCTAATGGTAATTATTTCATCTTCGATAATTTTCGCCAATTTCAGCTAAATAATGATGGACGTTTCACTTTGATACCGAGTCGGGGAATGAGTTACGGTCCTGCATTCGATGGGCGCGAAGTCGAATATTATGATGGAACGTTCAGAGCCTACAACCCTGAAAAAAATAATTTCAGAGAAGCTTACCAAGCTGGTTTCAACTCAAATACCAATATAGCTATAAGTGGAGGGAATGATAAAACAACATTTTACACCTCTATGTCATACAAGTATGCCAGTGGAACTCTTCCTAATAGTGAGTTTCAACGTGTATCATTCTTGGGAAAAGCAGCTCATAAAATAACAGATAAGGTAAGGCTGGAAGCGAGCATGGCGTTTGCTAATTCTATGCCTAGAAATCCACAAAAAAATATAGGCGAGAACTTTGTAAACGGAACATGGGGGCGTTCTTACGATCCTGCTTATTCTAGAACGAAGTATCTGGGTTCTCATGGAGGTTTGGCTAGTACATCGTACGGCGATCAATATGGTAATATGCCTGGAAGTAGTGTTTGGTTTGATCTCTATGAAAACACTTATGAACAAAAGGAAACATCTGTTCGTCCGGCAATAAAACTGGATATTGATTTGCTCGATTGGTTGAAATTCAATACGGAGGCTAGCTACAATTATTACTACACCCGTTATGAAGGTAAGCAACTGGGACAAGGCTATGCCAATGAAGGTGGTGAATACGATATGAGAATGAGAAACAGAGAACAGACCAACTTAAATGCTAACTTTTTGGCAAACAAAGCATTTGGAGATTGGAATGTAAACGGATTCCTTCGTGGGGAGTATTACGAAAATTTTGCTCAAGCGCAGGATATACGAACAGATGATGGTTTGGTTGTGCCGGGTCAGTTTTTTATTGCAAATTCGAAAAAAACACCTGTATACTCAGCAAGAATTGCTGACCGGAAGAAAATTCTTTCTGTTGCATTCCAAGCCGGAGTAAGCTGGAAAGATCAGGTATATGTGGATGTAACCGGACGTAACGACTGGTCGTCTGCTTTAGTATATACGGATGAGCATGGAACATATTCTTACTTCTATCCTTCTGTGAATGGATCGTGGCTTTTGAGTTCTACTTTCCGCGACAACCTGCCAGATTGGGTGTCTTTTGCTAAGATACGCGGATCATGGGCGCAGGTAGGTAATGATACAAGTCCTTACAATATCAATACCGCTTATTCACTAACAACTTCTACGTTAGGGTCCTCTAATTACTACGGTTTGACAATTCCGACGAAAATGAATTCAACCAATCTGAGACCCGAACGTAAAAATGCTTGGGAGGTTGGTTTGGACTGGCGTTTCTTTGATGGCCGCTTCGGTGTAGATTTTACATATTACAAAGAAAATACAAAAGATCAGATCATGACGATTTCCGTACCTTATCAGTCTGGTATCACGCAGCAGTTGATTAATGCCGGTAATATCGAAAATAAAGGTGTTGAGTTAGCTTTGAATGTAGTGCCTATCCGGACTAAAGATTTGGAATGGGAATTATTCTTCACTTATACAAAGAATGATAACAAAGTTATATCTCTACATGAGAACGTAGCGGATTATATTGTATTGGCAGGGGATCCTGCTTATGGTAACTTCCGTATTGGTTCGGTAGCAAAGGTCGGTGCTTCCTATGGAACATTGATGACAGATAGTGAACTGAAAATAGATGGAACATCAGGTTTACCTGTTTTGGTTTGGACTGAATCTGTGAGACGCGCCAATTATCTCCGTAATGAAACTGAAATCCAAGAAATAGGATCAATGATTCCGGATTTCTTAGGTTCTTTTTCTACTAAACTGAGATACAAAGACTGGTCGCTATTTGTAGGATTAGATATGCGTATTGGGGGATATGTAGCATCTTATAACTCACGTTATGGTACAGCTTACGGTTTTACCAAGAAATCATTAGAGGGTGCTCCGGGGCATGGAGGCCTCACTTGGACATCTGCATTTGATGGATTGACTTATCATGATGGAGTTATTCCTGCGGGTCTATTCCCTGAAGGAACTCCGATTGCTCAGCCCGACGGAAGTACCTATACAGTAGGTAAAGGTGGCGTTTCACAGTCTGGGGAGTCTTATCAGGAATTATTTGATAAAGGGGTGATAGAACCGACCCACTCTTCTGCATGGAATTATAGAAATAATGCATGGACACAGGCTGGACGTAATTTTGGTGTTGTATCCGACGCATGGGTAAAGAAACTGAATTATATTGCTCTACGTGATGTTGCTCTCACTTATCGTGTGCCTGGTGCTTTTTGTCGAAAAATGAAAGCGAAAAATATGAACCTGACAGTGTCTGGACACAATTTGGGATATCTGTTGAACAGTATGCCTAATGGGGAAAATCCTGAATCGATAAGTGGTACTGCTGCCGGCGAGTTTCGTGTACGTTCGTTTCAAGGTGTAACATCCAGCTTTACTTTTACAGTAGGTATTGGTTTCTAATAAAAACTTGTTCAGTCTAAAGAATAGAAATAAACTATATCAAATATGAAAAAATATATAATTACTTTAACGCTAGTTGTGGTCTCTTTATTCACAATAAGTTGCAATGACGACTTTGCAGACGTGAATACAGACCCTTCAGCAGTAACAAAAGGTGACCCTTCTTTCCTGTTTGCGCAGTCCATTCTCGAATTTGAGCCGCAGGGCTATACTTATTGGTTCTATAATGCATCCTCTATTTTTCAGTGGGTACAAACAGGCGTATCTACCGGTGGAGCGTCTTCGACTATTGCAGATGGAGCTCCATCGCAAAATTTCAAGGCAATCGATGTGTTGAAATATGCAAACGAGCTCAAATATGTTCGGTCTACTATGGCAGAGGAAGAGAGTGCTCAGTATGCTAAATATGCAGCAGCAATGGATGTATTATGTGTATATATGGGAATTTTTGACTCCGACTTTATCGGAAATATACCTTATACAGAAGCAGCACAGGCTGCTCACGGAGGAACGTTGACTCCTAAATATGATCAGGTCGAAGATTTATATAACCTTTGGTTAACTAGTTTAGATGAAGATATTCGGGTGCTGACGACGGCTACCGATCAGGTATTCTTGAGTGCTCAAGATCCGGTATACAGGGGTAAGACTGAAAGTTGGGCTAAATTGGCAAACTCTTTGAAACTGAAAATTGCTGCTCGCATGATTAGCCAAAATCGCGTGAAAGCATTGGAGGTTGCTCGTGAGGTAGCTACGGCTTCTTGTGGGGTGATTAGTAGCGAAGCCGAAGATTTTCTATTCAATAAAGCTACGAGCAGTACATCTAGCAATGATTATGCTTATCACTGGGAAAATGGAGTTTTGACTTCTGTTGGCGGATCCCAGACTATGATTGACTTTATGGTGAATAATCGTGACCCACGCGTACGCTTTATTTTCAAGAAAAATACATGGAACGCTAAAGTAGTTCAGTTATTCTTTGATGCCAAACGTGAGAATGATGTTCCTAAATACATTATGGATAACGTGGATTATGAAGTAGGAACTGGCGGCATTTATAAGTTTAAAGGATGGAAAGGTGCCGGTGAACCTTGGGTTCGTTATTATGGGCTTCCATTGGCATTCGATGCTGGACAACAGGCTGGTATATATGGCGATTGGTTCAATTATGATGTAAAATGTAAATATGATGCAAACTATACCTATCGTCCATATTCAATGTTTCAGGATGAGATGATCTATGGTCGTATTAACTTTACATATCCGACCATTCCGGGTGATGCTGCCATTCAGGATATTGAGGATACCCCTTGGTGGGGTATGTATATGACTACAGCCGAAGTGAATTTGTATTTGGCAGAATTCTCATTGCTAGGTGCCAATCTGCCCGAAGGTGCTTCCTCGTATTATAATAAAGCTATTGCAGCTTCTGTAAAAGAATATAATAGATTAGCTAAAGAAAATAAAATTCCATATTACGGAGCGACTTATAATAACTATGATCCTTTCGAAAAGAGCATTGATTTAGTTGATGGCGAAATCGAAACAATGATGTCAAATCCAAGTTATAAGTTAACGGGAGACAAAGCATCTGATTTGGAAAAAGTATATATACAGCAAGTAATGCATTTTTCAATGCAACCTATTGATCAGTATGCTACAGCTCGTCGTTCGGGTGTGCCTAAAATTGGCTCAAGCATATTTCCGCGTGCCGATTACTCTCAGGTTCCGACATCTTCTATCCCTCGTCGTATGGCATTGAATCAACCAGCTCCTACAGATTTAATGTACAATGTGCTGGTAAATTCATATAAGGAGCAAGGATTCACTGTGGGTTCTGGAACTATTCTGAACTCGGAACGTGTATGGCAAGATAAGGATGCTCCACAATGGGGACAAGGTCCGAAATAATAATACTTAGGGTTTGTTAAAAGAGAAATAAACTCTCGGGTATTGATTCAGAGAAAATGTACTGAAAAAGGGTGTGTTCAAATATCTAATACACCCTCTATTAGAGAGAAAATCAATTCCAAATTATAGTGCTGTACAAAGTAAAGATACACGTACAACAAAGATTTTTTGGGATGTTGATTGATTAGTTCATATTAAGAACACTTCTGAAAAAGCTGCCTGTGAAGGTGGCTTTTTTTATTTTTAAAAATAATTGTTTCTGTACTTAAAAACGTTTATATTTGTAACCGTTTTTTAATATATACTCTCTAAAAGAAATCAATGAATCATGATTTAGTTACAAGAATATCGTATTTCTTGGAGACATATGCCTCGGTTATGTTTTCGAGAAATGTACTACATTGTTGTTAATCTAGTCAGTATTTATGTGATTTACTTGAAAGTGAAAAAGCCACCTTCACAGGCAGCTTTTTCCAAGTGTTTTTTAATATAATAACTAACATCTCTGAAAATCAAGGTTGAGCAAGTAAGAAATACTATACAACCAAGGGTTCGGAGGTGTTATCTTTTGCAACCGATCAATAATAAATCGGTTGATAGGTCTTTATAAACTACACTTATATAATTTAGTGAAATTGATCTGATTAAGAGCAATAGATACGGCGGTATGTACCTATGTGCATAATAGATCCTCATATATTTTAGGATCTTCGATAAATTGTTTTTATTAAATCTTTTGGCTATAATACGCGTGCAGTGCGGAGTGTATAAGTGTGTTTTCTCTCTCTCTCTCTCTCTCTCTCTCTCTCTCTCTCTCTCTCTCTAATAAAATAGAGTTAACTGCCAAATTTTCAGGAGAAAAAAAGGAGTTAAAATCAATTATATTTAGAGTAGAATTTGTCATTAAATTGTGTTTGAATAGCATTTTTAACAGCAGCGAATTTAGCTATTTATTTTGGTTTGGCAAAATTACAGATGCTTTTTGCTTAATTTTTATTTGTCCTCTATATATCTGGAACTGTTTAACTTTGTTGTGTGTCTTAACTTTTGAGGGATGCATAAAAGTTGCTGATATGAGAGCTCGTGATATCTGTTAACTTTATCGGAAAATGAACAGGGTGATCCTATTCATTTTTTTTATCGTTCTATAACTTTACAGAAGGTATTATCTGCTAATGTAGGAAGGATATCAGAGAAGGGAAAAGCTTGTTCAACTTCGGGAAGTGTTGCTGTATTAACTTATCAATCCCCAATTATATCTGTTGCCACCCAATTTTTTTAATTGTCGACGCAGAATTAGATTGTCAGGTTTTTCGAGTTGGGGATCGTCATCTAAAACATTTTGTGCAACCTCACGGGCATATTTCAATATCTCAGAATCTTTTACGAGATTTGCTATCCGCAAGTTGAATGGAATACCACTTTGCTGAGTTCCTTCAAGATCGCCGGGGCCTCTGAGTTTTAGATCGGCTTCGGCTATTTCGAATCCGTCATTACTTTCGACCATTATATCTATACGCTTTCGGGTTTCAGCCGAAAGTTCGTATGGAGTAACCAATATGCAATAAGATTGGTCGGCTCCACGTCCCACACGTCCTCGTAACTGATGCAGTTGCGAAAGTCCGAAGCGTTGTGCCGACTCGATAACCATTACTGAAGCATTAGGTACATTTACACCTACTTCTATAACAGTTGTCGCCACCATAATTTGAGCTTCATTTCTGACGAATCGCTGCATCTCGGCTTCTTTATCTTTCGGTTTTAATTTTCCGTGTACTTTGCAGACAGTATATTCGGGGAAAACTTCACAAATATGTTCATAGCCCTCCTCTAAGTTCTTCAAGTCTAATTTTTCACTTTCTTCTATTAGTGGATATACGATGTAGATTTGTCTGCCCTCTTCCAGTTGTTTGCGCATAGATTGATATAATGCGCCTCTTTTCTTATCATACTGATGGATCGTGTGTATGGGTTTTCTACCCGGTGGTAATTCGTCAATTACCGAAACATCAAGATCCCCATAGACAGTCATAGCCAATGTACGTGGAATAGGGGTTGCTGTCATCACCAGCATGTGTGGCGGATTGATATTCTTAGACCATAATTTTGCACGTTGGGCAACACCAAATCGATGTTGCTCGTCAATAACTACTAATCCGAGATTAGCAAATTGCACAGTGTCTTCTATTAGAGCATGAGTTCCGATCAATATTTTAAGATCATTAGTCAATAAGTTGCTATGTATTCTTTCACGATCTTTCTTCTTTGTAGATCCTGTCAGTAGTTCTACACTTACATCCAATCCATCCAAAAACTCCATTATGGTGTTGTAATGTTGTGTGGCTAGTATTTCAGTAGGTGCCATTATGCAGGCTTGAAACCCATTGTCGATAGCTATGAGCATGAGCATAAGTGCAACCAAAGTTTTACCGCTACCCACATCACCTTGCAAAAGTCGGTTCATTTGTTCGCCTGTTGCCATATCCTGGCGGATTTCTTTTATAATACGCTTTTGAGCACCGGTAAGTTCGAATGGTAGATTGTTTTCGTAAAAAGAATTTAAATAATCGCCCACTTTTGTAAATACAAATCCTTTCAGTTTAGCCTTGCGTTCCGATGTGTATTTTAGAATATTGAGTTGTATGTAAAATAGCTCTTCAAACTTTAATCGTAGCTGAGCATCCCTCAAGAGTACGACTGTTTCGGGAAAGTGTACATTTCTGATTGCCGATTTCAAGTCCATGAGGCGAGCCTCCTGTATTACCTTCTCGGGTAAAGTTTCAGTAATATGGTTTACAGAGGCAGAAAATGCAGAGGCAACTATTTTTTGAATTGCTTTCGAATTCAGGTAATGCCTCTTCATCGTTTCTGTCGTATTGTAATAAGGCATCAGTCCCATTTGTCGTGCCTTTTCATCGATATAAGGATCAATGTCGGGATGTGCTATGTTAAACTTCTGTCCGAAGAGGGTTGGCTTGCCAAAGACGATGTATGGCATATTTATTTTGTACTTGTCGGTAATAAACCGGCCTCCTTGAAACCAAACTAGGTCTATATATCCTGTACCATCCGTAAACCGGCCGACAAGTCTTTTGTTGCGCCCTTCGCCAATTGTTTCGAATTCTGTAATGCGCCCTTTCAGTTGTATGTATGGCATATTTCCATCAATCTCATGGATGAAGAATATTCGGCTGCGGTCTATATATTTATACGGAAAATAATATAACAAGTCTTCCACCGAAAAAACATCAACTTCCTTATTTAGGATTTCTGCTTTCTTCGGTCCTACACCTGCCAGGTATTTTATATCTGTCTGTCCGTAGTCTGCCATTTTACTTTAACTTCATTTATAGCAAAGTTATATATTATTCTCGTATATACTGTATTCCGCCTATGTTTTCTATCTTGTTGGCACCACTTTGTATGTACAATATGAAAATATTTTAAAAAGATGTTTAGCAACATGTTAAGCTGTGTGTATTGACTGTTTTGTGTGCTTTTATACCCTTTGTGTGATCACTTAAAGTGTTGATTATTAAATTATTTAAATATATAAAACCAAATGTTAAATTAACAAATTTGACTTTTTAAGTAATTTTAATTATGTCTCAATTCTCTTGTTTTGTGTATTATAGACATCTATATTTGCCGATATAAAATTGTAAAAAAAACTTAACATAAGTTACTGCATCGAAAATATTCTGTTAAGTTTTTTAATGAAAAATAGTAGTGTTATTATATATTAAGTAGTTGTCGTATAGCAGCTACTAAGTCAGGTGAAAGTAGTGTATTTGTTAAGGTAAATTGTTAAGTATTAAATTATCATCAATCAAAATCTCAAAGTATGAAACATGAGGGACAACACAAAAATCGGAGATCAAACAGACAGAGTCTGGGGCGATTTTCACTGCGCATAAGTATGTTATTTATGGCGCTCTTTGCATGCTCGTTATTAAGTGCTCAAACCGAAAGAATTACAGTAAAAGGGATAGTTACTGATAATACGGGGGAAGCACTTATTGGCGCTAGTGTGACACAAAAAGGAACTACAAATGGAACAATGACAGGGATGGATGGAGATTATTCATTGTCAGTTCCGGGTAATGCGACGTTAGTAATAACGTATGTTGGCTTTACAACGCAAGAAGTACAAGTGGGTGGGAAAACATCACTCAATATTAAATTGAACGAAGATTCCAGAGCGTTAGACGAAGTGGTTGTAACGGCTTTAGGTATCAAACGTGATAGGAAATCACTAGGTTATGCTTTGCAGGAAATCAAAGGTGATCAGCTGACAGAAGCTCGTGAAGCTAATATAGCCAACGGACTTACAGGTCGAGTTGCCGGATTACAAGTTAAGCAAGCGGGTACAGGTCCTGCAGGGTCTAGTAGAATCGTTTTGCGTGGTAATAACTCTATTGGTGGTAATAACCAACCCTTAGTTGTTGTAGATGGTGTGCCTATTGATAGTTCTACCGGTGGATCTGATGACTATTGGGGTAACAGAGCTGTAGATAGAGGTTCCGGTATGGCCGATATTTCTCCTGACGATATCGAATCTATGTCTGTTTTGAAAGGACCAGCGGCAGCGGCACTTTATGGATCGCGTGCAGGTAATGGTGTAATTATGATAACAACCAAGACAGGTGCAGGAAAGAAAGGTTTGGGTGTTTCGATCAATTCAAACTTAACATTCGATTCGCCTATGCAACTTCCTGAATATCAAAATGTATATGGACAAGGGGCAGGTAATCAATACATAGTGAACTCGACAGGTAGCTGGGGTGAGAAAATGACAGGTCAGAAATTTGTAGACCACGTAGGTCATAATATTGTATATTCTCCTGAAGATAATAATCTTAGAGATTTCTTACGTACCGGTACTACTTTTACAAACAGTGTCGACCTGACTAGTGCCACAGATAAGAGTACGCTACGTGTAGGGTTGATGCACCTATCTAATAAAGGGGTTGTACCTAATAGCAATTTTGGAAGAACATCTTTTACAGTGCGTGGTACAGCTAAGCTTTCGGATAAGTTGTCAATGGATACTAAGATTACTTATGTAAACCAAAGAACAGACAACCGGATTAAACTGGGTGGTGACCCCGATAATATTTTCAATAATTATTTAATGATGCCTCGTTCTGTTCATTATAGCGATTTGAGTCGTTATCCTGATTATGCTTATCCGGTAGGAACAAAAAGTACAGCTACGGGTGCAGATTTATCGGGACAGCCGGTGGCATGGACTGATCAGTACGGTGGGCTTATAAGAAACCCTTATTGGGCTGCTTATAGAAATACGAATAATGATAGAAAAGATCGTTTTCTCGGTTTTGGTTCATTAAAGTATGAATTTACAGATTGGTTAAATATTCAAGGGCGTTATGGTATGGATTATAATGCTAGTCAATACGAAATGCGTCAAGCTACCAAGACCCCTTATTGGGAAACATCTGGTGAATATATTATGAATAAAGATACAGGCTATGAGGTGAATACAGATTTCTTGATTACATTAAATAAATCACTCTCTGATAAAGTCGGTCTTGTGGCTACAGCCGGTGGCAATATTATGTATGCACGTACCGATAATTTATGGACGCAGGCAAATGGTCTTTATGTTCCCAACTTTTTCAATATATCGAATGGTTTGGACAAAGATGTTAGAACGGATGTCTCTCGTAAACAAATCAACTCATTATATGGTACTGCGTCTTTTGCATTCGATAATATGTTATATCTTGATTTGACTGCTCGTAACGACTGGTCTTCTACATTAAATAGTAATAATCGCTCGTATTTCTATCCATCGGTAGGGGGTAGCTGGATATTTACAGAATCACTAAACAGATGGGATGTAAAAAGTTCGGTATTGAATTATGGTAAGGTTCGTTTGTCGTGGGCACAAGTAGGTAATGATACTTCGCCGTATCAATTGTTTAATTACAGAACGCTCCATACAAAGAGAGATGTATCGGATGGGCAAATTACAACTATCCTAACTCCGAACAAAAGTGATACAAAAGCATTATACGATTTGAAAAATGAAACTATCGAATCTTATGAGTTAGGATTGGAGTTGAAAGCGTTCAATAATCGCTTAGGATTAGATTTTGCTTATTACAACAAAGAGGCAAAAGACCAGATATTGAAAATGAACACACCTTCTTCTACCGGATTTTCTTACAGATATGTGAATGCAGGGAATGTGAGAAACCGCGGTATTGAACTATTATTGACAGGAACGCCTGTTTTGACGAAGGATTTCACATGGGATGTGACAATTAACTTCTCGAAGAATAAAAATAAAATTCTTGAATTGGCTGATGGTATAGAAAGACAGATACTTAGCGATGCTTCTTACTCGGGTATGATCCAGATAGTAGCAGAGGCAGGCGGTTCGTATGGAGACATATTTGGAAAATCTTATACAAGAAACGATCAGGGTGAAATCCTTATTGGTGCCGATGGATTACCTACATTCGATTCTGATTATAAAAAACTAGGTAATGGAAATCCAGATTGGATGGGTGGTATTAATAATGCATTCCATTATAAAGGAATCGAACTGTCATTCTTGATTGATATGAGATATGGTGGTGAAGTATTTATGGGTTCGATGAGATCGGGTTCGATGGCCGGAACATTGGCTTCGACTGCCGACGGGCGCGAATCGATGGTTGTTCCGGGTGTTAATGCCAGCGGAGCTGCCAATACAGTAACTACTACAGCCGAAAAATATTGGCGTGCATTAGGATCAGGTTCTGAACCTTGGATATACGATGCTACTAATGTTAGACTTAGAGAGATTATTGTGGGTTATTCATTGCCACGTAAGCTGCTTTCGAACACCTTTATTCAGGGAGCTAAATTCAGCTTTGTTGGTCGGAATATATGGATGATACATAGCAAAACTAAAGGTTTTGATCCCGAAGGAGGTTTCTCTACAGGAAATGCTCAGGGCTTCGAGTATGGTTCGATGCCGACGCTCCGCAGCCTTGGATTTAATGTCAATATTACATTCTAATATTTAAAAAGTAACAGAAATGAAAACAAAAAAAATAATATTATCACTCCTGTTGGGAGTAGGCCTATTCGGATCTGGGTGTACCGATGGTTTTGATGCTATAAATACCAATCCAAATGGATTGACAGAAGATCAATATGACTTTTCTATGCTCGATCTGGGTGCCAGTCTTAGAAAGGGTGCTACCTACGAAGGGGCTGATGCTCATCAGCGAGTAAAAGCTTTGGGTATCGATGTATTTGTTCAATATACCGGAGGTACTGCAACATCGGCTATATGGAGTATGGATGATGGCTGGCAATCTTTATATTGGAAAAATCACTACAATAACCAGATATCCATTTTAAATGGGATACTCAGGGATGCCGAGCTGTATGAAAATCGTGAAAATTCAAAAGCATTAGCTCGTATCTGGCGTATTTATATCCAATCTATGTTTACAGATTATTTTGGACCTGCACCATTTCCACAATCATCAGAAGATACAGATCCTGAATATATGAAATTGGAAGATCAATATGCCATCTTCTTTAAAGAATTAGATGAGGCTGTAAATGATTTTGATGCGACTAAACCTTTCTTAACGAAGGAGGATCCGATTTATAGCGGACGTATGACTCAGTGGAAACGTTTTGCCAATACATTACGATTGAGGCTGGCTATTAAAATGTCTGAAATAAATCCGACGCTGTGTAAAGAGCAAGCCCAAAAGGCTTTTGATGCACCCGAAGGAATTATGCAATCGGGAGACGATGCCCGTATTGCCGGAACATCGGGTTGGGGTAATCAATATCCTTATTATATGTATCAGGTGGCATGGACTGATAGACAAATGTTAGTGGCATCGATGGAAAAGGCTTTGACCGGCATCGGTGGTTTGGACTATTCAGGTACTGCTACAGTTGCTCCGGCTAAAGTAGATCCTCGTGGCTCGCGAATGTTCGACCCTAGTCCTGTAGGAAATGCATGGGTGGGCATACCTCCGGGCATGCGCACCGAACCGGGTGATCTTCGATCGAAAAGTGCTGCAATGAGTACAATATGGGTTATCCCGAATGATACCCGTAAAACAGACATAATGCTCTATACGGAAGCATGTTTCTTAATGGCAGAGGCTGTAGAGCGATTTGCAATTGTTTCTCCTAAAACAGCAAAACAATGGTACGAAGAAGGTATCAAGGCTTCTTTCGCAAATTGGGGAGTGTCTGCAGATGTAGATGCATATATTGCCTCTAGTGAAAAGAATCTTTGGGGTACATCTGCTAAATACGATGATGCAACAGGGGCAGGTAATACAAAGCTCGAAAAAATAGTGACACAAAGATATATAGCCTTCTATCCCGACTTGTCGCTTCAGGTATGGAACGACAAACGCCGATTGAATATACCTGCGATGGTTATTCCTGAATACAGAGATTCGGGAGCTGGTATTTATCCTTTGGACGGTAATATAAAAAATCCGGATAATTATATTTCGCGCACGGTTTATCCACAAAGTGAAAAACAGATAAATGAGTCGAAATATAATGGTGGTGTGGCACAATTGAGAGACGGTGATAAAACATCATCTCCATTATGGTGGGCTTCGAAAAGAAGTAATTATGTTACTTCTAATTAAGCGATAATTTCATAGATGTTGATGAAGGTGCAGGGTTGTAACACCTTGCACCTTTATTATTTATGTTTATATTTGCTTCTTTAATGTGATAATTACATTTATGAAAATAAAATATGAGAATAGGAATTGATCTCGGAGGAACAAATGTTAGAGTAGGAGTAGTCAGTGACGGACGAATACTGATGAAGATTTCAGAATCATGCAAAGCCGATAAGTCGGAAGAAGAAACGGTAGAACATATAAAATCGTTGGTGCGCAGGGTGATGAATAGTAACATAAGAGGTATTGGTGTCGGTGTTCCGTCTGTTGTAGATGCCGAAAGAGGAATTGTATACAATGCTGCTAATATTCCATCATGGAAAGAAGTACATTTGAAAGAAATACTTGAGAAGGAATTTAAAATTCCTGTTGTAGTTAATAACGATTGCAACTGCTTTGCTTTCGGAGAGCGCTACTTCGGTGAAGGGACCACCTTCCATAATATTGTTTGCGTGGCAATAGGTACAGGAGTCGGGGCAGGTATTATAATAAATGATGAACTCTATGGTGGTAGTAATACCGGAGCAGGTGAAATAGGCAGCTTGCCTTATCTGCAACACGACTACGAGTATTATTGTAGCAGCCATTTCTTTAGCAAAGTGCATGGTATAACGGGAAAAGAGGCTTTCGATAGAGCGATGCAAGGCGATGAACAAGCATTAGCTTTATGGGATGAGTTTGGTGAGCATATTGGTAATCTGATGAATGTTGTTCTATTTACTTACGACCCTCAGGCTATCATAATTGGAGGAGGTATTGCTAAATCCTTCAATCTGTTCTCGGGGAAAATGTATGAGACTATCGCGAAGTTCCCATACCCCGAAACCGTCAAACGATTAAAAATAGTTCTTTCACAAAAAGAAGATATCAATCTGCTGGGTGCTTCGGCACTTGTACATTGATAATAAATTGCCGGAAAGTAAGGGTAGACTGACTAAATTACTTAACTTTTCTGTCGGATATTTTATCTGAATAGCCTATGTGTAATAGCTATTCGGGTGGAAGTTTTTTGTAAAATGTTTGATCATTAACTTCTGAGGTTGAGATGCTTTTTCCTGAAAAACGTATTCGGAAAACAGATGAACGATAGATTAAATTGATTAGTAAAACTATTTAAAATATAGCTTATTGTGCCATATAATTGCTATATTTGAAATTCAAAATAATACATTATAAAAAATATAAAAATGAGATTAGATCTAAGTTCACAAATCGTACTGGACAGGGTGCCTCAGCGCTATTACAGTCCGGAGAATGAATTCGAGTTGTCAGCATTAACTCGTTACGAAAAGGTTCCTACTCTGATTTACGAATCATCGGTAGATGCTTCATTGCAAATAGCTAAAGATATTGCAGCCAGAATTAAAGCGAAACAAGCGGAAAATGCAACGTTTGTACTAGCTTTGCCCGGAGGACAATCTCCACTGACTATCTATCAGGAACTTGTTCGTATACACAAAGAAGAAGGCTTGAGTTTCAAAAATGTGATTGTGTTCAATCTTTATGAATTCTATCCATTACAAGCACAAGCTAATAGTAATTTAAAATTATTGAAAGAGTCGTTTCTCGATTTTGTAGACGTAGACCCTAAAAATATCTATTCGCCTGATGGTTCTATTTCTAAAGCGGAAATATTGAACTACTGCCGCGATTATGAATTGAAAATACAAAGCGTAGGAGGTATCGATTATATGCTGTTGGGGCTTGGTCGTGCAGGTAATATTGGTATCAATATCGCAGGATCTAGTTTAAATTCTCATACACGCCTTATTCTGTTAGATATACAGTCACGCAAAGAAGCTGTTAATACATTCGGATCGCTCGACAAAGTTCCTGTAAGTGCAGTAACTATGGGTATATCTACCATAATGAAAGCAAAAGAGATCGCATTGATAGCATGGGGCGAAGACAAAGCCAATAGTGTAAAAGATGTAGTAGAAGGTGCTCTTTCTGATGCCATTCCTGCTTCGTGTCTGCAAGCTCACCCCAATGCACGTGTATATACAGATCTGAATGCAGGTTTCGACTTGACGCGTATCAATCATCCTTGGTTGGTAACAAGCTGTGAGTGGAATAGCAAACTTATTCGTAGAGCAATCGTTTGGTTATGTTTCAGAGTGAACAAGCCAATCTTGAAACTAACGAATAAAGATTATCAAAATAACGGACTCGAAGAGTTATTAGCTCTTTACGGTTCGGCATACAACGTAAATATTAAGATCTTCAACGATCTTCAACATACAATCACAGGATGGCCGGGAGGTAAACCCGATGCCGACGACACTAATCGTCCGGAGCGTGCCAAACCATATCCTAAAAATGTAGTTATTTTCAGCCCGCATCCCGATGATGATGTAATCTCGATGGGAGGAACATTCAAACGTTTGGTAGATCAGAAACATAACGTACATGTAGCTTATCAGACATCAGGAAATATTGCAGTGGGCGACGAAGAAGTAATTCGTTACGTATCTTTATTGGAAGATGTAAGAGCGAAATACGATCCGTCTAACGAAGCTTTCAAGAAAAAATATGCAGATATTCTTCAATATCTATTGCATGACAAAAAAGAAGGAGATGTAGATACTCCCGATATTATGTTCCTGAAAGGTCATATCCGCCGTCAGGAAGCAACAACAGCTTGCCGTTATGTAGGGATGGACACTAAAAATGTCAGATTCCTCGATTTGCCATTCTATGAAACAGGACGAGTTAAGAAAAATCCGATTTCGGAAGCAGATGTCGAGATCGTTAAGAAATACCTGAAGGAAGTTCAGCCCGATGAAATATTTGTGGCCGGCGACCTTGCCGACCCTCATGGAACCCATAAAGTATGTCTGGATGCAATCTTGGCAGCGATAGATGAAATGAAAAATGAAGAGTGGTTGAAGCATTGCCGTATCTGGATGTACCGTGGTGCATGGGCAGAGTGGGAAATAGACCATATCGAAATGGCTGTGCCTATCTCTCCGGAGGAATTGCGTTCTAAGCGTAATGCTATCTTGAAACATCAATCGCAAATGGAAAGCGCACCATTCCTTGGTAATGACGAACGCTTGTTCTGGCAACGTTCCGAAGACAGAAACCGTGCAACTGCCGAATTATATAGAAGTTTGGGCTTAGCATCGTACGAGGCCATCGAAGCCTTTGTACAATATAAGCCAATTTAAGTGCAGGAAAATAATATTTAAAGCTATATTTGCTGGCTATAACATTACTGGTTTATAGCCGGCAAAATAGTAAATTGGTCTGTGACCTTAAATAAAATAATAGAAAATCATGAGATTAATTATTCAACCCGATTACGATTCTTTGTCTCAATGGGCAGCAAATTATGTAGTTGCAAAGATAAATGCAGCAAAACCTACAGCCGAAAAGCCGTTTGTACTGGGTTTGCCTACAGGTTCGTCGCCAATGGGGATGTATAGAGGATTGATAAAGCATTATCAGGAAAAACGTGTGTCGTTTAAGCATGTAGTAACATTCAATATGGATGAGTATGTAGGTTTGGCGAAAGACCATCCTCAAAGCTATCATACTTTCATGTGGGATCATTTCTTTAGCTATATCGATATCGATCCGGCTAATGTAAATATCCTTAACGGTACGGCTTCCGATCTGAATGCCGAATGTGCAGCTTACGAAGCTAAAATGGAAGCTATCGGAGGTGTCGATCTGTTTTTGGGTGGTATAGGTCCTGATGGACATATTGCCTTCAACGAACCGGGGTCATCCCTTTCGTCACGTACACGTATCAAAACATTAACTCAGGATACAATTATCGCTAACTCGAGATTTTTCGATAACGATATTAATAAAGTACCTAAAACATCTGTAACAGTAGGTGTCGGTACAATTCTTGATGCAAAAGAAGTATTGATTATGGTGAACGGACATAATAAAGCTCGTGCTTTGGCACAGGCTGTCGAAGGTTCTATCAATCAGATGTGGACAATTACTGCACTGCAATTACACCCTAAAGGAATAATTGTATGCGATGATATCTCAACATACGAATTGAAAGTAGGCACATATAATTATTTTAAGGATATAGAAGCTGCACACCTTGATCCTACAAGTCTGCTTAAATAAGGAAGAACTGTTTTAAATTATTATAATGAGGAGAGGGAGCTTCCATGATGGACGCTTCCTCTTTTTTATTTTAAATAATGTTGTTTTGATATAAACACCAATATAAACGATGAGTTATGAGCCGGTATCTATCTTTCATCTACTCAAAGAGAAAGAGTCAAAGGGTGTACAAAGCTACTCCTTAGAGGGACTCCCTGTCATCCCGATACGTAGTGAGGGATCTCGACTTCTCTTTGTTATAGGATAACAGATCCCTCACTACGTATCGGGATGACAAGTACTTCGGGAATTTTTTTAGTTATTGTTTCTTTTCTTATATCGAACTTGCATTAGAATTAAGTAATACAATAGGTTGCAATAGACATCTTATTGTATAAAAGTTACTCAATAAATTGATCATCATCTTTCACGTTAAGACACTTTTGTTCTGATATGTTCTTTCTAAGCAAAAAAAATATTACTTTAGCTACTGATTTGACAGAGAGCGTAAAGATTTTATAAAACAACCATGCAATTAAAGGCTTTTGCCGCCATAACCTGATGTTGTCTTTTTGTCGTATAAGAAACTACTTGAAATTCGTTCTTCCCACATATAGAATAGACCCTGGCAAATGAAGCAGGGATGTTCCGTTTCACAATTAATTATTTTACTCTTATGAAAAAGAGCTTTTTAACAAGTGTTTTACTACAAATATTCTTGGCATCATCTTTCTATATACATGCTCAGATAACTATTGGCTCAGGAATAGAGCCCAATAAAGGTTCTTTACTCGATTTGAAAGAGCATCAGCCTACCAATGCCATCACCGATCCGGCTACTGCCGAACGGGGCTTGGGTATGCCACGTGTTTCATTAACTTCATTAACCGAATTAAAGCCAATGTATTCTTATACAGGAGGCGCGAATACACCAAGCCAGACAGATAAGGAAAACCATGTTGGTCTTATAGTCTACAATATCAATGAGGATTTTTGTGCTGCTACACCGATTGTTAAAGGAATATATGTTTGGAATGGGGCAGGTTGGGACATATTGGGGAGTGCCTTATCTGCCGAGGTGCAGATATTCAAAGATCAGGAAGGCAAGAATTTTAAAGCACGTACTTTCGGTAGTGCAGGAACTTGGATGATTGAGAATCTTGCAGTAAAAAAATATGCCGACAATACTCCGATTGAACTCTATGATGGCAGTACAACCAGTCCGGCAGTAAAATCTATGTATGCTTATCCGGCTAATGTTGCAGCAGGTTGGAGTAGTCAACCGGCAGGATGGAGCCAGAGTCAAGGGTTACTTTATAGCTGGCGGGCAGCAACGAATAATTACAATCCGGGTGGCATTGATCAATCGCAGGTTGCGGGTTCTGTTCCCGGTGCGAACGAAGTGGAGGTTAATCTCGAAAATCCTGTAGGCGCTAAGAATGGCAAAGTTCAAGGTGTTTGTCCCGCAGGGTGGCATTTGCCTAGCGATCGCGAATGGAATGTTTTGGAAAAGGAGCTTTATAACAATCCGACTACATATAGCAATTATACGTCGACACAGATAAGCACCTTCAATCCTCTTACCTGGCAAGATACTTTTGCAACCAGTACCGGAATGCGTCCGGCATCAACAACAACCATCGGACATGGTGGCGTGATGAAAAGTATATGCCAGTCAGTTAATTCTAATAATAATCCGGAAGGTCATAGCCTGCCTGCTGTTCAGGGAGGATTCGATGCTATGCTTGTCGGTAATGTTTCCGCTACGGCTCAAAATTATGGTGTTACCGCCTTTTTTTGGACGAGTAGTGCTCGTGCTGCTGCTACCTCTTTCCAGCGGAATGTAACATATAACAGGGCTTATGTTGCCAGAAGTGTAGGAAGCAGTTTTATCTTATTTTCTGTTCGTTGCAAAAAGGATTGATAGCTGATCACTTACACATTGAGCAATACTTCTATTTTTCTATTCGTATTCTTGCATCTACAGCAACCACCACTCTCTCGTTGGCAAGAAGTGGATTAATATCCATTTCTTTTATTTCGGTTGCAAAGCGTAGCAGAACAGATAGGCGAACGATTATCTCTACGAAAAGATCCTCGTTGATACCTTTCTGACCACGTGCTCCCTTTATTATTTTGTATGCTCTCAACGAACGCACCATCGATCGGGCTTCGTGAAAACTAAGTGGGGCAAGTCCCGAAGCTACATCCTGCAATATTTCTACAAAGATTCCACCCAGTCCGCATAATACAATATGCCCGAATGTGTTTTCGTATTTTGCACCTATAAATAATTCCTGTCCCGAAAGCATTGATTGTATCATTACCGAATGAGTTTCGGGTATTTTCATTAACCGTTCAAATTCGAAAGCCAAATGTTCGTCCGATTGTATGTTTAGTACCACACCGCCTACATCCGACTTGTGAAGTGGACCTACACATTTAGCAACAATAGGGTAGCCTGTTCTTTGAGCAAAAGCAATCGCTTCCTCTTTATTATCCGTCACCAGTTCTTCTACCTGCGGTATTCCTGCGGCATCAAATAGCTGCTTGATTGTTTGAGAATCGGCATAGCCGCTAGGTGCATTATCAATAATCGAACGTATTCGCGGAATATCGACACCTATATCTTCTATTTTGCCAACCGATGGAGGAGTACGGCTCACTACTTTCGATAGAGCATTGGCTAGGGCATACTCATCTGTAAAATTTACATGCCCTTGTTTCGTAAAAGTGTCCATTTCTTCAATAGCAGCCACAACGGATGGAAGTATGGGATAAATAGGCAATTTACATGTCCTGATTTTCTGATCAAGTATTCTGTATGCTTCGGCTACATTACTGACACCCGGATTACCATATATAACAGCAATACCATCTATCTCCTTAAAATATTTTTCACAGAAGTCGATCGCTATGCCCATGTGTTCTCCGCTTCCCGTACCTATAATATCTATCGGGTTACTAACAGCTGCTCCCGATAATAAATGTTTTTTGAGTTCCGACGCTAGCTCTTTGTTCATTTCGGGAACATTGATATTCCCTTTCGATAGAGCATCGGTTAGTATAACAGCTGGCCCACCTGCTTGAGTGATAATAGCCAGATTGCGTCCTTTCAGATTTTTCATGGTCAATACTGCACCCACATTAGCTAATTCTTCACGCGAATGGCAGCGTATAATACCGGCTTTTCTGAATAAAGCTTCGACAGCCGAATCCGAACTGGCAATAGCTCCCGTATGTGACGAGGCTGCACGGCTACCCGATTTGCTTGTTCCCGATTTGATCGCCGCTATGCGACAGCCTTTATTAATAAGCGAAGCCGAATGTTTAAGGAAGCGGTCGGGGTCGGTTATTTTTTCTAAGTATAATAATTTTATGCGCGGACTTGTTTTCTGATCAAACTCATCGTCCATATATTCAAGTATATCTTCTATTCCTACCTGTGCAGCATTGCCTATCGACCATGCCGAGTTGAATTGCAGCCCGAGGCACATTGCAGACTCTATTATATAAGTGATTGTACCGCCCGAACTTGAGATTATATCCACCCCCATGTTGTTGAGGTTGGGAATAGGGCGTGTAAATATACTTTGATGGTGCGTGTTAATAAACCCCGAACAGTTGGGCCCGATCAAAGTTGCTCCCGCTTTATTGGCAATGGCAATAAGTTCTTTTTCCATAGCTCGCCCTTCTTCAGATACTTCGCTGAATCCTGACGAAAACACAATGAATGCTTTTACACCTTTCTTATTAGCCAATATGTCTACAATTTCTAAACATACTTTTGCCGGAACCGATATAACCGCCAGATCGGCATTCGGAATAAGGTCGACACTGCGGTACGATTTTACACCTTGTACTATATCTTCTTTTTCATTTACGGCATATAAGTCACCATCAAATGTTCCGTTTATCAGATTGTGCAGTACACTGCCTCCCGGTTTCTGTATATTATTAGATGCCCCTACCACAACTATGCTTTGGGGTTGGATCAGTTCTTTATTAATCATGGCTCAGTAATTTAGATATATAAGGTATGAATATACAATTTTTTGAACATTCTGTCATTAAATCTAACAGAATTTTTGTTGAGATTGTTCTTGATGCTGTCATTTTAATATAAAGGATATCGGTGTTTTAGAAATTATCGTATTTTGCAAACTAATTGTATCTTTACTCCTATATATAATAAATGTATTATGATGTTACGGACAGCAAATGTTATACGATATATAATGCCTCTGCGAGAAGGAGGATCTTTACCCGCTTTGGCTGATGCAGACGATGGATTTAAATATGTATTGAAATTCAGAGGGGCAGGGCATGGCACAAAAGCACTAATCTCAGAATTGATAGGAGGAGAAATTGCCCGGGCATTGGGTCTTCGCCTTCCCGAGATAGTCTTTCTAAATCTCGATGAAGCATTTGGTCGTACAGAGGGCGATGAAGAAATTCAGGATTTGTTGCAAGCAAGTAGAGGGCTAAACATGGGATTGCACTTTTTATCGGGTGCCATCACTTTCGATCCGGTAGTAACTAAGGTCGATTCCAAGCTGGCATCGCAAATAGTTTGGTTAGATGCCTACCTTACCAATGTGGATAGAACAGCCCGAAATACTAATCTGCTGATCTGGCATAAAGAATTATGGCTTATAGATCATGGAGCATCCCTATACTTTCATCATACATGGGATGGGTGGGAGAAGTATGCTTTGAGTCCATTCAAACAAGTGAAAGACCATGTCTTGTTGTCGCAAGCAGGAGACTTGGCTGAGGTCGATAAAGAATTCAGATTGTTATTAACTCATGATAAGATCTGGGCAATAGTCAATTTGATTCCTGACGATTGGTTGCATTGGGGTAATAATGGAGAAACGCCTCAGGAATTGCGAGATGTTTATGTGCAATTTCTGACAGACAGATTAAATCATTCCGAAATATTTCTAAAAGAAGCTCAAGATGCAAGAGAAACACTTATATGAATACGCAGTGATTCGTGTTTTGCCAAAGGTTGAGCGCGAAGAATTTCTTAATGTGGGTATTATTTTGTTTTCCAAACGAGCCAAATATATAAAAGCCATATATAAGATAGATGAAGATAAGCTTCGTTTGTTCTCTCATGATTTAGATATGGAAGAACTTCATTCCTATTTAAAGGCGTTCGATAAAATATGTTGCGGAGCAAAAGACGGAGGCGCCATTGCCGCACTCGATATCCCCGAAAGGTTCAGGTGGCTTACGGCTGTGAGGAGTTCTTCTATACAAACATCACGACCGCATCCCGGATTTTCATGCGATTTAGATCAGACAGTAGAGAAACTTTTCAACGAATTGGTGCTTTGAATGTGTAATTTTTGCTCATTGCCTATTTCCGTCAATATTACTTTTTATAGTAATAAAACGAGGTCTAACAATATTTATCAAAATTTGTTCAAAAAAATATGTTTCCCAACACCTTTCATACTAGGTATTTAGATATTTCCCATCAATTATTTTCAAAATAAGTTCATAAAACATTTGGAGTATAATTAAAAGTTTTCTACTTTTGCACCCGCTTCACCGCTGAACGCAGCGCCTGAAGTTGATAAAAAAAGAAGCGATCTTTGACTAAATGATAACAATAAACAATAAAAAGTAGTACAAGGGAACTATGTATTGATTCGTTCAATACGTAGTTCAATTAGCTACCCGATCAATTCTTTAAAAGAATTCAATAGATCGAGCAGGATCAAGCAAAAGTATAAGAAAAACAATATACAAAGAAGAGTTTGATCCTGGCTCAGGATGAACGCTAGCGACAGGCCTAACACATGCAAGTCGAGGGGT
>NZ_JAAKEL010000016.1 GCF_011039205.1 Dysgonomonas sp. ZJ279
ACTCTTACGACCACTTAAATAGTCCTGAATAATCTCTTGTTTTAATAATCGAGGCAAGCTACCTCTTCTTTTTTGTCCTGTCATTGGTTTACATGTTTTATTGTCAACCTATTTTAGGACAAGACAAAAGTTGTGTCATTCTGTAATTGAAAAAGTATCGGATTGCAGAATGGCAAAATTGAGAGATCAGGTAATTGCCTGACCATGCGATTCTAAAGTTGAAAAATAATAATACCAAGTAGTTGCCGGATTATAAAGTTATCGGATTGTATAATACTAAAATAAGGTAGTTGTTCCATTATAGGATTGTAAAGTTATCAGACCAGGCAGTTATTAAGTTGTACAGTTACCGGATTGAAAAATGATAAGATTGTGTAGTTGTTCGGTTATAGAATTAATCAAAAGTAAAACATTATGAGAGAAGAAACATTATTCAGGACGATCAGTCATCAAGAAAACAGAGTTGAAAAATCTGTTATTACGATTTTGATTTCAAGTGATCCACTCCTTATAAAAAAGAAGAATACAGGGAACTTCAACTGTGCTTTCGGGTAATACTCCCAATTTAACAGGAAGAAGAAACCATCGAATTTAGGAGATACCTGTAAGAAACAACAGCCAGAATACACAGAATACATTAATAAAACGAGTAATTAACAGCATAAAATTATAAGCTATGGCTAAAAGAAAGAGATTTGAAGTTGATGAGGAAAAGCTAAAAAGGATGATAGCAGGAGAAATCCCTATAAAGGCAGACCCCGAGAAAGATATAATTTTCTTAGATGATGAACCCGAAGATCAAGATAGCGGACCTGCTGCGAATAAACCGGTTGAAAAACCGGGCGATACGATTCCACAAACAGTAAAAGCTAAGCCTGAGACAGCAGGTAATGAAAAAGAAGATATTGTGGAATCTGCAAGGAACAGTAAACGTAAGAAGAATAAGCAGTCATACACTGAACTCTTCTTGTGTAAATCGGTTATGGGTGCCCGCAGACAAACATCGATCCACATGAATGAACAGAATTATATGAATATCTCAAAATTATTGAAAACAACGGATGGTATCAGTATGTCCAACTTCATCAATAACCTGCTGGCAAACCATTTTGAAATCTATACAGAAGAAATTGAGGAAGCCTTACGGGATTTTATAGAAAGCCTAAGTAAAAAGTAGCAGCAGGACATTTGCGGACTAATGCGGACTTACATACTCAGGCAAACACAGGTGTTATCACTTATCATTTTATTTGCTGACAATAAATCAATTCTAAAATATAAACTAAAAAAAACAGTAGCATGGATATTGTGATTATAGAAGGAGACAGTTTCGAACAACTCCGTAAAAAACTCGAAGCAATCAGGAACAGGTTAAAACAAATCTGCAAAAAAGGTAACGGTTCAGAAAAATGGCTGGATAATCAAGACGTATGTAATCTCCTGGGTATATCCAAGCGTACCCTCCAAAGCTACAGAGATAAAGGCATACTCTCATTTACACAGATCAGGCACAAATGTTACTATAAACAAACCGATATCCAGCAGTTTATAGAGAAAACGAAACAAATAACCCGTAAACCCTAAAAAAATAAATAAGATGGATATTTTAAATAAAAACTCTCCCGAAGTAAAAGACTTAATCGGTATCCTTGAAGATATAGCCGATTGTGTAGAGTATAGCGTGAAAAACCATGTTCCCCATTTGACCGGAGAACGTCTCTTAGACAACAAGGAGGTATGCAGATTCTTAAATATAAAAGACCGCACCTTACAGGAATACCGCAGTAAGGGTATTGTATCCTTTTATAAAGTCGAAGGTAAAATCTTCTACAAAGAGTCCGATATACGGAAGATGCTCGAAAGCAATTATTATAAAGCGTACGATCAGTAAAAGAAAGCGGAATCAGATACACAATCAGACACACAGTTTATATGCAGAAGAGGAGGCGTGCAGCTTTTGTCCCCCTAAAATACTATTTATACCCTATTTATTATGACTATAAAATCAGCGTTTCACTTTTATATGCGTCGGAATCGGCTCCGCATGCTATGTCCCTTTGGCTGCCATTAATGCAGTGTGCGAAACGTCAAATTTTTAGCGAAAAATACGACCCGAAGGCAAAGCGAAGGGTGGAGATTTTTCAGCTAAACCGTCAGGCTTGAATTTGACCAGTGAGCCACACAAATATAGATTTGCCAAAGGGACATAGTGCGAGCTGATGGTTATAAGTGATATGCTGATGGAATGGATAAACGACTTTTTTTCTATTACAGGAGAGAAGATAAAACAAAACGACATTAATTCCGACTCTCCATATTTTAAGATAAGATTGGGGCAATTGTGTCCATTGATATATAATATACTCGTATCAATTAAAATAAACAGGCAAGACCCTAAAGTCTTGCCTGAATTATAGTAGTAAGCCCGATTATCAATAAAAAGATTTAAAGTAAATATCGTCTTTCGTCCTTTCTATGGAGATGAAAGAATTGGGTAATGTCCAATAGCTTCGAATATAGTCATAAGCGTAAGTCTTATTGAGATAACTGATATAGTTGCTCAACTCGTCTAAGTCATCAAAGAATATATGGGAAGCATTGCAGCTATTGTTCTTGTCAAAGGTGCATGACAGGGTTGCTTTTTGGTCTTCGAAGAGAAGGTCTATTATGTTCTCTTTGATTTCATTTTCAATGTACTCGGCTACATACATGGGATTGTCTGAGTAGCTTTCTTTGATTTCATCATGGGAGAGCTTTAATACCAGAGAAGAACAATTTATCAGTATTGCACAATATTCGGTTGAGATTGTTTGTTGTGTTGTCATATATATGTCCATTTTTAAGCCTGATTGGTTAATCAAGCCGATATAAATACTAAAATAAATAGTTTATATCGCTGCGTTATCTTTTGTCGGTTTGAACGGGATGACTAAACCCACAATAACAGGACATGAATACAAATATACAATTTAGAGTGAAATGTTAACTGCTATTTTTCTTTTTTCCATATCTTTATGTTCGTAACTTTGAGGTTTAAGAATTAAAACAGATGAAAAAGTCAATAGCCTATTTACCCCCTGCCAATCAACAAGATTTGAACTTTATTGTTGAAACCATACTTAAACGGCTAAAGCAAACCGAAATGATTATTCTATTCGGCAGCTATGCCCGTAATGACTTTGTGGTTTACGATGAGAAATACGAATTCGGTAAAGTGCAATTTTATGTGAGTGATTATGATATACTGGTTGTTACAAGTGGTATATCGGACGGCATTGCAGGGAAAGCTACGGACAATGTGGAAGATGCTTATTACAGGCTTGCCAAAGATCCAGACAGACAACCGCCTGTACAGTTTATCAATGAGGACATAAAACATCTGAATAAAAACCTGAATGAAGGGCGTTATTTTTATACTCAAATCAAACAGGAAGGCGTTGTTCTATACGATAGCGGAAAACATAAGTTAGCTCGCAGACGTAAACTTAACTTTGACGAGATTAAGCAACAGGCTCAGGAGTATTTTGATAAAAAGCTTGAGTACGCTAATGAGTTTGTAAATTTAGCAAATGATTCATACAATAGAAATAATTATCAAATGGCTTCTTTTTTACTTCATCAAGCCTGCGAAAATTATATTTATGCTATTCGTTTAGTTTTTACATTGCAGAATCCTAAGCAGCATAATCTATCCAAACTTTTAAATTCGGTAAAGAAGTATTCAGATGATTTTATTAAGGTATTTCCTTGCGACACTGTGGAGGAAAAACGACTTTTCAATCTTATCAAAGCGGCTTATGTTGAAGGGCGTTATAATCCTGATTTTTTAGTAACGAAGGAGGATATTGATGCTCTTTTGCCGAAAGTGGAGTTGCTGAGGGATATTACTAAACGTATCTGTGAAGTGAAGATTGGGGAGTATGGGCAAATGAATAAATAATATCATAAAAAATATAATTATGGCAAAAGCATTCTTATCTCATAGCAGTAATGATAAATCATTAGTGCGAAAAATAGCCAAGGATCTAGACAAGCAATTGTATATTAGATGAAATAACATTTGAGGCTGGCAGAAAGACTTTAGATCAAATTTTTTCAGAACTTGATAAAACAGACTTATTTGTCCTATTTATTTCAGATAAATCTTTAGATTCTAAATGGGTTCAAGATGAAATAAATAAAGCTAAAGAAAATATTTCCAATGAAATCATTGATAGAATTTTGCCAATAATTATTGATGAAAATATAACTTATTCAGATAAACGAATTCCTAAATGGATTGGCAAACCATATAATTTAAAATATATTGAAAATGAAGTTATTGTTTTAAAGAAAATAAAACAAGCTTTAAGAGAGATAAATTTTAAGAGAAATAAATTTAATACTGAAATAGAGAAAAATTTTGTTGGTAGGAATGAGCAGATTGAGAAATTTGAAAACGAAATAAATAATCTTGATAATTGGGTCCCAACTTATATAATTGCTTATAACTATTTTGAAGGTATTGGTAGAAGAACGTTCTTGAAAAATGTGTTAAGAAAATCAAATTTAATAGATTATACATATGATCCTGTTATAATAACTGTTGATTCAAAAGAAAGCATAGAGAATTTCATCTACAAACTTAATTCGATAAGCAAAATTGATGAAATAAGTGAATATGATTTTTCAGAAGAGAGTTTAGAATCCAAAATTGAGATTGCAAAAAAAATTGTTAAAGAGTTTATTTCCTTTAAGGAGCTACTCTTTATAATTGATGATGGTGGCATTGTTTTACCTAACAATGAGATTGTAGAATGGTATCAGAAAATAGTAAATGATTCAGATTTTACGAATCAATTAACATTTTGTCTAATTTCTAAGTATCGGCCTAATGAAATCAAACTGAAGAAAGAAAAGAAATCCTTAACTTACAGGCTACCTGAGCTTTCCTCTTTGGAAACAAAGAATTTATTTTTGAAGTTACTTAATATTTATCAATTGAACAATATAACTAAAGAGAATAAACAATTTTTCATTGATAAGTTAAATGGAATACCTTCTCAAATAATATTTGCAGTAAATCAGATAGAAATTGATCTAATGTCTGCAAAAAAAAATATTAATGAAATTATTGAATTTACCGATAATTTTAGTAGCACAGTACTAAATCATATAAAACTCAATAATCCAATTGCATACCAGATCATAATTTTACTTTCAAAAGAAGAGATTATTAGTTTCGACATCTTAAATAAGGTGTTTGGTGATAATGATGTGACATATTCTTCCATACAATTGCTATATGACTTATCCGTTTTCAATTTTGTTTTATCAGGTTATGAATATCTTAAATTAAATCCAATTCTATCCGATTACATAAATAGATCTAAACTAACTCTTGATTCAAAATACCAATCTGAATTTAGTAAAGTATCAAAAGAGTTACTTGAACAAGATTTGGATGATGTGTTGAAAAATGATTATTCTGAATTTATGCTAACTATCCAGAATATGTTAGAAGATGGGAGAAAAATACCAAAAAAATACTTTATACCATCTTTAATCATAAAAAATATTATAAAAAAGTATGATAAAGGAGAATATGATGATGTTATTAGAATTTGTCTTGAGTTATTGGCAAAAACAAACTATGATGAGCAAATAATTTGGGAAACAACTTATCGCCTTACATTAGCATATGCACGAACTAAAAATGATAAATTCTTTGATTATATTTCATACTTTAGGAACGAGTCTAATAATTTAGATTATTATTTTTTATTAGGATTCTATCATCGTCATGCAAATAAGAAAGACAGGGCACTTGAATATTATTACAAAGCGTTAGGAGTTTACCCTGAACATTCAAGATCGAAAAGAGAAATTGTAAATATATTATTATCACAAGGAAAATATGAAGAGGCTTTAAACTTAGCTAAGGCTAATTACGAAAAAAAGCGTACAAATATTTTTCATATACATTCCTATTTTATTAGTATTATTAGAAGACGTAAAAAAATTACATCTGAAGAAAAGACTATTCTAACAGAATTAATTGAATCGATAAAAAGGAGTAGTGATATTAAGGCTGAAGATATTACCCGATGTATGGAGGGCGAATTTGAATATTATGTGAAAAATAATTTGACTAGAGCCATAGATATTTTAGAGGAAGCTTTTAAATTAAACGATAACAAAATATATCCACAGAAATCTCTTTTAGAAATTTATAAGCGTAGAGGTATGAAAGATGCTTATGACAAGCTTAAAAAAAATAAAGATATTGATGAAGATTAAATTATTGGATACAAATCCTCTCTTCCTCTTTTAATAGAAAATAATATCTCTAGTTGACTAGTTTTGTCAAAAGATGTGTAAAGGTAATAAAATTATAATAATTTATGTTTTAGTTTTCAGCGTTTTAATTGACAGATTTAATCATTTCATCAAAGAGGACCTTAGGGAAAGAACATTATAGTATAAAGCAAGAAAGCGAGTTTTTAGGCTCGCTATTCTTATTTAGTCTTCTAACCATCCAAGGAATTATTACTTCACCTTATTATCTATCAGATAAAACTGATTCCGTTTAAAATCCTCAGGAATATCCTCCTTCGGCATCATATACCTGTTCTCAATACGCTCCGACAACAACCTCATATCCTCCGCCACCTTCTTATTGGTAATATGTGCATAAATCTGCGTAGTCCTGACCGACTTATGCCCCATCATCCGACAGACCGTTTCGATAGGCACCCCCTCATTGAGCGTAACACGGGTCGCAAAATTATGCCTGCTCATGTGGAAAGTAAGATTCCGTTCTATCTGACAGGCTTTAGCTATCCTTTTCAGGTTAATATCCGAACATCCGACAGTAATTACATTAAAGACCTTATCGCTCTTCCGTTCGTTTTTGTATTTATCTATAATAGCCAGCGGAATATCCAATAAACGGATGGTGCTCTCCCCGCCTGTCTTTTTTCGGTTAATCTTTATCCACCAGGTACCGTCCGCCTTTTGTGTCAGGTCTTTCTCCGACAGGCGTTTTAAATCGGCATGAGCGAGTCCTGTAAAGGACGAGAATACAAACATGTCACGGGTAAAGGACAATGTTCTTGAAATAAGAGGAGTGGTTATTATCCGTTCAAATTCTTCAGCCGTCAGGTGCCTGTGTTGTTTTAAGGGCTTTTTGGCTACATAATTAACAAAAGGGTCTTTACGCAGTAAGCTCTGATTTATTGCCCGTCTGATGATCTTTTTCAGTATTATGATATGCCCTAAGAGGGTATTGAGCTTCATGGCCTTGTCAACCCTCAGGTAGAAGTCATAGGCATTGATAAAATTGCTGTCTATCCGGCTAAAGGTAATATCATCGCATCCATAGCGTTGTTCTATAAAGCTTTTCAGGTGTTTCTTAGATAACAGATACATTTCGTAGGTTTCCTGTACTCTGTTTATGCCTACACGCAGTTTAAACTCTTTGTTATGCTCATCAAAGAGTGCCAGCAGTGTATTGGCTTTTGCTCCTACACCCAAGATGGCGTTCTTGACTGATTCGGCGGTCACATAGCCGTGCTTGTCTACCAGATTCCTGTAAATTGTATTGATATTATTTTGCAGATGGTCCAAGTAGCGGTTGGTATCGGTTGCCTGTTTTCCTTTACCGGTCATTCGTGCTGTCTTGGCATCCCATGCTTTAGGGTTTATATCGAGTTTACAGCTGAACTGGGCGACTTTGGCATCAATGGTGATTCTTCCCATCAGCGGACATTCTCCGTTCTTCTTTTTCTTGGAACGGTTCAGATAGAATAAGACAGCAAAGGTGCTTCTTAAGGTAGGTGTATGTTTGATTGATTTCATATTCTTTGTTTTAATAATAACTCATAATTAACAACTCATCATTTTCACTTTACAACTAAGCAATCAGATCGCCGGGTTGTATTTTCCTTTGAGCCTTGTTTCGAGATTTTGCATATCTTCTGCTATCTTGTCATCTGTTATCTTAGCATAGATCTGTGTAGAGCGTAAATCACGGTGTCCCAGCATACGGGATACGGATTCGATAGGTACGCCTTGCGACAGGCAAATTTCACTGGCATATGTATGCCTTCCCATATGGAAGATAAGTCGTCTTTCAATGTTGCATAGTTTACCGATTACTTTCAGGTTCTTGTTCAGCCTGCCGCAACTAAGCATCGGCAGTAGCTTATTGTCTTCGGCTATTCCTCTATATTTCTCCAGTATCTGCAAAGGGATGGGTAATAAGGGTATATGGGCGGGTGTTCCTGTTTTCTGCCGAAAGGTCTTTATCCAGAGTTTTCCGTCCTGTTCCTTAACCAGTTCCTTGTCTGTCAGGTTGCACATATCCCGGAATGCGATACCGGTAAAACAGGAGAAGAGAAACATATCACGTGTCAGATACCTGCATGGATGATCGAGCTGCGTATTGATAATACGGTCCAGTTCTTCACGTGTCAGGTATTTTTGCCTGGCTTTGGGTCTTTCGGGTGTATAGGCTTCGAAAGGGTCTGAGGTAATTATATCTTCAGCGATAGCCAGCTTTATCATTTTACGCAGGTGGCGTGTAATACCCAGTATCGTATTGGACATACGCTTTAACTCAATGCGTAAGTAGAAGTCAAAGGCTTCGATAAAGGACAGGTCTAACTGTGAGAAGGGGATATCGGATAGTTTATACTTTAACCGGATAAAACGGGTTAAGTGTTTTAATGATATTTCGTATTGCTGTACGGTGGAGGCTTGCCTGTTGATACCGATGCATTTTTGAAATTCCTGGTTATGGTTATCAAAGAATTTAAGGAGGGTCTGCTGTACACCGGCGATTCCCTGAAAGGCATTTTTTATCTCATGGGCGGTAATAGTAATATCGGGACCTTTGTGTTCACATAAAATACGGTAATGGTTATTGATGGAAATGCGTATTTTGTCGAGCTTGTTGTTCAGTTCAAGGGCGGATTTGCTTTTACCGGATGCTTTTCCGTTCCTGGTATCCCACAGGTTCGAACTGAAGTTGCATTTGAGACTGAACTGTACCATTGATTGACCGATGGTAATGCGTCCCATCAGGGGACAGTTACCAAGAGTATCTGCTTCGTTCTTTTTGAGGTAGAACTGTACTTTTAGGACATTGTTTTTTGTTTTCATAAAACTCTATTTTACAGTGAATAAATTTACCGGTTTAGAGTTATTGTGGGATGTGCAAATTGCAGTGTCGGAGGGTATGAAAACCTTGGCTTTCGACTATTGACAGACTAGTCCCAAATAGTTGTTTCCAAAGCGGAATACTATACTAACATCCAATGAAAACGGGTTACGGATAAGTAATGCAACTCGTGCTTGAATGCTCCGGATTCTGCGTTTTTGCTGTGATGTAGATTAAAGCGGATTAGTGTATATGAGTGCTGATTGTCTAATGGTTACCGATAGATTCCATTATTTGCGTAAAGGGGTATTCTTTTGCAACAACCGTTACTCTGGCTAACGGAGTACCTATTGAAAGTGTTTCGAAGATGTTGGGACACAGCAGCATTAAAACAACTGAAATATATGCTAAAGTACTAAACATGAAGGTTAGTAATGATATGAACGATCTAGCCTTTAAGTTGAATAGAAAAAGGAAAAGCAGTTAATAGCATAAAGTTCTCCAAAATATTTTGGAGAACTTTATGCTAGAATAAGAAACTGTATATCAGTGTTAATTCCAATAGCAAACTTTTTAAACAGCTCAATAAGGGGTCTAATATCCTATAAAATGTATAAAATGACTATATCTTTCCGAGGGGAAAATATGGTCATTTAAAGCCTCAAGCCAACGATTATAAATGTAATAAATTATATAATTTAAAGGCTTTCGAGATTCATAAGAACTTTATCCTTCTGCAAACGGAAAGAAGACGGTGTTATTCCTGTCTCTTTTTTGAACTGATTGGATAAATGTGCAGGGCTGCTATAATCCAATTTAAAAGCGATTTCAGCAATATTCAGTTCATCATACGTTATGAGTTCTTTAATGCGTTCTATTTTATTTCTAATTATAAAACGCTCAATTGTACTCCCTTCCGATTCGGTAAATAGATTAGACAGGTAAGTGTAATTGCGTTTTAGCTTAAGACTCAAATAAGTCGAGAAATTTACTTTTAATGGTTCGTGCGGATAATGAATTAATGCAATAATTATTGTTCTGATTTTTTCTATTAAAATAGTCTTTTTATCTGTTATAATTTCTAATCCTGATTCAAAAAGGCTTAATCTGATTTCTTCAAATTTACGAGCTGTTATATTTCGATCTGTTTCTATTATCCCTAATTCAATTGATATACAATGTATTCCATATCTTTTTAGAATATCCTCTACCCGCATCTCGCACCGATGACTTACCATATATTTAATATGTAATTTCATGAGCAATACGTTTTTATTGTTATTAACTATAACTAAGAAGATAATAATACAGAAATTATTTTTATAAGCAATTTCTGTATTATTATTATTATTATTATTATTTAAGTAAAACCTTTATTGCAGTCTTTTAAGACGAAATAATAATTGCTGTATTGCTTCCTGATAATCATCAATAATGGATTGAGTGAACAGTGCAGGGAAGAGTTCACGATTAGATTCTACTGTATCATAAAAATTTTCAGCGTGCTTTACGATATCTGATGGCGTTGATGTCGATGGGATACTTATATCCAGATTCCCTAACAGGGAATAGCAAGTCTCTGTAATCAGATCTGTTTCATCCGATAAGGAAGCTATAGCCTGATCCAAGGCAATATGCTGAGCATAACTACTATTACCTGTTACATGCCAATGATAAAGTTTCAAACTGTTATTAAACGAAAATAAATTTCCGATAAATTTTGCTATTTCTGTATTAGCAAATACTTTTGGTTCTTTTACTGTCAATGTACTCATAGTGTTTATTTTTAGTTGATATAAGAATAGGAATTGTGTCATCCGTATTTTACGATTGATCTTTTATTTATATTTCCAAAAACATCAGATTCTGCGAAAAGTGGTGTATATGGATGGTATAAGACAGGTTACTTTATATAAACAATCTGCGATAACTATTTGTTTTTAAATTGTTTAAATATTAGTCATTTATTCGGTGCTTGTGATTACCTGTGGCTTATTAAAGTACTTGTGTCGCATGTAAAACGAATATATCTTGTACCTTAACATGGGCTGGCTGAGATAAAGCATAGCTTATTGCATTTGCTATATCTTCCACTTTTAAAGAGGTATATATTTCATATATATTTTTTGCTTGTTCCGTATCGCCTTTGTAACTGACAAGGGCAAAGTCGGCTTCTACTCTGCCGGGACATATCTGTGTAACTCGTATACCATACTGTTGTAAGTCTAAACGCATACCTTTGCTCAATCCATCTACCGCAAATTTTGTAGCACAATGTACATTTCCATTCTGGAAAGTCTCCCTTTCCACGGTAGAGCCAATGTTGATAATATGTCCTGATCTTCGCAAAACCATACCAGGTGTTATTGCACGTGTTGCATATAATAACCCCTTTATATTTGTATCTATCATATCATTCCAATCTTGGGTATCCCATTCGTGAATAGGTGAAAAACTACCTAAGCCTGCATTATTGACCAGAACGTCAATTTTACTCCACTCTTTTGGTATGTTCTTCAAAAGTGCGTCTTCAACTTCTGTATATACTCTGATATCAAAGCTAAGAAGTAAAACTTTTGACTTATATTTCGATTCTATTTCCTTTTGCAGTTCAGCCAATCGGTCTGAACGTGGTCCTGCAAGGATTAGGTTATAGCCTTCTTTGGCCAGTTTTAAGGCTGTAACACGACCTATACCTGAGGTTGTTCCTGTTATTAATGCTATTTTTTTCATAATAGTACCAATTTTTAATTTATACTATAAAATTTCTCAGCTATCCTATCTCTAAAATTTACATTTAGAATGGATACAGCGGGCATTTTACATTAAAATTAAAGGTAAAAATATCTCTGCAGTTTTACTTATAGAATTATAAAAATAACTTACATAATTTACAGTATATCAAATAACAAGCCAAATAAATGTATTAATTTGCTGCTATTCGAAGTATAAATCAAAATATATAAATGGTATGAAAGTAATGTATACAGCCGTTGCAACTTCTGTAGGCGGAAGAGACGGCAAAGTTAAATCATCGGATGGAGTATTGGACTTTGAAGTAAAACCACCAAAAGAAATAGGTGGTCCGGATGGTTCATATACTAATCCTGAACAATTATTCGCAGTAGGCTATTCAGCCTGTTTCGGGAGTGCCTTAAATCATGTGGCATTATTGAAAAAGAAAGAAGTCATCCCAACGGTAACGGCAAAGGTTAGCATTGGTAAGAAAGACGATGGTGGCTACCAATTAGCAGTAGAGATGGATGTGAACATTCCCGGAATGGATCAAAAAGAGGCGGAAGAATTAGTTGAAGAAGCCCATCAGGTTTGCCCTTATTCCAATGCTACACGAAATAATATCGAAGTGATTTTGACCGTTACTACTACAGCTTAAGTGATAATGACAAAAGAAGTTCCTATGGCTTTATTTCAAAAGTAATAGGAACTTCATTTTTATCCGGCAAATTCAATTAAATTATTCCCCTACGTTTATCCATACGTCTCATGATAGCCTTTTCAATTTCTATAATGAAAAATATACCTAGACCAAACAGAATGGGATACAACCAATCAAATGCAGGTAAAGGTTGTGTAGCAAACAATCTGTTCATAAAAGGCAAATAGGTGATGCTTAATTGCAGGATAATAAGTATAGTCGATACTACATAAATTGCTTTATTATTAAAGAAATTTTTATTAAAAGCAAATCCGCGGATGCTCCGGCAATTAAATAAGTGAAACAACTGAGAAAAAACAATAACCTGTAAGGTAATCGTTCTTACGATATCGGCATCATATCCACGACTGAGCAATATCATATTGAGAATTAAAGTACCCCCGCCAATAAGTACCGATATAAATAATATTCGCCATATAAAATATCCGCTTAATAAAGGTGTATTTGGCAACCTAGGCGGACGTTCCATCGTTCCGGGTTCGATATTCTCAAATGCTAAAGCCAAAGAAACAGTAATGGATGTTATCATATTGATCCATAATATCTGCACAGGGGTAATCGGTATCATTGTTCCGAATAATATACTGGCAATAATCAGAAAACTTTCCGCTCCATTTGTGGGAAGAATAAACAAAATTGTTTTCTTCAAATTGGAGTAAACACGCCTGCCTTCTTCAACCGCCGAAACTATGGTTCTGAAATTGTCATCTACCAATATCATTTCTGCTGCGTCTTTAGCAACCTCTGTTCCTTTTATTCCCATTGCAATACCTACATCTGCTTTCTTCAAAGCGGGGGCATCATTTACGCCATCGCCGGTCATTGCACAAATAGAGCCATCTAATTGCTGCACATTTACCAATCTGAGTTTTTGTTTAGGAGTCGTACGTGCAAATATATCGTATTCATGCACAGCTATCTCCAGTTCATCATCAGTCATTTTCTCTATATCCTTTCCCTGAATGGCTCTTTTCCCATCACCAATACCCATCTCCAGTCCAATTGCTTTTGCAGTATTTACGAGGTCACCTGTAATCATTTTTACACGTATTCTCGCTTTAGCACATTCCTTGATAGCTTCGATAGCGCCACTGTGTGGAGGGTCGATTATTCCTGCCATACCCAGAAAAATCAAGTCTTCATATATATCTTCATGTTTAATATCGCTCTTTCCTGAATCAACAACTTTATAGGCTGCTCCAATTATACGTTGTCCTCTGTTAGCCAGATCAGTAACCTTATCATTCCAATAAGTAATATCTAAATCTTTAACACCATGGAGTGACTGCTCTTTGGAGACCATCTCGAAAAGACGGTCGGGAGCACCTTTCACAAAAATGATATTTTCACCACCGATATGAGTCAAAGCTGCCATATATTTATACTCCGAATCGAAGGGTATGGTAGCAATGCGTTCTGATTGGTTAACTTCAAAATTGGCCTTCCGATACAATGTAATCAATGCTCCCTCTGTAGGGTCACCTTGTACTGTCCACAATCCACCCGCATCCTCGCTTATTGCCGCATCGTTGCATATCTCCATACAACAAATCAATCTTGTCAGGACTGATTGTTGATTAAAATCAACAGGTTCTTCGTTTTTCAAAATAACACCTTCAGGTATATATCCTATTCCTGTTACCTTAAACTCATCGTCTGCGGTTTGCAATGTTTTGACAGTCATCTCATTTTTAGTGAGAGTACCGGTTTTGTCGGTAAATATTACTGAAACAGCCCCTAGCGTTTCTACCGAAGGAAGATGGCGTATGATGGCGTTTCGTCGAGCCATATTCCTAACTCCTATAGCCAGTATAATCGAAAGAATAGCAGGCATACCTTCGGGTATAGCTGCTACTGCAAGGCCAATAACAGACAATAACAGTACTTCGGTCTGATAATCGCGAAAAAAATAACCGAACACGAAAACAAATAATGATATAACGACTATAACTATTGATACCATTTTGCCGAAGTAAGCCGTTTGTTTTATTAATGGTGTAGTTATAGCAGGCACTTCATCCAGAAGTTTGTTAATCATACCTATCTCTGTATTCTCACCCGTGGCAACGACTGCACCTATTCCTGTACCTGTACTTATTGCAGTACCCGAAAAAGCCATATTTGTTTTATCAGCCAATATAGTATCAGGGTCAAGTGTGCTGACTACCTTTTCGGCAGGAACAGATTCGCCTGTTAGAGTAGACTCATCTATCTTGAGATTATCAGCTGTTATTAACCTTAAATCGGCAGGCACCTTATCACCGGGAGCTAATAAAACAATATCACCGATAGTGAGATCGGTAGTATCAATCTCTTTTCGTATTCTATCTCTTATAACCTGAGCTTTGGACGATAGCATCTTCTTTATTTTATCCAGTGCTTTTCCCGCTTTATTTTCCTGAACAAATCCAATAGATGCATTGATCAAAGTGACAAGTAGTATAAATATTGTTTCGAAATATTGTCCAAGTACTGCTGTTACGATGGCTGCGACAAATAGCACATAAATTAAGATACTGTCAAATTGTTTCAAGAAGCGAATGAATTTATTCTCTTTCTTTTTTTCAGGAAGATCATTCTTGCCAAATTCGTCAAGTCTGTCTTTAGCTTCTTTTTCCGATAGTCCATTTACGACATTTGTATGTAGTATATCAATGACAGCATTAGCATCTATTGCACTCCAATTATTATTATCATATTTTTTTTTCATAAAATCCGATTTGATAATTTATGTATATAAGTAAAGCGAGCCAAGTAATATACCAGCTCACTTTAGATTTTTTTTTTTCAATTTGTTGAATTATGATTGATCGATCCACTTGACAATGCTATCAGATAACGGACTTGCAGTAGGAGCAATAAAGTTTACCAACTGCCCATTTTCCGAAATCATAAATTTTTGGAAATTCCAATCAATTACAGCATCAAATTTTCCGTTTTCGCTTTCTCTTGTCAGCCACTTATAAATTGGCGCAATGTCAGGCCCGTTTACCGAAACTTTGGCCATTATGGGAAAAGTTATATTGTAATCTTCGCAAAACTGTTTAATTTCGGCGTTTGTTCCGGGTTCCTGCCCTCTGAAATCATTGGATGGAAAGCCTATGACAATAAAGCCTTTATGCCTATTTTTCACATACAAGTCTTCCAATTCCTTGTATTGAGGTGTCAGACCACATTCTGAGGCTACATTTACTATCAAGACTTTTTTCCCTTCAAGGATAGCCATATTAAATTCCATATTGTCAATATCCTGTACTTTAAAGTCATATAACGTTTTTATTTTAGACATAATATTTTATTTTTTAGTTATAATTAGATTGGTCATAAGCGTTATGTCTGTTTATTCTATTATTCATCGAACAAGAGCAGCATAACGCTTAACCAATCAATCTTATAAAGTTTCTAAAACGAATAAATTAAAAGATTTATCTTTATTCGTTTTTTATTAAGTAATGTGAAATAGTTATTACTATATTCTCTGATCATAAAACAGTATTTGGTTGTTATACTTGACAAAGCAATAAAAAGGTCTGAGACTTTAATCTGCAATTTTCACTACCGATTTCACTATATTTTCTTTGTCCTGCACACTACTATCCATCGCATTCTGAATATCGTCAAATTCAAATATATTTGTTACCACATTTTTTAAATTAATTTTCCCATTTGCTACCGCCTCAATAGCCATTGGATAAATATGACGGTAGCGGAATATAGTGGAAATCGATAATTCTTTATCCATTGCCAGACTCATAGGCATATTTACGAAACCCGATTTGGTATAACCTACAAAAACGATGGTAGCCCCCTTTTTAGTTATATTGAGAGCTTGCTGAGCTGTTATCTCGGTTCCTGCTGTTTCTATAACCAAATCGCAGCCCCTGCCATCTGTTAATCTATTTATTTCTTCCACCACGTTTTGCTCTCCTGCGTTAATCACACTAGTGGCTCCCAGTTCCAGAGCTTTGCCCAGTCGTTTTTGCACCACATCTATCATATAAACCGTGGATACTCCTTCGGCTTTAAGTGCCAGCATACACATTAGTCCGATACAACCCGACCCGAAAACGGCAGCTGTTTGTCCGGCATGTGCCCCGCCTTGGTTAGCTGCATGAAATCCAACCGCCAAAGGCTCTATCAATGCTCCTTCTAAAGTGCTTACATTATCCGGCAATTTGAAACAGAGTCCGGCTTCATGTGCTACATATTCGAGAAATACGCCGTCAATGGGCGGGGTAGCAAAGAAGATTACATCAGGACATAAATTGTATTTCCCTGTTTTGCAGAACTCGCAATGCCCGCACGTTTTCCCCGGTTCTAATGCAACTCTGTCTCCTATTTTCAGATGTTTTACATCTGTACCTACTTTTACTACTGTACCTCCGGCTTCATGCCCTAATACAAAAGGAGGTTCTACAATATAATTTCCGATTGCCCCATGTTCATAATAATGCAGGTCTGATCCACAAATGCCTACGTACTCCAGTTTGATCAATGCTTCTCCAGCTTTCGGAACGGGTATATTTCTTTCTTCAAACCCCATTATTCCGATGCCGTTCATAACAGCTACTTTCATTTTTGTTTCCATTGTTTTTGTTTTTATATAATTCTGACTGCGATTCTATTTATTGGACAATATTTTATCCATCGCCCGTTCATCGAATTTGATTAAATACGTAAGAATAAAACTTATTGTAAAGCCCAGTGCACAGGCGATCAGAAATCCGAGGAAGCCTTGCCCCAAAAAAACGGGTATAGTGGCTAAACCGGGGAATGCAAAGGACATAGCTGTTGCTCCACTTGCTCCGGCAACCCCTCCGGCTATTGCTCCGGCTATACATACTATAATTAGCGGACGCTTTAATGGCAGTGTTACCCCAAATAGTGCGGGTTCTGTTATTCCAAACAAAGAAGATATTCCGGCAGAGAATGATATTGTTTTTAGCTTTTTGTTCTTTGTTTTTAAGCATACGGCAAAGGAAGCTCCTGCCTGAGCAAAAGCGGCTCCTGCAAAAAGAGGAAGTATAGTATCAGAGCCATATAAAACGATATTATTAAGAGCCATAGGTACCAAGCTCCAGTGGAAACCAAATATGACCATAAGCTGAATTAACCCACCTATAACTATACCTGCCAGAATAGGGCTCCAGTTATATACCGACGAGTAACCGTTGGCCATTACATCACCAACTACTGCTCCGATCGGACCAAATAAAAAGAGTGTAGCAGGAACTATAATGAGGATAGATAAGAGTGGGGTAAATAGCTCCCGTATAACTTCAGGCAATATTTTGATAAGCAGGGTTTCTGTGTATTTTAGAAGAAATATTGATAAGATTATGGGTATTACACTCGAAAAATAGGTTACAGGAATGATTGGTATTCCTAATAATGCAATCTCATCTTTCGACTGCATTAGTTGAATCATCCCCGGAGAAAGTAAAATAAGGGCTATCAATACAGCGGTGAAAACATTTGTCCCGAATTTTTTAGCTGCCGTTATTGCTAAAAAAACGGGTAGAAAATAAAAGCAAGCGTCGGCTATCGCATAGAAAATATGGAAAGTGCCTGTAGCTTCCATTACAACACCTGTTGTTAATAGAATTGCTAAAATACCTTTCATTATACCTGCCGCACTAAGGATATTGACTATTGGCAAAAATAGTCCGGCAATCACGTCTATTGCACTATCCAGTAATCTCTTGGGATTTAACTTACTTCTTAGCAATATTATCCCGCTTGTATTTTCATGTTTATTCATAAATTCAGAATTTATTATAAAGAAGAGATAACTGACAGGGTAATACTACTCTAGCATATTGCAATATCAATCTGATAATTATAAAATTGCTTGATATTGTTTGTTAAGTTATCTGTATTACTCTTTCCTGATGGTTTTTGCTATAAGACACAATATATTCATTCAACAAATAATGTGGTATAATATGATTTGCCTTTAACTTATCAAACATACGCTTAAAAGACTCAAAACTATCCGGTTCTATTTCTTTAAAACCTAATTTGCGCAGTTTTCCCGAATCGAAAAAGATATCATATACATCACTGAATATAAAGTCACTATAAGACCATTGCAGGATTCGTGTTATATTGTCATTCGTAAGTTGATGTTTCTCACATGTTTCTTTCCATAGCGTGTTTTTATCTTTCATATAAACTGCCAGAGAGAAATCATGCGGTTCGCCAACTGCTACTCCAAAATATTCGCAGATTTTTACCCATAATTCTTTCCACCGTAAACTATCTCCATTCGTAATATTGAATATTTCTCCTTTACATGAATCTTCCAGCGATACATATTCCATACTTTTTGCCAGCAATTCTATGTCTGTTACATGAACCGTTGTTTCATAGTTTCTTATATTGCCCGGAAAAGACATTGGTATATTAAGCTCCCTGCAAAGTGTAGCATAAACTGCTATCTGAGTTGCAATATTCGTTGGGTTATCAATGGCTGAACCTATTAATATATTGGGACGGAGAGATGTCCAACTCCATTTTTTTCCGATAGATTGCTTTCTCAAAAAATCTTCTTGAAGTGAATAAAAATTATAAAAAAAACTGGGCGAGAAATATTGATATTCTTTGTTACTCACTATTTGTTTGATTCTCCCGAAATGCAGATCATATGCTTTATCTTTTTGGATAAATGTAATATGTTCAAACAAAGGAGCTATTTTTTCGATTCCTAATACGAGATTTTCAAACAATTGGAGATTAAATTCCGGTTTATCTGTTAAAGCCTGTTTCTGATTATAGGATCCGAAAAAAACATGCGTTACTTTTTGTAATTTTTCCTGCTGCATCTTTATTGCATCAGGCTTATTGAGATCCATTTGAATATATTCACAACGGCTTGTATATTGCCAATAGTTAAGAGGTGTATTAGATACAATAATTATATCCCAATTTCCCTTAGCTTCGAGGCAGTTGATTATATTACGTCCCAGAATATTGTTTCCTTCTATAACCAATGCCGTTTTTCTTAATGTTCTCTGAGAACCTATTCTTTTTCTTTTTTCCATAATTTTATAGACTTGATTTACAAGATAGCTATCAATTGAAAGCTAGTTATTACATAATCAGAGTATAAAATTGCATAATTCACAGGTTTCTAATATTAGCTTGCTTAAGGTCTCTTATATTCGTAACTTTATTCATTAAGAATATAGAATATGAAAGACCAGTTTATTATTATAAAAGGAGCCAGAGAAAACAATCTGAAAAACATATCGGTCTCTATACCCAAAAAGAAAATAACAGTTTTCACAGGCGTTTCAGGTTCCGGTAAGACATCGTTAGTATTTGACACTATTGCAGCCGAATCACAAAGGCTATTAAATGAAACTTACAATAGTTTTATCCGCCACCGTTTACAACATTCTTTGCTGAACACGAAATATACTCAATATTAGACCGACTGTGTAATGTGGGATTAGGTTATTTAACTATAGGTCAATCTTTAAATACCCTATCGGGTGGGGAGCGTCAACGTTTAAAACTGGCAAACGAATTAGGAAAAAAAGGTCAAATTTATGTATTAGATGAACCAACAACAGGTTTACATGGCTCCGATATATCAAAACTGCTAAAACTTCTTGACGAATTAACGAATGAGGGTAATACAGTTATTATTGTTGAGCATAATCTGGATGTTATCAGTCAAGCAGATTGGATTATTGATATGGGGCTCGGTGCAGGGCGTAATGGTGGTAAGATTATATTTGAAGGTTATCCTGATGATCTAATAGAAAGTATGATTTCGCTGACCGGTAGATATTTGAAAAGATATATGATAGGTACTAGGTAAAGAAAATGGAATGAAAAATTAGAATGAAATATGTAATATATTTTTATCAATGGTATAATCCACTAGAAGATCAACGCAGAGCCATAAAAGGTGTAAGCTTTTTTTAATTAAAAGTACTTGAACTAGTGGATCGAAAACATAATAGAGGACGAAAAAAACACTCACCAGCTAATTGCTGATAAGTGTTTAAATATTATATAGAAGGAGTCACCTGAAATAGTCACGATTTAATCTGACACTTACTTGAATAAATTATTATTTATTTTAGTAATTTGTCTTCTACACGGTCTTTCAAATACTCGGCTTCATTTTTGGCAATGTCGCCTATATTTTTTACATTTTTCTTTGACTTGCTAAAAAGTTTTTGTGCACTGTCGCAAACACAATCAAATTGACCATCGTCCTGCATTTTTCTGATACAATACCCAATAGCAGACCCGATAACTAAACTTACTATTATTTTTTTCATAATTATTTTTTATTAATTCATTTGAGATAATATGTATGTAAACAATACGAATAAAAAGAATAAATGCGAACTATAAATATCGGTTCGCATTTACCCATTTTTTCTACTAAAGAGTTACTTAGATCGGAATTATAAGATCTATATTTTTCTCATCATTTCTTTTTATGGTAACTGATTGGTCACCTGCCTTAAAGACAACATTATCCCCAATTCTGTAATAAACTGCAAAATACAGATTAGTCTTGGATTCGGTAATGTTTAATTGTGTCAGGTTCAACTTAAAATAAGCAGCTCCGTCCTGATTAGTAAGTTCCTTCTTAGATGCCGAACCCGGATCTGTCGATTCTTCCGGCTTAAGGTCTTTGAACATATAGACCTCAACATCTTTCTGGACTATTCCTGCAAGATTCTTTACTGTTACTTTTACATTAGCACCCAATATCGGGGCATCACCGTCGTCATTTCCACATGACATAAATCCAATCGAAGTCATAGCTATTATACTATAAAATATTAACTTTTTCATATTCTTTTTTTTGATCAAAATAGACTAACCATTTTATTTATTGTGGTTATTGGTTAGCATTTCCCACATGGTTCAGATATCAGTCTGTTTTTTTCTTAATATCTTTTTTCACCTGCTTGACATCCTTTTTCACGTCGGCTTTTATACTATCGGTTTTTTTATCAACAGCCTTTTTCGAATCGTCCAATGCATCCTTTACATCTTCAGCACCTTCTTTTGTCTTATCTTTTACTTTATCAGCCGACTCTTCTATCAGATGTTTTGCATCTTTAGCATCTTTTTCAGCACCGTTTTTAGTATTACAGGATGTGAAAATTAATACACTTGCCAAAATAAATAATATGCTTAAAAACTTTTTCATTATTTCTGTTTGTTAAATTATTCAATATATAAGATCACAGCGCGATTCCATTCCTTTACATCGAAAGGAGGATTAGCCTGTCCTTCCCATTCTACGATGACACGGCTTTGATCTATTCCGTATCTGCCGGTCATAATATCTGCTACGTTCTGAGCTCTCTGTCTTGATATTCTTTCATTTATAACTGCAGTTCCTGTTTCTTTATCCGTGTAGCCAATAACTCTGACTTTCTTCCCCGGATTTTCTTTCAGATATTTGGCGACATTATATACATTGACTTCTTGATTGGATTCGACTTTAACTTTGTTTATACCAAATAATACAACATTATTGACCGGTTCTTCATTGACTTTAACTTCTCTGATGACTTCTTTTATTACTACAGTAGGTTCAGCCTGTTCAACAGGGCGCTGAGCTAACCTAGCTATATCAGCTCGTTGCATATTTATTGTATTATTCATATTATCAATCTCACGCTGATCCCTTAATACAGCTTCGGTAAATACAGCTTTCTTCCCGATGTTGAAAACAAGGCTTGCAGATGCTGTACCTAAAAGGTCATAACCTCGTTTGCCTCCTGTCCGCTGATCGAAATTATCTTTAAGCATTTTTCCGGACAATTCAATGTCCAAAGACACTCTTTCAGAAAATCTGAAGCGATTGATAATACCTGCGTCAAAAGTGATACTGTTGACATGATGGCTGTTGCTCGCATATTCAGGCAGGTCTTTATAATCCCAGCCGTAAGCCCAACCTGCACCGATGTAGGGTATGAAACTATAAACCCTGTTTGCATTATAGTTCATCAGATAATCAGTCATGTTCCACATGTAATTAAGTTCGGCACTGACATAACGATTACGGGTCATCAGTGATGCTTCGTTATTGAACGTATGGATGTTGGTACCTCCCGATAATTTTACTCTGGCACCTGAATATGGATTAAACCATTTTCCGAATTGAAAATTAGGAGTTACAGTCATTCGTCTCCAAAAAGAAGCATCGACATCCTTATCTCCAAAGTAGATATTAGAACCGGCACCTGCTCCGATAAACCAGTTATCCCAGAAACCGTTATCTATAAACGTTGTATTCCGACCGGCACCAACACTGGTACCATCTTTCTCCTGAGCAAATGCTACAGTAGCTGCTGAGAGAATAAATACGAATAAGAGTATACTTTTTTTCATAATCTAATTTTTTAAAATTTATAACCGTAACCAATCATAACCACAGCACAATCATTGTCTCCTAATATGAATTTCACTTCCGCATTCAAAAAGGTTTTAGCTCCTATCAGATAACTAATACCTCCGCCGAGATTGAATGCTAAATCCGTTTTGCTATGGGAATCTGTTTTCTGTTCAATTCCACCGATTACAATGTTTTGTTTGCCATAAAAGTTATTCTGGATACCTATACCTGCTAAGGGGTAGACAGAGAACTTATCCTGCGGAAAACGAAACACATAGTGGGCATTTATCATTACATCCACCCCTGTAACTTTATCCTTAGGAAAGTAAAATGTAATATCGGGAGCAATACGCACATTGTCCAGAATATGGTATCTTCCCTGTGCCCCGATGGCAAATCGTTTGTAGTCGGTTTGATACCCTAAGCCGACAATGGCAGATGTCTCTCCCTTCTGAGCCGACATGCTTAAGGTCATTGCTAATAAAGCAGCTAATAATAAAATCTTTTTCATAGAATCTTTTTGTTTTTATTAAAACTAACGCGGCCTATTCATCACGTAACTCTCACTACTTTGTTAGCATAGTGCGATGTGTTACCCTGAATGAATTTTAGCCTTTTTTGTTGGGGCAAACAGAAACAGTATCCATAAGAAAATTATTGCGCCAACTACGGACATTATTAAATATCCAAATACTCCCATAACTTCCGCTCCTATAAGATGAAAGAGGAAGCCGCCGAATACGGCTCCGATTAAACCTACAATAAGATTCACGATTAAGCCGAATCCTTTTCCTTTCATTATCCTGCCAGCAATAAAGCCTGCCAGAATTCCAATAATAATTGAACCAATAATACCTAATTCCATTTTTTATTTTTTTAAATTTATTTGTTAATTTACTGAATGATATATAAGGCCGGATTTACCGACTAAAGCAAATAGTTCATAAAGGAGGGTGGAACGAGTCTTTGTCTTCTCGTTACTATTAAAACATCTAAGAAATAGATGTGGCCTGATTATCGATGAATTATGTAAATACTAATTAAAATTGTATAATAATTAATTAGGTGAACAGTGCATTACTAATAAATGGAATCAATGGGGTGGAGATATTAGTAGCCAAGGGTAGGAAGGTTTAATAAATTCTACTTATAATCAATAAGTATTTCTTGTAATCGTTTTCTAGCAAAGAATATACGGCTTTTGACTGTTCCTACAGGAAGTTCCATCATTTCAGCTATTTCAAGATATCTGTATCCTGAGAAGTGCATGGAAAAAGGTGTTTTGTATTGTTCATCCAAACTATGGATAGCTTCTATTATCTCTGAATAAGCATAATCGCTTTCAGAGTTATTGAACGCTGAGTTTTGAGGCAAATTCAACAGGAGTAAATTATCCGTATGATCCAAAATCGTTTTTTGACGTAAGGCCTGACGATAATTATTCACAAATATATTGTGCATAATCGTAAATACCCATCCTTTAAAATTAACATTGTCGTAATATTTATCAAAATTGCCCAATGCTTTCAGAATAGTTTCCTGACAAAGATCTCTGGCGCTATCTTTATTTGCGGTAAGCATTAAAGCATAATTCTGCATATTATTCTGTAAACCGACTAAACTATCTTCCATCTTTTTTGAAGACAGGCTATGAACAATCAAAATAGTTTCTTTTTCGGAAATATTGAGTATTTGCATAAACTTGTAACTTTTAAATAAGAGTATTTCTAAGATGCAAATTTACATGCTCTATTGCTTAATATTTTACACAATTAAATTATAAAATTATATAATTCATAGATTATCAAAGACTTTCAATATTTGCCCTGCGTTTTCGTTTAAGATTTTTAAAAAAAGTAGGGGTTAATCCGGTTATCTTTTTAAATTGGTGGGATAGATGGGCGACACTGCTGTAATGTAATTTAAAAGCTATTTCGGTCAGATTCAGCTCGTCATATATGATTAGCTCTTTGACTTTCTCTATTTTGTGTATTATCATAAAGTGCTCAATAGTACAACCTTCCGCTTCTGAAAAAAGAGTGGCGAGATAGGTATAGTTATAACCTAATTTATCACTCAGGTAATCAGACAAATTTGTTTTTATCTCTTCATCGGAATAATGTACCAGATTAATAATTATAGTTTTGATATGTTCTATAAGGATTGCTTTCTTATCATCTATCAGCTCTAATCCGGCTTTACTTAAAGCAACTTTTATCTGCTCATGTTGTTGTGCTGATATATTCTCTAAAATATCTATTTCACCTAAGTTCACTGAGATATAATGAAGTCCTAACTTTTTCAGTTCATCTATTACATACATTTTACATCGGCGGCTGACCATGTATTTTACATATAACTTTTCTCCCATATACTGAAATATTGAATTAGTCTTTTAACCCTAAGTAAAGATAGGGAATACTATCCGGAAATCCCTGCAACTATTGTTCTTATTGAAAACTGCTAATGAAATTTAGGTATATTCGGGTTAGATCCGTATGCTGTTACTTCGATTTGATTAGTTCTCATAGGAATTTAAACACTCTCTAACTAAATACTGATGAGGATTTACTATTGAGTTGGGTTTTACAACCGAGGGTCATTTGTATAAGTTCTTTAAAAAGCAAAAAGGTATATAACCGAGCGAATTTAGGAAAAATAATATTGAAAGTATTTTATAATAGGGTCAAACATAAATTATTATAATAAGATCACCCTTTTCCCTCTGCCGACGATAAAGTTCATTAATCACATCTCTATTAGCTTCGAGATGCTCTCATAAAACAGTATCAACATAGTGGAAAGGGCAAAAACGGTTGTTATTCCTGATGATGTTTTACAGGAACATTTGGATAAGGTAATCATCGCTCAATACAAAGCGGGGAATGTGGGTATTTATTCTATTACGGTGACAGGGAGTAAAATATCAAAATGTTTCTAAAATTTTAACACAAGAAAAGGAGCATCACTGCCACAAGTGATCGGAAGAAAAATCCGATCACTTTTTGTTTCTACATTTTAAAGAAAATAGCAGGATCTCCTCCACACCTTACAACAATCATATATATAATCAGATTCCTCATTTGTCTGAAAAATATATATTGGGAACGGTTGCACAAAATGGGAACGGTTGCGGGAACGATTGCTTTAAACATTTACTTTAGATATTTAGTTTATAATATTATATAGTTGTAAATTTAGATACATAAAGCCTAAGCTAGTTATTAAATAAAATGATTAAAGATGAAAACACACGAATATCAGGCGAAGCAGTTATTCATGGATTATGGGATTCCTATTCAGCCCTTTATCCTATGTCAAACTACACAAGATGCAGTTGAGGCATACAGAGTATTAAATGCACCACTAGTGGTTGTAAAAGCACAAGTACTGACAGGGGGAAGGGGAAAAGCCGGAGGAATTAAACTGGCAAAAGATGAACACGAAGTTCTTGAATATTCACAAAAAATACTTAACCTGATGATCAAAGATTTTCATGTTGAGAAACTTATCGTAAATCCGGCTGTCAATATACAATCCGAATATTATGTGAGTTTTACCATAGACCGGAACACAAAATCAGTAAAACTGATTATGAGTGCCGAAGGAGGAATAGATATTGAAGATGTAGCCCAAAACACTCCCGGAAAAATACACCAATTTGTCATAGATCCATTTATTGGCATACCCGACTATTTAGCTCGTAAATTTGCATTTCTCTTTTTTAGCGATATTCTACTAGTTAACCAAATGGTCAGCATCATTCAACATCTATATCGTTTATTTATCGAAAAAGATGCTTCCCTGGCAGAGATCAACCCACTGGTTGTTACTAAAGAAAATGAATTGATAGCTGTGGATGCCAAAATGGTTTTTGATGACAATGCTTTATATCGCCAACCTGAAATAAATAATTTGTATGACCCTACTGAAGAGGAAAAGACAGAACTCTATGCCAAAGAGAAAGGATTTAGTTTTGTGCATTTAGACGGCGAAATAGGTTGTATGGTAAATGGAGCCGGATTAGCAATGGCTACAATGGATCTCATAAAACTTTATGGCGGAAACCCTGCCAATTTTCTGGACATAGGAGGTAGCTCCAATCCTCAAAAAGTAATCGATGCCCTAAATTTACTTCTAAAAGACACACAAGTCAAAGTTGTCCTTATCAATATATTCGGAGGTATAACCCGATGTGACGATGTGGCTAACGGTTTACTTAAAGCATTTGAAAAGATAGAAACTAAAATACCTATTATTGTGCGTCTGACAGGTACAAACGAATTGGAAGGGCGTAATTTATTACAAGGCTCAAAGTTCAAGGTTGCTCAAACGATGAGCGAGGCTACTCGTATGGCTGTCAAAATTAGTAAACAGTAAATTCAAAACTAAAAAATCAAACGCTATGAGCATACTTATAAGTAAATCAACGCGACTAATAGTACAAGGAATAACAGGGCGTGATGGGAGTTTCCATACACAAAAAATGATAGACTACGGAACTAATATTGTGGGGGGAACATCTCCGGGTAAAGGAGGAACCAGTGTACTTGGAGTTCCTGTTTTTAATACAGTGTACGATGCTGTAGAAAAAACCGAAGCGAATACATCCGTTATATTTGTTCCGGCTCGTTTAGCTGCCGATGCGATTATGGAAGCAGCTGATGCAGGGATAAAGCTGATTGTATGCATATCTGAAGGTATGCCAACTCTCGATGCAATAAAAGCATATCGTTATTCTCAACAGAAAGGATCTGTGCTTATTGGTCCTAATTGTCCCGGATTGATGTCGCCCGATGAATGTCTTGTTGGAATACTACCCGCACAAATATTCAAGAAAGGAAATATCGGTGTTATTAGCCGAAGCGGTACACTTACCTACGAAGTGGTTTATCAGCTTACTGCAAATGGCATGGGACAATCTTCTGCCGTGGGGATGGGAGGCGACCCTGTTGTAGGACTCTATTTCTGTGAATTGCTACAGATGTTTCAAGATGATCCCGAAACCGAAGGAATCGTGATGATTGGCGAAATAGGAGGGAATGCAGAGGAGCTGGCCGCCGAATATATAAAAAACATATAACTAAACCTGTTGTTGGATTTATAGCCGGACAGGCAGCCCCGTCAGGGAAACAAATGGGGCATGCCGGAGCTATCATATCCAGCGGTGCAGGAACGGCTGCCGAAAAAATATCGGCTCTCGAATCGGCAGGTGTACCTGTTGCTAAAGAACCTGAGGAAATCCCTTCATTATTGAAATCAAAATTAAGTAAATAACAGTTGTCTCACAGTAAACACATTCAAAATTATGGTTGTTACCACTATTGAGCAATTAGATGCTCTGATCAAAAAAGTAAAAAAGTCTCAACGAGAATATGCAACATATACTCAGGAGCAAGTAGACAAAATCTTCCATGCGGCAGCTATTGCAGCCTCTGCTATGAGAATCCCTTTAGCTAAAGCTGCTGTTGCAGAATCGGGCATGGGGATTGTAGAAGATAAAGTGATAAAGAATTTATTTGCATCGGAGTATGTTTATAATAAATTCAAATCTGAAAGAACCTGTGGAGTTGTCGAAGAAAATGAAGAGATGGGAACAATTACAATTGCTGATCCTGTAGGAGTAATATGTGGGATAGTTCCTACAACAAACCCGACATCAACAGCAATTTTCAAAGCACTCATCAGCTTAAAAACCCGGAATGCAATTATCTTTTCGCCGCATCCCAGAGCCAAAAAATCGACAAACGATGCAGCCAGAATTGTTTTGGAGGCTGCCGTTGCAGCCGGTGCGCCCCCCAATATAATCGGGTGGATCGATGAACCATCTATCGAACTGTCAAATCAGTTGATGCACCATCCTGATGTAGATATTATTCTTGCCACAGGAGGGCCGGGAATGGTAAAGGCAGCTTATAGCTCGGGTAAGCCCGCATTGGGAGTTGGAGCCGGAAACACCCCTGTCGTTATAGATGAGACAGCAGATATCGATCGGGCTGTGGCATCTATCTTGATGTCCAAAAGCTTTGACAATGGTGTCATTTGTGCATCAGAGCAATCAGTAGTTATTGTTGAAAAGGTATATGATGCGGTTTTGAAACGTTTTGCCGAGTTGGGTGCATACCTCCTTAAAGGAATAGAGCAACAAGCAATACGCGATATAATACTCGTAAAAGGAAACATAAATGCGGCAATAGTAGGTCAGTCAGCTTTCAGAATTGCTGAGCTGGCAGGATTCAAAGTGCCGAAAAAAAGTAAGGTGTTAATAGGGGAAGTATCGGAAATCAGTCAGAGTGAACCATTTGCTCATGAAAAGTTGTCTCCTGTTTTAGCAATTTATAGTGCCAAAAATTTTGGTGATGCAGTAAACAAAGCTCAACTATTGATAGAACTAGGAGGCCTGGGGCATACTTCGGTACTATACACCGATCAGGACAATAATGCGGACAGAATTGCCGAATTCGGATTAAAATTGACAACAGGACGTATCCTGATTAATTCGCCTGCATCGCAAGGAGCAATTGGCGATTTGTACAATTTTAATATGTCACCTTCATTAACATTAGGTTGCGGATCATGGGGCGGAAATTCGATTTCCGAAAACGTTGGTCCTAAACACCTCCTGAATAAAAAAATAATTGCAAAAAGAGAAGAAAATATGTTATGGCTTAAATCACCGCAGTCAATCTATTTCCGTCGGGGTTCATTACAAACCGGATTAAATCAGTTAGTAAAAAAAGGCGATATGAAAAGAGCCATTGTTATTACAGACAGCTTTCTCTATAACAATGGATACGTAAAACTGATCTCTGATATTCTTGTTCCACAAGGAATCAGCGTCGATGTTTTTTCAGGAGTTGAAGCCGATCCTACTCTGAGTGTAGTCAACAAGGGCGTTGAACAAATGAAAGCCTATAAACCTGATACAATCATTGCTTTGGGGGGAGGTTCTCCCATGGATGCTGCCAAGTTGATGTGGCTGATGTATGAACATCCCGAGGTGAAATTTCAAGACTTGTCTATGCGTTTTATGGATATCCTCAAACGTACATATCCTTATCCCGAATTAGGCGGAAAAGCGAAGCTTGTATGTATAACCACAACATCGGGCACAGGGTCGGAAGTAACACCATTTGCTGTAGTCACAGATGATGAGACAGGGAAGAAATATCCATTGGCAGACTACTCTCTTATGCCCCATACAGCTATTGTAGATGCCGATTTAGTAATGAATATGCCAAAATCTCTATGTGCATTCGGGGGTGTCGATGCAGTGACTCATGCTATCGAAGCATATGTGTCAGTTATGGCAAACGAATTTACCGATGGTCAGGCATTACAGGCTCTCAAACTATTAAAAGACTATTTGCCTAGCAGTTATAAAGATGGAGCTAAAAATCCGATAGCTCGCGAACGTGTGCATCATGCTGCTACATTAGCCGGAATAGCTTTTGGCAATGCTTTTCTAGGCGTTTGTCACTCGATGGCACACAAAATCGGAGCAGCATTTCATATCCCTCACGGATTGTCCAATGCACTTATGATCTCCAATGTGATTCGCTATAATGCAAATCCCAACCCGACCAAACAGGGTACGTTCAGCCAATATTCTCATCCTAAAGCGCATCTTCGCTATGCCGAAATAGCAGACCATCTACAATTAACTAGTGCTAAAGATGCTGTAGATGTAAAAGTTGAAAAACTTATTGCTTGGATTGAAAATCTGAAAGAACAACTGAACATTCCGAAATCGATTAAGGAGTTTGGAGTAGACGAGAAACTTTTTATTGAAAAAATCGACTTATTAGCCGATGATGCATTCGATGACCAATGTACAGGAACAAATCCCCGCTATCCACTCATTTCGGAGCTAAAGCAAATTTTGCTGGATACCTATTATGGTAGAGAATATAAAGAAGAAAATTGAAAAACTTATTAAAAAAATAGACCTATGAAATTTTTTATCGACACGGCTAACCTCGACCAAATTCGGGAGGCCAATGATCTGGGAGTACTCGATGGTGTAACTACCAATCCCTCATTGATGGCAAAGGAAGGAATAAAAGGAGCAGATAATCAGCAAAAACATTATCTCGAGATCTGCAAAATAGTAGAAGGAGATGTGAGTGCGGAAGTAATTGCAACCGATTATGAAGGAATTATTCGCGAAGGTGAAGTTTTGGCAAACCTTCATCCTAATATCGTAGTGAAAGTTCCTTGTATCGAATCCGGCATAAAAGCAATCAAGTATTTTAGCCAAAAAGGCATCCGAACAAATTGTACGCTGATATTCTCGATAGGGCAGGCACTACTTGCAGCAAAAGCCGGTGCAACCTATGTTTCGCCTTTTGCGGGCAGGCTCGACGATATTGCCAGCGATGGTATAGGGCTGATTCGTAGCATTGTCAGCATGAATGCTACATATAGTTTCGAAACGCAGGTTCTGGCAGCCTCCATCCGAAGTGTACAGCATATAATCCAATGTGTCGAAGCAGGTGCAGATGTAGCTACTTGTCCATTGGCTCCTATTAAAGGGTTGCTTAAACATCCGTTGACCGATAGCGGACTCGCAACTTTTTTAGCCGATTACAAAAAAGTGAATGGATAAATAAACGCAAGCAGGGCTAATTACTAAAGAGGGTAAAATCAATTTTATCCTCTTTCTTTTTTAAGTAGACTGTCTGATAACTATTTCGGCATCTAAGATTATAGTTTCACAAGACGACTCGGGGTCATTAATTTTCTTTATTATTTGTTCGGCAGACACCCGTCCCATTTTTTCGAAAGGTTGCTGTATAGCGGTTAGTTGTGGGGTTACGATAGTGCTTAAATAAGTTCCCGAAAATCCGCAGATCGCTATTTCTTCGGGCACCTTTATTCCTTGCGATTGTATATAACTCAGTGCTCCTATTGACAAAGTTTCTCCAAAACTGAAAATAGCATCGAAGGGTATTTTTTTTCTTAGAAAATCCCTTATTACACGTTCGCCTTCCGAACGTTCATTTTCACCTTCTATTAACAATTCGGGATCGAAGGGTATTTTAAATTTAGCCAAAGAATCCTTATAAGCCTTTTTGCGTTCTTCGGTATTGGGGATTCTCGCTGGTCCTGCAAGATGAAGAATACGTTTGCGTCCCGATCTGATCAAATGCTCCATCATAAGCATCGATTTGACGTAATCGTTTACAATAACCTTGCATGCATGTATCTTAGATGGTACACGATCGAAAAAAACAATAGGAATACCCTCTTCCTGTAAACGGAAATACTCCTTCAGGTTTATATCACTATGACATACACTCATAATAATACCATCTACCCTATAGTTCTCCATCAACTTCAGATTATACGATTCGGCTTGAGGGTCTTCGTGCGATTGTGTAATGATAACTTTAAACCCTTGCTCATCCAGTACCTTCTGCGCACTCATGATTACATACATGAAAAAGGGGGTAACCATTTCGGGAACAATAATTCCGACAGTCTTACTCTGTTGCATACGAAGGTTTGCAGCTATATCGTTACGCTTATACCCCATTTTATTTGCTAATGCCACTACTTTTTCACGTGTCTCCTTACTCACATTACTATCGCCTGATAATGCTCTCGATACAGTAGATTTTGAAATATCGAGTTCTTTGGCAATATCTTTAATAGTAGTGTATTTCATGATTTTCAGCTTTTTAGTTTCTTAAATATAAGCTTTTTTTTCCATATCTCAAAATAGGGAACGATTGCGGGAACGATTGCATTAATTGGGAACGATTGCGGGAACGATTGAAATAACAAGATATGTTATATACACTGATTTCCAATTTTATAAGCCATATTTTAGTATTCGGATAATATATCCCAATTAATCTTTTAAAAAAAATATCATGAATACAATTGAATTACCGAAAAAAATGAGAGCAGTGGTAGCCTACGCACCGGGTGATTATCGTTTCGAAGTGGTTGACACACCTCGGGCAGGGGAAGGCGAAATGATACTTAAAGTAGAGGCTTGTGGCGTATGTGCAGGCGATACAAAAGCTTTTGGTGGTGCACCCAGCTTCTGGGGAGGCGACGGAAGCCCTTCTTATATCAAAGCACCCATGATACCCGGGCACGAATTTGTAGGGACCGTAGTTGAAATGGGACCCAAAGTAAAGGGGAAATGGAAAATCGGCGACCGTATTTGTCCTGAACAAATAGTGCCATGCGAAGAGTGTATGTTTTGTAAGACAGGACGTCATTGGATGTGTGAAAAGCATGACCTATACGGATTTCAGAATAATGTGAACGGGGGAATGGCTGAATATATCAGATTGACGAAAGAATCGTTAAATTACCTTGTTCCGAAAGAGCTTCCAATCGAAAAGGCGGTACTTATCGAACCTTACGGATGCTCATTCCATTGTGTAAAACGTGCAAACGTAGGTGTTACAGACGTTGTTGTGCTTTCCGGAGCCGGAACTCTTGGTCTGGGAATGGTTGGGGCAATCAAACAACATAATCCAAAATGTTTAGTTGTACTTGACATGAAAGACGAACGTCTCGAACTGGCTAAGAAATTTGGAGCCGATATTGTATTGAATCCGGCAAAAACCGATGTCGTAAAAGAAATTAAGGATATGACAGGAGGTTATGGCTGCGATATCTACATAGAGGCTACAGGACACCCATCCAGTGTTCGTCAGGGACTGGAAGCAATCCGTAAAATGGGGACTTTTGTTGAGTTCAGTGTATTCGGAGACTTAGTTACAGTAGATTGGAGTATTATCAGCGACCGTAAAGAGTTGAATCTTTTAGGTGCACATCTTAGCCCATACTGCTATGATACTGTGATAGAATGGCTAGGAAACGGGAAATTACCAAGTGAAGGTGTAGTGACTCACAAGTTTCCGCTTGAAAAATGGGAAGAGGCTTTCCATTTAGCTAAAACAGGAGAAAACGGAGCATTGAAAATTATTCTTGTTCCCGATATGCAATAAATACAAGCCGTACTATACTCAAGATATGGAGCCGGAATAAAACTGATTCTTTCTGCTAACAGTGCCGGCTCTTTTCATAAGTTTTATTAAAATATTTAGGTGTATCGAAAGATACGTCAGGGCATTCTATGCTTTTAAAAAACCAAAAATACCATGCAAAGAATATTAAACGATCCGGACAATATAGTTGATGAAATGCTCTGCGGCTTTCTGAAAACTCATAACGATATAGTTGAGAAGACAACAAACTCACGAGTTGTAAAATCGGTCGAACCAGTTAAAGAACGTGTTGGCGTAGTTACAGGAGGCGGTTCAGGACACAAACCTGCATTTATAGGATATGTAGGAAAAAACATGTGTGATGCTGTTGCCGTTGGCGAAATTTGCTCTTCACCCACAGCTGTAGCATTTCTCGATGCTTGCAAAGCAGCCAATGGAGGTAAAGGTGTCGCATGCCTTTACGGAAACTACTCAGGCGATAATATGAATGTGAAGATGGCTGTAAAAATGGCGGCTAAGGAAGGTCTAGAGGTAAAAACAGTTGTTGCAAACGATGATGTAGCCTCAGCTCCGAAAGACCAACGGGAAAAGCGTCGTGGAGTGGCCGGTGAGATTCTGATGTGGAAAGTGGGTGGTGCGAAAGCCAATATGGACGGATCGCTCGACGAAGTAATTGTAGCAGTACAGAAAGCCATTGACAATACACGCAGCGTTGGTATTGGTCTTACACCATGTGTATTACCTGCTGTTGGACATGCGAATTTCGAAATCGAACCGGGAACAATGGAAGTGGGAATTGGTCATCACGGCGAACCGGGTATCGAAGTATGTGCTTTGGAGACGGCAAACGAAATGGCTAAACGTATGGTAGATGTAGTGCTTCCCGATTATCCATTTGTCGCAGGCGATGAGGTTGTGGTTTTGGTGTCAGGGCTTGGAGCTACTCCGGTTATGGAACTTTACGTTCTTTATAACGAAATCGAAAAACTGATCTCAGAAAAAGGAATCAAGATTCACCGATCGTATGTGGGAAATTATTTCACATCGCTCGAAATGATGGGAGCTACACTCACTGTAATGAAACTGGATGACGAATTGAAAACTCTGATCGATATGCCTGCCAACAGTGTAGGACTTAAACAATGCCGATAGTTTACAAATACAACGAAACAATATGAGAACATTTAATAATAACGAAGGTAAACCCATTCTGATGGCTATGGTAAAAGCCATTCAGGAAAATAAAGGATATTTGAGCGAGGTAGACGGACTGATTGGAGACGGCGACCATGGCATGAATATGAACAAAGGCTTTACTGTTTTCGAGACCCGTATTAAGGATAAAGACATTTCTTTCACTGAAGGTTTGGACGAACTCGGTACAATTCTTTTAACTGAAATCGGAGGATCAATGGGACCTATTTACGGGACAATATTAATCGATATGTCGGATGTAGGTAAAACGTTTGAGAAAATAGGGTTGAAAGAATTCAGCACTATGCTTGCCGCAGGATTGGAAGGGCTAACCGGAATTGTTGAGGCTAAAGTCGGCGATAAAACCTTGGTTGATACACTTGCTCCTGCTGTTGACTCTTTGAGCAATGCAGTGGCGGAGGGTAAATCGTTCTCAGTAGCATTGGCAGAGATGAAAATAGCAGCCGAACAAGGCAAAGAATCTACAAAAGAGTTAGTCGCAAAGTTTGGTCGTTCAAGCCGCTTAGGCGAACGATCAAGAGGTGTTATAGATGCAGGGGCAACATCCTGTTGTATTATCCTCACGGCGATAGCTGATGCTATAGATATACTGTTGTCTGAAAAACATGAACTTGCATAATAATCCTAAAAACAAAAAGCGATGAAAATAGCAATCGGTTGCGATGAAGCAGCATACAGCCTAAAGGTTGAGCTGATTAAACATTTAGATAGTAAAGGTATCGAAGTCAAAGATTTCGGAGCCAATGCCGGAGAGGTAGTTTTATACCCCGATGTGGCAGTAGCAGTAGCTCGGTCTGTTGCAAATGGCGAATTCGAGCGGGCAGTTTTGGTCTGTGGCACAGGAATAGGCATGGCTATTACAGCCAATAAAGTTCCGGGAGTAAGAGCTGCTGTTTGTCACGATCCATTTTCAGCTCAGCGTGCCCGTAAGAGCAACGATGCACAGATTATTTGCTTCGGAGAGAGAGTTATCGGTGTAGAACTGGCTAAAAATCTGCTTGATATTTGGTTAGAATCCGAATTCGGTGGTGGAGGTTCGACATCTAAAGTAGAGCTAATCGCTCAATATGAACACGAGTTTATGAAAGAAATAGCAAAGTAAGAAAAAGTATGAATGATATAAACACAATAAGTAAGGCAGCCGATAATATCCGCTTGTTATCGGCCGCAATGGTTGAAAAGGCCAAATCGGGACATCCTGGAGGAGCAATGGGAGGTGCCGATTTTATCAACGTCCTTTTTTCCGAATATATCGAATACGATCCTCTAAATCCGGAGTGGGAAAATCGTGACCGCTTCTTTCTCGACCCCGGACACATGTCGCCCATGTTGTACTCTACACTGGCGTTGACCGGCAAATTCAGCATTGATGATCTTAAACAGTTTCGTCAGTGGGGAAGCGTAACACCCGGGCATCCCGAGAGGGATTTGTCAAGAGGGATCGAAAATACATCGGGTCCTCTGGGGCAGGGGCATACATTTGCTGTTGGAGCTTCAATAGCTGCAAAATTTTTACAACATCGCTTCGGAGAAATAATGAGTCATAAAATTTATACTTTTATTTCAGACGGAGGAGTTCAGGAAGAAATTTCGCAAGGAGCAGGCAGAATTGCCGGGCATTTAGGGTTAAACAACCTGATTATGTTTTATGATTCGAACGGTATACAATTATCTACCGAAACCAGCGAAGTTACCCAAGAAGATGTAGCCGCAAAATATAAAGCCTGGGGATGGCGTGTAATAGAGATCGACGGACATAATATTGCTCAGATAAGAGCTGCATTAGACGGTGCTAAATCCGAAAAAGAAAAACCGACTCTTATCATCGGGAAAACAATTATGGGTAAAGGAGCATGCAAGTTCGATGGATCGAGCATGGAAGGTACAACAGCTACTCACGGGCAACCGTTGAGTGCAGCAGGTGCATGTTTCGATTCCACTATCAAAAATTTGGGAGGTGACCCTTCCGATCCTTTTGCTATTTTTCCCGAAACAGAAATGCTTTATGCCAAGCGTACGTCAGAACTGAATACAATAGTTGCCCGCAAAAAAGTTGAAAAATCAGTTTGGGCAAAAGCCAATCCCGAGTTGAAAGTTAAACTCACATCTTGGTTTGCAGGAGAGTTGCCTGTTATCGATTGGGGAAATATCGAACAAAAGGCCGATCAGGCAACACGTACAGCTTCGTCCACCGTTTTAGGAGTACTGGCAAAGGGGATAGAAAACATGATCGTTTCGTCCGCCGATCTTTCTAATTCTGACAAGACAGATGGTTTCTTGAAATGTACGCGCAGTATACAAAAAAACGATTTTGGGGGAAAATTTCTTCAAGCAGGTGTTTGCGAACTTACAATGGCTTGTCTTTGTATCGGTATGACTCTGCATGGAGGTGTAGTAACGGCTTGCGGAACATTCTTTGTGTTCTCGGATTATATGAAACCTGCTGTCCGCATGGCGGCACTAATGGAAATACCTATTAAGTTTATTTGGACACACGATGCTTTTCGTGTAGGTGAAGACGGACCGACACACGAACCCGTTGAGCACGAAGCCCAGATACGTTTAATGGAAAAACTTCAGAATCACAGTGGACAAAACTCGATGCTTGTTCTCCGTCCGGCAGATGTAACTGAAACAACCATGGCGTGGAAAATGGCAATGGAGAACAAAAAAACACCTTCGGCATTAATCCTTTCGCGTCAAAACATCAACGATCTGCCACCACACGCAAACCGCTATAAAGAGGCATTGGAGGCTCAAAAAGGAGCGTATATTGTTTGTGAAAATGACAGATACGACGTAATTCTTCTAGCCTCGGGTTCAGAGGTGTCTACCTTGGTAGATGCTGCCAATATTTTGAAAGATAAAGGTATTAAATCGAGGATTGTATCTGTCCCATCCGAAGGCTTATTTCGTTCTCAAAGCAAAGAATATCAAGAATCTGTAATCCCGGCAGATAAAAAAATATTCGGGCTTACAGCAGGCTTATCTGTCACCCTCGAAGGCTTAGTAGGAAACAATGGTAAGGTATGGGGATTGAATTCTTTCGGTTTTTCTGCACCATATACTGTCCTTGATGAAAAGCTTGGTTTCACAGCTATTCAGGTGGCGAGACAAATTGAAAATCTCTTGAATTAATTTGAATATACTCCGGTATTAACCTATATCTAATAAAGACCATGAAATATTTAAAATCCATACTAGTGCATATTGCTATAATAGCAAGTATGTGTTCGGTGTACGCCCAAGATATGGACGAGGAAAACCTATCGCTCACCAGTAGTAATAATATAGGAGGTAGTATTCAATTAAAAACAATGCATCTTTGGCGTGGAATTGAGGTTTCGGATGAAGTTTCGGTCACCTCAGACATTTATCTCAAAACCAAGAATGATGCCTTCAGGTTTGGTATATGGAATGGTATGGGCATAAATGGTAATTTTAAAGAATTTAATTACTATGGAAGCTTCAAGCGATCGGGTTTTGAGGTTTCCCTTTGGGATATCTATAATTTTTCTCCGGGTGCTACTTACAATAATGAGGAAGCATTCAATTACAAAGCCAGAGAAACCGGACATTTTTTCGATTTGAGATTATCGTATCATTTTCAAAAGAACTTTCCCTTAAGGCTTTTCTGGGCTACCATACTATATGGACGAGATCGTGATATTCTGAACGAAAGAAACAGATATTCATCCTATTTCGAAATAGAATATCCTGTATACTTTCACGATGGGTATACTCTCGATGCAGGTATAGGGGGAGCGTTTGCTTTGGTGAAAGGTAACGATATAAATGGCGAAAAGACAAAGGCACATTTTTATGGTGAAAAACCTAATGTGGTAAATATTCATTTACGCCTCTCCAAAATCTTTAAATTAGGGAATTATAGCTTACCGGTTATTCTTATGCCCATGTGGAATCCCGAAAAAAACTACATGAATATGGAGGTATCATTGCAATTGCTTTCTTTTTAAATTATAATTAACGCCAGTCAATAGTTGAATTGTCTGTAACAAACATTTCAACTATTGATTCGCATAAATATCTTTTTAATATAATAATACCATGGAAAAATACAAAGAGAATATTTTAGATAGAATTGGTATTCCACATGCTTTGGCATGGGGATACCTGGGGATACTCATTTTTATGATGGGAGACGGAGTTGAACAGGGTTGGTTGAGTAAATATTTGATAGATGGTGGACTGACCGAAGCCGAATCGGCTCTTGTATTTACAGTATATGGAGTTACTATTGGCATATCTTCTTGGCTTTCGGGCGTTCTGTCTGATATGTGGGGTGTAAGAAGGACAATGTTCTACGGACTGATAATTTATCTGCTCGGAGTCATCGGTTTTGTAAGTATTGGTTTGGGAGGGTTCAATTTTGCTCTTATGCTGATTATGTACGGAATCAAAGGCTTTGGCTATCCTCTGTTTGCCTATACCTTCCTTGTATGGATCGCTAAAAAATCTCCCGGTTCGATGCTCGGAAAAGCCGTAGGTTGGTTTTGGTTTGTATTTACCGGAGGATTAAGCGTATTAGGAGCAATATATGCAAGTTGGGCGACAACGGCGATCGGTTATATTCCAACCCTGTGGTCGGCTGTTATATGGGCATTGATAGGTGCATTGTTTGCACTGGTTTTTATGAAATTCAAAACAAAAAATGAGACTGAAAAAGCCCCCTCTGAGAAGGCTACTATGAATGGTTTGTTCAATGGATTTACAATTATAAAAAAAGAACCTAAAGTTGGTATTGCCGGTATTATACGGTTAATCAATACTATAACTCTATTTGGTTTCCCTGTTTTTATGCCCTTGTATATGGAGGGAGTGGGATTTACAGAGTCGGAATGGCTTCATATATGGGCTGTAGCTGTTGGAGGTAACATTATTTTTAACCTAATATTCGGCTTTGTCGGCGATATGATCGGTTGGAGAAAAACTATTATGTGGTTCGGATGTGTAGGATGTACAATTACAACGCTGTTGTTTTATTATTCTGCTCAGATTTTCCCCAATAATATAATTTTTGTAATGATCTGCGGATTCCTTTGGGGAATGACTCTTGCCGGATATGTACCATTATCTGCACTTGTACCTTCGCTAGTGAAGGAAGAAAAAGGAGCGGCAATGTCGATTCTTAATCTCGGTGCAGGTCTGTCGGCCTTTTTAGGTCCGGCAATCATTGGTATCGTCTATTGGCTTGGAGGTAGCGGTACAGTTATTATCTGGACATTTGCTGCCTTATATATCATTACAGCTTTTTTGAGCCGCTTTATTGCTCTCCCCGAAGAAAAGTTAGGAACCCCAAGACAAATACGTAAATTGGAATTGGCACAGTTAAAATTGACAGAAAAATGAGTAGTCTTGTAGGTTTGGCATCTGATCATGCCGGTTTCGGATTAAAACAATATGTGAAATCTTTTTTACTTGAAAACAGTTTCGAGTGTGAAGACTTCGGTACTGATGACGAATCTAGTTGCGATTACCCCGATTTTGCACATAAGTTAGCTTTCGCTATTGAGAAAGGGCATTGCAATTGGGGTATTGCGATATGTGGTAGTGGTAACGGAATCAATATTACTTTAAATAAGCATCAATCAATTCGTTCGGCACTATGTTGGCTACCCGAAATTGCATTACTTGCACGACAACACAATGATGCTAATGTTTTGGTTTTACCCGCTCGTTTCATTTCAGAAGAAGATTCAGTGCCGATAATAAGGAGTTTCATGGAAGGTTGTTTCGAGGGAGAAAGACATCAAACGAGAATAGATAAAATAAAGCTTAATACATAGTTTCGTTGATATTTATAAATATTTTGTTAGTATAGTGGTTGACTAGTAGATCAACCACTATACTGTTTATTTTTAATATAAAATAATATGATAAGTAAGATTGAAGAGGTTCTGGAAGATTTGTGTGCAGGAAAGATAATAATTGTGGTAGACGACGAAGATAGAGAAAACGAGGGAGACTTTGTTGTTGCTGCCGAGATGATAACGCCGGAAACGGTAAATTTCATGCTGCATAAAGGCAGAGGGATTTTATGCGTTTCTCTTCCTGAAGAAAGGTGTGTGAAATTAGAATTACCCATGATGGAAAGGAATAATACATCATTACTTGGCACACCTTTTACTGTTTCTGTGGATTTACTTGGAGAGGGATTTTCTACAGGGGTATCCTCTAGTGAAAGATCTGCTACAATAAAAGCTTTAGTAGATTCAGATACTAAACCCTCGGATCTAGGACGCCCGGGACATATATTTCCTTTAAAAGCACGAACGGGTGGGGTGTTGGAACGCCAAGGCCATACCGAAGCTGTTGGCGATTTGATGCGTTTCGCAGGACTGGAACCAGTTGGGGCTCTGATTGAAATTATGAACAATGATGGAAGTATGGCACGAATGCCTGAATTAATAAAGCTTGCCAAAGAATACAATTTGAAGATTGTAACTATTGCTGATATTATTGAATATCGGCATAAATATTCAAGCTCTAATTAACTATGCCAATCAGTAGTTGAATTATACCACACGTTCTGTTTTTCTGCTGTACCTCTGCCGAAGTTTGTTTTTCATTTTGCCTTGATGCAAAACGAAAAAAAATAAAGACTGTGCCTCTTCGCACAACCAATATGTGTTTGAAAGCGAAAACAAAAAAACTGCGTTTGACACAGCTATCTTTTTGTTTTTTTTACGCTTTCTTCCCATACCGAGTCCCCCGTGTAACCGGCAAGGTCGGCAAACCTGACGGGCGAAAGCAAAGCCGACATTTATTTCGGGGGTAAGCCATCCATTCAACGATGCGGTCGTTAAGATTAAAATGTAAAGAGTCCGATAGGACGACTTATTTTATTCCGACTGCAAGTTGTGGCTAGGAACAAATTTTATCTCGTAATAGGTGAGTGGTTAATTCGACTATGTTACTTACAACCACTACGAGTTCTTTCCTGAAAACTAAGGCTCAAAACGAAATACAATGGATTAGCAAGGTTAAGGATATATCGGAAAACAACTTTGTCGTTATTCCATGGAATGAAGTTGTAGAGTAAAGATGATTTTTCATTACTTATATAGAACTAATTATAAGTACGCCGTATCAATATTTCGGTAATGAATGGTAAGTTTTGTTTCAAAAATAGCTTTGACCCGATTAGGAGCCAACCTTAATAAGTCATTTGATCTTTTATGTTAATTGCCTCCACTTTTTAGTGGAGGTATATTTATTGTCATTTTTTTATTTACTAGTGAGATTTTCTGACAGCAAGTTTATCTGAAATCAATTCAGATTGTCTTTCTTCTTATCTTTCAATAGTTGGTTTAAAATTTTAGGACAAAATGTTTGCTTGTAAAATAAAAAATGATTATTCTTACCATATAATTATCTGTATAACAAATAGATGGATTGATCGAAAACAGTGGATGAAAAATCGTTACCAATTCGTTACCATCAATTATTTTGCTGCTTATATTTTACTGATTATCATGCAATTATAAAGGTTTACATCCGACCCTAGACAAAGTAAGACAAACTCCTGTAAATGATTCATTTGCGGGAGTTTTTTGTTTCCACCCAAGACATCCCTAAGACATTAAAATACCAGATTCGGACAAAGATTCGTTGCCAAATCGTACCCAAAAACAGCCCTTTTGATTATGGGTACGATTTAGAGTTTAAGTCCTTGATTTGTAGCATATTGTCTATGTTTTGTACACCCTGATTATACAAGTAATTAGTAGTTTTACAAACAAAAAAGTAAATAGTATGAAGGCAACTTTCAGAACACTTTTCTTTCTGAGAAAAGACCGTCCGAACAGTAACGGGCTTGTACCGATTTTAGTCAGGATAACTGTAAACGGCGATACAGCCCAGTTCAATACAAAACTGGAAGTAAATCCTGATATGTGGGATATAAAACTCGGTAAGGCAAAAGGCAGAACCGCAGAAGCAATCAACCTGAACTTAGTAATAGACAATTTACGTGCAAAGATGTTTTCCATTTATAATAAATTATTGGAAACAAAAGGCTATGCTTTGCCTGAAAGTATAAAAAACATCTTAAAAGGTATAGATCCCGAAAGAAAAACACTTCTTCAGTATTTCACCATACATAATGAGCAATACAAACTCAAAGTCGGAAATACAACCAGCCGGATAACTTATTCAAGATACGAACTGACCAAAGAACGTATTGAGAAGTTTATTAAAAAGGAATATAAGCTATCTGATATTCCACTTCCTGAAATAGATTTCCTATTTGTGGAGAAATTTTACCTCTTACTGCGTAACGATCATGATTGCAGTAATAATACTGCCATGAAATTTATTCAGCGGTTCAGGTCTGTATTTACTTTCAGTATTAACTTAGGAGCTGAAGTGAAAATAAATCCTTTCGCAAATTTTAAATTCCATAATGAGAAGGTTCATCGGGAAGTTTTGACGCAGGAAGAAATTGATACCATATATAGAAAAGAGTTCCTGACAGAAAGATTAAGTCAGATAAGAGATGTCTTTATTTTTATGTGTTATACGGGATTATCATACATAGATGTACTTCGATGACAAATTTGATAAAGCAAATGATTTTTTCAGAAGTGCCCGTCATGATATCGCAGATGAAAAATACCAAATGTGTTCTTTTCATATCCACCAAGCCTGTGAAAACTATTACTATTCTATCCGTTTGGCTTTTACGCTGAGAAGTAGTACACAACAGAACCTGACTAAACTGGCTGCGTCTATTAAAGGTCATTAGCCTGATCTGGCTAATGTTTTTCCTAATAATTCGGTGGAAGAAAAACGACTTTTCAATCTGGTAAAGGATGCTTCTATAGAGGCGAGATATAATCCGAAATTTATAGTTACTAAAGAGGATATTGATGCTCTTATTCCGAAAGTCGAGTTACTGAGGGATATTACTAAACGTATTTGTGAATTGAAGATCGGGGAGTATGGGGAGATGGAGTAGAGGAAGTAATATATTAATTATCAAAATATTATCATATTAAACTTTAACCTATCTTTAGCCTGCATCTGACTATCTCTTTTATTTCCGTTTGTTTGTCTCATTGAGAAACTTCAAATAATTACTATAATTTTTATTTTGCAATTTGAATATTGTTCGTATATTTGCGAACTACAAATAATAAATATCTTATGTCAAAGAAAGACTTAACAAAAGAACAAGAACAACTAGCACGCTTTGCTAAAGCAATGGGGCATCCTGTCCGCATAGCCATCCTTCAACTACTGGCAAGCCAAACGTGTTGTTATCATGGTGATATGTCTGAAATACTACCCGTAGCCAAAAGCACCCTTTCGCAACATTTGAATGAACTGAAAGATGCCGGACTTATACAGGGAACAATTACGCTTCCCACCGTAAAGTACTGCATTCACAGAGGCAATTGGGAAACAGCACAAAGATTATTCTCTGCTTTTTTCAAAGACATTCAGTTCGATTCGGATTGCGAATCATAAAAAATTTGCATTTATCATTCGTAGTTCCACGAATAGCGAACTATAAAAGGAATAGAAATAAGAATAAAAGATCAATAAATATATGAATACAATCCGACTGGCAAAAGAAACAGATATAGAGCCAATAAAGAAACTCTATCAAGAAACAATCCTATCCGTAAACATCAAAGATTATACATTCGAACAGGTTGACCTGTGGGCGAAGCGTGGAGTGGATAATAACGTTTGGTTGCACCGTATCAATGAAGAATATTTCATCGTCTGTGAAATTGAAAATCAACTAGTAGGCTTCTGCTCTCTCAAACCTGGTGGTTATTTAAATACTCTCTTTGTACACAAAAAATTTCAAGGGCAGGGTATTGCAAAGGCTTTGTTATTGAATATAGAGCAACACGCCCAAGAAGTCGGAAGCGAAGAAATAAGCGCGGATGTATCTCTTACTGCTAACGGTTTCTTTTTGAAAAACGGCTATATTGACTTAGGGCAACAAACTGTCTGTATAGGCATACCGATGATTAATAGTAAAATGATTAAACAACTAAAGAAATAATATAAATGAAAGTACTTATTCTTTGCACAGGCAATAGCTGCCGCAGCCAGATGGCTCATGGTTTCCTTCAATCGTTCGATCCTTCCCTTATCGTCTGCTCGGCAGGAACAAAGGCAAGCGGAAAACTAAATCCCAAAGCGGTTGAAGTAATGAAAGAAGCAGGGATAGATATTTCACATCACACCTCTGACAGCGTTGATAAATACCTGAATGACGAATGGGATTATGTAATTACTGTTTGTGGTGGTGCGAATGAAAGCTGCCCCACATTTACAGGTAAAGTAAAACACCGTTTACATATCGGCTTTGATGATCCTTCTGATGCTGTGGGTACACCTGAGTTTATACAATCGGAGTATATCCGTGTGCGTGACGAAATTAAAAAAGGATTTTATGAGTTTTACCTTAAAGAGATAAAAGGAAAATGAGTTTTTTAGATAAAAACTTAACCCTCTGGATATTCTTGGCTATGGCTATTGGGGTGGGATTAGGTTATTTCTTTCCTTCGGTATCTGCAACGGTAGATTCCATGTCTAGCGGAACTACAAATATTCCTTTGGCTGTCGGGCTTATTCTGATGATGTACCCGCCACTGGCTAAAGTTGATTATAAACTCTTACCAAAGGTCTTTACGAATGTAAAGATATTGGGTACGTCCTTATTCTTAAACTGGATTGTCAGCCCTGTATTGATGTTTATATTGGCTATTACATTTTTACAGGACTATCCTGAATACATGGTTGGGGTTATTCTGATCGGCTTGGCTCGCTGTATAGCGATGGTATTGGTCTGGAACGATCTGGCGGAAGGCAATACGGAATACGGTGCAGGCTTGGTTGCCCTCAATAGTATTTTTCAAGTGTTCTTTTACAGTTTTTACGCTTGGTTATTTATAACAATACTGCCTCCCTATTTCGGTTTCGAGGGTGCTATTGTCTATATATCTATTGGTACGATTGCCGAAACGGTAGCTATCTATTTGGGTATTCCTTTCCTGATGGGTATGCTTAGTCGTCTGATATTGGTAAAAGTGAAAGGGGAACTATGGTATAAGGAGAAATTTATTCCTGCTATATCGCCTATAACTTTAATTGCTTTACTGCTTACCATTGTTTTAATGTTCAGCCTTAAGGGCGAATTGATTGTACAAATCCCAATGGATGTGGTACGCATTGCTATTCCTTTGCTGATCTATTTTGTGGTGATGTTCTTTATCAGCTTTTTTGTGAGTAAGGCGATGGGGGCTAGTTATGATAAGAATGCTTCTATTTCGTTTACTGCCACAGGCAATAATTTTGAACTGGCTATTGCGGTTGCTATCGGTGTTTTCGGTATTCACAGCGGACAGGCGTTTGCAGGAGTTGTGGGTCCATTGGTCGAAGTGCCTGTTCTGATTGCTCTGGTAAATGTGGCTTTTTGGTTGAAAAAAAAATATTACAAAAATGAATTATCAAATAATATAAAACGCTGAACTGATGAAAACAAACAAGGAAAAAAAAGAGATGGTAAAGCAACAATATAGCGAATTGGCTTTGAATAGTGATCTGCTTAAATCGGGTTGCTGCTGCGGCACGAACCCCAATACGCCATCAAAAAAGGTATTTACTATAATGAGTGAAGATTACAGTGAATTGAAAGGATACGAAGCTGATGCGGACTTGGGTGTAGGTTGCGGATTACCGACAGAATATGCAGGGATTAAAGAGGGTGATACTGTTATTGATTTAGGATCGGGAGCTGGCAACGATTGTTTTATTGCACGAGCGGAAGCAGGCGAAAGCGGCAAAGTGATAGGCATAGACTTTTCTCCTCAAATGATAGAGAAAGCTCGCAAGAATGCATCCAAACGTGGATACACCAATGTTGAATTTATGGAAGGGGATATTGAAGAAATGCCTGTAGCCGACAATACTGCCGATGTGGTTGTAAGTAATTGTGTTCTAAATTTACTACCTGAAAAGGATAAGATTTTTAAAGAGATTTACCGTGTTCTCAAAAAGGGCAGCCATTTCTGTATTTCGGATGTGGTACTGAATGGTGTGTTTCCTAAAGAGTTTACCGATAATGCTTCGATGTATGCAGGGTGTATAGCCAGTGCCATTCAAAAAGAGGATTATTTAAAGGAAATAGAAAAAGCAAACTTCACTAATATTAAAGTGGAAAGAACAAAAACAGTTGTTATTCCTGATGATGTTTTACAGGAACATTTGGATGAGGCAACTATCGCTAAGTATAAAGCGGGTAATGTGGGGATTTATTCTATTACGGTGACCGGGAGAAAGTGAGAAATCCACAAACTCAATAAAAGGATCAAATTTTATTTACGTTAAAAGCCTGTCAGATTATTACCGACAGGCTTTTACTATGCTAAATGTTCAGCTTATCAGATTTCCGAAGAATAAAGTTGTGGAGTAAAGATCATTTTTCATTACTTATATCGAACTAATTATAAGTATGTCGTATCAATATTTCGGCAATGAATGGTAAGTTTTGTTTCAAAAAATAGCTTTGACCCGATCAGGAGCTAACCTCAATAAGTCATTTCGACTTTCTTTTTAATTACCTCAACTTTTTAAGTGGCGGTATATTTATTATCATTTTTTAAGATAATTTATCAAAAACAGCAATACCTTTGTAACTGAAACACTCAATTAGTCAGAACACTTTAAGCCATAGTATTGCATAATCATTGTTACTATTCACTAATTGGATATCCCGATTAAATAGGCAAACTCCATAGGTATATTCAATATTTTATATCTATTTTTGTTCAATACTGAAATATCTATTAATTATTTTTTATGCCAAGAATTTACTATAACAAAGAAGAACTAAGTGGAAATAGCATTAATACAAATCTAATTAATTTAGATATTTTTCAATATATAAAAGACAATACAAATAAGAACCTAATAGAGATTCCTCAGGTCAATAAATCTTTTTTTGGAATACTTAGAAAGCCAATTCTAATGTTTAGTTATGTTCTTATAAGTCGAGACGATTTTGAATACAAAACTTCCGAAGGGACTTTCTATCTGCCAGATGCTCTTATTTTCTATGATATAAATGATGCTCCTTTTCCTTCAAAATTCTACTTTATTGCGCGAATCAAGGATAAAATAGAACTGCGAGAATGTTATGCAGGCGAAGGGGTAAAATGGTTCCAAATCCCGAATCTACACACAGAAATTAGCGACAAATCAATTGTAACCAAGATAGAGAACACCTTGAAACAAACTCAAAAGCTTGTGGCTACGATTTACAATATTGAAACCGAAAAAAATAAAAAAAAGAAACTAGAAGAAGAGCATTTAGAAAAAGAAAGACAGAAACCTTACATCAGTCTGGAAGAGAAAGGTGCTTATCAAAAAATAGGTGAGATATGCTTAGCTGATAAGAGGATGAAATCGGAGTTCAATGATTTTCTTGATGGGCTGAAGAGTTATGACAAATACGAAACTTTAGATTCAGTGATAACATATCTAAATGATAGAAATATGTGGTTAATAATGAATCTTGATTGGAAAGCAGGAGTTGAAGATTTAGAATGGAGCATACAATCTACTCTAAAACAAAATTTCACTCAATCCATTCCTTTACCTCAGGCAGAGGATATGGATGATAATATTACCATTTCACACAATGGCGTATTTGCTAAGTTTGACAATACTCTAAGAGAAAATGGTCTGCAAATAAGTTTAATAGATACTGAATCTGATGAATATCTATTAATGATACATACTATAGAGAGGAAGCTGGAAGTGAAAGAAGCTGTTAATAAAACAGGATACAAGTATCAAGAGGTAGCAAATTTGTAGTGGAAGTATAAAGCGAGACAAACTATCCTAATTCAGTTTGATGAAAATGAATCAAGATAATTTGACTTCGCGACAGTTTTGAACATTCCGTCTTTTAGTAAATAAGGATTATTTTCCCAATCTACTTGTTTCAAAATGCGTTTAAGAGGATGCGTATAATAAAGCAGCAGAACCCAAAGAACTGTTTGTTGTTCCCGGAGCTTCACACGTCGATCTGTACGACAGACCTGAGTATATGGCGGTATCACTACCCAAAATGGATTCATTCTTTAAACAATATCTTAAATAACAATCATGAAAAAAATTAGCATAGCATTAGTAGCTGTTATAGCATTTGGATTCACTGCATGCTGCAATAATCAAAAAAACACAAATGAAATGGAAACAGCAAATAACAAAGAAACAACTCTGATTTTTCCAAAAGGAGATGTAATCAATAATGATTATTTCAGTGGAAAAGCATGGCTGAAAATGTTGGTTACCGATAAAGAAAACTTTGATGCAACTGTCGGAAACGTGATATTCGAGTCCGGAGTCAGAAACAATTGGCATTCGTATCCGGGCGGTCAAATATTACTCTGCACAAGAGGAACAGGCTACTATCAGGAAAAAGGGAAACCGATTCAACTGCTCACTGTAGGCGATGTTGTTGAAATTTTACCCGATATCATCCATTGGCATGGTGCAACACCCGATAGTGAATTTGAGCATATAGCAATCGGCACACAGTCAAGTAAAGGTGCTGTTGTATGGCTAGAACCTGTAACTGATGAAGAATATAATAGTTATAAGAAATAAACAGACAGCCTAAAACATAAGTAAAATTAAATAATAGTGTAAAAACATCAATTTTAGGCTTTGGAGTATATTAAATAAAATCTAAGGAAACCTCTATAAATTAATTATCTCTATAGAGGTTTTTTTACAAAAACACCTCTTATGACAGTAGAATATCAAATTAGGACAACAAATCGAAACCAAATATATCGGTAAAAAATGATAACTATTCGTCAAATAATTCCATGATTCGTCTATGATATTTATAAAATAACTTTTAGAAACATTTTCTACCTTAGAAAAAATTGTCCGAATATTAACGAGCTTGTACCTTTAAAACACTCTATTTGATCTTGATCCTGAAAGGAAAATACTCCTTCAATATTCTAGCTTACATAATGAACAATACATACTCAAAGTCGGTAAAATTATCAGCTAGATAACTTACTCAAAAGAACATGTTTAGTGGCTAAAAAAATAAGATAAATAAACTTGATAAAAATATATTAAGTAGTACATTTACACCTGATTTTTAATTTATTTCATTGTTCTATTATTCCTTTAACGGATAAAGTATAAAGACAAATGAAATCATAAAAATTGAAAAATTACAAAACTAATCAATTTGAACTTACAAATTAAAATGTACATCAACAATGAGAACAATACATTTAAAAAAATTAACATTTCTCATTTTCGGACTACTGGTGTTGCATGCACAGGGTCAAGTAACAATAGGCAGTAACAACGCACCCAACAAAGGGGCTTTGCTTGATCTGAAAGAAACTGTGGATGGAAATTCTAATAAAGGATTAATTTTGCCTCGCGTTGCTCTAAATTCATTAACTACTACGGTTACAGATCTTAAAGTCACAATAAATGGATCTGTAGGTAGTATTCCATGGGACATCAACGAGCATATAGGTTTAATGGTGTATAACACGAATGAAGATCGTTGCGCAGCTACCCCTATCTATAAGGGTTTATATGTTTGGAACGGACAAACCTGGCAATATTTGGGACAAACCAACCAACCTTCTCCCAGTGTTTATGAGGTATCTGATCCACGGGATAGTGAAGTGTATCTGGCACGTAGCTTCGGAGCAGCTGGTGATTGGATGCTTGAAAATATACGTTACGATCCAATTATCCATCCTTATACCGGTTTTACTGGTTTCACGCATACCGCAAATTCTGCGGTATCCCCTTATACCAACAAATATTTTGCTTATGCTGAAGGAGATACAAATCCTTATATTCCTGCTAACCATCCATCTTCTGACTGGAGGCTAAAGATAAAAAACGGCTTGTTATACAACTGGGCAGCTGCTACCAACGGAGAAAACCCTTCCGTAGCTAATCAAGGACAAACACCTACAGGTACCGATCCGGTAGCTTCTGTTCAAGGTATTTGTCCTAATGGATGGCATGTGCCAAGTGATAAAGAATGGAATGACTTGGAACGCCACATTTATAATAATGCTCATTTGTACAGCAGCTATAGCGAATCGGAAAAAAATACATGGGTTCCTTGGGAAACTGTTTGGGAATACGGTACATCATTTCCTGGATATGGATGGCGTCCATCATCGACCGCAACCAATGCCCAAGGAGCGGCTATAAAATCGGTATGTCCACCAAATGGTAACAGCACGGTCACCAATGGCAAAAGTTTCTCTGCGTTATTAGGTGGATTTAATGCTCTTCTTGCCGGTTATGCTTCCGGTGGCTCCACTGGCAATTACGGTTACGGTTGTTTCTTTTGGTCGTCAAGTAGCAGTGGTAATAGCAACGCATGGTTCCGGAATCTGACTGATAGTAATGCATCGGTGTACAGATTTGAGAATTCTCGCTCCTTTATGTTTTTTGTTCGTTGCAAGAAAAATTAGTAATTTAAATATTGGTTTTGATTCTGTGAATAGCAACCAAAAATTAATATTAACATAAAAAAACTTGCATAAACTAAATAAATGTTATCTTAGCACCATAATAATTATAAAAATAAGTTTGTTAAGGAACTTAATATATTTATAATACTAAAGAATTAAATGCTCAATTTCGGTCAAAATTAAATGACTTCCCACGTCATTGTTATTTCTGAATATTTTATAGTTAATCCTATTTTAAAAAAATGGGAAACTAGTTTTAGCCAACCCCTTCCAAAGAGAGGTTTAAATAGTTTATACATATCGTGCAAATTTGCGCACAGTCTACCCAATTTTTTTTTTATCTTTATAGAAATAACATATACACCTCTATGCCATCCTTATCAACAATTAATTCAAATACTTTATCAAAATGAAAATCAAAAACTTTACATTGCCCATACTTTGTACAATGCTATTTCTCATTCCTGCCACTTTGGTCGGACAAGTAACGATTGGCTCTGGTACTGCTCCTCGCAAAGGCGCATTGCTAGACCTAAAAGACAGCGACTCCCACGCCAATCCACAAGTGACGGCCAATAAAGGTTTTGCAATGCCTCGGGTAAAACTCACTGATATGGATAACCTCTATCCTATGTTTACGGGAGACGAATCAGATTATGCAACTCAAAAAATGAGTCATGTCGGCTTAATCGTTTATAACATATCGGGAGAATCCATACCCAGATGTGCCCCTATACCCGATGGCTTATATTCGTGGGATGGCGAAAAATGGCGAAGTATATGGAGTCCTGATGAACCTGTCTCCATCGCCTTGGGCACCAAACGATATTATGACCTACCCAGTGGGCACGATGCTCGCGGAGCTATCAACATGCAAAGTTTTGATGTAACATGGTCTCCTGCCGGATTGCTGACTTATACTGAAAAAGCAATAACAGGTGCTAGTTTACAAGAAGGCGGTGTACTTTTTAGCAATGTAAATAGAACCGCTAGCCCTCTGAAAGCAAGCCCGGCAATCTTTAGCATGATACCCGATGCGATGACTATTAGTAATCCTGATTCGCCCTGGCAATCGAGAGAGACTGCATTGACTTTTACTATAAAGGACGAATGTGGCGAAACTGCAACCGAAACCATAACCCTCAATCAAACCAATTATGCTCTCAAAGTCAATAATCAGTTTAGCAGCAGTCAAAGTATCTATACCACTGCCGGAAACGTTAAGTTGCCTGTAGAAGGAAATGTGGCATGGACAACCGTCAAAACCGACCCGAGTAATATTCTCTCAAGCACCAGCCCGACAGTTGGCAGTACTCAGGGGAGTGACAGAAAAGACGGTACTACAGTCAATTCTAACTTCCAGTATACCGTTGCGGCAGGAAATAAATACCAGACTGCAGATATCACTTTTAAAGACACCTAAGCTATCAAACGCTTCGACGATATTAAGGTATCGATACTAAATTGCACCACCGAGCCTAATATGGGAGAATGGAAAATCCGCGCCGACCTCTCCGGATTTGCGAAAGATGTCCCACACCCTATCACCAAAATTGCCTGGCACACCGACCAAAATGATAATATTTTCTTCTCGGGGAACTTCGGCTACGAAGATGCACCCACTAACACCAAAGAACGTCGTTGGATGATTACCAACCTTGCCGCCACCAGTTTTGCTGATACAGATCGTACCGGGACCGATGATACCGTACTACAAAATTTGGGCACTAGCCCATCTGCAACCAACAATTCTCTAAATCCACTTTGGTGTTATCCTAACGGAGGCACCGATGGTGCCACAGCCACCACATTCAACAACAATCCTCGCATAGGTCGCTTATACAATTGGGCAGCTGCAACCAACTCTAAAGGAAATACTACTACCGGCGAAGAAGGTATCAATGAGGGTGAAGAACTACATAAAACCACTATTAAGCGCCAAGGCATCTGTCCTAATGGCTGGCATCTCCCGTCCGATGCAGAATATACAGAATTGGAACAGGAAATCAACCTCCATACCAGCCAATATAGCGGAATCGCTGATGCTAACGGAACAATTACCGTAGGTGATAATGAACGTGGCACTACTCACGGTCAGGGCATGAAAGACTCATGCCCTGCTCCTGATGAAACAATCGTCCCCAACGGTTCATCCAACATTATTTCTTCCACGCTTCGCGGTGGCTTCGGAGTATTATTAGTCGGTTATGCCAACGGCTCCAAAGCCAAGGAATACGGAGAAACAGGCATCTTCTGGAGTGCCAGCGGTAGTCCTCTTCCTTCCGGAGCGTGGTCTCGAAAGATACCTAAAAACTTAATGAATGTTACCCGTTATGCGTCAGTTCGGCACAGTTTGTTTTCCGTACGTTGCAAGAAGGATAATTAAAGTGCGTTTTTAATATATACATGCTAAAATTGTAATCAATTCATAAGATTAAAAATATTAGAGCCACAGAGGCTTATTTTCCTGTGGCTCTAATATTTTTACATAAATTATATTATCAGCACTCTAAATATCCAAATTAAAATAATCGTAAAAAATATATTCAAGTACCTATTTTATTTAAAATTTCCATTACATTTGTCACACAACAATCAAGGGGTGCTTTAAAAAGCTGAGATTATACCCTTAAAACCTGATGCGGGTAATGCCGCCGTAGGAATGACAAAAGAATACTTCTCCTTTAGCTAGGATATCTCTTGATTGGTTTTATTATCTAAATAACCAATATGAATAACAAGAAGAGATATCTGTCAGCATTAACAATTGCAGGTTCTGATAGTGGTGGCGGTGCAGGGATACAAGCCGACCTAAAGACATTCTCAGCAATAGGTGTCTTTGGGATATCAGTCATTACCGCTATTACTGCCCAAAACACACAAGAAGTAAGGGCTATAGAAACTCTCTCCCCTTCAATCATACATCAACAACTTGAAACCGTACTAGACGACATGCTAATAGATGCTGTCAAAACAGGTATGCTTCCTAATTCCGATACAGTAGAAATAGTTGCCTCGATTATAGATAGATATAATCTTCAAACGGTGATTATGGATCCGGTAATGATTTCTACTACTGGAAGTAAGCTCGTATCAGCATCAACAATTCATTCTTTCAGAGAAGAATTATACAAACGAATAACACTTATCACACCCAATATACCTGAGGCTGAAATACTTTCCGGAATTAAAATTACTCAGGAATCAGATATGCAAAAAGCTGCTGATGTGTTACTTAATCAAGGTTGTAATGCCGTCTTAATAAAAGGAGGACATTTGCCAAAGGCTAATGTTGTCGATATCCTTTTCTGTCAGAATAAAGCTTCAGTTTCCTTCTCTTCCGAAAATATCCGAACAAGTAATTTGCATGGTACAGGCTGTACCCTGTCATCCGCTATCGCAGCCTACATGGCTTTAGGTATGGATATTGAAATGGCTGTCAGAGCTGCAAAGCAGTACATTACCAATGCCATATATTACGGAAAAGATATTATCACAGGAAAAGGCTACGGTCCACTTAATCATTTTTTCAAACCAGAACCATTAAATACTAAACAATATGATTATTAAGTTAAATGACCAAAATCATGAAATAAAAGAGGGGGCAACTATAGCTTCTTTTATTGAAGATCTTGGGCTAAAATCGCAAGGTATTGCCATTGCTATCGATAATGAAGTTATTCCTAAGAATGAATGGGCAAAAACTATATTATTGGAGAATGACGAATTAATGTTGATACAAGCCGTATCGGGAGGATAACTATGACGAGTTTAATAGCAATCACCCTTGAAGAGATAATTGAAAATGAAGCCCAAATTCTCAATAAACTTTTCAAAAACGGCTTATTGACATTGCATCTGCGTAAACCTTTATCCTCCGAACAGGATGTATATTTTTTGCTATCTCAGATAGCTTCGAAATATCACGATAGGATTGTGCTACATGATCATTTCTCATTAGTTAATTATTTCGATCTGAAAGGAGTACATCTGAACAGCAGAAATACAATTCGACCAAATAAAGTATTGCTTTCTGTTAGTCGTTCTTGTCACTCTCTTGATTGTTTAGAAACTTCGGATGATTTTAATTATGTATTCTTGAGTCCTATTTTCGATAGTATATCAAAGTCAGGGTATAGCCGTGCTTTTACGCATGAAGAATTAATAGAAGCTACGAATCTGAATATAATAACAGAGAAGGTTATTGCTCTGGGTGGGATTGATTCAGATACTATTCCAATTGCTGTATCCTATGGGTTTGGCGGAGTAGCCGTTTTAGGCGGACTATGGAAAAACTTCAAAGAGAATAGAGATGAGAATGCTCTGTTAGAACGATTTAATAAACTTAAATCCATATGCAATCAATAATGAAAGGACTCTTATTTATAACACATCGAACACAACAATTCGATTACCTGCAATCGATAGAAATTGCATTAAAAGGGGGATGCCAACAGATACAATTACGAATGAAGGATACTCCCATAGATGATATAATAAGAACAGCTTTAGCTGCAAAAGACTTATGCAACGAATACGATGCACTGCTTTATATCGACGATCATGTGGTAGTCTGCCAAAAGGTGCAAGCTAAAGGTGTGCATCTCGGAAAGTTAGATATGCTCCCCAGTGAAGCACGAAAAATACTGGGGAAAGACTTCATTATTGGAGGTACAGCCAACACGTTCGATGATATAAAACGGCTCTATGACGAGGGAGTGAATTACATCGGCTTGGGTCCTTTCCGTTTTACAACAACGAAGAAAAATCTAAGTCCTATTCTTGGACTGAATGGTTATCAATTCATTATAAGGCAATGCAAAGAAAACAACATAAATCTGCCTATACTCGCTATCGGAGGAGTAACAATCAATGACATTCCCGACATTATGCGTGCAGGAGTATCTGGAATCGCCCTGTCTTCTACCATTCTATCCGCAGATAATCCGATAGAAGAAACACGAAAAATTATCAACTTAATCAATAAATATCAGCTATGAAAAATTTAGTGATAGCAGGAAAAGAGTTCGGATCACGACTCTTTTTAGGAACAGGCAAATTCAGTTCCAATGACGTAATGAGTAAAGCCATTGTTGCCTCGCAAACGCAAATGGTAACAGTGGCAATGAAACGGCTCGATCTTGAAAATAAAGAAGACGACATGTTGATCCATATTAAAAAACCGGGAATACAACTCTTACCAAACACATCGGGTGTACGCAATGCAAAAGAAGCCGTATTTGCTGCACAACTGGCTCGTGAAGCTTTTGAAACAAACTGGCTGAAATTAGAGATTCACCCCGACCCTAAATATCTTCTTCCCGACCCGATAGAGACATTGAAAGCAACGGAAGAACTAGCCAAACTCGGTTTTATTGTATTACCTTATATACAGGCAGACCCTGTACTTTGCAAGCTACTTGAAAATGCCGGAGCCGCAACCGTTATGCCCTTGGGTGCCCCAATAGGAACAAATAAAGGATTACGGACACGAGATCTGCTTGAGATTATTATAGAACAAAGCAATGTCCCTGTAATTATAGATGCAGGAATAGGCGCGCCGTCGCATGCGGCCGAAGCTATGGAAATGGGTGCTGATGCGGTGCTTGTAAATACAGCGATTGCTATTGCAGGCGATCCCATTGCGATGGCAAAAGCATTTCAACTCGCTGTTGAAAGCGGTCGCATGGCTTTCGAAGCACAATTGGCAAGTCAACTAAATTTTGCAGAAGCAAGTAGTCCATTAACCTCATTTTTAATGTAAGACAATTATGAAAATAAATCATCGTATTACTTATCCCTCATCGAAAAAGATATATGTAAAGGGAGAAATTCACAATATAAACGTGGCTATGCGCTCGGTATCATTGTTGGATACAATTACAGTTGTCGACGGAAAAGAGATAAAAGAACATAATGCTCCCGTTACTATTTATGATACAAGTGGTCAATACTCCGACTCGAATATTCCCATTGACATAACAAAAGGATTGCAGCGCATACGCGAGCAATGGATAAATGATAGAAACGATACAGAGCTGTTATCGGCTTTTACATCTCATTATTGTAATGAACGTTTGATTAATGAAAAATTAGATACCATCCGTTTTCCGTTGATAAACTATCCTCGCCGTGCCCAAACAGGTAAAAGTATCACACAAATGTATTATGCACAGCAGGGAATCATTACCCCAGAAATGGAATATGTAGCCATCCGTGAGAATCAGCAAAATGAAGAACTAGGTATAAAAACACATATCAATGCCGAGTTTGTTCGCAGCGAAATAGCAGCAGGCAGAGCCATTATTCCGGCTAATATCAATCATCCCGAAGCCGAACCGATGATTATCGGAACAAATTTCCTAGTTAAGATAAATACGAATATCGGTAATTCAGCCCTTTCGTCAGGTATAGACGAAGAAGTAAAGAAAGCAGTATGGAGTTGCAAATGGGGTGGCGATACCTTAATGGATTTATCCACAGGTGAGAATATCCACGAGACCCGCGAATGGATTATCCGCAATACTCCTGTTCCTATAGGAACTGTGCCTTTATATCAGACATTGGAAAAAGTAAATGGCAAAATATCAGACCTCAACTGGGAGATATATCGCGATACGTTAATTGAACAGTGCGAGCAGGGAGTAGATTATTTCACCATTCATGCGGGATTACTTCGGTCTCATCTGGCACTCGTAAAAGGACGCACTACAGGTATTGTATCACGTGGCGGATCTATTATCGGCAATTGGATGACAATGCATAATAAGGAGAATTTCTTTTACACTCATTTCGATGATATATGTGAAATACTGAAACAATACGATGTAGCTATTTCGCTAGGCGATGGTTTACGCCCCGGTTGCACTGCCGATGCAAACGATGCTGCTCAGTTTGCAGAACTGTCTGTTTTAGGGGAACTTACAAAGAAAGCGTGGAAACACCATGTTCAAGTACTAATCGAAGGTCCGGGGCATGTACCAATGCATAAGATTAAAGCAAACATGGATGAACAATTGGCTCATTGCCATGGTGCTCCGTTCTATACATTAGGGCCTTTGACTACTGATATTGCTCCTGGTTACGATCATATCACATCAGCCATTGGCGCAGCGCAAATTGCCTGGTATGGCACGGCTATGATCTGCTATGTTACCCCGAAAGAACATTTAGGATTGCCCGACAAAGAGGATGTAAGAGCAGGAGTTATTGCTTATAAAATAGCTGCTCATGCGGCAGACCTTGCGAAAGAGCACCCGGGGGCAGCCATAAGAGATAATGCATTAAGCAAGGCTCGATACGATTTCAGATGGAAAGATCAGTTTAATTTATCATTAGATCCCGAAAAGGCTTTGGAGTATTATAAAATAGGAAGATTGGATAACGAGAGTGATCATTGTACCATGTGTGGCCCTCATTTCTGTGCAATGAAATTGACAAAAGAAATGCACGAATGTACTAAACTCAACGAATGTTAACGATGGAATTTACAGAATTAATAAATGAGTATGATTGGGATGATATTAAATCCCGAATCTATACCCGTACAGCAAAAGATGTAGAGATTGCTTTGAACAAAAGCCGACTTAACACGGATGATTTTATGGCATTAATCTCTCCCGCTGCTCAACCCTATTTAGAACAGATGGCTGTATTGAGCCGAAAATATACACAGCAGCGCTTTGGTAAAACTATACAGTTTTATGTCCCGCTATATCTTACCAATTCGTGTGTTAATCACTGCGTATATTGCGGATTCAATCGTAATAATGATATCAAACGTATAATTCTTAACGACGAACAGATTATGCGTGAAGTAGAAGCTATTAAAAAGATTGGAGATTTCCAGCATATTCTGTTAGTTACAGGAGAAAACCCACGAGACGCAGGGGTCGATTATATGGAGAATGCAATCCGCTTGGTAAAACCCTACTTCTCGTCGATATCAATAGAAGTACAACCGCTTAAAGAAACAGAATATAAGACACTTACTGATGCCGGACTTAATGCAGTATATTGTTATCAGGAAACATACTACAAAGCCAGGTATAAGGTCTACCATCCTAAAGGAATGAAATCAAAATTCGATTGGCGTCTCGATGGTTTTGATCGGATGGGGAAGGCAGGAGTACATAAAATCGGATTAGGTGTACTGATAGGCTTGGAAGACTGGCGAACTGATGCTACAATGATGGCTCTACATCTAAGATACTTGCAAAAAACGTATTGGCAAACGAAATATTCAATTTCATTTCCACGTATGCGCCCACACGAAGGAGAAGAGTTTCAGCCGAATGTAGTTATGTCTGACAAAGAACTGGCTCAGATTATCTTTGCTTACCGCATTTTTGATCATGATATAGAGATAGCCTTATCTACTCGTGAAGATAAATTGTTCAGGGATAATATGACTACACTAGGAATTACGTCGCTAAGCACAGGTTCAAAAACCGATCCGGGTGGATATGCGGTCTATAAAGACGAATTAGAACAATTTGCTGTAAATGACGACCGTTGTCCTGATCTCGTATTATCAGCAGTTAAGAATCAAGGATATGACGTTGTATGGAAAGATTGGGATTTAAGTCTTCAATAAGGTCTCAGACCTTTTTATTTAAAAGAAAAATATGGATAGATATACAAGAAATATATTGATAGAAGGCTTTGGAGAGGACGGTCAACAAAAACTTAAACAATCAAAAGTCTTAGTAGTTGGAGCCGGAGGATTGGGATCACCTGTTTTATTTTATCTGGCTGCCGCAGGTGTGGGCACACTAGGTATCATTGATTATGATGTAGTGGATATTTCAAACCTCCAACGACAAATACTTCATCAGACTACTGATTTAGGAAAAAATAAAATCGAATCGGCTAAGGAAAAACTGACGGCTCTCAATCCCGAAGTTAAGGTCAATACTTATGGTTTCAAATTTACAACAGATAATGCAGCGGAGATCATAAAAGAGTACGACTTTGTTGTTGATTGCTGTGATAATTATACCACTAAATTTTTGATTAACGATGTCTGCGTAAAAGAACAAAAGCCATATTCTCATGGGGCTGTTTTAGCTCTGCGGGGCGAAATAATGACTTATATTCCGGGGTATGCCGATTACAGGTCTGTTTTTGATAATCCGCCTGAAGAAGGAACTGTTCCGACTTCGGCACAGGTAGGAATACTTGGTTCTATTGCCGGGGTTATAGGCAGCATACAGGCTACTGAAGCTATAAAGTATCTAACGGGGATTGGAGATTTGATCTTGAAGCGCATCCTTATATTTGATGGGAAAACGATGAATTTTCATTCTCTGAAAATTAAGACCTGATCTGATATATAATTATATTATTTTTGTACAAAAAATATAATCTGATGAATAAGATATTAGTTACTTACGCTGTTAAAGAAGAATTTGTCCCTATTACAATCAATGGATGCAAGATAGAATATCTTCATACAGGTATTGGCAAAATACGATCTGCAATGATGCTTACAAAAGCTCTATGCGAAAACCGTCCCGACTTAGTTCTAAATATGGGGACAGCCGGGACACATAATCATAGAATTGGAAACATATTTGTTTGCCGCCGTTTTATCGATCGGGATTATGAAATGGTAAAACTTCCGGGAGTCGAATTCGAAGTCGATTTAACTCCTATACATAAAGAAAAGAAAATATTAGAGGACTGGACTTCAACAAACGGTAGAGTGGGAACATGTAACACAGGCGACAGCTTCGTTACGGAGATTACATCGATGGACGGAGATGTTGTAGATATGGAAGCGTTTGCTCAAGCTATTGTCTGCCGAGAATTTGATATACCTTTTTTAGCTGTTAAATATGTTACAGATATTATAGGGGAAAATTCGGTAAAACATTGGGAGGACAAACTGTCCGATGCCCGTAAAGGATTTGAGGATTGGTTTAAAGACAAATAAATTTGAATTTTCATTCCTTGATATCCTAAGAGATTTTTCTTTAAAATAAAGCCTCTTAGGATATTAATTTTGAAGTCGTCTTGACTTTTCTAAAGATTTTCTTTTTGTTTGTTTTTTACTCTTTTTGTCATGCTGAACGATAGTGAAGCATCTCCTAACTGAGATCCTTCGTTCCTCAGGATGACAAAATAATACGAAAAACAAAAAGTCAAGACGACTTCTTTATTTGTAATTTAAAACATCAGAATGGAACAAAATCACTTCCACCCGCCATTGGTTGAAAATCAGTAGGGCTAGGTGCTGCATTTCCATTCATATTGATTTTAGATGTAAATTGACCTCCTCCAATATTATAATCGTCGTCTATATTTTGGAAACGGGCAAACTCACTTTTGAATCGGAGCAATACGTCTGCTGTAGCACCATTACGATGCTTGGCAATAATAATTTCCGCAAGACCTATCAACGAATTACCCTTCTCATCTTCGAGTATTTTATAATATTCAGGACGGTGAATAAAGCAAACCATATCGGCATCCTGCTCGATTGCACCCGATTCACGAAGGTCTGATAATTGTGGTCGTTTACCTTCCGCTCCTGCACGTCCTTCTACTCCACGATTCAACTGCGACAAAGCAATGATAGGAATATTAAGTTCTTTCGCTAATCCTTTTAACGAACGGGAAATCATACTTACCTCTTGCTCACGGCTACCATACTGCATACCACTGGCGTTCATCAATTGGAGATAGTCGATAATAATCATTCTTACTCCATGTTCACGAACCAAGCGACGTGCCTTTGTACGTAATTCGAATACCGATAAACTGGGTGTATCGTCAATATATAGCGGGGCATCGTACAGCTCTTTTATCTTAAAATCGAGTTGTTCCCATTCATAAGGCTCTAGTCTACCGTTCTTTATTTTCTCTCCGGGAATCTCGCAAGTGTTAACAATCAGACGATTTACAAGCTGTACATTCGCCATCTCGAGTGAGAACAAAGCAACAGGGTAATTGTAAGTAACAGCCATATTCTTAGCCATCGAAAGTACGAAAGCTGTTTTCCCCATCGCAGGACGTGCTGCGATAATAACAAGGTCAGAATTCTGCCACCCTGATGTTATTTTATCCAGTGCATCGAATCCGGTTTGTAGACCACTTAATCCATCATCACGATTGGCTGCAATCTCGAGCAAGTTCAGGGCTTCTTTGATAACAGGATTAATCTGTGTAACATCTTTCTTCACATTACCTTGCGATATTTCGAAAAGCTTACCTTCGGCTTCCTGCATCAAATCGTCTACATCTGATGTTTCGTCAAAAGCTTTGTTTGTAACTGAAGAAGAAAAAGCTATCAATTCCCGAGCCAGATATTTTTGTGCAATGATACGGGCATGAAATTCGATATGTGCTGCCGAACCTACTTTTTCTGTAAGCTGGGCAACATATACAGGACCGCCTACTGTCTCTAGTTCTCCGTCTTTTTTAAGTTGTTCTACAACTGTCAACATATCGATAGGAGCCTGACGAACAGCTAAGTCTACAATGGCTCTGTAGACTATCTGATGAATAGGGTCGTAAAAACTATCGGGTTTAAGTATATCACTCACAAGTGAATAAGCATCTTTCTCTAACATCAATGCTCCTAGTACAGCTTCTTCCAACTCTCTGGCTTGAGGTTGTACTCTGCCTATATCAGACATCTGTTGCATTTCTTTCGGTTTTCCTTTCCGCTGATTCTTATAATTATTGTCGGCCATGTATATTTTTGATTTTATACTCAAAGATAATAGTTTTTACGCTGAATAAATAGTTAAGTTATAAACAGGCTGTTAATAACTTTTTAAATACAAAAAATGCAGCCTTAAATTAAGACTGCATTTTAACTATTTCGATAATATCTGATCAAGGGTTATACTTCGATCCTTTCAATATTTCTTGAGGATCAAGAGTTATAATATCTTGTATTGACGCATTAGTTTTTTTTGCATATTGGGACACGATTTGCCAGCCAACCCACGCACCTACACGCCCCGGAGATTGGAGAGAAAGAGTAGAAGTATAAGGAGCATCATTGACATATCTTGTTATAATCATATGATCGCTTGTGTATATATTACTCTGCTTGATCATTGTCTGCCAAACAGACTTCTCATTTTCTACACACCATTTAGTTTGGTCAGCGGTGTAACCAATTAAATCGTTCGCATTATAATCGGGTAGGAGAACAGATAATATATAAAGGATTTTTCCTTCTTCGACCATAGCTGATAAAAGTGTTTCCTGATCATCATTGTCCGATTTAATAATATCACTCATTATCCAGGCTTTCAGATAATCTCTGACAACCATTTTGGGTGTCATTTGCTGACGCTGATAAGGAGCGAAAAATTCTTGATAAGCAGGATAATTACTGCCCAAATATTTATCTGTAGATATTGAGATCATATTATTCAGTATGATTACATTCTCTTTAAATCCTGAAACATGCATTGCTAACTGAGGTAACGAAGCACCGGATAAATTTTGCGCTATCAATGCATTAGCCTTAGTTAATTCTTCTTCGTAAGAAGTAGTGTTATCAAAAGTCTTTAATGCATCTTTATATATTTTTTGAAGTGCTGCATGCGAAAAATATTCGCGAAGATCAGGAAAGAAAGCCGGATCGTTTGCTGCTAGCTGATTGATTGTTATTTGTCCTAGCGCAGGAAGCAAGGCCGGATATTTACTTTTTAGAGCAGATTCTTTTTCTGTCGCAGGGTTTTGTATATAGTCATTCAAATCCCTATCGAAACGCATTATCGACACTTTATCTTGTTGTTCATTATCCTTTTTCACCGTGCTTGAGCAACCGATAAAAGAGAATAGTATAATGAGTAGGTAACTAATTTTTTTCATATCTAACCTTTTAAGTATTCTTACTTTGTGCTGATAGTTTTATTTTCTACTTTTGCCTAATGAACTACAAACTTACATTTATTTATTAATTAATAACGTAAAAAACAATGGGATATTTTAGAGGAGTTGATCTTAACTCCAGCGAGAGATTTGTATATGTATACTCAGGCACATCACAATCAGAATTAGAAAACATAATTAATGAGAAAATGCTATCTATCGGATATAAACATTTAGGCAATGGCTTATATGAAAAGGGTAATCGCATAATGAGATTAATATTGGGTGCTATGTCTAAATATTTCAAATTTCAGGTATCACTAGATGCTAACAATCCGGAAGAAATAAAAGTAGGAGTGGTGAAAGCGACATCCGGTATGTCAGGTGGTTTGATCGGAATGAATCAGGTGAAAACTGAATTGATGCATCTAAGAAAAATTTTCGAATCAATATAATTCATATTAAAGTGAATTTTTAAATATATGATAACTATATTAGGAATAGAGTCGTCTTGTGATGATACAGCTGCGGCGGTCATCCAAGATGGCGTTCTTTTATCAAACATAATATCTAGCCAGAAGGTACACGAAAGCTACGGCGGCGTTGTACCCGAACTGGCTTCGCGTGCACATCAGCAGAATATAATACCTGTGGTAGATCAAGCATTGGCAAAAGCAGGTGTTAAACTTGAAGACCTGACTGCTATCGCTTTCACCAGAGGTCCCGGATTGATGGGTTCGTTGCTTGTAGGCACATCTTTTGCTAAAGGTCTTTCCTCAGCTTTAAATATCCCAATGGTGGATGTTAATCACTTACATGCGCATGTATTGGCTCATTTTATCAAAGAAGATAAAGACGATGACAATCAACCGCAGTATCCTTTTCTTTGCTTATTGGTATCGGGTGGTAATTCCCAGATTATCGTTGTAAAATCGTATAAAGAAATGGAAATAATAGGGCAGACCATAGACGATGCCGCAGGTGAAGCATTCGACAAGTGCGCCAAAGTGATGGGGTTAGGCTATCCCGGAGGACCAGTTGTAGACCGTTTGGCTAAGCTTGGAGACGCAAACAGGTTTAAGTTTAATAAACCGCATGTAAAAGGTTACGACTATAGCTTTAGCGGACTAAAAACCTCTTTCCTTTACTTATTGCGCGACGAACTAAAAAATGACACTGACTTCATAGAAAAGAACAAAGAAGATTTGTGCGCATCACTTCAAAAAACAATTATCGATGTACTGATGGATCAGGTGCGAAAAGCAGCCAAAGATTTAAATATCAAAGAAGTTGCAGTAGCCGGAGGAGTATCAGCTAATTCGGGATTGCGCGCAGCCTTCGAAAATCATGCCACGCGTTTCGGGTGGAAGATACACATTCCTCCGTTTGGTTACACTACCGATAATGCAGCTATGATAGCCATGACAGGCTATTTTAAATATCTGGATGGTGAGTTTTGCGAAATGAGTGCCGCTCCTTTCTCGCGCGTTGTGATGTAAATAGATAACCAAAACTGAAATTGTATGTTTATTGCTCTGTTATCGTATAAAGTTCCTATTGAGGAGGTCGAAAAATATATTGACAGGCATGTCGAATATTTAAAGAAATATTACGCATCAGGCCATTTTATGGCATCAGGTAGAAAACTACCCAGAACGGGTGGCGTAATCTTGGCAAAATGTAGTGACAGGAGGGCATTTGAGCAAATTTTGTCAGAAGACCCTTTCAATCAGAATAACATAGCAAACTACGAGATAATTGAATTTATGCCCACGATGATCAGCGAGCAACTAAAATTTCTGATGGATTAAATTATGAAAAACGAAACATTCTATTTCCTCCTTATTATTTTTATTTTCGTTCTCGACTTTATCTGGACACAATACCTGTCTTACCGCAATCGCAAAAGAATGAGTCCTGAGATTCCTGCACAACTCGAAGGAATATACGATAAAGAAGAGTATACAAAACAGCAGGCTTATCAGAAAGTTAACAGCCGATTCGGTTTATACACCGGCTTATTTTCTTTTGTTATATTATTGAGTGTTTTGCTATTAGGCGGTTTTGGTTGGTTAGATAATCTATTGAGGCAATATATTGATAATGAAATATGTCTTACTCTTTCATTTTTCGGAGTTATTTACGTAGCCAATGAGATTATATCTTTACCTTTTAGCTATTACGGAACATTTGTGATTGAAGAACGATTCGGTTTCAATAAATCCACGAAGAAAATATTTTGGCTAGATCAGCTTAAAAGTCTTCTGCTTACAATTATCTTAGGTGGAGTTATACTTGCCTTGATCACATGGCTATATAACAGTTTAGGTTCTCTTGCTTGGCTGTATGCATGGGGTGTGATTACCATCTTTTCACTGTTCATGACGCTTTTCTACTCAAATATAATTGTACCTCTTTTCAACAAACAAACTCCACTCGAAGAGGGAGAGTTAAGAAACGAGATCGAAGCTTTCGGACGAAAAGCAGGTTTCGGTATCAATAATATTTATGTGATGGACGCTTCGAAACGTTCGTCAAAAGCAAATGCCTATTTTACCGGTTTTGGCTCAAAGAAACGTATTGTACTTTTCGATACATTGATCAATGATCTTACTACGGACGAAATAGTAGCCGTACTTGCTCACGAGATAGGTCATTATAAGAAAAAACATACATTGCAAAGTATGCTTATCTCTATACTTTATGCAGGAGCCGTATTGTTTATCCTTTCTTTATTCTTAGGAAATCCATACATTGCAATGGCTTTGGGTGGCAATGTTCCATCGTTTCACTTAGGATTAATAGCATTTTCATTATTATTTACCCCAATCTCCTTATTTTTAGGTATATTATCGAGTGTTCTTAGCCGCAAAAATGAATATCAAGCAGATGCTTATGCTGCAAGTTTCGGCTATTCAGAATATTTGGTAAGCGGATTAAAGAAATTATCAGTCAAATCGTTAAGCAATCTAAATCCCGATCCGTTGTATGTATTTTTCTATTATTCACATCCAACTTTGCTGCAACGTATGAAGATGCTTCAAAAATAAGAGTAATATTTTCTTCTTTTTAGATCAACATCATTCATAGAATATGTACATTTAGGCACAAATTGAAAACTATGAAACGATATATAATCTTCTTTATTTTAGCTTTGTTTACTCTGGGTATTTCCGCTCAAACCAGAGGTCATAATAATCGCCGACCCGCCGGAAAAATTTCATTAGACATACATGACAATCTACAATATGAAAATAAAAAAGGCTTTACAGCATCGCTATCAAAAGACATATTCGATAACCATACTTACAAAGATAGTAATGGCAATGAAATAATATATTCAAAAGAAATATGGCCGAAATTCTTAGGCTATTATCAAGATGATGAATATGAACTGTTTTATTGGCTTATAGATAGCCATCAACGTAAAACTAATAATAAAGAAAGTTACAAGATAGATATTTTCGGAGCATTACAATATCAGGGGAATGATGGTCTAAACGCTTCTCTGTCGAAAGATGTGTTTGACAATAAAATATATCAGGATAGCAGAGGGAATAAGGTAAGTTATTCCAAAGAATTCTGGCCAGAAATATATGCCGATTTTCATGGTGATGAAATCAACATACTTTATTGGTTACTAGACCGTTTTTGGAAGATAGAAAGGTATCAGGAAGAGTACTCTGTAGATATTTTCGATAGCCTCAAGTTCAAAAATAATAAGAACAATTCAGCATCTCTCTCCAAAGATGTATTTGATAATAAAGTATATAAAGATAGCAATGGCAATGATATAAAATATAAGCCTAGTGCTTGGAATAAGATAATAAAGAAGAATGGCAGCGAGCAAAAAGCTTTTATCTCCCTTATATATAGCCATTTATTGAATCTTCCTAATGAATAATATTAATGATATTAAAATATGCTTAAAAGAATAATCGTTATCAGTTTCTGCTTACTTGCCTATTATTCTCTTTACTCTCAATCTACACAGGCAATACATGTAATGGTAGCTCTTTGCGACAACCAATATCAAGGTATAGTAAAAGTGCCCAAAGGAATAGGAAACGGTCAAGATCCGCATACAAATCTGTATTGGGGATGCGGATATGGTATTCGCACTTATTTAAAAAAAAGTGCCGATTGGAAAGAAGTAAAACGATATAAAGTAGATGATATACGGTTGGAACGAATTGTTTTTAAACATAAAACGAAGAACTTCTACCTTGTAGCTGATGCTTATGATGGTAAAAATATAAAAGAATGTACCATTGATTTTCTTAATTCATGCTCGGGTGCCAAGAAAGATACATTGATGGTTGGTAATACTGTTATCGGGCTGAATGGCAATGCCAAGTTGGTATCTTATATCGGACATAACGGATTGATGGATTTCTCCCTGCAAAATACATATCAAAGTAAAGATGATCAAAAGCGCGATGCTATAATTTTGGCATGTGCCAGTAAACAGTATTTTGCTCCCTATCTCAGGTCAGCAAAGGTAAATCCGCTGCTTTGGACAACACATTTGATGTGTCCCGAAGCATATACCCTTCATGATGCAATAGACACTTACATAAATGGTGGCGATGATGCCGCTGTAAGAATTAGCGCTGCTACAGCCTACAATAAATATCAAAAATGCGGATTAAACGGAGCCAAGCGACTTTTGGTTACCGGCTTCTAATTTTTATAACGATCAATACAACTATAAATAATGAAAACAGCAATTGTAACTATTGGTGATGAGATACTTATCGGACAAATTGTAGATACCAACTCTTCTTGGATGGCACAGAAGATGACTTTAGCCGGATTTGAAATAGAAGAGAAGGTTGCTATTGGTGATGATGCCCAACAAATCAAAAATACCATAGACGATGTCTTTCAACGTGTTGATGTTATTTTAATGACCGGAGGTTTAGGACCTACAAAAGACGATATAACAAAGAAAACACTTTGTGACTATTTCGGAACATCGCTTGTTTTTGATGATACTGTACTCGAAAATATTAATAATGTAATATCCAATATCACCTCTCTGAACGAATTAACGCGCAATCAAGCTTATGTACCAATGGATTGTACTGTGATTCAAAATAGGGTAGGGACTGCACCTATTACATGGTTCGATTATAAAGATAAAGTTCTGGTATCTTTACCGGGCGTACCTTACGAAATGAAATATGTAATGGAGAATGAGATAATACCTCGTCTCAAAGCAAAATATGAAACAGTATCGTATGTGAACAAGGTGCTTATAGTTGGCGGATATACCGAATCTGCACTCGCTATTCATTTGACAGATTTTGAAAATGACTTACCCGAAGGATTTGGTTTAGCTTACCTTCCCTCTCTTGGTCTGATGAAACTCCGCTTATTTGTGAAAGGCGAGCATCGCAGACCTGAATTGGATGCGCAAGTAAAGAAACTGGAGGACTTACTTGGAGAAGCTATATTGGCAGAAAAAGATATTTCGATCGAAAAAATACTGGGAGAGCATCTTTTTGAAAAAGGATTGACTCTAGCTACTGCTGAGAGTTGCACAGGGGGAAATATTGCCCATCTCATTACATCTGTCGCAGGTTCTTCTCGCTATTTTAAAGGCAGTATTGTTTCTTACGCCAACGAAGTTAAAGTAAATATGCTGAATGTCTCTCAACAGTCTCTCGATCAGTTTGGAGCAGTAAGTGAAACAATTGTGATAAAAATGGCAAAGGGTGTACAAAAAGCGCTTAATGTAGATTGTGCTATTGCAGTATCGGGAATTGCCGGACCCGACGGTGGTACAGACGAGAAACCGGTTGGAACAGTCTGGATATGTACCATGTATAAGAATAAATGTCTTTCCCGAAAATATCAATTAGGTAAGTATCGGGAATCAAATATTATGCGTGCAACAAATATTGGTATGTTACAGTTGTTGGAAATACTATAACTTGTTACCTTTGTCCGTATAAGCTTATATAGATGATAGAAAATTCAACTCCTTCAAATACGTTTCCAAAGAATGAGAAATTATGTAGCCAAAAGTCTATAGACCGACTTTTTGCACAAGGAGAGTCTTTCATAGCCTATCCGTTGCGGGTAGTCTATTTCGTAGAGGATGAATTGAATGAAGAAAAACAGGTGCCAACTGTATTAGCCAGTGTGTCGAAAAAGAAGTTTAAGAGAGCAGTTAAACGAAATAGAGTAAAGCGCCTAATCCGAGAGGCATATCGATTAAACAAGCAGCCTATTCATGATCTGCTGAAAGTAAATGGAAAAAGGTTGGAGATTGCTTTCCTATACCTAAAAGACGAGTTGCCGACCTACGGGGAAATAGAAAAATCGATGTTAAAGACAATCAACCAGCTATCAGATAGATTTGAGAATAAATGAAAAAGCTACTTTCTTATATTCTTTTAGGACCCATATATTTCTACCGCTATTTCATTTCTCCAATGCTGCCAGCAGCATGTAGATATACGCCCACCTGTTCTGACTATGCAGTGCAAGCGATAAAGAAATATGGTCCAATCAAAGGCTTCTGGCTCGCAGCAAAGCGAATTAGCCGTTGCCATCCTTGGGGAGGGCATGGATACGATCCGGTTCCCTGAATTATAGAGAATTTGAATTAATAGTATAAGCTTGAGATAGACTCATACCTGATAACATATTATTATTAAACATTTTAAGTTCTTAATGAATTGAAAATTTGCTCGATAAAAATATAATTGCTTACTTTTTTATTTTACCTTTATCTAATATTTTAATAGTCTTTGCTCAATTAATTATTTGCGCATAGACAATATATAAAACCTATTCACAAATTAAATTACGTCCTAAAACCATTACGCAAACAGATTATGAACACATTTAAAATAATGTATGTATCTACATTTCTTATTTTGAACATCTCAATATTAGACTTGAGTGCTCAGGTGACAGTAGGTTCAAATGAGACTCCAAGTCGAGGCTCTCTGTTGCAATTAAAAAATGTAGATGGAGTAACTGATGGTAGTTCTAATGCCACCAAAGGCTTAGGCGCACCCCGTGTCGCTCTTACTAATAAGTACGAACTATATCCAATGTTTATTGATGCAAAGACTGGCTTGGAAACAGTTGAATATACAAATAATAAACTGTCATTAAAAGATAATCATATTGGTTTAATCTTGTATAACGTAACAGAAAAGAATGTGCTATGCACAGGTGTATTTGTCTGGAACGGTATTGAGTGGACATCTATATCAGGTGAAAATAAAGGTTTTGAAATAGTAACAGATAAAGATGGGAACTCATATCCGGCACGAACTTTCAATAATGCCGGTACTTGGATGCTTGAAAACTTGAGAGTAAAACAGTATACAACAGGTATATCTTTGACTCAAGGATTTGTTGCAAATGCATCGGATAAATATTATCAATATCCTGACAATAATACAGGCTCTACATTTCAGTTGCATCCTGAATACGGATTACTATATTCGTGGGCTGCAGCCACAAATGGAAAAACGGGAACAGTCGATGAAGGAGCTCTAGACCATGCAGCAGTGCAAGGTATTTGTCCCGATGGATGGAAATTACCTTCCAATAAAGACTGGCAAACTTTGATTGATGAGGTTGCGGCCAATCCCACATTATATGGCTCTGGTACATCTACAGCGGTAACTGATGTTGCCATTAATATGAAATCTACAACTAAAGTACTTACTACAGCGACAGGAGGATTGAGCTATCCTATATGTCACGGTGCAGGACTTAATATATTGCTCACAGGACATATAAATGTTGGTGTACGGTATGGTTTCGGTTCTAACATATCCTTATGGGCTAGTAGTACTAAATCCGCAACAAACGGATATTTTCGCCGGTTATATGATACCGCAAACCATGTTTTTCAAGGAGATTTTGGTATTAGCAGTGGAATGGCTTATATCCGTTGTATGAAAAACTAATTATTCATAACTCGCATATTAATATAAAATAAAATGCAGCGATTAGGAAATTTCCTAATCGTTGCATTTCTGTCTCTAAGTAAATTTATTTCTTCTCTTCAAGCATCTTTATTGCTTTCCACAATACACCTGCTGAACCTCTGAACATTCCTGAGCCTTTTTTAGGCTCACCCGCAGGCGTCCACCACTCATAGAAACCATTATGTTTGATAACTCTATCCAACATAGGAGATAATGCTTCGTAGGCTTCGTCATAAAATCCATTAGCTACTAACTGTTGAACCATACGTCCGCCAAACCATGTCCAATCTCCACCATTTTGGTAGCCATATTCATGCATGCCCGGATTTTTGAAAAAACCATTCGGATATACAGGATACATTGTCAGCCCGATGGTCTGCACTCCTGCTGCTTTTACATTTTCCTGCATTTTTTTGTATGCAGTCTTTATTTCTTCCTTGCTTAATAAGCCTGCTTCTATAGCCACAGCTGTTCCACCATGATAGTAGATTGCATTTTCGTTAAAGTCGGCAGGAAATGGTGAACCATTTAGATAAATATGTGGGATAAATTTTTGATTGGCTTCGTCCCATAGGTGCTTACGTGTATTATCAGCTATTTTTTTATGTGTTTTTGCCCACATATCTTTTATATTCTGGTCTGTAACGAGATTTATATAATTATCAATAGCGATAAGGAACATTGCATTGTCATATATATCAATTGTAAAGTGTGACGAACTATCGATGTACACACCCCAGTCATGTTCAGGCTGCACATCGCCCCAATCGGCTGTTGTAGCTCCCCATAGCAGACCATACTCTTCATTGTATCTTTCCTTCAACAAGAAGTTCAGTGCATCCGACATACGTTCCTGTACCGACCTTCCTGCAATCTCTTCTTTCAAGAAGTCTTTGTCTCCGGTAGTCGTTACATATTTATATATAGCCTGAATAAGAGAAGTCTCCTGATCCGTTTCTACAGTATTCTTATGAGCTGCAAATTCGGGGGCTAATTCGCTAAAGAAAAATGTACCGCCATTTGCATTTTTGATAGCTGTATATCCATCTACTATATTGCCATCCGTTCCCTGAAATTTAAAAAACGTAAGCAATGCATCTTTCAATTTCTCCGTATCTGATACTTTGCAAGCCGGTTCTACAAAAGTATTTAAATCACGAATCCAAACTTCAGAATATCCGTCTCCCGCATTGAAACCTGATTTGATGAGATCTTCCGCTTTCTGTGACACAGTACTTAGTCTTTCATCAGCACTAATTTTAGCTGATAGCTCCGGACTCATAGCTGTATTTGTATTGTTGCAAGCTATAAACGACATCGAAATGAGAAATAGAGCAGAACCGTTTATCAACTGACGAAAATGTATTTTCATTTTTTAGATATATAAGTGATTATTAATATTGTTATTAAGTATTATTATTTGTATATACATATATACAAATGTATTAAAATAAATTATACAAATCAAAAAATATAGTGAAAAAAGAAAAAAAGCAAACGGAAAACTTGTTACATTTGGCGTATTATTACCTCAAGTATAGAACAAAAATAAACAATAAGGTGTTCTATTAGGTAGTTTAATATTAATATAGTAAATACAAGATGAAAAAAATTATTTTAACAGTTGCTGCACTATCGTTGGCAATATCAGGCTTTGCACAAGAGAAAGGTCTAAAAAAGTATGGCTTTGGGGATAATTGGTTTATTCAAGGACAAATCGGAGGTTCATACACTTTTAGTGAATATAACCGTGACGCTTCATTAGGCGATGTTCTAAGCCCACATGTAGCATTATCTGCAGGTAAATACTTTTCTCCTGAAATAGGTGCTCGTTTACAAGTAGGTGGATGGGAGTCTAAAAATTATTTTGCTCCTCTTGATAAATCTTACAAGATTAATTATATCCAAACTAGTGTCGACGGATTATTGAATCTAACAAATCTGTTCACAACATATGAAGGTGATAAACCATTCAATCTAATAGGTATCTTAGGGGTAGCGTATGTTCATGGTTTTGAAAATACTACTACTTATTATGCTAGCAGAACGAATAGCATTATCCCGCGTGTTGGTCTACAAGGTGATTTTCGTATAAATGACGATCTTAGCATCAACTTAGAAGCTATAGGCAATTTAATGCCAGATAGATTCAATGGTAATGTTGAAGGAAAGAACTATGATGGTACTCTAAATGTATTAGCTGGTTTGACTTACAGATTTAACAAAAAAGGTTTTGAAACAGTTGATGTTCTAGATCCTGCACAAATTAGATCATTAAATGACCAAATTAATCAACAAAGAGCTCAATTAAACGAAAAAGACAAGCAAATAGCTGAAGTTAAAGCTGCGTTAGCTGCTAAACCTGAGCCGGTAGCTCCAATTGTTAAACAAGTAGTAGGCGATACAGAAGTATTGATGAATGCTGTTGTAGTATTCCGCCTAGGAAGTGCTAAACTAGAGCAAAATCAAGATATCAATATCTACAATGCTGCCAAATATCTACAAGAAAATCCTTCAGTGAACATCACTGTTACAGGTTATGCTGATAAGAGTACAGGCACAGCCGCTATCAACCAACGTCTATCTGAGCAACGTGCTAAAGCTGTTGCCGATATCCTTACTGACAAATATGGTATCGCTGCATCTCGTATAACTGTTGAAGCAAGTGGTGACAGAGTACAACCATTCCAAATCGATGCTTGGAATCGTGTAGTTATTTTCACAGCAAAATAATACAAGTGTAATATATAAAAAGAGCTATCCAATGGGTAGCTCTTTTTTGTATATGGACGAATTTAGTCTGATTAAAAGGACATAGAAAGGATAGATAAAAATATAGCAGTAAGATAATCTTACTGCTATATTTTTGTATTAATTAGACATTATATTCAATAAAGTTATATATGACTAATAATCAGAGAAATTGAAATTCTAAAATTATGTAGACCGCAAGCGATAAGTATGACTAAATCGTCAAATCCAAATTTGCGACATCTAAAAC
>NZ_JAAKEL010000017.1 GCF_011039205.1 Dysgonomonas sp. ZJ279
GAGTTAAAGAAACTAAAAAAATGTTACAACCTGATGAAGAATAAATATCTTTAGCCAATCTCATCCGAGACACTTAGTGGTATACTTTTCAATTACTAAGTGGACTACTTTTCAATTATATTATACAGGAATGCGACACTCAAGTAGATATGTACCTATTTTATGAAACCTTTTCAGATACTTATTTAGAGAGTGCAAACCAAGACCAAGCACTTGTATACCTAGAAAGCTTAACGCGCTTACACGCCTTGTTTCATGGCAAAAAGGGCAATAATTACAGCGGTATGCGCCGTGTATATATGGCACGTGAGGAAAGTGGAGGGTCAGGCAATTTATACCGTATTTCATTTCAATGTATTGTCACTGATTATTCGGCTCAACATCTGTTTATTGAGAGTCAAGACCCATACAGAGAATTAGAAATAGAAAAAGGCGAACGCCCCCCGATTGAGGAAACGCCGCCTATATTTGATGTGTTATAATTATTTTGATTTGCTTATCTCATTTTCGATAGCTTTTTTTCGTGCTTTACGTTCTTTTATGCTCCAATAATAACTTGTAATTGTTCTATATTCAGTGAGTAATTGTTTATAATTGGGGGCATCAGAACCAAGTCTGAAATCTATTAATTTCCACGAATCAGATATTTCTTTCATTATCTCGTCGTTGTATAGATCAATATTGTTAGATAAAAGATTAAGATTTTGCTCTAAATTTGTGTAGGATGCAGTTAATTCATTTATCAATTGAATATTTTTCTTTTTATCCTTTGTGTATATTGTTGTCACCAGCTTATTTTTCTGATTTTTATCTAACCTATATACATCTATGGTCTGATCACCAATTGTAACACTTCTTACTATTTGGGCGGCTGATATAATGGGAATCAGAAAAAATAATAATAACAGATAATTTCTCATATTCTTTAACTTTTCATCAAAGAAACTAAAAGCCTTACGGAAATGCAAGGCTTTTGATTTAAATTCTGTTTAATAAACAAAAAAGGCGAACGTTTCCGCTCGCCTTTCTATCTTAGTTTAAAACGCTAGCATCATTTGGGCTTTTTGTGCCGCTTCTTTTGCTGCTTTGTTATTATCCAACTTTTTGAGTTCCGCATGAGCCGGCATTTCTAAATAACGATAAAATGTTCTAATTGAAATGAAATACTCCGCTTCGATCTCATTGTAAAAAATCTGTTTTTGCGAATCTCCTCTTTTTTGTCCTTTGCGGACGATGTCTTGAATTTCAATTACTTTCAAATATAAGTTACGTTTGTTGTATGCCATATCCGGAAAAAGTTTTTATCTTTGTGATACCACCCACAAAGCCTTGGACGTTCTTCGGAATATTTGAGGCTTATTCTTTTCCCAACATTAATAGGATAAACTCCTTAATCTTTCTATTTGCCATTTCAATTTTCATTTTTATTATTTTTATTAAGTGAAGTAAAAAGTCTTTCCACTTCCTGCGCCGAACTTTTGTTGTTTGATTGTGGTTTTAAATGGAAAATCAGTTTTTGGAATTTTATCTAAAGCCTCTTTAATCGGTGTAGCATTGGTGAAGAACTTACAATCTATTCCATTCTGTTTGATTTTTACCACATACCGACCATCGCCGTGCCTTGTCTTTACTCCCGATTCATAGTCAATAACTTCTATTTCAAAATTTATTACATCTGTTATTGATATCGAAGGGACAGGGAATATGTTTTTATCATTAAGGGTATTAATCCCAAAGTCGGAGAAGTTCTTCATTTTTAATTATGGTTTTAATAAGGTTTTTAGAATTGCAATGCTTTGCCCATCCTTTCCAAGAACATACTTGTTTCATGTATTCTTTTGCCTCTACATTCCTCTTATTTAGCTTTGCTACGCGTCTGCAAAAGTTTTTCTTAATCGTTTTTCTCAACAGAATATGAGAGTGGTAAAAGACATAACCAACAAAATCAATACCTCGTGTTTCAACAGGGAAAATCTGATAATTACTCTTAAGTTCGAGGTTTAACTTGCTTGTTAGATAATTTCTGATTTCAGATAATAGTTCGTGTAAATTCTCTTTACTATCATTTAGGATAACTATGTCGTCTGCATATCTGTAATAGTATTTTACGCGCTTTTCTTCTTTCATCCAATGATCAAAATATGAGAGGTATAGATTTGCAAGGAACTGAGAAAGATAATTACCAATAGGAACGCCGGGGGCTGAATCAATTATACCATCTAACAAGCTAAGAAGCTTTACATCCTTTATTTTCTTTCGGACAATGGCTTTCAATATCTCATGATCAATAGATGGGTAAAACTTTCTGACATCCATTTTTAAGCAATACCGAGTAGCCTCCTTGTCTCTTAAATCACGCTTGAGGTCTTTTAAAGCCTTATGTATGCCTCTGCCTTTGATGCAAGAGTATGTGTGTGATATTAGTGTCGATGTCCATATATACTCCAACACATTCATAATAGCATGATGTACTACTCTGTCACGAAAGGGCAAACGGTAAATAATCCGTTCTTTTGGGTCGTAAATTGTAAATATTTCATATTCGGACGTTTTATAAGTTTCTTCGATTAATTCCTTTTGAATTTGCAGAATATTCTCACTTAGATTCTTTTCAAAGTGCAATACACCATAAGAGTTGCGTTTTCCTTGTCTCGCTTTCCTATAAGCTAGGTAAAGATTGTCGAGATCAGATACTTTGTTGTATAAATTTCCTGTTCGTTTCATGCCTTTGCTTTCTTCTCAGCGTTTTCGGTTTCCCTACCAACACCTTCTAAATTGTTATTTTTCACCTAGGGGTGAGGTTTCTGCCTTTGTTATATTATAAGCATAGTCGAGAACTGGACGCTGCGTTCGCATTCGTATTATCGTAATTCGAATAGTTGAAGGTGAAAGCTGCAGCAGAGCAATCTCAAAGGCAAACAACCTATATTTTTATCCTATTTGAATCGCTTTCCAAATATCAGGGAACGTTTCGGCGATATAATCAGAGGACGCTTCCGATAAAACTCGAAGGCGAGAACCGGACGCCGCGTGCGCAGACGTACGATCGCAATTCGAAGAGTAGAAGGCGAAAGCCGCAGCAGACATAAGAAACCAAGGAGTCCATTTTCGTTGGTTATAATCATCCCAATCAATCTCGCCAAGCCCATTTTCACGCTCTATCTTTCTAGCTGCTTCTACAATAACAATAGCATTGTATTCTGCCTCACGATTCTCTCTTAAATCTTCCGGGTAGACAGAGAAGTCTACTTTTGGGCGACTTGTTTCGCTAAATGCTGCCTCTAACGTTGGGATTCTTTCTTGTAATTGTTCTTTTAAATTTTTCATTGTTGTATTATTTAATAGTTTATAACTCTAACATTTTACGAACTTTATCCTTGAATTGCACACCATAGTGTTTTGCCAAGTCGCTATTTTTAAGCGAAAGGCGAGAACCGGACGCCGCGCTCGCAGCCGTAAAATCGTAAGCCGAATAGCGGAAGGCGAAAGCCGCAGCAGAGCCGTTGGTTATAAACCAAGGATAGTAGCGAGCTTTATCGCTATTGTAGATATCCATTTTCTCACCTTCATTAAGAGCCTCTACAATGATTACATTGTCGTACACTTCTTTAAAATATGGTCTAAGGTCTTCCGGGACATCATTGAAAGCAGGGGTATGTGGACGACCTGTTTCCCTAAATACATCATCCATTGTATTCACACGATCGCAAACAGATTGAGAAAAGAAATCTTTTCCTAAAGTAGATTCCAAAATTGTTTGTATCTCTTTTGAACCTGTTTTATAAAGTTCCCTTGCTTCTTTTGTGGCTAATTGTAATGTTACTTTTTCTGTTTTCATTTTTGTAATTCTTTATTTTTGTTGCATACATAACTATAAATTTCCTCCCAAGTAGGCAACCCTCCCACCTGTCTATCGTCAACATATAAATGAGCATATACTTTACGCGAATTAGTGTTATATTTCGCAAGATTACCGGGCTCATGCTCATTTATACGATCGAAAGGAATACCACGCGATAAGAGCCAATTAATAGCCTCTGTTAGCTTATCACCGCATCGGCATGTCCATATTATTAAATAGTGACCATCATTACTTAGTTTCTGCATATAATCAATGGCATAAGGCGCTGGGCTTCCTATATTCGGAAACTCACCAGTGTGGAGAGTTCCGTCAAAATCTACTGCTATAATCATAATTCTCTTAAAATCAATTTTTTCATTTCTTCGGTAGGCTGAACATCTCCTTTTTCGTAACGATGCAAAGCTTGGCGAGTAACAATATTGTCCATTTTATTAGCTAGATCTTGCAGTGAAAAGCCTCTTATTTTTCTAAGGAATTTCATCTTAGATTTGAAGTCTAGTAATTTTTCTGCTTCAAAAATAACAGTGTCAACCTCTTCATTTATTAGCTCTGTCATTTGGTTGACAGAAACCTCTCCCATAACGACCTTTCTTAATAACTCTCTCATATAAACCTCTTTTATTCGTCCCATATCATTTTTAATTAATCTTTAATTTCATCTGGTGCATGATATGGAAAAACATCCATTATTGGTGTTTCTAATAAAGCGGTGATAGTATAATCAGCAAGTGTGCCGTCCATACCTTTTTCAACAACAGACAAAGCCTCTTTAATACCCGATGCTTGTGCTAACATTTGCACACCTGTTTTTTTCTCGGTACCACTTTTTTCATCAAGTGTGATGAAAGAAACTTTTGCTTTGAAAAAACGATCACCAGCATCATTAAAAAACAATTCGCTCAACTTCATTCGGCGAATAGAATCAATAGAAAACTCACCTGTTATGTACGGTCTAAGTTCTCCTGTTGCTCTCGCTTCGGCTTCTGTATGAGATAGAGCATCTACTAAGTATGGCTCTGTTACTTTCTTTTGCATGCCATTTTCAAGCATTTTATCATAACTAACTTTTACTTCAAACCAATTGTGCATAATTTTAAATTTTAGAATGTTATTTATTATTCGTTTCTAACTCTTTATTTAATTCGTCCGCCTTTTCCTGTGCCTCACTTCTTGTTCTGAATGATTCGACCTTTCGACCTTGAGAATTATAGACGGCATAACTATTCGACCGTCGTTCGACTGTATAAACTACATCTGCCATATTAAGCCGTCTCCTCAGTTTTTCGTTCAATGTAGAATGTTTCATCTTGCACAACCTCAATACCAACATCCGCCAATTTTTCGGCAACTCCTTTTTTTTCACGATCGGCAAGAAGTTTGTCTTTTGCCGGTTCCACAACCTTACGCACATAAGACGGCATTAGCTTTTCCAATAGTTTGGTAACCGATGGCCAAGTAAAGCCCTTTAATGTTTTTAACTTCGGGGTTCCTGTGCGAAATCCATAAATGCCATGCACCGTTTCTATGCTCTTTTTCTTTGGAAATAAGGTATCTTTATTCTCGGTTGCATACACTTGTATTGTTTCAAATGCTTTGCTTTTGTCCGCTTCCAACTGAGTAAGATCATCCGCATACTTTTCGCGTATTTTGGTAAACTGTACGTCCATATCTGCATTTATTTTCACAATGCGAGCGTCGGATGTTGCAAAGTCTGCAAATGCTTGCTCTGCTTGTTCCGGTGTTACACCGGTGATAACTTGTTTTTTCTCTCTTTTTGCCATAACTGATTGTTTATTAAATTATATGATCTGTTTTGCCATGTGTCACAACCGGTCGTTCGCCGTTCATTTGTGCCAACTTTATTTTTAGTGCATTGTATCTGCCAACTACTACTTTCCAACTACTCATACCGAGGGAATCAGATAACATAAACTCATGCCATTCTATTTGCGCCTCTACTTCTGTTATTGTCAATTCCTTTTTCATACTTCACCCTCTGCTACTTTTTTGAGTACCGACGATACCCACGCATCAGCCTCGTTATTTTCAAATGCTTTAATTACTGCTATTAGCTTATGTTCCGGGGCATTGTTCAACTGCTGAACGCCACATGCTCGGCACGCTATCTTTTTGGCTTGCTCCTTGTCGCACTTATACCCAGCATACTTGCAAAAATGATAAATGAGGGAGAACAACTTTTTGCGCTGGGCGTCGTTACGATCGACCGTTGTTTTGGCCTCTTTTTTCATTGCGTCTAGCATGGAGAAATAATCGGAGCGGCTCATATAGTACAACTCGTTTAGACTTTGCGTTTTTTCGTCTGAATATTTGCGCACCCATGCCGCCTTTATGTTCTCCTTGTAAGCATCGTTATAATTGGCCGTCTTTTTCAGTCGACCCCAAAAGGTACCGTGAGAAACTTTATTTTGTGATTTTGTTGTCATATCATCAATGTTTTAATTATTATCGCCCCAAAAAATTATGCTCTTTTCTTCGTCTATTACTAATGCCCCGCCACGAGAATGCCGACTGGTTATAAATGCTGTTAATCCTTTTGTATGAAGTATAACTTTTGCTATTTTCTTAGCCATTCGGGCTAGTGCTCCATCCGGTTCTTTTCTTTCTTCATGAGCAATCAGAATAAATAATTTATCCGGGAATGCATCAATTAGATTTTTCTTTAAGTGCGAGGGTTTTATTTCATCTACATACATTGTTAAATTGTCGATAATAACAACCCCCGCTCGTTTTTTTGTCCCCTCACCAAGTTCATATATAATATCTTCCATTGGCAAGTACTCATCCCATTGCACTTTGACAGATCGTGTTACACCCGCGCGACGCATACCGTCTTTAAAACTTTCGTCGGTACCTTCCTCGGCAGATATATACCATACTTTCTCATTAATTGCCAAATCCTTTGTTAATATCCCAGCTAACCACGTTTTCCCGTTCTTTTCGAGGCCGTATAATATCCAACATCCTTTTCTTTCGGCTGGGCCGATAGCTTCTCGTAATACCGGGTTAGTTAATTTTAAAAGGCGTTTTGGCTTTTTGTCAAATAGGTTTTGTGTTGATAAACTCCGCGCCATTATGCCTCCTTAATTATCATGTAATAGTAAAAGAGCATCAGCACGTCTCAAACCGGTTGTTCGGCCGTTAATTTTCACCATACATTTTTTTACTAATCCATTAAGTTTTGATTTGTTTTTTAGGTTCGGTTCTAAAACATCACGGATAAGTTTGTCATAAAATGCTTGTTGCTGTTGTTCGTCTTTAGGTACCGCACTACTATAATTTTCCGACATGCGGGAAAACATTTCGGCGAAATAGTCTCGGTCGTTTGTTACTCCTTTTTCCATTTTCTCACGGGCGGCGTTTCCTCCTATGAGATACCATGCACACATGCCCTCGGTTCCGTTCCAATATTCTTGTACAAGTCCGAACGCGTCCTTATCCAACGCACCCCATTCGTCAACAACTACAACCGGATTTTCTAAGGCGTTCAAATAATATTTTGTAGTGTCTTTTATATCGTCGAATGTTCCTTTGATTGGAACCCCAACAACGCGAGCCAAAGCCTTTATAAATGCATTTTTCTTTTTACATTGAGTTCCATCAACATAAAAAATATTCTTTTCAGTTTTCGCCATATATTTGGCGGTTGTGGTTTTACCGATTCCGGCATTATCCACAAACATCCGGCTTATAGAATGTTCTTTGCAGAATAAAATTTCCTCTTTAATTATATCGAAAACGTCCGTTTGAACTATTTTTAGTGTGCGTTTTTTATTGACTACTTGAAACGAACGTCCAAGCATCAAATATTTGGCATCACTCAGCAATCCGTCACGTTCTCCTTTTTTCAACCGGCTATAAACGGCCGGGTTAATATCCATTGACAAAGCAAATGCACGGTCGTTGCCTCCAAAATTCACACGTTGCGCAAAAAGGGCATCTAAAACCTTTTGTCTATATCCGTCATTTAGTTCCATAATCTATAATTGTTAAATTGTTAATATCTATCTTTTAAAGAGCGTTTAAATGAAGTTTGAGTAACGTTTAAAACAAGGTCGCTTTCCTCGGTTATGTCCTCCAATACCTTGGCTCGTTCGTTTATGATTGTCGTCGGTTGATACAAACCGGGCATAACAAATGAATTGCCAATTGTAACCGGGCGATTATCTATAATTGTTACATTATCTAGTTGCTTTTTTTGTCCGCGTCCGAATGCTTCAATAGTCGAAACATATTTGCTCATTAACTCGCGGTTTATCATGTCCTCGTCGGTTTGTTCTATGCGGGCTTTGTTGTAGCGTGGTTTTTCGACGGCCTCACAAATAAACTGATTTCCAATATAAATATGAGCCTTTAACACGTTACCGAAATTGTCATCAAGCCAGTAAATATCCACATCTCGGTTTTCGCATTGCTCCATAATATTTACAAGGCGATTGCCAACGGCAATAACGCCATCCATACCAAGTAAAAATTCAGTATTACGAAAACGGATAATTCCGGCATGTACCGACGTTGCTGTTTTTTCTCCGAGATATGGCAATATGCCGTGATAGTTGATAGGGCGAGTATTTGGGTTTTGCATAGCAATAAATACATCCCAACGGCTCATGCCTTTTATTTTCGAGTGCTCCGAATTATTCCATGTTTCAATGTCGCGCAAACAACCCGCAACAATCTCATCGTATGGTATTATGGTTTTTTCTCCGGGTCCTGCTTGGTTTGCTTCACTTAGCGCGAACGGGCGGGCCAGCCAACCGGTGCGTTTCTTTTCATACTTGTATCTTAGAGGCCTGTAATATTGCTCTATACGTTTTCCGCGCGCGTTATTTGCTTCTATGCGCACATACTGAAACATATTACCCTCTTTTAAGAAAGTATCTTTGAAACTCGCGTTAAGGTTTGACTCGCCCTCCAGTTCCGCCGGGAGATTAAGCCCCCATTGTGCATAATTGCGTACCATTTGTCTATAAAACTCTGTGATAATACCTGCCTTTGATTTCCCATACACCCAGCAAGTAAAAGCTTCACTCCCTAGATCAATACCATTATAAAACCACATGCGAGTTTGTGGGGCATACTCAAATACCGGTTGACGGTCATCAATAGATATAATAGAACCGGCAAATTCGGGTTGATTGAGTGAGTGATAAGGCTTGAACCTCGCCATATACTTTTGACGGTCACCGCTTCTTTTCGCGTGTGTACCTATCTCGTTACTCCATTTTGTTAAGTAGTTGCGTATGGTACCCTCGCTTATATCCTTAAATTCTTTAGGGTTGTAAAGTTCGCCGGTTGCATTGTTTATTATTTCAACATAGCCATCAAGAAAACCGCCATATAATCCGGCCACCTCGGCTACCGTTGGTTTTGTATCCATACCCGAAAACACATTATTAAGTAATTGTTCGGTTGTATCAAATACTTTGCGTGCGTTGGCATTTTTATGTTTTTTCGATATAATTTCTGAATAACCGTTCTTTTTATATTTTCCGTAAAGTTTGCGGAGGTATTGCTCATTCTCTGGGAGAGAGTGACCCGATTCAAGTTTGAAACGATTCGATTCATTTGTAATTATACTCCAAATGTCACGAACCCCATGTCCCATTTCTTTACGTAATTTATAGCGCATACCATAGATTCGATCGATAGTGTTAAGAGTAGAGGCATTAAGTGTATATTCAGAAACCTTGTTATTATCTAGGCTTGTGTCGTCGGAAAAGCGGAACATAGAATAAAAATCAAATGCCGCCATATCCCGAACATAATTTTTTTCGAATAATGTTTGTTGAATTAACTTTGGCGGATTGCCCCACATTCTCACTATTGCTTCTTGCCATTTTGATGGCAAAGTATCAAATTGAACAAGCATCGGTGTATTTATTGCTGTAACTCGCAATCTTATAACTTGCTCGCGATCAACTTTCATTTGAAGACCTCGCTCACCAATCAAACATAAACTTTCAGAATGTGCATTTTTGCCACTAAAAATAGCGCGACCTTGTACGCCTAACTTTCCGTTGCAATATTCGTAAGGATTATATTTTTGCATATACTATCGTTCTTTTCTTTTGCTCCCGTGCCGGACTCGAACCGGCATGTTTGCCTATCGGGTTAGTCATTATAATAACCTATACTGTTATGATATGTACTCTCTCCAAAGGTCTAGGAACTGAATGCCTGAATAGTCAGAGATATCGCTTTCGTGGTAAGCAAAACGAGAACCGGACGCCGCGGACGCATCCGTAGAACCGTAATACGAATAGCGGAAGGCGAAAGCCGCAGCAGAGCCGTTGGTTCTGAAGTAAGGATAATAGCGAGGCTCTCTGTTGTGGATGTCAATCTCTTTGCCTTCATTTAATGCTTTAGTGATAGATTCTAGCATACGACCTACAATCTCTTTTCGTGTGAATCCCAATCTTGTTAACTCCTCTTCATTGAGCGGCTGAGTTTTGTTATACACACATGAGTCTTCGTACGTCTTAATTTGATCTGTGATGTTCTTTACTTTTTTAGTTGCCATAATTTTACTTTTTTTGAATGTTACTATATACTGTGTCTTTAACCATGCAATCCGATTGAGCTTGTCTGTCTTCTATTAGGTTCGTTTGCTCCAAGTGTGAAGCCAAAGCAAAAAGAGCCAGCATTATTATCATTGCGATGATTGCTTTAACCTTTTCATTGAGTTTTATTTTCATAGGGTTACTTTTGTTTCGCGATTAATAATTTCCAGCATATCAATTGCATCTGTTAGAATTTTAGCCGCAAGTACAGAGTTGCGTGCCCTATCTCCTACTAATATTTTAGTCACGTAATCCGCTGAACAATTATGTTTGCGAGCAATTGTGGCTATTTTTAAATCGCGTAGTTCATTCGTTGTAAACTTTTTTGTCTGCATTTTCTCTACATATTTATTTAGTTATACATATCTTTGTCATAGTTACAGCAACAAATATATATCTTATTTCAATATAAAAGAAATAAAATATATCTAATTTTAATAATTAAATTATGTCAAAAGGTATTGGCTTGAGAATAAAGGAGTTGAGAGAGGTTAATAAACTGACTCAAACTGAATTTTCTGAAAGAATTGGTATAAAACAGGCTAATTTATCACATATTGAAAATAAAGGAGAGAAAATATCAGTTGATATCATTAGTCGAATTATATCTAATTTCAATATCAATATTGAGTGGTTGTTTACTGGAAAGGGTGTGATGTCAAAAACGAACATTGATAATTCGTCACAAACATTAAGAAATAAAGAGATTGCTAATGAAGAAACACGCCCTCGCATCCCAATGGACGCGGCGGCTGGGTCATTAACGGTTTCCTCCGATGGTATAACTATGAATAATTGCGAGCAACTCCCGGTTATTCGCGCTTTTCCTCGATACGATTTTACAATATTTGCACGGGGTGAGAGTATGGACCCGGAATACCATTCCGGTGATGAGCTTGCATGTATTTATATAAGAAATACAAGTTTTATCCAATGGGGCCGTATTCACGTAATAGACACGGCACAAGGTATATTGGTAAAACGCATATTTGATGGTGGGGATTCTATTATATGTAAATCTGACAATTTAGACTATCCCGACTTTCGTATTCACAAATCAGAGTTTTATAATGTAGCACTTGTTATTGGTATGATTAGGCGCTATTGAGTGTTCACACACGTTTTATACATCTATATCCGTATTTATATTTCATATTTGACTAGTAATAAGACATATAGTTGCTATTCGGCAAATACAAATCATGTTGTAAAGGGTATGTTTTAGTATATATAATTATATGTATTCGTTATTTTGTAATAGCTATATATATGTTTTGCGGTTACTTTTTAATATTGTTTTGTTCGTCCGTTGTTCGCCCGTTAGTTCGCCCGCTATGTTTTTGTTGTGTTTTTCTATTTTTAATGGCACTGCCTACAATATTCGTTATTACGAACCTTATCTCATGTGTAGAACACCCTCTATTGTCTTTATTTAAACGGTATTTAAACTGCATTTAAGAATTGATTCGAAATAAAAAAGAGGCTCAAATATGGCCTCTAAATAATGCACCCGCGATGCACCCGTTATTATAGTATAATAGTTTTCGTTTTGCGGCGCGTTCGGGTTGTATTTACACTGCTTTCCTTTCTACATAAAGGGTTCACGCTTGTTTATCGGTCCTCTATCTATTGTATATCTCGTTTGGGGGGTCTTAATAAAATAGTTGAATTCACGAGTTACTTCGAAACCGATGTTTTTATAAACAGAAATAGCCTTCGTATTGTGTTGTAAAACTTCCAAAAGATATTGTTCAATGTTCCTTTCTCTCAAATAAGGAATGGAATATTCAAAAATTTTGGTAGCTAACCCCTTCCCCCTATAATTCTTTAATGTTCCTGTTCCTGTATCGTAAGCTGTTAAGATTCCGTTGAAATATCCTGTTCCATTAAGAGTAAAAGCTGCTATTTCATTTCGGTCAAATGCAGCAAATGATATATCAGGATCAAAGCCTCGTCGTTTCAACATGATTTGAAGTTGCTCTTTGTCCAGTTGAATTTCATAATCGGCAAATGCCTGACTGAAAGCCTGAAATATTGTATCAAAGTTTATTTTACTAAGGGATTTAATTTCCATTTATTAATCGTTTTTTATAAAGCTAATAAATTTCTCAAAATCCTCAAAAAATAGTTCAAGACTTTGGTGCGATATTCCACAAAAAATATAATCCTCAAACAGAAAATGTTCGAGGATTTTTATTAGTCATTAATTTAGTAATTTGTCTTAACCTTTACTTATTATGTCCGGGGGCATAATGCTTAGCAGACTGACTTCCCGTAATTTTTTTTGCTTGTCCTGGAGGAATTCCGTTTTTATTGGTATGTACTGTTTTACATGATGACATAAACAATAATCCAATAAGCAGAGATACGAATAATACTAATCTTATCATGACATTTTTGTATTGGTAATAGAAAGTGTAACATAGTTTGAGTCGTATTTGTTCTGCCTATTTAGAATTATTGCACTAATAGTATAAGAAGGTTATTTAAAGCAGGTATGGTAAAGCCAACATTTTTTTGAATTCTTCCATACAGGAGTTTGAGGTTTGATATCAATTATTGTTTACAACTGTAATATATAATACTCTCTTTCTACATCAAAGATAAAGTCAGCGAAATTAATCACTTTCTCAAAATTCTCAATATATATGCTTTGTATTTTAAATTAATTGGTCGATTAACTTTCTTTATTTTTATTCAACATCTTTTCTATTAAACCATTACGATACAAATGCGTCAAATAGACATAAGAGGGTATTAGTGTTCAATTAACAAATTAAATTATGACGAATTGTAAAAGATGTGACGAGTTACTTTCCATTTTAAGAGATGTAAAAGCATTGATGGATAGCGATAGTTATTCGATAAGCTATGATAGCATCTATGACAGAGTCTCGGCTGCTGTAAACGAGGAAAACAATTAACTTTTAGAATAAGACTTCCGCAATCAGATTGCGGAAGTCTTTATTTCAAAATATTATTTTTATATTTGGCAATTATAAATTCATTAATTTATCTGATAAAATATTGCTAACAATGAAAAAACTAAACTTCGATCAAAAAATAGGTCTGGGCATGTTTTTACTTTCTATTTCGCTTGTTTTAAAACATATTTGCCCCGACCATTCTGTATCTGTAATTGCCTTTTTTCAGGGATTTTCACTGGGTATAGGATTTGTTTTGCTCATATCGGGAGTTATTCAAAAACGAAAAATTATCCGATAATCTAAACTATTGGTCTGTTTTTTATTTGCTATCTAAATAATCGATAGCTTCTCATTAAATAACAAATCCCTACATGAAGATGTAGGGATTTACTTTTTATTTTCGTGAAATAGTGAAGAGAGAGATTACCCTCTGCTTTCCATACTGTGTTTGTCGGGATTGAGCCTTTTATTTACGCCCTCCACATTTTTATCACTTACCTCAGTTGGGGTTTTGCTTTGACCTTTTTCGTTTCTTGCATCTTCGTAACCGATAGCTTCTTCCGGCGATTTATTATCTTTCTTATTATTCATGACTCAATAGATTTTAAAGTTGTTGTATATCTCTTTAACATACTCGATAGGGTTAATGTTTAGTATGAGTTAAAATAATAGCTTAAAAAAAGCCCATGATTTTCACCATGAGCTTGTTATCTGTTTATCTATTTTTATTTACGACGGAAAGCGATTGGCTTAAACCATGTCAATACTCTCCACAGCCATTCCACCGGACCGTAATAATACCGTTTCATCCACCAGTTGCTATATAGTATTTGCACAGTATATACCACCAAACCTACCAGCAGACATTGCAAGAAACTCAATTCTACGGCAAGGTTAGCACCGAACCCATAGAACAGTGTTACACCTATTATCGATTGTGCCATGTAGTTTGTCACACTCATGCGCCCCACAGGAGCCATCCTGTCCATGCCGCTACGTAGCCTTGTGTTGTAGTATAGCAAGGTGAAGCCCGAAATTACGTTTCTTGGGTGCAATAGCTGGTGTGTGATTCATTATATCTAAAAGGTTATTTGTACAGAAGGCTCATAGCAAATAGCATGAGCCTTCTTGTATTAATATTATATATGTTATTTCTTCTCTTTCAATAATTGCTCCAATAAAGCAATCTTTTCCTGATCGGCTTGAAGCATACGCTCGCAAAGTTCAACGATTTTGTCTACGGGATTAAATGTATTTGTGCTATTATCTTCCTCTACATAAGCCTTAATAGATCCATTATTATTTTCAATAATATTATTCTCGAAAATAATTGTAACAGGGTCTTCCTCCATTTCTTTAAGAGTATCAACTGAAACATTTAGTGCTTCTGCGAATTTCTTTAGAATATCATCGTCAAGTGTCCTTTTCGATTCGTATTTAGAAATTGTTTGTTGTGCCAAATCCATTACATGAGCTATTGTTTCCTGTTTCATGCCACGCGACTCTCTTAGACGTTTAATATTATGTCCGTGATGCACTCTTTTTGTTGTTGTATTGCCTGTTTCCATGGTGTATTCTTTACTATTTACGACAAATATACTATGAAATATTGAGTTGATAACAAATGTACAAAATAAAATATAGCAGTGGTAGTAACTACTATTTGTAAAAAATTGATGAACTCATATTATGTTATTTAATTTGTAATTATAATTGAACATTTAACTCCCCTTCATGCTTTTTTTAAGGATATAAAAAATGTATATGTTTTACCTAGAAGCTCACCTAATACTGACAGGTGATAGTATGGAGGGGAGAACCAGTAAAGACCGATAGTGCTTATCGGTCTTTATTATATGTTTTATTCGCTGGTGGCTTTTAAGCCCCTCTATTCATTTACGTGCGAACCTCAATGTTTTTAGTTTGATACCTCAACCATAAACGAGCAATTTTTGTGAGTATATCCATCTTTATCTATGGCATCAATGGTTATCATCGCCCAGCCTGTTGCATTATTAAATTCTATCTTGCAATCCCGTTCGTACGCAGTTGATGTATTACCCGGCAAATTTAAATACCATGTAAAATTGGTACAACCCGACCAAAATGGAATTGAAGACAAGTTAAACTGAAAAGTAGAGTTAGGTTTAACTTTCATATTTCCGGATTGATAATAGAGTGAGCCGCTGGACTGAGTACTATAATAATTTGCAATGAGCTCATTATTCTTAGGAAATATATACGTCTGTGCCTGCATTTGGCTCCATGTAATACCTAAACCGATAATAACTAATAATAAAATTTTCTTCATGGTTTTAAATATTTTTCAGATTGTTACTTTATTACTTCAATCATAAATGAGGAACTTCTATGGCGATACCCATCTTTATCTAAGGCATCGACCGATATCACAGCCCATCCTGTTGCACCACTAAGTTCTACTTTACAATCTCGTCCCAATATAACCGGTGTAGCGCCTCCGGGTAGATTTACGTACCATGTGAAATTGGTGCAGCCGTTCCAGAATGTAGCCGAAGATAAGTCGAATTGCAAAGTGGTATTAGCTTTAACTTTTATATCAGAGGATTGATTATAGAGCGGTCCGCTAGTCGGAGTAGCATAATAATACCCAACCATCTCTTTATATTGAGGGTATATATACTCATAAGTTTGTGCCTGCATTTGGCTACACGCAATACCAAGATTGATAATAACTAATAATAAAATTCTTTTCATGATGTTAAATGTTTTAGTTTAAAAATGATTGTATTGGGTTAAAAACACACTATTTGATATAAATATATAAAATAATTAATTAACATGCAGCTTTTGATGTCGTTAAATAAATAATTGGCTAGTATTTTAGTTTAAAAATAAATATAATATATGGGTATGATAAATATTGTTGCTTTTATTATTGTTGTGAAGTGTGTTTTGGGCAGCAATCTTTTTAATAATTAAAAATAAACGGACGGTCGGAAAAAATTCCGACCGTCCGTTTATTAAATCTCATTTTAAGGTTGTACCCTTCAGTAGCTGATTAGTTCATCTCTCTACAAAAGAGGTTTAATATACATATTGTAATGTGAACGTAAATGTATTATCCGGTCTGTTTATTTCAAAACCCGGTAGGTTTTTAGATGTTTCGTTATTATTTATCTCATAATAAGCTTGCAATTGAGTGTTTTTGTACACTTTCCAGATAGCTCCCAAGCCTATTGCATTGTATGAAATTTCAGTGTCCGTAGTAGCATTCAGACCAATATTATCGCCCGATATTTTAGTATTCGGATCATACCATTGATATTTGAATACACCCGAGAAAGGATGTTTGCCAACGTCTTGTATAAGGATTACATACCCTCCCTTGAAATCGCGAAGATAAGTATCATGAGTCGGGCGATTAGGACTGTTGGGGCTGCCTGATGAAGTTAATGATGCCGGCTGTTGCCCGAAGATATATTCAGTTCTTAATTGTGTTCTGCCGATTGGTGCATTCGAGTTTGTACTCGCTAAGATTTCGGCACCGAAATATTCGCGTTTGGCATATTTACCGATATTGTTAGGATTGCTATTTACAACAAACACATTATCCCTCATGCTATATACATTTTCACTGCCTTGATACACACTACCCAGATAATAAGATGCCCCTATACTTAGGTTGATATCTTTACTGATTTTAGGCGAAGCACTGATATGACCGATAAAGTCGCGCCGGCTATCGGTTTCGCGAACCACGCCGTTTCCTGCGATAAGAGCTGTTTCGAGAAACATAAAGTGTAGGGGAGAGGTTTCTTTTGCCTGAAATTGGAGCATCACACCCAAGTCACGTTCGTTGGGGAATAAGGTATTGACAATTCTCGAACGTTCGGGCATCTCACGGCGAGAAGAGGAATAACGTACTTCGTGACCGAACGGACGGAAAAATACCCCTGCTTGCACAAAGTTGGTTTTGAAAAAAGGGTCTTTGAATTTCAGATAAGCATCTCTCACGATGATTCCTCTTTCGGTAATATCCAGTTGGAAAACGGCAGAGCCAAGCCCTTCTTCGTATGTTGTTTTTATACGGGCACGACGAATACCGATACGGCTGAAATTCTCGTTCGGATTTTCATTCGGAGCACCTATTCTCAAAACTGCGTCTTTCTCGGCATATATATATTGTGCCTGAAAGTATCCGCTCAGTTTAACGTTGCTGAGTTTATTAACAACTTTTTCTAAGTTATCCAACCGTTTTTCCAATTTTTGGGTATCGGTTATTGTAGTATCTTGTTGGGCGAAGGTCAACCCGGTTAACGTCAGGAAATTAATGATGAAAAAGATGCGTTTAATAGTATTCATGCAACAAAAAAGTGTTTATAATATAACATTCGCAATTCTATAACAAATGTAGACTTAAATTTGTTATATATATTTCTTCTGAAATTAATTTTTTGTTAAGTCCGGTTACGAATTATACCATGATATTCGGATAATAACCGGCGGATTGTAACTTGTGTTTCTTCGAATCTTCCATCTATACTTTATTTTAACGTGAGTCCGATATAAGCATCATACATGAGTTGTGATTAGTATCTGTCCTTCATCTATTCTGTCATCCCGATACGCCGTGAGGGATGACAAAGTTGAATAACGTTTTTTATTGTTTCTTTCCTTATATCGGACTCACGTTATTTTACTAATTTTGCATCGTATTTTATTCATAATCATAAAATAATGGATTTAGATAAAGAAGTTACACGTCATCCCAATGGTTGGGCATTATTGCCACTAGTAGTATTTTTTCTGCTGTATATACTTACATTCATATTCACCGGCGATTTGAGTAAGATGCCTATTTCGGTGGCATTTCTGTCGGCATCGGTTGTTGCTATTGTATGTTCGAGAGGAAGTAAGCTCACCGAACGGATCAATCTCTTTTGTAAAGGATGTGCCAATGATACAATAATGCTCATGGTTGTTATCTTTATTCTGGCAGGAGCTTTTGCCGGAACAGCTAAGGCTATGGGGGCTGTAGATGCATCGGTAAATGTGGTACTCTATCTTTTGCCGCAGAAAGCGTTATTGGCAAGTGTGTTTATTGCCGCCTGTTTTATCTCCATGTCGATGGGTACATCTTGCGGAACAATTGCCGCTCTTGCACCTATTGCAGTCGGTATATCGTCTCAGACCGAAATCGGGCTTCCTGCCATGCTCGGTGTGGTAGTAGGAGGGGCTATGTTTGGCGATAATCTTTCGTTTATATCAGATACTACTATCGTGGCGACTCGTACGCAAGGTTGCAATATGCTCGATAAGTTTAAAGTCAATATACAGATTGTATTTCCTGTTGTTATTGCTATCCTACTAGTGTATATCTATCAGGGATTGGAGCTGACAGGTAGCGCGACAGTTGCAAGCGGTGATGTGGAATGGGTAAAAGTTATTCCTTATATAGCGGTATTGGTTGCGGCTTTGGCAGGAGTTAACGTGATTGCTGTTTTGGTGCTTGGTGTCGTTCTTTCGGGGATAATCGGACTCGCTACAGGCAGTTTCGGTATCTGGGACTGGACAGGGGCGATGAGTACCGGTATTGTGAGCGATATGGGCGAACTGATTATTGTTTCGTTAATGGCTGGCGGTATGTTCGAGCTTATCCGTTTCAATGGAGGTATAGATTGGCTAATAACGAAGATTACAAAAAATATTAAGTCCAAACGAAAGGCGGAGTTTTCTATCGCAGGGCTGGTTTCTTTTACAAATCTATGCACCGCTAATAATACTATTGCTTTAATTATCAGTGGTCCGATAGCCAAGAAGATAAGTGATAACTTTGGGTTGGATAAACGTAAAGTTGCCAGTTTGCTCGATACTTATTCGTGCTTTGTGCAAGGTCTTATTCCTTATGGTGCTCAATTGCTTATTGCAGCGGGCTTGTCGGGCGTTAATCCGATGGAAATAATTCCTTACCTGTATTATCCTTTCTTATTGGGCATAGTGGCTACAATAGCTATTATATTCCGTTATCCGAAGCGATATTCATAATATTGCATCTTTGTCATCCCGAAACAGTAGCCCCTCCAACCTCCCCGAAGGGGAGACTTAAGTCCCCTATAGGGATATTTAGGGAGCTGTTAGAATGTTTGCTCGTAACTCTTGCTGTTGCCACAAGCATCGGTAACAGTGAAAACAAACGCATGTGTTTGTCCTTTTTTCAACCTTTTATTATCGAATGTGTAAGTATAAGTTGGTGATTTTGTATCATGTTCGAAAAGGACAAACTCTCCATCTATTGTTCCTCTATATGAGCTGATTCCACTCTTATTATCAGATGCTCTCATGGTTATCTTTCCTCGTGTAACCCATTTTTCGGGAGCAACAGCTGTCAGGGTAGGGGCTTCGTTGTCGAAGCTGACGGTATATGTATTTCCCAGTTCGCGTATTTTGGTAGTCATGTAGCCATCGGTATATGTTCCGCCCACCCAATACTCTTTTGCTCCTACAAGGCGAACGATGCCGTATTGCGATTTGTTAGCAATGGAGTCGTTAGTTAACTTTATTTTCATATCCGAATAGCCATCGAGGGGCACATACGAATCATTTACGACGTATTGTTTCGATAAATAGTTGCTTGTGGCAGTTTCTTTGAGTGTGAAGCATATATCTGTATATAGATAATCTTTAGGTATGATTAGCGAAAACGATTCTGTGATATAGTGATTGTTGTGATTCCACATCATAGCCTGCGAACATGCTTTGGGCGCAGGTATATTCTGCTTCTTACCGATGACGGTGAATTTGTATGTGTTCTTATTGCCGTACAAATCTTCGAGTTCATAACACATGTCATAAGTCTTCTCCTTATCTATATTTATGTATCCGCTGTTAACTGATTTGTAGATAGGAAGTTTGTTGCCCGGTTCTATAAATGATTTCATGTAGAACGATTTCTTGTTGTACCAGTAATCGAAATCGATCAGACTATTTATCATTCTGGTCTGTTCGAATAAAAAGGATGATATATCGGAAGAAAATACCTCTTTGTTGTCACATAATAATCGTACTTTTTTCACACCATAAATATTTGTCATACCGTCCATTTTATCAACAGAATTGATGCCTAATCCTATTGTACCCCATACATAAATAGAGTCTTTGATAGGAGAGTAGGTGCCATTTTTCAATATAGTTATTGCACGACGAAACGGAATGTCTTTCTTATTTACAACGCCTTTGCCATAAATAGGGTATACGGCAATCCCTTTGACGATAGGTTTCTGAGTGTCCTTTATCTGATTTTTATAAAATACAAGTGGATCGAGTGCTTCTTGCGTATTGCTTTTCCTTATTTCGAAATGTACATGAGGGCCCATCGACGAACCGGTATTTCCACTATATGCAATTAGGTCACCTTTTTTTAGAGGCAGCGCATTTTTGTCTACAGTTATATCAATACTATATCTTTCTTGCTCATATTGGCGTTCCTTTATGTATTCAGCTATCTTTGGCGCATATTTGTTTAAATGACCGTATACACTTGTTTGTCCATTTGGATGCGCTATATAAAGAGCAAGTCCATACCCGGAAGGCGAAACGGCTATGCGCGAAACATATCCGTCCATAATGGAATATACAGGTTTGTTTACAACACCTTCTGTCTTAAGATCGATGCCGGAGTGAAAATGATTAGGTCTTAATTCACCAAAATTGGCACTTAATATTGCCGGAACGTCTAGCGGATATCTATATTGTGATTGTGCATTTGCACCTAATGTAAATGTAAGAGCGATTGATAAAAGTATTTTTTTCATGCGGATTTTTTAATAATATGAGTAGAGTACAAAAATATGCAAATAATATGACTCTAACAATTGCGTATAAATAGTCTTGAAAATCAGATGTGTAGACGGATGGGGGGAATTAAAAAGAAATATTTTTGAAAAAAAAGTATAGAAATATTTGCACATATTCAAAAATGCCTTACCTTTGCATCCGCAATCGAGAGATAACGCAAGTTGTGAAAACAACAAAAAAGCGCTCTTAAGATGGTCCATTCGTCTATCGGTTAGGACGCCAGGTTTTCATCCTGGAAAGAGGGGTTCGACTCCCCTATGGACTACTGTAAAAATTATCAAATAACAATATAAGATTAGTCAACATGGCAAATCATAAGTCAGCAGAAAAGAGAATCAGACAAGCAGATGTAAAACGCTTGAGAAATAGATATGTAGCAAAAACTACTCGTAATGCAGTTAGAAAGCTTCGTGCTACTACAGACAAAGCTGAGGCGGATAAATTATATCCAAGTGTTTGCTCTATGTTAGACAAGCTAGCTAAGAAGAATGTTATCCACAAAAACAAAGCTGGTAACTTGAAATCTAAATTAGCTGCTCACTTGAAGTCTCTATAAGAAGATTTAATTAAACATATATATAAGGAAGCTAAACCGATCGGTTTAGCTTTTTTGTTGTTATATTATCATTAGGCTAGTATGTATTTTGTATATGAGATAAAGGAAAAGAGATCAACTGTAAAAGTCGATCTCTTTTCCTTTATAAAACATTATCAGCTATTAATTGTTAAAAACAAATACAATCCTATCTTTTATAGAATCATAAACAGCAATAAATTATGAAATATTTTAAAAGTGATATGTCGGGTAAAGAGTACCCTGTTAATCAACGCATACCTTTATACTCAGTAAGAGCATCAGTAATAGATTTGATAAAGAAGGATTATCCTTCGATTGACGAAACGAGTAGTGTTGCCATTGAGGAGTTGGATTTATATAGACAAAAGTATATAGAGAAATCATTGAAGGAGGAATTTAAAGATCTGACTTCGTTGGAAGAAGACGTTCTCGATAAGTTGAAAAAGAATGAATTAGTATCTGCAAATGTTGATAGGGACTGGAATAAACGCATCACTTTCGGGCAAAAGATTGCTGATAAAGTAGCATCTTTTGGTGGGAGCTGGCGGTTCATAATAATATTTTTATTATTTATTCTGTGTTGGATTGCCTTAAATGTCTATTCAATCTTTTTCAAGAGCTTCGATCCATATCCGTTTATATTGCTAAATCTGCTTTTGTCGTGTCTCGCAGCACTTCAAGCCCCTGTAATTATGATGAGCCAAAACAGGGTAGAAGAGAAGGATAGAGAAAGAGCTAAAGAAGATTATAAGATAAACCTAAAATCGGAGTTAGAGATTCAGATGTTACACGAAAAAATAGATCACCTTATACTCACCCAACAGCAAAAATTGTTCGAAATACAAAATATACAGGTTCAGATGCTCGAAGAAATTATTTCGAATTTGTCAGTTAAAGATAAAAAGAAATGATTCGCTAGTTATTAACTTTCTCAAGCCTTGATATTAAATCATCTCCGAGTTTTGATTTTGCATCGATATGTGTAATGACGGCTTTTACGAAAGCATTCTCTTCGAATATACCCCGTACTTGTTCGAAATCAACTTTTTGTGCTTCCCTATTTCCATCGAGCCCAAAGCCTGTACGTGAAGATAGCGAGAATTCTTTCTTGGCATCTTCATAAATCATTCTATCAAGATTGATGACAGACTCCTTCCATTGCTCCACAATTCGGATTATATCGTTTGCCGTAATAGTATCGAGCGAAAGATTGTAGTATTGTTCTATCTTATCCCAAGCCCATGTCCATTCTAGAGAATAGTAATCGTTGTGCAGTTTCTCGAAAATGATATTTGCTTCTTCTATTTGGGTAACTCTTCCCGATTCAATATTTTCGATTAATCTATCTACTTCTGTTCGTGGAGCAAGCAATCCTGCCAGATCGCGCCACTCACATAATCCTACCGATGTATCAGGCTTTAAATAACCCCTTATTTCTTCATCATTATTGCATGGGCATCCGGATAGTCGGGAAATAATAGAATTGCCTAAAAATTTATTGATAGCCATGTTATATAGCTTCAATCCTTTTCGTAACGAGTTATTCTTTATTTTACAACTCTGATATGTGTAGCAGCCTGAAGTCTCGCCACATGTACGTTGCAGTTCCTTCAATATTTCGATGCCTTTAAACATCTTCTGAACAGTATAGGGACTCAATAGATTAAAATTGATGTGATCCATTTTATTCGGATCTTTTCGTTTATCACGTTTCGGGAATTTCTGGGCATCTCTTATTGTTCCCACACTTCGGAGATTGATTCCGGGAACAAGTACTGACTCACTGTTTTCCTCGATCAGATATGAGAAAGGAAGCTTTGATGTGTCCGAATTCTGATAGTGTCTTCCCATAATTAATGAGAATGCACCTATTTTAGCAGGCCAAAGGATGTACGAGTCGCTGGTTGTTTTACCGCCTCTTTCTACTATTCCCTGATGTATGGGGCCTAGTTTATACATATGATTGCTCTGATTTGAACCTGAGCCGGCATTCATAAACGAGAACATTCCTGCAATCAGTAAAGTAGATTTATGATGCGTAACTGTATATGGACCGGCGAATATAGCGCATGCCTCACCATTTTCACCCTGACAATTGCTAAAGAATAAAGAATCGCTGGCGGAATAGGTATGTCCGAGTTGGCAAGCCTGTCCTACAAAGCAACGTGTAAGCATCGTACCGTCTTCGACATTCGAGCCCGAACTTATTATGAAGTCGTTGGCTATAACACTATATCCTATATGTACAGGGTCGTATTGATTACTATTTATGCTTCCATTTTCTAAATGACGAGTACCCTCTATTGTCGCATAGTCACCAATATATACATTTTTGATTGCTCCGCAATTTACTATCTTTACGTTATTGCCGATTGTACCTATATCCGAAGTTTGTTTTTGGGTGTAGCGCATTACCATCTCTTTCATTTTGCTTATAAGCAGGGGTCGATGTCGGTAAAAAGAGTAGATATAAGCGAAATGGGCATTTAGCTTGTCATATATCATCACTTCACGACCGCCCGTTTCGTTGAGCACTGATATTTCTACGCCGTTACCGAAAGAAGATTCTCCTTCCACGTGCATTTGATGTATATTCTGGATAAATGTATCGTTTCCGATTTTATAATTAGCAATATAATTCTGCACATTAGCAACGTAGACGTTGTCACCGAGTTCACAATTGTGTAGTGTAGCATTGTTAATACCCGAATGTTTTTTCAATCCTCCCGGCAAGATAAAGTCTTTTTCGAAAACTCCTAGTTTTATATTTCCCGAGAAATTGGTGTTTTTAATATGCGACGGCTCAAAATTGTTGTGTACTGTTATATTGCTCCAACTTTCGGCCGAACAATTTTGTTTTGTCAATACCTCGATTTCTTGTAATGTGATATTTCGATAGTTCATAGAATAGATTATTTTAAGCTAAACGATATGCAAAGCTAACAATTTCTATTAATCTGTATGTGTATATTAACTGTTTAATGCATTTAGGTATAAATGTTTGCTTTTTCGTCTAATACTTCTTTTTACTATGGTATTTATATGATTGATTTATTACCTTTGCACTTCATTTTAAAGAAAATAAAACATAATGCAGAAACATGATCTTTGTTGCGTTGGGCACATCACACTCGATAAAATAGTAACACCAAAGAACACAGTTCACATGCCGGGAGGTACTTCTTTTTATTGCTCTCATGCACTACGCCACTTCGACGACGTAGACTATGTATTGGTGACAGCATTGGCAGAGTCGGAAATGTCTGTAGTGGATGACTTACGCTCCAAAGGAGTCGATGTACATGTAATGCCAAGTAAACATTCCGTTTATTTCGAAAATATATATGGCGAAAATCAGGATAATCGTACACAACGTGTATTGGCAAAGGCTGATCCTTTTACAATAGATTATTTGGATACTATTGAAGCTAAAATATTTCATCTAGGAGCTCTTTTGGCAGATGATTTTTCTATCGAACTTGTTGAAAAATTATCGAAAAAGGGACTTATCTCGGTCGATTCACAAGGTTATCTACGCGAAGTGAGAGATGAGAATGTATATGCTATAGATTGGGCTAATAAAGAAGAAGCATTAAAATATATCCATATACTGAAAGCTAATGAGCACGAAATGGAAGTATTGACAGGGCACACCGATATTAAAAAAGGAGCTCAGCAACTTTACAACTGGGGTGTGAAGGAAGTATTAATCACTCTGGGAAGTATGGGATCGGTGATATATGATGGTAAAGATTTCTATCAGATACCTGCTTACAAGCCTAAGGAAGTTGTAGATGCTACGGGTTGTGGTGACACATATATGACAGGATATTTGTACCAGCGTGCCAAAGGTGCAAGTTTAGCTGATTCTGCAAGATTTGCAGCTGCCATGGCTACAATGAAGATAGAGGCTTCAGGTCCATTTAACGGAACGAAGGAAGAGGTATTGGAGTTGATGAATACAGCTGAACAGTATATTCCTGAGATTTAATTAACTAAGTTTCTCACTCAACTTACTATAAATAAGAAAGGCAGTCAATCGACTGCCTTTTCTCTTTATGATTAATATCAGAATTATGCTTTTCCAGCGCTTCCTAATACTGTTTCAATTTTGTGTTTGTAAAGAGCTTTTAGGCTATCACGAGCAGGACCTAAGTATTTACGAGGGTCAAACTCTTCAGGTTTGTTTGCAAATACTTCACGGATAGCAGCAGTCATAGCTAAACGACCATCTGAATCGATGTTGATTTTACATACAGCCGAAGCAGCAGCTTTACGAAGTTGTTCTTCAGGGATGCCAATTGCATCATTTAATTTACCACCATATTTGTTGATAAGAGCAACTTGGTCTTGAGGAACAGAAGAAGAACCGTGAAGTACGATAGGGAATCCAGGGATTCTTTTTTCGATTTCTTCAAGGATGTCGAAACGTAATGGAGGTGGAACTAGTACACCGTTTGCGTCTCTTGTACATTGCTCAGGTGTAAATTTGTTAGCACCATGAGAAGTACCGATTGAAATAGCCAGAGAGTCTACACCTGTTCTTGTAACGAAATCAACTACTTCGTCAGGTTCAGTATAAGTGTGGTGTTCTGCAACTACGTCGTCTTCGATACCTGCTAATACTCCAAGCTCGCCTTCTACAGTCACATCATGTTTGTGAGCATATTCTACAACGCTTTTTGTAAGAGCTATATTTTCTTCGTATGGAAGGTGAGATCCGTCGATCATAACAGACGAGAATCCCATATCGATACATGATTTGCAAAGCTCTAATGAATCACCGTGATCTAAGTGAAGTACGATAGGCACACCGGCACCTGCAGTTAATTCTTTTGCATACTCAACAGCTCCTTGTGCAAGGTAGCGAAGAAGTGTTTGGTTTGCATATTTACGAGCACCGCTAGATACTTGAAGAATAACAGGAGATTTTGATTCTGCTGCAGCACCTACGATAGCTTGTAGTTGTTCTAGGTTATTGAAATTGAAAGCAGCGATAGCGTATTTGCCATCAATAGCTTTTTTGAATAACTCTTTTGAGTTTACTAATCCTAAATCTTTGTAACTTACCATTGTTTTTATAATTAATAGTTATAATAAAATTAGATAATCTTTAAATCCTCTACAAAAATAACAAAATTATACGATATAAGGTTGCTTAATTTAATATAAAATAGCCTTATCCGCTCTTATTGCCATAAAGGAGTCGGGTATTCTCCCGTATCTACCAGCTTTTGAAGTTTGTCGACTACGGAAGCTCTGTCTTCGGCATATGTTACACCAAACCACTTGGACGGAGTGTCTAATACTTTCACATCGGCCGTCTTGGTCGATATAAGGTGATCTACCATTAATGGTATGAAATATTCAGCTTTGAGATTCCCTTGATTCAGTTCAAGAAACTTCTCAAAATATTTTTCAGAATAGTTAAAATATTCTGGTGTAAATCCCCACATATTCATCGATACAGGAGTGTTTTCGCCTAATTCGAACCAATAATCTTCAGCATCCTTATATTTTATAACACCGTCTACACGTTCTATATGTGTCCGTTCAACTATACTTGTCAGGTAGTCGTTCTCATCTTTTTCACAAACTCCGCGAGCTACTGCTCCACTTTCGGATAAGGTATTGTGCAAGCGGTAACCAACCATGCAATAATGATTTTCTTTCCCTTCCAGTTCTTTTAGCTTATCAGCCAGAATACCAAAACTTTCTCTTCCATAGAAATCGTCCGCATTGATCACAGCGAAAGGTTCTTTAATAACATCTTTCCCCATTAATACGGCATGGTTTGTTCCCCAAGGTTTTACACGATCGGGGTGTAATTCAAATCCTTCGGGTAGATTATCCAGCTCTTGATAAACAACTTCTACCGGTATATGATTCTCATATTTAGAGATTACTTTTTCACGAAATTCTTTATCGAAAGATTTTCTGATAACAAATACTACTTTGCCAAATCCACCTCTGAGAGCATCATAGATCGAATAATCCATAATTGTTTCCCCATTGGGACCCAGTCCGTCGATTTGCTTTAGATTTCCATAACGACTGCCCATTCCGGCTGCCAAAATAAAAAGTGTCGGTTTCATAATTTAATATAGGTTTTGTACAATTTTACATTTTACACAAAGATAGTTTATTGGCTAAGAAGTTTCAACTAAAATATTATTTTATTCAGGCTATTTGCAGAATGCGCCCTATATTAATATAAATTAAAATAAAGATAAAGATTTAATTATTAACTTTGTAATCCAATTGATTGGAAAAAAGTAATAATGTTTTTTTCGGAATAAGATAAAAAATGAGGATTAATCGCTTCTGTTTCAGTCTGATTGTTTCTTTATCTATGCTATCTAATACTATCGTTGCACAGATAAATTCAGAGACTAACCTACCTAGAAAAGATAGTCTGTTGAATGAAATAACAGATATTAATAAACGTTTAAAAGAGTATTCGGTAAAGGATACTACTAGTGGCTATTCTATTCGTCAGTTGCTTGACTCGATAGAAGGAAAGAATGTGACGCCCTATGTTCCCGGAACACATATTCAACCTAATTTTGAGCAAAGAGATACGAATGGTTTGTTGATTGTTCAGAATCAATGGTCGCCTTTCAAAGATAATGTCTCGTTTGAAGATACCGTTATTTTCGACCCGTCTTTTTTACCTGTTATTTTCGATGGTAGAATACTACCTCAGGATCTTAACTTTATATCGAAAGATACTATTAATCAGCGAGTACCTTATCATTTGATCGATCCGGATAGTACTTTTGCTCCTCAATTGGCTCGTATTGATAAAATACAGAATATGCGAAGAGCCTATTATATGAACTATCCGCTTAAAATAAAGTTGAATAGATTTGCATTTAGTGATGCTCCTGTAATCAATAAGGAAGTGGTTGAAAAAAGGAATATTTTCAATGAATTGTTAACTACAGATGACGCTATAAACTATGTTACTCCTGAGGTCGAAAAAATCGAAATAAAAAAAGTTTACTGGATTAAAAATGGAGAACATACAGTAGAAATTTCTCAAAATCAATTCACCGATAACTGGAACGGTACTGGTGGAGACAACAATTTAAGTCTGAGAAATGAACATAGAATAAACCTCAATTATAAGAAAGGTAAAATTCGATTCGATAATACATTTGAATGGAGACTTAGTCTTCTACAAACTCCTGCTGATACGATGCATAATATAAATGTATTGGAGGATATGGTGAGAGTATACAGTGTACTAGGGCTAGATGCTGCCTTCAAGAAGTGGTCTTATACTGTGAAATTGGAAGTTAGAACTCCTTTATTTAATAATTACCCACTTAACTCAGAGAATAAGAGAGAAGCTTTGTTTTCTCCATTGATAATCAGAACCGGTATTGGTATGAGTTATAATCTGGAAAAAGTATCGCCTACGGATAAACATCGTAAAACCAAATTATCAGCAGATATATCGCCTTTGGCAGTCAATTATACTTTTGTTGGAGACAAAGGTGTCGATGAAACAAGGTTCGCTATAGATGAAGGGAAGAAAGCTAATACAGAGTTCGGATCAACGTTTAATGTTGTATTGGATTATAGTTTTAATCGATTCACAAAGCTTTACTCCCGCTTTAACTACTTTACAACTTATGACAGGGTTATAGCAGAATCGGAAAATAGGTTGAGTTTTGATGTTAGCCGATATTTTACAACTTCCATAAATCTATTTATGCGCTTCGATGATGGAATCGGAGTAGATAGTAAAGTTGATGGCTGGGGATATTTCCAATATAACCATAGACTAGGTTTCGGATTGAAATATAAATGGTAATTATTTTATATACCTAAGTGGTTTGTTGTCAGAATCTAAGTGTGAAGATGAAAATAATAATGATAATTAAGTCCTATTTTATTTGGAATGTTATTAAAAAGCTATATCTTTGCACTCACAATATCGCGGGGTGGAGCAGTGGCAGCTCGTTGGGCTCATAACCCAAAGGTCGTTGGTTCGAATCCAGCCTCCGCAACTAAAGAAAGGAAAGCAATCGAATTATCGGTTGCTTTTTTGTTTATATGCAAATTAAACCTTTTGTAGACTTTAATATCTAATAAGTAAGATTATAAACTTTTTTAAATTTTTAAGCCATGAAAAGATTTATATTAATATTTATTTGTTGTAGTGCATTCTCAACAATATGCATTAATGCACAGAATTATTCAGCAAAAGATTTGCAAAATGCGTCATTAGCCGAAATGAGGAGTGATGAATGGTATGCAAGTCAAATAGAAGATAAAGACTTAAGGTATGCAACATTAGCAAAAATAAAGAATGATGAATGGTATGCAAGTCAGATAGAGGATAAAGACTTAAGGTATGCAACGCTAGCACAAATAAAGAATGATGAGTGGTATGCAAGTCAAATAGAAAATAAAGACTTAAGATATGCAACATTAGCAAAAATAAAGAAAGATGAGTGGTATGCAAGTCAGATAGAGAACACGGATTTGCAAAATGCCATATTAGCTGAAGTTAAAGATGACGAATGGTATACAAGTCAAGTAAAAGATGCAAATCTTAGAAATGCATCTACTGCTAGAGTCAAGAAAGAAGAATGGTATATAAGTCAGATAAAAGAAGACGATTAAAGATAACTATCGTCCTCCAACCCTCTATAAAATCGTTCAATAATTAGATAGAGTGTTCAACTAAAGAAAAGCAATCTAGAAATCGATTGCTTTTCTCTTTTATACTAAGTCCGCTAAACATTACAATGTTTCAAATGTTTCTTTAATATCTTATTAACTAATTTGGTATAAACGATGTTTACATTAACTCAGATACAGGGCTCTCATGCCAGAGTAAAGAGCGGAGCTGATTTTCCTCAATACATAAGAAATTTAATATAACTGGGTGTTCGAAAATATACTGTTTATGTAGTAGATGGGCATAGCGAGTATATTGGAGCTGATACACATGTTGTGTCGGATGCAGAATATTTTGCGTTGGAAATCAATCCGAAAGTTGATATCGAAAGATTCAAACATTCTTTAAAGATACATCAACAAGGAAAAACCGATTATTTTACTTTTTGCAAAGATGCAGCCGAAGCAGGAATTGTAGATACTTTTGCGAAAAAGTGTACATATTATGATGAATTATCAAACCTGATAATAGAGGAAAATATTCCAATATGAATACTTCAACTAAAAAATATATCTGGGGACTCAACTAAAATACTTTAGAGTTTATTAATCTAATGCTGAGGTAATAACAATCGTTTCTCCTCAAAATTTATTGACTGTTTAGTCAAAGTCATTACATATTTATCACCATTTAAAGTCTCAAAATTGAGATAAACAAAACCATACGGTGGCGAGTAATAAAAGGTTGATTTGCTTTCACCAATAGCAGTCTTACCGATAGCAGTAATCTCAAAACACTCAATATATTTGTTTGTAGCCTTCGAAAACCATGAAATTTTTCTATTTACTGTATATTTATTTTTTACAGTAATTTTACTTTTCGTTTTAGATTTAAGCACTCTATGATAATAATCGCCGATGTTATTCAGCTCCCATTCCCAGGAATGTCCAACTTTTAAAGGAAAATGCACGAGAGGAAACGGACAGAATTCTAAAATTGAATATTCGAGAAGGCGTGGTGGATGCAAAAATATTTCTTCCGATGTTATTTTCACTCCCGTAGTTTCAATGTGTGATTTATCTGTTGAAGTCCATGTTATAGACCAATGATATTGTGGTGTGAATTTTTGATTCTTACCATTAGGAATCTTCCATGGTTTACCACTACAATTGAGATGTAATTTGCTTTTTACGGTATCATTTTCCAGAATATGATAAACTTCGTATTCCATCTTCATGGGTTTATCGTAAATTTGTCCGAAGAGGTTTAATTGATTTATGGATACTATAAATATGGCGAATAAATATTTCATGCTTGTTTCTTTATTTCCAAATATAACTAATATGCGCATTGCTTTGAACTAATCAACCGCTTTAATCGTTCAATAAATAGAATAAAAATAATTGTATTATGAAAAAAGTAATTTTTACAGTACTTATTGTCACTTTGCTCTCGGCTTGTGGATCAGTGAATCTGAAAAGGTATAATTCTGCTCTTAAACAAATAGAGTTGGGAATGACGAAAGAACAAGTTGTGTCTCTGATGGGTGACGACTATACAACAGTTGAGAAGATAACTGTAGAGAACAAAGATTATGAAACTATCGAATATAAAGATATGTTTAAGAACCACTGGTTTTTTTCTTTTATAGACAATTCTCTTAACAAATGGTATAAAGAGGTAGAGCCTGAGAAATAAAACCCTTTATTTTTTTGTAGGTAAGTGTATTTTAGCAAGAGTCGATTGGTTCCAATCGGCTCTTACTTATCTGTAAAATTAGGATATGCTATTAATATTTTTTCCGAAAAAGGATTGACGATCTCAATATTCATAAATCTGAAAATGTACTCAGGAACCGCCTCCTTTAGTATCGGTGGTATTTCGAAAAAGTCTTTCCCCGTATGATACATCGATATTAGTAATACAGGTTTATCTCTTTTTATTGTTTCTAAGCCACCTGTTATTGCTGAATATTCTGCTCCTTCAATATCCATTTTTATTAATCCCACTGTACGCGATTTGCATTCACTATCGATAGTCGTTACTTCTATAGTCTGTTTCATCCGTTGATTATTGATAGTCGTCTGGTTTGTAGAGCTGCCCGACAGATGGTCGATGTCTACAAATATTTCGAGAGAAGAGTTCTTGTCACCCAAACCCTTCTTTACAGGAACAATCAATTCCGATTTATTACCTGCTATTGTTTTTTCCAGCAATTCAATATTTTCTTTCACAGGCTCATAAGCATAGACTTGTTTGGGACTATATTTCTTGGCAAACAACAATGCAGTATCCCCAATGAAGGCACCCACATCAAGAAAATCTTTTCCTGCAATATATCTGATTACACTTTCAGGCAAATATTTCAACCCATATTCGTGAATGAATACCGGTTCTTCAAACGAATTATGAGGTAAAAAATAATTCTTATCATCTAACGAAAGAGTATATCCACCGGCTATTTTAGTTGAGGATTGGTACAAATAATTCCTTCTTTTAAACATTTCTGTTTGTTCACTTGTAGCAACTGTTTGCTCATATCCCGGAATAATAGATTTCAGTCGGTTATCAATAAATGAAACAATTGTGCTTTCATCCTCTTGCGGATAGTAATGTTTTGTATCTAAACCGATACTGTTTTCGGTACAGTATTTTACAAAATCTGTGGCAAATGGGTATAAAGGCTGTAAAGGGAACTTACCTTTTTTTCTTTTATTCTGCTTATATTGTATGTAGACGGAGTATACAGGATTGAACGGGTGGAATATTATCTGCCGTATCCATTTAGGAAAACATTGTTTTATTTTATATAGCTTATCGGCCGATGTTCTCGCTTGTTGATTCAATAGTTGTTTCTCATCGATAAGCTGAGTCATTCGTTGGATAATGTAGTCTCTGTTAATTAACATTCTTGTGATTTTAGTGTAATGATTCTCATAGTTTTATGTATAAACATGGAGTAAATGTACAAAATTTAATTATTCTAAAATTACTCTTTTTCCTATTTCTTCTAAGAACCGATAAAATCTATCATCAAAAAATAGGTATATTTGTCATATAAAATATAATTATAACCTATGAAGAAGATATTCAGTTTATTCGCTATTGGTTTGTTAACAGCAAGCCTGTGTGCACAGAGATTGGAACTTAAAGATATAACAGCCGGAAAATATGCCCAGCGTAGTGTACAGCCTGTAACCTCGTCTGCTGACGGTGAATCCTATTTTCAGGTAGATAGTAAGAATACGATGATTATAAAATATTCTTACAAGACCGGATTACCTACGGACACAGTGTTCGATGTCAATAAGGCTCGCGATTGCACGTTCAAATCCTTTCAGGGTTTTGTGATGAGTCCTGATGAAAAGCGCTTGCTTGTTTACAACGATTACGAATCTCTTTATCGACATTCGTTCAAGGCTAATTATTATTACTATGATATTCGTCGGAATCTGGTACGGAAATTGACTCAAAATCCGTCGAAGCAATCCATACCTACATTTTCGCGCGATGGGCGAATGCTGGCTTATATGTCGGATAATAATATATGGCTGGCGAAATTTGACTTCGATACCGAATCGCAGGTAACAAAAGATGGTGCAATAGGAAAAATCATTAATGGAGGTACTGACTGGGTTTATGAAGAAGAATTCGGGACAACATGTCTGATGGATTTCTCTGCTGACAGCCGTTTGCTCGCTTTTGTTCGTTTCGACGAAACGGAAGTTCCCGAATTTTCATTCCAATTGTATGCAGATAGACTATACCCTGATTTATTCTCATTCAAATATCCAAAAGCAGGTGAGGCAAACTCTAAAATATCGTGTAACGTATTCGATATAGATGCAAAGACTATTCGCAAAATGAATCTCCCTACTAATAATGTAGAATACATTCCACGTATAGAATTTCTGCCCGCAGGAGACGAATTGGCCGTAATGACTCTCAATCGTGAACAAAACGATTTTAGCATGTATTATGCGAATGCTCGTTCGGCTGTTGCCCGTCAGATACTACACGAGAAGAACGATCGTTATATCGACTCTGAACTGCTAAATACGATACAGTTTTTTGGTAACCAGTTTACTTATATCAGCGAAAAGAGTGGTTATAGCCATATCTATTTATACGAAAGTACTGGTGTGTTGCAAAAAACACTGACCTCAGGCAATTACGATGTGACAAAACTTCTGGCTGTCGATCCTGTAACTAAAGCGGTATTCTTCGAATCGGCAGAGGAAGGGGCTCTGTACCGTTCGATATATAAAGTTGATATGGTGAAAGGAATCAAAACAAAGCTGACAAATAAGCAAGGAACTAATAGTGCTACTTTCAGTCAAAATGGGAAATATTTTATCAACAGATATTCGAATACTACCACACCTGCACAGATTACGATGAATGATGCAGCAGGAAAAGAATTACGGGTTCTCGAAGCAAATACCAATTTGCAGAATTCATTGGCAGCTCTTCGTATACCTAAAAAAGAATTTATAACAGTGAAGGCTACTGACGGTACAGACCTGAATGCTTATATCGTGAAGCCGGCCGATTTCAATGCTTCGCGCAAATATCCATTAGTAATGGTACAATATAGCGGACCTAACTCGCAGGAAGTACAAGACAAATTCGGTATCGACTGGACGGATTATCTTACAACACAAGGTTTCATCGTTGCAGCAGTAGATGGTCGTGGTACAGGTGCTCGTGGCGAAGATTTCCGCAAGTGTACTTATCTGAATCTGGGTATTAAAGAATCTGACGATCAGGTTGCCGCCGCACAGTATTTCGGGTCGCTGTCGTATATCGATAAAGATAAAATTGCCATCTGGGGATGGAGTTATGGCGGATATAATGTACTGATGAGTATGAGCCGTGGCAATGGAGTATTTAAGGCGGGTGTGGCTATCGCACCTGTTACAGACTGGAAATTTTATGATACGGTATATGCTGAACGTTTTATGCGTACACCGCAACAAAATATGGACGGATATAATGCAGGTTCTCCGATCAAATTGGCAAGTCAACTGCAAGGAAATCTATTACTTATACATGGTTCGGCAGACGATAATGTGCATTTTCAGAATTCGATGGACTATGTTAATGCCCTTGTTAAAGCGAACAAACAATTTGATATGTTTGTTTTTACAGACAAGGATCATTCTATAGGAGGAGCTGCCAATCGAACTTATTTGTTTGAAAAGGTAACTAAGTTCCTCAAAACAAATATGTAACAAATAATTATCAATGGAACACGTAAAAAAACCTGATTGGCTTAAAATAAAGCTGGGTGGGAACGAACGATACACCCAAACAAAAAATATTGTAGAGTCTCATAAATTACATACGATTTGTACCAGCGGCAGATGCCCTAATATGGGCGAATGCTGGGAACGTGGTACAGCAACCTTTATGATTGCAGGCGATATCTGTACACGTTCGTGTAAATTTTGTAATACAAAAACGGGTAGACCATTAGCTTTGGACAAAAACGAGCCTGCCAATGTAGCCGAATCTATACGATTGATGGGTTTACGCCATGCAGTAGTAACTTCTGTAGACAGAGACGACCTTCGCGATTTGGGTGCAGATCATTGGGTGCAGACCATCCAAAAGATTAAAGAAGAAAATCCGAATACGACATTAGAGGTGCTTGTTCCTGATTTTAAAGGTAGGGTTGAGCTTGTTGATATGATTTGCGACGCTGCTCCGAATATTATATCACACAATATGGAGACCGTAAGACGCCTCACACCTCAGGTGAGAAGTGCAGCTAAGTATGATGTAAGCCTTAAAGTATTGAAACGAATAGCAGAGAGAGGATGTAAAGCCAAATCGGGCGTTATGCTCGGACTGGGGGAGACCATCGATGAGGTACTTCAACTGATGGACGATCTTCGTGCTGTCGATTGCTCGGTACTAACTATGGGGCAATATCTTCAGCCATCACGCCAGCATCTTCCGGTAGTAGAATATATACACCCGAATACGTTTAAAGAGTTGAAAGAAGTAGCTTACAGCAAAGGTTTTAAACATGTAGAGAGTGGTCCGCTTGTACGTTCTTCTTATCATGCCGAGAATTCACTGTAAGATTCACACACACTCTCTCTTGTCATTGAGGGCTTGCATTGTAATTTTACTTTGTCATCCCGAAACGTAGTGAGAGATCTATTCTTAAAATAAAAAAACGCATATCCTTAAAAGATATGCGTTTTTCTTATATGCTTTGGCTATTATTTTTTACCGTTTAGTTTTTCTTCTAATTTAGACAACCTGTCTTCTAAGGCTGTATTTCTTTCCTGTTCGGTTTTTAATAAACGTTCGTAAAGTTCAATCACTTTGTCTAATTCATTAAAAGTATTTGTGCTGGAATCATCTGATGCAACATTAATTTTAGCATTATCGTTAACACTCTCGAATGTATTATTTTCGATATAGACAGCAACAGGGTCTTCTTCGAGCATCTTAATCACATCTACGGAAATATCCAGAGCCTTTGCAAACTTTTGCAGAATCTCTTCATCCAGTTCTTCCATTTGCTCATACTTAGATATAACCTGTTGGCTTAATTCCAATTCGTGAGCTATGGCTTGTTGTTTAATGCCACGCGACTGACGCAGTCGTTTTACATTATGACCGTGATGTACTTTCTTTCCTGTTATGTCTTTCGTTTCCATTGGTGTAATTTTTTTATAATAACAAATATACAAATGAAATATTGAGTTGATAGCAAAAGTAAACAAAAAAGTTAAAGGCGTAGTAATTACTACGCCTTGCATGGTACTTTACAATACTTTATAGGTAGTCTTAAATAAAAAATCTTTTTTTCTTTGTTGAAATTTTAATTAAGCATCGCCAAAACATTCACTACACCAACCTTACCTGTATGAAGTCTTTGCTAGCAAAAGACATGTGGAAAGAGATTAATCATTTGATTAGTCTCTTTCTGTTCTAATTTATTATTGTTTGGATAATGTCTGATGGTCTATTGCAATGTCAGTTAATTTAACTTAATTTTACATTTTGGTTTTAAAAATTAATTTAATTGAAATAGTATGAGAAAGACATTTTTATTAATTGTGCTTATTTTTTCTTGCATAAACATATTAGCACAAGGAAATCAGTTTGTTGGTACGAACGATGAGTCATTACCTTTAGGATGGGGTACTAGACTTTATTTTGCAGGAAATGCACTTAACTCTGATGATATATGGATTGCAAAATATAATGTTGCCACTAATCAGACTGATTTACGAGTGAATATTGCCGATGATATTGCAAATAGTGACAGATTTGTTGTTGGAGGGCGTTATTATGGTGATGGAAAATGGTATGAGAGATTTATTGTAACAGCATCAGGAACAGTCGGAATAGGTGTTGCATATCCCAATTGTGCACTAGATGTTAAAGGAGAGATAAAAGCTGATAAACTAACTGTCGCCGGCGATATCAATGCTCGTCAAGTGAAAATAGAAATCAATGCAGGAGCCGATTTTGTTTTTGAATCCGATTATAATCTCAAACCCTTATCAGAAGTCGAACAATTTGTAAAAACAAATAAGCACTTACCCGAAATTCCATCCGAGAAGCAAATGATTGAAGAAGGCGTAAATGTAACAGATATGCAGATAAAGCTATTGCAGAAGATAGAAGAATTGACATTGTACACTATAGATCTCAACAAACAAGTTCAAGAATTAAAGAAAGAATTATACCTTAAAAAATAAAGAATTATGAAGAAAATATTAATTATAGCTGTTGCAATTATATTTTTCACACTAGCAGGCAAGGCTCAGAATATTTATAATACAGATGGTATTCTTATTGGAAATCGAACTATAACTATGAATACAAATAGTCTGACATTTCTAAATGAAGGTAGTGCTCTATCTGTGGGAAATAGTTCTCAAATGTCGGGATTTTTATTGAAAGGTTCGACTGGAGGGAAATTTTTGGATAAAGGTGTCGGATTAGAATTTGCATTACCAGCAGACACTGATGGTAGTAATTTTTGGAGCTTTGGGAGAATAATGACAGTTCCTGGAAATACTTATACACGTAATGCCACGGGAAAAATGGTATTCGGTACCCGAAGGATGTTTAATAAATATAACTCTGGAAGCCAATGGTATTTTGGAGATGACCTTACCATTGATGGAGTTGGTAATATTGGTATCGGAACATTAACTCCACAATCAAAACTTGATGTACGAGGAAAAATTATCGCCGATGAAGTACAAATCAAAGTAAATACGGGTGCAGATTTTGTTTTCGAATCCGAATACAATTTAAAACCCTTATCAGAAGTCGAACAATTCGTAAAGACAAATAAACATCTTCCCGAAATTCCATCCGAGAAGCAAATGATTGAAGAAGGCGTAAATGTAACAGATATGCAAATAAAGCTATTGCAAAAGATAGAAGAATTGACTCTGTATATGATAGAACAGGATAAGAAAATAGAAGAGTTAAAAGAACAACTAAATAATAAATAAAATATGAAAAGAATATTATTTTTAATTTCACTCTCTTTCTCCTTAAGTCTTTCTGCCCAATGGAGCAATACAGGAGATAATGCTACTACCGGAAATCTGACTGTAGGTGATAGATATATTTTGTTAGGGACGGAGAATAAAACTAAACTGGGTCAGTTATATTTTCATTTATTGAAAGAAGAAGGTGCTTTAGGAGAGCTTGCTTTCCGGTATAATAGTGTAGAGAAGGCTATGATAAAAAGTGAATATACATCCCTTGGAGGAAATCTTCAATTTCTCACAGCTCAAAAAAATGCAACTTTTAGTGCGGTTAGGATGACAATCGCGCCGGATGGTAAAGTTGGTGTGGGAGCCTCTGCTCCACTAGCTATTTTTGATGTTAACGATTATAGTCCTAATTCACTAAAATCGGTTTTAGCAAGATTACCCGAGGGGTATAATGTGGGCGACGGAACTTATTTAGGTGTAAAATCATATGCCAGCCAGCCTCTATATGCGAAGTCATTTGCAATTGAGCATGCTTTTTATGGTGATATAAACAGCAGTATCAATTTTTATCGAGGAGCAAGTAAAACTGGAGGGTTTATTACTATATCTGTATCTGATGGTAAAGAATTGTTCAAGTTCTCACCCAAAGGACTTGATGTGGGAGGAGCTATTACTGCCAGATCAGTTGAAATAAGAGTAGATGCAGGAGCGGACTTTGTTTTTCAGCCCGATTATAATCTCAAACCCTTATCAGAAGTCGAACAATTCGTAAAGACAAATAAACATCTTCCCGAAATTCCATCCGAGAAGCAAATGATTGAAGAAGGCGTAAATGTAACAGATATGCAAATAAAGCTATTGCAGAAGATAGAAGAATTGACATTGTATATGATAGAGCAAAATAAACAAATAAAAGAATTGAAAGAAGAGAATTTAGAAATAAGAAAATTACTTAAATAATATATTATGAAAAAGACATCTTTCCTGATATTGATATTCATCAGCCTTTTTGCAATAGATGGCAAGTCACAAACTGCACCTGAAACACCTGTTATTCAAACCAGTCAAATAACAGATTGGAATACACTTCGTAGATCGGGATTTTACGATTGTGACGTCACCAAAACGCCAAATGCACCAAATAAGAACTTTAATTGGTTTTGGGGATTAAATATCGGGCATTCAGTTAATATAGATAAAAGTGTTTCTACGATACCATACTATTATAATGCTCAGATACTAATGGGAATAAATTCGCATGCAGCGGGATTACCATCCATGTATATACGAAGTACTAATAAAGAAGGATTAGGTTTATGGGCAAAAGTACTACATGATCAGGGTACACAAATAATAAATGGAGGATTGGTCGTTCAGGACGATTTTATAATACAAACAGGAGTAAATAATTCCACACCACTAGGTGAATACGGCAAAAAACTCTATTTCGGTAGTGGATCTAATGATAATAATGATGCTATATGGATTTCCAGATATAATTTAGCGGCTGATGAATCAGAATTAAGGATAAATGTTGGAGATGACAAAAGTGATAGATTTGTAGTAGGTAATAGTTACCATACAGATGGTAAGTGGAGGGGCTTCTTAACTGTGCAGACCTCAGGAGTAGTGACAGTTGGATCGCAGGATTTAGGAGGGAATCTAGAAGTTAATGGTGTTATTCGTGCTAAAGAAGTAAAAATAGAAGCAACTAACTGGCCTGATTATGTTTTTAATAAAGAATATAATTTGCCGACTTTGAAAGAGGTGGAAGAACACATCAAAGAATATAATCATTTACCTAATATTCCATCCGAAACTGAGGTAAAAGAGAAAGGTGTAGACCTAGGTGATATGCAAGCGAAATTACTGCAAAAGATAGAAGAATTGACATTGTATATGATAGAGCAAGATAAGGAAAATAAAGAACAGAGAAAATTAATAGAAGTGCAATCGGAGCAAATTAAACATCTGCAAGAGTTAGTAGGTAGCACAAAATAAATTACTTGTAAATAAAAACGCGTATATCTTTTGAGATATACGCGTTTTGCTTTTTATAATCTAGTTCTTATTTAAAATAAGAAGCATCCATTATTTTAAATTCAGGTTCGTCGGCTTTGCGAATAGATACACTTACGTTATCCCATTGCGTAGGCCATCCACCTAGTACAGCACCCAGTCTTACAATCTTCACAGGATGGTAACCTTTTGCTAAAGCAATCGATTTATCGTTGCGAGAAAATCTTCGGGCAGTAGGTGTGCCTTCATCGTTCGTGATTAATTGTTTGTCACCAAGCCACATCTCTGCATCAGTACTGAAATAATATACACCATCTTCAGGAATATTGATATATCCTGTCAATATAGTTGAATATAAATCTTCAGGATATACTTCCATATAGCCTTTAATACGGTACTTAGATTCTTGAGGAGAAGCTACAACGCCAGTCTCATCAGGAGTTTTTCCATCCAGATCACTAACTTTTAATGCATTTCCTTTGTAATATTCTACAACAAGACCCGGTTTGGCATCTTTAGCTTTTTCTACACCTGGAGCATAAGTTTGTTTTTCTAATGTAATAGCACGAGTCTTGCTCATCTTATCAGATAGAAGAACAGAACGTATCTTCAATGTCGTATTTTCAGTAAATACTAAAGGTTTTTCGTATGGTGCCGATTCCAAAGTCGGTTCACTGCCATCTGTTGTATATACCATTCTTGCAGGCTCGGTAGTCTTAAACTCAAGTGTAACACTGTCGGTAAACGCTACGAAGTTGCTCGAAGGCGCTCCAACTTGCTCAGGCATCGGTATATAATAATTTATATTGTGCATATCGAGGCGCACACGTTGGTTTTCGATACGACGCTCGAAGTCCTTATAATCTTTTCTGTCCTTAGCAGACCATGTTACTTCGGCAAGTGCTATAATACGTGGATAAATATCAAATTCCATATAATCCTGCGTATAATTATACTCGTTCCACATGTTTGCTTGCGCACCAAGTATATGTTTTGTCTTATCAGCATCCAATTTATCAGGGATAGGCTCATAGCTGTATGTTTTAGCTAGGGTAGTAAGTCCTCCGATTGTAACAGGAAGTACTTTAGAATCGCCTTGATAATGGTCGAAATACAACCAACCGCCCGGAGTCATAATCACATCATGCCCCATGTTTCCTGCATCTATACCGCCTTGTTCACCTCTCCAACTCATAACTGTAGCTGTAGGAGCTAATCCTCCTTCAAGAATTTCGTCCCAACCTATCATTTTTTTATTGTGCGTTAATAAGAATTTTTCGATACGTTGAACAAAGTAGCTTTGAAGTCTTTCTTCAGCAGAATGATCTTTATCCGATTTTAAACACAGTTCTTTAATACGTGCCTGACATTTAGGGCATTCTTTCCAACGATCTTTAGGACACTCATCGCCTCCGATGTGGAAATAATCACTTTCGAACAAAGGAATAACCTCTGTCAGTACATCTTCAAGAAATGCAAATACAGAATCGTTGCCAGCACAGTATACATCTGTGGCTACTCCCCAATAGTTGCGTACATCTATTTGTTTTCCTGTGCACGAAAGTTCAGGATATGCACTTATAGCGGCAACACCATGACCGGGTAATTCTATTTCGGGTATAACTTCAATAAAACGTTCTTTAGCATAAGCTACAATATCTTTCACTTCATCTTGTGTATAGAAGTTAGGCCCTACAGTATTGCCTTCTCCTTCTACTCTTTTTGCTCCGATTTCGGTGAGCTTAGGATATTTTTTTATCTCTATTCTCCAGCCTTGGTCTTCGGTCAAATGCCAGTGGAATTTGTTAATTTTGAACATTGCCAGCACATCAAGTTGCTTTTTGATGAAATCAATATCTGCAAAATGGCGGCAAACGTCTAAATGCATACCGCGATAAGAGAAACGGGGCTCGTCTTTAATTTTTACAGCAGGAATGTTCCATGCAATGTTTTTGATACGTACAGGACTTTCTATTTCGGCAGGGAGCAATTGCAGAACAGTTTGCATACCATAGAAAATGCCTTGTGGCGTTTTGGCCTGTATGTCGATGCCGTTAGCTGTTACTTCCAGCAAATAGCCTTCGTTATTAACAGGAGCATTGGCATCGATAGATAGAGTGATGTAGTTCATCGCAGGCTTGTCTTTTTCTATCTTAAGATCGAAGCCGGTTGAATTTTTGATTTTAGCAGCAAAAAATGCAGCTACTTTGTTTACGTTTTCATCTCCTGATACAAATACTGTACCTTTCGATAAGTTGAAAATTCCTTCATTTTGGGTCAGTTCCAGTGGGGTAGGTGTTACGTTTATACCCTCATTGTAAGGTTTCTGCACAAGTGGCTCGTTATTTCCACACGATGATACTAGCAATGCTAATGCCATAGAAACCATTGGTATTAATTTTTTCATGGGCGTAAAAAGGTTTTTAATTTAGCTTTTGCAAATATATAATTCTTTAGGTTAGTAAAATAATTTATTAACATATAAATGCAAAAAGCACATATTATAATTAATATGTGCTTTGAGTTTTATTAAGATACTAACTGTTTTAGATAGCTCCTGTTTCTTTCAGTACAGCGTTTGTTTTGTGTACAGCAGCGGCAGACGCTTCGAATTTTTCTTTTTCGTCAGCAGTCAGTTTGATATCGATGATTTTTTCCCATCCGTTCTTACCAAGAACAACAGGTACACCAATACAAATATCATTTTGTCCGTATTCTCCTTCAAGAGCAACACAGCAAGGGATTACTTTCTTTTGGTCGTGAATAATAGATTCTACTACATAAGCGCCGGCAGCACCGGGTGCATACCAAGCTGATGTTCCAAGAAGACCTGTAAGGGTAGCACCACCAACCATAGTATCAGCAACTACTTTATCAAGCACTTCTTCAGATAAGAATTCAGATACAGGAATACCTTTATATGTAGCAAGGCGTGTAACAGGAATCATTGTAGTGTCACCGTGTCCACCGATAACCATTCCTTCAACTTCGTTAGGATTGCAACCTAGAGCCTGAGTCAAATAGTATTTGAAACGAGAGCTATCTAATGCTCCACCCATACCGATTACACGGTGTTTAGGAAGGCCTGTAACTTTAGATGTCAGATAAGTCATAGTATCCATCGGATTAGAGATAATCACAAGGATAGCATTCGGAGAATGTTTTAGAATATTTTCAGATACAGTTTTAACAATACCTGCATTTACACCGATTAGTTCTTCACGAGTCATACCCGGTTTACGAGGTATACCCGAAGTGATAACAACTACATCAGAGTTTGCTGTTGCCGAATAATCGTTTGTAACACCTACGATACGAGAATCGAAACCCAGTAATTGAGCTGTTTGATTCATATCCATAGCTTTACCTTCCGATACTCCTTCTTTTACATCAAGCATTACTACTTCGTCTGCTACTTCGTTTAATGCAAGTACGTTTGCACATGTTGCTCCTACATTACCAGCACCAACAACTGTTACTTTAGACATAATAATTTAGTTTTTGATTTTTATATAATATAATAATTTCTTCTTTTTTGGTATACTAAGATAGCTGTAGCTGTTATATAGATGCTATCTATGATGCTTTTTATTCTAACAAATGTACATGCTTATTCTGAAATAATGAAGATATTTGAATGTAAAATTCTTTTGAAGTATTAAAAAAAACGAAAGAGTTTTATCATTTTGTACAATCTATTTAAAACATATATATTTGTACCCAAAGTTATATAGTCGAAAATTATATGGAAACAGAATCGAAAAGTAATACTAAATTATTAATAGGAATTATAGTTGTACTAATAATAGGCATGGCTGTAGCCGGTTATTTTATTTTCCATCAGAAGACTCAACTGGATGAGATGCAGGAAGAAAGCTTACTTACTAAGCAGCAGCTCGAAGATGAGTATGAGAGCATGACGATGCAGTATGAAGGATTTAAAATCAATCTGAAAAACGATTCTTTACTTCATCAATTAAATAACGAACAAGCTAAAGTTCAACGCTTATTGGACGAGCTGAAAACGGTAAAAGCTGATAATAAGGCAGAAATCAGTCGTCTGAATAATGAATTGGCTAGTTTACGTAAGATTCTTAAGTCATATATTGCCCAGATAGATTCACTGAATCGCGCAAATGCACAATTGAGACAGGAAAATAAAGAAATAACTGATAAATATCAGGCAACTAACAGGACTCTGAATGAGGTTTCGCAACAAAAAAATAACCTGACAGAGAAAGTTACTTTGGCTGCTAAGCTGGATGCGACAGGTATTAGTGTCTCTGCTACAAATAAAAAAGGGAAAGTTCAAAAGAAAATAGATAAGGTTGAACAGCTTATTGTGAATTTCACAATCACAAAAAATATTACAGCCGAACCGGGTGAACGTACTATCTATATACGAATAATGAAGCCGGATGATGACGTGTTGGTTAAGAGCAGGACAAATGTTTTCCCTTTCGAAAATGGTGAAATCAACTACTCGATGAGGAAGATAATCGAGTATGGAGGTGAAGAAGTTCCTGTAACTATGTACTGGAATGTAGAAGAATATCTTATGCCGGGAACATATCGTATAGACATATTTGCTGATGGTAGCCGTATCGGTTCCAAATCATTCACAATGGATAAATAATGAAAATACACGAAGCAAAAGCAGAGCATATCTGGATTATTCAATCATTATCGAGCCGTGTGTGGCCTCATACATTTAGAGAAATTTTGTCCGAACAGCAGATTGCATACATGATGGATATGATGTACTCCGATCAGGCGCTCGAAAAGCAAATGAAGGAACTCGGTCATCATTATCTGTTGGTTGAAGAACAGGGCGAATATCTGGGATATGTATCTTACGAATTAGATTATAAAGGGAAACTTTGGACTAAGGTTCATAAAATCTATGTTTTGCCTTCTACTCAAGGTAAAGGTGTGGGGCGTTTGTTTATAGAGGCTGTCGGTAAAATAGCTAAAGAATATGGCAACTTGGAGTTATCCCTCAATGTAAACCGATACAATAAGGCTGTTGATTTCTATAAGAGAATGGGATTTGAAGTCATTGGAAACGAAGATATTGATATTGGTAATGGTTTTTTAATGGAGGACTTTATCTTAAATAAGAAACTGTAAATAATCGTTAATTGTAGGTTAAATTTAATAAAATTCGTAAGTGTACTTACGAATTTTCTGTTTTCTTAAGGGTGTATTTCTTATCTTTGCACATATTAAGATTTTAAACTAAAAGAATTTACTATGAGATTAAGAAATCTATTTATTTTATTCGCAGTGGTGGGATTGTTACTCCCAGGTTTTTCATCGTGTAGCAGTGATGATGACGATGATGTTATCAAAAAAAGTATAGCTGGTACTTGGAAGATATCAACACTAGAAGCTGGGGTTGAGACTAATAATGAAAAAGCAACGGCAGCTATCAAAAAAAGTATTGAGGAATTTCAGTTTTTAGAATTTTTGAAATTAGCTGATCTTACTTTCAATGAAGGTGATACTTTTGAAGCGGTTCTTGATATGTATCCTGGAGAAGAAGATAAATCTCCTGTAACGCTTAAAGGAAAATACACATTTGAAAATGATGTTTTATCTATTAATAAAATTGAATCTATTGATTTGGGAACATTAGGAGAACTTATTGGATCATTGCCCCCAGGGTCAATTGAGGGATTAACTCCAGAAGTAATTCAAAACCTTCCTGCATTGGCTAACGGTTTTCTTCCTTTTAAAATAATTATATCGAATCTTTCCGAAAAACAATCGTTTACCGGTACAGTGCCATTAACAGATATCTATAAAGATCCGGCAAAAATTGAATCTGTTTTAGATGAGCAAAAAGTGACTGATGTTGATCCGGCTACGGTGGAAGTAAAGAAAGTCGAGGTAGTTGTAACGTGTGTAGCTGCCAAATAAAATAATATTCTATTGCATTATATAAAAGAGGTTGCTGATCTTGTTTCAGCAACCTCTTTTTTTATTTAACAATATGATTCTTGCTAAGTTGCATATTTTTGTCTTATTTTGATCTCGGATTTACTGTACAGATAAATGAGTACCACATTTCACAACAATATCGATATAATCAGAACAAAAATGAACGTATCGGCAAATAGCCGTCGACCTTTTTTGTTTGGTGTCAATTTTGAGTTGACAGAGGGCTTTTTTATTGAAGATCCACTAAAGCAAAATGAGATATTGTTCCAAATAAAGTCGGTTAGCAATAAATTAAATTCAATAAACGAATATCCGAAGACCACTTTCAGAACGAAGCCTATTTCTTATGATAGTTATAAAGAAAAGTTTAATATTGTTCATAAAGGATTAAGGCGCGGAGATTCTTTCTTAACGAATCTGACAATAAAAACTCCTATTGAAACCAATCTGTCGCTCGAGGATATATTCGCACAAAGCAAAGTGCCTTATTCACTATGTATTCCTGATAGGTTTGTTTGTTTCTCTCCCGAAAGATTTGTAAAGATAGCAGACGGGCGGATATCCTCTAATCCGATGAAGGGTACTATAAATGCGAATATACCCGATGCGGAAAACATTATTCTTTCAGACTTTAAAGAAACAGCCGAGCATAATACCATTGTAGACCTTATTCGTAACGACCTCAGTATATCGGCACATGATGTAAAGGTGGAGCAGTATAGGTATATAGATAAGATAAAAACGAACAATGTTGATATTTTGCAAGTAAGTTCTATGATCGAAGGTCAGCTGCCCCATAACTATCGAGCGCAGATTGGAGATATCTTTTTTAGTATGTTGCCGGCAGGTTCTATTTGTGGCGCACCTAAGCAAGCCACTGTCGATTTGATAAAATTGGCAGAAGGGGAGAAGCGGGGATACTATACAGGCGTATTTGGATATTTTGATGGTGTAGAACTCGATTCGGCAGTACTAATTCGTTTTGTAGAAAAAGATGGAGATCAATTATTTTTCAGAAGTGGTGGGGGTATAACTGCTTATAGTAAATGTGAAGAAGAGTATCAGGAAGTATTAAATAAAATATATTTACCGTTGTATGAGTAGATTGACATTTATAGAAACAATTAAGGTGCTTGATGGTGTCTATTATAATTTGCCATCACATATCGATCGGATAAGGCAGACGATGCAGCTTTTCTTTAATATTACTACAGATATTAATTCGCTTTTTCTATCTGTTCCGGTTAAGTTTCAAAAGGGACTGGTAAAATGCAGGATTGTTTATTCAAATAAAACTGCAATTATTTCTTTTGAACCCTATATATTTCAGAATATAAGAAGTTTATATTTAATTGAAGATGATCAGATCGATTATAGCTATAAGTCTACTGACAGAGGTAATTTAAAAAAATTATTACTAAAGAAAGGGGAGATGGACGAAGTTCTGATAATAAAAAATGGATTGGTTACTGATACATCATATTCAAACGTTGTGTTCGAAAACGAATCTGGTTTATATACTCCAGATAGTTATCTCTTGAATGGTACTAAACGGCAACTGCTTTTACAAAAAGGAGTAATAAAAGAAATAAGGATAAGGGTAGAAGATATTCCTCTTTATGATAAAGTATATTTGATTAACGCAATGATGGATATTGAAGATTCGGTTTGTGTTTCGAGTGATAATATTTTTTATAATAATAAGAAGAGTATTATTAGGGTTGGTTAGTCGCTATTTATAGTTTATATAATATATCTAAATGTAGGATATGTTTTTTTAAGAGCAAAAAGGGAGCTGATGTAAATCAGCTCCCTTTCATTAAAAATCTATTGTAGATTATTTACCTTGTTCCAGTTTCAATGTAACAGTCGGTTGGTCACATACTTCAGTTGGTCCGAAGTATTGGATAGGACCCGGATATACATATTCTGTACCAACAGCCCAAGCTTCGCGGTTTGCAGCGAAGAATTTGAATGGAGCACCATCAAGTCTTACTAGTGCTTTTTGGATAACCGGTTTCATTTCGCCGTGACGACGTTCCATATTCATCATCATAGTTACAGGAACACCACCTGCAATCCACTCACTAGCAGGAGCAGTCGTGTTACGTACCGATGACATGTAACCTGTTTTTCCTGCGCCGATGAGAGCTGATGCTGTGTATCCTAACGAGTAGCAGTAGTCAGCATCGTAGTTAGAAGGAGCAGCGCAACGACCTTCGTATCCGAAGAAATGTACCTGTGCAGCAAATTTACCCTCATATTTACCTGCTTTTTTCATTTCAGCAAGTTTGTTACCTACCATTTCGGCAAGTAATTTTTCTGTTTCTATAAGTGATACTTGTACATTACCATGAGGGTCACGGTCAAGAGTTAACTGACGAGCAACACCTTCCGGAAGGCTTCCGAATACAGTAGCATTAGCTGCTGATAAATTCTTTTTGATATATGCTAATTGCTCAGCTTTAGCTACAGCGTTGAATTCATCTTGATGATGTGCAAGGAAATCGTTCAATTCAGAGATCAAAGTTTTCATTGCAGGAATAAATTCAATAAGTCCTTCAGGGATAAGTACAGTACCGAAGTTGTCGCCATTAGCAGCACGCTTAGCAACAGAGTCAGCAATATTTGCTACGATATCGTCAAGCGAAAGCTCTTTAGCTTCTACTTCTTCTGATATGATACAAACGTTTGGTTGTACTTGAAGAGCACACTCAAGAGCAATATGAGAAGCTGAACGACCCATTAGTTTGATAAAATGCCAGTATTTACGAGCCGAGTTACAGTCACGTTGTATATTACCGATAACTTCAGAGTAAACCTTACAAGCTGTGTCGAATCCGAATGAAGTTTCGATCATTTCGTTTTTCAAGTCACCATCGATCGTTTTAGGACAGCCGATTACTTGTACACCTGCATTGATAGCTTTGTAGTATTCGGCAAGCACGCAAGCGTTAGTGTTAGAATCGTCACCACCGATAATCACCAATGCTTTGATATCTAATTTTTTCAAGATCTCAAGACCTTTATCGAAATGTTCTTTTGTTTCCAGTTTTGTACGACCGGATCCGATTATGTCAAAACCACCTGTATTACGATATTCATCGATAATGCCAGAAGTAAGTTCCATATATTTATGGTCGATCAAGCCACCAGGTCCCATAAGGAAACCATAAACACGGCTGTCAGCGTTAAGAGACTTCATACCATCGAAGATACCTGCAATCACATTGTGACCACCGGGAGCTTGTCCGCCTGATAAAATAACACCGACATTGATTGCCGGATGATTTGCTTTTTCAGCAGATTCAACAAACTTAAGAGTAGGCATTCCGTATGTGTTAGGGAATAATCTCTTTACTTCGTCCTGGTCAGCGATAGATTGTGTTGCTGCACCTTCTTCGATTTTCACAGAACCATATAATGCTTTAGGCATTTTAGGCTTGTAAGCAGCTCTTGCTAGTTGTAACGCGCTTTTTTTCATTCGTTTTTGTTGTTTATTATATTGAATAATTTAATCGTTTTTAAGGTCTGCAAATTTCGTTATTTTTTTTCAAATATAAAAGTTTAATACTGTTCTTATTCTGGTATGTTCATTAACATTTACGACCGGAGACATGATTCCTATTCATTTTTTCATTTTTTTAAATATTATAAGATATTTATTATGGCTATCTTTGTTGCTGTTTTTAGTAGAAAAAATATGAAGTATATATTAATATTATTGAGTATCGGGACATTGTTTCTGACCTCTTGTATCAAAGATGAGCCGCTATACAGAGAGGCTGATATTGTTTCGTTTACAATTAAGAGCGATGATTATATATCGAGTTCGATGACAGAAGATCGGGTTCAGCTTGTACTATCAGCAGCAGATAAAACAAATTTAATTCCTGAAATTGAGGTATCTCTGGGTGCAACGATTTCTCCTGCATCGGGCGTCGCACAAGATTTCACGAATGATGTAGTCTATACTGTTGTGTCGGAAGATGGAAATTATAGTAAAAGATATACTGTAAGTGTTACATCAAGAATGGGTTTCAAATATGATTTTGAAAATTGGACAGAGGAAGGTGCATATTGGAAATATCCGGCAATGAGCGATCCTGCTTGGAAATCTGCAAACCAAGGGGTTATGACTGCTAAGGCAGGGAATGTAACAGAATACCCGACACGTTCAACTATTGATGCTTATAGGGGGAAGTATGCGGCTTTGCTAGAAACACAAGTAGGCGGAAATTTCTTTGTTGTAGGGTATGTTCCAGTTTTTTCCGGATCTCTTTTCAGAGGCGATTTTAAACTACAAATGTCTAATCCGGCAAAGTCACCTTTATTTGGACAAATACATCCTAAGGAGGACGGTAAACCGCTAAAAATGACTGGCTACTATAAATATACACCGGGTGAAAAACTGATAAACAAACAAGGTGAAGTTGCGGGACAGATAGACGAATGTTCCATTTATGCTGTTTTGTATAAGGTAACTAAAGGAGCCGAAGGTCAGAAAGAATATCTGGATGGAACTAATATACTGACTTCGGACAAGGTTGTTGCTACGGCTATATTAGAAGATAGAACAGCGAAAAAGGAATATACGAAATTCGAGCTTCCATTTATTTATAAAGGAGATATAGATTATTCTCAAAATGACTATAAATTGGCTATTGTTTTTGCTTCTAGTAAAAATGGTGATTTCTACGAAGGGGCTGTGGGTAGTACTCTTATAGTAGATGAAGTAGAAGTGGAATGCGAACCTTTCGATGAAAATTAATTATAACTACAAAGATGAAAACAATTAAATATATAGCTTTTCTGCTTTTATCTATACTGATAACTTTACCTTCATTCGCTCAGATATGGAAGAATGGTACTTTTGAACATAAAATTGTAGCCGGTTTTAATATTGGAGCTACAACTCCTTTGTCTATTCCAGCCGAGGTGCGGTCCGTTGAGGCTTGGTGGCCTCAATTCACACCACAACTCGGGTACAATGTCGTCTATAGAACAGAGAGTAAATGGGGATTGGGTAGCGGTATCTTACTCAATTATAAAGGCATGGGCATACGAGATAGAGTGAAATATATGTATACCGAGGTGATTCCTCAAGAAGGTAGCAATAGTATCTTAAAAGGTTACTTCGTTGGTAAAAATGAAACAACTGTAAAGACTGCCTACGTAACTATACCTCTATATGCAACTTATAAGGCTAGTGAAAACTGGGAAATGCGCTTGGGTGGATACGCTTCTTATTTGTTTAGCGGACAGTTCAAAGGGCATGTATCGGATGGTTATATCCGACTTGGTGATCCTACGGGTGAAAAAGTTGAAATTACGGAGAAGGCTACGTTTGATTTTAACGATGATTTAAGATCGTTTGATTTTGGATTGACAGTTGGTGCCGAAAGAAGGATAAATGACCGTTTTGGTGTTTATGGTAATCTCGATTGGGGATTAAGACCGATTTTTCCTTCCGATTTTAGAGCAGTAGAGTTTAATATGTACAATATCTATTTTACTTTTGGACTGACATATAAACTATAATTTTACAGTTGATATATTATATAAAAAGAGGTTATTATTCAATAACCTCTTTTCTATTTATATTATTTTAATTATCAGAATTTCCATTTTTCTGATGTCTTGGCATCCTTAGTGTTCTTGGTATTTGTCGTACCAGTTCCTACTCCTCCATTATAATATTTCAGGGCGTTGGGCAGAGCCTCTTTTATCTCTTTAATCCGTTTAGCATCCGAAGGGTGAGTGCTGGAGAATTCACTTGTATTACTACCCGATTTTTCAGACATCCGTTCCCAGAATCCAACAGCTGCGCGAGGATCGTATCCTGCCATTGCCATGAATATAAGTCCTAATTCATCTGCTTCCAGTTCGTGCTTGCGTGAATATGGCAACAAAAGCCCATATTGAGTACCTAAGCCAAAAGCCGTTGAGGCAACTGTTTTTGTGATTTCAGATGAACCTCCCAAAACTGCATTTAAAGCTGTACTGCCGTAATTTGCAGCAGTTTGCTGGCTCATTCTTTCATTGGCATGTTTTGCTACCGCGTGCGCTACTTCGTGCCCTATAATAACTGCCAGACCTGTTTCATCCTTCGTGTAAGGAAGTATTCCTTCGTATACGACGATCTTACCACCGGGCATACAAAATGCGTTCACTTCATTACTTTTTACCAGATTAAATTCCCATGAGAATTGTGAAACCTCTTTTTCGAGTCCATTCTTTTTGAGATATGCTTCTACGGCATTTGCAATATTCCGTCCTACTTTATTTACAAGTTCTGTATTTTTTTTATCAGTTGATATAGGAGCAGATTGGATAAACTCGCCATATTGTTTTAGACTCGAAGTCAATACTTCCTGATCGGACACTAAAAGCATTTGCTTACGTCCGGTAACAGGAACGCTTCCGCAACTGGTAAACAGGATTGCAGAAACTATAAAAAGAAGGGATATATATTTAAGCATAATGTTGGGTGTATTATTTTTTGTTTTGCTCTTTTAAAAGATCTCTTATCTCCCCCAATAATACTTCTTCTTTACTTGGTGCAGGTGCTTCGGCAGGCGCTTCTTCCACCGGTGCTTTTTTCAATGAATTCATCGCTTTAACGGCAAAGAAGATAGCTGTTGAAATAATAACAAAATCAAGAACTGTCTGGATGAAACTTCCATAATTGATAGAGACTGCAGCCACATCGGCTGTAGCATCCTGAAGTGTAAATTTAAGATCGGCAAAATCTACACCGCCCAATAGGACTCCTATAGGAGGCATAATGATATCGCTCACTAACGACGAAACTATTTTACCGAATGCTCCACCGACTACAACACCGACAGCTAAATCGACTACGTTGCCACGCATCATGAACTCTTTCAACTCTTTTATTACAGACATGCTATTTGTTTTTTATAATTACTATTAAATTATTATTCTATCTATTTAAACACCAATTAAAGGTTTTTGTTTAATATCATTTTTATGGTTTTTATACTGTTAGTATCTGCTATTTGTATCTGTTCGATGCATAAGCTATCAGGTAGTAACAATTTGTATGGAATATCAGGGTCTATGTCTTGTTTATAGTTAAATAAATAGCCATTTAGTTTGATGGTGTCATTATCGGTGGTATAGTCGAGAGCAAATAAGTTGTCATTTTCTTTGATAAACAGGCTTATGGGCGATTTTTTCTTCAATTTATATATTGTATTATCGTCTTCATAATTGGTGAAGAATGTGTTTTGAGGGTCTATATCAATAAAATCGGTTACGAGTTTGTAGTTTTTGCTTAGTGCGAGAATACCTTTATGATAAGTACAGACTAAAAACTGATTGTCGGAAGTACTATACAATAATAGTATTGAATCTTTATATCTTATTTCTTTTGGAGGGTGTGCAGAGATTATTTTTGTTTCCAAAATATTTTTTATATCTATTTCCTGCTCCTTACTTAGTTTCATCAATAATATTTTGTCGGTTTTGTCTCCATATATTATGATGGGATAAGATATATATTCTTTCAGTGGTTCTATTATCGCTTTTAAGCCTGCATTGTATTGATACAGCTTATCGAAACTATGATTTCTACTAATATGGATCACCTTTTGTGCTTGTGGTGAGATACATGTGTAAATATCTGTATCGAAAAACTGCTTGTTTTGATTCAGTCGTTGATACATATGCCATCCACAAACAATGACGATAAGCATTAGAATCAATAAAATAACTATCTTTATATTTCGTTTATTCAGCATGAAATAATCTAATCAATTGTTACAAAGATATATGAAAGCTTTAGTAATCAAAGAACTCAAATCTGTTTTTTGTTCTTCCGCAGGCGCTTTTTTCTCTTTCGCATTTCTGCTTGTGATGGGCATTATGCTGTGGGCTTTCGGGGGAAGTTACAACTTTATCGACAGCGGTTATGCAAATATGGGACGTTTCTTTGATTTATCTCCTATTCTACTCTGTATTTTGATTCCGGCACTGACAATGCGGCAATTTTCGGAGGAGAAACGAAATGGTACTTTAGATATTCTTCTGTCCAGACCTGTTAGCATACTAAGTATATATTTAAGTAAATTTCTGGCTTCTTATCTGTTTATTCTGATAACCCTACTTCCTACAGCTATATATGTATATTCGTTATATCAACTCGCTAACCCTGTCGGAAATATAGATATTGAAAGTATTGTTGCTTCATATATTTCATTGCTTTTACTAATTAAGATATTTATAAGTATAGGTTTGTTCGCATCTTCTATCAGTCGAAATCAGATTGTAGCGTTGGTTTTGGCTGTGTTTCTTAGTCTCTTTTCTTTTTACGGATTTGAATTATTAGCCGGTATGTTCCTTTCGGGCAAAATACAGGCAATAATATCTTCTGTTGGTCTGGTGCATCATTACCAATTGATGCAACGGGGGGTAATACAACTTAAAGACCTATTGGTGGTCTTCAATTATGTATTTATATTCTCTATTTTTACATTGGTAGTTTTGCGTAGAAGCAAAGGGCGAATAGTGAAGGTCTTAATTATTTTAGCTGCTGTTCTCAATGTCGTATTTCTATCTGTTCCTAATCTGCGACTTGATTTTACAGCGGACAAAAGATATACTTTAAATGATTATTCTAAAAATTTACTGGCAAAGGTTGGAGAACAAGAGTCTGTAAAAGTGAATGTGTATTTAGCCGGAGATTTAAATGCCGGATTTCAGCATTTGCAAGATGCCGTAAGCGAGTTATTGACTGATTTTAACAGATATGCCGATAATAAGATCGAAGTAGCTTATAAGAATCCCTATCAATTATATCCTTCTATTCAGGATATGTATAAAGCAATGACCGAAAACGATATGCCGGGTATTGTTCTCAATGAGGTAGATAGAGAGGGTAAATCCAGTCAGAAGGTTATATATCCTTATGCGGAGCTTACAACATCGAAGGGCTCACTTATAGTGCCTTTACTTAAGAATATTGCAGGCTATACGGCTGATGAAAATCTGAATGCTTCGATAGAAAGCCTCGAATTTGAGTTTATTGATGCTATACGCTTACTTAATCAGGAAAATCCTAAAAATATCGCTTTTATAGAAGGGCATGGAGAGTTACCCAGAGCTTATGTCTACGATGCCGAAGAAGCTCTATCTAAATATTATTTTGTGAATAGGGGAGAGATAGGGAAAGAAATTGGGATTCTTAATGAACTCGATGCTATAATTATAGCCGGTCCGATTGAAAAATATACAGAAGAAGAGAAATATATTATCGATCAGTATATAATGTCGGGAGGCAAAGTTTTGTGGCTGGTCGATGGTGTTTACTATTCTCAAAGCGATTTGGCTAGAGACGGTTTTTCGCCAAGCATGAAAAATGATGTTAGCCTCGATGATTTACTGTTTTCGTATGGTGTAAGGATTAATTCCGATTTGGTGCAGGATAAACAGTCTGCTTCTATTTATTTGATGACTGGCGATGATACCCAGAGCGCAACTTTATTACCTTTCTATTATATGCCATTACTGATCCCTTCGCCCGATGATCCGATAACAAAGAATATAAGGGATGTAAAGACAGCTTTTGCGAGTTCGGTGGATATTGTAAACAACTTGCCACAAATTCAAAAAACTATATTGTTGACTAGTTCAGCAAATACTCATTTGGTAAAAGTACCCGAAATGATAGACTTTGATGTTGAGAAAATACAGAATCAGTCCGCTTATTTCGATCAACAGTATATTCCGGTGGCTGTAAGTCTGGAAGGGGAATTTAATTCGGCTTTTACAAACAGAATGATACCCGATAGTGTTGTTGGCCAGCATAAGGCAATAAATACGAGCAAAAAAACTAAAATGATAGTTGCTGCTTCATCCGAGATTATCCGTAACGAAATAGAAGGGCAAGGCGAAGATTCACATGTATTACCTATGGGATATGATCGTGTTTCGCAAAGGCAATATGGTAACCGTGATTTTATAGTGAACGCAGTAAATTGGCTTACAGATGATGACGGATGGATGCAATTGAGAAGTAAGCATCAACATATGCGTATTCTGAATAAAAAAGAGTCTTTTGAAAATCGTGATAAGTATGCAGTGCTGAATATCGCTTTCCCTGTCTTATTTATGGGATTGATAATGGGTGGAATATTTATGTACAGAAAAAGGAAGTATGAGAAATAAACATCTTTTAGATTTTTAATTTATTGTTGCTGTCAAATCTTGATTATTTTTGCACACACCTACATATAATTTAATAAATGGATTCTATAAAACAAAAAATAGATGCACTTCGTGAGGAGTTGAACAAGCATAACTATAACTATTATGTATTGTCTACACCTACTATTTCAGATTTTGATTTCGATAAGAAATTAAAAGAGTTATCCGATCTGGAAACACAATATCCTGAATTTTTCGATGCTAATTCGCCTACACAGCGTGTGGGCAGCGATATCAACAAGACATTCAAACAGGTAGCCCATAAATATCCGATGCTCTCGCTAGGTAATACATATACCGAAGAAGAGGTGACGGATTTTTATAACCGTGTAAAGAAAGGTTTGAATGACGATTTTGAAATTGTTTGTGAACTGAAATATGACGGTACATCCATTTCATTGACTTATGTTGACGGACAACTTACGCAGGCTGTAACGCGTGGTGATGGTGTACAGGGTGATGATGTGACGGCCAACGTGCGCACAATCCGCAGTATTCCTCTGCATCTGAATGGAAGTGATTACCCTAAAGAATTTGAGATAAGGGGAGAGATATTATTGCCTTGGTCGGTATTCGAAGAACTGAATAAGGAGCGGGCAGAACAAGAAGAACAATTATTTGCCAATCCTCGTAATGCAGGATCAGGAACACTTAAGCAGCAAGACCCTAAGATAGTAGCATCGCGTAAACTCGATTCTTATTTCTATTATATATTAGGAGAGGATTTGCCGACAGATGGTCATTACGAGAACTTGATGAAGGCTAAAGAGTGGGGCTTTAAAACGTCTGATGCGATGAGAAAGTGCAAAACTCTGGATGAGATATTTGCTTTCATTCATCATTGGGACATTGAACGTAAAGATCTGCCGGTAGCTACAGACGGTATAGTTCTGAAAGTAAATTCGCTTACCCAGCAACGTAATCTGGGGTACACATCTAAATTTCCTCGTTGGGCTATTGCCTTTAAATTTCAGGCAGAAAAAGCATGGACACGATTGCTGTCAGTATCTTATCAAGTGGGTAGGACAGGGGCTGTTACTCCTGTGGCTAATCTGGAAGCGGTTAAGCTATCGGGCACTACGGTTAAACGTGCATCACTGTATAATGAAGACAATATAAAAGCCCTCGATCTGCATATCAATGATTTGGTATCGGTAGAAAAAGGGGGCGAAATAATTCCTAAGATTACAGAAGTAGACACTTCGCAACGGAATATATTTGATGAGAAAGTTGAATTTATAAAAGACTGTCCCGAATGTGGAACGCCTCTTATAAAAGATGAAGGAGAGGCTATATTCTATTGTCCTAACGATACTTTATGTCCTCCGCAAATCAAAGGGCGTATAGAGCATTTCTTTACTCGTAAAGCTATGAATATCGGCGGTGGTTCGGAAACTGTCGAGCATCTTTATAATGCCGGATTTATTCATGATATTGCAGACGTTTATACCTTAAAATGGCAAGATGTTGCACGTTTGGAACGTTGGGCTGAAAAAAGTGCAAAGAATCTTATAAGCAGTATCGAAAATTCGGTTGCTGTACCCTACGAAAGGGTTTTGTTTGCTTTGGGCATCCGATATGTAGGTGAAACAGTAGCAAAAAAGCTGGCTATGGCATTTACTAATATTGATGCACTAATGGCGGCGACAACAGAAGATTTGGTTCAGGTGGATGAGATTGGCGAACGTATTGCTCAAAGTGTAGAAGCTTATTTTCAAAAGGAGAAAAACAGAGAGGTTATTGCTAAGTTGAGAGAATATGGTTTGCAGTTTGAATTAAGCGATGATATTATATCACAAAAAACAGATAAGCTTGCCGGTCTGTCAATTGTAATCAGCGGTACGTTTGAAAAACATTCACGGGACGAATACAAAGCGATGATAGAGCAGAATGGAGGTAAGAATAGTGGCTCTATTTCGGCGAAAACGAGCTACATTCTAGCTGGTGATAATATGGGTCCTGCCAAACTGGAAAAAGCAGAAAAGCTTGGTGTACCCATTATCGATGAGGCTAAATTCTTGGAAATGATTGAATAGTATGATTAATTGAGAATAAATAATAAGGTTTCGAGCCTTTTACTTTACTTATTTAACCTTAAATAGAAAACAAAATGATTCTGTTTTAGTTATAATTAGATATCTATAAACATCTTAAGAAAAAATATATGCTTGATTTCTATATAAAAAAGAAGGTAAATTCGGTCTTGAAAAACCATACTCGTAAACATGTTTTCCGTTCTCCCGAAAATATGGTTACGATACTTATTCTTTTCAATTCTAAAGACTGGAAAGAAGTAAGTGAAATAGCTCAGGATATGAGGGATAATGGAAAGGAAGTCTTGTTATGGACTATACAACCAAAGAATGCGCCTGCTTTGGATATGCCTAATGTACGAATAATAACCTCAAAGGAATTATCTAAAACGCAAGTACTTTCATCCTCTGCTATTAACGAATTTGAATCTTTGGAATATGATACTCTTCTTGATCTGACGACTAAAGATGAGAATGCATTGCTTTACTTATTGGGAATCAATACCTCCGAATTTTGTGTAGGTATTAAAGAGTTGGATTATAAAGTATTTGATTTCATAATATTGAAAGAGGATGATAAAAACTTGGTTGAAACTTACACTCAAATAAAATTTTACCTTAACAATATACGTTGAGGTGCAAATAAATTCTTAATTTTGCACAAACCGAAATCAGTTATCTATTCGTAAGATAGAGAGATTAGCTTGAACGACTTTTTATGCCAAGAATGAATTTGAAAGGAATGGGGGTTGCTTTGATAACTCCTTTTAAAGAAGACGAAAGTGTCGATTATGATGCTCTCTCTCGTCTTGTCGATTATCAATTGCAAAATGGAACCGACTACCTTGTGGTATTGGGGACAACAGCCGAAACGCCTACATTGACAGAAGATGAGAAGAAGCAGATAGTAGAATTGATAATTAGTCGTGTAAATGGTCAGATTCCAATCATTTTAGGAGAGGGTGGTAATAATACCCGTTCGATTGTCGAAAGACTGAAAACGTGTGATTATACAGGTATCGATGGTATACTATCGGTTGTTCCATATTACAATAAACCGTCGCAGGAAGGAATTTATCATCATTATAAAGCTATTTCGGATGCATCTCCACTCCCTATTATTCTATATAATGTTCCGGGGCGTACAGGAGTAAATATGAGTGCAGAAACGACGCTTCGTCTTGCATGCGAATGCGATAATGTAATTGCAGTAAAAGAAGCATCGGGCAATATGACCCAGATGGACGAAATAATTAAACGCAAGCCCGAGAACTTTGATGTCATTTCGGGAGACGATGGTATTACTTTTCCACTGATCACACTGGGTGCTGTAGGCGTTATCTCGGTTATAGGGAACGCTTTTCCAAAAGAGTTTAGTCGAATGACACGTTTAGCTCTTGAAGGAGACTATCAAAGTTCGTTGACAATACATCATAGTTTTAGCGAATTATTTAATCTCTTGTTTGTGGATGGAAATCCGGCAGGAGTAAAAAGTATGCTGAATATGATGGGATATATCGAAAATAAGCTTCGTCTACCTCTTGTACCTACACGTATTACTACATACGAACAAATAAGAAATGTACTTATCGATTTGAATATCAAGTGCTGATGCCATTTCTGGCAATAAAAGGTGAAAAATAATGGTAATTAATTTGCATAATTACCAAAACTGTTTTACCTTTGCAACGCAATTAAGCAATGGCTGCGTAGCTCAACTGAATAGAGTATCTGACTACGGATCAGAAGGTTCTAGGTTTGAATCCTAGCGCGGTCACTTTTAAAAGCACTTATAATGAAAGTTATAGGTGCTTTTTTGTTGTGGTTATAGGTGGTTTTAGTACGTTCATGTCAACCAAGATGTCAACCGAAAATGCAATGAATGCAACAGTTAACATCGTGTGTTATAAGTGGAAAGAATTAGCAAATGGAGAACATCCATTGATGATTTGTATTTGTAAAGATGGGAAACGTAAATACAAAAGTTTAGGAGTGTCAATTCATCCACAATTTTGGGATTTTAAAAAGAATAAACCAAAACGGAATTGTCCTAATAAAGACCAAATAGAAACTCTAATTACTGAAAAAATAAAAGAGTATTCCAAACAAATTATTGAGTTTAAAGCTGAAAGTAAAGACTTCACTGTTGCAACTCTTGTAGAGAAAGTAAATGTTTCAATTCATAGGCTAACAGTTAAGCAGCTATTAGATAACGAATTTGAACGTTTAAGAAAAGAGGGGAGATTGAAATACGCTTCCACTTATAAGGAGCTAAAAACTTCCCTGTTAGATTTCAATAAACATCTTGATATTTACTTCTCTGAAATTGATGTTAATTGGTTAAAAAACTATGAAGTATGGTTGAGAGGCAAAGGACTAGGAGATAATTCAATTGGTGTTCGCTTTAGAACTTTAAGAGCCTTGTATAATAAAGCTGTTAGTGAGAATATTGTCAAAGCTGAATACTATCCTTTCAGAATTTACAAAGTATCTAAACTTCATAAAGAGACAATCAAACGATCAATTACTAAATCCGATGTAGAACTGATTATAAACTATAATACAGGGCATGAATATACTCAGTTGGCTATTGACCTGTTTTATTTCTCCTATTTGTCTGGTGGTATTAATTTCGTTGATATAGCATATCTTACCAGAGACAATATTATAGACAATAGATTGATATATACTCGTAAGAAAACAAAGAAGTTGATTAAATTACCTATTCAAGACAAAGCTTTGTCTATTATAGAGAAATATAAGTCTAGCAATTCATATTTCTTTCCAATACTATCAGCATTTCATAAAACAGATGTTCAAAAGGCTAATAGGGTTAATAAGGTCTTAGCAATAATCAACAGAAATTTAAAAATGATTGGAGAGGAACTAAATCTACCAATTGATCTTACTACCTATGTAGCACGTCATACCTATGCAACCGTTTTAAAACGTTCTGGGGTTAATACTTCTATCATAAGTGAATCATTAGGTCATAGTTCTGAAAAGGTTACTCAAATCTATTTAGATAGCTTTGAAAATAGCCAGATTGATGAGGCAATGAAGAATTTATTGTAGTTATTAATCATTTTGATTACTTAGATGCGAGAGAATATTTTTTGAGAAATAAGGATTTATACATCCTACTCAAATTTTATTCTCTTTGTATTAGTTACTTAATAAAATTAAAGATGTGATGATTAAAATTGATAGGATAAAATGACTAAATTTGGAGATAAAAGGAAGATTGACCAAAATATTGTATTTTACAATTAATAAAATGAATGCGATATAAAAATCATATTTTTATATATTGGAAAAAATAAAGAGTAAATGAGTAAATTAAAAAAAGATATAAACTATTTCTTAAATAAAGTTATTCAAGGAGATTGTTTAGAAATACTACCTGAAATTCCAGATAAATCAATTGATCTTATTTTATGTGATCTTCCATATGGTACTACTCAAAATAAATGGGATTCAGTTATAGATCTAAATGAATTATGGAATGAGTACAAAAGGATTATAAAAGATAATGGAGCAATTATCCTTACTTCACAAGGGGTGTTTACTGCTAAATTAATTTTGAGTAATGAGGAATGGTTTAAATATAAAATTGTTTGGATAAAATCTAAATCTACTAACTTTTTGAATGCAAAAAAACAACCACTTCGAAAACATGAAGATATTTGCGTTTTTTATAAAAAGCAACCTACGTATACACCACAGATGACAAAAGGGAAAAAATATGATAAAGGTGTTAGAAAAGATCAACTGACAGGTAGTTATGGAGATTTTAAACCCCAGCATGTCAAAAGTGAAGGAGACCGATACCCTCATGATATTATGTTCTTTGAAGAAAAAAAGATAGATGACTTTGTTTATGTCAAAACAGCGGAATCAGAAGGGGAGGTTTATCATCCAACACAAAAACCAATCGAGCTTGGAAGATATCTCGTTAAGACATATTCAAATCCCAATGATATAATATTAGACAATGCCTGTGGAAGCGGAAGTTTCTTACTATCTGCCTTATTAGAAGGTAGACAATTTATTGGAATAGAAAAAAATGAGGATGTTCTACTTCATAAAGTAAATCCGACAGATTATGTTCGAGTTTGTTTAGATCGAATTAAAGAACTAATACTCAAAAAAAACACAAAAAAGAAAATTAAAAGTCTTTTTAAAGACCCCATAGCTAAGTTTCACACTATTAACTATTATCATGAAGAGAAATGAAAGAGATTGGGCAGGTCAACTTATAAGTTGGATAAAAGAAGCTATAAATGAAGGACGAACTGTATTTAGTGATGCTACTAATGATACAGGAGTTAAACTTGAATCAGGCAAAACAAAATTTCCTGACATCTTGCTTTTTACAGATAAGATTTCTGGTATTGTCTTTAATGGATGGGAACTTAAATTCCCGGATACAAATGTAGATGATAAGGAGATGTTGAAAAATGCCTTGGAGAAAGCAGAACGTCTAAGATCTGATTCCTTTGTAACATGGAATGGAGTGGAAGCAATCATATGGAAAATTGAAGATAATAATTATTCGTTAGAATCTCTCTCTATAATAAAGAAATATCACAAAGAGGCTAGTATTAACAGCCGTGATGACCTCTCTGATCCTATTAAATATAATCGAAACGAAGCCCTTCTAAAAAGAAGAGCAAACGAAATCCTACATGATCTTGGACAGCTTTATGAAAGAGGCGAGTTAAAACAAGCTATCAATATTACAGGAAATATAGTAGAAGCTGTGACTTCAGTTTCACATATAGTTATTCCTCAAATACAGAAAACAATTCTTATAGAGAAAGGCAGAAGTAAGGCATTTAGAATTGCTTATAATGAGTGGAAAATATATGAAAAATCAACTTTAAAGATTCTATCATCTTCATCTCGAAGACCCGAAAATATTATAGAGGAAGAAGTTTTAGCCAAATTTACATTCTATAATTTAATAGGTAAGATCTTATTCTATTTAACATTATCTGAAAATCTAACAGGAGAGCTTGACCGTATAAATATTAAAACACATATTAATTTACAATCAAGTCTTGAGACATATTTTGAAGCAGCAAAAAAAATAGACTATCAAGCGATCTTCAAACCATATTTTACCGATAATTTGTCATTTTCAGATATAGTTAACGAATCTATTTATAAACTTATACAAAAGTTTACAGAATTTGATTTTAAGATTTTACCAGCGGGAGTCATTGGATCGATTCTCGAAAACCTTGTCCCTAAATCAGAAAAACAAAAATTCGGACAATATTTTACATCTGAAACTTTAGCTAATCTTGTTGCATTCCCGGCAATTCAAACAGTCGACGATACTGTTTTTGATCCAACATCAGGGACAGGTTCTTTTTTAAATTCGTTTTATAACATATTCAAATATCATGGAAAAGAGAATCATTCAGAATTACTAAATCAAATATGGGGAAATGATATTTCTCACTTCCCCGCTATTTTATCTGTAATAAATCTATATAAGCAAGATGTAACAAAGACAGATAATTTCCCACGAGTAACTAGAGATGATTATTTTAACCTAAATGTGGGGGACTTAATAGAGTTTCCTGACTCAAGTGATTATAAAAAATCTATAAAACAGCCAATTCCAGAATTTAACTCTATTGCGAGTAATTTTCCTTTTGTTCAGCAAGAGGATATTCCAAATGATATACTAACAGGATTATTCAGGGAAAAATTTGAAGAAAAGCAACAGGCATTTTTGCAAGATAATACTTTTAAAATAAATGAGCGATCAGATTATTTTGCCTTTTGCATATATAATTCAATTAACTTTCTAAAAAATAATGGGTGTTTGTCTGTTATTACATCAAATGCATGGCTTGGAAAAGAGTATGGAGTTCAATTAAAAAAATTCTTATTAGATAATTTCAGCATCAAATATATTGTAAAAAGCAATGCAGAGCACTGGTTTTCTGACTCAAAGGTATCTACAATATATGTTGTACTAGAAAAAGGACAAAGTGAAGAACCAACAAAATTTGTGACACTTAATTTTAAGCTTGAAGATGCTTTAGATCAAGAAAATATCCAAAATCAACTTTCACAAATTGAAAATATTTATAGTGAAATTGACAATTGTGATAATAATAGAAATATTAGCTGGAGAAAAGATACAACTTTTAATGATTTATATCTTAAAACGGATAATAGTATTACAGTTTGTATTGTTCCAAAAGAAATATTAATCAACTCCCTTTTCAGTCAAGAAAATTGGACTAAGTATTTTATTTCAGCTGAATTATTTGAACAGTTTGATAATTATACAACTCCGATTTACCCTGATTTAGTAGACGTATTTCGTGGCGAAAGAACAGGTTGGAATCCAATGTTTATTATTCCTGAACATTCTGTAGATGAATGTCAAATAGAACAAGAATTTTTAGTTCCTTATCTGAAAGATTCATCAGAGTTAGAAGCAATTGATTTCTCTGAACATTTAAATCACTATTTGTTTGTTTGTGATAAATCTATTCAAAATCTACAAATCAACTATCAGGGAGCTTATAATTGGATAAAATCATTTGAGAATCAACCAAATAAAAACAACACTAAAACTATATCAGAGGCAAATACGAATCATAGACCATATTGGTATACCCTTCGTCCAAAAGCTGCAAATATAGTAACCTCAATTAATCCTTATGAGCGATTCTTTTTTAGTTTTTCTTATAATGATTTTATTCCAGATCAAAGACTTGTTGTTTTGAATACAAACAATAGAGAACAATTGGAAATTATTGTAGCATTACTTAATTCAATTATAGCATTTTTATCAATAGAAATGAGAGGTACTGCTCGAAATTTAGGCGTTTTGGATTTGAATGCAAATGATTTTAAAAGGTTGAGAGTATTAAGTCCGAACACACTAAAAGAACAACAAATAAATTCTATTTTAGAAGCATTTGAACCATTGAAACAAAGACCAATAGGAACAATATTCGAGGAAATTAAAATGCCTGATCGAATAAACTTTGATAAGACTATTCTTCGTTGTTATGGAATAGACGAATCAATACTTGAAAGTCTATATCAAACATTAGCATCAGCAGTTAATGATAGAGTAACTATGAAAAATAAATAAAATAGGCTATGCAATTATACCACCAACATAAAGACACATTGTCAAACTTAAAGGAGAAACTTTTTAAGCTAGAGAAAGATATACAGAAACTATTTGAAGCCAATTTAGAACAAATAACAGGCTTTAAATTCGTCAAATCTGAATTCTCATTAAAGACTGTTCGTTTTGACACACTCGCTTTTGATGAAGAAAGCAAATCGTTTGTCATTATCGAATACAAACGAAATAGAAATTATAGTGTTGTAGATCAAGGAGTATCATACCTTAATCTGATGTTAGAGTATAAAGCAGATTTTATTGTCGAATATAATGAATCTTGTAATAAGAATTTGAAACGTGATGATGTGGACTGGTCACAAAGCAAAGTCATATTCGTAGCCCCATCCTTCACTAGCTTTCAAAAGCAATCTTCTAACTTCAAAGACCTACCAATTGAACTGTGGGAGATAAAGCGATTTGAGAATGATGTAATTGTTATCAATCCAATAAAAAAATCACAATCAGCACCAAGTATAAAGCAAGTACAATCTTCTAAAGGTAATTCCGAAATAAGCAAAGTTGTAGAAGAAATCAAAGTTTATACCGAAGAGGGTCATTTGGAGGGAAAGTCGGATGAGATAAAAGAACTTTATGAAGCATATAAACAAGGGATCTTGAATTTATCTCCTGATATCGAGATAGAGCCAAAAAAAATGTATATCGCATTTAAAAAAGGAAAAAACATTGTCGATATTCGTATTCAACATAAAAATCTAATTCTGTGGTTGAATATGAAAAAAGGAGAACTTGATGATTCACGGAAGTTAACTATTGATGCCTCAACCAAAGGTCATTATGGAAATGGAGATTACGAACTACACATATCTAATACTGATAATATAGAATATATTATGAGCTTAGTAAAACAAGCTTTATAAACACGAAGAATATTTTACAAGACCGTTTCTTAATTGAGGCAGTCGTGTTTTTATGAAAAACTTAACTAATGGATTTAGAAAATAAATTTTATATCCAATCACAATTTCTACAATTAGTAGAACCTTTAATGGAAAAATACTATGATTTACATTCAAGTATGCTAATAGATGAAATTAAGCATTGCATTGAAAATAGTAGTATAAATTATATAAGCTTTGAAGATGGAATTCCCAATGCTTACTATCAAAAAACATTCTATGAAAATAAACAACTTAGAGCATTTCCTAATTCAAATTATCCATATAAAGATATAGCAGACGAATATACCCAATACTTTGATTTCGAATCAAAAGGCAAAGACCAAGATGCTTTGCAAGAAGATGCAAAGGTATATCTCTGCCTAAGTTATATTGGATATATCTACTATAAGGAAAAAGAAGGCTTATTTGAAGAATCCATACTAATAGAAGCCTTAAACCTAGAATACCAATCCGTACTTCATACCAAGATATATCCAGAGATGCTATCCCTATACAGAATGATATTAGAATCAAAAAAATATAAGAAGAGAGGAGATAAAGTAACTATAACCTATAAACAAGACAAAATAGACATAAATACATCCGCTTGGTTCTTGGATGATATGGAAGCCTATTTCAAAGACCGCTTTCCAAACTTAACACTAGAAGATATAAACGAGTTATTACCACTACCCAATAAAAAAGGAGGAAGGAAATTTACAGACAGAACCGTTAACAATATAATCTGGGGAACATACCAATTACTATACAACCATCATTCACAATTTAAAAACTCCAAAGTAAAAATCAGTAAAGAGATTTGTGACTTTATTATTCAGTATCTAAACTATCTAAATATAAAACATGACTATGTTGATACAGATATAAAAGACAAACTCAAAGACATGATTAAACGAAATTATATTCCCAAATGGGATTTACCTTGGAGAAATGTCTTTTCCTCAATTGAAGAAAAACAACCAGAGTCAGAACTTGAAAGACTAAACCAACCTTTACGAAAATACGACCTATCTAATTTATAATAAATAGATTAATCTGCTTTTTTATCTCTTCTATATTTTAAGGGAGTAATTGACCGTGTTTTGGTTTTAATTACTCCCTAGCCACGTTATGCCTTTTCCTCACTTTTGTAATGTCAAGCGGTTGCAACCCACTTGATAAAATAATTATCAAATAATTTAAAATTAAAAAATTATGAAACTGAAAAAAGTGAATCAAGAAAAAGGTAATATGTACAAGTTTATAACTCATACAGGTAATGCAATTAAAGGCATTTGCGAACATGATTGTAAATATTGCTACATGAAACCAAAGGGTAATTTAAAAGACGTTAGATTAGATGAAACAGAACTCAAGACAGAGTTAGAGTATGGTAATTTCATATTTGTAGGAAGTGGAACAGATATGTTTGCAAGCAATATTCCATCAGAATGGATAATTGAAGTTCTTAATCACTGTAATGATTCAGATAACAAGTTTCTTTTCCAATCTAAGAATCCAAGAAGATTTTTAGAGTTTATTGAGCATCCAGTATTTAAAAAATCAGTAATCTGTACGACAATCGAATCAAACAGAATCTATTCAGAATTTATGGGAGCAACTCCAAGTGTTGAAGAAAGAGCCAAAGCAATGGGGGAAATTGCAGACAAAGGGATTGAAACCTATGTAACTATTGAGCCTATAATGGATTTTGATTTAGACGAACTAGTCGAACTGATTAAAACTTGTAAAGCAACACAAGTAAATATAGGTGCAAATTCACATTATAAACTAAATCAATTATCAGAACCAACCAGAGATCAAATCCTAAAGCTGATTGAAAAGCTATCTAATTTAAAAATAGTAGTAGATAAGAAAGCAAATTTAAAACGATTAACAGAAATGGCAAAAATAATGAAAAAAGAATTAGCAGAAATGAAAGAACAACCTGTAACATCAATTTCTATGAAAGTTCAAATAATGAAAGAATTGGAAAATGGAAGTATCGTACCTAACGAAGAATTTAGAAAATTTGCATTGATAAAAGAGAATCGTCCTATACTGGATAAAAATGTTTATTACTTTCTTCAAACAATAAAGGAACAAAGATATAATAGAAAGTTGCCTATCTTGACAATTGAAGCGAGTGAATTAATCGAAAAATGTAATATTACAGATTTTGAAGGTAATCCTATATTAGACCAAGATACTTCTGAATACCTAGTCGTTTTGGACGGACAACATCGAATTAAAGCATTCAGCCTAGCAAATGCAACTAATAAAGACATTATAATTCCAAATGTTCATATAGAAGATAAAATAGAGAATGTATCAGAATACCTTGTTAATATAAATACAGCAGGACATGATTGGTCTTTGGCTGATAAATATTGTGTTTCAGCAATCACTTCAAATAATAAAACAATTCAGAAAATTCATGAACTCATAAAATATGGATTCAACCCAAGTGCAGCAGCAATGATTTGCACAGGGGCGAAAATAAGCCCAGCCAAATTGGATAAACTCTTAAAAGAAGGAGACACTAGTTTTTTATCTGACGAAAAAGAGGATGAATTATTACAAAGAGCAGATCAATATTTTATAGAAGGAATGTCTATTGATAAAATGGATGTGAAGATATTGTCAAGGAGATACCATGTAAATGGCTTTACTTCTTTCGCAGCATCACGAACAGTAGAAGACGCAATTAAGGCACTAAGAAAATTAAAAATTGATGATTTTAAAAGTGTTAAACAGGACAACGAGTTTGTAGAGAAGCTAAGAGATGCTTTAGCCTTAGCATCCTAATTTCTAAATGAAAAGGACTATCCGTCTTGGTGCGGATAGTTTCTTGCCCTATACACATTTATAAAATACATCTTACAACCTTATTCTTAGGGTAATAGTATCAGCAAAGTCAACTTTCAAGCAAAAGGAAGGCTTAGGGTTCTTGTATCCAATTGGCTGTATTTTACCCTTTTCACACCTTATAATTTACTATCTTTGTATAACAACAAAAGGAAGTATAAAACCGCTTATATCCATAGTAAATTACTCCATATATAGTTTTTTTTAGAAAAAGACGAGCTAAAAATAAGCTTGTCTTTTTTGATACCTCTTTGGACGGATTTTTTAATTCTGAAATGGTGAAAATCACTATAAAGAATAAAACAGTAAAAATCCGTCGCCGAAAATTCAGATAGCTAAGACGGTTTTTTATATTGGGAAACACAAAAATCCACTATAAAGAAAGAATACAAAATTTTCCGTTCTATACTTTTCCAGATTAAACATTTTAAATCTAAAAAAAACTATTATTTATGGATAGACAAATTATCAAAGCAGAGAAAAAGTATACTTTTCTCAATGAATTTATGAATGAACTCCCTGTAAACTGCCTATTTGACAAGGGAAAAACGGGTTGCGGTGGAACAACTATTGCAATCGAAGATAAAAAAAATACTATTATCGTAATGCCTTATGTCAATGTTATTAAAAACAAGATGGCTCAATATCCTAATGAAAAATGTGATAAAGAACTATTCGGAATTTATGAAGGTGTTACAGATAGACAGATTTTAGATCATATCAAAAATAACAAGATTAAGAAAATAGCTGTTACCTATGACAGTTTAGAAAAATTAATCAATCTGTTATATAAAGAAACAGAGATTGATGTTTACAATGAATTCTTCTTATTAGTAGATGAGTGGCATATATTATTTAATTCCTATGCTTTTAGAAACAAAGCTATTAGAGGAATATTACAGCACGCTAAACAGTTTAAAGAAGTTACTTATATGACAGCAACACCAATAGAAGAAGAATTTATCTTAAAGGAGCTGAAAGACTTACCTGTTATTGAAGTGCAATGGGAAGATGTTACAATTGTTGATGTTAAGCCAATAGTTACAAATCAACCGATAAGAGTTGTTTGTGAATTGATTAAAGATGTGCTTGATGATAAAATATTCGGTAATCTGCATTTCTTTGTAAACAGTGTTGAATTTATTGCAGATGCAATACAAGAAACAGGATTACAACCAGAACGAGTGAGAATTGTATGTTCCAAAAATGAAAAACAAGGTAAAGGCAAAAAATCTAATCAAAAGAAATTAGGTGATAATTTTACAATTGAAGATACCACAACACAAGTAAAAAAGATCAACTTTTATACATCTACTTCTTTTGAAGGTTGTGATATCTATGATGAGAACGGCAAAACATATATTGTAAGTGACAAAGGGAAATCACATACATTATTGGATATATCAACTCTGATTATCCAAATATGCGGACGAATAAGAGATTCACATTATAAAACTAAAATGGGGCATATTTTTAGCGAAACCAGATATAATAAGTTTCTCTCATTAGAAGAATTTAAAGACAGTACTTACAAACAATTGTTTGAAACAAAGGATTGGTTGAATTCCATTAATCAAATGGATGATGTTAACAGGAAGAAAACAATTAATCTGATAGAACGCAATAATAAATCTGGCTTAAACGAAATGTATATTTATAATGAAAATGACAGATTGGAAATAGATGAGAATCTTGTAAATCTTGACATTGTTAATTTTAAAATAACGAATCACTTATACCAGAATCGGATAACACTAAAAGAAGAATACACAAAATATGGATTTAATGTTTTAAAAGAAGTAAATCCAAAGCTATCCACTGATAAACTCGCTGAAAACTCAAAAGCTAAAATATCATTCAAAGATTTATTTGAGGAATATATTTTAATAGTTGGAGAGGAATCCAATTATTACTATTTCGGTAATAAAGATGACAGGAAAAGTCTAATTGAGGACGAAAAACCATTAATAAAAGAAGCACATGAGAAATTAGGTGTTGAGAAAGTCAGAGAGTTGAAATACAATGTTACTAATATAAAAAGAGCTATTTGTAATATGAGGACTGATTTATCTCTGGATACCAAGATTGTCACCTCATTAAAAGAAAAAGGCGTGTCACAAGGAACAACAGCAACAATAAATGAATGGAAGAAACTATTGCAAAGTATTTATGATTCATTAGAATTAAGAAATTCTAATGGATTAATAAAAAAAGCAAAAGCAACCGATTTAGATAATTGGTTTGAGATTAAAAAGACTACTCCCAAGATAAACGGCAAAACAACAGATTGTTATACAATAGTAAGATGCAAATTTATATATGATTAGTAAAAAAGCCACTGACATTAATTTGTTAGTGGCTTTTTTGTGATTATAGAGAATATAGACCACTACTTATTTTCCAGTTCTTTGACCCGTTTCTCTAATTGAATAGTATACAAAGTCAATTCCTCTATTTTTTGCAACAGTTTAATTTGCATATCATTCAAATTAAGACCATTCTCTTGCATCTCTTTTTCTGATGGGATATCTGGAAGATGTCTGTTTTCTTGGACGAAAGTCTCTAATTCGGAAAGAGGTTTGAGGTCATAATTAGGAGAGAAAACAAAATCTGCTCCTGCATTTATTTCTATTTTAATTTCGCGAGCATTAATAATACCCGAAACTATGACTTCTTTAGCTCTAAAAACTCCATTGACATCTAGTAAATAATGTGTATAATATAATTGAAAAGTAGTCCACTAAAATAATTGAAAAGTATACCACCGGTTAAGTAAAATCCGCTAGAGCTTCTAATAAAGCCCTGCATTTTACTAACAAATATTAACATTATAAATTCCTTTGTGTATGAAACACTAACACAGAGGGTAAAAT
>NZ_JAAKEL010000018.1 GCF_011039205.1 Dysgonomonas sp. ZJ279
GGCGGAGTCATTCAATGCAAAGATAAAAGCCTTTAGAACAATACTCAGAGGGGTAAAATGCATTCCCTATTTTTTATTCAGACTAACCAATATTTATGCCTAGTCCACAAGAATACGGCATGATCCGTTAGACAATATCTAATCAAAAACACTTTTTTAGTTATTTCCACATATACCCTACTAAGATATTCATAATCTACTAAGAAAGATTTGGAACGGCCTAGAATCCTTAAATATTTAACAATCATAGTTATGAAAAAAAACATCCTAGTTATTGTCCTATTTTTGAACGCGCTCCTATCAATAGCTCAAGAAGCCGAAAGCCTCAAAGTACTTGATACTCGAAACATAGAAAGTTTACCTTCTTATTATAAAAAAAATGTTAGATTTGATTTTAAAACAAACCAAATTTTAAAACTTTTTGATGCTCCCAATAATAACTACTCCGGCATACTTACCATCGCTCCTTGGATAGATGATTCTGGTGCGCCGAACTCTCAATTAGCTTTTAATGGCAATGGTCTATTTCACCGAATCGGCTACGTTGGAAACAACGGGTCTGGCAATATAATCGAAGCTAAAAATCTATGGAACTCATGGAATAAAATCATAATGGGTGACTCGAAAGGTATTATACAAGGGAAACTTGATGTCAATGGAACCATCAGAGCAACAGAAGTAAAGATTGAAGCTACAGGCTGGGCCGATTTTGTATTTGATAAAGAGTACAAACTACCCAGTTTAACCGAAATCGAAAATCACATTGAAACGTACAATCGACTACCCGACGTTCCCTCTGAAAGAGATGTGAAAGAAAATGGTGTAGATATAGGCAGTATGCAAATATTACTATTACAAAAAATAGAACAATTAACTCTCTACATTATTGAATTAAATAAAACAGTTGAAACTCAACAAAACTTGATAGAAGAATTACAAAAAAGACCTGCAACATTAAATTACAAAAAGTAAGTTGGCATGAAACCGTGTATTCATACATAAAAATAAATCAATTAGAAATAACTATTGAAAATACATCAGTTATATATCCAAGAGAGATGAAACCCTGACTGATAACTTAAACATCCCAGTATATAAAGAACTCATAGATAAACTTTATCATATTGACGAAGATAAAAACATCAGAATATATTTTGATGTTAACAACAAAAGTTATTCTTCCATCTGTTACTACATAAGAACAAATCTTGATGTTGAAAATCAATAAACGGTGAATCAGCAAGATACTTTGATAAAAATGAATATAGCCATAATCAATTAAGGCAATCTACTTGCTTTAATTATAAACTATTGTGCACATCATCTTTTTCATATATTTTTGTACTCATACAGACATAGAATCAATCAGTACCTTACTGATATAAAATATAAAACCGGGAGGTAAACCAAATGTAATTTACAACACTTCTTTTTCCAGTGATTATCACATACACACTATAATCTGCTCCTTATACCAATATTATTTTTTACCTTTAAACGCTGTTTTGAGACCTACCATCTCACAACACATCTCATTATCTAAAAGATTATATGAAAGATTTTATTATATCAGAATCAAAAAACAAAGAAGCTGTTCTTGTCGGTTTAATCACACAGGGGCAGAAAGAAGACCAGGTTAAGGAATATCTGGACGAACTGGCATTTCTTACAGAGACAGCAGGCATGGTTCCAGTAAAAAGTTTTACGCAAAGACTCGACTACGCCAATCCTGTAACATTTGTGGGCACAGGGAAGCTACAAGAGATAAAGGAATACATGGAAAAGCACGAGATCGACGTTGTGATATTCGACGACGAGTTATCTCCGAAACAAATTCGCAATATAGAAGCCGAACTGCAAGCAAAGATATTAGACAGAACAAGCCTTATTCTCGATATTTTTGCCATGAGGGCTCAAACTGCTTATGCAAAAACTCAGGTCGAACTGGCTCAATATCAATACCTGTTACCCCGACTGACACGTATGTGGACTCACTTAGACCGTCAACGAGGCGGAGGCGCTATGATGCGTGGTGTGGGTGAAACCCAATTAGAAACCGACCGTCGTATTGTCTTAGATAAAATATCCTTTTTGAAAGCGGAGTTGAAAAACATCGACCGACAAATGATTTCACAACGCAAGAACAGAGGCAAGATGGTACGTGTTGCCCTTGTTGGATACACCAACGTGGGTAAATCGACATTGATGAACTTATTAAGTAAATCGGATGTTTTTGCAGAGAATAAACTTTTTGCGACATTAGATACTACTGTGCGCAAGGTTATTATCGACAATCTACCATTTCTGCTTTCCGATACCGTCGGATTTATCCGCAAGTTGCCGACACACTTGGTCGAATCATTTAAATCGACTCTGGATGAGGTACGTGAAGCTGATCTACTTATACATGTAGTAGATATTTCACATGCTAATTTCGAGGAGCAAATAGAGGTTGTAAACAAGACATTGCTCGATATAGATAAAGAGGAAAAACCGACTATTCTTGTTTTCAACAAAGTGGATGCCTTTACTTACAAGCCTAAAGATGAAGACGATTTAACACCAAGTACGAAAGAAAACATCTCGTTAGAAGAACTGGAAAAATCGTGGATGCATAAAATGGCTGACGATTGCATTTTCATTTCAGCAAAAAACAAGATCAATTTTGATAATTTGAAAGAGAAAATATATGGTCGTGTAAAAGATATACATATTGCACGCTATCCTTACAATGACTTTCTATTTCAAAAATACGATCAGGAAGAAGAGGAATAATCATCTATGCAAACCGCAATTGATTACATACATACATCACTAAAAGAGCTTTATCCCGAAACTGAAATTTCGGGATTTACTCGTATTATAATAGAGCATACAACAGGTCGTGACTATCGTCTAGCCTTAATAGACAAGACCACATTCTCGCAAGAACAAGTAGACAGCATCCATAGAATTGTAGAACGACTAATGACGTATGAACCCATTCAGTACATTTTGGGCGAAACAGAATTTTTCGGACTGCCCTTTTCAGTAAACAGCGATACGCTTATACCCCGCCCCGAAACAGAGGAACTTGTAGAATTAATTCTAAATGAAAACAAGGAGCCAAATCTTTCCGTTCTAGATATTGGAACAGGCAGCGGATGTATTGCTATCGCATTAGCCAAACATTTAAATAGTGCATCGGTATCTGCGTGGGATTTCTCTCAAGGCGCTCTTGATATGGCTGGAAAGAACACAAATAAAAGTTTGGTCAATGTGGATTTTGCAAGAGTAGACGTTTTATCTGAATATCCCGTTGACAAAAAATTCGACATCATCGTAAGTAATCCACCTTATGTACTCGAAAGTGAAAAAACGGCTATGGATAACAATGTATTAGACTACGAGCCACACACCGCATTATTCGTACCCGACAACAAAGCATTACTATTCTATGAACGCATTGCCGATATAGCATTAAATATTCTCAAGCCAACAGGCAAACTCTATTTTGAGATCAATCAGGCTAAGGGAAAAGAAACTATCGAAATGCTTAAAGCAAAAGGATTTATTAATATAGCTTTACATAAAGACCTTAGCAAACGTGACCGTATGATAAATGCAGAATTAAAATATTAATTCTATGAAACTAACCGAACCCCGAGCTCTCAATCGTGCAGCATCTTATTGTTCTAAAGCAGAAAGATGTGAATTTGATGTGCGAAAAAAACTCATGTTGTGGGAACTTGAAGAAGATGCGATCGGTCGTGTAATAAAAAGATTGAAAGATGAGAAATTTCTATCCGACGAACGGTTTTGCAATAGCTTTATCAACGATAAAATGCGTTTTAATAAATGGGGAAAAACAAAAATAATATTTGAGCTAAAAAAGCGAAAAATAGCGGAATCTATCTATAAACCCATATTGGAAGAATTATCGAACGATGATTTTGAACAGCAATTGATTCACATTCTATCTGTAAAGATAAAATCTGTGAAAGCAAAAGATGATTATGAAAAAAAAACTAAGCTTATCCGTTTCGCTTTAGGCAGAGGGTTTTCGATGGATTTAGCCATAAAGTGTATTAATAAAATCATGGGAGGTGATTATGAGGAATATATTTCGTAATTTCCTCACCCTTTTCTTTCCCCATCTATGTGTTGTCTGCAACTGTCGATTAAACGAATCGGAAAAACACATCTGCCTGAATTGTTTATCGCTACTACCAAAAACAAACTATCATAATCAGCCCAACAACAGACTGGAAGATTTCTTTGCGGGAAGATTCCCGTTCGAGCATATTACAGTTTTTGCTTATTTTGTAAAAGGAGGAAGTATACAACGTGTCATTCATGAATTGAAATACAGGAATAATCCCGACATAGGATATTTCATCGGCGAATTGTACGGGATAGATATAAAAGATATTTCGTTTATCTCCGACATAGATTATTTAGTACCTGTACCATTACACCCGAAACGTCAGAAACAGCGAGGATACAATCAATCGCTAGAAATAGCCAAAGGCATATCGAATCAGACCGGAATACCTATCGATTCAGCAACCTTGATCAGGGCAATCAACAATCCTTCGCAAACGAAAAGTTCACGTTTTGAACGCTGGAAAAATGTAGAAGATATATTCACAATCAATAATACTGATACCTTCAAGGGTAAGCATGTACTATTAATAGATGATGTTATCACAACAGGCTCTACAATAGAAGCATGTGCAAAAGAGATTCTAAAAAGCGAAGGTGCCAAAATCAGCATACTTACTATTGGATGTGCAACCTAAAGATTACAGCATTTTCATAAAATACCTCTTGTACGACTGATACCCTTGCCTTTCGTAAAAACGATGCGCATCTACCCTTTTTTCGTTGCTATACAATTCCATTAAAGCACAACCTCGTTGCTTTGCTAAGTTTGTACAATATTCTTCCATGGCTTTGCCCACACCTTTACTTCGTACATTTTCATCGACAACAAAGAAACCGATGGTGGTAAATTCTCCTTCGTAAGCAATCTGCACAGAGAAATGCAATGTGATAAAAGAGACCACTATCTCATCAATTTCGTAGACAAATACACGATAGGAATTGTCGCCTAACAAACATGCCAGTTTAGTCCTTATAAATTCAACCGTATGCAGATAACCGAGTTGCTCCAACAATTCCCTTATCTTACCTGCATCATCCAAATGTGCATTTCTTATATTATCCATAACTGTAATCATATTTTTCCACAACAAAAGTAAAGAATAATACTTAATATCATATTTCTAAATTAGCACAGATTACCCTATTTATACTTAAGAAAACAACAAATAGGACTACGACCTTAAGCTAAAAGTTTTACCTTTGCAGTCATTAAAATTTACTTGAACAATAAGATTATGGCACAACCCTCTATACCAAAAGGAACAAGAGACTTTTCGCCCGAAGAAATGGCGAAACGCAACTATATTTTTGACACCATACGTGAAGTATATAAACTATATGGTTTTCGTCAAATAGAAACTCCTGCAATGGAGAACCTCTCTACCCTTATGGGCAAATACGGAGAAGAAGGTGATAAGCTATTATTCAAGATATTAAATTCGGGAGATTATCTTAAGGATATTTCAACTGATGAACTATCCGAAAAGAATTCGGTTCGTCTTACCAACAAGATCAGTGAAAAAGGTCTTCGCTACGACCTCACTGTACCTTTTGCCCGCTATGTAGTAATGCACCGTAACGAAATCACATTCCCGTTCAAACGTTATCAGATACAACCGGTTTGGCGTGCCGACAGACCACAGAAAGGGCGCTATCGTGAATTTTTCCAATGCGATGCCGATATAGTAGGTTCAGATTCACTTATCAACGAAGTGGAACTTGTACAAATTATAGATGAGGTATTCAATCGTTTTGGTATCCGTGTAGCCATTAAACTGAATAATCGTAAAATATTATCGGGTATTGCCGAAACAATTGGCGAACTGGATAAGATTGTCGACATAACAGTTGCAATCGACAAGTTAGATAAAATTGGCTTAGAGAAAGTCAATGAAGAATTAGCATCAAAAGGTCTACCTCAAAAAGCTATCGATCAACTGCAACCAATCATTCTGTTACAAGGTAGCAATCAGGAAAAACTAGGTACACTAAAAACCGTTCTGAAAAATTCTGAAACAGGAATAAAAGGAGTCGAAGAACTCGAGTTTATCCTCAGCAGACTAAGCATAGTGGGCATCCGTTGCGAGCTTGATCTTGATCTTACACTCGCTCGCGGACTTAGCTACTACACGGGTGCTATTATAGAAGTGAAAGCATTGGATGTACAAATAGGAAGTATCACGGGTGGCGGTCGCTACGATAACCTCACAGGAATATTCGGACTGCAAGGTGTATCGGGAGTAGGTATATCATTCGGCGCAGACCGTATTTTTGATGTGCTTAATCAATTGGAACTTTACCCTAAAGATTCTATACAGAATACGCAAGTTCTATTCGTCAATTTCGGAGAGAAAGAAGAAACGCACATATTACCCCTCATTACAAAAATGAGACAAGCTGGGATCTCGACTGAAATCTACCCCGAAGCAGCGAAGATGAAAAAGCAAATGTCGTATGCCGATTCAAATAAAATTCCATTTGTCGCTATCATCGGTGAAAATGAGATGAATGAAAATAAAATTAATCTCAAAAATATGACGACTGGTGAACAAGAGCTGGTCGATATCAATAAATGCATTGAACTAATTAATAGATAACCTATTAAGGTACATACTCCACATAAAAAAAGCTTGTACAACACTAATGTTGTACAAGCTTTTTTTATCCCAAAACACATCTTTTAACATTCTGGTTTACACTACACTTAAGTATGTTGAAAACTTTTTCATTTTTTTAAGTGGGGAAAAGTGGGGAGAAGTGTATAATTTCATATCTTTACAACATATATCGGATATACTGTTAAAATTCAAGTTGTTAATGTTGCAATTTTTAGGAAATATTGAAGCTAAAATCGATGCCAAGGCTCGCGTCTTTGTACCGGCTGCATTTCGGAAGATCCTCCAATCCTCCGACCAAAGCGCATTAATACTCAGAAAAGACATTTTTCAAAACTGCCTTGTACTCTATCCGCTTCACGTATGGGAAGAAGAACTTGCAACACTTCGTTCACGCTTAAGCAGATGGGACAAAAACCAGCAACAACTCTTCCGCCAGTTTGTTGTAGACGCCGAACATCTTGAGATGGACACAAATGGACGAATTCTCATCCCTAAACGTTATCTACAAATGATGAATATAACGTCGGATGTAACATTCTTAGGAGTAGATAACACAATCGAAATATGGACAAAAGAAGCTCTGGAAGAAACTTTAATTTCTGCCGATAGCTTTAGCGACCAAATACAAAACCTCATGAACAATAAAGAAAATGACTGACGCATACCACATACCAGTATTACTGAAAGAGAGCGTGGATGGAATGAATATCCAACCCGATAGCATTTGTGTAGATGTCACTTTCGGAGGAGGTGGACATTCCAGAGAAATACTATCCCGCCTTGGTAAAAAAGGACATCTTTACTCTTTCGACCAAGACGAGGATGCAATTAAGAATATAGAAAAAAGTGAAAAGTTTACGTTCGTTCGCAGCAACTTCCGTTTCCTTAAAAACTTTATCAGATATTACGGAGTAGAAGAAGTAGATTCTGTACTTGCCGATCTTGGTGTATCGTCTCATCATTTCGACGATTCGGAGAGAGGTTTCTCATTCCGATTTGAAGAAGGAGATTTAGATATGCGAATGAATCAGCAGGCAAGAAAAACTGCTGCTCAGATATTAAACACTTATTCAGAAGAAGAGCTTGCGGATGTATTCTATCTCTACGGAGAATTAAAACAATCGCGCCGCATAGCGTCTGTTATTGTAAAAACAAGAAAAGAGAAACCCTATAAAAAAACGAGCGATCTGCTGGCAACTCTCGATTCATTTGTGGGAAGAGGCGAAAAGGAAAAAAAGATATTAGCTCAAGCATTCCAAGCTTTGCGTATAGAAGTGAATGAGGAAATGGAGACATTGAAAGAAATGCTTCAACAAACGCTTGATATATTAAAAGTAGGAGGACGAATTTCTGTAATTACCTATCATTCGCTGGAAGATAGAATAGTTAAGAATTTCTTTAAAACAGGTAATTTTGAAGGAAGAGTGGATAAAGATTTTTACGGAAATATAAATACGCCATTCAAACTGATAAACAATAAGGTTATAATACCGTCGAAGGAAGAAGAAGCCAGAAACCCACGTTCACGAAGTGCCAAATTAAGAATCGTTGAAAAGAAATAAGATATGAAACTGAGTGCTAAAGATATCAAAAGAAGGGTCATGTACATACTCGGTGGTACTGTACTGACTGAGGATTTCTTTCTCAAAAATACACGATTCATAATAACTCTTTTCATCATTATCGTTTTATATATCAGCAACAGATACAGCTGCATAGAGAAAACCGCAAAAATAGAGAAATTGCAACGAGAACTAAAAGATGCCAAATACGAGTCGCTTACCATATCGGCAAGATTAATCAGTGTAAGCCGCGAAACAAGAGTACACGAACTGGTAGAGAAAAGTGGATTAGACTTACAGCAAACTAAAGAACCTATATACAAGATTAAAGATTAATTATGGCAAAGAAATCGGAAAGCAATATGAAAAATGTAGCAGTCAGCCGCTATGGCTGGATCGTTCTGCTTATGTCTTTCGTTTTTGTAGCCATCATTATTTGCATCATCAAGATCAAGTATGTGGAGGGCAGTATGTGGCGCGAGCTAGGCAGAATAGAAACTGTAAAAAAAGATAGAGAGATAAGACCTAACCGTGGTAATATATATTCGGACGACGGACGACTTCTAGCTACAAGTGAGCCTCTATACGGGATTTATATCGATTTCATGTCGGAAGGTATCAGACCTGATACACTTATGAAATACGTAACGCCACTATCCGAAGCTCTTGCTAAGAAATTCCCAGACAGAAGTGCAGGACAGTACAAGAAAGTTATTCTCGACGGATGGGACTTAAGCCGTAGAGAATTAGCACAAATAGAAAGAAATAGAAAAGAAGGTTCTAATAAGAAAGTAAACATCAAGAGCCGTTATGTCAGAATTATACGTCCCGATATAAATTATCTTGATTTAAAAGAATTACAGACATTCCCATTCCTCAACCAGCGTAGCAACAGGAGCGGAATGATCTCTGAAGAAAAAACCATGCGCTTAAAACCATTCGGCCGTCTTGCCGGCAGAACGGTAGGTTCTATCTACAAAGATTTTAGTATGGGTGGAACAAGCGGACTAGAGCTTAAATACGATTCTATTATAAAAGGTGTTCCCGGAGTAAGAAGCCGCCAACGTGTGCAAGGACGCTGGATAGATGTAGTAGAGGTAGAGCCACAAGATGGATGGGACATTAAGACGACACTGAATATTGAGATACAGGATATGGCTGAAAAAGCCCTGTATAACAAGCTGGTAGAAACAAGAGCCGAATCAGGTTGTGCTATTGTTATGGAAGTAGCCACGGGCGAAATAAAAGCAATAACCAATCTCGACAGGGTATCGGAAGGGGTATACGCTGAAGGTAATCCGAATGCATTTTCATACATGTCTGAACCCGGATCAACATTCAAAACGGTATCTTTGATGGTAGCCCTCGAAGATGGAGTAGCTACCCCACAAGATTCGATATATGTAGGAAACGGATTATTCCAATACAAAGGAAGGGTTGTGAAAGACCACGACTGGCGTAAAGGAAAAGACAAAGCATATCAAACTGTTGCACAAGGAATGTATTCATCTCTGAATGTTGTAATAGCCAAAATGATACTGAAAGGATATGAGGGTAATCCAACCAAATACGTGCAACACATTCATGATCTGGGTATAACTAAGAAAATAGAATGGGATGTTCCGTTGAAAGGGAAAGAAGGTACTGCAGTTATCCGTTTTCCTAATGATCCATCGAATCCTTGGTCTAAGACCACACTACCTTGGATGTCGTTCGGATATGAGACTCAAATACCTCCTATTTATATGCTTATGTTTTACAATGGGATAGCCAACAACGGCAAAATGATAAAACCATTTATCACAAAAGCATTTATGAAAGATGGTTCCATCGAAAATGAATTCGAAACAGAAGTAATCAATCCTTCATTATGCTCGGAACAAACATTGAAACAAGTGCAAGATATATTAAGAGGCGTTGTAACTGACGGAACAGGTAAGGCTGTTAACTCTGAATTTTTCCCTATAGCAGGAAAAACAGGAACAGCCATGATTGCATCGCAAGGTGGATATAGTGGATATTTCGTATCATTCTGCGGATATTTCCCGGCAGATAAACCACAATACACATGTTTTGTAGGAATACGTCGCCCTGTGGGTTCTCCTTCGGGGGGATTGATGCCCGGAGCTGTATTTAAAAATATAGCAGAAGGAATCTATACCAAGAGCCTAGTCGCACAGCCTATAAATGCACCGAAAGACACAGTAAACTCGTTGATACCGGTCGTAAAAAACGGCTCGTTCAAGAATACAGAGATTGTACTTGACAAGTTGAAGCAAAAATATATAACTCCGACCGAAAAAGCGGAGTGGATTATGGCAAATACTATCGACTCGACCAGTATGAAGATCAAATTACTTGGCAATACGGATATCAAGCCGGGAGTTGTACCTAATGTAAAAGGAATGGGGGCTCGTGATGCTATATATGTACTCGAAAATGCAGGATTGAGAGTTAACCTGCAAGGAGCAGGAAAAGTGAAAGATCAGTCAATTCCGGCAGGGAATAAACTCGTGAAGGGATCGACAATAACGATACAACTAAATTAAAAAATAAAGGAAATGAAATTACAGGACTTACTTAAAAACATAGATGTTACAGACATCAAAGGTGATAGTAATGCTCAGGTAACCGGTATTTCAACCGATTCGCGAAAAGCAAGTGAGAATTCTATCTTCATCGCCCTTAAGGGGGTACAAGTAGATGGACATCAATATATAGAAAATGCTATTAGTCTGGGCGCTACCATCATCATATATGAAGAAGATATCGAAATCTTCAAACCGAATATTACTTATGTAAAAGTAAAAGATAGCGCAGACGCAACTGGTAAAATAGCAACCCTTTGGTACGGCGATCCGTCAAGTAAATTGAAACTCGTTGGTGTTACCGGAACTAATGGAAAAACAACTACTGCAACATTGCTATATGATATGTTCCGTCATTTAGGTTATAAAGCAGGTCTGTTATCTACTGTTGCCAACTATATAGACGGTACTGTATTTCATGCCACACATACCACACCCGATCCCCTATCTCTGAATGAGTTATTGGCTAAGATGGTAGATGCCGGATGCGAATACGCATTTATGGAAGTCAGTTCACACGCTATACATCAGAAACGTATCAGCGGATTGAAATATGTGGGAGGAATATTTACAAATATCACCCAAGACCACCTCGATTATCATAAAACAATGGCCGAGTATCTGAAAGCTAAAAAGATGTTCTTCGATAATCTGCCCGAAACTGCTTTTGCTCTTACCAACGTAGATGATAAAAACGGATTGGTTATGCTTCAAAATACAAAAGCAAAGAAGCAAACTTACTCGGTAAGAGGGCTAGCTGATTTCAAAGGAAGAATTATAGAAAAACATTTCGATGGCACAGCTATCGAAATAAACAATAGAGAAGTACAAGTACAGTTTGTCGGTGTATTCAATACCTACAATCTGTTGGCTGTATATGGAGCAAGTATTCTTTTAGGAGAAGATCCCGAAAAAATATTACTGATACTAAGTACCCTGAAACCTGTATCAGGACGCTTCGAAACATTGCGCTCTCCTGAAGGATATACTGCAATTGTAGATTATGCACATACTCCGGATGCACTAACCAATGTGTTGGAAGCTATACACGAAGTACTGGAAGGTAGCGGCCGTGTCATTACGGTTGTAGGCTGTGGGGGCAACAGAGATAAAACAAAACGACCTATCATGGCTCGCGAAGCTGTAAGATTAAGCGATCAGGTAATATTGACATCCGACAATCCACGCTACGAAGAACCGCAAGCCATTATAAATGATATGGCTGATGGACTAAATAGTCAACAAATGAAGAAAACCCTTTGCATAGTGGAACGCGAACAAGCGATAAAAACAGCTTGTGCCTTAGCCAAAGAAGGCGATGTTATTCTCATTGCAGGGAAGGGACATGAAGACTATCAAGATGTGAAAGGCATGAAACATCATTTCGATGATCGTGAAGTAGTTCGAAATATTTTTGCAGAATAAATAAAATAAGATAAAATGATATACTACCTATTTAATTTTCTAGATGGACTTGACTTCCCGGGAGCGGGTATGTTCAAGTATGTCTCATTCCGAGCAGCCTTAGCCGTTATTTTCTCATTAGTAATTTCGACCATTATAGGTAGTCGTATTATTGATAAATTGCGAAAATTACAAATTGGTGAAGTTGTCAGAGATCTGGGCCTTGAAGGACAATTAAGTAAAAAGGGAACACCCACAATGGGGGGTATCATTATCATCATTGCCATACTTATCCCTGTACTATTATTTGCACGATTAGACAATATATATATCATTCTTATGATAATAACCACCATCTGGCTTGGAATACTTGGCTTTATGGACGACTATATCAAAGTATTCAAAAAAGATAAAGAAGGACTGCACGGCAAATTTAAAGTAATAGCACAGGTTGGATTAGGTCTGATCGTCGGACTTACTTTATACTTAAGTCCCAATGTTATTATAAAAGAGAACGTCGAATTTCGTAATTCTGAGAATGTAATAGAGCATGTCAGCTTCACCCCCGAAGGCGCAAAATCGACTCAGACATCTATTCCATTTGTCAAAAATAACAATCTCGATTACGAAGAACTTGTTGCATTTATGGGCGACTATGCCGAACCGGCAGCATGGGTACTGTTTGTTTGCATAGTAATATTCATTGTCACAGCAGTATCTAACGGAGCAAATCTGACAGATGGGCTCGATGGACTTGCCGCAGGAAGTTCCGCCATTATAGGGGTCACCCTCGGAATATTAGCATACGTATCCGGACATATGGAATTTGCATCCTATCTGAACATTATGTTTATTCCCGGGAGTCAGGAACTCGTGATTTTTGCCGCCGCATTTATAGGTGCAACCATCGGATTTCTTTGGTATAATTCATTCCCTGCACAGGTATTTATGGGTGATACCGGAAGTCTAACGTTAGGGGGAATCATCGGTGTATTTGCTGTTATCATTCACAAAGAATTACTTTTGCCTATACTATGTGGAGTATTTATGGTAGAAAGTCTTTCGGTAATGGTACAAGTTGCATATTTTAAATTTACAAAAAAGAAATACGGTGAAGGTCGTCGTGTATTTAAAATGACACCATTGCATCACCATTTTCAGAAAGCGGGTAATGCAGGAATACAAGCCAGATTTCAAAAACCAATAGGACCAATACCCGAATCTAAAATTGTAGTTCGATTCTGGATTATCGGAATCATTCTTGCAGTGTTGACATTGGCTACACTTAAAATGCGATAATAATTTACGACATGAGTAAGATAGTAATATTAGGAGGTGGAGAAAGCGGCGTAGGGTCGGCAATATTAGCACAGGCAAAAGGCTTCGATGTCTTTTTGTCTGATAGTGGTGTGTTGCAAGACAAATACAAAACTGAACTTGAACAGCATGGTATTGCATACGAAGAAAAGCAACACTCCACAGATATAATACTATCTGCCACAGAAATAATAAAAAGTCCGGGAATTCCGAACTATTCCCCTCTGGTAAAACAAGCTATCGAAAAAGGTATTCCCATCCTTTCAGAAATGGAGTTTGCCAAAAGATATACATCTGCCAAAATGATTTGTATAACAGGTAGTAATGGGAAAACTACTACCACTAGTTTGATCTATCACATTCTCAAATCGGCAGGATTAAATGTCGGCCTAGGAGGAAATATAGGCAGAAGTTTTGCCCGTCAGGTAGCAGAAGACGAATTCGATTATTACGTACTGGAATTAAGCAGTTTTCAACTCGAAAACATGTACACCTTCAAAGCTGATATAGCAATTTTACTCAACATTACACCTGATCATCTCGACAGGTACGATCACGATATGCAGAAATATATCGACGCTAAAATGCGTATCGTACAAAATCAAACAGAAGAAGATGCTTTCATTTTTTGGGAAGAAGACCCTATTATTAGTAAAGAAATAGAAAAATTAACCTCCGCAGCTAAGCAATATAAATTTGCCGATCACAAAACCGATCATGTAGCCGCATATCTCGAGGATAATAAAATCAGTATAAAAACCCCTAAATCTGTTTTTAATATGGAACAAGATTTACTCGCTCTGACAGGCACGCACAATTTATACAATTCGCTGGCCTCAGGCATTACAGCTAAATTGTTAGATATATCTGACGAGAATCTCCGTCAATCGTTAAGCGATTTTCAAGGGGTGGAACACCGTTTGGAAAAAGTGGCTAAAGTAAGAGGCATTCAGTTTATCAACGACTCGAAAGCAACAAATGTAAATTCGTGTTGGTATGCTTTACAAAGTATGAAAACGAAAGTAGTTCTCATACTTGGCGGAACAGATAAAGGAAATGATTATAGCGAAATAGAAGAACTTGTGAAAAACAAAGTTCATGCTCTCATCTTTCTGGGCGTAGATAATAGTAGACTGCACAAATTCTTTGATGGCAAGGCAGAGATAATTGAAGATGCCGGTTCTATGAAAGAAGCCGTTGAAAAAGGATACGCATTGGCAAACGAAGGAGATACTGTATTGCTATCACCTTGTTGCGCAAGCTTCGATTTGTTTAAAAATTACGAAGACAGAGGAGATCAGTTTAAAGAGTACGTAAGAAAATTATAATTACTGATATGGATTTAACTTTCTTTGGTAAAGTATTTAGAGGCGATAAAGTTATATGGTGCATATTTATGGCACTATGTATTGTCTCCCTATTGGAAGTATTTAGTGCTACCAGTACAATTGCATATCGCCAGCAAAGCCATTGGGGCCCGATACTTCGCCATGCCACTTTTTTATTGATTGGTTTTGCCGGAGTAATGTTCTTACAGAGAGTGCCAAGTAGATTTTATTCACTATTGCTATTAGGACTGCCTATTTCGGTTGTGCTGCTCATTATCACCATGTTTATGGGTGCCGATGTCAATGGAGCGCAGCGTTGGTTAGGTATCGGCGCATTTACTATACAACCGTCTGAGTTCGCAAAAATATCAGCGATTGGCTTCGTCGCATTCTTTCTGAGCAAGATGAGACCCGAAAACGAAAGCTGGATATTTAAAACGCTGATAATAGGAGCCGGAATTCTTTGTCTGCTTATAGCACCAGAAAACCTATCCACGGCCTGTCTCTTATTTGCGGTCTGCTTCCTTATGATGTTTATAGGACAAGTAAGTTTAAAAAGGCTAGGTCTAATTGTTCTGGTTGGAGCAAGCGCAGTTATATTGTTGCTCGGCAGTTTGACATTCCTCCCTGACAGTGTCCTTCCCGATCGTTTGTCTACATGGAAAAATCGTATTGCAAGACATTCCAACGATAACCAGTTTTCGATTAATGATGTTAACGAAGACGGATCAATGGCATATAAGATAACAGACGAAAACTATCAGGTATCGCATGCTAAAATAGCCATTGCAAATAATAATTCTATGAAATTACCGGGCGGCTTTGTTCTTCCGGGTGGTATTATCGGATTACCGGGAAGTAGTATCGAACGTGATTTTCTGCCCCAAGCATATTCCGACTTCATTTTCGCAATTATAATTGAAGAAACAGGATTAATAGGAGGTATATTTGTATTATTGCTGTACGTGGCACTTATGATTCGAGCGGGAGTACTGGCATCCAAATGCGAGAAAAAATTCCCCCGCTATTTAATACTAGGTGCAGCTCTCATGCTCACAATACAGGCATTAGCCAATATGGCTGTAGCGGTTAATTTAATACCTGTAACAGGGCAACCTTTACCACTGATAAGCAGGGGGGGGACATCGACCATCATTACCTGTGCTTACTTCGGGATCATTTTAGCCTGCTCTTCAAAGTTGAATGACGAACATGAAGATGTAGACGAAAGTATAGCAAATGTAGATTTCGGAATTGCCGACGGAGAATAAAAACCAGAAAACTATGACACAAATAAAAGTAGTAATAAGTGGAGGCGGAACAGGAGGGCATATCTTCCCTGCCATAGCTATTGCCAATGCTATAAAAGCACGCTATCCACAAGCTGAGATACTTTTTGTAGGAGCTCAAGACCGTATGGAAATGAGAAAAGTACCTGCGGCAGGTTACGAAATTGTTGGACTTGAAATATCAGGATTCAATCGCAAAAAACTACTTAAAAATATATCGGTTCTCTGGAAACTACAAAAAAGTCTTCGCAAAGCAAGAAAACTACTTAAAGGATTCAATCCTCAGATAGCTATAGGCGTAGGAGGTTATGCAAGTGGCCCCACATTGAAAATGGCTAATTCGCTAGGCATACCGACACTTATACAGGAACAGAATTCATATGCAGGTGTAACCAATAAACTACTGGCAAAAAAAGCCTCAAAAATATGCGTGGCGTACGAAGGTATGGACAAGTTTTTCCCAAAAGACAAAATTGTGCTAACAGGTAATCCTTGCCGGCAAGATTTATCTTCTCCTCACATAACAAAAGAGGAGGCATACGATTTCTTCAATCTGAACCCTGCCAAGAAAACAATCCTTGTTGTGGGTGGCAGTTTAGGTGCAAGAACGATTAACAGAAGTATCATTGATAATATAGATGATTTAGCAAAAGCAAATGTGCAAATAGTATGGCAATGCGGAGAGGGCTATTACTTCAAACTTACAGATGCCCTTTTAGACAAGCAAGACACAGAAGATATTCATCTTTACGACTTCATAAGCCGGATGGACTTAGCTTATAAAGCAGCAGATTTAGTTATATCCCGTGCCGGAGCGAGTTCTATTTCGGAACTTAGCTTACTCGGCAAGCCTGTAATATTAGTTCCATCGCCCAATGTGGCCGAAGATCATCAGACAATGAATGCCATGGCTCTCGTTGTAAAAGATGCGGCAATTATGATAACCGATAAAGATGCACAAGAAGAACTGGTCAAAACTGCAATTGCAACAGTAGAAGACGAAAGTCGATTGAAGACATTATCTACCAATATAGCTCAATTGGCACAACATGACTCTGCAAATAGAATTGTAGACGAAGTGATAAAAATAATAGAACGAAAATAAGATATGAATAACATACAATCAATATATTTTCTCGGGATAGGTGGCATCGGTATGAGCAACCTTGCTCGTTATTTCTTATCGAAAGGTAAGAAAGTAGCAGGCTACGACCGTACCGAAACACACTTAACCAAAGAACTTGTAAAGGAAGGAGCAGAAATACATTACACAGATGATGTCAATTTTATCCCCGACTATTGCAAAGAAAGCAGTACTACACTGATTGTATACACTCCCGCTATACCTGCCGATAGCAAGGAAATGGAATATTTCGTCAAGAATAATTTCTCCATCCAAAAGCGGGCACAGGTTCTAGGCATTATCACCAAAGCGAGTAAAGCACTTTGCTGTGCCGGCACACATGGTAAAACTACAACATCGAGCATGTTGGCCCATATATTAAAACAATCTCATCTCGATTGTAATGCTTTTCTCGGCGGTATATTGAAAAATTACAACAGCAATCTGATGCTATCTGACAAAAGCGAGTTTACTGTTATCGAAGCAGACGAGTACGATCGTTCGTTCCATTGGCTACACCCCTATATGGCTCTGATTACATCGGTCGATCCCGATCATCTGGATATTTACGGCACAGAAGAAGAGTACCTGAAAAGCTTCGAGAAATTCACCAGCCTTATTTTACCGGGTGGGGCATTGGTTGTAAAACACAATATAAAACTTTCACCTAAAACGGGTAAAGATGTACGTGTATATACTTATTCGATGGATAGAGGTGATTTCCACGCCAAGAATATTAAGATAGAAAACGGCGAAATCCATTTCGACTTTATTACTCCTAAAGAAACAATCAGGAATATAGAACTAGGTGTCCCCATCAAGATTAATATAGAAAATGCTATCGGATCGATGGCAATAGCTTATCTAAACGGAGCAACAGCGGACGAACTCCGTCATGCAATGGCAACTTTTCAGGGGGCAAAACGCCGTTTCGATTTTCTACTAAAAACAGATAAAATAGTGATGATAGACGATTATGCTCATCATCCACAAGAACTAGCAGCTAGTATCACATCGGTGAAAGAACTATATCCTGACAAAAAATTGACAGGTATATTTCAACCACATTTATATAGTCGTACAAAAGATTTCGCGCCCGAGTTTGCACAAAGTCTCTCTCTATTGGATGAACTTATCCTCTTGGATATTTATCCTGCACGAGAAAAACCGATAGAAGGTGTTACCTCTCAAATCATATTTGATAAAGTAACCTGCCCTAAAATACTTTGTAAAAAAGAAGAATTACTATCTTTATTGGAAAAGAAAAATGATATCGAAATATTGCTTACTGTCGGAGCAGGAGACATCGACCAATTGTTACTTCCGATAAAAGGTATATTAGAAGAGAAGATATGAAAAAAGTATTAGTCATCACAGGATTATGTATCCTAATAGGATATCTTGCATTCTCGGCTTTCTACTTCAAAGAGAAGCCCAAAGATGGCTTATGCACTGAATTCGACATTGTTGTAAGCAATAGTGAAAATGGGATGCAATTCGTAAATACAAATGATATAGTAAAATATGTAAACGAAAAAGGACTTAATCCTAAAGGTAAGCCACTGAGAGATATCAATACCGATTCGTTGGAGCACGTAATTCTGAACAACCAGCTTATCAAAGCCGCACAAGCTTATGTAACCAATAATGGTGCAATAAGAGTAACAATACAGGAACGTAAACCAATACTCAGAATCATACCCAATACAGGTGAGAGTTACTACATAGATAACGATGGCAATAAAATGCCACTGTCTAAAAATTTCACAGCTTACCTCCCAATTGCAAGTGGAGCAATAAAAGAAGACTTTGCAAAGGGTGATTTATATAATTTTACACTATTTTTACGTAATGATAATTTCTGGAATGCGCAGATTGAACAGATAGTTGTCTTACCTAATGATGAAATAAAATTAATTCCTCGTGTGGGTGACCAGCAAATACTTATGGGTCAACTAAATGACTATAAAGAAAAGCTGGATAAATTAATGACTTTTTACAAAAAAGGACTTAATGAGACCGGATGGAACAAATATTCTGTGATAAATTTGAAATACAACAAACAAGTTGTCTGTACAAAACGTTAAACGTAAGATAGAGTTATTCGGAATCATCCGAATCGACAAATAAAGGAAGAAGAGATATGGAACAATCAGGTTTTATAGTAGGCATCGACTTAGGTACGTCCAAGATAGTAGGTGTATTGGGGCGCAAAAACGAACAAGGTGTTATTTCGATTCTTGCATCGGAAAGTATTCCCTCCGATTCGTGCGTCAAATACGGTGTCATTTATAATATAGACGAAGCAGCAGGAAAAGTAAAAAAACTTATCAACCTTCTCGAAAACAAAACGGGAAAGAAAATTGGTAAAGTATATGTTTCTGTTGCCGGAAAATCACTACGCGCAGTAGAACATACCGAGACTAAGCTGATGGATAATGAAACTCCTATCACATTTCTCGATATCGACAAAATGGAACAACAAGCCAAGTTAAATAAACCTGACTTTTTCACAAACTATAGCGTACTTGCTCCTGAATATTATCTGGACGGCAAATACGAGGAAGACCCTATCGGTAAAACAGCTTCGACAATTGAAGGACGTTACCGTCTGGTAATAGGAAGACCCAATATAAAAAATAATCTGACAAAGAGTATTACAGATAAAGCTCAACTAGAAATAGCGAGCTTCATTGTAGGACCTGTTGCCAGTGGTGCTTCAATACTTGATGAAGCCGACAGACAAGCCGGATGCGCTCTAATCGATTTTGGCGCAGGCACTACGACTCTATCTATTTACAAAAGTGGATTGCTCCGCTATATGGCTGTCGTTCCATTTGGAGGACGCACAATATCAAAAGATGTACAAGAATTAGGCTTTGTTTTCGACTCGGCCGAAACATATAAAATCAGATACGGAAAATTAGGTAAAGACAGATCTAAACCGACTCAAGGCGTTAGCCCCGATGTCGATTTAAGAGAGCTTAATAAAGTTATACAACTTCGACAAGATGAGATTATTCTGAATGTAATTAATCAGATTAAAGAATCAGGCTACGGTGATCAGCTAGAAGCCGGAATCATCATTATCGGTGGAGCTTCGCAACTAACAGGTTTGGCCGAACACTTAGCCGAAAAATCTCAATTACCGGTAAAAAAAGGTATCGCCAAGCGTGTATATATAAACAATGCTGCCGAGCTTCTTCAAAATCCATTCTATACTCAAGCCTTGGGCTTGTTATTATTCGCCAATGAAAATTGCGAAAAGAAAGAAGTTATAGCACCTCAACCAGTTTATACAGCGCCAATAGTAGAAAAACCAGTTGTAACAGAGCCGGAAGAAGAAGAAGAGGAGGAAGAAGAAGAAACACCTCAACCTAAGAAAAATAAGAAAAACAAAGAAGATAAGAAACAAAAAAGTTTGTTTGATTTCTTTGAGAAGATACAGAACTTCGGCGGAACTATGTTCAAAGAAGAAGATTGATCGACAGGTATTTTCTCCGTTATTCTATTTAATACAAAATAAACATCCTTAAAATATGGACGATAAAATATTAGACTTCCAGTTTCCACGTAGAACTCAAACAATTATAAAAGTAATTGGTGTGGGTGGAGGTGGCGGCAATGCCGTAAACCATATGTACAACGAAGGGATACATGATGTATCGTTTGCACTTTGTAATACCGACAATCAAGCCCTTTGCGAATCTCCGGTCGAAACGCGTGTTCAATTAGGAAAACGTACCACCGAGGGACTGGGCGCAGGTAACCGCCCTGAAGTTGCAGCTGCTGCTGCGTTGGAAAGCAAAGAAGACATTGAACGCTTGCTGAACGATGGTACGCGAATGGCTTTTATCACTGCCGGTATGGGTGGTGGAACAGGTACAGGCGCTGCACCAACTGTAGCTCGTATTGCCAAAGACATGGGTATATTAACGGTAGGCATAGTAACTATTCCGTTTGTATTCGAAGGACGTAAAAAGATTATACAAGCACTGAAAGGTGTTGAAGAAATAGCAAAGAATGTCGATGCACTTCTCGTTATTAATAATGAGCGATTGATAGACATTTATGCAGACCTTACTATCCCTAATGCTTTTGCTAAAGCCGATGATACATTGACTATTGCAGCAAAGGGTATTGCAGAGATCATTACTGTTCACGGACATATCAATCTCGACTTTGCGGATGTGAAAACTATCCTCAAAGACGGAGGTGTAGCCATCATGAGTAGCGGATTCGGCGAAGGTGAAAACAGAGTAGAAGATGCTATACGCAACGCTCTGCATTCTCCATTATTGAATAACAATGATGTATTCGCAGCAAAGAAAATATTATTCAATATTTATTCGGGCGAACAAAATCCGCTTATTGTGGAAGAAATGGAAGCTGTTGCAAATTTCATGAAGCAGTTTGGTCCGGAGATAGAAGTAATCTGGGGTACTGCCACCGAAAAAAATCTTGGAGAAGGAGTAAAGATTACCCTACTTGCCACAGGATTTGGAATGTCGAGCATTCCCGGCATTGACGATCATTTGCGAGAACTTACCGAAGAGGAAGAGCGTGAGGAAGAAGAACGCTTTATGCAGGAAGAAGACGAGAAGCGCCGTATCAATGCTATGATAGAACAACATTATGGTAAAGATGGCGTGAAAACAATGGATGTAAAGACTTCATTCTTTACACCAAAACCGATTGTTCTTTCGAGTGAAGAGCTTGATGACGATAAAATTGTCGAAGCAATAGAAAATACCCCTGTATTTAAACGCGACGATAATTTTAATCCAAGCGAATATAAAACAGATACTAAACATTCGACAGGGTTATTCGGCGAATAAAGATAAAGTAATATAATATAAGACTTAAAAATAAAACCATGAACTTATTTGATCAAGTTAGTGAAGATATAAAGGATGCAATGCGTGCTAAAGACAAAATCAGCTTAGAAGCATTGCGTGGTATAAAAAAAGAATTCCTCGAAGCTAAAACAGCTAAAGGAGCAAATGATGAATTGTCTGACGAAGCAGCAATCCAGATCATACAGAAGATGGCTAAACAGCGTCGTGATAGTGCTGAAATATACAATGAGCAATCCCGTCCCGAATTAGCTGAAAAAGAATTAGCCGAACTGGTTGTTCTGGAAAAATATCTTCCGAAACAATTGTCTCAAGACGAATTAGACGCTAAGATTACCGAAATCATTGCACAAACAGGAGCCTCATCTCCTGCCGACATGGGCAAGGTTATGGGAGTTGCTACAAAAGCGTTAGCTGGGGTAGCTGCAGGCAAGATGATTTCGGAAACAGTGAAGAAGTTATTGAGCAAGTAAACCTAACATATATAATAATTTGAAAGAGCACAGTATGTACATACTGTGCTCTTTTCGTTTTCATCCACACTATTTTGGATAAAATATAATCTGGAATCTTTACTATCACATTGTCTGAAATAGTCACGATTTAATCTGACAATTATAAATATCATACAATCATACAACTGTCCGGTAGAGTCTTAGTTATTATTTATTAAATTAATAGTATATTCTTCTGTAGGTGTAGTTTCTATCCACTTACCCTCAATACTTTTTTTCTCTTTTGTCCGATTATTAACCAAAGTCAAAATATAAGAAATCCGACGCCTACGATACTGAATTTCAGTATTGACTATCAAATGTCCGGCAGGAAGTTGAATTGTTTTCGTAAACCCACCAGAATCATAAGGTACAGTTGTAACAGAATTGCTGTAAGGCTTCTTTTCTCCATTACAATAAACAGTACCATCATAAATATTAGATGGTACTTCTACCATAATTAAATCGTTTTTCATCCATAGGAAAGCATTACTTTGGTTACTTTCAAAATATGATTGATTAACACTACTTATTAAATCATTAATAGTCGGGAATGAAATTTCTCGAGGTTCTAAAAGGTCCAAATGGAAACTGGCACCTCTTACTACGTAAAGAGAATCTCCGTCACCTTCTTTCAAGGTATATTCTATTTTATCGAACTTATATCCTTGTGAAACCTTCTGCTTTACAATAATTTCTTTTGTTTCTTCACCGGATTGTAGTATTATAGCAAAACTAAAAATTTCTTCCGTATAATTCTCTTCTACTATAACTCTCATTGAAGTAGGCTCGTCACGGATTATCCGAAAACCCTTTTCACTCCATAATGCATTAAGTTCCCCCAAGCCAGCTAGCTCTAGACAACTATTTTCGCTAATTATTTTTCCATCCAATGATAAAGCTTCTCCATAAATACGAGTATTACCATTTTTGTTTATTACAGCGGCAATATGCCAGTCGCCATTACTCAAAGCGACCTTAGTCTCGCCCCCTTCTCCTTCCATAGCAATAGAACTTGTAGATGGCTGGATACGTTCTTCGTCATTATCGCTGCAAGAAGAAAAACTCATAAAAGATAATGTTACAATCAAGCACAGATAAAATAAGTTAATTTGTTTCATAGTATTTAAGTTATGGTTTGCTTCAAGTAAATATAGTACATAACAAAACTTAAAATAAATGAAGCAAAATCTATTTGCGGAATATTAAGTATTTTAAACTTAAATTAGCAATAAAGACACAATAGAATTTAGCTCTGGGAGACCAATAGAGGTTAAAGACAGTGAAAGAGGTAAGCAAAATAACTCTAAGATGTGCAATATATAGAAGCAGGGATAGAGATCTCTACCTTTTCTATATTTTACAAACATCTGTAGGTTAAGTTGTTAAAATTGTTACATTTGTGTAAACCTAATAACTACAAGTATGAAAAATATCCAATTGCTACTTTCTACGATGATAGCCATGTTGGTTAGCCTCGCTTTGCAGGCTCAAACCAAAGTTATAGAACGCCCTGCCTTCGATATCTGGAATTCGACGGCACTCGAAATTGACAAAATAGAAGTTAGTGACACTGCTACGGTTTTTTATATAGATGCATTTTATCCACCGAATAGTTGGATTAGGATTGATTCGGAAACATATATAAGGGAAGATGGAAAAAATGAGAAACTGAAAATTGTAAAATCAGAAGGTATAGATTTAAATACTGAATTTACCATGCCCGAGTCGGGAGAAACTTCTTTCAAACTCACATTCCCACCAATAGACAAAAATACAACTAAGATCGACTTCATCGAAAGCGACTGTGATGTTTGTTTCAAAATATGGGGGATTTATTTGAATGGAGACAAACCTACTCCGATCCAACTTCCTGATTCAGAAGCAAAAACTACTCAAACAGAAGCTAATTTACCTACTCCTATAATAAAGAAAGGTATTGCAAGATTATCAGGCAAGATATTCGGAAATATACCTGCTGAACTGCTTGCTACTCCACTAAAACTTTATTCTACGAATATAATTACCGGAGAACACCCTGAATACGAAATACCTATTGATAAAAATGGAGAATTTAAACTGGAAATCCCTGTTGCCGGATTCACGATTGCCCGCCTCTATTCGCCGCTGTATTCAGGAAACATTTATCTTCTTCCTGACGAAGAGTTTAAACTATACATCAATCCACAAGCTAAAAGCAGACAAGAGTCACGCTACCAAAAGAAATCAGAAGGGTCAGCATCATCGAGCCTCACAATCAACAAATTCAGTCTATCAACAACAGATCTGGACGGTTTGGATAGAAAATACAGTATGATTGACCATACAAAGTTATTAGATGATATTTATAACCTAAGCCCCGATGCATATAAAGAATATCTACTGAAAAAGACGAATGAGAATGTTGCAGCGTTGGAAGAAGACCCAACTCTTTCTGATAACATGCGACAAATAATTATTTACGACACCAAATTATTTATGCTTCAAGAGTTGCTATCATATACGCGGAGACTAAAACTAGCATATCTAGTCAAAAATAAAATGGATTATAGCGAATATGACAAAATGGACTATAAACCGCAAGAATTGGATAAATCATATTATACATTCCTGAATGATTTCAACCTGAACGATGCTTATTATTTATATTCCGGAGCATATCCGTATACAATTTCCGAAATATATACGCTTGATATCTTCAATATTCCAAAAGAAAAAACATCAATGATCACATGGCTGAAAGAAGTCGGAAATGAGTTAAAAGATTATATAGGAAGCGCCAACGGCCTTTTTTATGAAATGGTAGCTCTAAATGAATATAAAAAGCAAATAAGTGAACTAAAGCCGTTAATTGCTGATCAGAAAGCAGAGATCAGAAAAATATTCTCAAATCAAACAATTATAGACGAACTAATTGCTGAGAACGACAAAAGTGTAGAACTTATAGCCCAAAATAGTAAAATGGTAGGTGTCAATGTATATGATACCCCCGATGTTGCAGACGATAAAGTATTCGATACGATCTTAGAAAAATATAAAGGTAAGGTAGTTTTTGTCGATTTTTGGGCTACATGGTGCGGACCTTGCCGATCGGCTATGAAAACCGCGAAACCGGTAAAGAGCGAGTTTGAAGGAAAGGATGTAGTATTTTTATATTTAACGAACTACTCATCACCGATGAAAACATGGCAACAAATGATTCCTGATATACATGGAGACCATTATCGCGTAAATGATAAAATATGGGATTCGTGGAGCAAGCAATATGGAATTCAGGGAATACCCGCCTATTTCATATATGACAGAGAAGGAAAACAGACACAAAAAAGCGTCGGGTTCATGGGTATTGAGAATATGAGGAAATGGATATTGGAAAGTTTATAAAATAATATCAGGATGCTACTATCGAAACATTTTATCGATAGTAGCATCTTCTAACATAGAAATTATTGTTCGCCCATCAGGCGTATGCTTATGCGCAGGAGAGGCAAATAAATGGTCTACTATTTTACCCATTTCTTCACCCTCCATTCTATGACCATATGGAATAGCCGCGGCATTTGCCATCGAAAGAGCTAGTGTTTCGCGTATTTCGTCTTTCACATCACTGCCGCTATCCACACTCTTGGATATCATGCCATGAACAAGCTGCACAGCGTCCACATTCGTAATTTCAGATGGAACACCGTTAATTGCATAGGCGTTATTCCCTAAATGGCTTAAATCGAATCCTACAGCTTCAAGATCATCCATCAGATAAGGAATCATTGCTGCTTCGGATGGTGACAGCTCTATTATCTCAGGAAACAGTGTCCGCTGTGATATACCTTTTTTCTGTTGAATCTGATTCAGAAATTGATCGAACAATATGCGAATATGTGCCCTATGCTGATCGATAAGCATTAATCCCGATTTGACAGATGTAAGAATATATCTGTTCTTGTATTGATAATGCACTACCATTTCTTGCAGAATCTCGTTTCCGGTTATCTCCTTAGACTCTGGTTGAAATAAATCGCTTGTAGTACCAGGCAGTACAGAATCAACTTCTGATTCTTTCTCAAAACCTTCATAAAACTTCTCCCAATCCAGATTCGGACGCTTGTATCCACTACCCCCACCCGACGATGGCGATTTAAATGGATTATAAGATGGATTTACATTTACACGTGGTTGCTCCACAAACTTAGACGGGTCATGGATCGGAATATCGATAGCCCCATCCGTATCGAAATCGATAGTAGGAACTTCATTGAACTTACCCAATGCTTCTTTTACAGCTGCAGATAGTATTTGCCAGATAGGCTGTTCATTTTCGAATTTAATTTCGGTCTTGGTAGGATGTATATTTACATCGATAGTACTTGGATCTACTTCAAGATATATGAAATAATTGGGATTCTCTCCCGATGGAATTAACGGATCGAAGGCATTAGTCACAGCCTTATTAAAATATGGATGACGCATATATCGCCCATTAACAAAGAAATATTGTAAAGCACGGGTTTTTCGAGCCGATTCGGGTTTACCGATAAATCCATATATTTTAGCTAATGTGGTATCAACATCAATTGAGATCAGCTGCTGATTAAAATTCTTTCCTATTACATTAACAATCCGCTGACGTAGACCACAAGCAGGATAGCGAAGCATTTCCACATCGTTATCTACAAAAGAGAATTCTATATCGGGATGAACAAGGACAATACGCTCCAATTCCGTGAGGATATTCCTTCGTTCCGTATCGTTCGACTTTAAAAACTTACGACGGGCAGGAACATTAAAAAAAATATTCTTTACAGATAAATTACTACCCGAAGAGCAAGCTACAGTCTCCTGCAATTCTACTTTCGATCCCGATATTTGCAGTAAAGTACCAACCTCATCGTCCTTTTGCTTAGTTCTTAGTTCAACTTGAGCAATTGCGGCAATAGAAGGAAGTGCTTCTCCACGAAAACCCATGGTACGAAGAGCAAACAAATCATCTGCCACTCTAATTTTAGAAGTAGCATGGCGCTCGAAAGCCATACGGGCATCAGTTCCCGACATTCCCTTTCCATTATCTATTACCTGAATGAGAGTACGCCCTGCATCTTTAATAATAAGTTGTATACTATCAGCTCCTGCATCAATAGAATTCTCGACCAACTCTTTCACAACGGAAGCCGGTCGCTGAATAACCTCTCCTGCAGCAATCTGATTGGCTATAGAATCGGGTAAAAGATGTATTATATCGCTCATGTGGGTATTTTAATTTGAATGAGAAGAGATACTTCTCAATTATTCTTCCCTATCGAAAACAGCCGACCGCTTCGGTCGCACATCAGTTGCTTTCTTAGATACTTTTCTGAATATATCGTCTTTATCTAAAGGCCGCAGATAGTCGTACCAGTAGAAATCTTTGAGTCGCCGCTGATCTGACGCAACCATCTCTAATGGAGTCATTTTCCCGACCGGCGTAGGCCAGACTTTCAATTTCTCCATCTTTCCATCATTCATGAAAATTTCAAGATAACTACCCTCGAGCCAGTTGAGCCCAATCATAGCACCATCTTTTTCCTGTGGATAAAATATGGACTCTGCATTTCCCTCTACAAATATACGCCTAAGCTTTTTCCCTTCGAAAAATGCTTTGAGAGAACGTCCTTTCAATTGATTATAATTTAGAGAATCTTTCTTTTCGATCGAAAAACTATATCTTTTCACATGAATATAGTCTATCGTACTATCATTCATATACACAACAATCGTATCGCCCGACAGTTGATTTTGCTCATTCCATAATACAGGATCCCGATAGAGGTATAATACCGAGTCTTTCGAATTGAATTGCATAGAATCACAAACACCCTGCATATCAGACCGATAGAAACGAACTCCATGATATGCCTTTATCTCCCTATAATCTACTTTTATAGAATCAGATTTGTCTGGCACGCGAGGAGGAAGAGAAGGCAAACGACGAGCTAAAGCTGTCGAATCGGGAGATATGCTATCGAAAGCCGGTTGCATATCTGTATGGATAGAATCCATTTTTATGAGATCGGTATTAACAGAATCTGTTTGTATTGAATCTGCTTTTACAGAAGGAGCAAGGGTCGAATCAATAGGTGTCTCCCTTAGCTTCATCTCGCTCACAGTGATAAGCTTCAATGTATCGGCATGTATATACAGACTATCTCCTTGAGAATAGTCGATGGCAAAGGCCGAGTCGGTAGCCATTGCATAATTGGTACGTTCGTTATAGAACCCATAATGTCCCCTAAGGATAAAATGTTTCGTAGTGTCTTGCAGAAACATATTACCAAACACTTCACCATAACCTTCGGCTTTATTGTAGAAAATAGAGTCGCCTCGTAGATACTGATTACCCTCTTTATTCACGACCGTAGACTGGTTAAGCAACATAGATTTATCAGTCACTGTGTTATACCAGCCTCTGCTTGTATATATGGTTCCACTATCGGATAAGATAGTAGATGGACTCAATATAGTTGCAATCTTAGTTCCTGTATTATATTTCAATGTATCCGAATAGAGCTTGAAATTAGGATTTAGCAATATTACACTATCGATAAAAGTAGCCATTTTCAAATCGGGTTCGTATTGCCCCCAATAAGAAGTCAATTCGTTAAGCGAATCCACAAGCATTCCACCATCAAAGTAATAACCTAAATTCTGTAAACGATCATAGTTCAGACTATCTGTAAAGAGAGTTACATTTTGAGGCACATTTTCGAGACGAACATTCTCGCGTACCATAACCAACTTTGTATTTCCGTCATAATACATATAATTACCATACAGAAATATTGTATCCCCTTGTTCCATTCGAACATTACTGAATGCTTCGAAAGAATTTAATTTCTCATCATAATGAGCACTATCGCAATACAGATATGCACCGTCATGATAGAAAACAACACTATCGATCAGCACCTGATAATCGAAACCTTGTGCTTTAGTCACAGACTCGGCAGACTCTAACTTGATAAGTTTAGGTGCTGCTTTTGCCGGCTCTTTCTTCTGAGGGCTTTGTGGCTTCTGAGGTACTTGCGTCACAGAATAATCTACCCCCGAATAAAACAGCGTTTGAGCAGAGGCATAAATAGCAAGCAGGCATAGTATACTGACCAGCGGTATTCTATGCCTTTGCTTTATGTATTGTATAAATTGATTAAACACCTAATCGTTTATAATTTAATCTCTTATTATTTAATCCACCCTTCATATTGAAAATCACAGTTCACCCAATCCTTATCAATAGATACATACGTTCCTTTGATTTTAGCCTGCATCCATTTCTTCAATATTTCTTGCTGTTTCTTATCTTCTACTATTCCTTTTAAAGATTGGTAATCGTCCGAGACATTCGCAATATGACCCTCTACTTTTTCTTTCAATTTAACAATTGCAACAACATCTTTACCATTATCCTGTGTCATTTTAAAAGGTGCCGAAATTTCACCGACTTTCATTGTATTAACTACTTTACCTACTTCGGCAGGAAGTTCTTCCATCGTAAAACGAGGTGTTCCATAGTTTGAACTTTCCTGTTTACGGTTTACCATCAGACCATTATTCTTACGAGTTTCCTTATCGGAAGAAAGTGAAGCCGCTTCGTCAAAAGAATACTTATTACTTCTGATTTCTGTAGCCAGCGTGTCCATTACAGCCATTGTTTTTTCCATATCTGCAGCCGGAACTTGAGGGCGAAGCAAAATATGACGGAAGTTAGCTCTGTCTCCTCTACGTTCTATTAGCTGAATAATGTGAAATCCATATTCAGTTTCAACAATATTTGATATTTTCTTAGGGTCATTAAGTGAGAATGCAACATTAGAAAACTCGGTCAATAACTGTGCACGTCCCATAAAACCTAGTTCACCACCTGCCGGTGCGGAACCTTTATCATCGGAGTACATAATCGCCATAGTGGCAAAACTTGTTTCACCTGAGTTGATACGATTTGTGAATTCTCTTAACCGTTCTTTTATCTTATCCGTTTCGGTCAAAGGAATCTTCGGTTCAAATGTAATAATCTGTGCCTCCACAGTTGTTGGCACATAGGGCAGACTATCTTGCGAGAGTTGGCTATAATACCTACGAACCTCCGATGGAGTCAGTGTATTCTTTTTACCTATTATATTTTTCTGTGCTTCCTGCACCAAATAGTTATTTCTAATCTGCTCGCGCCACTCTTCCCGTAATTCGGTCATAGGTGATCCCAAATATTCTTCGGCTTTTTCTTTTGAACCTAAGTTTGCAATTACATTATTTTCATAACGTGTTACACTTCTTGCTATTTCAGATGGAGGTGCCTCTATACTATCGGCTTTCGCCTGATCTAAAAACAATTTTTGAACAGCTAACTGTTCTGGTATCAAGCAGTAAGGATCTCCTTCGATACGCTCCCCACGGGCTTGCATTTCCATACGGGCTTTCTCTACATCCGATTTCAGGATGGCTTCATCTCCTACTACCCAAATTATTTGATCGATAACATTATCCTGAGCCTTAGCTACAAAGCTCACACTCAACAATATAGTTAGAATAATTAGTTTTCCGGCACTTTTTATCATTTCATCTGTTTATTAAAATCGCGTAAATATAGTGATAATGTATTACTTTTCTCTTAACGATAAAAAAGAAGTTATAGTCTATTTGTCATAAAACTTTATTTCATTATTCGATATCGCTTTATCATACAAATCTTTTTGTATTTCTTCCAAATAGCTGGCACGCCTTTTTTCTTTGAATATATCCGACAATTGTCCCTTTATATATTCGTAAGGAGCTTCACTTCCTGTTAACTTATATTCTTTGATATTGAGCAAGTATACAAAAGAAGAATCACTGACCTCAATACTTTTATTTGTTTTAAGAAATTGGTCCCTATCAGTAACAAGAAGAGGTATATTATCCATAACATCGTCGAAACTAACCCATCTATCGTAAAAATACTCATAATTCACAGCATTTTGCAATGTATTTTTTTCGATATTTTCGATAGCTGCATCTGTTGTTTGTTTATACCATTTCTTAAAATTATTCAACTGAGGCGACCCCGCAGGTATCTTAAGATAGAGGCCTTTTATTATACTACCTTCAAGTTTGAACATTTCTTTATTTTCCTCATAGTAAGCTTTCAGCTCGCTATCGGAACTTATTCTGGAAAAGCGCTCCTTGAACAATTGTTCCTGATAAGAATTTGTTATCAGTGATTTGCGATAATCTTCTACCAGCTCATCTATTGTTGCTTTATTCAGAATATTTTGCTTAGCCTTATCATACATCAACTGATCATTAACCCATGTCTTGATATACGCCTGTGCTGTAGCTGCACTATCCTCTGCCGATAGTTTTTTAGGTAAGGCATCGTCGAGATCGGCCTTATACAATGTATTGTTTTGAACAGTCACAATAGGTTGCTTACTGGCATCGACATCTCCTATACCCGACTGCTTACAAGAGTAGGCAATAAAGAAAATGAATATTATTGTTATATAAATTCTGTTTTTAGTCATCTTATTGTTTTTAAAACAGATTGATCGATATCTACCTTATATTTTCCACGAAGATACGTATTCCACTTCGATTCCAATAGAACTTGATAATCTGATTCGACCAGATTCCTAACATCTTCGAATGTTTCGGGCGAATTAATTTTCTTTCCCACCACAATAAAGAATGGATAACCTTTACGCAAGGTAGGTTCTACATCCCCGAACGCTTTATTATCGACAAATGGATTGTCTCCCTTAGCCCACAAACCGGGTTCTAGCAGAGCAACTACCGAATCGGTATTTAATGTAGCGCTAATTTTCTGTGCCAGTTCACCTGTATTTTTATATTTGCCAGCTAAAATTTTCACTTGATTCAAGACTGATTCGTCTTTACAGTAAACGACTAAACCCTTATACTTAGCGGCATCCCATTTATATTTTGCTTTATGTTCATTGAAATACTTAGCCAAGCCGATTTCGTCTGTTTCCGACTTTTCCCAAATATTGCGATTTTTCACTCCAAATAATAAAAGTCCATCTGAATAATCAGTCATTAAATTAGCAAATTCAGGAGATCGTTCGTCCAATATAGAATCAGCATACGCAGAAACAGCCAAAGATGAATACACACCGAATAAGTCTTTTAACTTATCGGTAGAGAGATTAAAGTTTACGAACTGCATTGTTTGGATCATATCCAATTCCAAATCCTTCTTAGCCTCCTCTACGCCAATTTTAGATGCGAGATATTCCGCAAAATCGGCAACCGTATATTTTCTATCTCCTTCTATTGTAAAAAGAAGTTCATCCTGATTTGTTATTTCACGAATGAATAATGGGTCAAGGGGTTCAAATCTATTTGCAATAGCATCCAACTTATTATATGCAGATGTGTTAACTACTAAGTTATATTTTTCTGCCTGTCGTTTTTGCCACATCTGTGTATAATATTCAGATCTTTCTCCATACATTATTTTATGCCGAAGTCCTTTTTCAACCACAGACAATGGGGGTATCGATATTTTATCTTTCAACCGTATTATATGATAACCATAATCTGTCATTACCGGTTTGCTCATATCACCGACATTCTCCACAGCGAATGCTGCAGTAATAAAACTGGATGGTAGTTGTGCATTTAAATCGTAGGCTCCAAAATCACAATCAGATATTCCTGTTTGATTTACATCATTGTATGCCTGACATAATTTATCAAAATCTGATGATGTTTTTAATGTTTTATATACTTTATCTACAACCTTACCCACACTATCTATCTGCTGTTTTGTGGGAGGTATATGAGAGAAATTGAACGCCACCTGCTCAAGAGAAACCTTTCCTCGTGCAGGTCGCTTACCCAAAACCTGTATTATATGATATCCCCTGTTCGAACGGATAGGCATACTTATTTCGCCAACAGGTAGCGAATAGATTGCATCCTCAACAGGCATGGGCATTGTAAAGGGTGTAACCCAACCCAAGTAACCGTTTTGCGCTACTCTATCCATTACAATACTTGTCGTCTTTGTATTATCTATGAGACCATCACCCGAAAATCCGTTCTTGAGCAATTTATTTCTAAGGTTTACAGCTTCATTATATAGAGCAAGTGTATCAGCAGGAAATATATTTTGTTTATCAAATGGCAACAGCACATGATTTATTTCAACATCTTCAAGCAGCCGATCATAAATCATCCTCACAACTCTACCTTCTGTCACAGTATCTCTTAAATAAGAGCCCGACAATTGTATTCTGTAAGAAGAATAATCGCGTTTATAACTCGCAGTTGTATCTAATTTTTGAGCCTTAGCCTCCTCAACATTAAGTCTAAAATCAATAAAGGAATCAAGATACGACTCCAAACTCTCTTGTTCTCTTTGAAGGCTGTTATAATACGATCGCTCGACTTCGGATTTATAAATAGGTTTACCATTTATAGTAATAGCAACCGGATCATTCTGTTGCGCAGAACTATTCAAGCTAATAAATACTAGAATGAGTGATAAAAACAACTTTTGTTTCATTTTATTCAAAGCCTTATACCTGTTTAGTTTGTTCGATGAGTAGCACTATTATTAATGACTGGTACCCAATGGGCAAAGATACAAGAAATATAGGTTGGTAAAGTTTTAAAATATTGTAAAATAAAAAACTCTGCACACATTTTATCCATGTATGCAGAGTTTTAAGATATATTTTATCCGAAAAGCTTACTCTCCCCTACTGTAGTTAGGAGCCTCGCTTGTTATAGATACATCATGAGGATGACTTTCAGCCACTCCGGCATTAGTTATACGTGTAAATTTGGCACTGTGCAATGCTTCTATATCTTTAGCACCACAATACCCCATACCGGCACGTAATCCACCGACCATTTGATAAACAACTTCGAACAATGTTCCTTTAAATGGAACACGAGCTGCAATACCTTCGGGAACGAGCTTTTTAATATCGGCTTCCATATCTTGGAAATAACGGTCTTTGGATCCTTTTTCCATAGCTTCTAAGGAACCCATACCACGATATGATTTAAACTTACGTCCATTGAAAATGATAGTTTCGCCCGGAGACTCTTCTACTCCTGCCAACAATGAACCCATCATCACCGATGATCCTCCTGCTGCCAATGCTTTTACAATATCCCCCGAATAACGCAATCCACCATCGGCTATCAAAGGAACTCCTGTACCTTTCAATGCTTTTGCCACATCGTAAATAGCAGTCAACTGAGGAACACCAACGCCTGCGACAACGCGTGTAGTACAAATAGAACCGGGCCCGATACCCACTTTCACACCGTCTGCACCTGCATCTGCAAGATATTTAGCCGCTTCGCCGGTAGCAACATTACCCACCACTACATCGATATCCGAATATTGTTGCTTTACTTTTTTCAGCATTTCGACTACACCATGCGAATGCCCGTGAGCCGTATCTATCACAATTGCATCAACTCCCGCTTCTACCAAAGCAGCAACTCTGATCATTGTATCGTGAGTTACACCAACACCTGCAGCCACACGTAGGCGACCTTGTGCATCTTTGCATGCAAATGGTTTATCTTTAGCTTTTGTAATATCTTTATAGGTAACTAACCCTACAAGCTTATAGTCTCCATCTACAACAGGAAGCTTTTCAATCTTGTAGTGCTGAAGTGTGTCTGCCGCCGATTCGAGATCTGTAGATTGACGGGTAGTAATAAGATTTTCCTTCGTCATCACATCATCGATCAACTCATTCATATTACGACGGAAACGCAGGTCGCGGTTCGTCACAATACCAACCAGAACATTATCTTTGTCGACAACAGGTATACCTCCGATTTTATATTCGGCCATCAAGGCTAAAGCCTCACCGACTGTTTTATCACGAAGGATACTTACAGGATTTGAAATCATACCATTTTCGGCACGTTTCACAAATCGAACCTGTCTGGCCTGTTCTTCTATCGGCATATTTTTGTGGATAACACCAATACCTCCTTCACGCGCAATAGCAATAGCCAACTTAGCCTCGGTAACAGTGTCCATAGCTGCCGAAACGATTGGAATATTTAATTTGATATTGCGTGAGAAATTTGTGGATAAATCCACTTCGCGGGGAAGAACTTCTGAATAAGCGGGGATTAACAATACATCATCGAATGTCAATCCGTCCATAACGACTTTATCTGCAATAAAAGACATAAAAAGAGCTTTTAAATTTTATTGCATGCAAAAATACATATTTTTAGCGAATCCAAGCACATGAATAGGTGAAAAAATAATTAAAAGTAAGAGAAATAACAATAATAATTTGAAACGAATTAATATGGCGGTGTAATACTTTTTTAAACAACGACTATTCACTACATTTATAACCTTTTAAGGCCACAGACTTATTTATTTGTCCATCCGGATATAACAATGAGTGGTAGTTATAATGTCAAGATGTGACATTAAATATATTCTTTTATTTATTGAGATATAGCATACAAAGACACACTATAAAACCAATATTTTATAACTATGAAAAATTACCTGACTTTGGTAAGGAGCCTTATCGCCCTGACCATCTTTTGTGGAGTACTGACAAGCTGTGAACAGAAAAGACCATTAAAGACTTGCGAGACATTCGCCGAAATGGCAGATCCGACATCCGACACACTATCAGACTGGAGTCAATCACTCCCCGGACTGAATGCTTCTTTTGTTAGCATAGACACAAAATATCCTAAATCGGTGATGCCGCAACCCGAAAAAAATCAATCGTGCAAACTGACAGGATGGAAAGGCGAAAAGCTCTCCGGCCAACTGTTGCTATGGAGTGCCGAAAATATACAACAGGTAGAATGCGAGTTCGGCGACTTTAAATCATCAGACGGAACAGTTCTTTCCAATATAGCACAAGCCCGGTTTGTACGTTATGTAATGACAGATATATTTGAGCCCGGCTGTGGTTATCGTAAACCTGAAGATTTTCCGGCATCACTGACTGCTGACATGCTCGATAATCTTGAATGCTTCAACATAGATGCGAAGACTGCACGCCCTGTATGGCTCACTGTAAGTATTCCTCAGTCCGCTAAAGCAGGAATATACACAGGTAAACTGAAGGTCTATGCCAGAGATCAGAAAACACAAGAATTTGAAATCAGCCTTGAAGTACAAGACCGCACGCTGCCTACACCATCCGAATGGGCTTATCATTTGGATTTGTGGCAACATCCGTCAGCGGTAGCACGTGTTCAGAATCTGAAAGTGTGGAGTGACGAACATTTCGAAGCGTTAAAACCTCTGATGAAAATGCTCGCTGATGCAGGTCAAAAAGTGATTACTGCAAATATAAATAAAGAACCTTGGAATAATCAATGTTTCGACCCTTATGCAGATATGATTACATGGACTAAAAATGCAGATGGAACATGGTCTTACGACTATACTATATTTGATAGGTGGGTACAAATGATGATGGATATAGGAATTAATAAGATGATAAACTGTTATTCGATGATTCCTTGGAATAACGAGATTCACTATACTGATGCTGCCTCTGGAAAGGTAATAGATGTAAAAGCTGATCCCGGCACAAAAATATTTGTCGACATGTGGACTCCATTCTTAACCGATTTCACAAAACACCTGAAAGATAAGAATTGGTTAGAAATAACAAATATAGCTATGGACGAGCGCTCTCCCGAATCGATGAAGGCTACAGTAGAACTTCTACAAAAAGTATCTCCCGAATTGGGCATATCATTAGCTGATAACCATCAGAGTTATAAAAAATATCCGTTCATCAAAGATATGTGTGTAGCCGCAGGAGCAAAAGTCGATTCTGCCGATATAACTATGCGCAGAGAAAAAGGGCTTATAACTACTTACTATGTATGCTGCTCTGACAAATTCCCGAATGTATTTACATGTTCCGACCCTGCGGAGGCTGTCTACATTAGCTGGTACGCTATTGCAGCCGACTACGACGGCTTTCTGCGCTGGGCATATAATTCGTGGGTGGAAAATCCATTAACAGATTCACGCTTCAGAACATGGCCCGGAGGTGATACATATATAGTATATCCTGATGCCCGTAGTTCTATTCGTTTCGAACGTCTGATAGAAGGCATACAGGATTTTGAAAAGATTCGTATGTTACGACAAGACCTTGAGAAAGCTAATACGGCAGAATCATTAAGTAAATTGGATAAACTCAACACCGAGGTTGCAAAATTCAATACAATAGAACCTAAAGAACCCTATGTTGATATGCTCAACAAAGCGAAGACAATGATCAATGAATTATCGCGATAAATAAGAAAGAGCCGCTGGAATTCCAGCGGCTCTTTCTTATTATATTCGTAGCAATCATTTCTTTTGGATCAATCTTACGATTTCGCCTATCCATAAAACAAAAGACGTTCCTCCTATTATTATCAGCCAATCCTGTATTGTTAGTGGCATTGTACGGAACACATCGCCACCGAATGTCACAATAAGAATTTGCCCTATAAGTATGATTAATGCAACCAATTCAAAGCCCAAGCTTTTATTCATTCCGGCTAAAGCCGATTTGCCTGTAGCATACGCCTTGGCATTAAACATATTCCAGAATTGAAGCAACACGAATACGGTAAAGAAATACGATAAGAAATAACGCTCTCTATCCTCCGGAGCTATATAATGAAATACTGTATTCAAATGCTCGGGTGTTGCAAAATAATACATCATACTCAATAGTAAAACGACAAACAATATACCTACTATAAATATGCGTTTTGCAATTGGCGGTGTAACAATAAAATCGCTATTCTTACGCGGCTTCACATTCATTACATTAGGATCAGGAGGTAATGAAGCTAATGCTCCTGCGGCAAAAGTATCCATTATCAAATTTACCCAAAGCATCTGTGTAACGGTTAATGGCAGATCATGACCGAATATAGAGCCAAGAAAAACAATCAACAGAGCAGCTACATTTATTGTCAACTGGAACAAGATGAAACGCTGAATATTCTGATAAAGCGAACGCCCCCACATCACAGCAGTAGCAATACTACTAAACGAGTCGTCCAACAACGTAATATCACTCGCTTCTTTTGCTACCGATGTACCCGAACCCATAGATAGCCCGACATCGGCATAATTAAGGGCTGGCGCATCATTTGTTCCATCACCGGTAACAGCTACAACTTCTCCCCTTTTTTTCAAGAGATTCACCAATCGTTGCTTATCTGTAGGACGAGCACGACACATTATCTTTAAATCTTTTACCCGATCATAAGCCTCTTCGTCTGATAAAGCTTCAAAATCAATACCGGCTATTATATTCAGGTCAGTATCCGATTCGTCTTGCCATATACCGATCTGACGACCTATCTCTTTGGCTGTACCATATGTATCGCCTGTTACGATCTTCACTGCAATACCTGCATTCAAGCAACGATCTACAGCCTCAGGCACATCCGAACGAACTGGGTCTGAGATAGCTGCAATACCTAAGAAGACAAGATCGTCTCCGATAAGCTCATCAACGGTGCTATTTCCATTATCCTCCACTACCTTATAAGCAAAGCCCAAAGTACGCATTGCCTGATTCTGATATTGAAGCAACTGCTCATTTACCGCATCAACGTAGCCATCCATAGAAACTTGCCCTTCTTCCGTTAATACAGTTTCACTCTTAGCTAAAATAACTTCGGGTGCACCTTTCACATAAAGTATTTTTTTCTTTAGAAACGGAGAATTAGCATAAGTTGCCATATACTTACGTTCGGTAGAAAACGGCAATTGATCTATTACATCTACTTTATCACGTATATTCGTATACTTAATCTTATTGCTGTTCAGCCATAGCAATAAAGCACCTTCGGTAGGATTACCCAGAGCGGTTACTTTATGAGCAACAGAATAATCGAGATACGCAGTAGAATTGGCAGACATATTTTCGACAACTAATTTACTGGCAACATCATCTGTCAATATTTGATCTTTTAATCCATAAAAGTTCGTATTATAAACCTGCATCTGATTCTGTGTAAGAGTTCCCGTTTTATCGGTACAGATAACCGTTGCTGCTCCCATTGTTTCGCACGCATGCATTTTACGCACCAGATTATTCATCTTCAGCATTCTGCGCATACTAAGCGCCAGACTCAGTGTAACACTCATCGGCAGACCTTCGGGTACAGCTACTACGACCAGAGTAACGGCAATCATAAAGTATTGAAGGATTTCACCTGCGACGTCAGTATCAACCCAAGAAGTAGAGTCAAGAGGGTTCACTCCAAAAAGATAACTAATAGCAGCAACTATACCGAAAGACAGAAAGCCTAAAGCTATCCATCTCAACCAGCCTCCTTTTTCTATACTTTTAGGTAATGCTTTCTTTTTACCTGCTAATTCGAATGCATCGTATACAATAGGTACCCATACTTTAGACAGTGCTATAACAGCACCCATAATAGCAGCACCCAACAGTGACAACTGGGTAAATGTCAGAACTTTCTCAGTGTCTAAGATTATATTTTTTATAAAAAGAACAGAAAAAGTTAGCATCGCTAATGACAAACCTATTACTCCGATAAATTGAGCCAGTTTTTCCAATTGCTTATTCAATGGTGTCTGACCTTCGACCTTCTCCGTAGATTTCTCTGCTACTTTTCCAAACTCGGTTGCATCACCTACTTTTGTTACTCGAAAGATTCCATGCCCATTAATGGCTTTAGTGCCTCTCAGCACCCAATTAGAAGGATAGGTAACACCTTCTTCGAAATGATCGGGATTTGTTGTTTTATCAATGCTCAACTCTCCGGTCAGGCAAGACTCGTCTATCTGAAGTGAAACAGCCTCAAGCAGTTCACCATCGGCAGCGACTTCATTCCCTATTTCGAGCAATACAATATCGCCTACTACAACATCTTTCTTCGGAACCTGACATACATTGCCGTTACGCATCAGCATCACGAGTTCTTCGTCATTCACTTGGTTGAGAACATCGAATTTTTTGCTTGCATCGCGTTCGAACCAAAAGGCAACACCTGTAGCCAAAAGGATAGCACAGAATATCCCTACTGTTTCGGCATATTCATTATGAATAAAAGATATACCCAAAGAAAGAAATGCGGCTATAAGCAGCACACGTATAATCGGGTCTTTGAATTTTTCCAAGAAAAGCTTCCATAAGGGTTCTTTCTTTGGTGGTGTAAGGAGATTCACTCCATATTTTTCCCTGCTCTCTTTTACCTGAGCATCCGTAAGTCCTGAATAATGTTTTTTCTCTTCCATTTTTGGATTTTGAGGTCACAGACCTAATTATTAATTTAATAAGTAAATACCTACTTTAGTTGTAACAGCTAATTGTAAACACTAAAAGTGCACTTATTGTTGAATATTGCCCACAATAAGAATCGACAAAATTACAATTATTCGGGTAACTCAATAAAATAAAAGAAGAACTTAACCATTTCTTAGCAAGTTCTTCTTTATATTTTTTAGGCCTATTTATTCCTTCCTCTCGGATTCCACTGTATAAACGAAACTGTCGGCACGATAATAACCAACATTCCATTCTACTGCCCGACCTCCCGGATCGTAAACGAAACGTTTCCTTTTCAAGATAGGCTCGCCTTGTTTCAATCCTAATTTATCGGCAAGAAAGCGGTCGGCAAGCATAGCGCTCACCTGTTCTTTCGAGAGCTTGGCTATGACATTGTATTCTTTGAGTATATCATAAAGCATTCTCGAAAAATCCTCAGTTTCTTTTAATCCGATGCGAGGATTGAAATAAGAAACAAAGTAAACAAATGGATTATCCAGGCTACCTCTCAAACGTTCAAGCTTCATAACCTTAGTTTCACCAGTAATATGAAAAAAATTGCATAGATCTTCATCAGGATGAATCCAGCTGACATGCAGATCGTAATTTTTCACCTCAAGACCCATCATCTTCATCTCCTGCGAAAAACTAAGCCAATTATTAGCATTAGAAGTAATAGCCGTATTGGCAACTACTGTTCCAACCCCCTTCTTTCTAATCAACAAACCATCATAGACCAATTTATTGATAGCCTGACGCAATGTACTTCGCGAAATGCCAAGCTGTTGAGACAGATCGACTTCGTTAGGAAGCATTTTTCCACTCTTATACTCGGGTTTCAAAATTTCCTTTCTTATCTGATTCTCAATCTGAATATATAAAGGAACAGGGCTGTTGTAATCTAATACTATTTTCATTCTTTCTCCTCCTATTTTTCTAAATCACTAAAAAGAGATTCAGAGACCATAACCTTCAATAAATAAAGGCTCCGGATTAATGGTGACACTATGTCTGTTATTTGTTTTTCACATACAACTTAGTCTTACCGGGTTCGGAGATAGAAGGAGCCACAGAATCATCCGCAGTACCCCATGATTCGTTTGGCTTATTGCCCAACACGAATTTAATCTCTGCTCCGTTTCTTATATCGTTATATGTGATATATGTTTTATTATATTCTTTTCCATTAAGATACATCGCTTGGATATACACGTTTTCTTTACTGTAATTCTCAGTTGTCATTAGTACTTTATTACCGTTTTCCAACGTCATTTCTACTGATTCCAAGCCCGGCGATCCGATAGCATATATATTGCTTGACGGACATGTAGGATAGAAGCCCATCGAGTTGAAAATATACCAAGCCGACATTTGTCCGCAATCGTCATTACCACTCAACGATTCGGGAGTATTTCCGTATAAGTTATCTAATACATAACGAATCTTCTCCTGACCTTTCCACGGTTGTTTCACGTAATTGTACAAATAAAGAATCTGATGACAAGGCTCATTACCATGCCAGTAAGCACCTATGCGCCCTTGAATATCGTGAGCACCCGGAATATCTTCGGGAAGCACCATCGTAAACATCGAATCTAAACGCTGTGTAAAAATCTGATTGCCACCCATTTCGTTGATGTATCCCTGAACATCTTGCGGCACATACCATGTATATTGATATGTAAATCCTTCGGTAATATCTCCCCAGCCATGTATCGATCCCGGTCCTGTGTAAGCAATCGGGTCGAATGGTGTACGCCAGTTGCCTTCAGAATCGCGACCGCGCATAAATTTAGATTCGGGATCTATAATATTCTGATATGATAACGCACGATTCAGGAAATAATTATAATCATCTTCTTTTCCCAGTTTTTTAGCTGCCATGGCGATACAATAATCGTCGTAAGCATATTCCAAGGTTTTCGATACGGATTCAGGCTCTTTATCGAAAGGTACCCATCCTATTGTTCTATATTCGGGTAAACGGTCATAATTAGGATTCATGGCTGTCGTTTTCATTGCTTCGTAAGCACGCTCGTAGTTAAAGCCTTGTATATCTTTAACAATAGCATCAGCAATAACAGATACGGCATGGTAGCCAATCATGCACCATGTCTCATTTCCATAGAACGACCAGATAGGCAACATACTTTCCACACTTTGATCGTAATGTGCCAGCATCGAATTAATCATATCGGCATTACGAGACGGATTAATCAGATTAAGTAAAGGGTGATGAGCTCTATATGTATCCCAAAGAGAAAACACAGTATAATTTGTAAAATTTTCAGAAGTATGAATATTTGAATCGTGACCTCTGTATTTTTTATCTAAATCTTCGTAAATAAACGGATGAAGCGAAGCATGGTAAACAGATGTATAGAAAGTTTCCATTTGCTCTTTAGTGCCCTTCACCTTGAACTTACTCAGCTCTTTAGCCCATGCCAGTTCTCCTTTTTCTTTTAGTGTACCGAAGTTTTCATTTTTCAGTTCTTTCATATTCCCGAAAGCCCCCGCTGTTCCAGTAGACGAAATAGCGACTTTAACTTCTATTTCTGCACCATCTTTAGCATCGAAATCCATCCATGCCATCAGTTTAGTGCCATAAGCTACACGGTCGCTACGGAAACGTTTTGTATTATAAATTACAGGTTTGCCATCTTGCATAATACCTGAATTGAGGAACGGTTTAGAGAAAGTCGCTGCAAAATAGACATAGCGCTCCGGACCCCAACCATTCACCAGTTTGAAACCGCAAATAGTCGAATCATTTTCTATTCTCACTTGAGACCATGTTGTTTTAAACATCAACACATGCTCAAGATCAATCATCACAAAAGCACTGTCTGTCTTAGGGAATGTAAATTTAAAGATACCGGAGTGTTCACCTGATGTCATTTCGGCTTTTACGCCATAGTCCAATAAGTCTACACCATAGTAGTTAGGTGATGCCCATTCTTGATCGTGGCTATAACGCGAACGATAGCCATCGTCGGGTTTATCATGAGTTCCCGGCTCAAATTTCTTAGTACCTGTTCCCGGTATGAATAAGAAGTCACCAAGATCGGGAATACCTGTTCCACTCAAATGAGTAAGACTGAATCCCAATATTGTCATGTGATTATATTTATAACCCGATGCTGCATCGTAGTAATCTCTATCTGTATCGGGACTGATCTGTATGCCGCCAAAAGGTAATTGAGTACCCGGATATACGTTACCAAAGCCCGATGTCCCTACAAAGGGATTAACATAGGCATTGAGTGACAAGTCAGCCGACTTTTCCTCAAAAACTTCCTTGTTTTTACAAGAAAAAAAGAGTAGTGTAGTTAAAACTAAAAATGCAATTTGGAGTAACCTGTTGTTCATAGTTGTTTTTAAATTTGAAATAAAGACAATTATATCTTTTACAAAAAGCGGGAAGAAAATAAACTATCTTTTGTCCCGCTTATATAGTGTAAAAATAAACAATAAAATCTAACAATCGCAAATTTTACCCTTTAACCTTAATCTTTATTCCATATGCACAATAAAGCAAGTAGATCATACATATTGTGATAATTAGCAACGAACCTCTCTGGCTACCGAATGCATCTGCACAAATACCCATAATAGGTGGGATAATTGCGCCACCGGCCACACCGGTAATCATCAATCCCGATACCTCATTCGCTTTCTTTGGATAATGCTGCATAGCCATCGAATATATAACAGCAAATATACTGGAAGATGCAAATGCGATGAGACAGACCATAGCCAGTATGAATGGTTGTGAATCGGCGACAAACAATCCGCACATTGCAAACAAAGCAATTATCATATTTATACGAAAGTATGCTTTCTCAGGTACTTTACTTAATAAGAATGCGCCAATAAGTGTACCTATGGTACGTGCTGCAAAATACCAACTTGTGCCATAACCCGCTGCTTCTTTTTCCATACCTAAACGTTCGATCAAAAGTTTGGGTGTTGCAATATTCATTCCTACATCGAGACCAACGATCGCAAGTATTCCAAAAAACAGAAGTAAAATCTTTTTATCGCCAAGCAATGCCAACGTCTGACCAAGTGTAGATGGTTTCTCCTCCGATTTTTCTTCATCTATCTTTATAAAGAATAACCATACAGTCGAAACCAAGGTTACCCCGGCAAAGATAGGGAACATCATCTCCCAACTACCCAAATGTAAAGAGCACGCTCCCGCAATAATAGGCCCGAGAAAAGAAGAAATTGCTTTGATAAACTGTCCGGCAGTGAGGCTGCTCGTCAATTTATCTCCTTTTACCACATTCGTCAATAACGGATTCAGCGATACCTGAAGTATTGTATTACCTATCCCCAACAGAGCAAATGCGAGATAGCAAGTCACTTCACTAAAATCTATTACAGGAAGAATCATTCCCATAAAAGTAAACAGCATACTGATCAGCACCGTATTCTTACGCCCTATCTTATTCGTTAACAATGCCGTAGGAACTGACAATATAAAGAACCAGATAAATACCATCGAAGGTAAAAAGCCTGCTTGCGTTTCCGTCCATCCGAAGTGTTCCTTCGCGTAAGTTACCGAGACACCGACCAAGTCGCAGAACCCCATGATGAAGAATCCGAAAAGAACAGGTAGTACTTTAGCGTACGATATTTTCTGTGTTTGTTGTATTTCCATAGTATTAGATTTTAATCTTATTATTAGATTATTTAGCTATTCCCCAATTCTTATTCGGCTCTGCTCCCATTTGTAATTCGAGAATACCACCATTCAATAAATCCTTTGCAGGAAATTTGAATGAATTTAATGTCTCGCCATTCAGTTTGGCAGATTGGATATACTTATTGTTGCGTGAAGCATCTTTTGCTTTTATTACAAACTGTTTTCCACGTCCAAATCTTTCACCCAGATCAATTACTGTTTCTTCGAATAATGGGCTGGCTATTTCATATACAGGCTCTACGTTTGTACCTCCATCTGTTTGGAACAACCCTATTGCAGCCATTATAAACCATGCACTCATCTGACCTTGATCTTCGTCTCCCAAATAAGCATTTGCAAAATCATGCCCATAGTAGCGATCCATTATAGAACGGCTCCATCGCTGTGTTTGCCAAGGTTGATCCACCCAGTTAAACAAGAATGCAAAATGCATAGATTGCTGATTACCTTGCACTACCGGAAAATCCCAATATTGGTCGCCAGGTGCATTGTAGCGCCAAGGCTCACTTGCTTCGAATCCCCAAGTCAAACGATCGATAAAGTTTTTCTTACCAATCATATCGGCCAATGCAGGAACATCTTGCGGCACAAAGAATGTCAACTGCCACGCATTACCTTCTACATAATGATGATTGGCTCCCGATTTGAACGGATCGAAATCTTTCACCCAATTGCCATCACTATTTCGTAAGCGAGCATAGCCTGTTTCAGGATCGATCGCATTACGCCACCAATTACCTCTATCGGCAAATACTTTATAATCGGTATCTTTGCCCAATGCTTTCGCCAATTGTGAAACCGTCCAGTCGTCGAACGAATATTCCAGTGTATTAGAAAAACGTCCTTTGTCGGCAGGCACAAATTTATATTTAAGATAGACTTCCAAATCTCTGTTTCCGGCAAATCCACCGCCTACGCTTTGAGGTAACGTTGTTTGCATTTTCTTCACTGCTTCGAACATCTTCTCTGCATCATAATTGCGGATTCCCATTTGATATGTACTAACCAGCAATGGGATTTCATGCTCACCTACCATTACAGGAATATACTCCATACCCGCAGGACCTTTAGCCAACCAGCCATTAGCATCGTACATCGCCAATTGAGATTTAACCCAACGGGACGACCATTCAGGGGTTACCAGATTCCAAAGTTGATTCAGATTCCAGAATGTATTCCAGAATGCATCACAACCTAAAGCTACAGCATCGGGATCAGTAAACTTTTGTATTTTCTCAGTAGCATCAACCCATCTGCCATCCACATCGCTAAATGTATTGCGGCAATATGCACGGTACATATTTGTGTAGAAACGCATCTTTTCGCGTTGATCGTTACTTTTTACCGATATTCTAGTCAGAAGATCATTCCATACATTACGCTGATTATTACGGACTGCTTCGAAATCCCATCCGAACGGATCGGCAACCTCTTCTTTTAGATTCTTTCTCGCTCCATCTAAATCGACATACGAAATAGCTGTGCGTGATTGGACAACAGGATTGGTATGTGTATCAAATTCTACATATGAACCTACACGCTCAGGATTTTGAGCTATTATTGGTTGGTTTTCGGTTAGATTATCGTTAATCCATCCTCCGAACTTCTTAATATCCTGATCGAATTCGATTACAAAAAATACAATATAATCCTGATCGGCATCTTCAGACCAAACATTTTTAGACTGTTGTTTACTAAATCCTTCTACTTTACGAGGTCCGACCTGACGAATTTCTGCTTCCAGAATATTGAAATTGTATTCGCATGGTATTTGCAGATCAATCATTATACGAGAATCGGTAGCTTTAGGATACGTATAGCGTTGAAAACTACAACGGTTTGTAGCGGTGAGTTCTGCTTTTATTTTAGAATCGATCAGATCGACTTTATAATAACCTACAGGTGCTTCTTCGGTTGTTTTGTCGAATGCCGAACGGTAACCATCGTTTTTCACGAGGCTCGACTGATCTCCTATCTTTGTTTTCAATGGTCCGTTAGTAGGCATTATACCTAATCCGCCCATTGTCCACTCATGAATATGGCTGAATGTACCAATGCTTTCGAATGAAGGATCATACCCTGCTTGCCATCCCGCTTTTTGATTGTCAGGACTTAGCTTCACCATACTAAATGGCATCCATGGACCGGGAGCGATCATCCAACGTGAATGCGCTGTACCCATACGTGTATCTATATAATCGGCAGGAGTTATTGCTCTTTGAGGAGCTCGCTGAACGGTACCACTTTCGATAGGGCGTTTATCTATCAAAACAACGTATTTGCTATCTGTTTTCGATTTAACAGCAGGCATAGGAGCTTCAAGAATGTAGCGCCCTTTCTCCAGTTTTTGTTCTAGAATACTTTTACCATCCAATAGCACACTTACAGTAGGGTTTCCTTCAAGATGTTCTATATCGATCAATAACGGTTGAGCTTTTAAGTCTGCTAATTCATAATCAGCAGTTTTTATACTGCGGATATAAGCCGAGTTATCCACTGCTTGCACTTTTGCATTAGCAGGTCCTTCCAAACGTATATCATCGAATGTCAGCCAAGAACCTTCTAAATTCGTTAGTGTGATTTCATTTCCGCCTTTACGAATAAGATCAGCAGGAAGCGGAATTTCGATCGTATGATTCAGATGTTTATCCGATTTTCCAATCAAAGCCGCTTCACCGTTTCCTTTAGGCAATGCATATTTCCACGATTTACCATTTACCCCTACTCTAAACAATGGCGGTTTTTGGTCACTTGTATCAAGAATATCAATAACCAGTTTCCAATCTCCTTTCGTTGCATTCTCCATTCTAAATAGAATATTTAATACATGGGTACGAATACCGGCTGTACCACTTGTTCCACCCCATTTGTCGTCGGGTCCGGGTAATACGTAAGGCCAGTCTTTAGCCGGAGTCGATTTACCTATAAGGAAAAAACGATCTTCCCAACCGAAATCGTGAGCCAGAAAGTCTTTATAGGCATCGGGCGATAAGGTAAATTCGTTCGAACTACCGTCTTTCACTCCCATTTGCCAAACAACATTCGATTTCTGTGCATAGCACATCTGTATGGTAAATGCGAAAAGAAGTAAACTAAGTTTTATGATTTTCATGATAAATACACATTTAGTACGATTATTCTTATCTGATATTACAGTTTCAATCTGATAAATTTATTTTCAAATGGTTTGAATTTAAATTTTTTCAACCCGCTTTGTTCAATTTCTTCTATTGCATTAACAATAGAAAATGTCAGCGGATTTCCATTGCGATCCAAGATACTAAAATTACTTTCTACTCCATCCAGCTCCCTAACATTTATCAGAATATATCCATCCTCGACAGAAGGTGTAGAAGATGTCATCAAGAAGTTTTCTTTGTTGATATGGAATGCAGAATAGTCTGCCGCCTTACCATTATCTTTACCCACAGGCATCACTCGTGCATATAGTGGAACACGGGAGCTCCAGCCAAACTTAGTCGCTTTGGTATTCGATGTATCGTCAGAAGATGTCAAGTAATAACTCCAGCGGAATTCGCCTTCTTGCGATGCACGGAAATTTGTAGTCCAATAGTTATTCATCACATACGAGAATACATGCGGTTTTTCATATTCTTTTTTATATTGAAACGGTCCGGTTAAAATAGAACCTAATTGAACCAGTGGAACAATATCGCTACCTACTATAAACTGCGCTTTATCATTTCGGGCAGTCACAAAGTTCTGAACAGTGTTCCAACTTGTAGACGTTCCAGTCAATTGATTTTCGCCAGCAGTCAAGATGCCACCCTGCACATCAAATGCCAATTTAGAATTATCCAGTTTGAATGGGAAAGCAACATAAATAGCTGTAGGATCTGTCTCGGGTAGTCTTTTCATTGCATAAGCCAACTCGATACGTTTTGTATTATGGAACAGACGAACTTCAATTTTCACTCCGAATTTTTCTTCACAGCATCCCGATTTACCACTAATATTAATTGTTTGATAAATAGCTCCGTTTGCTCCCATTGTTACGTCACAATTAGTTAACCCATTACGTTTGTAATCAGTCACTACATAGCGCTCCATCTGCTGACGGTTATCGAGTTTCTCGTATATAAATTCACCTAAGCCCCATTCGGAATCAGTATCAACCATTTCCTTATTAAGCTGCTTATCATACAGGCTTACGATAGCTCCTTTATCAGGATCAACAACCAATTTATAAAATTCATTTTCCAATACACCTATTGCAATATCTTCTATAACAGATGGTTTTTTAGCTGCAGATAACTTAGGTGCTACAGTTTTATCTTCTACAATCTCATACGTTTTATAGCCCATCGCAGGAATATTTTCAGCATAAATAGCATAATATGTTCCTTCGTTACGCGAACGAATAGGTTGCGTTTTTAGAGCCTTTCCGTCTTTATCTATCAATTTAAATGGTTTATCGCGAGGAATAACTTCATGATCGATATACATAACAATCATCTCCGAACGCACCCAGCTAAGTGTATTGAAGAACGTAATAGTAGGGTTTTTACCTCTCATCAAATCACCTTGAAGTATACCTCCTGATGTTTCATAAAGCATCTGCGTATTTTTCAAAGCATCCCATACGTAAGCCGATTTTTCGGCCCATTGCACCTGACTATTTTCAGCCATCGGATCGCTAATACTTTCCGCTGCACCAAATGTATGCTCATCATAGAACAGTATATTTTCGTGAATGCGACGAATCTTCTCATGTGTTTGGGCAGGCAATAATAATCCTTTAAGACGAGCCATGGACAATAAGCCTTCGACTGCGATTAAATCAGAATGAGTTTTGCGGGATGCACCTGTTTCTCTGGCTGCCGAACCGAAACCATCCGTCCACCAGTCGGGATATGCAACACGTTGAGTTTCTATTTTATCTTTATAATTTTCTGTTACATAATCCATAAACTCATGTGCTAATGAACTTCTAAGCTTTGGATATGCGTATTTTTCATTCCAATCACGGATCAATCGGCTTTCGACCATCGAAGGAGGCGAATTGTCTGTAAAGTATCCCGAATATTGAACACCGACCGCATCGAACGGGTAATCACGATTATCCAGATTCTGCAAATAATAAAATACACGCGGAGCGATTTTGTCCGCATCGCCATGCTCTATACCAAAAAAATTACCTGTATTGTAGTGATCGGCACGATAGGTATAGATCGGTTTTCCCGATGGTGATTCCCAACGGAATACAGTTGGTTTATCGAATGGGATCAATGCCCTGTGACCATGCTCTCCCATCCATACATATTTCACACCAAGATCGGGAAGATAATCAGCCAGACACCATGCAATACCGTTCACATCGTTTTGCATAGCCGTATATACAGGAATATCGCGTTTCTTAAATTCACGAATAGGCTCTAGGAATGTTTTGAAAGAGTTCTCATCAACAATCTCCGACATATTGAAGAACATTGCCGCAACCTCAATCTGTCCGTTATCTATATATTTCTTTAGCTTATTAATCTGTTCCTGCGGACGATTATGCAAATATTCACGCACAGCCCAAGCGGCTTCGCATGTCCAACGGAATTTAGCATCATCGGGATAATTCTCTGTAAGTTCGCAATACTCGATAGCATAATCTATATAACGGAGATGCTCCGTTAATATTTCTGTTTGAGGCTTGGTATAACCTATATCGGTATGTGTATGCTGAACAAGATACATTGTCCACTTCTTAATAGGTGCTAGTTTAATTGTGGTAGCATCTACAACTTTCGATTTAGATACAATTTCTGCCAACACATTTTTATCAGCAGTTGCTTCCGGAACTGTCGTCTCTAATGTATTTACACCTTTATTCAGTTTGTAGTTAGTAGTAGGGATACCCTCCATTTTGACACTTACAGTCTGAGGTTTATTATCCCAATTAACTACATAGAGTTTCAACGGTTGACGGAGTTCTTTATTCTTACCATATATCAAAGCCGGAATAGCTGTTGTACCAAAAAGAGTAACACTCTTCGTTGGTTTAGCTAAAACGACTGATTTATCGGCTGACAATTCAATATTATCGAAAGCAAGCCAACTACCGTATTCGTTACGGATAACGAGCGTATTATCGCCTTGCTTCAAGACATTAGCAGGGATAGCGACTTCTACAAACAAGTCTTTTGAATTGATCTTCTTATCAAACAAGAAGCCATTATTATTACCTTTGGGTGTCTGAATCTTTACCGAATAACCATTTACATTTACCTCTAACAACGGTGCCAATGTATGGGTTTCTAATATATTAATCCGAAGCTTTGCTGTAGTATTTTCCTGAACTTCTCCGAGACCAAAGCGAATAAAAACCTGATTGGTGTTTCCAGCCCACGAATCGTTAAGACCCGGAAGAAAAAACGGAAAATCCGAATCCTTATTTGTTCCCACTTCATAGATTATTGCTCCATCTTTGTAGGTGGTTGCAAAATCTCTATACTTAGCATCATACAGCGCAAATTCTTGTGCGCTCTTATCATTTTTCCCTATCTGCCAGACAGAACGATAAGCATTTTGTCCCTTAACCTCGTTTACGAAAACGAGGCTAAGGAACAGAATAATACAAAAACTCATTTTATTTCTCATAGTTTTTGATTTAAGGCCAAACAATTAAGGTTGGAAAATCCAATTAATTGCAAGCAAATAATATAATATTAAAAACACTTGTATTACGAATATTTATCGGACCAAAGACATAACCATCATGGCTTTCTCTTTTCCATTATTCTTTATTCTATAGCTTTCTGCAGCAGCAGGGATCACAAATGTTTCGGCATAATTGAAATTATGAACCATTCCATTTTTAGTCTCTATTGTTACAGAATTACCCTCCACCATCATCCATACATGACATTTATTGTTATTTTCCATCGTAATTTCTTCATCAAAAGAATATCGATATATATCGTAAAAATGCTCTGCATGTGTAGGCAGCTTCTCCAGTGTGTAATCTTGTGTTTGCTGTATTATGGTTGGGTGCGATATTAATTCTTCTTCTACTAATTTACCCTTACGCTCGAAATTCACATTCTTCATGCCATGATCGATATTGATAGGACGTGGACGACCATCGAGGTCTAAACGTACCCAATCATACATCTTGAAGGTAAATATATATGGTGCACTGCTTATTTCGAGCACAAAGTTATCTTTTCCCGATGCATGGATTGTTCCGTTAGGGATAAGATATAAGTCATGCTTCTTCGCATCAAATTTCTGAACATATTTCTCGATATCAATCTCCTTAGCTGTTGCTTCACTCGTCTTAAGCGCATTATGAAATTCTTCGGGATCGATATCCTCTTGGAATCCAAGATAAACATGCGGCTCATTTTTGCAATCAAGAATATAATACGTTTCATCCTGAGTGAAAGGCATACCAAATTCTTCTTTTATATACTCGGGTCTTGGATGGCATTGAACAGATAGATTTCCGCCATCGAATGTATCGAGGAAATCGAATCTGATAGGAAAGTCATATTTAAATCTCTCGGCACAGTCACCAAGAACGTCTTTGTAACTATTGAACATAAGGAAGTCGAATGAAACTTCGAGACGGTAACCGTCACTATCGAATAGTAAGCCATTTTCGAGCACCATCAGTTCGAAAGACCATGCCAGATTAGGAACATCTTTATTCAATCCTTCGATTTTCTCCTTCATTAATGATCCGCCCCATGCTCCCGGCTCGAACCAAGGACGAACGCGGAACAGATTTTGCCCCATAGATGATAATCCCTTTCGCAAATCGTCGCCCGACATATATAAATAATCATCCGGACGTTGCTCATCGACAATCAAGTCGATAGATGGCAAAACACTACACTTATGATGATTAAGTACAATCCAATCTGCAAAATAGAAGCGTTTGTACATTATTCTATTGTCTTCCGTTTTATCTGCACCGAGATTGAATGCCTTTCCTGCCCTCATTCTGAATTGTAATTCATTCTTAGGAAGGTCTACATAAATCAAAGGCCCATTCCATCCTGCGAGTGTGGCTCCGCAACCAATAACAATGTTAATATCTGAATCCTTATCAGGTTTTATCTCTTTTAGCTTATCTGCATCAAACCAATCGATCAGACTTTTATCTGTTACCTTACCAAAGATAGAATCCTCTTCGCCCATGTAAGGTTTCAGCATTTCTGCGATATATTCCGGGCTGTGCATCGCAGCCTCAACATGAAACCATGATGCTTTTTTTCCTGCTTCACGGAGCTCTGCATCTATATTTTTCACAAAATCATTCCAAAATACACCGACATAGCCATCTATTACCACAGTTTTATGTAGCATTATCCAAGATGCAAGGCCTTCACTACCTTGTTTTATCTTCCCGTTTCCAATCGGAAATCCCGGATATATATCATATGTACCTTGTGTTGTAGGTGTAGCCTTTTCAGGCATCAAAAATTGTGTTGTCTTTCTTTTCACGTCCGCTTTCTCTTTTATAATATTATCTGTTTGTTGTTTTATAGCCATGGCTGCACCAACAATTGGCGCTTTATCTTCAAGCTGAGCTATTTTAATTTCAATATGTTTAAATCCTTTATTCGCTAAGTTTGTTTTCAATTTATCCAGAAACAGATCTTCTGATTTAGCAATATTCCCTCCAATGATAAGTACATCAGGTTGAAAATCGGAAAACCAAGGAGTCATAAAATCGGCTAAATTATTAGCAAATTCATCGAATATAGCGAGTGCATGTTTATCATTATTACGGGCAGATACTGCAACCTCCTTTACACCTTTCACTTCTATTCCTGACTTCTGATTATAAGCAGAAGCAAACCAACGAGTCGAAAAGCAATCGTCTGCTATTTTATCCCCAAATGGTATATTATATAAATATCCATTCTCGGGAATACCATTACCTGCAACTGTTTGAGGAATACCATCTATTAAAAATGTAGAACCAAAACCTGTACCTAAAGCTAACAATATTGTTTTCTTACTATTCTTGGCAGCACCCGAAAAATATTCACCCAAAGCAAAACCTGTAGCATCGTTGTTGAATATTATCGGTTTACTTTCATCGGGGAAGACCTTCCTGAAAGCTTGCTTTACATTAAGACCAAATATTGATTCAAATTTCTGAACCCCTTCTATTTTAGAAATACCATTTTGATAATCGAATGGACCGGGAATAGCAACTCCGATACCGAGCACTGCTTCTTCGGACACTGTATTTAGCATATCCTGTATAGTTGATTGCCAACCGGAAATAATTTCATCGGCTGTGCCTTTCGAATCTATTCTACGATCATATACATTATCATCCGCAATCTGTCCTGTTATGCTATCAACAAATGCTGCAGAAATATGTGATCCTCCAATATCAAGTCCCAGATAATATTTTCTCATTTCAATAACTAATAAAATACACAATTTATATGTACATACATATATACATTAACAAAGAAAGTAATATTATTCGAAATACCCAAAATATAATTGCATTTTTTAATTAACAAATCAGATCAAAACAAAATAGCCTTGGGTTAGCAGATCAACCCAAGGCTATATTAATAGATTATAAGTTACATATCACATAATCATTTGGCACGATCTCCGACCAAAACTCCGGAAGTGCACCAGTAACTAATGCTCGAACCTGATGGATCTCCCACAGGAATTGCAACTCGAACTTGATGTTCACCTGCTTTCACATTTCCCAAATGAATGAAAACAGGACAACTCACAGCTCCGGGACACCAACCAGAACGGCTCAAGTCGGAAGATGATAAACCATTAGCAAAATTACCGGATGCCGGACTTAGACCACGATAACTTGCGCAATCTTCGCGCCATGGTGTATAAGCCATAGTACGTGTACCATCCATAAATATCTCGTTTAGTTTAGGATTGAACTCATCGCCACCACTCCAGCCACCATGCCCTGTCGAGATATAGCGGATATAAGCTTTCTCTAAATCGACATCGGTTCTGAAATTAACTGTAAGAGAATCATCCCTAAACATCCCGCCGGGATATGCCTGACCTCCCATCTCCAATATATTAACGGTTGTAAAAAGAGGATAAATCTCTTTCTCTGCTTCTCCTTTGCCTATAGGATAATATTTTATTTTTAAAGACACATTATGTCCGTTTTCCGAATAATTACCAATCCATGCACCAACCCATACTTCACCTTTCAATTGCTTGGCATAATCCGTAACTTCTTGTTTAAAAACAATTGAATCGGGCCAATTAAAATCGGCAACTTCTATATGATTAAAACCTCTTACACCGAATGAGGTATAAAACCGCATTAATTCGAGAGGAGGAAAATAATCCGATGTAGCAACCATTCCTTCATAGGTATCACCATGCTTATCTGCATACTTAGGCAATGCGTCTTTCCCTTTCAGCAAACCATCTAAAAATGATTGTTTGCGATCAGTCGGAATCACGAATACTGTACCCGTACGGTCATAAGCATCACCTTCGGAATGTTGTGCCAGTTCTGTAAGGATGGAGTAGGCAGAATTATCTTCGGGTAATTTTACCTTTTTCAATACAATAGACCCATTGGCAAATTGCATTACTTCTGTATCATTTAATACCTGAAGTTTAGGAATATCTCTAAAATAAATACTTTGGTTATTAAACACATCAACCGATATAACCCCACTTTGCTGTATCTTATAATTGAATGCAGATGCTTTCAGGTCTTCCCCTTCTAATACAGGCAGCAAGCTTATTTCATTTTTAAGTAATTCTACCTTAGATGCTTTTTCAATACTTTGACCATTACGAACGACCTTTAGCACCACACCGTCGGGAATAGCAACCCCCGGTTGCATAGAGCCTTTAACCCCTAATTCGGTAGTATACCATACTTCCAATGTATTCGAATTGATAATGGTCTTTACTTTTTTACAATTATAGCCTGCAATCACTTCGGTTTCAGACTGGGGTGTCAACTTATCATTCAAAACAAAGGTGCGGGTTGTAAATATCTCCTCACCATTCAGTTGGGCGACCTTAATCTCTTTATTCAAATTGAAATCGAGATAAGCCTGCTGAACAGGCGTATTTGCATTCCTGCGTCCCCCTTGAGTTAATATTTTCGCAACATTATTAGATATTTCCATCACAGTATGAAAGGAGGTATCTATCTGATTGTTGAAACTTCTCTCATAAGTAATGCGTACAGTTTTAAAATCTTTTTTAAATACTGCCTGCATATACGACACAAGGCAGAATAGTAGAGCCAAAAATATACTTCTTTTCATCAGTTTAATATTCTTTATTTGGTTTTAAATTTACTATAGTTCCTGTTTTGGCACTTTCACGTGCGGCATCCAATATTTCAACGACAATCAGGTTATTCTCCAGTGACGACAAATCATATGCACTAACCTTTACATCTCCTCTAATTACTGCTGCAAAATATTGAAAAGGGTCATTGTATGGTGCCGGCAAGGCTGGTAGTTTTTCAGAAGTTACTTTTCCCTTAGACAAACGATATGAGATATTATCAGCATCGAGAGCCTTCACATATCCTGTCGCCCCATACACTTCCATATCTTTACGACCAAAAGGCCAATTCCACGAACCTTGTATAATTGCCTGTGATTTTGGGTACGCAACAACAATAGTCGCTTCGTCATCCACCTTCGGATAAATATCCGGTTTTATCTGTTGTAGTGTAGCCGATACAGAAAGAGGACGCTCGTTTTTCATCAACCATGTCATAAGGTTAGCGCCATAGCAACCAAAGTCCACCACTGCACCTCCACCATTCAAGACAGGATCGGTCAGCCAATCGAGAAACTCTATATTACAACCAATTTCTTTAGGTCCTTCGTGCCCATCACAAATAATTACTTTGCGAATATCACCAACCGCATGTTGCTTATTAACCATATCATAAACCTTATGATTGCTTGCATACCATGTAGTTTCATAATTTGTCAGTACTGCTGTTTTGTATTTATCAGACAGTTTAGCCATTTTTTCGGCGTGTTCCATATTAACAGCCAAAGGCTTTTCGACCATAACGGGAATACCTTTTGGCAAACATGCTTCTACTGTACTTAAGTGCTCATAAATAGAATTGAATGCCATTACACCTTCGGGCTTAGTTTTTGCAATCATTTCTTCAACACTGCTATAAACAATACTCATATCGAAACCGTATTGTTTAGAATATCGCTGAGCCAAATCCAGATTACTTTCGGCAATACCTACTATTTGTACAGGAGCATTCACCTTATTTATATTCTGTAGAAGACCATGCACATGTGCATGAGTTAAGCCATCTATACCTATATGGACTGGCTTATTTTGAGCGGAAGTAGAAATTGAAATAACACCTATTAAGAAGACGAGAGAGAATAATTTTTGAAGTATTTTTTTCATGGCAAATATATTTTCGGTTATTTTAGCGCATTGTTATTCAAAAATTTAAGATAGTTCAACATCGCTTTTATATCGAAATAAGAATATTCTTTAGGCAAACTTTCTTTTATCGGACCAAGTGGTGAATTTAAAGAAAACTCTTTTAATCGAGGCTCTAAATATTGTTTTTTTTCTTCCGAAATCAATTGAGTAATTTCGACCTCTCCTGTCAGGATAAAACTAACCAGATGATTTTCTATAGTCACAACTGTCAGATTACGTTCCGCAGCAATGTCTTTTATCGATTTACCATCAATAAACATGGACAAAGTTAAGCGTTGGCTATCCCCTTTCTGTGGTTTTGTTTTCGATTCTTTCTCCGGTAATTTGGGGGCTTCTGGTAATTCCAATTTAGGAAATACAAGATCAGCCGTCAGATTAATATCGCCATAATAGACATTCTCGAGTTTTGTAAGAAAGTTTGTTATAGTTATCTGAATATCTGTTGCCTTACGCAAGTACAGCTTCACTTTAGAAGCATTCTTTAGTCCGCTTAAATGTTCTTCGAGAGGAAGAATTATTTTGTTCTGTATATCATTATGGAAATAAAGTACTGCCTTCTGAACACGGTCTTTCAATCTGGTTACATCAGGATTCGGCATAGACAGCATCTGATCTAACTCTTTACGAAAGTTACGGGCTATATCTTCCTGTTCTATCACTTTATTGCACAATTGTGATATCATAGTCCGCACTTCCTCCTGATTCGGAATCTTCTTTTCTGATGCCAATTCGTAAAATGCCCGAAGGCTTCGCACCATGGGCGACCAGTCGAATGTTTTCTTTAGTCGTTGAGCTGTGTATCGAGGTTTTTCGTCATCAAGAATACTTTCCAAGAAGTCGAGATTTTTCTCCTCATTAGTAAAAGCTAGAGCCTCTTTGTCTGTTTGAATACTACTGCTCGTAATACGCGAATAAAACACAATGCCATCAAGAGTAGTACAGCGGCTGAGAGCCACATACACCTGTCCTGCGGCAAAGGCTTGCCCTGCATCTATTACGACCCGATCGAAAGTCAATCCCTGACTCTTATGTATGGTAATCGCCCATGCCAGACGAATTGGATATTGAGAAAATGCACCCAGCTCCTCTTCCTCTATTTCACCCGACTCGTTATTGAGCGAGTAACGGACGTTGCGCCATGTTTCTTGCTCCAGTTCCATTTCGGAGTCGTCATTGAAACGAACGAATATTTTATCTTTCGCCAGATAACTAACAGTCGCCAGTTTACCATTGTAATAACGTCTGCTTTCTCCTGCATCGTTACGTATGAACATTATTTGTGCACCGAGTTTCAGGGTAAGATTCATTTCTGCCGGAAAAGCATTTTCTGCAAAATCGCCACTCACGTGCCCTTTAAAAACGAAAGTCTCATCGGTTAAGCGGGCTAATTCTTCATTATTTATCTTATCGGCTTTATAATTATGGGTACAAAGCGTAACGTATTTATCATCTTCCGACGGTCTGAAAGTCGGATTGTAGCGTTGATTGAGAATATCTAAATCCTGACTGGTAGTACAGTTGTTGCGAATACGGTTCAATATACCGATAAATTGCTGATCGCTCTGTCTGTATATCGTTTTCAGTTCGATATACAAAGGCATATTATCGTTCAGCACCTGTGCATGAAAGAAAAACGGAGAGGCATAGTATTCTTTCAACTGTTCCCATTCAGCTTGTTGAACAACGGGCGGTAATTGAAACATATCGCCGATAAATAACATTTGTACCCCACCAAAAGGCTCCTGACGATTTCGATAGCGGCGTAATAAATGATCTATTGCATCCAGCATATCGGCACGGAGCATACTCACTTCGTCGATGATAAGCAAATCGAGCTCGCGCAACATCTCAATTTTCGACTTTCGCAATTTGAAATGATATTCGAGTTTCTTTTTCCCTTCGAAGTTTGGTATAAATGGCTCGAAAGGGAGTTGTAACAGAGAATGTAATGTCACCCCTCCTGCATTAATTGCAGCGACTCCCGTAGGTGCGGCCACAATTACATTTTTATCTACATTCTTGCGAATATGATGGAGAAAGGTGGTCTTCCCTGTACCAGCTTTACCTGTCAGAAAAACAGATTGCGAAGTATTGCTAACAATATCGGCTGCGAGTGTGAATATTTTGTTCGGTGTGTCAAATTCCATTTTGCTCTTTTCTTTCTACAAAATTAGCCAAAAAATACAAGATTAAGGTCACAGACCTGTTTATTATCCATCCATGCACGCAGCCCTGTTTAATCTCCACAAGGAAAACCTCTTACTTAGGTCGATCGGAGGAGCTAAACATACGACATTCAATATGTTATTTTACTAAGATATAACTTTTCTGCAAATTAAAGAGGCAGATTGCAGGTATAATTATTACCATAAATTATACTTACTACTAAGTAAATAATTATATATTTGCAGAATGAAAGATACCAGAAGCGAAATAGTACGCCTAGCAAGTGAGTTGATACGATCTGTCGGTTACAATGCCTTTAGCTATACAGATATATCGAAGCAACTCAATATAAAGAATGCCGCTATACACTATTACTTTCCTGCAAAATCAGACCTTGGTATCGAAGTCATCAGACAGAACTCATCCTACTTCACCAAAAGAATAGAACGGTGGAAAAACTTAAGTAACAGGCAACAGTACGTAAATTACATTACGATGCACGATGGTTTTATAGATACTTACTGGACATGCATTGTCGGCTCGCTCGCACCCGCTTACGATACTCTCCCCGAAAATATGCAAAAAGAATTGCAGAAATTAGTCGATCTCATTATCGATTGGCTGACAGATATATTAACGAAAGGGAAAGAGAATGGAGAGCTTATTTTCAGTGAGCCTCCCAGAACAAAAGCCTATATGATTCATTCAGCTTTGCTTTCGTCCCTACTCATGAATAAGGTTTTGAGAAACGATGTATATAAATCTATACAGGAAGGCTTATTAAATATCTAAAAAAATTTACACCGAACACTTACTTACTGGTAAGTATATTTCAACTGAATCATTAATTATATTAACCAATTTATCATAAAAATGAACGCAACAATAACTTCAATCGGTATTTATCATCCCGAAAAAGAAATACTCAATTCTTATTTCGAAAGCTATCTCGAGACATCCGATAAATGGATAAAAGAAAGAACAGGAATCGAGAGACGATTTTATTCAGCCCCGAACGAATATACAAGCGATATGTGTGTAAAAGCTGCACAGAGCCTGTCTCAAAACTACAACAAAGACTTGAGTGATATCGATTTCGTTATCGTGGCCACAAGCACTCCCGATCAGGCTATGCCAAGTGTAGCGAGCCAAGTACAATCACGATTGAAAATCCCACATGCCGGAACTATTGATATTTCGAGCGCATGTGCCGGATTTGTGAATGGAATTATTCTGGCTAAGGGATTAATTGCTTCGGGAACACATAAAAAAATTCTGGTATTCGGTGCAGATACTTTATCTAAAGTAACCGATTTCACCGACAGATCGACATGTATCCTTTTCGGGGATGCAGCAGGGGCAGTTATAGTAGAGGCGTCGGACGAGAATTACCTGTTTAATACAATAACAGGAACAGATGGCGATTATGGAAAAGATTTATATCTGGCGAATCAGGAAGCCCCAATCAGCGGTACGGATATAATTGCAAATAACAAACTCCATCAAAACGGGCGCGTTGTCTACAAATGGGCTATACAAACCCTTAGCAATGGGGTGAAAGAATTGGCGGAAAAGAATAATACAACATTAACCGATGTAGATTACCTGATTCCGCATAGTGCAAATTACCGATTGCTGGAAGCCGTTTTCAGCGAACTTAACGTTTCTATGTATAAGTGCTTAGATAGTGTGAGATTGTATGGAAATACATCTGCCGCATCGATCCCGTTAGCATGGTACAATGGAATAAGGGATGGCAAGGTTAAGCTAAATGATAAATTGATGCTTGTTGGCTTTGGCGGTGGCTTCACCTATGCAGGAATTTATATACAGAATAATATAAAATAATTACTGATGCACGATGCCATACTGATAGACTAAGACTCTACCTAATCACTTTTTGTCATCCCGAGACGTAGTGAGGGATCTGCCCATTCTAGAATAAGGAGTAACCAAGATCCCTCACTACGTCTCGGGATGACAGAGGGTAGTTTAATAATTAAAATAAACTCTATACATTATTTTAATCAATATGCAAGCACTATATTATGCTATAAAACGGCGCGTCAACTTGAAGCATGCCATTGCACGAACGACCAGATAACTGATAAGGAAAGATGAACATGCCATACCAATAATTCGTACAAATGCAGGTAATGAATGTACCATCTCGAACAAATCATACGCTACTTGTACAAAAACAAAGTGGCACAGATATACACCGAATGTGAGTGACGCCACACGCGATAATCGGGAAGAAGACGGAACTTTTATTTTTTGCACAATGACAAACACAGGGAATGTCATCATAAAGACATTAATACCGGTGAAATACCATACGATTTCGAGATTTGCATAATTGCCCGGAAAATATTTCTGAGTCTGGATAAAGCCCAAAAATGTAATCAGAAAGCCAATCAAAAACATAGGAATCGTAATACTTAATGTTTTTTTCCAACTCCAGCTAATGGGATGTTTAACAAGATAATAGGCTAAAACTAAATAACCGATAAATCCCGAAACATAATAAAAAGTACCATAATCGTTCCAATCGCAAATACCGAGAAGCCCCATGTTACCAAAATTCCCCGTATAGCCTAAGAATGGGGCAACCATTTTCAGGTATGGAAGTACTAACGAGATTCCCCAGACAAACAGAAAGAGTTTTATTTCTTTTTTAGTTGCCTGCTGTAACCATACCCCAAGAATCGGAATAACCAGATAAAGCCCTATTAACATATAAAGATACCACAGGGGGATAGTATCAAAATTAAAATTGAAAATAAAAGTATATAGTTTGCTTAATGTAGCTTTTAGTGTATAACCATCCATCATAATACTCGGATTGGCAGTAGACGGATTGATAAAATTTAAATAAATAAAAAACAGGATAGGTAAAACTATCGACCAAAAAATAAGAGGCACAACAATACGCCCGATACGTTTTTTATAAAAATCGAGCATACCTATACGCACAGGGAAAAGCAAGACACCTGTCATCATTACAAATAAGGGTACGCAACAGCGAACAAGGCTGCCAATGGAAACACCAGTCAGAAAAGAATTACGATCTGTTTCGAATTGAGCCACGAAGGGGTCACAACAATGAGATAAAACGACCAGAAAACAGGCAATAATACGCAATAGGTCTATCCAACCTATACTTTCTCTCTTTTTAATTTCCATACTATTAGTAAATGATTAACTATATGCAAAAGAAACAACCAACCAGTACTTTGCTAATCAATGTATATATCGGATACTTTTGCATAACTAATTTCAATATCTGCCTCAACCCAAATTCTATCTTCAAAATCATACAGCTTAGTCGATAGATTTACTTGAAAAGAGTTCTCATCAATCCTCGAAGCTGAATTAATTACTCCATACTCTGAATGATAATCAGGATTATTATCTATAACTTCTATTTCATTATTAGGTTTAAGATTGTATAATATAATTGAAAAGTAGTCCACTTAGTAATTGAAAAGTATACCACTAAGTGTCTCGGATGAGATTGGCTAAAGATATTTATTCTTCATCAGGTTGTAACATTTTTTTAGTTTCTTTAACTC
>NZ_JAAKEL010000019.1 GCF_011039205.1 Dysgonomonas sp. ZJ279
ATTTTACCCTCTGTGTTAGTGTTTCATACACAAAGGAATTTATAATGTTAATATTTGTTAGTAAAATGCAGGGCTTTATTAGAAGCTCTAGCGGATTTTACTTAACCGGTGGTATACTTTTCAATTATTTTAGTGGACTACTTTTCAATTATATTATACACGCATTCCTGTACAAGTGTACCCATGTCGTCAATATTAACAGTAGAAAATCCAATAAATATGGCGGGTGTATCAAAAGGTAGTTCTTCAGCTAAAAAACTTACCTGATCATGCCAAAGGTCAACGTGTCTTACCTCTTGTAAATTACCTTTAATTTTATCGGCTATTTCTTTATATAATTCAGTCCAATATTGCATAATATTAATTTATTTGTTTGTCAATTAAACAGCGTTTAAATATCAATTAAATATCATTTCAGTTTTTCAGTTTCGGATGCAAACCAATCTTCAAATTGCTTGAATAGAGTTTTGCTTTCACCGATGTATTGTCTCTTTGGCATCTTAATTTTACTACCAACTTCCATAAGGGCCATGTTCCGGCAATATTCGGCCTTAGCATTTAAGCGTTGATTTTTTGCCGAGTTTGAAGTCTTACCACCCTTTGTTTTCTTGATGCTACCAGCAAATTGAAAATATTTAGCCCACCAGAATTTTTTCATCTTGGCAGTGACTGTTATAATTCCACCATCGTTGTGTATTTCGGAATATTCAAGATCGGAACCAACGCGCACTTTTTTTTCACTTACCTCTAAAGGGCGGACACTCTGCATTAGATTCATTGTATTGCTACCTTGGCCGCCTATCAGTACCTTTTTACCACCTAATGGGCTTTTTCTATCTAACCACTGATGAAACACATCGTCTGTAAATCCACCCTTAACAAAACTTTCTTTGAAGAACTTTTGCGACTCAATAGCGACCATTCTTGGTCGTTGGCGGATGATGTTCTTGGCCGTCAATTTAAAATTGGGTACTTTGTTTAATTTTGACATTCTGAAAATATTCCTTAAAATGCTTGTTATTAGTTATATTAAGCATTACATTTGTAATTCAAACGGTTCAAAGCCCGCAAGGACTGAGAATCTCCAAAATGAGCAATAAGCCCCTAAGTTTATTGCTCATTTTCTTTTATCTTTTCCAAAGCCGAAAAATCACCCGATGTAATTTGTTTGCGTGTAATCTCGGCAACTTTATCTCCATTAATAATAACCACTCTTTGTATATTGGTATTTTGAGTACCAAGGCTACCAGCTAACAATCGTTTTAGTTCTGAAAAATCGTTTTGTTTACTTAGATCAAGTATAGCATAATGTGCACCTTGTTTGTTTGCACTTTTCAATCTATTCTTAATGAAGTTCACAAAGCTACTCTCTCCGTCGAAAGTTTTCAGATCACCTAACATTTTACTTTTTCCGATTGCAAGTTCCGGATTCTTTTGTCCGTTAACAATTCCGCCTTCTATGTGATGACGAATAAAAATATCCTTACCCATTTCTTTAGCTAACTTGCGTGCGGCTTCAATATTTTGTTCTAAATCTGATACATCGGCAAAGTCGTTAATATAAACATTATTATCACCGGATTTCATGACTTTGTTATAGGGTAAATATGCTTTTGTGAGTTCTGCTTGTTTGCGAATTTCGAGACGTACTTCTTTACTTTCTACTTTTTCATTATAACTATTATTATCGTTGAATATCTCGCCGGTCTTTCCCGGATTACCTGACCATTGCGGGTCGGGTGTATAGTCGGGTGTGAAATTGGTTAATACCTCGCGTGTTTGCTCCCACCAACAACGACAATTAGGGTCTAGCGGCGTCATGTGTTCATCTAAGAAAGGGTCGTCGATGTCGACAACCATACCCTCCAACGCAAAATGCGCCGGGCGTACATCTTTATCGTTCATTGTACGGAATTTTACACGCTGGTAAATATCCTTGTCTAAAATCCAATCTTGGAACTGCCGGGCCGCTTGTGCCGAACGTGCCGACCATGCCGCCTGTACATTTAGATATTGCCCGTTTTGCAGGTCTAGGTATTTCTTTGCTTCCTGTTCATATAGTTTTTTACTATCTATCGAATCACTCAGCGTTTGTACTTCATTTTGTTGCACATGGGTTTTAGTGGCTGAAAATCTTAATAAGTTCTCACGTATCTTGCGGGCGATCTCATCAGTATAGTAATCCTTACCATATCCATTTTGCGCGGCCTTATTCAATCGGTCGTATGTCTTAAGGATAAAATCCTTATTTAGTTCTTCCGGCTTGATTTCGCCCCGTCGTATTTGTTCTATCAAATCATTGATAGCATTATCCCATGTGGCGGCATAAATAAGCCCCACGCCCTCCAAAGGAGGAGCCATCCATGCGTAAGGGGCTAATGACGAAAAACTATTTACCTTACTCTTTTTTTTTTGAGTGTCGTCGGTTTTGGGGTCTTCCGGTTCCGGGGGCACTTGCCCTATAGCGGCCTTTAATTTTGTAATTGGTAAACCTGTAATTTTGACAAGTTCTTCAACATTAAATTCAAAATATTGAGATAGTGTACCCACCGCTTCCAATACTTCTTTCATTGATAAAGTTTCGCTCTCATCATATTCAAAAGTAAGGTTTGCCAATGGAGCATAAACAGGGCTAAGTTTAACAAGCCGCGGCATTACCTCTGAATTAAAATAGTATTTGAAAATTAGTTTATCAACTTTGTAACGATACTGCAAAATACGTTCTTGAACCTCGGCGGCACCGACAAAAGACTTTTCATCTGTAAGACCCGAACTACCAAGAATACGCTTGCTTATTTCTTTATCGCAAATGTCAGACATAAGCGACTTAAAAGTATTATGTGCATCCACATTGTAACCTTGGGGCGTTTCTATTTTCTCATTGCCTTGTAGAACTGCAAAATGATTCATTCGGAAATTTTCGAGCATTTCAAAAAGTTCATCACGCCTTGTCGAATCCATTCGATCTGTAATAGCAAAAATAGGAGGTACCCCGAATTTATCTATATAGGACATCCACGAACCAAGGCCTAATTTTTTAGCAATAACAACCGTTGCTAGCCCCGATAATATTCCAAGTTCCCAATCGCCGCCAACTTGAAAGTAATAGTTTTTATAAACGCCCTCTTTGTAACTTGTACCTTCAGTGTCATATTCTTTATCTATGATAATACCCTTTTGAGGTATGAAATTAGATTGCGGAATTTCTGACACTCTCGCTAGTTCGCCCTTTTCGTTTATATCGTACATTTCAATAAGTTTAACCCCGTCGAATGTATATGATAAAATATGTTTTGCAATTTCGAGGTACCACGGTCTTTCGAGCAGTTTTTTAGCTTGAATATCCTCATTATTATCGCTATCAACCAATTTAAAAGGGGCGCATTGTACAGGCATGATGCGGTTTTCGATACAACTCATCAAATGGCCGTCTAGCGACATATTTTGCCGAAATCGCAACCAACCACCAAGTCTGGGATTGTCGGGGTCAGTAGCCGCCATGATAGCGTTAGACCAATCCCTTATCTCTTTACGTGACATGTTAGATGCTTGGCGGGTATAATCTATCTTTTTACCAATAGATCGCTTGTGGTATTCATTAAAAACATATAAGTTGCTGGCCTTGGATAATATCCATGTGGACGCTTTATCAATTATATTCATATTGTATCAAATAAAAAAATCATCATTAGTAGTGTTTCCATACATGAGTTTAGCCGTAGAACCGGAGTCGCTGGTTATTTCGGGTAAACCATCTAAGGTTTGCGCCCCACTTTGTATGTTCTTCAATATTTCTTTCGCCTCTTTATAGATGTCAGTGTAATCGTCGGGGACTTTACGTGCGGCATTACGGCGAACGGCGCGATATACAACAATCATTGCAATGGCTTGCACTAAAACTGCATGCCTTAAAATCGGGTCGCCAAATATTTCTGATGTTTTATATCTTCCGGATATATACGAAGTAGCAAAAGCAATCGCCTTTTCTTCCAATCCTGTAAGTATATTATCATCCAACTGCAAACTCTCGTCTAAAAGTCTTTCTTGAATAACTTCTACTATATCTTCTTTTTCTAAGTACCTCATGGCATATTGTATTTATGTTTCATGCGGCCCGTGCGATATGTTTTATCACCGGGTTTTGTTTTACGAACTGGAGCAACGTATTTTTCGAGTGCAGATAATGCCTCTCTATCAGCATCGGGGCTATCGTCGTGCTCAGTGCTGCCCTCCTCGACGGCGCATAATTGCATTACGGCAACTTGTGTGTCGTTGTGGCTTTTAAGCCTGATATTGTAATAAATACGTCCGTTTTTATAATACGGTACCATGGTAAGCATACGACCCAATTTGTTGACTTTGGGTGTATCTACTTTCATCATGTTTAGAGTAACATCGTTTCGGTCCTCGGCCTCATCGATGTTACGTTGTACTTCTTCATTCCAAAATTGTGACTCATATTGAAATAAGACATTGACGCCTATTGGTAAAGACTTTTTAAACTCACACATCCAATCGCATGGGAGTTTCATTTTTGCTTGTTTGACAAAGCAGTCTATTTTCCAAAACTTGTTATTCTTGCATACACCCCATGCTTTAACTGCATTATAATCACTTGTATCATTATCAGTATATGCAATATCCCAATGAACAATGATCATTTTGAAATCAAGCCAATCGGGCAATTCCGCCCATTGAATATCATCCTCGCTAAAATTTTTACCCTCTAGTTTTGTTTCGTGTAGATATTCAGCATAAGCCGCTGGCAAGCCCATATCCTGCTCTTGCTCCTTATAATATTGAGCCGTGTAATACTTCCATGCCGGTTTGTGTGTAACCTTATTATAGGCTTTAACCTGATGCACTTTCCAATGAGGGTGTTTTTCCTGTAATATAGTTTGTGTCATTACCCGTGCAAACTTATTATTTGCATATAATACACGGCGATGATGTCCTGTCATTGTCGGTATAATATCACGCTCTATTATTTCGGCTTGTTTACGCATCCGTTTATGATTAGATATCGTGTCGGGCGTTTCCAAGTCATCAATTACCCAAAGAGTCGGGCGACGTTGTTTTACACGAATACCCCGCACTTTCTTTTTTGTACCGAATGCCATACCAATAAATCGCTGATCTATTGTTTTGAAATTTCCAACCGTCCAATCACCCTCACATTTTTGTTCTCCAAAGTCAGAAATTAAAAGTGGGTTTCCCTCCAATTCTGCTTGTACATCTGAAAGCAGTTCCTCGGCTCTCTCTTTACTATCAGACATAAGGCAAAAAAATACATCTTCTCCACGAATCCATAACCAAAGCGGTATAATCACATTACACCACACCGATTTTGCAAGGCCTCGCCCCCATTCTGCAAAACCTTTAAATAATGGGTCGCGTGCTACCATATTAGCAAATTCAAGTTGAAAGGCTGCACTTTCGGCCGTGGCATAATGAGGTAAGTAAGTTTCGACCATGTACTTCACATCCGTTTTAGCCCGTTGTATGCGGTTCATCTTATCGGCGAGGGATTCAAAGGCATTCACAGTTGTAGCCGTGCGTGCAATATCCAATCGCTTCAAATATTCGTCGACCTTGTCCTTATCTCTTTTCTTTTGTGTAGCCATTAGCCTAGTTCATTACTTTTTCGTCGCAAATGCAACGTTTGAAAATCAATAGTTTTCTCGAATAAATCAAAATTGTAGGAACGCAAGGCGGTGAATATATCATCGAAAACATCTACATATAGACCAAGCGTTGCTCCCTTTTCTTTGTTGAGTTCTGCCATAGCTTTGTTTTGATAAGACATATCATTAGAAATTTGATTTGCTTCTTTTCGGAGTCTCAATTCTAAATCTTTATCACTATTATCAATTGCGTCGTTTATCTGATATTCGAGGGTCAATCGTTTTTCAGATAATAGGCTTATGATGCGTTGAATGTTTTCGCGGGCCGTACTTGCCGCCGATTGCCTTGTTTTTCGGGCTTCTTTCCATTTACCATCCATTGCCCATTCTGACATACTTTTTTCAGTAACACCCAATAAAGAGGCCGCTTCCTTTTGTGTTTTGCCTTGCTCAACGACGAGCTCATAGGCCGAACGCCTTAATTTGCTGTAATCCGGCTTATCTGTTTTGCCTTTTTTCTTATCCATTGACTATTGAATTTTAAACAAAGATGCCTGTTTTGAGCATGTTCTAAAAGAATAAATGCAAGGGTTACATAACTATTTTACAGGAACTTATTCAATGATAATCTTTGCATAAACAATAGCACAGGAAGTGCACAATACAACAAATACAATCATTATGTAAATGGAAAAAATACCCTTTAATATCCACGCATCGACACAGGCTCAAACGGCCTTAATACGCATAACCGGAACAATCGGGTGGGATACTGATTGCGAGTTATTTCGCGCTCGTATAGACGCTATTGCTCAACAAGGCATTACAGACGCCCATTTATATCTTAACGGTCCCGGTGGGTCTTGTTTTGATGCGGAGGAAATAGTCAATATTATTAAAAGTGTATTTACAGGCAAAGTAACGGGCGAGGGTGGTGCGCTCGTTGCTTCCGCTTATACGCGTATTGCAATGGTATGCGAAACATTCACTATGCCCGAAAATGGCATGTTTATGATTCATAAGCCGGCCGGATATACCGGAGGTACAGCAGCAAAAATAGAATCGTATCTAAAACTTTTGAAAAATATTGAATCTCAATATATTGACTTATACACAACTAAAGCGACCGATAAAGCCGAACTAAATAAACAATGGGAGATCGGTGACTGGTGGCTTACAGCTAAGGAGGCTAAGGCAAACGGTTTTATAACCATTGTAAAAGAAAAAGCAAAAATCGACGCGGAAACAACCGCCTTAATATCGGCATGCGGTTGCCCTGAGTCCAAAATTCCAATTATAAATAACAAAAAAGAAGTAAACGAAATGGATTTAAAAACGATGGCACTTAACCTCGGTTTGCCCGAAAGTGCAACAGAGGTGGAAATTAACGCCGCTATTGCGAAAGGAAAGAAAGCGCAAGAAGATTTACAGGCGTTGCAGTTGGTTAATGAGCAAAAGGCAAAAGCGGACAAAGAGGTTAAAATAAAAGCCACTTTGGAAAAAGCAATCGGAGACAAGCGCATCACAGCAGACATGCGTGCGAACTGGGAAAAAATGCTTAATGCCGATTTTGATACCGCCAATGCATCTTTGACTGGATTATCTCCGGTGAAAAAAGTAAATGTAACTACATCATCGGCTGAAAGTGGTAAGTCAACCTATGAAGGTAAAACATTTGCAGAGTTGCAAGATGAGGACCCGGACGCGTTAGCCGAACTTGAAAAAAACGACCCCGAAGCATTTATTGCTTTGTATAATGCCTCTCTCAAAAAGTAATAAATAACTCTTATAATTCAAATAATATAATATGAGTACAACTTCAAACGGGCAATGGCTTAATCAATTTGTTGCCCCGCAACTCTTAGCAGAGTTCAAAAATTTCAAAGACGACTTTATTGGCGTTTTGCCCGGTGCACCAAAACAGGCTTTGACGGCCGACGGGATTCGGTTTAATAAGCTAATCAACAATGTTAACTTTTTCGTAGACAATACGGCTGAGTTTACACCTCAAAGAATGACGGGTGAAAAGACGTTTGTTGCATGGGAAAAATACGATACAGACCCAACAGCCGTGGATGATGCAGAAATACGTTACCTACTTTACGACAAACGTAATGTTGTGCGAACAAAGCATGCGGATACCATGAAAATGGGATTACGTGACCATGTGATGTGGAAATTATGCCCTGACGACGACAAAAATGCCAATATGCCGGTCGTTCGCACAACAGGTGGAGTAACAAATGGGCGTAAACGTTTATTGTTTAAAGACCTTGTGGAGTATTTGGAGATAGTCAAAGGATTAAATTTGCCTGATCAAAATCAATTGTTTATGATCTTGAATAACCAACACCGTACAGACCTTATTCTTGATCGTGATTCGGCTCAATATTTTGCAGATAAAAATATATTCTTTGATGCTACCACCGGTGCAGTAAGAAATGTAATGGGCTTCAAATTCTTTGAAAACAACCAAGCCCCTGTATTTAATTCGGATACAGAGAAAAAGGCTAAAAATGCGGTTATGGTTACCGGTGATCAACAAGGCTCTTTGTTCTTCTATGCTCCTAATGCAATCTATCATATTGAAGGTATGAAAATCCTGTATAAGTCGGAAACAGAGGACACACGAAATGCAGACCCGACTTCTGAATTTAGATTACAAACTTATGGTCTTGTAAATCGTGTTGTGGATTATGGCTTTGGTGCCATTGTATCTGACAACGGTTAAATCACATTTAAATACAATTTAAATTATGGCAAAATTAAATTTAAAGACTATTTCGGAAAGTGTTTTCAAACGCTATCCAAATACAGATAAAGTATTTGTTACATCCGACGGTCAAGCCTTTTTTTGTGAGGCCGATGCGAAAAACCATGCAGCAAAAAACAGGAGCGGTAAAGAATTAGATGTTGAAATGTTTCGTAAGGACGATGGCGCAACGTTTGATCTTGGCGAACTGGACAGAATGCAGCTTGAAGCATTTGTAACAAGTAATACTTTGGATATAGTATTTGACGAAACAACATCAGACGATGACTTGCGCTCGGCCATTGTTCAAGCAATTGAAGTAGCTGGAGCAAAGAGTAAAAAATCACCTAAAAAAGCTAAGAAATGACTTTCATAGGCGCACAAGTAAATAAACTAAACGGCGGACTTTCGGGGGGACAACCCTCCGAACGGGTCGCAGTATTGGTCGTAGGTGGAGCGGCAATAGCTGGTAAGTTAGAACTATACCGGGCTTATGAACTATTGCAAATAGAGGATGCCGAAAGTATAGGTATTACAGCAGAAAGTGATTCAGCTAATAAATTACTTTCTCATTACCATATCAGTGAGATTTTCAGACTGTCTCCCGAAACACGTGTACACTTAATTGTAGTACCAATAGCAACCAAGGTTAGCGAACTAAAATCATTGCCCGACTTTATCCCGGCATTACGTTCTATCGAAGATATAAACACTATTGCAGTAGCCGGATTAACCGATGACGAAGAAGCCGGTATAGCGGCACAGGGCATGCAGCTATTAGTTGATAATTTCGCGAATGACTTTATATATATTGATGCCGTGTTGTTAGAGGGTAAAGGTTCTTACCTAGCAGAAAGTATTTCAGACAATGCAGATTTGCGAATTTTGGATTGTCCTAATGTTTCTCTCATTTGGGCACAAGACCCAACTATTGCCGCACAAGATATAACCTATAAATATCATGCCGGTGTTGGTAGTGCTCTTGGTATGTTGTTAGCCCGCTATGTGCATGAGAATTTAGGTTCGGTTGACATTGAGAATAAACCTCGTGCCCGTAAGGCACAACAAGATTATCCACTAACTGATGCAAGGGCGGGTCGTTGGTTATCAGCGGCTTTAAGTAACGGTCGTTTGTTTAGTTCGATATCTGGCCCCGATCAAAAAAAACTAGATGAATTAGGGTATATCTATGCTGGTTATTTTCCGGGATATGGCGGCTGTTTCTTATCGAACTCACACACATGTACTAAAAGTGATGATGACTATTGTTATATAGAACGCAACGCTATATGGAACAAAGCGGCGCGTATTGTTAGAAATACATTGTTACCTCGTGTAAGATCGAAAGTTCAGTCAGACGCAACTACCGGATTAATCAGAAATACCACCATTACAGATTGGGACGGACGTGTACGTAGGGCATTAGAGCCAATGGTGACAGCACGCAACATTGCAGATTTTGACATATTTATTAACCCAAAACAAGCGGCAATCTCCGATAAACCTTTTAATATCCGTATTCAATTGGTGGCGGACGGTATTGTACATGAATTTGAAATCGACCTTGGTTTCACTAAATCAATTTAACAAATATGCAAGTATCATTAATTAATAAGTTCGGCCAAATGGCCGGATGGAATAACGTAACAGTAACAATGCTGGGGCGTGACATTGAGGGTATAATAGAACTTGAATACGACGATAGTGTAGAAAAAGAAAATGCTCGTGGGGCTGGTATGTTTCCCATCGGTCGCGGTGTTGGTAACTATGACGCAAAATCCGCAATAACATTATACTTGGAAGAAGTTGTTGCACTGCAACAATCACTACCTCCCGGCAAAAGAATAACTGATATTGCGCCTTTTGACATTGCGATAAGCTATGAATATGAGGGTATGATTTACAAAGATCGTATTCGCAATTGTGAGTTTACCGAAAAGAGTGTTGCCGTGAAGCAAGGCGACAAAACGATTGCGACAAAATTCAATCTTATAGTATCACATATCATGTGGAATGTGATTTAATACAATTCCCAAATAAATAGTAAGTAAAAACAAAATTCAATAATCAAAAACAAAAGAAAATGAAAAGATTTATTTTAATGGCATTCTTTGCCGTATTATCCTTTATTGCCGTGGATATGTTCGCGGGAACCGGACTAATTGATACAGCCGTCGAAACAATTTGTTTACACCCGAAAGAAAGTGTCGCAGCGTTGGCGGTTGCACCATTAACCGTCGTCGGCCTTAAGATTCCACAAGAAAAGTTTGACGAGTTAAAAGCCAAATACAGGCACTTGTACATTGTAAATGTAATAATTGACGAGAACGAATCCTATCAGTTTATTATCCGCCGGCCCAACAAAGAAATAATATCAGCAGTATCGGCCAATAAAAATGACATTACAAAATCAAATGATATACTAATTAAGAATATGGTTGTCGGGGGCGATCTTGATTGTTTGGATGACGGTATTGTTTATTCTCGCTTAATGGGCGAGTTGGGTAAAATAATGAAGCAAGGCTCCAGCGATTTTACGAAAGCATAGAAGATGCCTATACATCATTCAAAGAAAACGATATCGGGCAAATTGATTTAGTTATAAAACAAACATTCAATATAGACCCCAATAAGTTGAGCGAGGAGGAGTGGTGTAACTTCTATGCAAAATATAGGTTTTTAAAAGAATTAGACAGGGAAATCGCCGTAACAGCAACATTAGAAGCGATACTTAAAGCGACTAAAATTATATTAGATGGGCACAATAATAACACAATGGGTAGCTAAGTTTATCGACGAAATATCATCGCCGGTAGATGGTGTGACGGATGCCGCTAACGAAGCATCGGAAGCCGTTGAAGATATTGGAAAAGCCGCTAATGGTGCCAACGATGAAATAAAGAAGTTGTCGGCAATGGATTTAAGAGCCTCGGCCGATGCGATAAAAGATTTGGTTAATCAGTTTGAGCAACTTATGCAACCGGGTATGGATTTTGAAGTACAAATGAAAGAAGTACAATCCATTACCCAGATGGCCGACGAGGAAATGAACAAACTCGGTGATAGTGCCCGCGAACTAGCCTTGATTTATGGTGGTGATGCCTCGGCCCAATTGGAAAGTTTCGGAGCAATTATTGCGAGATTTGGACCCGATATTGCAAAGGATAATGATGCAATGGCCTCTATGGGTGATAATGTTTCGACACTTAGTAAATTAATGAAAAATGATGCCGTGGGGGCAATGGATGCCTTAACTACATCTATGCTTCAATTTGGCGTTGATCTTACTAACCCTCAAAATGCAGCCGCCGAAATGACCCGCATGATGCATGTTATGGCCGCGGCTGGTAATGAGGGTGCCTCAGAAGTTTCAGATACGGCCGAGGCTTTGAAAAATTCGGGTATTGCAGCAAAGAATGCCAATTTATCATTTGAAGAAACAAACTCGGCATTACAGGCATTGGCACAAGCCGGGAGTAAAGGGAGCGAAGCCGGTGTTGGTTTGCGAAATGTTCTTGGGAAAATGGGTGGGTTAGATATTATTCCACGTAAAGCACGGGAGAAATTACAGCAATTAGGGGTTGACTATGATATAGTATCTAATAAAACACTTCCATTTACAGAACGATTGCGCGAACTGAAAAAAGCACAAGGCGATGCTACTCTTATTGCCCAAATATTCGGTATTGAAAATGAAAAGTCGGCAATGGCTTTACTCGACAGTATTGACGCGCAAGAAGAAATGACCAAGAAAATAACCGGCACAAATGCAGCAACAGAAAGTGCCGCTATCGTGATGGAAAGTACCAGTGAAAAAATTGGACGCATGACGGCTTGGATTAACGATCTTAAGATTAGTTTTTTTGATGTTGCCGGTAGTATTACGCCCTTTGTCACAGGACTTGGAACAGTCGCATTTACAATAGCCAACCTAGCCGCTGCAACATCCGGCATAAGTCAACTTATTGTATTTGTCAAAAGCCTAACAATTGTAACACATCTGCAAACCGCCGCTCAATGGCTTCTTAATATCGCTATGGATGCCAACCCGGTAGGCCTAATAATATTAGCTATTGGAGCATTAGTCAGTATTATATATGTAGCTATTGAGAATTACAACGAGTTCGGCGCAACGTTATTAATGCTATCCGGGCCAATAGGGATGTTTGTCAATTTAATAATGACAATCCAACGTAATTGGGATAGTGTTGTGGCGGCTTTTGAATCTGATGGTATTCTAGGAGCAATAAAGAGAATAGGTATCGTGATATTTGATTTTATCCTTTATCCTATCCAACAAATGTTGGAGTTGCTAAGCAATGTTCCCGGCTTGGGTGATTTAGCGGGTGATGGTGCAAACGCTATTATCAAACTTAGGGAAAGTCTAAATCTAACAAGCCCGGAAACTGATTCCATGCAAAAGGTAAATAATGCCGACCCCGATTCCACACCTATAAGAAACATATTTGAATCACCAACGATAGAACCTATTGTTATTGTTCAGCAAGGAAATACAGGCGAATCACAAAAAGCAATTGGTCCGCTTGCTATTTTCCAGCAAGGAAAAACAAGCGATGCAAAAGTTAGTAGTGGAGGAACTAAAGGTATAAAAGGTGCTAAGGATGATAAAGATGGGGTTAAGCTATCGGGCGGTGGTGGTTCGGGTTCCGGCAAAGTAATAAATATGACTGTAAATATGCGAAATACATTTTCGGGAAGTGAACGCGATTCCGCACAAGATGTAGCACAACAGATATGTGATAAGTTATCGGATGGTTTAGCCGCTATATAAATAATAATATGACAGGAGAACAAAGAAACAAGGCCCTATTCGTTGCTGATGCAATACGGAACATTTTCGGAATAAACAGTCCGATATATATTCCGTGGGGTACTAAATCACATTATTATGCTCCCGACTATCCTAATATTGAACTTTTGCCGGAAGAAGAACCGGAGGGAGTGATGTCGGAATTTGGCACACCTGTTTTCGGGTCTATAATTTTTGAGGGTGGAGAGTATAATATGTATAACCGTATAACCGGTGCAGTAGAAAAAGGGAGGCATGGCGACTATACGCTACCGTATTCGTGTATTGTTGAATTTTCGCGCGATGCTAATCTAACCAAAACAGAGGTGTTAGGTAGTACAGGAAGTGTAAAAGAACTTTATGGCATAGGCGATTGGAGAATAACGATCAGAGGTATTGCCATGAACAGAAGGAACGGTAGCGGCCCAACGGCTAAAGAGCAAATTGAAACATTGGTAAGATGGTCCAATGTAAGTGACTCTATTGGTGTGCAGGGTTCTATATTTAGGGGTAAAGGCATTTATAATATTGTGATAGAATCCTTATCAATCCAACCTATTGTGGGGCGTTGGAATGCTATTCCTTTTCAGATAGAGGCTCTAAGTGATGAACCTATTGAATTTTATAATGTATGAGTGCCTTAACCATGGCCGCCGATATCACATTCACAGAATCACGCGGGCGCGTTGGATTCGGATTTAAACGTGTATCTGAAATTCGGGTAGAGAAAGGATGGAAAGATTTTACAGGTATTGCCGAAATTGTGCTCCCTCGAAATGTCCGCGATTTTAACCGAATTGAAGCCGATCGACTTTTTGAGCTGGGCGACCCCATTCAAATAAAATTTGGATATGATGCCGGAGAAATACCGATAGAATTTGAGGGCTACATTTCAGATGTTGCCGACGGTGTACCATACCGTCTCAAATGTGAAGATGAAATGTTCAAACTTAAACGTGGTTCGGTTACAGTCAGCAGAAAGGGCACAACTTTAAAACAGTTGTTAGAGATAATCGCCCCCGGCTATAAAATAGAATGCCCCGATGTACCACTTGGAACGGTGAAATATACAAATGTTGCTCCTATTGAAATATTGGAAAACCTAAAAAAAGAACTAGGTATCTATACCTATTTTATTGGTAAGGTACTGCATTCAGTTGATGGCAATTCGCAAGGCGGTGATACTGTCAACATACTGTTAGAGAGAAATGCTGTTAGTGAAAACTTGAACCGAAAAGCCAAAGCCGATGAAAAAATACTTGTACGCTTTAGATCACTTCAACGCGATGGCAAATACATAACGTTTGAACAAGGTGATAAATTCGGCACAGTTCAAATACGAAATTGGCCGTATCTGACAAGAGCAGAAATAGAGATACGCGCCCGGAGAATTATTGAGCAGCAAAAGGCCAAAGGATTTGACGGTACGATTACTCTATTTGGTATTCCACGGATTGAGCATGGTATGCGCGTGAATCTTAAAAGCCTCTTTTATAAAAATATTGAGGGTACATACTATATTGATAAAGTAGTTAAAACATTTTCGCCCGGTGGTATTAGACAAGAAATTACACTCGGTAATAAATCTATTTGATATGGATGCAATTGATAGGCTCACAGAAGCTATAAAAGAAAGGGTAAATGGGGCAAAACAAGCACAAATGCGCTATGTTGAATGTATTTCGGTGGATTGGGAAAATAAAACCATGGATGCCAAAGGAACGGCGGACGACTCAGACTATTTAGATATAATTCTTGGATTCGGATATATTGATATAAAACCCAAAGTAGGCACGATTTGCCTTATTGGTATAATTGACGGGCAAGAAGTGGTAACATTCCTTATCAATGCCGAGGAGGTTGAGTTAGTTGAGATAACCGGAACAAAAATTGTATTTAATGGTGGTGAAAATTTGGGGCTGGCCAAGATCAAAGAATTGACGGATAAATTAAATGTTATTGAAACGGCGTTTAATTCCTTATTAAGTGATTACAAATCGCATAATCACCAACACCCACAAGGCCCGACAACCTCCTTTGTGATTCCTCCAACTATCAGAGACTTAACAAAAACAGAGGTAAGCGATATAGAAAATAAAATAATAACACACTGATGAGTAGAGGTATATTACTTGACAATGAAAATGAGCTTACAGTTGCCAATGGCACACTAAAGATAGCAGACTGTACAATACAGGATGCGTTCACGGTTCTATCTATCAATCAAGGTGAACTAAAAGAAGACCCTATTGCGGGTGTTAATCTCGAACAAATGATACGCGCTCGCTTTGATAGAGAAAAGATAAAAAAAGCCGTCGAAATAGGATTAGAACGTGTCGGAGTAAGATATGAAGACATAAAGGAGCAAATAGATACAATTATTAATGGAGAAAGTAGATAATGGTAAGAATATTTAATCATGCAGTATCACATTTGATTGCCAAAATATGGCAATATATTATAAGCATCGCGGGCGGCTTATTAGTTGCTTTTGAGTCTTCTATCCCGTTTTTTATCCCGTGCCTAATATTGACGGTAATAGATATATATGCGGCTTTGTGTTTGGCCCGTAGGGTACACCAAAAGCACCCCGATCGATCGGACGGTAAATTTAAAAGTGAATACAAGTTCAAAATAATGAAAACAATGCTTATTGCTTTAGTCGCAATAATCGTTGCTCAGTATGCCGATATGTATGTAATAAAAGATTCTGATCTAGCCGTTCGGTCGGTTGTCGGTTTTTTCCTCTTTTACCAATTATGGAGTATATCGGAGAATTGGAGTTCAGAGAACGACAATAAAATTGCAAAAGCCTTTCAACGTATTATGGTGAACAAAGCCGAACGGCATTACAATGTGACATTAAGTGATATTTTACTAAACGAAGAAAAAAAAGAAGATAATGGCGAAAGTTGAATTATTAGCCCCATTTATTTTGAGTTGGGAGGGTGGTTTTGTTAATGATCCCGTCGATTTGGGCGGCGCAACAAATAAAGGTGTAACGATTGCCACATGGCGACAAGTAGGCTATGATAAAGACGGCGACGGCGATATAGATGTCGACGATCTGAAATTGTTAACCGTTGATGATGTGGTTAAAGGAGTTTTAAAACCTCATTATTGGGATAGATGGAAAGCCGACCGCATAAATAATCAATCAGTGGCAAATATACTTGTTGACTGGGTGTGGGCATCGGGTAAGCATGGTATTGTACGACCGCAAAAATCACTTGGTGTTGTGGCTGATGGTCTTGTCGGAAATAAAACATTATCCGCACTAAATGACTATCCCGATCAAAAAATGCTTTTCGATCTGATAAAAGCCGATCGTATAAAATTTATAGATGAGATTGTTGCAAGTCGTCCAGCAAACAAACGCTTTGAAAAAGGATGGAAGCGACGAATAAATGATATTAAATACACTACATAATGAAACAACTATTTTATATACTGATTCTATTTTTTGTATTTACCGGTTGTCGCTCCTTTCAAAATAGCAAGGCCGAATTATCAGAAAAAAAGGAAATTCATTTAGATAATGACATCACGTCATCGGATGATAGGTATTTGTATGAAAATATAGAGCGTGCTATAAAACAAGTGTTAAGTGAACGGCTTAATATAAATATTAAACAAAAGAAGTATGACACGGATAAGCCGATAAATCCCGAAACAGGGAAACCCCCACTTTTGGAAGAAAACGAAATAGAAATAAGCAAAGCTACTGATCTGTCAATTAATGATTCCACTCATACTAATAAATCGGAGTTATCTAATAAGTTGAATATTGATAAAGGTAAAACGACAATAAGAAGTGATACACTAAAAAAGTCAATGTTAGAAAAGAAAATAGATTCCGGGGTTAGTAATTGGGTGATTAAGATAGTTGCAATAATAATTGTAATTGGTGCAATAATATTATTTGTAAGATGGAAACTAAAGTAGTTGCAAAACAATGTGTTTTAGACTTAGCGATACAGTTGGGAGGTTCGGCCGAATCTGTTTTTTTATTGGCTATTGCTAATGGAATAGATATTACCAGCGAATTAGTAACCGGATTAACAATAACGGCTCCCGTGACAATAGATGCAAGTATATATAATTATTACAGGGTAAGAGGTATCATCCCAGCCACGGAAATAGAGAAAGGGCCGGAGGGTATAGAGTTTTGGCGAATTGAATATGATTTTATAGTAAGTTGAAAATATGGCAAGGACAGTAAGCGAAATTAAACAGCAAATGACTGAGATATTTATGGCCGATGCAGCCGTAATGTTCTTATATGATTTGCAACCGGGGCAATCATTCGATGAAAGGTTCCCAAGAGTCAGAATAGAAAGTATTTTTTTCTATATCGTAGCCTTTGCAATATGGACGCTTGAAACTCTTTTCGATATACATCGGCAAGAAACGGCGGATATAATAAGTAATCTTAAGCCTCACTCACCCCGGTGGTATCGCAACATGGCCCTTGCTTTTCAATTTGGCTTTAACCTTTTACCTGATAATGACCAATACGACAACGAGGGTAAAACACAGGAACAAATTGATGAAAGTAAAATAGTATCGTATGCCGCCGTCCGCAAGCAGGGAGGTGACAAACCATTATTAATAAAAGTTGCGAAAGATGTTGGCGACAACCTTGGCCCTTTAAATAATGACGAACAACTTTCATTTTCTGAATATATGGAACGTGTTGGCGATGCCGGCGTAGAGATTGAAGTATTAAGTACAACGGCGGATAAACTAAAGTTATCACTTGACATTTATTACAATCCTTTGGTACTGAATGCAAACGGACAACGCTTGGACGGCTCATCTTTTACGCCGGTTCCCGATGCCGTTCGGGCTTATCTTAAAGTCTTGCCTTTTAATGGTGAGTTGGTACTTGCGTTTCTAACTGATGCACTACAAAGAGTTGATGGTGTTGTTATACCTCATTTATCCTATGCCGCTTATCAATATGGAGCACTTAATTGGATAAATATAATTGTGAAGTATCAGCCTTATTCGGGTTATTTTCAAATAAGTGATGCCGATTTGAGTATTAATTATATAGCACAAAGCGAAATATTGCAATGAAACATTTTACTATAAACTATTCACGGCTAATACAACAATTGTTGCCGATTATTTTTCGCACTTCATCTGTAACGGCATTTTTAGAGGCTTTTCTTTCTCCTATCCGTTACATATACAGTTTATTCCAACGCAATAGGGATGATAATTTGTATCACTTAAATATAACACCTCAGGTGTGTTTCATTGAAAAAGCGTTGAATGATCGTTTTGATTTTGGTGGCCGACGTATTTATATAAGCAGTGGGAAATATAACAGGCAACTGTATATACATACCCGGAGTGAAAACAAGCCTGTTTTTATATATAAACGTGAAGAAAACAAGCCGGTATATTTAAGAAAACGAGATGAAGTTGGTGTCGAACGGTTCAATTTTATAGTAAATGTACCTAAAGGCCTACAATACAATAAGGCTGAGTTAGAAGCAATAGTAGAGATGTATAAATTACCAACTAAAACATTTATAATAAACGAATATTAATATGCACAAAAAATATGATTTTTCACAACTAGGTGGTGCCCCATTTGATCAACAAACGCTCGAATTTATGCAATCCGCATATTCTGAAATAACAGGAGGCTTAGCCGCCATGATTGGTAATAATGTTATAGTTTCGGGTTGTATAGTTTCGGGGCAAAATGTTACAGCGGGGTGGATTATTGTTAATGGTGAATTGTTGCCTTTTTCCGGTTCATCTACCGGAGTACAAACAACATTCGTAATTCGGGAATTAAAAGAAACTTTGATTTTTGAGGACTCAACATCACAAGCAATAGAAATAAGTCGTTTTGCCCAATTCGGGTCGGGAACTGGTGCGATTGCATGGTCAAGCCTTACCCGCTTAAATTCGTTGTTGACAATCTCTAATCACCTCGCTAGGGTTGATAATCCGCACGGAGTAACCAAAACACAAGTAGGACTTGGTAATTTGCCGAACGCTAAGACCGACGACCCAGCGGTGAACGATACTAATATTTTAGCGACGAGTAAAGCGGTTGCCACTCACGTTTTAAATAAAAGTAATCCGCACGGAGTAACCAAAACACAAGTAGGACTTGGTAATTTGCCGAACGCTAAGACCGACGACCCAGCGGTGAACGATACTAATATTTTAGCGACGAGTAAAGCGGTTGCCACTCACGTTTTAAATAAAAGTAATCCGCACGCAGTAACCAAAACACAAGTAGGACTTGGTAATTTACCGAATGCTAAGACCGACGATCCAAACGTGTCGAATAGTGAAGTTTTAGCAACAAGTAAAATGGTTTCTGCTGCTACTGCTGGCGTTCTGTCAATTTTCCAACAAGGCTTTGTTGAACTAGTCTATAATCAGTCTGGGCCGCGCATTAATATTAATAAACAGTTGGCACTGGGTAAGATTGGCGTTATAGCCAATATTTATGTGTATCAAAAAACCGATGATACATATAGTGATTTATATTTTAATACTAAAGAGCATCTGTTGTCGGCGGTGTCGTTCCGTTTCTCAAATGCTACTGGGATGGCTGAATCTGTGCGGTTTGGCTTTGATGTGACGCAAACAAATGCCAGCACAAAATATTACTTGGAATATATGATCTATCAAAAACCCTAATTATGGCAACAACGGATATAAATACTATAAAAAACTGGTTTACACGTGGCTCTAAACCTTTGGCGGCTCAATTTGCCGCATGGCTTGATTCGTATTGGCATAAAGACGAGCCTATACCAATCGAAAACATTGATCGGCTGGATGAAGTTTTAGGCAATTTCGCCACGACTCAGCAATTAGACAATACACTCACTGAAGTTAACAGGGTTGTAGGTGATGCACTCACAGAAGTTAACAGGGTTGTAGGTGAAGCCCTCAAAAAATTGGAAAATGCCGCCTCGAGTCTGCAATTAGAGCGCCGTATATCTTTCGGGATGGAAGACAATACAATGAGTATGTTCTTTGCAGAGGCACTTACCATCTATAAAATAGCTGGTATCAATGTAAATACGTTGGATTTGGTAATAAACAATGTCTCTCAAAGCGTTGCAGTGAACCAAACGATTGACTTTAAAATACCAGCAAACGCGTTGGTAACATTTTCAGTAACCCGACAAACGATTGATAATGATTTGTTTCTTTATCTGTTTGGCAAAATAACAATGTGATATGATATATACAATAAACAAAGATCAAGATACATTCGAGATAGACGACAATGTGTTTTTTCGCAATCAGTCACCGAAATTTCAAAAAGTCTTTTCAGAAAATCAACGTACATATAATGTTGCACTGTTCGATAATTGTGAAGTGATGGTTTTGAGTACTGATAAAATAGTAGTTAATGATAAAATAGAAGATTATGAATAATAAATTTAAAGACTACTATATAAACTATGATCAGCTAAATATTTATGATGTTGATTATAGATATATTTACTATTTCAGTCAGATAGCGACCTCAAAAAGTGGTGTAGGTACACGCGATAATCCTTATCACGTTGCAGTGTCTCACCTCAATGTCGGTAATGGTGGCGGTAAGACTTGTAATCTGCTTTCGGGCGGTGAGTATCTTTTGCGTCTTGCTGTAAGTGGTGATGGTCATTACCGCGATCTTATCGGTATGGGTATGCACGCAACAAAAATAAACTTCTCGCTTATATCCGATAATTTCACTCATATACGGTTTAAGGATTTAACGTTAAACGCTCTCGATCTTGTATCTGCAACACAAACGGTTACATATCGCTTTGACAATTGTGTGATTGAAAGTGGTTTTAACAAAACGGTTAATAATGCAACCAAATGTCTTGTCAAAATTCAAAGTAGTATTGTTGGTACGCGCGGAACAAACAATACATTTTCAAATACGGTGATACAAACATTATTATTTACAAATCTTTCGATTGTAAATAAATGTGACGTTGTTGTTTCGCAAGCAGATTTAACGAGTTATAATACAAGTTATAAAGGCTTCGATTCATGCCGATTCAAAATAGGCGGTGAGTTGGGTTTTACGCCATTAATCGGAAATACAGAGGCGACGTTACGTGCTGATTTTGTTAGCAGATGCGAGGCGCAAGGTTTGACCGTTCCAAGTGTGACCGATTATGATATTACCAATAAGGTTGGGCGCTGGGTGTTCGATAACGGATCGACGATCGAGGGTGCGATTATTAAAGGTTCTATCTTTCATCTTTTTGAAGAACGTTTATTTATCATTCTAGGACACACAATCAACCGAATAGAACGCATACCGATTACATTGTCTAAAAATAAACCAGCCTCGATCAGTACGGCAAATCCTAACAGCGGTTTACTTGTTGGTGAAAACTCGTTACAGTTACCCGCGAATGTAGATATAACAGACGCGGCAAGCGGTTATATAGAATCAAATGTGATGTGGCTGGGTGGTAAGAACAAAATAAACGAGGTCGGTATATTTGGTAATTTACCGATGTATTTAGGTGTGACAAGTGATGGCACGCGAGATATAGGCTCAACGCCTGTAACTGTTATTCGCGCGGGCTGGGTTTATTTGGTGCGTTCGTCCGATAAGCAATTCGCGTCAATAACCTATAACGGTTCGACCTATTCGACTTCATTAACGACTCGTAATAATACATTTATCGGTGTTGCTGGTGTGGCTTCTTTTGCTGTTGTTAGCGGTAATGTACAAGTATTTGAAGTGTTAGACCTTGCGCGGGCGCAAACGGTCAAAATGCGCGTTGTGAATGACTTACCCGACGGTTTAATCACCAGCGGGAACTTACAGGCTGATTATTGGTACTTCGTTGCTCCGAATAACTTAAATGACACAAGCGGAACTGTAACTTATAACAATGTTGTATATCCGTGTTTTGGTTCATTCTTGGTTACTAGTGCTACATTGACATTCGCTATTACTGGTAATTGCCATTTGCGCCGATGCTGGAATAAGAACTATGCAGAAAGTGACGCAACCGACAAAGCATTTTGGACTAACAGGCAAAAACCGTTTTGGTGTGATGTTGTTCCGAACGATACGCGATGCCTGATGCAAAATAATAATGACTTTGCCAACGAAATGAAGCGCGGGGCTGATGGTAATTACTTGACCTCTGGTCATAATGATTTTTACGCACTGGCTGGCGGTGATGGCGGCGTGATCGTTCCATCGTTTACAATACATGGTTCATTTGTTCAGTATCGCATTGATATTTCAACGCTAAACCCTATTAGAATTTAGTATTATGGCAGAGTATGAAAATGGATTGCCGCCTATAACCGATATATCGGACACATCTGTTTCGAGTGTGTCTATAACCAAAGCGGTTTTTAATGATGTAGAGGTTAGAAATGAAGTTACGGCGGTTAGTATTAATACAAGTGTATTCGAGTCAGCTAGTGAGTTGAGCGAATTAAATACTATATCAATCACGAAAGGCGATGCCGTTGGTAGAAATTTTGGTACGTTCTTGTAATTAAAATAGGAGGGATAAATAAGCCCTCAGTCGTTAGTAGTATCTCACCACGTACTAACGTATTCGTTAAAATAAATGCGAAGCAACGCATAACTGAGGGCTGATGCCTTTAGTTACGTTGCTTCGTTTTTTTTGTACGTGGTGAGAATACAAAGATAAGTTTTAAACACTAATTAAATAGAAATTAAATGGAATTTAAGAAACAAAAAAGCTACAAAGTAGCACCGCTACCTTTTCAAGGACAGAAAAGGAGATTTGTAAATGGTTTTGGAATCGCATTACAGGAACTCAAAGCTAATAAGGAAGTGAGTATAATAGTCGATCTGTTTGGAGGTAGTGGTTTGCTATCACATACGGCAAAGAATATATTTACTAATACTAGGGTCGTCTACAATGATTTTGACAATTATAGCGAAAGACTAAGAAATATAGATCGTACTAATAAATTATTGGCTGATATCAGATTGATATTATCAGATTATCCGAGAGAAAAGAAATTAGACGATAAATCTAAGGCCCATGTTCTTGAATGTATTGAAAAAGCAGATAAAACCGGATATGTAGATTATGTTACATTGTCATCATCTATCCTATTTTCTGCACAGTATGTAACTAGTCTTTCACAACTGAACAAAGAAACGTTATACAATAATGTTAAGGCCACAGACTACGACTTTAGCGCGGATGAGTATCTTGGCGGCTTGGAGATCGTTCGGTGTGACTACAAGCAACTATATGAGCAATACAAGGATGTGCCGGGGGTGTTGTTTTTAGTTGACCCTCCATACCTATCAACTGACACAAAAACTTATCTCTCAGACAAGTATTGGAAGCTTCGGGATTATTTGGATGTATTGAACGTTCTCACAGGCTCTAACTATGTATTCTTTACTTCGAATAAGAGTTCATTAATTGAGTTATGTGAGTGGTTTGCAGACAATCGAAGTATTGGTAACCCGTTTGAAAATTCAGTATTGAATACACAGAATATTACAATCAATAAGAGTGCAAGTTATACCGATATGATGTTGTATAAGTTTGTGAAGTAAATTTTATTTTGTGCAATAATATAGCCCCTTTCGGGGCTTTGTTTGTTTTAGTGCGTGCGTGTTTTTATGTACATTTCGTTTTAAAAATTGTGAGATTTGGATTTTTCAATAATATTATACAGAAAAATCAATTAATTGATAAAAAATTTAAAACATCTGACATTCCATATTCAATACAACAAATTAATATTGAGAATTTTAATTCAATATCTACTTTTTGGGATTTTTGTCCATCATGGCAAAATAGTTTCGATTCCATCAAAAGGACAGCCAAAGGCTTTGTTAGTATAGGAGTTTTTATCGAAAACTCACTCATCGGATATTGCGTTTTTGAACCTACTTCAGGAGATATTACTCAAATAGCAGTTGACAAACAAAACAGAAGAAAAGGAGTTGCATCACTACTGCTTAAAGAAATAGTCAGACTCAATGAAAATAATGTTGTAAAAATTATAAATACTGATATTTCATGTAGTTCGATTACTAAATTCTTAAAATCAAAAAATATTGGAATTACAGGTATGCAGTTTGAAATGATAAAAGAAATATAAAATTCTTGCAAATTGATAATTACACGACGGAGTATAGCACTGAAAACTTGAACTCTCTTGTTAAAGATTTTGAGAAAATTATTAGTTTTATGGAAATTTCAAATAATGGGCAGCTTTATACGTGAATTAGCTCAATACATTGGTGTTCGTTTTAGATACAGCTTTTTAAGGTTTGTTAAAGTACCTAAATCCTTAGATTATTTAAGAGGTAATTCTGATGATGGTGCTAACAATCTGAGTCATGGTTGTATTAATACTCTCATAGGTTTGCCAATCGTATTTCTAATAATATTAGGGCTTGCTTATTTATATTTTACTTTCCTCAACTGAAAAATAATAAATCCCCAAACAATTCTGTCTGAAGATTATATTTTTTGTGGAATGAAGATCGAAATTTAGGACTCATCTAGTGAATGTATGGATAACAATGCCAAAAACATAATTAGATAATTTAAAAGAGTAAAATAGTAAATACGAGGAAAAGTATCAATCTTAATATGCGATTATACAAATAACAAGTTAATTATAAACAACTTAATCACGAAAAAGTTTCTCTATTATTACAGGTTCACTTTTTGTTTCAAAATTATCTATCCCTACTGTTACCATATCACCTAAAAGTGATTCAAAGTCATAAATATAAGAAGTGTAATCTCCAATCTTTCCGTTGATAACTCCACTAGCATTTGCTTCAAAGACATATTTAGGATAAATAATCGTACCATCTTTTTTTTCTACACAGCGCTGAGGTTGAGCCCGATATATCCATCCAACCGTATCTTCACCTTTTGTCTCATATATCCATATTCTTGAGTTAGGTCTTGGTATTATATTACCATCTTCAGTATAACTTTTAAATGTAACAGTTAAATCAACTTCATTATCATCTGATGAACAAGCAAAAACAAAAGGAATCAATAAAAGTAGTGTAATAAGTTTTCTCATAAATATTATAGATTAAGGTTAGGAATAATCCTCTCAATAATAAAGAAAATCCTCAAACACTTCTGTATGAGGATTTCTAATTCTGTGGAGAATATCGGACTCGAACCGATCACCTCAACACTGCCAGCGTTGCGCTCTAGCCAGATGAGCTAATTCCCCGGTGCGGATGCAAAGATAATAAAGAATTAAATATCCACAACAAATTTCTTCAAATCTGGATTTAATAATTCTTTAGGCACAGATTCTTTCACTTCCGAAATAATTATATCAAGTACGCGCTCGCGCAAAAATTCGCGACGGGTAATAAGACTGATCTCACGAACAGGATTCATCCCTTTTAATGGACGAATATTCTTCTTTTGTTTTTCAGACAGTTCTTCAATCGCCATTTCGGGTATTATAGTCAATCCACTATTGTTGTCGACAATGTTTACCAAAGTCCCGATACTTCCAGCCTCATACGAAAACAAAGAATGAGAACTCTTACGTTTTCGAGTGTTGCAAATACGTAATATCTGACTACGGAAACAATGAACCTCTTCGAGTAACCAAAGACGATTAACATTCAAATCATCCTCTTCCAATTCTTTCTTGGCATATAGTGAAGTCTCGCGAGGAGATACATATGCATAGAATCGTTCATAGTAAATCGGATGCTCGCTAATCTTATCATTTTTCAAAGGTGTGGCCAATATAGCGCCATCAAGTGCACCATTCAATAGCTTATCTATTATCTGCCCTGTCGTAGTTTCTTCTATCACAAGTACTATATCGAAACCATTCTTGTCATGAATCTGCATTAATTTTGGCAAAAGGTAAGGAGCAATCGTCGGGATTATACCCAACTTGAATATCCCTTGCACAACACCTTTTTCTTCCTGAATAATTTCTCTTATTTGTTTAACCTGCGAAACGATAACACGTGCCTGATTGATAATCTGCGTACCAATAACAGTCGGTTGAACAGGTAGCTGGCTACGGTCGAATATTTTCACCCCCAACTCATCCTCAAGCTTCTGAATCATCATACTCAGGGTAGGTTGAGTCACAAAAGACGCTTCAGCAGCCTTAGCGAAATGCCGATGATTATCTACGGCGATAATATATTCCAACTGTTGTATATTCATAATCTATTTTGTATTTTGCATTAATACTCCCGATTTCCGAAAATGGACGAACCTATGCGCACCATAGTTGATCCCTCTTCTACAGCAATTTTATAATCACCTGACATTCCCATCGATATTTCGGAGAACGAATCATCCTCTGAAAAATAGTTAGCCTTCAGTTCATCAAAGAAAGATTTTAGGTTTTTAAACTCCTTTCGTATCAGAGTTTCGTCTTCAGTATTAGTAGCCATTGCCATCAAACCACCAATATAAGCATATTTGTGCTTCTTCCACTCGCCTTGCTCCATAAATTGCCGACAATCGTTGAAAGAAAAACCATATTTACTATCCTCCTTTGCAATATGCACTTCTAGCAGACAGCATATAGGCTTCTCAAATACTGCAGCCTGCTTTTCTATTTCGGCGAATAGCTTCCAGCTATCTACACTGTGTATTGTATGAGTGTATGGAATTATAGCTTTTACTTTATTTGTCTGTAAATGGCCTATGAAGTGCCACTCTATATCATCGGGTAGTTGCTGATGCTTCTCACTCAGTTCTTGCATTCGGCTTTCGCCGAAAATACGATGCCCGGTATCATAAGCTTCGCGGACAGTATCTGCCGTGTGAAATTTAGATACAGCAACAAGCTTTACATTCGCCGGTAAGTCTTTTTTTATTTTTATTATATTTTCAGCAACACTCATCTACCAAATACTAAACTTAAGTCAATATAATTTTCCTCTTGGCATCTTCCGAATATGGAAAAACATCCATTATCAATGTTTCGGCTAATGATCCAATAGTATAATCGGCCATCGTTCCCTCCATACCTTTTTCAACTACTCGAAGAGCTTCCTTAAGGTCAGAAGCCTGAGCCAACATTTGCACTGCTGTTTTCTTTTCTGATCCGCTTTTTTCATCCAGTGTGATAAAGAAAACTTTAGCTTTAAAAAAGCGGTCTCCGTTATCATTAAAAAACAACTCTGATAGCTTTGCTCTTTTTATATCTGCTATTGTAAATTCGCCTGTGATATATGGTCTTATTTCTTCTGTAATGCGAGCTTCTGCTTCAGTGAAAGATAAAGCATCAACCAAATAAGGTTCTGTTACTTTCTTTTGCATTCCATTTTCGAGCATTTTTTCGTAACTCACCTTACATTCAAACCAATTGTGCATATAAACTTAATTAAAATCGTGATTATTTATAATTTCTTGTACAAACTTAATAAATAAACGTGATATAACATTTGTTTTATTTATTAAAAGAGCTTTATTTCTCAAAATAAAAAGGGTCTGCAATATTGTATTGCAGACCCTTTTGCGAACTTATATCGGAAGTTAGTCTTTATCTTGATATCTGTAATCTTTCAACAATTCTTGCAGTCTTTTTCTTGCAAAGAAAATACGGCTTTTTACTGTACCGATAGGTAAAACAAGATTTTGAGCAATCTCTTCATATTTATACCCTGAAACATGCATTGTAAAAGGCACCTTGTACTCGTCAGAGAAACTATTGATCACTTTTGTAATCTCAGCCACTGTATAAGCACCATCAGGAGTATCAAAGCCTGAATCCTGAGGCATATTCAAATGGTACAGGTTTTCGGTTTGGTCTATCATTGTTTGGCTACGAACCACACGACGATAGTTATTCACAAATATATTGTGCATAATAGTAAACACCCAACCTTTGAAATTTACGTTTTCATAATATTTCTCTTTATTATCCAGCGCTCTTAGTGTTGTTTCTTGTAGCAAATCTTTTGCTTCCTCTCTGTTAGATGTAAGAGTTAATGCAAAATTCATCATATTGTTTTGAAGATCGACTAATTTATCTTCAAACTCTTTATTATTTTTGTGATTAGTTGTGTTCATAATTTCAGTATTTAGCGTGATAAATAATCCATTAGTTTTCAAGTCATAAGAATCTTTATTTCTTATTAATTATAAAGCAAATGTAACGAGTTTTTTTAGTTAAAATGAAATAAATATAGTTTTTTTAAGAAACAATTGTCAAAACAACTAATAGCTACAAATTAATGTATTGATTAATAGATATTTAACACATGCAGAAAACATGTTAAATATGACATAAAAAAAATCTATCAGCCAAAATAAGCCTATTTTTAACAATTTAAGCCCTCAATAATTTATTCATTTTAAGAACATTAAGGATCTAACAAGACAATATGACACGTCCGATCTGTCTGGCATCTTATTTGCTTTAATAGAATCAAAATAATATAACTAATAACTTAAAATATCATTATGGAACAAAAAGGCAAAATTGGGGTTACAACCGATAATATTTTCCCCATCATAAAGAAATTCTTGTATAGCGATCACGAAATATTTCTTCGTGAATTAGTATCGAATGCAGTAGATGCTACACAAAAGCTAAAAACATACTCTTCTTTGGGCGAATTCAAAGGAGAACTTGGAGATATCACTGTACGTGTAAGCATTGATAAAGAGAAAGGTACACTCACTATATCGGATAAAGGTATAGGAATGAATGCCGAAGAAATTGAAAAATATATCAATCAGATAGCTTTCTCTTCTGCAAATGAGTTTCTCGATAAATATAAAAATGACGCGAATTCTATCATCGGACACTTCGGGTTAGGTTTCTATTCTTCATTTATGGTATCACAAAAGGTAGAAATCGTTACTAAATCATTCAGGGAAGATTCTCAGGCTGTTAAATGGAGCTGCGACGGTTCTCCCGAATATACATTGGAGAATGTAGAAAAAGCTGAAAGAGGTACCGACATTATCTTATATATAGATGATGAGAACAAGAACTTTCTTGAAGAAGGTGAAATCAGTCGTTTATTAAAGAAATATTGTCACTTCTTACCTATACCTGTTGCTTTTGGTAAAAAGACTGAATGGAAAGATGGCAAATCGGTAGAAACCGAAGAAGACAATATAATCAATGACACGAATCCAATTTGGACACGTAAACCTGCAGACCTGAAAGACGAAGATTATAAAAAATTCTATCAGGATCTATACCCGATGTCTGACGAACCGATGTTCTGGATTCACCTGAATGTCGATTATCCGTTCAAACTGACAGGTATCTTATATTTTCCTCAAATAAAGAGCAATGTAGATCTCAACAAAAATAAGATACAATTATACAGCAATCAGGTATTCGTAACCGATTCGGTAGAAGGAATCGTTCCTGAGTTCTTAACACTGATGCATGGTGTTATCGATTCTCCGGATATTCCGTTGAATGTATCCCGTTCATATCTGCAAAGCGATCAGAATGTGAAAAAGATATCTAATCACATCACAAAGAAGGTAGCTGACAGATTAGAGGAAATATTCAAAAACGATCGCACCCAATTTGAAGCAAAATGGGATAGCTTGAAAGTATTTATCGAATATGGCATGCTGACTGACGAGAAATTCTACGATCGTGCTCAAAAATTCTGTCTACTAAAAAATACAGATGGAAAAGCATTTACGTTCGAAGAATATAAGACACTTATATCTGCCGATCAAACAGATAAAGAAGGCAATCTGATATATTTGTATGCAAGCAATAAAGATGAGCAATATACCTATATTAACAATGCTACTGAAAAGGGATATGATGTAATTTTATTCGATGGTCAGCTAGATGTGCACATGGCAGGACTGCTCGAACAAAAATTCGAGAAAAGCCGCTTCGTCCGTGTAGACAGCGATACTGTTGACAATCTTATCGTAAAGGAAGACGCAGTAGAGGTTAATCTCACCGATAAACAAAAAGAAGAATTGAGCGAAACATTCACTTCTCAACTTCCTAAAATTGAGAAAACAGAGTTTACAATCGATTATAAAGCATTAGGTGAAAAAGCGCAGCCAATACAAATCACTCAAAACGAGTTTATGCGTCGTATGAGAGAGATGTCTGCTATGCAAACCGGAATGTCGTTCTATGGTGAAATGCCCAATAATTATAATTTGGTACTGAACACCGAACATCCACTGATCAAAAAGGTAATGGCAGATATAGAGGGCAAAGAAAAAGATGCTGTAACAGCTTATGCAGCTGAAAGCAAAACTGTACGTCAGCTTATCGATTTGGCTCTATTGTCGAATGGCATGTTGAAAGGTGAGGCTCTGAACAATTTCATCAAGAGAAGCACTGATATGATATAAATAAATTAAGTAAAGCAATGAGTCCGAAGAGGGCTTAAATTAAGAGAGGCTGTCCCACCACGGACAGCCTCTCTCTTTTACCTATACACAAATAAAACAAGCGTCAATTTCTGACATCTATTCTTATATCTTTTTCTACGATCTTGCCATTTGAATTTGCTTGTAGTTTAATAACCATCTTTCCGGTCTTAGCCGAAGATTTCAGGGTCAGCATATTTTTTTGCAATTCATATTGAGCAATATCACCCTCAGCAGACGAAGTAAGCAGACTCTTAATTATAGATGATGATGCATTATCAGCATCCACAATTACTTCATTCAGATCAATAGTCTTTTCTTCGTTAGGCTTCAACACGATTTGATTAGTCAATATAGCAGGAGCGTTTACGTCTTTAAAGAATGGCATAGCCGGAAACCAATAGTAATCGGTATTATCTGCACCTCCTTTTACGTTTATCGTTTTACTCAATGCTCCTTGAGGTGTCAATAACTGTACTACATTTATATCATTACCCCATACACCTGTTGTCATTGACAAAACTATATTGTCGGTTAAAGGATCTACTCTTAATCCTGCACCATAAAAAAGAAGCTGGTCACCATTATCATGCTTACCCAGCGTATAAAATGCTGAATTAAGCGATTTACTATTTATATCATATTTAGCAACTTTATTCCCATCTTTCCAATACAAAACATTTTGTTGAGTACTGGCACAAAAACTCCCTACATTCCAAGAATATTCGATATGGGTATCTGAAAACGAAACTTCTGTCGTTGCTTCAAATGTATATGGATTTATCTTAATCAGTTTACTGGTAGCACCAGCCCAAATATTTCCGTCCTTGCTTTGTGCAACTGAATTTATTGTATTGTCTTTTATAACTTTATCCACTTTATCGGTTGAAGTATCTATAACATAAATACCTTCCGAGATAACAGCTGCAAATACATATTTACCTGCAAGACACATATTAACAACTTCGCCGGAAATACCAGCAATAGTTGTACCTACTTTCAACTGCTCAATATCAAAGAGGCTAATTCCGCTATTTGTAGATATATAACCTTTCTTACTATTCACACCTACAAAAGAACGTGCTGCATTTTCGCCTCCCGCAATATTTTCAATAGCCACCTTCTTTTTCAATGTTTTGGCATCTGCTACTACGAGCCTATTTCCGCCAAATGATACTATATAAACATTATCACCATAAATTGTTGCAAATTGCCCTGTTTTACCTAGAGTCTCTCCCGAATTTGCAGCAGCATACGCGCGATAAGATATAGCTCCGTCATTATTGAAGAAACTTAAACTGGCATTATCTGTAGTAAAATTACCCTCATTCAAAATATAAAAACCATCGGCAGCCATAGTAGCCGGAGCTTTATCATTTTCTATTACAACCGTTTCATCAGAATTTGTTACATCGTCGTCATCAGAACATGATGCGAATGTAAAAGTCAAAGCAAAAAATGCCACTAAACCTAAGTACTTTCTTTTCATTATAATTATCAGTTTATTTAGTATAATACTAATCCAGACTAAAGTTGAATAGTCTTAACAGAAGAAATGAAATGATAATCAAAATGTATAAATACAAACGTGCAACCATGTGCATTTGATCTCAAGACTTTATTCCTCGAAAGTCTGAATATTTATTTTGTCTGGCAGGTCTCCTGACTTGTTCTCATTTTGAACGGCCTTCCCATCATATCAGTTGTCAGTCATCAGTTATCAACTAAATTGTTGTTTACTGTTCACTGCTCACTGTTTCTAACAGTGGCGAGGGTAATGTCAAAATGTTGTTCGTTAGAACTTACAGTAGCGGGTCTGTTCAGGATTTTCACCTGATTCCCTTTTAATCAGATAATCCGAAATGAATTATCCAAACCAAATACGTTTACAAAAATATATATTATTTAAGAGATAACAAGTAAATGTGCAAAATATTTACAATCTTCAATATATTATACAATCTGTTTAATTAAATTTTCCATCTTCTCAATGGCACTTTCCCAACTAAAACGTTGAATGTAATTATTACCCCTATGCGCCAATGAGATGCGCTCTTCATTATTATCGATCAAATAACAAATTCTTTCAGCCATCTGCTCTGCATTTTTCACCTCAACAAGTAAAGCCGTTTCTCCATCAATAGCAAATTCACGATGTCCGGCTATATCGGTACAAATTAATGCGCATCCACAGAATAAAGCTTCGGCAGGTGTAAGTGGGAAACCTTCGGTAAAACTATTAGAAAGAAATATCGCATTACGATTATATATATCGCAAAGATTATCTGGCGCACGATAAAACTTGATCCAGTCGGGCAAACCTTCCGGCTGAGGGCACACACCGAATAGATCGGCTTGCAACTCAGGATATCTTTCTTTCACAAGCATTAATGCTTTCAGACCATATTCAGACCCTTTTATTTCTTGTATAGAATAGGTCATCGCAACTGTTGCAAGCGTTCGCTCTTCTATTTTATCTTTTACAAAAAACTCTTTATTATTGACAGCATTATATATTAATGCAACAGGCTTAGATGTATGCTGCTCTACAATCTCTTTAAGGTAAGAGGCTACAACAACATTTGTTGTATCAGGCATATCGTACGAAGCATATAATAGGTCTTCGTGCCCTGTCCAGTTTTCAAAACCTTGAATAAGATTTATCTTTTTACCTTTCGCCGCACCTAGCTTACCCATTTCTAAGACAGTAGACCACCATGTAGCAATTACAACATCTGCATCTACTACATATCTGTCATCTACTTGGGGAACATAAGACATCGTAATAGACGGATCGAAATTAAACCACCTATCATTACGAAAGCCTTCTACCTTAGACAAAATATAACGAGCTACATAGGGCAAACGATATTCCATATACTGTGTACGGATAGGATATGTAAGATGAACCGAATATCCTTTCTTTGCTAATCGGTTGGCATATTCATACATTACCCGAAATCCACCTGCCGGACGGCGAGGTTTGAACGGTAGAATAAAATTTATCTTAGTCGGTTTATTCACTACGTATTTATTTTACTTATCACTCGTATTAAGAAAATAAGTTCCTTCTATTTTCATAGAAGCACTGCCTCCAAAAAGAACTTTTCCTTCACTCATTTTTAATTTAACTACATTATAAGCGTTTTTCTCTCCGTTTTGTTCAATAGAAATAGGTTCTCTGTTCCATAGATTATGCTTAAGCATATAGTAACCCATAGCAGAATTGCCCGATCCTGTGGCTACATCTTCCAGATAACCGAATTTAGGAGCAAACACACGAGTTCTTATCTTATTATTCTCATTAGTTACATCTGTAGTAAAAACAAGTATAATATCAATCTCATTTGTTATACAGAAAGCTTTCAATGTTTCTTCATCTGGATTTAAGGCTAATATGTTATCCAGATTGCTAATCGGTACTATAAGAGTTCTTAAGCCGGCATTAATAAAATTGATAGGATACTGCTTGTTCAGTACATCTTTTGCAACGCCTAAATTCTCGGAGATTTCTTCTGCTGCAACTGTCACCGATAAATACTCGGGGTTTGGAGCTGTTATGAAAACTGCATCTAAAGATTGAAGCTCGTTATAAACTACTAAACTGCCTTTCTTTGTATTTATTTTTATTTCGGGTAGTTGTTTGAGCTGTTCATCCGTTTTTAGTAAATGGTACATACACGCAATTGTACCATGTCCACAAAAATCGACTTCGCATTCCGACGAGTAATATCTCAAATTACACGAAGAGCTATCAACCATAGCACAGTAAATAACTTCGGACACAAAGCCTTTATGCTCCTTGGCTATATTCTGCATATCAGATTCAGATAAAATCTGATCCTTTTCAAGATATATGCATGCAGCAGGATTCCCATTAGACTCTCCGGCAATAAAAGCATCTATTTTTAGATATCTAAGTTTTTCCATCTCATTGTTTTCAAGCTATGCGCAGATATTTTCGTATAAAAGAAAAAGCAAATATAATTCATATTAATTATATCTGCTTTTTATCGATAGAAAGTTTATATATCTATTTCTTCCCCTTCTTTGATTTCTTTCTTTTCTTATGCCAAATGATATATCCGGTGACCGGCAAACTGGCAATACCTAAACTCGCAAGAAAAACGATTATCTTACCCGGTAGTCCGCCAATAGCTCCAACATGAATATCGTAGGTCATACGATAAAGCTTATCACCGGCAGACGAATCTTCGTAAGCAGTGCCATAGATACCACCACCTTCGAGTTCTTCCAGCGTATTCTGATCGAAGAAACGAAAATGTCTTTTGTAATATGTATCATCATTCGCCGGATTGAAGCAAATGCGGTAAGCATCCGCTTTCTTGTTAGGAAAATCGAACATAAATGTACCCTGCTCTCCTATCGGATACTCTTGCTTCACCTGTTGCCATAGTCGATCATCCAAGTTGAGAGTCGAGGCTGTCAATGTCGTATCAGACAAAGCCGGTTTCCATTGTTTCAGTTCTTCTCCGCCCGAGATAACAGTATAATAAGAATTTGCGAACCATTTGAAACTCCATGTCAGACCGGTTATAGATATTATAAGAGCGATTAGTGCCACATAGAATCCTATAACTTTATGCAAATCGTAATTGAGCTTATATGAATTTGATTTCCGCTTGATCGTAAGAATAGATTTCAACGATTTTCTATTCCATCTTTTAGGAATCCAAAGTACGATTCCCGAAATAGTTACAATAACAAATACCAGAACCGACCAACCCACAATAGGACGCCCAACATCGTAAGGTAGCCACAGACTACGATGTCCTGCAAGAATGATTCTGAAAAAATCGCCTTTCAATGTCTGCTTATAAATATAATCTCCCGAGTAAGGATTCAACATTAATATTGTATATCCATCCTCGTAATGATTATACGCAAGCGTGGCAGCCTTATCCCTCTTGCCATAGGCTACACCATAGATAACATTGGCGCTATCGGCCGCCACTGCATATACATACTGGTTAGCTTTTTCTTTTAGCTCCGAAGGTGACAAAAACGGTCTATCTTGTATCTCCACATATTGCGATTGTTGAAAAATGCTTCGTAATTCTAATTGAAAAACGTAAATACATCCTGTGACAGCTACAATAAATATTACAAGTGACGAAAGTGCCCCGAGCCAAAGATGCAACCAGTAAGCTATTTTTCTAAATGATAGTTTTTTCATTTCAACGATCAGAAATTATAGGTAATACCCATTCTGAAGTTACGTTTAGGTTCGGACTGCCAATAATATACATTACCCGACACAGAACCACTGTATAAATATCTATCGAAGACATTAAATACATTCAATCCTATTATCAAATTTCCTTTGCGCCAACCTGCAACCGCATCAAACTTATAATAATCAGGTAAACCCGACTTGCCATCGACAAGCCCTCCCCATGTACTACGATCAAGCATCGATGTCTGACCTCCACCAATATTGAAGCCTTTAAGAATACCTTCTGAAAACTGATATTTCAACCATATATTGAAAAGATGCTTAGCATGTCCTGGTAAACGCATACCAACAGGTCGTTTTTCGTTTATCGATTTTGTCACTTTATAATCGGTATAAGCATAGTTGGCAACAACGCTCAACCCCTTAACGATTTCGCCCATCATATCGAATTCTACCCCTTGAGCTTTCGATTGACCAACTTGAATAAGGTAAGTTTCATCTCCTTTGTTATCAGGGTCAGAAGTTGTTTCATTATTTTTCATTATTTGATATACCGAAAGACTTGTATTCCATCGACCACCAAACCACATACGTTTCAAACCTAATTCCCAATTACTACCGGTTATCGGTTTCACTTTATCTCCGCCACGGAGCAATCCCATTTGCGGACTGAAAGTTTGATCGAAAAGAGCATACACTGACGAGTTTTTATCCATAGAGAAACTAAGACCGACACGGGGTGAGAAATGTTTCTCATCAGTCACAGTAGTTCCATACGAATCATCTTTCACAAATGTGTAACGACCGGCAAGAGTTAATCTTAGTCTTTCGTCAAAGAAACCTAATTCGTCTTGCACATACAATCCTGTATACGATTGCGAAATTTGAGTAGTATTAGCTCTCTCTTTCATACTTCGGGTTCTGTCGAATTGAGGATATCCCCAATATGGATTACCCGATTTACGATTTGTGTCATAAATATTATATGTACCAACTGAATCCAATGCATGAGTTTGGCTCCAGTCTCCCCAAAAATGTTTATCACCAATATCCAAACCTCCTAATATACGATGGTTGACGGCTCCCGTTTTCACTTCTCCATTTACGAAGACCTGACCAAACTTCATCTCATTAATAGCATCACCTATACTTACGGTTCTGATCATATCACCATTGCTTGCCACAGATCCATACCACATCGAACTACCTTCTTTATTATAATTGAAATATGCAGCCTGAGCAGTCAACTTCCAGTTTTTACTCAACTCATGTTGAAGATTTAGAATAAGGCTATGATCTTTTATAACTGTGGGTTCTAGCCCCGGTTCTAATATTGAGTAATCGTACGGAAGATCGGCATATCCATTTGGAGAGAAACTGTAAAACGATCCTGTATTAGAAGATTGCATATATTGTAAAGCATATTCCGCTGTCAACTTCGTTTTATCATCTATATCGTATGTAATAACCGGAGCAACGCTATATCTCTTATTGAATTCATATTGTCTGATCGAATTCATTGTTTGCCCCATCAGGTTTAAACGATATAATAGCTTACCTTCTTTATCCATTACACCATCTAGGTCTAATGTAGCACGATACAGATCGTTGCTACCGAACATAAACGAAGCTTGTCCTCTTCTCTGTCCTGTGGGTTTCTTCATTACCACATTATAAATACCACTGGGTTCACCGTTCGACATCATAAAGCCGGCTGGTCCTTTTACAAATTCGATACGTTCTACAAAGCTCATATCCTCCGTTAGAGGCCCCCAGTTGGACGTTACATTCATACCTTCGCGAAATGCAGCAGCACGGCTACCACGCATGTTTACGCGCGTATACGAATCGCCCCAGTGCTCAAGACGGGTTACCCCGCTGACATTACGGGTAATACCGTCGCTCATACTGGTTATTTGCTGATCGAGCATTATATCGCTATTGATAACTTGTATATTCTGAGGAATCTGAATCAATGGTTCATTGAGACGAATAGAACCCGATATACGTTGAGTAGTATATTTATGAGCTTGAGCCGAGACAACAACCTCACCCAAATTCTGAGCAGATTCTTCCAATATAATTACCGGAACATCCGTTATCTCCGTATTTGAACGGACAGCTACATCGATTGTCCTTGTTTTATAATTGAGTAAAGAAACTGTCAATTTATAATTACCGGGATTTATATTTTTGATCATAAATACACCTAAAGAGTCGGTTATGCTACCACTCTGGGTACCAACTATATGAACAGCTACATATTCGAGATTTTCACCGTCCGAACTTTTTACTGATCCCCGAATATCTTTGGCCTGACAAAAAACAGTAATACAGCACAGAATAAGTAGCAAAATGCTATTTTTTTTCATTGTTAAGAGTGTTTTTATTGAATTTATTTTTACGTTGGTAAAACGACGCAAAGGAAAAGAAAGATCAACACTGCGGCAATCCCTAAATATTGCTATATTCACTAATAAAAATCATTATAATTAGTGAGTGCATTCTTTTTAGCGGTATATGAATATTTTTTATAATTTTGCATACAGAAAATTTATTACCGTACATATATATATAGAAAAACTATGGGAAGAGCTTTTGAATATCGCAAAGCAACTAAGATGAAACGCTGGGGCAATATGGCTCGTGTGTTCACTAAACTTGGTAAACAAATTACAATAGCAACTAAAGAGGCTGGTCCTGAACCTGATACAAATCCTCGTCTTCGTGTATTGATGCAACAAGCGAAGAAAGAGAATATGCCGAAGGAAAATGTCGAGCGCGCTATAAAGAAAGCTACAGCCAAAGACGGTGCCGACTACAAAGAGGTTTTGTATGAAGGATATGGCCCTTATGGTATTGCTATCGCTGTGGAAACAGCTACCGACAATCCGACCCGTACTGTTGCCAACATACGCAGCTACTTCAATAGACTTGGTGGTTCGCTAGGGACATCGGGTAGCCTTGAATTCTTGTTCGATCATAAATGTGTTTTCAAAATAGCACCCAAAGAAGGTGTTTCGCTCGAAGATCTGGAACTGGAACTTATCGATTATGGTGTAGATGAAATAGAAAACGATGACGAGGATATCATTCTTTACGGAGAATTCAAGTCGTATTCTGATATTCAAAAATATCTTGAAGAAAATGAATTTGAAATTCATAGTGCAGAATTCGAACGCATCCCGAATGATCTGAAAGAGCTTAATAAAGAACAACAAGAGCAAATACAGAAACTTCTCGACAAATTTGAAAATGACGAAGATGTTCAGAATGTATTCCACAATATGAAAGAAGATATAGAGGAATAATAACTCTGTTAAATTATATAACTAAAACTGCAAGAATTACACCTTGCAGTTTTTTTTATTACATTTGCGTATACCCATTTCTATATCCCAATGAATAGATTCAAACTTACTGTCATCTTTCTATTGACCTGTATTACAGCATGGTCGCAAGCTTATAGAACACTAGCTATATCGCCCGAAATACATACTATTGAGGTGAATATAAATGGCGATTGGAATAGAGAGCCTATCATGAAGCTAAACAGCAATGAATATGTCCATATTGGGTTTGACCGGATTTCAGAAAATTCGTTTCACAGACTGAGATACCGCATTACACACTGTGATGCCAATTGGAAAAAATCGAAAGAATTATCCGATATAGAATATCTCGATGGATTTAACGATAATCCGATAGAAGATGACGCTCCATCTATAAATACGACAATGATATATACACATTTCAATCTGGATATTCCAAATAGAGATGTGAAATTGAGGTTTGCAGGAAATTATGCAGTAGAGGTATACGAAGAAGATAATCCTGATAACATACTGCTAATGGCATGTTTTTCGGTACTCGACACAAAGGTAAATGTCGGTTATGTGATATCGACAAATACAGATATAGATTCAAATAAGGAACACCAGCAATTAGGAATCACCGTCAATTTTCCCAATCTAAGTATTCGGGAGCCACTGTCTGAACTAAAAGTATTCGTTCAACAGAATAACAGAATAGATAATGAACGACAATTGACCAAACCAAGCTTTATAAATACCAGTAGAATGATCTATGAGCACAGTCGTGATCTCATATTTGAAGCAGGAAACGAATATCGCCGATTCGAAACCGGTAGTTACAGAGCTAATGGCATGAATGTTGCGCATATCAAATACGACAAGCCTTATTATTCGATGTATATAGCTACTGACAATGTACGGGCAAATCGCTCTTACAGTTACGACCAAGACCAAAACGGACGTTTCGTAATACGTAGCCGAGAAAGCAATTTCAGCGACACTGAGGCCGATTATTTCTTCACTCATTTTACGTTAGCGATGAACGAACCTCTACTTGAAAGTATCTATATAAACGGAGACTTTACAAATAATACATTCTCTGATAAATATGAGATGAAATACGATTATAATACAAAAGAATACAAACTCACTTTATTACTAAAACAAGGATTGTATAATTATCAATACCTCACCAAAATGGGGAATAATTATTCAACAGGCACAATCGAAGGGAATTACTTCGAGACAGAAAACGAATACACTATTTTTGTCTATTATCGACCTATCGGAGAACGATATGACAGCCTTATTGGATTAACAAGGCTACAATCGAGAGAGAAATAGTGAGCTCATGTACTTAAATATTCTTAATAGCTAAATTATAGTAAAATATAGCAAGCGATAAACTGGTGCAAACCCTTTTTTTTAATAAATTTGTAGTACTAAAAATATCGCGCTATAAAACGATTTAAGCATATATTTCTAACCTTTCTGGGTGTAATCTTGGGACTGATCACGTTAGTATTCGGATTACTGAATATGCCGGCAGTGCAGGAATATGCCAAAGGTATTATTGTTGACGAGCTTAAAGCTAAGATAGGCACAGAATTAGGCATAGGAAAACTTAGCTTCCAACCGTTCAACTCCATCCAGTTGGATAGCGTTTACCTTTACGATCAATCGAACGAAAAAGTATTAATGGCAGATAGAATATCAGCCAGCATCGATCTTTTTGCTTTAGCTAAGAGTAAGATAGTTATTACCTCTGCATGGCTGTCTGACTTCGAAGTCCATTTATCAAAAGATTCTACGAATGCGCCATTGAATATTCAGTACATTATCGAAGCATTCAAATCAAAAGACGATAAACCTAAAAGTCAGCTCGACATCAAGTTGAGTGCTGTTAATATTTCGAACGGACAATTTTATTACAATGTAAAAGACAAACCCGCTAAAGAGAATATATTCGATGAAAATCACATACAGGTTTCGAATCTAAACGCAAAACTCGCTCTAAAATCACTCCTACCCGACTCTCTCAACATCCAGATAAAGAGTATAAACCTAAAGGAGAAAAGCGGACTTGAAATCACAAATCTTACCGGTCGGCTTATCACTCAAGACAATAAAGCGTACCTGAGAGGGTTCAGACTCGATATGCCTTCATCATTTCTACAGTTCGACAAATGCGAAGTCAATCTTGCTCAACCTGCGGATTCGATACATGCAGACATTCTCGATTACGCGAACCTAGATCTTATAATTGCACCATCGTACATAGCGCCCAAAGATGTATCAGCCTTTGTACCGCTTCTGAAAAACTTCAACAATTATGTGACATTGAGAGGGCATATATCGGGAACGATAGACAATCTACAAGTAGAAGATTTCTCACTCGACTTAGGCGATAAGATGCACCTCATCTCGAATGTAGAAATAAAGGATCTAAGACAGTCTGATAAGATGTACATACTCGGAAGCATAGATAACCTGACTGTTAGTAGTGAAGGAATACAAGAAATAGTCGGCAATCTTTCCAAAAACAAAAATAAACTGCCAAAGCAAATAACCAATCTGGGGACTATCTCGTTCCAAGGTGATATATCGGGATATCTCAACCAATTGACTGCATTTGGTAGCCTAGATACACAACTTGGCATCGTCAAGACAGATATACTTTTTGGAATCAATCCGACAAAAGGAATAAACTCATACGCAAAAGGAAAAGTATATACCTCAAATTTCGATTTAGGCAGGCTATTAGACAATAAAGATATTGGCAAAACATCTCTAAATATTACTGTTGACCTCGAACAACCCAAATACGGAAAGCTAAGGGGCAATGCGCAAGGTATAATTCACGATTTTGCATATAAAACTTACGAATATAAAGATATCACGTTCGACGCGGATTATGATGGTCTGCGTGTGGATGGAAAGTTACATGCAAACACGCCCAATGGAGAATTAAATATAAAAGGTTTATTCGATTTATCGGATAAAAATTTACCGGAACTCAATTTCGAAGCCCACGCATACAATCTGGAATTAGACGATTTGAAGTTGGCAGATAAATTAAAAGACTCTAATCTGTCTTTCGTTATGCGTGCTAATTTCAAAGGAGCAAATATAGACGATGCAGTAGGCTACCTTAAAATAGATACGTTGGATTTTGTGAGTGGAGATAAACATTTCCATATGAATCAGTTTTTGATAGAAGCGTCGAAAGATTCTGCTATGAATCAATTGAATATAAAATCGGATATACTAAATGGTGAAGTTAGGGGGGCGTATTCTTTCACCACGATGGCTAATAGTGTATTGCAAACACTGCATCCTTATTTACCAGCATTAATCAACGCTCCGCAAAAAAAGAAGCCGGACGAAAAAGAAAATAATCTGACATTCGAGTTTCAGATAAATAATTCAGAGAGCCTGAGTAATATTCTCAATTTACCTGTAGTGGTACTTAGCCCTGCCAAAATTATAGGATTTTATAATAATGTTCAGGATAAATTTAAAGTAGAGGTATTTGCTCCATCAATTAAAGCTGCAGGATCAAATATAAAATCGGGATATGTTGTCGCTGACAATCAGAATAACTTGATTACGACTAAAGTGAATCTACTGATGGCCGGCAAAAATAATTCGATTAACGACATTGCACTTACAGCAACTGCATCAAATAATCTTGTTACCACTAACATAACGTTTGCAAACGATGGAAAACAGAAAGCCAAAGGAGAATTTGCAATCTCAACTTTGTTTACAAGAGAAAATAAAGAGCCATTGCAAATCGATGTAGATGTATTACCGAGTGAACTAGTCCTAAACAATGCCGTTTGGAAAATGGAACAATCACACATCCATATACAGGAAAACATTGTCGGAATTGATAATTTTCTGGTATATAATGATGATGGTAGTCAGGAAATAAAAATCAACGGGAAGTACTCGAATAACAGTCCTAAAGAAATTTTAAAGACTGAACTCAAGAATATTAATCTTGAATATATATTTCAAACACTTGCTATCGATGTCCTGAAATTTGGCGGAAAAGCAACGGGTAGTTTATTTCTTTCGAGCATAGAAAAGAAACCTTATGCTAATACGAATCTGGAAGTAGAAGATTTCAAATTTAATGGCACTGAACTCGGTAAACTGAAACTATTCAGTGAGCTTGACGACGAAACGAATAAAGTTATTCTTAGCGGAGCAATAATAAGTAAAGAAAACAAAACGACGAATGTAGACGGATCCATCGATCCGATAAAACAAGCCTTGTCTATCAACTTTGACGCTGATAGTATTGATATCGGCTTTTTAAAGACATATGCAGAAACCATATTCAGCAACATAAGTGGCAGGGGAACAGGGAAAGTACATTTATTCGGTAATTTCTCTAAAGTTACAGTCGAGGGAGATGCATATATTCAAGACGGAAATATTGGCATTTCCTTCTTAAATACGAACTATTCGTTCTCCGACACAATCCATCTTAAAAAAGACTTGATCTATTTTAATGATATAGTATTTACCGACGATAATAAAAATACAGCCATAGGAACAGGAAAAGTAGCACATGATTTCTTTGCTAATTTTATGTACTATGTCGATTTATCGGCAAATAAATTTATGGTTTACAATGCTACCGAAAAACAAAATCCATTATTTTTTGGTAAAGTATTTGGTAGTGGTAAAGGAACTATAAGTGGTGATGAAAGTGCAGTGAATATAGATATCAGTATGCGAACTGAAGAAAATACAGCTGTTCGTATGAACTTTATGGATAATATTGTAAATGAATATACATTTATCACATATAAAGATAAGAATGCACCTACCGATTCACTAACGGCTGAAGCTCCTATTTTACTAGCTCCGATCAAAACAGAATCGGGGATGGAAATAAATATGAATTTCTATATTGACGCTACGCCCGATGCTGTTGTCGAATTAGTAATGGACCCTGTTGGTGGAGATATTCTTCGCGGTGTTGGAAACGGAACAATGCAGTTTCAATGGAACAGTAACGCATCTCCACGCCTTTATGGAACTTATAATATCAACCGTGGAAATTACAATTTCACGTTCCAACGACTGATGGAACGTAACTTTGCTATTCAGGATGGTAGCAGTGTACAATTCAGAGGTGATCCATTCGAAGCTATTCTGGACGTGAGTGCGGTATACAAAATAACAGCAAGTCTAAATGACCTCGATAGACAATTAGCTGTGCAATCGGGACAAACAACTATCCCTGTTAATTGTATATTGAAGTTATCCGGACCATTAAAGCATCCGAATGTTGGGCTAGACATATCGTTCCCAACGGCAGACGCCGAAGTAGAGCGTCAGGTAAAGAGCATTATCAATACAGAAGATATGATAAACAAACAGGTAACATATCTGCTGCTGCTGTCTAAATTCTACAGTCCCGATTTTGCTAATACCGATCAAAAGACATCCGATTTTGCGGCTGTCGCTTCCGCAACTCTCTCTAACCAACTAAGTAAAATAGTAAACCAGATAGATAAAAGATGGCAATTGGGCACTAATATCCGCACAAGTGATTCTGAATTCACAACTACCGAGGTCGAATTGATACTTTCGAGCCAGTTGTTAAACGACAGACTACTTCTCAATGGAAACTTTGGTTATCGGGATGACCCATATATTAAAAGTGAGGCTGCACTTATTGGTGATGTTGACTTAGAATATCTACTGGACAATTCGGGTAGTTGGCGTGTAAAAGCTTATAATCACTATAACGAGAAATACTATTATACAGGTAACGCATCGCAAACACAAGGTGTAGGTATTGTCTACAAAAAAGACTTCGACAAATTAAAAGACTTATTTATCAAACCTAAAAATAGACTTAATAAGAAAGATTCAATAAAAATAATCGTTCCCGATTCCATAACAAAAGGAAGCACATTAAGCCCTTTCATTAAAATAAAAGAATGAATCTGTCATCTGCCACAAAACTCTTTATCGAAGAGCATGAAAACGATGATATCCGTAAACTCGCACTACAAGCCAAGCGGTATCCTGAAATTGATATGCAAATGGCTATTCAACAAATAGCCGGCAGACAGACAGCTAAAGAGAAAATTCCGAATTGGCATAAGAATGACGAGTTGCTTTATCCTAAGCACATATCTATGGAGCAATGTTCCTCAGAACATACAGCCCAATTCAAAGCCGATTTATTTCACGGAGGCACAATGGTAGATCTGACGGGTGGTTTCGGTATTGATTTTTCATTTATTGCCAAAAATTTCAAGCAGGCTACATATGTAGAACAACAACCTGAACTTGTCGATATTGCTGCGCATAATTTTACCAAATTAGGCTTAAATAATGCAGATGTTGTAAATACAGATGCAATCGCTTATCTGGAAGCAATGCAATCCGTAGATTTGATTTATATAGACCCGGCACGCCGTAGTTCTACCGGACGGAAAACGGTTTTAATAGAAGATTGCACTCCCAATATTATAGAAATAGAGGAACTATTAGAGCAGAAAGCTAAATATACAATGATCAAGCTGTCGCCTATGCTCGACATATCTCTTGCCATAAGATCGATGCGTAACATATCGGATGTCTATATAATCAGTGTTGCAAATGAATGTAAAGAGCTTTTATTTATCAAGTCTCATGAAAGTAAAAAAACTCAACTACATTGCATCAATATATTAAACAATAAGATCGATCAATTTATTTTTAGTAAAGAGGATGAAGAATCAACAACCGTAAACTTTGCTTTCGAATTGGGTAAATATCTCTACGAACCGAATAGTTCCATTACTAAAGGCGGTGCATACAAAAGCATTGCAAAAGCTTTCGATCTGAACAAACTACATGTTAGCAGCCATCTGTACACATCAGACGAATTACATACAGATTTCTATGGACGTAAATTTGAAATAACGGGCATGTGCAGTCTTAACAAAAAGGAACTGAAAGAACATTTGCTAAATATAAAACAAGCTAATATAACGACACGCAATTTTCCTCTGTCGACCGATGAACTAAGAAAGCGAACCGGTCTTAAGGATGGAGGTGATTTATACATTTTCGCTACTACGCTAGCAGATGATAAAAAAGTACTTATATTCTGTAAAAAATTATAGAGAGAACTATTTTAATCGATATACAATATATTCTATTAATTTTGCAAGAATATGATTCTATCGAAAGTAAAACAATATATACTTAATCATCAATTACTCGATTCAGGAGATAAAATAATTGTGGGTGTAAGTGGCGGAGCTGACTCTGTAGCTATACTCGATATGCTACATCAACTTGGCTACGAATGTATTGTTGCTCACTGCAACTTTCATCTGCGTAATGAAGAATCGAATCGTGATGCTCTTTTCGTAAAAGACTTATGCAAAACTTATAATCTGAAATTCGATAGTATTGACTTCGATACGAACAAATACGCGGCAGATAAAGCTATCTCTATTGAAATGGCTGCAAGGGAATTGCGGTATAATTGGTTTGAAGAATTAAGAATTAAGCATAAAGCTGTAAGTATAGCGGTAGCTCATCATCAGGATGATTCGGTAGAAACCATTCTTCTCAATCTTATCCGTGGAACAGGTATTCGTGGATTGACAGGTATTTCGGCACAAAACGGAAGTATTATCCGTCCATTACTCTGCTTGACAAGAAATGATATAACAAGTTATTTAAGCCAAAGAAATATATCGTATGTCACAGACAGTACTAATAACGAAGATATTTACACACGTAATAAGATCAGGTTAAATGTAATTCCGCTACTCGAAACAATTAATCCATCTGTAAAAGATTCGATTAGTCAGACAGCCGAATATTTACTGCAAGTACAAAATATTTATCTTGACTACATAGATAAAGCAAAGTCAGAGATTCTTAACGGGAATAAAATCGACATAGAAAAGCTCATTAAATACAATGAGCCTAAAGCAATTCTGTTCGAAATACTTTCCGTTTATAAATTCAATTCCGAAACTATTGACGGCATTTTCAATGCGTTGAATGGTATATCCGGAAAAATATTTTACTCGAATACCCATAGGGTATTAAAAGATAGAGGCCAACTTGTTATAAGTGAAAAAGAAGAAACCAACACGAGTAATAACAACTTTGAAATAAATGAGGCAACCACCACCCTATTCTCTCCGGTAAATTTCAAAATAGAAACTATCTTCAATAGCCCCAATCTCAATATTGAAAAGGACAAGAATATTTTATATATAGATAAAAACAAACTACATTTTCCTCTCACTATCAGACGATGGCAACAAGGCGATTGGTTTATACCTTTCGGCATGAAAGGCAAAAAAAAGGTCAGTGATTATTTCACCGACCAAAAATTAAGCCTTTTCGAGAAAGAGAATATATGGCTGCTTTGTTCTAAGGATGCTATTGTCTGGATTATCGGACATCGTTCAGATGACAGGTATCGCATCACAACCACTACCTCAGAAATAATTAAAATAACTCTTATTTAGCAACCACATTTGTCAGCGGCAGTGCATAATTCCCGCCCTTCTGTCTGAATAGTTATATGTTTTATTCCAAACTCTTTATTAATAGTATACTTTGCTCTCTCTAATATAGAATCCCTATCCGCATCAGGTTGTACACGCAAATGAACTGTCATAGAAATAAACTCGGAAGTGATCATCCAGATATGCAAATCGTGCACTTCTATAACACCATCTAGCGATTTTAATATATCCATTACTTTATCCGAATCTACACTTCTCGGTTTAGCTTCCATCAGTATGTTTACCGACTCTTTCAGGACATTCCACCCACTATAAAGTACGAGTAACGATACAATCATACTAGCAATCGGGTCAGCAATATACCAGCCAAATGCAATGATAAGAACAGCTGCAATAATAGCACCTACAGAACCTAACAAGTCGCCAAGTACATGTAAGAAAGCACTGCGAACATTTAGGTTATCTTTTGTCGATCCCTGCGAATATAGAATCCAAGCAACGAGAATATTAATAAGCAAGCCAATTGTAGAAATGATTATCATACCCTTACCCATTACACTGGGAGGTTCTGATAGCCGCCCTATGGCTTCGTGGAAAATATAAACAGAAAGTACGATTAGTACGATTCCATTTAGTAATGCTGCTAAAATCTCGAATCGCTTATATCCATAGGTTTTAGAAGCGGTTGCTGCCCTAGCACCAAAAATTAAAGCACTCAAACTTAAACCCAAGGCTACTGCATCACTCAACATATGCCCTGCATCAGACAGCAAAGCCAAGCTATTGGTTAAAAATCCTCCAATAAATTCGACAACCATAAAACCTGCAATCAGAATAAAACTAATTGTCAGTGCTTTTTTATTTGCATTATGCGTATGATTGTGTCCACCACTAGAATGGTCGTGATTGTGTCCCATTATAATTTCATTTATTATTTATAAGTAAAAAGAGCAAGAGTAAAGATATAATCCTTTCCCTTGCTCTCCATAATATTTTAGTCGAAATCTTCTTAATCGTCGTTCATAGAGATAAGGAATTCATCATTATTTATCGTCTTTCTCAATCTGTTTTCTAAAAACTGCATTGCTTCTACAGAATTCATATCAGACAAGAAGTTACGAAGTACCCACATACGGCTTAATGTATCTTTACTCAACAGCAGATCATCGCGACGTGTACTAGATGCTATTATATCAACAGCCGGGAATATACGTTTGTTCGATAATTTACGGTCAAGTTGCAATTCCATATTACCTGTACCTTTAAATTCTTCGAATATCACATCATCCATTTTAGATCCTGTTTCGGTCAATGCTGTTGCAATGATCGTTAATGAACCTCCGTTTTCGATATTACGTGCTGCTCCGAAAAAGCGTTTAGGCTTGTGCAATGCATTGGCATCCACACCACCGGTCAATACTTTACCCGATGCCGGCTGTACTGTATTGTATGCACGTGCAAGACGTGTAATAGAGTCAAGTAGAATAACAACATCATGACCACACTCTACCATGCGTTTTGCTTTATTGAGTACAATCTCTGCAATTTTCACATGACGGTCGGCCGGTTCGTCAAATGTAGAAGCAATCACTTCTGCATTCACGCTACGTTCCATATCAGTAACCTCTTCGGGACGTTCGTCGATCAGAAGTACAATCATATATACTTCCGGGTGATTGTTTGCAATAGCATTAGCTACGTCTTTCAATAGAGTCGTCTTACCTGTTTTTGGCTGAGCTACGATCAAACCACGCTGACCTTTACCTATCGGAGAAAACAAATCAACTACACGACACGATAAATTATCGTTACGTCCACTTGTCAATGTGAATTTCTCATCAGGAAAAAGCGGTTTCAAATGATCGAAAGGAACTCGGTCGCGAACTTCGTCCGGAGTGCGTCCGTTTATTCTATCTACTTTAACCAACGGGAAAAACTTCTCTGATTCTTTAGGAGGGCGAATTGGGCCTTCTACCACATCACCAGTTTTCAATCCGAATAAACGGATTTGAGATTGTGATATGTATACATCGTCAGGCGAAGACATATAATTGTAATCCGATGAGCGAAGGAAACCATAGCCTTCCTGCATTATCTCAAGCACACCCGAAGCAGAAAGAATACCCTCAAAGTCAAATAGCTTTTCTTGAGGTTGATTATTTTGTCTTTGGTGTTGGTTGTTATTTTGCGATTGCTGTTTATTCTTCGATTGATTTACAGGTTCTTGTACTATTTCAATCGGTGCAACGTCCTGATCGACTTCGAGTGGTGCTAATAAAGGCAATCCTTCTACAATCGGAGCAGGCTCTTGTTCTCTTTGTTTGTTTGAACGGAAAACCAGCTGAGTTGGTTTGCTTCCCGATTGGGGTTGTACCTGCGGTTGAACTGGTTGCGGTTGTGGCTTATTCTCTATTACAGTCGAAACCGGTGCAGTATTTTCTTTCACTTCAGAAGTATTTTTCTTTACAATAATATCTTTCTGAGCTTTTTTCGCTTCTTGCGGTTGAACAGATTTTTCAGCAGGAGCTTTAACTTCTGGTTGAATTTCCGTTTTAGCCTCCGGTTGAATTATTTTTTCCTGTACAGGCTTAGCTTCTGCTTGTGGTTGAGCCTTTGCTTTTTCTTTATTTTCGGTCTTAACCTCTTTTTTCTCAGCAACAACAGGTGTCTTCTTTTCCTGAGGTGCTGGTTTTGCAGGCTTATTCTTGCCTGCTGCAAAAGCTTTTTTCTTTTGCTCTATTCTGTCTTCACTTTGATAGCTTTCGGAATTCTTGTTGCGAGCTTCAGAAATAGCTTGCTCATCGAGAATTTTATAGATAAGCTCATCCTTTTTGTATGCATCAGGACGTCTTATGCCAAGCTCTTTTGCGATAGTTCTTAGTTCGATGGTGAGCTTTTCGTTAAGCTCAAGAATATTGTATATACGCATGTATAACTATGTTTATATTTATTTGATTCATTTATTGGGAAAGAGGATATACTTTGGTAAAAGCTTACGATATAATTAATTTGAACAAAAAATTTAAGGACTAAAATCGAGACAATCTTATAATTGATTTCTATTCATCTCAAAAGTTTGTAAGGAAGTCTCAGCGATCACTACTTCGTGAACATTAAGAGAAACTTTGTATTTATGGTTCTTATATAAAATTTCAGTACTATGCTATATCAAAATAGCGCATTACCTAAATTGATATTGATAACCAATACTTAAATCTTCGGATAAAAATAAATGAGAGAGCCTTCTGTTTTCACCAAAATAGAATATAGCTCCTTTAAAATTACAATATCTAGCTTTACCAAATTACAAATGATTATAAGTATTCATTTATATTATTTATGTAATGGTAATATATATAATGGAGTTTAATTATTCATTTGGAATTGCAAAGCTATTACATTTTTTTCTTATTTCAAAATTAATGCACAACATGTTTAGTTATAAATATGACAATTTTGACATTTTCTTTATAATTATTGTAAAAAATGAATTTACACATGTAATACTTCTATACTTAGCTCTTTAGCCGGAGTGTTATTTACGACACAACAATCGTTCCTTTCCGTAAAATAGCTATAAATTAGAATTAAATAAATGGAAATTGTGGTTTAACATATACGATTTTCAGATATAACTTATTATTATCGGTATATTGTGCAACAACCATGTTATTTATCTTTTAATTGATCTTTAATTTCACTTATTTCTTTACGCAATGACTTATTTTCCTTATCCATCTCTATCACATACAAAGTCAACTCTTCTATTTTTTGCAATAATTTTATTTGCATATTACCAACATCGATTCCGGTTTCTCCCACTTCTGCTTCAGAAGGAATATTAGGCAAATGTCCGTATTTACTGATGTGTGTCTCCACTTCAGAAAGAGTTTTCAGATCGTAATTTGGTTTGAAAACAAAATCAGCCCATCCTGTAGCTTCTATTTTCACTTCTTTGGCTCGGATAGTGCCATTGACATCTAATTCATGTAAAGGCTTAGATGTATTTATTCCTATTTTGCCATCATGGGTAATACGCATTCTTTCTTCTAATCCTATAGTTTCGGTAGTCCATCCACCCAAATGATTAGTGTAAAAAACTAGGTGTGTTTTTTGCACCAAAGCTCCCATTGCATTTTCACCTTCATATATGTTATACCTTTCTCCTGCAATACGGGCTCCGACTTGATATTGTACTCTATCCCGGAATCCCGAAAAATCTAAATATAAGGTACCGCTTCTAGCCCCAACAGGGACATATCTATTTCCAAGAGTATTCCCCTCCTGCCATCCACTTCGTCCTATTATGATTCCTGCTTCATAATTACTATTCCAAGTACCATTCACTTGTACATTTCCATTAATTATCTGATTTTGGCCATATCCAACCAAACATACCATCACAAGAATCAAAAATATTACCGTTTTTTTCACATCATTAAAATTTAAGGTTTGTACTATACTTGATATTTTCTCGCTATATATAATTAATTTTACTGCAATGTACAAAAGTGTATGCAATCTTAAAGTTTAAAATATAAAGATATGTAAAAAGACAGCTACTGCTAAGTAGCTGTCTTTTTATAATACCCAATTATGTTTCAGTTATTGATCAATTCATCAATCTCGTCAAGATGAAGTTCTAAATGCCTAAGATAGTCCATAATCATATCTTTCAGACTTACTTCTTTTCCCAGAGCAGAAATCCATTTACAATCAAGTTTATCCGGATCGACATTCTTCATAACATGTATTATATGCAGATTACTATATTTCCATAATTGTACTAATAGAAACCAGTCTTCTTTCTGATAATTTTGTATTGCAATCCACCTGTCGTTATTTCCATTTGTAGCATAATTCGGAAAGATTAAAGGATTTTCATTATACTGCAAATGAATGATACGATGGAGATTATTAGATGCCGAATCAATCATATGACCAGTAATCTGTTTTATTGTGCGATTCTGACAATTTCTTTTCAACGCTACAACTTCTGCATCTAATGCGGATAATTTAATTTCCCATTTCGAAACCAGTTCAAAAACCCCTTCAGTTATTACTGCAAATTCCTGTATCATATTGTTATTAATTAGAGAGTGAATTTATGCTACAAATATAATTATCTATACAAATAGTAGTGTCAGAAATTATTGAATAATTTCTGACACACCCTAAAATATATAAACTGGAATTTTATGCGCAAACAATGCGCAAGTTTTAAGTTTGGTTACTTATCCTCCAACTCTTTTACTCGTTTCTCCAATTCTGAGTTTTTTTTATCCTGCTCTATTATGTACAAAGTTAGCTCCTCTATTTTTTGTAAAAGTTTTGCTTGCATCTCTCCTATACTAATGCCATTCTCTTTTACTTCTATTTCAGAAGGAATATCCGGAAGATGTTTATTTTCTATTATATGATTTTCTACTTCTGACAATGTAGGTAATTTATAGTCTTCAGCGAAAACAAAGTCTGCCCATCCTGTTGCTTCGATCTTTACTTCTTTGGCACGGATAGTACCGTTGACATCAAGTGTAGATGACGGTTGGGCAACTCCAATACCAACATTACCATCTGACCTAACAATAAACCATTCATGAAAATATTTTGTATCCCAACGTGTTGTACCAACAACCAAACGATCTGTTTTATCTGTAGTATCTCCTATATTTATCTTTAGATCAGTAATCTCCCTTTCTGATGTATATTTAGCAAACCATATAGGGTCATTACTATAATCGGTTCCCTGTAGATACAACCTTGAGCCTTCACCCCATTTTCCATTAACATGCCTCCCGATCACAATATCGCCTGTTGTTGTTAACGATCCGTTGATCTCTTGGCTTTGAGCCACTATTCTACAAGCAATTACCAATAAAGCTGTAAATAACATTATCTTTTTCATCTTATTAAAATTTAAAGTTTTAGAAAAAAAATAGCTTTAAAGATCTTAGAAAAAAATAAAGCCTTGATAATAAAATTATCAAGGTTTGAGGTTCCTGGCGGAGCTTTGAGCTCTGATGTAACCTATTTATTTTCAAAGAAATAGTTCAATTTTTCGTTTGCTACTGTAAAACAAATGTAAAACAGTGGGTTTTTACATTTATACGCTACAAAGATAATCATAAATATCATATATACAAAGAGTTACGATAGTTTTTAGTTCGAATACCAAAGAAACCCTATTGTGATTTTAATTGCCTCATAATCAGATAATTAGAAATATTCTTTTTGTCACTGTAAAACAAATTGAAAATTACATTTTTACTAGCGATGCCAAGAAGAGTGTAAAATCACTAATATCTTCATTTACGCTAGCTTTTTCTAGAGCAGCCATATATTCCAGGCGCCTTTCTACCGGAATGATTGTCCAGTCATAGCCTCCTGAAATGAGCATTGTGTTCATTAAAAAACGTCCGATCCGTCCATTCCCATCCATATAGGGGTGAATATATACAAAAATAAAATGCCCCAAAACGGCACGTACCCTTGCATCTGGTTCATTATTCAATAACTCAAAAAGCACAGGCATTGCATCTCTTACTGCTTCAGGGTTTAACGGAGTGTGCATGGAACCGCGGATATAAACCTGATTTGTGCGATATCCAGCTAAATCTGTTGGTTTTAATAATCCGATAGCTACGCTTGGGGCAAATAACTCACGATACCAAATCCGATGTCCGTTATCGGCCACTTCTCCTGGACTCACTCCCTCTAATATTTTCGCCACACTTTCCTTTACCGCCTGAAAGGCTTGCCAGTAACCTCTAGCTGCCATCGCATTACGTTGTTCTGAATCAGTAGCATCTTCATCGGGCTTCCAGTTTCCACTCCTTACTTTTTCAATAAGGTCGTCTGTAACCTTATACCCCTCAATGGATAAAGAATGATAGGCATCTAGTTTATACTGTGCTTCTATCTCGTTCATACAGGCATTGATGTCTGTATGTATATGTTCTGTTTTTGGGAAATGGTCGATAACAACCTCGCGCATCTTGTGCCACATAAGTTTTAACCGTACAGCATAAGGCGAAGATGCTCTCGAATAATTGATACCACTTGGCTCAGTAAAAGGATCTTCCTCTCGGATATCATAACCTAGGCTTTTCATTGTATTGATGATTTCATCCGCTGCTATTATATTCCCTATATTACGAAAAGCTCCGGCAAGTCTTCCTGCTTTAACCGTTTGTCCTTTTTCAAGCACTATTCTCAATACATCGGAAATATCGGAAACTAATGATAAACAGGTACGGGCAGCTACGCTGTCCATCCTGAAAAAATCAGGACTACATTCTAATAATGCTTCCGGCAACGAGTAGATGTTGAGCCCGAATTGAGGTTCTTTATATATACTTCCTGCTACAGAGGCTTTCAAATCAAATAAAGAAGTATTGTACGGCAATTGTATCAGGTTATTTGATCCTTGCATAGAACGTATAATAATTTGTCTGGGAACCGTCCTGATTCCACTGTATATAGACAACGATTGCTCTGGAGTTAAACACCATTCCACACCAAATCGGATAGAAGCATATTCTGCCACAAAATACCAAAATGAAGTGTACCAACTGGTAGTATCTCCTGGTGCACTATCAGGACGAGATGTAATATACCAACCTCGGACAACTTCCTGAAGGAAACCATTATTCACAAGTCGGTTCAGATGAACTCTTGATATGTCAGAAGATTTCACAATGGCTAATCCATTTTTATTTTGGAATTGCTTTAATATGGTTAGTGAATCTGCTAATCTTTCCTGTATTGTTGCCATGCTGTTTATATCATCATTATTAATTATTCTACTATCTGTATATTCATCAGTGTCTTTGCAAGTATAACTTGTCGTGTTGTTGCAAATATTACGTGTTGTGCTATTGCAAGTATAATACGTTGTGCTATTACAAGTGTAATACGTTGTGCTATTACAAGTGTAATACGTTGTGCTATTATAAGTGTAGTTCGTTGTGTTATTACAAGTATAATAGGTTGTGCTATTGCAAGTATAGTACGTTGTGCTATTACAAGTGTTAAGTGCAAAAGTAATATTTCCTTTCCATCTACCATTATTTTTGAAAATCTATTTTTGAAAATTTTATTTATACAGATTTTATCACCGCAAAATAAATTTAAATATACTTCTATTTTGCGATAAACATTTTTGTTTACTGATTGAATAGTATTATCTTTACTCTATAAAATAAATAAGCCATGTTACCAGAGATAACCAAAATAAGAGGCGTACATCCGGGAGCAGTTCTCAGCCGAGAGTTGAGAAAGAGAGGATGGGAAAGTAAGCAGTTTGCTCTTTCTTTGGGCGAATACCCTCAGACGATCAATGCGATCAGCAAAGAACGCAGAGGGATTAATCCTGCTTTGTCGATTAAGCTAGGTCACGCTTTAGGTACTGATGAAGAATATTTCATGTTACTTCAGGCATATTATGAAATAGAGAAAGAACGCAAAGCATTATTGAAAAATCAGCAAAAGCCCGATTTAAGCAAAATCCGAAATGTTTTATTTTGGGACACAGATATTAATAAGATTGACTGGCAAAAGCAAAAGAAGGCAATTATTCGAAGAATTTTTGAACGAGGTAATGATCTTGAAATAAAAGAAATAATTTCTTTCTATGGTAGAGATCTAATAATAGAAGAGGTAAAAACTATTCCTCAGTTTTTACCTTCATTAGCTGAAAATGTAGAAAAATATTTAGGTATTCATATTATCCCGACAAATGAGATCAAATAGCTTATATACTGAAACTGTTTCCAAAATCCTATGGGATGTCTTGAACAAATTAATGAAGCTGAAAATTCTGTCTCCCTTTCGGCTTGTTGGTGGTACAGCATTAAGTTTACAGTTGGGACATCGGATGTCTGTAGATATTGATTTGTTTACCGATGCAGAATATGATAGTATCGATTTTCATGCAATAGATAAAAAGCTGCAAGAGAAATTTCCTTTTGTTGAGATGCAATATGCAGGTAACGATAGCTTTGGCAAGAGTTATTATGTAGGTAAAAATAAAGATGATCTAGTAAAGGTCGATTTGTTTTACACGGATTCATTTATTCAGCCTATTATAGATATTGATTCTATTCGGATGGCTACTATTGAAGAAATTTCGGCTATGAAAATGGAAGTCATTGGACAGAATGGCAGGAAGAAAGATTTTTGGGATGTCCACGAATTAATGGAGCACATTAGTCTCGAACAAATGATGAAGCTTCATGCTGAACGTTATCCTTATTCTCACACGCAAAAGGAGCTAAAAGATAAATTGATTGATTTTCAATATGCTGATGTTGATTTTGACCCGAAGTGTTTAAAGGGTAAATATTGGGAATTAATCAAAGAAGATATTATCGAAATAGTAGATAACTGCTGATTACTGGATTGATTTATAGTTGATTGAATAGTTTTAGCCAAAATCTAAAGAACATCTCCTTTCACATACGACTCATATAAATAATCAGGACTTTCATAGTATAAGCTACTGTTAAAATCCTCAATCTTTCGGGAAATCCACGAATAAAAAAGTCTTGGTTTTACCACGAAAATTAGAAAGGTTGTCCCGGATAACTATTAGGTCCATATGGGGTATATCGGCCTGTTTTAAAAGCCCAAAAACCTATTAATCCAAGAAACAGTAGAACGAAGAATACAAAAATGATTTTAGTTAAAGTTGAATGATTCTTGACATCCTCCACTCTCTTTTTGTTAGTCTTTCTCTTTACTCTATTGCTCATGGTGTAGATCCGCTAAATCATAAATATGTTGTAATTTTTCTTTGCCTATGGCATTAACGACAACATTTCGATGATTCTTTGTTTTTCTGTCAATATATTACTATCAAGTCAATCGTAAATATAATAAATCTATTTAGTAGTCCCAATAATACTTTTGGACTCATAATATTTAATCTGGTCTTTTAATTCCTGCATATCTTTCTTTATGGAATCAGTTATCGGAATATTATGTTTGCTGATGAAAGAAGAAAACTTCTGTAATTCCTCCTGTACTTCCATCTTGCGTGTACTGTAATAATAAGTCGATGTAAAGTCAAACTCGTCTTTTGTCATTAACAGCTTGGATATATCCTTAGGAGTTGTTTCGTCCGTAATATCGATTCTAGTCTCCAGTAGTGAAGAGATATATTCCAAATCTTTCTCATCAGGGCTATATTGTTTATTCAGCACATCAAAGTATGAATTGAATTTCTTCTCCTTTGCATCCCATTCCAGTTTTACCATTCCGAAGCCATGAATCGAATAGGCTAGTACCTTTTTTATCAAGCCGTATAATTCCTCTTTACCTACCTTGATATATTCTATAGCATCATCCGAATAAGAATCAAAGAAATAAGCAGGCTCAACTTTAAAGTAGTCGGCTATGGCTATGAGTGTATCTATTTTTGTCGAATTGGCTTTGATGAGTTTATGAAGGCTTTGTTCGGTCATTCCCAAATCTGATGCGGCTTGCTTCATTGTCACGTTGTTCTTTTCGCACAACTCACGAATCTTAACTAAATGAACCATAAAGTATAATTATTATTAAATACTAAACTAATTGTTTAGTATTTATGTTTTATTGCTAATTTTACAATGTAAATATAGATAATAAAATTTAGTATTTAAGTAATAATCATTTTTTTCTAATTAAAATTTTGCTTTATGGAAACAATCATCGTAACAACTGAATCTTCAATCGAGAAGATTATTGAAAGGGTTATTGATAAGAAGATGCCCAAGTCTGTTGAAACGGCTATAGAGAAAACCTATAGTATTAATCAGGTAGCCAAGATGCTCAGGCGGTCACACAAAAAAATATCGGATCTGGTAGCATCGGGTATTTTGAAGAAAACCCCTGATAACAGGATTCATGAGAGTTCTATCAGGGAGTACAATCAAAAGTAATAGGTACAACAAAAGTTGAAATCTATGAAGTCCTTTTTCATCCACCACATGGGAAAGTTTTATAACGCCATAAGCGTATGGCGTTATTTTTTTCGAACGATCAATTCAGTTAACTGGATCGATAAAAGTCACTTTATCAATTTCTTATCTGAACTACAATCAAATAACTTTTTATTATAAATCAACTAAACTCATTAAACTATGTCAACCAAAACAACACCTGCATCTTCGATAAACGAAGATCAATCAGCTAAGTCGAACAACAATAATCTGTCCGATGAAAACAAACTGTCTAATCAGCCTAATAATGCCAGTACAGAAACCAAAGGTAATCCACCCTCTGAACAAGCAGTACCAAGTTCAGTAAGTATGCCCAGTCGTCTAAGCACCAAACAAAAGAAAGCCACCTTAGACGAATACCGTAATCTGTTTTTAGAAACTCCCAAAATCACAGACCGAAAAACCGTATTTATCAGCGGTAATATCCGAGACCTTCTGGACGAGATAGCACGCAAACTCGGCGACCGAAAAATGAGCGTCTCAGGACTACTCGAGAACATGGCACGCCATCACCTCCAAACCTATGAAGAAGATCTCGAAATGTGGAAAAAGCTATAAGCAAAGCATATAGTAAACCCTGTTAAGTGTATACACTGTATAGCACAATTCTCAACATATCAGTAGGATGAACCATTTATCGAAAGTGGAAGAAGCAAGTTTGTGTTTCGGGCATACCGAAACCACTTGCTCCCCACTTTCCCGATGGTCAGGGGAGTTCATCCCGTTGGTCTAATTTTTTAATTTAAGCATATAACACAATGAAAGCAACCAATACAAGCAGTACCAAAAATAAGCCTGACAAGTTCAAAGGCGGTCGTCCCGCATTAGGTATAGGACGCAAAAAAACATACCGTATCAACCTGAAACTCGATACCCAAGAGTACTATGCCCTACGGGCTAAAATGCTTCAGGCAGGGATAAAAACCAAAAGCGATTTTGTTCGGGAGTGTATACGCAACGCCTATGTAAAAGCACGCCTGACAGTAGAGCAGACAGACTATATCCGTAAGCTCTGTGGCATGGCAAACAACCTGAATCAACTCGCTTATCAGGCAAACAAACAAGGCTACTTTTCAGCCTCAAAAGAATCTATATTACTTACAGAAAAGATAGATAACCTGATAAACAGTATCGAAAATGATGGCTAAAATAACAAGCGGATCTGATTTTAAAGGGGTAGTCAATTACATTATAGATGCAGAAAAAGACGCTAAACTGATCGCAGCTTCAGGTGTTCGGTATAAAGATAAGGACTCGATTATTCGAAGTTTTACCTGCCAATCCCGATTGAACCCGAAGAAAACAGTATGCGTAGGACACGTTTCTTTAGACTTTTCGGCACAGGATAAAGACGATCTGACAAACGAAAAGATGCTGAAAATAGCAGGGGAATATTTACAAAAGATGAAAATTGTAAATACCCAGTTTATTATAGTACGGCACTTTGACAAGCCACATCCGCATATCCATATCTGCTACAACCGAATCGACAACAATGGAAAGACCATCGAAGACGGTAATGAGAGAAGACGAAGTACGGCTATCTGCAAAGAACTGACAAAGAAGCACGGTCTTTATTTCGCTTCGGGTAAAGAGAATGTAAACCTTCACAGGCTGAAAGAACCCGACAAATCAAAATACGAGGTTTACGGAATCCTCTCGGAGCATGTTCCCTTATGTAAAAACTGGCAACAATTAACGGATGTCCTGAATAAAAAAGGGATTCAGGTCAAGTTCAAGTACAAAGGGGAAACAGACGAAATACAAGGTGTCACCTTCCTGAAGAACGGTTATTCATTCAACGGCTCTAAAGTAGACAGGATGTTCAGCTATTCCAAGATCAACAGCCAACTGGAATACAATAATAAATTCGATCAGAAGCAGCAAACCCAATATCAAGGTACAGTTTCCAACAACAACACATTTGACTCTGCTTTGGAAGATATAAAAGGTAGCGGTCTTATAAATCGGCACGGAGACGATTTTGAAGAAATCGAATTTGCCCACCGTATGCAATCCGAGGAAAAGGAAAGGCAATGGAACAATAAGAAAAAAAAGAAAAGCAGAGGAATCGGATAATAATAAAAATGTTTATAAAATCAATTTAGTATTCACATTAAAATAGTCAGATTATGGCAAACGATACACCTACATACATCATGTTCGAGGAGATCAAAGATATGCTAAAAAAGATAGTGCAGAAAAACGATCAACAGGAAAAACAGCACCAGCAACCCATTATTCAGGTAGACACTACCCGGATAGAATCATTGATTGAAAATATCAAACCAACCGAAACGGATAATCAACCGCTTTGGGATAAACTGGAACTGATAGAACGAACCTTGCAGAAACCACCTAAGCAGAAAGTATTACACCACATATCGATAGATATAAAATCTTCGTGGGTAGCCTGTACCTTGGTCAGTCTGTTTCTGCTGTTGATTGTGACAATATCTTATATTTATAAGCAACATGAGAAGATCGACAGGCTTTCGGATAATGATATTAAATACAGGCATATCAAGGCAGCTCAAGGTATTGATTCTTCTAAAATTCATCGGATAGAAAATATTTTTACATATAACAGGGACGAGAAGGCTGTAAAAGAAATTAGAAAGAATGTGGAGGAATATGAGCGGAAGGTAATAGAACGAGCTCAGAAGTTGGAGCAGGCTGAGTTTAAGGAACTGGAGGCGAAACAGCTAAAGGTGGAAGCCGAGGGGTTGTAAATTCAGAAAAAGAAAAAACAGAGAGAATATCGTTGGCTAGTTTAAGGAGCAATATGCACGGTTCAAATAAGGTCTAAACTCCTGTGTCAATCCCTATATCAATAAGCGTAAAGGAATTAAGATGTAATCGTTGCTGTTTCCTTAATATTTAGTAATATTGTATTCACTATGAATAGCCTATACGGATGGCAGTAAAAACATATCCCATTTTGACGATTTGAAACTATAGACCAAAGATAGATTATGGAGGACAAAATGAATAGCAATTATAAAGTTGGGAATTTAATTTATGATGCGAGTATTTATGATGGAATGAATACCCAAACAGATGATTTGCAATTTTACAAACGGTGGCTACCAAAGGATAAGGATGCCTGTATACTGGAGCTTTGTTGTGGCACAGGCAGGCTTACTATTCCAATAGCAGAGGATGGATATGATATTAGTGGGGTGGATTACACTTCTTCTATGCTTGAACAAGCGAAAATAAAAGCTTCTGAAGCAGGATTAAAAGTTGAGTTTATTGAAGCTGATATTAGAACTCTGGATTTGCAGAAAAAATATGACTTCATTTTTATTCCTTTTAATTCCATCCATCATTTATATCAAAATGAAGATTTGTTTAAGGCATTTAATGTTGTTAGAAATCATCTCAAGGCAGGAGGTTTATTTCTGTTAGATTGCTTTAATCCAAATATTCAATATATTGTAGAGCATGAAAAAAAGCAAATAGAAGTTGCTGATTATACAACCGACGATGGAAGAAATGTATTGATAAAGCAGATAATGCGATATGAAAGAAAGACTCAGATTAATCGCATAGAGTGGCATTATTTTATTAACGGTGAGTTTGATTCGATTCAAAATTTGGATATGAGATTGTTTTTCCCTCAGGAATTGGACTCATATCTGGAATGGGCTGGTTTTAATGTTATGCACAAGTTTGGAGGCTTTGATGAAGAGGCATTTAACGATAATTCGGAAAAACAGATATTTGTTTGCCAATAAGCTATTAATTAATGATATGAAGAGGGTTCTGATATAAACTCAGAAAAAATAGGATGAAAAATATTCAGCATGCCATTTTTGGCACGCTGAATTTGTAAATATCCATTCAATAGAAAGACACAAAGTAAATATCGTCTTTCGTCCTTTTTATGGAAATAAAAGAGTCAGGTAATACCCAACAACTGAGAGTGTAGTCATAATCGTACTGTTCGTGGAGATAAGTGATATAGTTATCCATCTCGTCTAAGTTATCAAGGAAGATATAGGAGGTATTACAGTTATTGTTTTCATCAAAGGTGCAGGAGAGGGTTGCTTTTTCGTCATCGAACAGAAGCTCGATTACATTCTCCGTCATTCCTTTTTCAATGTATTCGGCTACATACATCGGATTGTCGGAATAACCTTCTTTGATTTCGTCATGGGATAGCCTGAGCACTAAAGAAGAACAATTTATCAGTATTGCACAATATTCCGTTGAGATTGTTTGCTGTGTTGTCATATATACGTCCGCTTTTAAGCCTGATTAGTTAATCAAGCCGATATAAATATTAAGTGATTAATTTATATCTCTGCGGTATTGAGTCGTCAGTTATAATTTTTAGTCAAACTGACAAGAAGCAGGATGTAAATAC
>NZ_JAAKEL010000020.1 GCF_011039205.1 Dysgonomonas sp. ZJ279
AAAACAGGTACCGATTTAGTACCTATTTCTTGTCTGCCGTTGGCTTTTTGTAGTCTTTAAATTGGAATAGATATTAAAAAAATAGCTTCCAATCTATTGATTTGGAAGCTATTATCTATATATTTCTTTCTGATGTCTCTCAGAGACAGAGCGAAAGACGGGACTCGAACCCGCGACCCCGACCTTGGCAAGGTCGTGCTCTACCAACTGAGCTACTTTCGCAAGATGTGATGCTTGGGAATCTTTTATTGGACTAACACTTTAGTCTTAATTCCTGTTTAGCGAGTGCAAATGTAGAAAATGTTTTTGCTTTCTGCAAAGTTTAAGCAACTAATTTTAACGGGTGATGTAAAAAATACTTGGTTCTAACTGTGAATACCTAGTTTGATAGCGCTTGAGACCATGTTTTGATGGACCGGAGATCTTTCGACCTGAACCATCCAAAATATAATATACACTTTCGCATTTGGCACACTTCGCTGTTCCATCGCTTTGTGCTTTTACAATTACATTTTTTTGTACCTCATTAGGGCAACAAAGATCATAAGCATATAATCCATATATGCTACCTGTGATTGAAGTAGTGCTACAAATAACGAGAAGTCCAGAAAACCCGATACTTTCACCTTTTAGTATTGACGTGGATTCAGTATATGACACCGTGTTTAATGGTGTCACTAGGTTATGATCACGCGGGCTGATCAAATTAATCTTAAGGTTTACAGGCCAATCAGGGATAGGGTTTTCCTCTTCCTCTTTTCCACAAGCCAGAAAGGTGACGCAAACGCATATAATAAATGCACGAAATAATATTTTCATTATTCTTTTGATATAAATAGAGACTATAAAGTTAGTAAATAAACGTTATCGGATAATAGAATATTATTGTAAGTCTTTATTTTAACGCTTCTATGTTTCTTTTCAATCCGCTATATTTTGCTCGTTTTACGGCAGAGCCTTTAAATATCTGTTGGTAATTTTCTACAGACAGGTTGTCTAATTTGTCGAAATCCAAGTCCATAAAGGCCTCTGATGGCTTGAATGCAGATGTATTGTGTGGGCGGGCATATTTGTTCCATGGACAAACTTGCTGACAGATGTCGCAACCGTAAAAACGATTATTAAGAAGTGGTTTTATTGTTTCGTCAATCTCTCCCTTATTTTCTATTGTCTGATAAGAAATACACCGATTGGCATTTATCACTTTTGGTTTTACGATCGCTTTTGTAGGACAAGCATCTATACAACGAGTGCAATTTCCACAAGAGAGCGAAAGCGGATTGTCGTAGTCCAATTCAGTGTTTATAATCAGTTCTCCTAAAAAAAAGAAAGAGCCTTTCTTCGGAATGATCAGTAATGAGTTTTTGCCGATGAATCCAATTCCTGCTTTAGCAGCCCAGTAGCGTTCCAAAATAGGAGCAGTGTCGCAGAATAAACGTCCTTCGAGTGTAGGGATGAGTGTTTTGATATAATCGAAAAGCTGTTGTAGCTTTTCTTTCATTACCACATGATAATCTTTGCCATAAGCATAATAAGCAAATTGCGGAGCTTCGGGCGATTGCTTTACATCCGGATAATAATTGAGAGCTAAACTGATAATAGAGTGGGAGCCTTCTACTAATAATGTAGGATCGCATCGTTTATCGAAATGATCAGCCATATAATCCATATCGGCATTATATGATTTATCTAACCAATCTCTAACATGCAGTTTCTCCTCCTCAATACTTCCGGCTTTACAAAAACCGCAAGCATCGAAACCAAGATTATAGGCATAATCTTTTATTCGTCGGGAAAGAGAAACCTCCGCTGTCATTTTAAGTATTTACTAACCCTGTTTATCTTGAAATAATCATGTATAGACGGATCGACATATATTTCTTCTTTGGTCTGCTTATTGGTGAAGATAACAAAATCATGGTTTTTAAAATACGACTTTTTTGCTTTCGTCGTCAATTCACTACCGAACAAATACAGCTTACCTTTAACAGGCTTAGCATCCCAATCGTCCATCTTGTACTTGTCGAGCAGATAGTTCCCTACAGCCGCTGCAAATGCTGCATACCCTTCGCAATTGGCTTCGCCTGTCGGGAATAGCTTCTTTGGATCCTTTTCTTTCGATTCAAGAGAGAAACTAAGGGTATTGCTCGTTATAGCTAATGATAGATCTACTATTGCCTCTATATTTGTTAGTTTCTCATCCGGAAGATATTCATCTATATACGCAGCCAGCTTGTCATCTTTCACCTTATAGGTTTTACGACCGCCTGCATCTTTATATTCCATTGTTGTTTGATAGATGCAGCTTCTACAAAATATAACAACTATAAGTAAAACCAGAAGGCCAAGACCAAATCTTGTTAAATTCTTTTTTAATCCTTTATTCATAGGTAAATTCTTTTTTATTTTCCGAGTAGTCCTTTACTAACGTTCCATCTGAATTGTATTAATTTCCATCCTTTCGATGGTGATAGTGCTAGCGTATAGCCAAGACAGAGAACGATTGATGCTGACCATTTTATCATTTCTGAGTATAGGCGTTTTCTGTATGTTTTTTCTGAAATGGATTTAGTGCGAATCCGTTCGCTCTTTCCTATCGAGTAGGTGAGTCGATGGAAAAAATAATTCGTCAGTTTACTATCGGGTATATGATGGTATATGGGGATATCGGGGAAGTAATAACAATCTATATTGTTTTCTATCAAGCGCAGGAACATATCTTTGTCTTCTGCTCCTAATAGTGATGATCCTTTGCGTCCCAATTGGGTATTAAAGTCGCCGAAAAGAGTGAACAATTCTTTTTTTATAATTGCATGCCCCGTTCCTGGATAGTCTTTGCCCCCAAGCGTCTTCACCTCTGATCCTTTGTTGTAATAACCGGTAATAAGACGCATGGTATAGTGCGACAGCCATTTAGGTTTTTCTGTTTCATAAACAGGAACGACAGATGTTGCACATAATCTGGCATCCGGATATTGTGTGAGGTACGAATCGAGTTTTTCCAGATAAAAATTATCAATAGTCTCGTCATCATCTATAAATACGATGAATTCACCTTTAGCCTCTTTTATACCTCTGTTTCGTGCAAAGGAAATGCCTTGTTCTGTTTCCAGAATATATCGTAACTGCACTTGGCTATACTGCTCGATATATGCTCGGCATATATCAGCAGTTTTGTCAGGGCTATTGTTATCGATTACAATAATTTCGAAATTATCGTTTGCAAAAGTTTGCCGGCAGACCGAATCTAAACTTGCTCCGATATACTTCTCCCTATTATATGTGCAAATAACAATTGAGAATCTCATCAGACAACACTATCTTTTCTCTCTTTTCTGAAAAAGAGAGTACCAAGACCAATCAACAGCAAAAGAACCAGAATACCGCTACTAGCGGTGGCTATCATACGTGAGTTGTTATAACCTTTTGGTTCAAATTTGAATTCTATTTCGTGTTCTCCCGCTGGTATTCGCATAGCTCTAAGAGTCCAGTCGGCACGGAAGTGCGACGTTGGTGTACCATCAATATAAGCTTGCCATCCATTGGCGTAATATATTTCAGACAAAACGGCTAATTGTTCACGGCTCGTTTTCGTTTTATATTTCAGATAATTCGGTTTGTATTCAGTCAACTCCATTGTCGCCGTAGAATCAACTTTGAGAGTCAGTCCTGTAAGTTCACTCTCGAATCTTTTATCTACAATAGCTGTTTGATGCGGATTCATATCATTAATTGCTGCAATCTCTTCATCCGCATTGTTTACCAACTTGTATTCGGAAACAAACCACGCATTACCCAAAGCGTATGGATTAACAACCGGAGGAAGTTCAGGATGATAAATCACGTATTTAGCGTTCAATAGATTAAGAGCTGTTGTGACACCAAGTAAAGGCGATACACTATCTTGTATAGTTACAGCGATGTTTAGAGGATTAACCTCTTTGCCATCTTGTTGAGCAGCATTTAAATTTTCTATTTCTTTATTTAATTGATTGTTCGCTTTATTTTGAAGAAATGCTACTTCTTGTTGCAGACGGTTGTCGATCAATTCTTGATAACGTTTTAGTTTTGCAGCATGATAACCCCCTATAGATTTGTGGTAGTAAGATGTCGCTGTTTCCTGAAATGGATTATTTAGATTTAATACCCTGTATGAAGGATGTGTATCTTGCAAAATAGCTTTGTCAGCAACTGTCTCTTTAAATGCAGATGCTTGATATTCTGTTTTTTGTACAAAATTGTCGTTGTTCAGATAACGTTTGTCTACAGACCAAAGGTCGATTAATACTAGTACGGCTATACCAAATGTAGCAAGTGCGGCAATAAGTTGCTTACTCGTTTTCGAACGAAGACCTATCCATAGTATAGCTGCTGATAATATAATAAATATTAGGGAGCGTAAAGCATCAGATGATAGTAATTCTTTACGATCGAGTATCAGTGCATTGTAGTACCAATCCGGCATTTGAGATTTCCAAGCAGCATCCGATTCGGAAACAAAATTGAAGAAGAAACCCGGTGCAACCCAGAAAAATAAGGCCAGTCCGCCAACTATTCCGGCTGATGTGTATAGCGCCCTTGTCAGTTTCTTTCTATCTATTTCGCTAGTCAGAAATTCATGTATACCCCATACAGCGACCATAATCATAGTCAGTGCAGGAATGACCAGAGCCATCGAAACGGTTCTGAATTTGTTGTACATAGGGAAATGGTAGAAGAAGAAATCATTAAACCATTCGAAATTTCGACCCCACGAAAGGAATATAAAGAATATGGTTGCTGCAAATAAAACCCATTTCATTCGGTCTTGAATCACAATCATTCCCAAAACAAAAAGGAAACATATAATAGCCCCGAAATATACAGGTCCTTGTGTAAATGGTTGGTCGCCCCAATAAGTATATGATTGTACTCCTTTAGGAGTTACTTGCGATCCATATCCTTGTTTTACCAATTCTTTATATAGATTCGACGATTTATCTAATGTGCCACCCGAAACACCACCATGTATATCGGGAATCATTAAAGAGAAAGTTTCGGCTTTACCATAGCTCCATGCAAAAGCATAATCTTTATCCAATCCCGAAGATTGTTTTTCGGATGTTGTAGGAGTCGAAAGTTCCGATTTTCCACGTGTACTTTCTTTCGACATTTCATAATTGGAGTATATATTACCCATATTACAGAATGCAGCCATAACAACAGCGATAGCCAGAATTGCCGTAGCCTTGAATATACCTTTTATCTCTTTTGCTTTTATAAAATCAATAATAAGACCAATATATATAAATACACAAAGCAATGCTGTATAGTATGTTATCTGTAAGTGATTGTTTTTAATTTGCAATGCCAATCCTAAAGCCATAAGCAATCCTCCGAGTAGATACTTTCGTTTAAACAACACCATCATACCTGCTATGATCAGCGGCATATAAGCGATAGCCCAGGCTTTGGTAACGTGTCCTGCTTCGAGGATGACAATATTGTAAGATGACAGAGAATAAGCAATCGCACCCAATGCTGCAGTAACGGGTTTGAGACCCATAAGCGAAAATAAGAGGTAAGCCATCAGCATACCTGCAAATACCGCACCGGCATTGCTGCCCAGAGCTTTGAATGGTTTTTCCACATAATCGAGAAAATTGGGACTACCTCCCCACACACCTATCTGATAAGCGGGCATACCCGAAAACATGGCTCCTGTCCAAGCCGAACTTTCGCCTTCTTGGTTGTAGTATTCTCTCAATTCCTGCGAACCTCCGGTATATTGCTTCACATCTCCTTGCGGAAGTATTTTTCCTCCCAATTGAGGGCTGAAATAGATCAGTGTAATTGCCAGAAACACTATAATAGCAGCGATATGCGACAGGACTTTGATTAGTGGTATTTCCTTATTAGTCATCTTATATTTTATTATATTATATTCTACTTTTTATATTGTGAATAGTTTTCTATCTACTTCATCGAAATTCTTGATTATTTGATAGTCTGCCCAATTGTTATAGTTATCATCATTCGAATTAACTACAATGATATTTCCGGCTTTGGCATTTTTTGCTGATTGCAATCCCGCAATAGCGTCTTCGAAAACAATCACGTCTTCGGGTTTTTTATCGATAACAGACATTGCTATCTGGTATATCTCCGGATCGGGTTTACCTTTTATCTCCCCGTTATTATATACTACTTTATCATAGTCGAACCAGTTGGATATAGTTAGATGTTCGAAAAAGAAATCGAGGTTTTCTTTTCCCGATGCAGTAGCAATAGTATAAGGAATATTGTTGTTTTTGAGAAAATCCAGAAAGTTTTCTACTCCCGGTGCGAGAGCCAAATCGGTTTGCAGGCAAAGTTCTTGATAGAGGCCTTCTTTTTCGTTGATGAATTGTTTAATCTCTTCTTCGGTCAGTGGACGCTGAAACAAAGAGATGAATATATCCCTGTTGTTTTTACCGTGAATCAGGCGAAAAAACTCGTCATCGGAAAACCGCAGATCATACTTTTTCAGGAATATGTTCCATGCTTTGTTATGCAACGGTGTGTCCCAAAACAGTGTTCCATTAAAATCGAATATAACTCCGGAATAGGTCATATATAATTAAACTTTGAGTACAAATGTACAAAATACTTGGATATAAATTCATTCGGTTTATACGAACTGCGTATATTTACATTTTTTAATTTAACAAATGAAGAACTTTTTTCGAACCGGAAGCGTTAAATATACATGTGTGTAAACATAGACTAATATAAAAACTAATTGTTATGACTAGAAATTTTAAGGAAGCGATTAAACATCGTAGAACGTATTATTCATTGAGTAATAAAAGTACTCTTACAGACAAAGAATTAAAAGAACTTATTGAGTTTGCAGTACTAAACATTCCATCATCTTTCAATTCACAATCTACGCGTATTGTTCTTCTTTTAGGAGAAAATCATGCGAAGTTGTGGAACATTACAAAAGAAATATTAAGGAAAAAAGTGTCTGCTGAAGCTTTTCCTGCAACGAAATCAAAAATAGACGGTTGTTTTGCAGCCGGCTACGGAACAGTTCTTTATTTCGAAGATCAGGAAGTTGTGGAAGGTTTACAGAAAGGTTTTCCTTCATATAGCGACAAATTCCCTCAGTGGTCTGATCATACATCGGCTATGCATCAGTTAGCTATATGGACAATGCTCGAAGATGCCGGAATGGCTGCTTCATTGCAACATTACAATCCATTGATTGATGAAGAAGTTGCGAAGACATGGAAACTTAGCCCTAAATGGAGGCTGATTGCTCAAATGCCATTCGGCGTACCTGCAGGTGAGCCGGGTGAGAAAGAGTTTTCACCATTAGATAAACGAGTGCTGGTTTTCTAAAATAAAAGAAATAGATAAAATGAAAGGAGATTGTTGGATAAACAATCTCCTTTTTTGTGTTGTCTGTAATAATCTTTTTTGAAAAATGGTCGTACATACGCTGTGTCTCCTGCTTTCGTCGATAATTTAATGTGTTTTGTCGATTTATAGTATGTCTATACTCTACTCGATTATATCTTTGTGTCAAATGAAATGAATAACAATTTAAAATGAATAGATTATGAATGCAAATTTAAAAAAGAGTAGACCAGCAGGAATGGGCTGGGCGGTATTACTCATATGTGCAGGCGCTGTCTTTTTACTATTAAATCTGGGAATTATACCGGCTATATATAAACCGATACTTATATCGTGGCAAATGCTTTTAATAGCGTTGGGATTATGGTCTCTTATCCAAAGGCATTATCTGGGGGGGATATTATTGATTGTTGTAGGAGGTATATTTATTTATCCCCAACTCTATACTATTTTCCCTGATTATTTTTTAGATATAGATATTAGTTTTAAAACTTATTGGCCTGTATTGCTAATCGTTGTCGGTTTATTTATTGTATTTGGCAAGAATAAGTTCTGTAAGCAACTAACCGTATCCGGTAGCTGTTGCAGTAATAAATCATATACCGGCGATTCTGGTTCCGCAACGCAAAAAGGAGCAGACTATCTGGAAAAGAACATAATGTTTGGTAGTGCCGAACAAATTGTGCTGTCTCCCAACTTTAAAGGAGGTGAAGCAAACGTTATGTTTGGTGAGTTGATTCTAGATCTTCGGAAAGCAAAGTTAGCTGACGGATCAACTAATCTGGAGGTTAATATTCTGTTTGGTTCGGCCATCCTGTATGTTCCTTCCGATTGGGTGGTCGATGTGCAGAATAGTACTGTATTTGGTGGATTTCAAGACAATCGTAATGTAAAAGACGGTGAAGATATGCAAGGGAATCCACATCTGATAATTAGAGGGGGTTGTATGTTTGGTAGCGGAGAAATAAGAAATTAATTTACCTGCAAAGAAAATGGAAAACAAACGTATAATAGCCATTTATCTTATCGGTGTATTACTGATTGCAGCTATTATTTACTTAATTACACGACCTTTGATGTCATCGGCTTCCGAATCGATGCTGATTACAGATGCAATCATGTGTGGAGTATTATTGGCTGGAGTATTGACATTGTTGAAAATTATAGTAAAATATAGCAATTTATCTTCACTTTATCTTTATCAGAAATTGACTGTTTATATAGCTTTGGCTGTATTATTTGTACTTTGTTGGTTCGGAATTGAGTTTCTTCTGTTATATCTTATCTTTCCCACAGACGATTGGTTATTATTCTCTCCATCTGTTCCAGTGCGGATTCTGGTTGGTGTTTTGACGTATGGTTTTGCAATTCAGTTGTATTTGTCTTTCTACAAGAAAGAAAGGCAAGCGGTTGAAGATAATTATCAGGGAAACAATTTGGCTGAAGAGTCGGACTCAGCATTAATCAGTGAGAATGAAAGTAATCAGTCAGAGAAATTGCAGGAGCGTATCGCTGTTAAGAATGGACAGAAAATAGATGTGATAATGGTTTCCGAAATAGTCTATTTGCAGGCAGAAGGCGACTATGTGATGATACATTCGGTAAAAGGTAAGTATTTAAAAGAGCAAACAATGAAGTCCTTCGAAGAATTTTTACCTTCTTCCCAATTTGTCCGTGTACACCGGTCAAGCATAGTTAATGTCGATTTTATTGCGCAGATAGAACTCTATGACAAGCAAAATCAATTGTTGAAAATGCAGAATGGGGCACAGGTAAAAGTCAGTATAAGCGGATACCGAATTTTAAAGAAAACCCTTGGGTTGAAATAATAATACAATACTCGTTAAGAAAAAAGCACAAATATTTAATTTGTGCTTTTATTATTATCTCTTCCGATATAAATAGTAAGTTGAAAATTCATCTCCAAATACTATCCTTTTATTTACGAAAGTGTCCATGAGTATATAATTCTCTTTGAACGCCTGAAGGTTTCGGAAATGTTGATAGTTGAACGAAAAGTTGTCGACTACTATAAAGTCTACTTCTTTGTTTTCTATATATTTAGTTTGTTCGTCACGCATTTGCGGATACATATTGTAATATATATTGGGCGTGAGAAAATACTTCACATTGGGTGTGATATTACATATAGTAAAAATACTATTTCCATATCCGGAACCAAGATTAAGCAGTGTCGGATTTTTCTCTGTTTCTATTATTCTAGAGAACTGAAATTCAGGACTGTTCGGGTCTATTTGACGGGTTATTTCATATCCTCCTAAGCCGAAAAAGTTCTTGCTGCTAATTCCTACTAGAAGTGCGAGTGTGGCAAATAGGCAAAGTAATTTACCGGAATAGCTGATATATACATATCTCTTTATAAATAATGATATTGAAATTAATCCGGGAATAATGAATATATAAAATGATAGGGGATAATAGAAATGAAAAGTACGTGGAGTGAATAATATAAAGAATAATGACAGCGCACAGAGTATCATTGACACTTTGCCGATTTTATTCTTGATGTGTTTTATTGGAAAATAAAGCGCTCCAATAGACATAATAATAAATCCTACAATGTCGTTACGGAAAAAAGAGTAAGTTCTCATGAATGTATGGTTCATAGTATCAGATGCTGATAGCGGACTGCCATACTTCATATTCAATAGTATGTATACATTGAACGCTTCGGTCAATGCATTATTTATATATAGATATAAGCAGATTGGTACAGCAATCACAAATACACCAAGTATAAATGAAAGTATATTGTGCAGCAGATTCTTATATTCTTTATGTATTAATATGCAGATCAATATACCTAGGATGGGGAACACCCAAAATATAACCAAATTAAGCTTAATGAAGAATACCATCGAGAACAGTATTCCATGCAAAAACATATACTTAGGATTATGAACTGTTGTATTTTCATCCATGAAAAAGCGGTAAAAGAAATATAGGCTGACAACAGACATAATGAGGATAAACTCTTCGGCAGACCCTCCTGTATGGGTATATTTGATTAAGAATGCAGGGACTATAAGTGAAATAATAAACGAAAACTCTCTTTGAAGGTATATTCTGGCTGTAAGAAATATTGTGTATATAAGAATCAGCCATCCTATCAACTCGATAATGAAAACCCCTAAGAAAGTGCTATTCGATATAAGATAACCAATCCCATAAATAATAAATATAAGTGGTCCTTTGTGGTCAAAAGATTCGGTATATAAGGTTCTTCCTTCCATCGCTGCTTTACCAATGTTGAAATAGACATTTATGTCAGACCATTCGTTGATAGGATACAGTGGTGACATCTTTGAGGTAAAGAATAAAAAAAAGAAAGTAAATATAGATAGTATGATGATGTACTTCTTATCAGAGGCAAGCTCTTGGAAAATAGTCTTCTCTTTCATTGGAATGTGTATTTACTTTTTGAATTATATGAACGGACTATCATAATAAACAAAATTTGTTTGTGTAAAGTTTATGGTGTTTCCTTTATTAAGTAGTAGAAGCGCATAAAAGTGATATGCCAATTACTCTCATATTTGTATATTGGCATATCATGATATTTTTATTAGCCTATTTGGCTGCCCGGATTCACTATTGAGGAAGGTTGGATCAGCGATAAACTTCCATCTGCATTCTCGGCAGAAAGGAGCATTCCTTGCGATTCTATTCCTTTCAGTTTCCGCGGCTCTAGATTAGCAATAAAGCATACTTGTTTCCCTATCAGATCTTCGGGTTTGTACCATGCTGCAATGCCCGATATAATAGTGCGTTTTGCCATGCCGTCGTCTATCAGGAATTGAAGTAGCTTATCTGTTTTAGGTACTTTAGTACATTCAAGTATAGTTCCTACTCGGAGATCAAGTTTACCAAAATCGTCGAAAGCTACATTTGTTTTTTGAGGAGCAACCTTTATTTCGGCTTGTTCTTCATTTGCTTTCTTCGTGTCAAGAAGTTTCTGTACTTGTTTTTCAATTGTTTCGTCTTCTATCTTCGCAAATAGTAATTCCGACGGATTCAATTGATGTCCTACGGGTAACAAGTCAGTTCTTCCCAACTGATTCCATGTAAGGTTGTCCATATTTATAAATTGACGGATTTTCTTTACGCTGAATGGTAAGAATGGTTCGAACGCAATCGACAGATTAGCTGTTATTTGTAACGATATATTCATGATTGTAGCTACACGATCCATATCTGTTTTAGCAATCTTCCAAGGTTCTGTGTCTGCCAGATATTTGTTTCCGATACGAGCCAGATTCATAGCCTCTTTCTGCGCATCACGAAAACGATATATATCGAGTAACGATTCTACTTTACTTTTCGCATCGGCAAACTCAGCAAGGGTTTCTTTATCGTAAGCAGTCAACTCGTTTAGTTGAGGAACTTTATTGTCGAAATATTTTTGAGTCAATACCAGCGCACGGTTCACAAAATTACCAAATATAGCTACCAGTTCGTTGTTATTACGAGCTTGGAAGTCTTTCCAAGTGAAGTCGTTATCTTTAGTTTCGGGTGCGTTGGCTGTCAACACATAACGAAGTATATCCTGTTGCCCAGGAAAATCTTCAAGATATTCGTGCAACCATACAGCCCAGTTGCGTGAGGTAGATATCTTATCACCTTCCAGATTCAGGAATTCATTTGCAGGAACATTTTCCGGCAATATGTAAGAACCTTCGGCTTTAAGCATGGCAGGAAATACAATACAATGAAACACGATATTGTCTTTACCTATGAAGTGAAGCAATTTAGTATCTTCATCTTTCCACCATTTCTCCCAGCTGTCGGGCAATAATTCTTTTGTGTTCGATATATAACCGATTGGTGCATCGAACCAGACATAAAGCACTTTACCTTCCGCATTCGGTAGGGGGATAGGCACGCCCCAGTCTAAGTCACGGCTTACGGCACGGGGCTGTAAACCCATGTCGAGCCACGATTTACATTGTCCGTATACATTGCTTTTCCACTCCTTATGATCTTCCAGTATCCATTGGCGCAACCATCCTTCATGTTTGTCAAGCGGTAGATACCAGTGTTTGGTTTCACGCATGACAGGCGTAGAGCCGGATATAGTAGAATGAGGATTTTTCAGGTCTGTAGGGCTTAGAGAAGTTCCGCACGATTCGCATTGGTCTCCGTAAGCATTCGGATTACCACAGTGCGGACATTCGCCCATAATATAGCGGTCGGCAAGAAACATCTGGGCCTCTTCGTCGTAATACTGCTCATTTGTTTTTTCTTCGAACTCGCCTTTATTATAGAGTTCGAGAAAGAAATCGGAAGCTGTTTTTTTGTGTACATCCGAGCTTGTGCGTGAATATATATCGAAGGTGATACCAAAATCCTCGAACGATTTCTTGATAATGCCATGATACTTGTCAACGATATCCTGCGGTGTAACGCCTTCTTTCTTAGCACGTATAGTAATAGGAACACCATGTTCATCCGACCCTCCGATGAAAAGTACTTCTTCGCCTTTCAATCTCAGATAGCGTACATAAATATCCGCAGGGATATACACTCCGGCCATATGACCGATATGTACAGGGCCATTTGCATAAGGCAACGCCGATGTGACAAGGGTTCTATTGAATTTTTTAGTCATATAAATGATTCTCTTTATATTTCGATTTTTAGGTGAAATTCATTTTGGAAAACAAAGATAGAAACTAAAGTAATAAATAGCACAGATGTTTATTAGTTTTTACCTGATTGTTTCAAACTTATTTGCGTAACTTCTTTAAAGTTTCTTCGATCATTTCTAATCTGTTCTTGACTTTTTCGGCAGCTGCGTCCAAGGTGTAGCCTTCATCTAATAGTTCTTTTATCAATAGCATTTTTTTGATATTAGGATAATCATATCGCCTATTCTTCCCTTCTTCTTCGGTTAGGCTTGTGATGATTCCTTTTTCTTCCCAATAGCGGATTTGGCGTGTAGGAATACCTGTTATCAAGGATACCTCGCCAATACCAACCATTAGCTTATCAAGAAATTCCATATCGGAATATAGTCTATTAATGTCGCTCATTTTGAAAGTAATTTACAATTATTGTTGCAAATGTAACAAAAATTATTTTACTTTGCAATTGTAAATTATTTACAATTGTTGTATTTAATGTAAATTTAAAGAAATTAATCGACAAAAAATGAAAAGTCAAAAAGTAGAATCAACAGTAATTCTGAGATGTAAAAAAGGTAAAACAGCAGAATTTAAAAATGCTGTAATTAAATTGGTAAAAGAAACAGAAAAGGAACTTGGTTGTGAGTTATTCAGAATATTTGAAAACAAAGATAACAGCGAAGAGTTTGTTCTGTGGGAAATATTTAAAAACGAAGAAGCGCTGGAAGCACATATGCAGGCTGCTCACACGAAAGAATGTTTTGCATTGGGTTTATTCGAACCTATCTCTTTTATCCATCATATTGAAGTGAAATAATAAAAACTTTACAACCTCCATTCTTAAACAAATAGAGGTTGTAAGTCTAAAATTGATATTAAAATGCTAAAAAACAAAAATGCTGTAATAACGGGAGGTAGTGATGGTATAGGACTAGCTATCGCTAAAGAATTTGCAAAAAATGGAGCCAATGTGTGTCTGATTGGACGTGATGAGAATAAGCTGATTGCTGCGAAAAAGGAGCTCGATCTATTGGGTTCAGAAGTATTCTTTATAAAAGCAGATTTATCTGAACTATCGCAAATAGAAAGTGTGTCGAAGCACATTCTGAAGCTTTTTCCAAAGCTCGATGTTTTAGTGAATAATGCTGGAATCGGAAGATTTATACCTTTTACTGAAATGAATTTGAGCGATTTAGATATGCATATCGATTTGAATGTGAGAGCTCCTTATATGTTGACTAAACATTTGTTTGCATCACTAAGCGAGAATAAAGGAAATGTGATTAATATCTCGTCCTATTTCTCTCATCGTATGCTCCCGGGCAGGAGTACCACAGCTTATTCATTGACAAAAGGAGCTATCGATTCCTTTACTAAGGCATTAGCTTTTGAAGCAGGGGCAAAAGGTGTGAGAGTAAATGGTATAGCCCCCGGAAGTATTGATACGCCACAGTTACGTTACAATCTGACAAAGCTAAACTCGAACGAATTAAAAGAATTTGAAGATTTAATACAAACTATTTATCCTTTAGGTAGGATAGGGCAGCCCGAAGATGTTGCACAAATGGCTGTATTTTTGGCTTCAGATAGAGCAAATTGGATAACCGGAGCTATATATTCGGTGGATGGTGGATTAACAACAAATTGAAAAAGAGGATATGAGAAAGTTTCTATATACAACTATTATTTTATTCGTATTTATATTGGCTTCGTCTCAACAAGCTAAAAGTAATAATCCTAAAACAAAAGATAAAATGGAAGAACAAAAAATCGAGAAATTACTGGAAGAAAAATATATTAATGCTGTTGCTAATGAGTTGAATACAGATAAGATGCTGGAGTTGTTTCATCCCGATTTTGCTATTTTTTCAGCTGACGGAAATAATCTGGCTAAATTTCCACTTCTCGAATGGAAAAAGGTTATAGATGATTATAAAGTGGATAATAAAGGTAATGCTGATTTGCGCAATCTGACACATGAGTTCGTATTTATAGATATAACCGGAACGGCAGCTATCGCAAAAGTGCAGTTGTATAGGAGAGGGGAATTGATAGCAACGGATTATATTTCTTTATTGAAATTTAATAATGATTGGAAGATTGTAGCAAAAGTACCGTATGCCCACATCGAAAAACCTTTTTGAGAGCATAGCATCATTAGTTGAAACTAGTATAATATATAGAAAAAGGTTGCTAATGAAAGCAACCTTTTTTCTATAAATATCAATTAATCGAATACTATAGAGATGTACAGTACAGAATAAAATGATTTTTGAAACATGTTTCTTAAAATATTTATAACTTTGTACACATAAAATATTCACTTTGTCACTTAAATAAATAATAATGCTGACTCTTAAGACAATAAGCGAAAATCCGCAAGAGGTAATCAAACGATTAGCGAAGAAGCACTTCGATGCAAAAGAAATAGTTGCTCGGGTATTAGAAATAGATCAAATCAGACGTCAGAGTCAGACAACACTAGATGCTTCGCAATCCGAATTGAATACCTTGTCGAAGCAGATCGGCATGCTGATGAAAGACGGCAAAAAAGAAGAGGCAGAGGCTGCTAAAAACAGAGTAGCCGAAATAAAAGCAGAGAATAAAGTAATAGAAGACGCTTTACGTCAGGCTGAAATAGACCTGCAAGAGTTGCTGTATCTTATTCCCAATCTTCCTGCTGACGAAGTGCCCGAAGGTAGAACACCCGAAGAGAATGTTGTTGAAAAAACGGGTGGTACTATCCCTACATTAGATAAAGATGCTGTTCCTCATTGGGACTTAGCGAAAAAGTACGATTTGATAGACTTCGAATTAGGAGTGAAAATTGCAGGTGCAGGCTTCCCTGTATATAAAGGAAAAGGTGCTCGTTTACAACGTGCCCTTATTAATTTCTTCCTCGATAAAGCGCGTGACGCAGGTTATATGGAGGTGCAACCACCGTATGTAGTTAATGCCGCTTCGGGTTATGGAACAGGTAATTTGCCCGACAAAGAAGGGCAAATGTATCATGCTACGGTAGACGACCTATATTTGATCCCTACGGCAGAAATACCTGTAACTAATATATACCGAGATGTGATTCTCGAAGAAAGAGACCTGCCTATCAAAAATACCGCCTATTCGGCATGTTTCCGTCGCGAAGCCGGTTCGTATGGTAAAGATGTACGAGGATTGAATCGCCTACATCAGTTCGATAAAGTAGAGATTGTACGTATCGACAAACCCGAAAATTCGTACCAATCGCTCAAAGAAATGGTCGATTATGTGCAATCATTGGTCGAAGACTTAGAACTACCTTGGCGTATCCTTCGCCTCTGTGGAGGTGATATGAGTTTTACATCGGCTCTTACATTCGATTTTGAGGTTTATTCTGCCGCACAGGAACGTTGGTTAGAGGTCAGCTCTGTATCCAATTTCGAAAGTTTTCAGGCCAATCGCTTGAAATGTCGCTATCGTGATGCTGATAAGAAAATGCAACTGGTACATACATTAAATGGTAGTGCACTGGCACTTCCTCGCATTGTAGCCGCATTGTTGGAGAATAATCAGACGCCCGAAGGTATTCGTATTCCGAAAGCTTTGGTTCCTTATACAGGATTTGAATTTATTAATTAAAGTGAAAAGCGAACGTTTTTGCTTCCGTAGCTGTTATATATAAAGGTAATATACTATATTTGTGTTAAATAAAATAACTTAGGATAATTAAAAATTACTTATGAATAAGAAATTAATTGGAATCGGATTGGCTATAGTTTGCCTCGTTTCATTTGGCTCTTGTAAACCAAAACAAAGTGCATACAAATCGGTGTATGAAGCTGCTAAAGAAAGAGAAGTAGAGGAAAATACACCTGCTACTGTAACTACGCCTGCAACTACAACTCCTACGTATCCAACTTCATCTGAGTCGGTTCGTAAAGAAAAAATCACTCCTGTATATGATGCTGATGCATCTGGATTAAAAGCTTATAGCGTAGTAATTGCGGCTATGGGTATGAAACCAAACGCAGAATCGTTGAAACAAAGAATAGAAAACGATGGTTATAAAGTTATCCTTGCTCAAAACGAACAAGGTATGTATCGCGTTATTATTGCCAGCTTCGATTCTAAAGATCAGGCTTCTGCAAGAAAAAGCGAGATTTTAGCAGAGTATGCTGCTAAAGGCGATGCAACGACATTGAAAAGTAAATATGGTATTCCTTTCAATGATTGGTGGATTTTGCAACGTGAATACTAAGAATCCAAATTAGTAATATAATATATAAGAGGAGTCTAGATGTAGGCTCCTCTTGTATTTTGTCTGGGTATGATGTGCAATATTCAGACTGCTTTTTATATCTTTGTCGTATATATTTCTATAATATTAAAAACTTTACTATCACGCGTATGAGGACTTTAAGCTACACAACTTTATTTTTATTATTTATAACAATCTTTACTTCTTGTAAAACAGATAGTTCTGGTGGATATCGAACGTTTTATACAACTGCCAATAAGGAGTATGCCGCGGCAATATCCATTGGTCAGGCACGCGTTGCAGAAGAAGCAGAACTACTTAGAAAAGAAAATGAGAGGATAGAGCGAAAGGAAAGAAAAGAGGCTAAGAAAAAACAGAAAGATGAATCTGTTCAACAAAATAGTGTAGTATCGGCGGTATCTACAGATCCTTTGCCTGTTGTTACAGATAAAGTGGGCGCAGGGTCGGTACAAACAGTTCGAGGAGGTCTGTCTCAACAATCAGCGCAATTCGAGGAGTCGTCTGTTTCACCTGTTTCATCGGTGCCGATGACAGAAATTAGAACAGGAGAATCAAAGTCAGAGACAAAATCAGAGACGAAATCGAAAGAACCTGTTGTATTGGATAAAACGAAGGCAGATGGGGATAAGGTGGTGTTTAGAAAAGCAAAGATTACAGCAGAAGAGGGCTATGAAGGCCAATTGAAAAAGTATAGCGTTGTTATTGCTTCTTTATCTAAAAAAGAAGGAGTTGAACGACTCAAGTTGGCATTTGAAGAAGCAGATGAACCAGTTGTTATCGCCAAAAATAATAAAGGAATTTATTATTTTATATTGGGTAGCTATGATGAGAAAAATGATGCAGTGGAAAAGAGAACTGAAGTCAGAGAGAAATATGTAAATCGTTACTCTAGGGCAGAGCTTCTAAAACAATATGCTATTCCATTTTCAGATGTATGGATAGCAGTGAATGAATGAAATTTAAAATATGAAGGTTAAGTTTTTAGGTACAGGAACATCGACAGGCAATCCCGAAATCGGTTGCCGATGCGAAGTTTGTACCTCTAATGATAAAAGAGACAGACGCTTGAGGGCGTCTGTTTTAATTGTAGTAGATGATAAAAGAATTTTGATAGACTGTGGTCCCGATTTCAGGGAGCAGATATTAGGTGAGGAGTTTACAAAAATTCATGGTGTGCTTATTACTCACGAGCATTACGATCATGTGGGTGGATTAGACGATCTTCGTCCGTATTGTAAGCTTGGTGATATTGAGATTTATTCGAACAGGATAGCGTTAGATTCTCTTCGTACTAGAATTCCATACTGCTTTAATAATCATCCTTATCCCGGTATCCCTGTGTTGCATCTCAATGAAGTGGCGTCTGATAAGCCTTTTTTAATAGAAGGTGTAGAAGTCCTTCCTATAAACATTATACACTATAAGCTTCCTATCTATGGTTATCGCATACAGGATTTTGCTTACCTCACAGATGTGAAACACATTCCTGAAGAAGAATATGATAAATTGAAGAATCTGGAAGTGCTCGTTATCGATGCCTTGCGGATAAAAGAGCATCTATCTCACGAAAATTTGGAACAAGCGCTGGAAAATATTCGTCGTATAGCTCCCCAAAAGGCATATCTGATCCATATGAGCCATCAAATAGGATTGCATGCCGAAGTGCAAAAGGATTTACCCGAAAATGTATTCTTGTCTTACGATGGATTGGAACTGGAATTCTGATTATTTTTTTTTCTTGACAGACCAGCCGAAACCTCCTAGTTTGTTTCCTAACTCGTAATACTGACCATGTGAATAGGCAATTGGTTTTGCCTCCTCCAAACTGAATTTACCTGTCTCGGGGTTGATATATTTTTCGTCTGCTTTCACATTTACAACATCGGCAATAAACATGTCGTGCGATCCCAAGCTCATTATTTCTCTCACCCTGCATTCTATGTTTAAAGGGGATTCTTCTATTGTGGGTGCTTGCACTATACTTGCTTTTCCTGCAGTGAGACCCATTTCGTCGAACTTATTATAATCTTTGCCCGATTTCACCCCACACCAATCGGTGGCAAAGGCTAAATCTTCGGTCGTGATATTAATAATAAATTCCATATTCTTTTTGATAATATCGTAAGAATAGCGTTCGGGGCGAACAGATATATAGCACATAGGAGGATTGGTACAAATAGTTCCAAGCCAGCTCAGTGTTATTATATTATATTCCTCTGGAGTATTTCCGCAACTAATCATTGCAGCAGGGAGAGGATATATCAGAGTTCCCGGTTTCCAGTCTTGTTTCATGGTTTATGCCTCGCTAATTTTAAATACAAGCAAGCAGGTTGCTTTATCTATTTTATTATATAATACCTCTTCTTGCTCTTGTATATCATCAGGATATACAAATCCCTCTTCGGTAGTAAGCTTACTTGTCGACAGTAAATTTCTGTGTTGCGTACAAAGATCATTGATTTCTATAATCTCGTTTTCAAAAGATGTCTTCATCTTGGCAAAGTCCAGCAGAGTTGTTATGGTATCTAATCTATATTGACATAGGTCAAGCGTATTTCGGATCGACATATTGTCCTTCATCGACTTACTCTCTTGTTGCACCAATAGATTTATTCTGCGGTAGAAGGCTTGTAGCTCTTCTATACGTTTCTCTATCAGATCTTTCTTGTCTTTTTGTACCTGGAGCTGCCTGTCTAGAACTTCAGGTATATAGACAGCTAAGAAAATAGTAGTAACTAAGGTTGCTAAATCGATAAGATTAATAGCTTCTGCCGTTTGGAATCGGTGATAATGGGTAACAATAAGTCCAATTACGATACCGATAATAATCAGAAATACATAAAGGGAATATTTAAGTATCTTCATATCTTTATTTATTTTAGAACAATATCTTCCTTGTCTATTTTAACTCCGCAATAATGACATTTCAATTCGATATTGGCGTAATCAATTACTTCAAATCGGGTATGCATAGGTTCATTATTGGTGATACACTTAGGATTGTTACATTTCACAATTCCCAGAATAGTTTGTGGTAACTCAACTCTTTTCTTTTCTACCACCTCGTAGTTCCTAATAATATTCAGTACGACATTAGGTGCTACAACTGCTATCCTGTTTATTTCGTTTTCTTCAAAAAACTTGTCAGCTATTTTTATAATACCCTTGGTGCCCATCTTTTTACTTTCGAGTTTGTTGCCAATAGTAATCGGATTGTCTAATCCTTCCAAGCCTAAGAGAGAGACAACTTTGAATACAACATCTGATGGTATATGATCTATTGCTGTTCCATTACAAAGGGCAGCTACTTGTAATTCTGTTCTTTTTTCTTTCATATCGATAGATATTTTTCCTGAATTATTATTCTATTGGAATATTCAATGCATCACAAATTACAGCTTCGCGTGTGAACATGCCATTTTTTGCTTGCTCAAAATAATAAGCCTTAGGGCTGTCGTCTACATCTTGCTGTATTTCGTTTACACGTGGCAGCGGATGTAATATTTTGAGATTATCCTTAGTATCGTTTAGCATATCTTTGCGGAGAATATAGACATTCTTTACCTTTTCGTACTCCATCAAGTCAGTAAAGCGTTCACGCTGAACACGTGTCATGTAAAGAATATCCGCTTTATTTATAACCTCAGGCGAGAAATCGATATGCTCTTCGTATTTTATATTATTCTCGTCGCAGAAATTCTTATAAACCTCCGGTACTCGCAATTCTTCCGGTGCAACAAAAAGGAATGTCGGATTGAAGTGCGACATGCCTATAATCAGAGAATGTACGGTGCGTCCGTATTTCAAATCGCCTACAATCGTAATCGTCAGATTTTCTAATGTTCCCTGTGTTTTATATATCGAGTATATATCGAGCATCGTTTGTGTCGGATGCTGGTTTGCACCATCGCCCGCATTGATGATTGGTACACTCGAGATTTCGGATGCATATCGTGCAGCACCTTCCAGATGATGGCGCATAATAATGATATCAGCGTAGTTGTTTACCATCAGGATTGTATCTTTCAATGTCTCACCTTTGGATGAGCTGGTGGTAGAAGCATCAGTAAAACCGATAATTCGCCCCCCAAGTCTGTTTACTGCCGTTTCGAAACTAAGACGAGTACGGGTCGATGGCTCGAAAAAGAGAGTTGCACAGACCTTGCCTTCAAGCAGCCGTCTGTTAGGGTTTTCATCAAACTTTTTAGTTAAACTCAGTATTCTGAGAATGTCTTCTTTCGAATAATCTGTAATGGATACTAAACTCTTGTTACTCATATGTCTTTAATTTGAAGAACGATAATGTATCTGGTCAAAAAAAATCCCCGAAAAAGGTAACTTCTTCGAGGATAAATATATCTAAATTTTAATAAAATCAATAATAAAACAGCTACCTCTATGCAGAAAATGTATATCAAATAAAAATATTCTTTTCATAACAGATTTTTGTTTCATCAAAGATAAATACTTTTTCTGATATTAGTTGTTGTGATATAATAAATAATGAAGTCTTCTCGACTTTTTCTCTGTGGTTAAAAGTCAAGATTAACTCAATGTCATTTCGTTACGATAAAAAATATTAAATATTTTTTATCGTTCTGGTAACACCTTTATAATCAGAATTAACTATATTTGTACATATTAGCCTTTTTAACTAAACAAACATTACAAACTATTTTCTTCTCTTTTTTGAATTTGCGATATGTAAATACTTAATTAGTCCCAGTTCTTCAAACACAAACAATATTTGAAAAATCAACAAACTTTATTTACTTAACCCCTTAATTATGAAAAAACTTTTAACTTTACTTACTGCGGTTCTATTTTTTGTCTCATGTAGTAATGATGATGAAACATCTGTATCGGGACAAAAAGAAATCAGATTTTCTACCGAAGTCGTTTCCACAAAATCCGGGTATGAAAGTACTCTGATTGCTAAGGACCAACAAATTGGAGTGTTGATTGCAGAGAATTCTGCAACTCCGGCAACAATCTATGAGCAAAATCTGGCTTATACAGCCGATGGCGCTGGTAGCTTGGCAGGAATCACCCAGTACTTTCCAACTAACGGTAATAGTCTGAAAATATCAGCTTATCACCCTTACTCGGCAACCGAAAATGCGACTTATGCATTTACTGTGTTAGCAGATCAAACAGATGCTTCGAGTATTCATGCTTCGGATCTTTTGCATTGTGCAGAATTTGTACAATCAGCTACCACAGCACAAATTGTATTGAATTTCAAGCACAAACTATCCCAGATAACTTACACGCTAAGTGCAGGTAATGGCTCTCCTGACCTTGCAGGAGCTAAAGTAAGCGTTATGAATGCTTTTTCTGCAATAGAATTTAATCGTTTGACGGGTGTTTTGGGTTCAACATCTAAAATGCAAGAAGTACAACTTGGTGAAGGTGTCGGAATAATCGTACCACAAGAAGTTGCTGCCGGAACTAAATTCCTGAAAATAACATTGGCTTCGGGTAAGCAGCTGTATTACACTACACCTAGCAATATAACATTGGTTTCGGGTAAGAAATACAATTTCGATCTTCAGGTTAATCTGAGCGATGCGTCATCTATAGGCACATCGGTAGAAGAGTGGGAGACTGGCGGGACAATAACGGGAGGTGCTGAAGAGGAAATTTCGGAGAAATTGTTACCTGCACAGATTAATTATGAATTTCCAGAGGCTACATGTAAATATGTATTTACTTACGATGATTCAAACCGTTTGTCAGTACTGGAGATGTATAATAAGCCATACCCAGCTTCGAAGCCGAACATGATAGAATATAGCCACATTACCTTCGAATATGATGATGAAGGTAATGTTATCGGTTATCGTGGTAATCTGCCGAACGAAAATAATCCTGCCAGTTCAGCTACATCAAATGCGACTTTCATATATAATGACGTTGCTAAGCAGGTAACATTAAAAGAAGATTTTACTATGTATGGTTCGACAAACACAAACACATATATATTTGATGTGGATGAAGAAGGAAGATTTTTATCTGGCGATAAATCTAATTACACAGTGGTTCCAGAGCATGAATATGATGAAAAGGGTAATTTGGTAAAACGCACCGAAAATTATTCAGATAATTCCGGAAATGTATTTAAGAATGTGACTGTTTATCAATATGATTCTAAAAATAGTATTCTTAAGAATCTGAATATACCGGCATGGCTTATCAACTATTTTTCAAACCAAATAAATTCAAAGAGTTTGAACAATGTTAATGACCGTAGTATCGCAATTTATAAGAATGGTAATTTGCTACCAGAAGATGATACAGTATATGCTTGGGCATATACATACAACGCTCAAGATTATCCGACAGCATTAGTATATACTTTAACTGATAAAATCACAAATAAGGTATGGACATATACGACAACTGTTACATACAAAGCGTGGAAGAAGTAACAACAGGATTAATATATGTTTGAGCCTTTTAGCATGTGTCTAAAATAAGAAAAGCTCGTAGAAGACTATTCTACGAGCTTTTTTATTATGTTATCTGACTGATCACATTTCCAAATCAATATCGAACAATTCGTGCCAAGGCAATCCTTGTTTGTTTAATTGTTCCATAAACGGATCAGGGTTAAATTCTTCTACATTATATACACCCGGTTTGCGCCATAGACCTTTCATAAACATGATAGCACCGATAGTAGCAGGAACGCCGGTCGTATAGCTTACACCCTGTGCGCCTGTTTCTTTATAGGCAGCTTCGTGCGAACAGTTATTATATACATAATAAGTACGCTCTTTACCATCTTTCACACCTTTGATACGGCATCCGATTGAAGTTTCGCCGGTATAGTTCTCTCCTAGTTCACCCGGATCGGGAAGCACAGCTTTTAAGAATTGGATAGGAACGATTTCTACACCATTATATATAACAGGGTCGATACGAGCCATACCTATATTTTGTATCACACGTAGATGTGTAAGATATTCTTGTCCGAATGTCATCCAGAAACGGGCACGTTTAAGAGTCGGGAAGTTTTTCACCAACGATTCTAATTCTTCGTGATAAATTACGTAAGACTCTTTCGGTCCGATATTAGGATAATTCAGTGGTTTATGTATTTCGTGCGGTTCGGTTTCTATCCATTCGCCATTTTCCCAATACTTTCCTTTTTGAGTAACCTCACGTATATTGATTTCAGGATTGAAATTTGTAGCAAAAGCTTTTCCGTGATCACCTGCATTGCAATCTACGATATCAAGATAGTGAATTTCATCGAAATGATGTTTCGCTGCATAAGCAGTAAATACACTTGTAACGCCCGGGTCGAATCCGCAACCTAAGATAGCAGTCAATCCGGCTTCTTTGAATCTGTCTTGATAAGCCCATTGCCATCCATACTCATATTTAGCTTCATCTTTAGGCTCATAGTTTGCAGTGTCGAGATAGTTAACACCACAAGCCAGACAAGCATCCATTATTGTAAGATCCTGGTATGGAAGAGCTACATTAATCACCAACTCTGGTTTAAACGAATTGAATAATCTTTTCAAATCTTCCACATCGTCAGCATCCACTTTGGCTGTTTGTATCTTATTTCCACCAATAGCTTGAGCTATTGCATCGCATTTCGATTTTGTGCGGCTGGCTAGCATGATTTCTGTGAAAACATCAGAGTTCTGTGCAACTTTATGAGCTACAACGGTTCCAACTCCACCGGCACCTATAATTAAAATTTTTCCCATTTTAAATTTCTTTGATTATTCCAATAACTAATGTTAACTAATCCTTAAAATAATAAGTCTACTTACTTTTTTTTATACAAAAGTAGCACTAAAAAATGAATAATGATTATATTTGCTATGACATTAACAGGGTATGTCAGCGACCATGAACAGATAAACACAAGTTCTTAGACATTTTTTAGACTTAGAAATTGTTATAAATTTTAACTAATTTAGGGATATTATGTACCTGATACTTAGGGTTGTTTAAACAACTTTGACGAGTTGGTACTTTTATTTCATTTTATAATTTAAAACAGGGTTTATCGTATTTATAGAAATAGAAAAGGAATAAATAATATAATAAATAAATAGCTTATGTCACAGAAGATTGGGCATATCTCACAAATAATCGGTCCGGTAGTGGACGTTTGTTTTGAGACAGGTGATCCAGCATTGAATTTGCCAAAAATTAATGAAGCTCTTGAAGTAAAAAGACCCGACGGTCGTTCTTTAATCCTCGAAGTTAAGCAGCATATCGGTGAAGATACAGTTCGTACTGTTGCAATGGACAGTACAGACGGACTTCGTCGTGGGTTGGATGCTTTGGCTTTAGGCTCACCGATAACAATGCCAATAGGTGATCAGGTAAAAGGGCGTTTAATGAATGTAGTAGGTGATGCTATCGATGGTATGTCTTCCCTTGATAAAACGGGAGGCTCACCTATTCATAGAGAACCGCCGAAATTTGAAGAGTTGCAAACAAGCCGCGAAGTCCTTTTTACGGGTATTAAGGTTGTAGACCTTTTAGCTCCGTATGCAAAGGGAGGTAAAGTAGGTTTGTTTGGTGGTGCCGGAGTTGGAAAGACCGTATTAATTATGGAGCTTATCAACAATATTGCTAAGAAACACAACGGATATTCGGTATTTGCCGGAGTAGGAGAGCGTACCCGTGAGGGTAATGACCTGCTTCGCGAAATGATCGAATCGGAAGTAGTTCGCTATGGCGATGAATTTAAGAAAAGCATGGACGAAGGAAATTGGGATTTGTCGAAAGTAGACCCTAAAGAGGTCGAAAAATCGCAAATCTCACTTGTGTTCGGACAGATGAACGAACCTCCCGGAGCACGTGCCGATGTGGCACTATCAGGGTTGACAATTGCGGAAGCTTTCCGTGATGCAAAATCAGACGGTCCGAAAGATATCCTGTTGTTTATTGATAATATATTCCGTTTTACACAAGCGGGTTCAGAGGTGTCTGCTCTACTTGGACGTATGCCATCGGCTGTGGGTTATCAACCTACACTGGCTACAGAGATGGGAGCGATGCAAGAGCGTATCACATCGACTAAAGATGGTTCTATTACATCGGTGCAAGCTGTGTATGTACCTGCCGATGACTTGACCGACCCTGCTCCGGCTACAACGTTCTCGCATTTGGATGCGACAACAGTACTTAGCCGTAAGATTACAGAGATGGGTATTTATCCTGCTGTGGATCCTCTGGATTCATCATCACGAAGCCTTGATCCTAATGTTGTAGGACAAGACCACTATGATACAGCACAGCGTGTAAAACAAATTCTTCAACGTAACAAAGAGCTTCAGGATATTATTTCTATCTTAGGTATGGAAGAGCTTTCGGACGAAGACAGAGAGACTGTAAACAGAGCGAGACGTATTCAACGTTTCCTTTCGCAACCATTTAACGTTGCCGAGCAGTTTACCGGTGTTCCCGGAGTGATTGTTGACATTCAAGATACTATCCGCGGATTCAAAATGATATTGGACGGCGAAGTGGATCACTTGCCCGAACAAGCATTCCTGAATGTGGGTACAATTGAAGATGCAATAGCAAAAGGCGAAAAACTATTAGCTCAGGCAGCTGACTAAAAAATAGATTATGAGAAGTTCAGAACTCCAATTAAATATTATATCGCCCGAAAAAAGATTGTTTTCGGGGGCAGTGTCGTCTGTCATTATTCCCGGTATAGCCGGTAGCTTCGGTGTTCACCCCGACCATGCTCCGTTGATCTCACCTCTCAAAGAAGGTGTTATCACATATAGCGTAAAAGGAAACGATAAGACACTGGACGTAAAAGGCGGAATTGCCGAAGTGAATAATGGTGTGGTAACTATTTGCGTAGTATAATATATGGATTTTTTTAGAGCTAAATTGGTAACCATTATTCTCGCATTCGGATTAATCGTAGGAGGACTTATAGGTGCGTTGTTGTACTTTCAGTTACCCGATTATTACCCCAACTGGTTCGAAGGTATTTTGCTCTTCTTCTTGGTGCTGGAATCTTCGGTAGTAGCCTATGTTGAGGCGCAAAGCCGAAAAGCGACGCAGAGACAGTTGCTTAATACATACATGCTGACGAAGATAGTTAAGATATTTGCCTCTATTATATTCGTAGGCATATATGCTTTGGTTATCAAAGAAGGGATAAAAAACTTTATTCTTATTTTTATGTTGTTTTATCTTCTTTACTTATTTGTGGAAACACTTATATTTACGAGGATAGAAAAACGGTTGAAGGAAAAAAAACAATAGAATGAAACACTATTTGAAATACATCTTGACATTTCTCTTTATCTTTTCCCTAGCGGGTATTCAGCCTGCCATGTCGCAAGACGGGACAGAAGGGCATGAAGCACAAGCGGAGGAAAAGGAACTGAATGTTAAAGAATTGATTCTCGATCACTTGGCCGATGCTTATGAATGGCATCTGACTACTATCGGCGAAACACATGTTTCTATTCCTTTACCTATTATTGTAATAGGTGAGGAGAGTGGCTTGAATGTGTTTATGTCTTCCAAGTTCCATCATGGGCACGAGGCTTACAAAGGCTTTTATATTGCTCAATCGGGAGACCACAGAGGAAAGATAGTAGAAAAAAATGCAGCCGGAGAAGAAATTCGCCCATGGGATTTTTCGTTGACAAAGATCGCTGTCAGTTTGATTATCAGTTCTATTCTGCTTATCATTATTGTAATGAGTGTTGCCGGATGGTATAAGAAACAAGCTAAGAGCGGAGAACATAAAGCCCCGAAAGGTTTTGTAGGCTTTATGGAAATGTTTGTAATGAGCGTTCAGGACGATATTATTAAACCCTGCGTAGGCAAGAACTATAAGAAATTCTCTCCATACTTGTTGACGGTATTTTTCTTTATCTTCTTCAACAATATTATGGGCTTAATCCCAATCTTCCCGGGAGGTGCAACCGTAACAGGTAATATCTCGGTAACATTGATATTGGCATTATTCACATTTGTGATAGTCAATTTCTTTGGAACAAGAGAATACTGGCGGGAAGTGTTCTGGCCCGATGTGCCAACATGGTTGAAAGTGCCGATTCCTATTATGCCCGCTATCGAGTTGGTTGGAGTATTTACCAAGCCTTTTGCATTGATGATTCGTCTGTTTGCAAATATATTGGCAGGTCACTCTATCGTACTCGGATTAACATGTTTGATATTCGTTACAGCTAATATGGGTCCTGCGATAAGCGGCTCTATGACATTTGTGTCTGTACTCTTAAACGTGTTTATCAGTCTGGTAGAAATATTGGTTGCCTACATTCAGGCTTATGTGTTTACTATGCTGTCGGCTGTGTTCATCGGTCTGGCACAGATAGAGCCTCACCATCATAAAGCAGAGGATTAATAAAACGATAAAATACAATACATTTAAAACAAATAATTAATTAACTATAAAATAAAAAGATTATGTTACTATCAACTTTATTACAAGCAGCAGATGCTGCAAGCTTAACAGGTTTTGGTGCTGCACTAGGAGCAGGATTAGCTGTAATCGGAGCAGGTCTGGGTATCGGTAAAATCGGTGCTTCTGCTATGGAAGGTATTGCACGCCAGCCGGATGCTGCGGGAGATATCCGTACATCGATGATTATTGCGGCAGCTCTGGTTGAGGGTGTTGCTCTATTCGCTGTGGTAGTATGTGGATTTATTCTATAATTGACCCCTAAAACAAGAAACTATGTTATTATTACCTGAATCTGGGCTTCTGTTTTGGATGCTTCTATCTTTCGGTATTGTATTCTTCATTTTGGCAAAATTCGGTTTTCCCGTAATTACCAAAATGGTTGACGAACGCAAAACATATATCGAAAACTCTTTAGATGCAGCCAAAAAAGCTAATGAACAATTGGCTACAATCAAGCAAAAAAGCGATGAAATATTGTCGTCGGCTAAAGCAGAGCAGGTGCAAATCTTAAAAGACGCAGCCGAAACACGCGATCGTATAGTAAACGAGGCTCGTGATCAGGCTAAAGTTGCAGGGATGAAAGAATTGGAAGAAATCAGAAAGCAAATACAAGCAGAAAAAGATCAGGCTATCCGCGACATTCGTCGTCAGGTAGCAGAACTATCTGTGGATGTTGCCGAAAAAGTGCTTCGCAATTCGTTGAAAGATCCTAAAGAACAAATGTCAATGATTGATCGCCTGGTTGATGAGGCTTTAGTTTCTAAATCTTAAATGTTATGAATGAAGGGATGATCTCAAAGCGATATGCTAAAGCTCTATTGCTATATGCGGTGGAACAGAAATCTGAAGATGTAATTTTTTCGGAAATGAAAAAACTTGCTTCGGCATTTGCCGGTGAGCCGAAATTGCGTATGGCAATGGATAATCCTATGGTGACTGCTACAGATAAAATGGAGCTTGTTAAAGCAGCCGTGGGAGGTAAAGCCAGCCCGGCGCTTGTACAATTTATGCATCTGGTGTTGAAAAACAAACGTGAAGCGTATCTGCAAGTGATTGCTTTATGCTACTGCGATTTGTATCGCGACTCCAAGCATATAAATATAAGCAGGCTTGTAACCGCTACATCTGTAGACAATACTGTGATAGAGAAGATGAAAGGTTTGTTGCAAACTATCAAACCCGGAACGCTCGAATTCGAAACAAGTGTTGATCCGAGTATCGAAGGAGGATTCGTTCTCTATATAGATACCTATCGACTTGATGCCAGTGTGGCTTCTCAATTGAAACGAATCAAGCAGAGATTTGTCACCGAAAACAGTAAGATTGCATAAACAAAGCTCTCAGTAAGAGCCGAGAAGTGAATTATATCACTAAATTTTAATAAAAAGAAGTTTTATGTCTGAAAATATAAAAGCAAGCGAAGTCTCCGAGATATTGAAGATGCAACTCGCAAACATCGACAGCCGTGTGCAGTTTGACGAGATTGGTACTGTTCTTGAAGTAGGGGATGGTGTTGTTCGTGTATATGGACTTAAAAATGCAGAATCGAACGAGCTTTTGGAGTTCGACAATGGCATAATGGCTGTTGTGATGAACTTGGAAGAAGACAACGTTGGTGCTGTATTGTTAGGCCCGTCTGACCAGATAAAAGAAGGATTTACAGTAAAACGTACCGGCCGTATTGCCTCTATCAATGTGGGGATGGGAATGCTCGGACGTGTAATAAATCCGCTTGGTGTGCCTATCGATGGAAAGGGACCTATTACCGGCGAATTGTTGGAATTGCCATTGGAGCGTAAAGCACCGGGGGTAATCTACCGCCAACCGGTAACTCAACCTTTACAAACCGGGCTTAAGGCTGTGGATGCGATGATTCCTATCGGTCGCGGACAGCGTGAGCTTATCATCGGTGACCGTCAAACAGGAAAAACTGCAATTGCTATTGATACTATTATCAATCAAAAGTCTAATTATGAGGCAGGCGATCCGGTATATTGTATCTATGTAGCTATCGGTCAGAAAGCATCGACAGTAGCAAATATTGTTGAAACATTAAAAGAAAAAGGTGCGCTTGATTATACGGTTATTGTATCGGCAACAGCGGCCGAACCGGCAGCTGTGCAGTACTTCTCGGCATTTGCCGGAGCTACTATCGGAGAGTTTTTCCGCGATACTGGTCGTCATGCATTAGTAGTATATGATGATTTATCGAAACAGGCTGTAGCATACCGTGAAGTTTCGTTGATTCTTCGCCGTCCTCCGGGTCGTGAGGCTTATCCGGGCGATATTTTCTACCTGCATTCTCGCTTGCTGGAACGTGCGGCTAAGATTATCAATCAACAGGAGGTGGCCGAGCAAATGAACGACTTGCCGGAGAGTCTTAAAGGTAAGGTTGTTGCAGGAGGTTCGCTTACTGCATTGCCTATCATCGAGACACAGGCTGGTGACGTATCGGCATATATCCCGACTAACGTAATTTCGATTACCGACGGACAGATATTCCTCGATGTTGACTTGTTTAATGCTGGTATGCGTCCTGCTATTGATGTAGGTATTTCGGTTTCGCGTGTTGGTGGTTCAGCTCAGGTAAAAGCCATGAAAAAAGTGGCAGGTACGTTGAAGATTGATCAGGCTCAGTATCGTGAATTGGAAGCATTTACTAAATTCGGTGGTGATCTGGATGCTGTTACAGCAATGACTATCGACAAAGGAAAGAAAAATACAACATTGTTGGTTCAGCCTCAATATGCGCCGATGCCTGTTGAAAGACAAATCGCTATTCTGTACTGTGGTACAAACGGTTTGTTGAGACAAGTACCGACCGAAAAAGTACATGATTTTGAAACTGAATTTCTGAGAACATTGGAAATGCAACATCAAGCAACTGTACTAGATGTGTTGAAAGCCGGAAAGATCAACGAAGAAGTAGAAGGTATTATAAAGAAGGTGGCTAAAGATGTAGCCTCTCAATATAAAAAATGATTGAATTATGGCATCTCTTAAAGAAATAAAAACCAGAATAAGTTCTGTAAATAGTACCAAGAAGATTACCTCTGCCATGAAGATGATTGCATCGTCTAAGCTGCATAGGGCTCAGTCGGCAATTTCCAACTTCTTGCCTTATCAGCAGAAACTGGATGCCATACTGACTAATCTTTTATCGTCGGATGCTACTTACGATTCTCCTTTTATTCAGGAAAGAGAAGTTAAGAGAGTGGGCATAGTTGTTTTTGCTTCCAACTCGTCGCTTTGTGGTGCTTACAATGCCAATGTTATTAAGGATTTCACAGCTACTTACAATAAGTTTAAGCCTCTGGGTAAGGAAAATATACTGATATACCCTGTGGGTAAGAAAATAGCTGATGCTGTAAAGAAACAGGGGTTGAAGTCGCAAGGTGATTATAAAGAGATGGCCGACAAACCGGCTTTTCAGGATGTACAGGCTTTAGCGAAAAACCTGATCGGTAAATTTGTTAACAAGGAATTGGATGAAGTGGTGTTGATATATCATCATTTCGTTTCCACCGGTTCGCAAAAATTACAAAATAAGGTTTATCTGCCATTCGACTTGTCTCGTCCCGAAGCTAAAGAGGGAGCAAGCAATAGTTATGGTGTGGATTATATCTTCGAGCCATCGAAGGAAGAAATTCTGGAGAGCTTGATTCCGACTGTTCTTTATTCCCGCCTCTATGCTGCGCTATTGGATGCTACGGCATCTGAACATGCTGCACGTACGGTAGCTATGCAGATAGCAACTGATAACGCAGAGGAGTTGAATCAGGAATTGACGATAGTATATAATAAAACACGTCAACAGGCTGTTACTAACGAATTACTTGATATTATCGGTGGAGCTTCGGCTTTACAATAATGTGGTAAGGATAGATTGAAATAGAAAAAAGACTAACCAAACGGTTAGTCTTTTTTTATGATGTTTTGAAAAAAAATATCTGTTTTGCCTTTGTCATTCCGAAACGTAGTGAGAAATCTGTCATTATTATATCAAAGTAAATTAAGGAATAGATTCCTTACTGTGTGTCGGGATGACAGAAAATACAAAGGATAATGGCATAAAAAAGTGGAGAAGCTATGATCAGCTTCTCCACGTATGGTTTCTCCATGTACATTTTTACATGTACATATTATTTCTTTTCATTCAATAGCTTTTCTAACCAAGCTATTTTTTCTTTTTCCAGTTCTAACATGCGTTCGTAAAGTGCCGCTTTTTCGTTGGCCAGTTCTATAATTTTATCTAGCGGATTATAGATTGTATCACAATTATCTACAGATTGTCCTATAATACTACTGCTTTCAAATGTATTATTTTCAATATAAATGGCAGCAGGGTCTTCTTCGAGTAGTTTAATAATATCGACAGGAACGGATAGGATAACGGCCAGTTTTTGTAATGTTTCATCGTCGATCACTTCTTTTTGCTCGAGTCGTGCAACACTAGGCTGTGCCATATCTAATTCGTTGGCTATTACCTCCTGTTTTATACCACGTGCTTCGCGCAGACGCTTAACATTGTGCCCGTGGTGTATTTTTTTCTTTTCGATATTATCTGTTCTCATCCGTGCTGTTATTATAGTTTAAACAAATATACAAATCAATTTCAGACTTGGGAAAAAATGTATAAAAAAAGCGGGTATTTATTCCTCGGGAATACTTTTCCATTTACGGATTAGCATAGAGATCGGGAACATTATTACGATCGTAATTAATATGTTTACCCAGAAAACGCATTCTAATACTTCATTGTCATTAATGTTATAGTAATATTCACTTTCAACTACATCTAAGAAAAAGTAGTGTCCAAAGTATATAAGTGGGCAAATAAATGGTAACAACCACATAAATAAATTTACGAATATGTTTGATTTCCCTTTATTTCCTGTATTCTTGATCTTAGCTATAATAATGGACATTAAAATAAAGAAAAGAATAATCCAGAACGAGCACAGGAATAATCCATATATTTCGCCTCTTCTATAGTCTGCAATTTCGGATAAAACGACTCCTATAAAAGCTGATAAAAACAGAAGGACGCCACATGCCACGAATGCTATAAGCCAGCTTTTGCCTGTAGTCGCTCTGAAAGAAAATATAAAAACCGATAGAATTGTCGAGATGCATATACAGACTAGTGTTATTATGCGTATAACATCATTGTCGTTATAGCTTCTGATAATCTTATCATATCCGGATGATAATTCTTGATATTGGAGATAGGTTTGCTGTCTACTTGTATCATGATCATAGTCATAATAATAAGCGTCGCTGCTGCTACTTGCTATAATTGTATTTTCATTTACGGCAAAATAAGGTGGATTGTATATCTTTTTCAACCATTCATTTGCTGTTAATGTAGCAGGCATATTATGTTTTTCCTGTAATTTAAGATAGTCGGTCATCAGTGCAAGAATGGCTTCTTTGTTACCATCTCTGAACCACTGTTTTATTTCTTCAATTTTTTTGACCCTTTCTTTTGCTTCTTTTTTCTCTTTCAATTCGTCAGCACTGTACTCGTAATTTGTATAGTAGTTAGTGTCATAGTAGTTGTAGTCGTAATTATGATAAAACAGAATTGACGGGCCTGTGTATCCTTTTATTACGATGTTTCCATCTCTGTTGTAGTCGAAAGCATAAAGGTCAAGATCTAAAGTATCTATGCGCAATGCCATGCCGCTGGGGATGGGAATTGGTTTGTTGTTATCAGAGTCGTACCTGTAGTTGTCCTTATCATCAGGAATCAATATTCTGACTTTGTCTAGCAGATCCATAACCTTAGTCGCTTCGGAGAGCGAGGCGGCAGAGTTCCATTTGTAGATACTGCCTCGCGTAAGTGTTGCGGGAATTAGTGTTATGCTCGTAGTGATCACTAAAATGAGTATCCATTCTAAGAAGAGATAGGGTGATTTTCGTGGGTAGAAATTCTTAAAGCTATTGTTGCGGCTATAGAAAATAAGCCATCCGATAAACAAGAGTATTCCGACCAGTATGCTGCCGAAATAGATAAGCCCCAAGTCGTCGGCAGGTGAATAATAGTAATTACTGCTATCGAAAACGGTATCGGTAGCTATGTAACCTATGGCAAAGAATATGATGTGTATAGCTATTAATATAAGTAACATAGGTATTAGCCTTATATTCCAAATAATCGGATAGTGTAATAGCAAATGTTTTTGTATGTTTTTTATCATTTTGTTTTTGTTTTATGAAAGGAAAAATCTACGGGTCGAATTTGATATATTTCTGAAGTAAGATATTGGAACTTGTTTATCCAGTATTAGTCTCAGAAAGTTTTCTTGTGTTATGGTGCTAGGGAAACTGGCAACGTATGTACCTCCATTGATCTGCATTTTTTCAAGTTGGAGAGTCTCAAATACTAGTCGTAACTGCTCTTGCGACCAATCGGACTCGAACTCTACAATGAATTTTGTTATTTCGGTAAACACAGCATCAGTGTCTTGTGTTAGATTGCGAGGTGTTCCGTTTTTCAAGAAGATTACGAAATCCGAAGCCTTTTCTACTTCATAAAGTTGTTGTGAACTTAGTATTATACCCAAAGGTCGGAATGGAGAGCGTGCAATGTCTCTGAAATCGTCCAGCACTATTTGTTGAGCTAGTATGTCGAGATTGGCAAGAGGTTCGTCTATCAATAATAGCTTTGGCTTGCGCAAGAGCGCTCTTGCTAATTCGAATCGCATTTTATATCCCGACGATAGATTTTTCCAGCTATAATCTCTATACTTACGCAATCCCATGCGTGCAATAATAAGTTGCACCATTAATTCGTTTTCTTCTCCTTGGATGCCGTAGTATGCTGCTGTGAATTGCAGATTGGATAGCAGTGAGCCTTGCCACGAATTTGTACGCTGGGGTATGTATATCAGATGCGATCGAAGATCGTAGCTGTCTTTGTGTGGAAAGAGATATTTAACTTCTCCGTTGGTAGGTTGTAATTCTCCGCATAACGAGCGGAGCAGGGTTGTTTTTCCATTTCCGTTTTCGCCAACCAGCCCTAATATTTGTCCTTCTTTTACTTCGAAACTAATGGGTCCTAGTGCAAACGAAGATCTTTTATATGATCTTATCAGGTTGTATACTGATAGTAATGGAACGCCGTTTTCGGTAGCTTGTAGCGGCTTGTCCTTGAGTGTTTCATAGAGATGGTCGAGTATATTGGAGAATTTTGCTTTCTTCTCGGGGATATTATCATGATTGTGATCCAGCCAATCCAGAAAACTGACAGTCTCTTTATAATGATTAGTATCTTCGGTGTCGAGTGTTAAATCTATTACCCGCTTAATCAGTAATGAATAATCATCATAATCGATAAGTTGTCTGATCTCTTCAAACTGGATTTGAAATATGTTCATAAGCACAATGTGTTTTTATTATATTTTGTGTTTTTTATCGTTTTGTAAACTAGAGACAAATATATCTCTTTTTCCATAAAGAGATTCATTTATTTGAAAAAACTGATATCGGTTTATCCGGAGCGGGTTTTGTCCCCCGGTTTATTCGACACTTATTTTATCTACTTTGTAGAATGGAATTCCATTGTCTGTTATTCCTTCTACAACAATAGAGTATTCTGTTGTTGCATCTGATGTGTAAAATTGAATTTCTGCTTCTCCATCTTTAAATTCAATATTAGGCTCCCAGTGGATTGTGGTTCTCAAGTCAGGAATAGTAGATTCTATATCTTGAATCGTTGTGTATTTGGGTGAGTAAAATTTCATTTCGTTTTGGTATCCTAAGGGTATAAATTGTGATTGGTTCGGTTTATATTTAGGTGCTGAGTCTCCTTTTTTAGTCGTAATCATGATGGCTCCGTTACTGGCTCTAGGACCAAATAGTGCACTTGCTGTAGTCATTTCGGCAACTTCTATATTATCTATATCTTCTACAAGAAATCCGGAAGTCATAAAATATGGATTTTCTACGTTATCTACAATTATTAATGCCGGTATATGTGGATATGGGCTTCTATTGGCACCCCGGTTAATATACAGATTACCGGTTGGTCCTCCTTCTCCATATTCAACAAATATCCCAAGATGACGGAGCATAACACCAATGTCAGATGTCTTCGTTTCAGAAAGATCTTTAGAAGTGTAAATTTTACTGTAAGCCGAAGTCATTAGAGATTTTCCTTTCTTTTTGCCAAAGACTTCAACATCTTTTAGGTGTATGATCCGTTGCCCGTTTTCGTATGTATATTTTAAATTTGCTTTAGAAAAGTAGTTATCAAGATCCTCGCTTACGATCGGCTGTTTCCATTTATAATTATGTGTTAATGGTTTTCTGTATTTTACAAAATTATCCTGATTTATTATTAGTTCTAAACGCTCTCCTCCTTGTTTAGTGACGGCATTAATAGAATATATGGTGCTGTCGGGGAGGTCATACCCTCCGATTGCGAAGTACCCGTTCTCATCAGTTTCAACGGTTTTGAATGAATATGGATTTAGGGTTAATACTGTAATGTCTATGTTATTGGCTTTTCTATTTAAAAGGATTCCGCTTTTCACATTTCCGGTTAAAATATTTGTATATTCCATACCGATACTGGGTTTGGCAATTTCTCCCCGCAAAATATTTTTCATATTGTATCGTCGCCACCCGTGAGTAAGCATTAACAGGTCTAACAATGATTCTGACCTATGGTTCTCTTGCATGTAATAAGATGGTTCTTCTATTGTTCCTTTCAACTCGGAAGTTAAAAATAAGGATGATAAGATATTTTGTGTGCTATCGACTTTTACATCTTTATTGTCTATTATGCTTACAGAAGCATTGCCTGTCAGCATAATATTCGATTTGTCAGATAAAACAATCTTCGTTTTAACCAGATGTCTTGGTTTATAATGTAATTTATCTGTCTCTATTTTAATATTTGGCTCTGCTAGTTCATTTTTGTTTCTGCTAGTTCATTTTTGTTATAAATGAGGCGTTCACTGATTGGATTCATTTTAGAATCTAATAATTGAAAGCTAATTATTCCCGAAGGGAATTCCTTATTTCGGAAAACGACAGAAGTTTTATCTATAGTATTAATATAGAATACTTCCCTTTTGCTATGTACTAAAAGGAATAAGGAATCGGATATTTGTGAATTTGTCGAATTGATAGTTGCTGATATGTATCCGTTTGCAGAATATAGAGATAATCCATAACCGTTTTCTATCATGGCTGATAAATCTATCTTTTTTAAGATGTTATCTGAATTCAGGCAGTGGACAGTATATTTACTCATATCTGTGGGGGTAAAAGAGAATAAGCCCATCCCTTTATGTGTCGATTTTGAAGTTTTAAATAGTATCTCCCTTCTCGTTAATAACAGCCAGCGTCACATCTTCGCCCAGACCGTTCGAATCTACGGCTTTAAATGCCACTCTACTTGTTATGTCTTTTAGTAAATTACCGCCCTCGGGTAATATTTGAATGTCATAGTCTTGGCTAATGGATGGAACTTGTATGTATTGTTTTCTGATTTTTTTATCAAATTTGTATTCCAAATATATATGAGTTAATGGATTATCTTTAGAACTCGGATAATCTAAAGATAATAATCCATTTGGATCTGTATGATATTCTTGTAATTGACCTTTTTTATTTCTGATACGTAATTCTTCTGGTACAAAAGTTTTATTTGATTGTGTTTCAATAAAGTTTAAATTTATTTCTATTTTATCATTTTCATATTGGAAAGTGGGTTCTATATGGCATAGGTTCGATAATCCACCGCCAACTATTATATTTCGTTTAAAAAAATAGTCTTCACCTAAGTTTTTCATGTATTTTGTGTAAAAGGACATGGTGTATACTGCATCGGCTAACTCTTCATCAATTTTGAAGTGACCAGTATAAATTCCATTTCTCCTTATTATTTTTACACTGTCTACTACATTCCCTATCGGGTCGATGAGTTCGCCGTAGACATATAGACTGGTAGTATTGTGTCGATGGCTAAGGGCATTCACTAAATGTATTCGAAACCATATATTTTCGCCTGTAACGTAGAGGGGTTTATCATTATGTACATAAATTTTTTCTTGTGGATAGGTCTCCAACTGTCTATTGATTCTTGCTTGTATAGAGTCAATCAGAGTATTTGAGTTTTGTGCGTAAATATTAGTAGAGACTAATTGCAGTGTGAAGAAGATTAAATTAATCCATAATAACCTACCAGTATACCATGATTGTTTTATATTTTTCATAATGTATTTTGGTTAATTGGACGTAAGATTTTCATGACTAAGATAATACTTTCCTGTTATAATAATAAAATAAGAATAATACTTTTTTGTATAATGCCTACGAATAGAAGTAATAAATCTAAAAAATAACTATCTTTGTTATCGAATATCTGGGCAAACACTTACTGATATTTGTGTTAGATGTTCAGAATTTCGTATTAAACTCATGGGGCTGACCGGTTTTGACAGCGAGATGAAGTGATTTGTAAGCATGCAGTGCGTAGTCGGCTAGCACTATAATCTCAGACGTCAAAATTTTAACTGGCGAAAATAATTACGCTCTTGCTGCTTAATCGAATTACAGTAGATAAAGCTTAATCTCTGCACAGGTGTAGAGACAAGACATCACCCGGAAGCTGTGGCTTCGAAGCATTCCGATATGGTGGTGTAGGTAAATCGGAGATAGGATAGGGAAGGCTTCGGTCTCTATCTGAAATAAAGAAGCTAAGGTTTGGGTTGGTGGCTTCGGTCTTGCCCACTCCCTACAATTAAAGCGAAGATAAGCATGTAGAAAGCAAGTTAATTCCTTGTTTGGACGAGGGTTCGAATCCCTCCAGCTCCACAAATAACACTGGTTATCAGCGAGTTAAAAAGATTACACCCAATTTTACACCCTGAAATGTAAAGTTGGGTGTTTTTATTTTAAATTATTAGATGTAGCTCTATATTTTATTCGTTATATTTTAAGTTTAACACTTTATCATCAAAGAAATCTGTAAATTGCTTATAGGCTTCAATTATTTCTTCTTTTGTTACATCCTTGTTGTATCTATTTTTGTAAGTCCAATCATATAACGATTCTGTTACCGATTTTTCTACAATTAGTTTAACTATTTGATCTGATTCATCATTTATTTGATCACCAGAGGAGCTTGATTTTAATGAATATGGAGACATCATCATGGGGAAATGGTCTGAAATAAATTCTCTAATATAATGCTTATCAAAATAAGAAATCTTTAAATCTTGTCTTAGTCTCAATTTAATATACTTTGTATCACAAGGCAAAATATATCTTTCTAATGACGGAGAGAACCAATCACAGAATTTTCCAGTTATATATTTTATTACTGCATCTTGATTAAATAATTGTGATTCTGTTTTTGATCTGATAAATCTTCTTATATAGCTTCTATTATTTTCATCTAATTCTTCCTTAATATACGGATAATTCTTTTTTATAATGTGAAGAATAAAAGCCATTATATCATCGGTACTCTCGAATGTCAATTCTAAGTTAGAACCTTCCATTTCAAAAGTTGGTAATTTGTAAAAAATATCATTTGCTTCATTTGCTTCATCTTCATCTATTAGATTTATAATTATATTTTCAGTTTTATCGAATATTTCCTTAAGAGAGATTTTACCTTTTCCATTTATTAGAATTTGATAATTTTGCCACTCTTGGTATTCTTCTTTTTTAAAATACTTAGCAAAATCTTCTTCCCAGTAAAAATGAATAAACATGCTAACTTTTTGTTTCTGCAAGTCATTCAACTTATTACTTTTTACATATTCTGGTATTATTTTGAATATGCATTCTAACCTTTCTTTATCGAAATCTTTGACATACGAAGGCAATATGTAATTTCTGTTAATGGAAATAATATTCGACGTATCATTCTTCAATATATTTACTTGGCTACCTAAAAATCTAAGATCGTTAGAACTATTGTTAATTAGCTGATTCTTATAATAAACTTCATTGGGGTTGTTTGGTTTTCCACTATTTACAATATTGAAATGAAGATTATGTTCCTTATTGAAATATTCAAAGCCGAAAGAAATATCTTTCTTATTTTCTTCACTGACTGTTTTCCCATCAATAATCAATCTGATATGAAAATAATTTTGTTTTGCAAAATCTTGTATTTCTTTTATTATTACTTTCATCTCTATTGACCCTTTACTTATATTAAATGGATCAACATCTTCAATCATGTATCTGCGTCCTAGCCTGTAGTAATATTTACCTGAAGATTCATTTGTATCCAATTTACTGTATTCTGTATTGAATGATAAAAAGGTTCCAGGCTTAGTTTTGTAAGATGGGGGAAGCTTTTTAATTAATATTTCGCCCTTTCTTTTCGATTCGGGATTTGTCAGTTCGATCATTAATTCCGTTTGTTCTATAAGGCTTTTTGTCTTTATAGAAACGACATCTGCTAGCATAAAAATACTTTGAAAGCCTATGCCAAATGCACCAGAAGGTCTTAACCATTCTGGCATTTCTTCAATTATCTGTTTCTTTTTTTTGTTTTTAGAACTACTCCCTGTTGTTGATATAAATTTTAAATCATCTAAAGAAATACCAATACCCAGATCTTCAATAGTAATTTTCCATTTAGGATTGTCTTCCTCTGTTGTAATATCACTAATTGTATCTAACTTGATTGTAATAGGGTATTCCTTACACCACTCCTGAAATATCGGGTTGTTTGGAGTAAGATCTTTAGCCTGTTCATCTGTATGATGCTCTAACCAAAGTCTTATCAATGAAGCATCCACTGAATTTTGCAATAGTTCACGAATACTTTGTCCAGAATGGCTATATAGTCCTGTTCCTTTTAGTAACTCCAAGGCTTTTTCGGTATCAACATTAAATACAGGTTTTTCTTTATCATTAATATATTCCCATTCTTCAAGTTCTACTTTCAGATTTTTTATTGTAGGCAGATATCCATAATTAAGATTGGGTACAATATTATTCCAGTTGAGCATCTGATTAACAACCTCTTTTCGTATATAAGAAAACCAGTGTTGAGTTATTGTAGCAACATCATAACTTATACATTTAGCTGTTATATCAATTTCTTTTTGATCTACACTAAAGTGAATAATTGAAAAATGTTTATCTCTATGTAATAAAGAATCATACGGTATGGTTTTTACAGTACGCAAAAAAACATCAGAGAATCTATTATTGTCTAAATCAAGCAAATCTCCTAATCTTAAGAGACATGCAATATATCGTGGATGTGCATCATAGGTGTCAATTCCCACTTCCTTGATTGGTAGCTTCATTACCTTTTCAAAGTCTTCTGTATGAACAGAACATATTTCTCCCAATATTTTAATAATTCGTTGAGGAATAATACCTCTCGGAGAATTCAATGAAATCTCTTTCATCGGATCAATAATTATTTCCTCCGAACGCTTTGCGTGATATTTTCTAAAGTAATCAGCTAAAAGGAATTTAACACTGTCATATACCTCTATTGAAAAATCTCTATTTTCTAAAACTAACTGTTTACCTTCTTTATGGAAATGGCTTGCATATATATTTAGGTAGTGAGTATTATCATTTTTTATATCAATAATATGGTTTATGAAAGCTTCACTTTTTAAGGCTTTTTCTAATTTTTCCGCATCAATAGCCATACCAATATCATGATAGTAGGCTGAGGTTAAAAGAAACCAAATGTCAATAGCCGTAAATTGTTCAATTGTATCAACTCCAACTAGCCTTACAATATTGTTAATAATCGTCTCCGAATGAGATTGATCATGCATACTATAATGAGGGAATATGCTTGATATTAAACTTAAAGCTTTAGGTACTAATCTTTTATCATAAATCCATTGAGTATATAATATATCACTTTGAGAACCTTCAGTCTTTTCAAATAATAATCTTTCTAATTTTTTAATCATGATTGATTTTAAGATTTATGTATTTTGTTTTGTGTTTACTATATAATTATTATTTCCTATACTCCATCTCCCCATACTCCCCAATCTTCTCCTCACAAATCCTCTTCGTAATATCCCTCAACAATTCCACTTTCGGCACAAGGGCATCAATATCTTCTTTTGTAACAACAAAATCAGGATCATAGCGTCCATTTACATAAGCAGCTTTAATAAGCTCGAATAATCGTTTTTCTTCTGCTGTATCCTGTGGAAAGACTTTGATAAACTCGTTAGAATATTTCTTTACGGAGTTTAATAATTTTGTGAGATTATGTTGTTTTGGGTTTTCGAGTGTATTCACTAGGCGAATAGCATAAATAAGATTTTCACAAGTTTGATGTAAGTTGAATGATGCTAATTTATATTTCTCTTTTTCATAATAGAATTTAGCTCCTTCTAAGAAATCGTTTGCGTAATTAAACTTATCAATAAAATATTCCTGAGCCTGTTGTTTTATTTCATCAAAGCTGAGTTTGCGTCTTCGTGCTAATTTGTGTTTTCCGCTATCATATAATACAACACCCTCTTGCTTTATCTGTGTATAGAAATATCGCCCATCATTCAGGTACTTGTTCAGTTTCTTCATGTCTTCACTGATAAACTGAACAGGAGGCTGTCTGTCAGGGTCTTTTGCCCTGTCATAATACAAATCTTCTACATTACTGAGTGACCTGATTGCTCCTCCATCCGATACTCCGCTTGTGACAACTAATATATCATAATCGCTTACATAAAACTGTAGTTTGCCAAACTCATATTTTTCATCATATACCACATAGTCATTTCTGGCATAGCTACCGAAGAGGATTATCATTTCGGTTTGTTTCAGCCGTTGTAAAACAGCCTCGACAATAAAATGTAAGTCTCTCTGGTTGGTTGAAGGTAAATATGATATGGATTTCTTCATCGGGTTTTATTTATGATCTTAAAATTAAGAATATAAAGATATTGAAAAAAGGAAAACAAAGATTAACTTTTTGTTTGTTAATTGTATATTTGTATTTACATCCTGCTTCTTGTCAGTTTGACTAAAGATTATGGCTGACGACTCAATACCGCAGAGATATAAATTAATCACTTAATATTTATATCGGCTTGATTAACTAATCAGGCTTAAAAGCGGACATATATATGGCAACACAACAAACAATCTCAAACGAATATTGTGCAATACTAATAAATTGTTCTTCTCTGGTATTAAGGCTATCCCATGACAAAATCAAAGAAAGCTACTCCGACAATCCCATGTATGTGAAGGAATACATTGCAAAAGGAGTAAAGGAAAATATAATCGATATTCTGTTCGATGACCAGAGGGCGACTTTATCCTGTACTTTTGATGAGAATAATATCTGCAACACTTCTTATATATTCCTTGACAATCTGGACGAGTTGGGTTACTATATTATTTATCTCAATGGTAAGTATGATTATGACTATATTCGGAACCGATGGACATTACCCAATTCATTCATATCCATAGAAAAGACGAAAGACGATATCTACTTTAAGTCTTTCTATTGATAATCGGGTTTTCTATGATAATTCAGGCAAGATCTTAAATCTTGCCTGAATATTAACAAAATGGTAGCTTTATACCATATTCTTATTTACCTTCTCTGTCCCTGCTGATTCTTCGGTTGATTCACCTTTATGCCCAAATACTCAAAGAATTTCTGTTTCTGCTCCCTGAACCAACCGCTATACTCTTTTCCCTCAATAGCCAGAAACGGTGTATTGTCTTTTGAGTTTTTGTCAATCGTTATTTTGGCATTATCAGCCTCAAAATGCTGACTGTGTTCGGGAGAGAACAATTTACCTGTATAAAAGGCATCTTTACCAGAGAACGCTTGCTTGGCTATATGATAAGGTAATTTGATGGTCTCGCACAGCCTCAATATAAAATCATATTCTTTTAATGCAGGTATGCAGTCAAACAGCTTATCCAATTTACCCTTTAGGATATTGATGGTACTATCCTTTTCAAGAATAGACCTGTCTTTTTCAGCAATGTCTTTTTTTGCCTGTTTATTGACAGCTTCCTTCTCTTCCTGTAAGGCTTCAATTTCTCGTCTTAGCTCATCGTTTTGAGCTTCGAGCCTTTTGGCTTTGGGGTTTCCCATCAATGATCCTATACCATCCGAAATATTTTTAGCTGTTTTCTTCAAAGATTTTTCCACACCCAACATTTTTACTTCGGTTTTAGCTTCTTGAACTAGTTTTTGGTTTTCCTTCAGTTCACTCTGCTTTTTGTCAGCCTGTTCTTGCAGGGCAGACAAGCGGAGTTGTTCTTGTGCTTCTTTCTGCTGTAAGAGCTTGACGGCTTGTTGTTCCTGTTCTTTCTCCTGCTGCAACGAACCTATTTCCTCTTTGATGGTTTCGGTTTGTAGAAATATATTCCTGTAATACTCATACGTCTCCGTATGCTTCGCTTTCGACCCATCAACACCTCGTTCCAGTCCGTAGGGTTTCATCCATTCCGCATACGAGTTCTGATATTCTTTAAGTTTGTTCCTTGCCATTACATCATCTGCACACAATCGGGAGGTATCTTTGCTTTTCTTCTTATATGCTTTTTTATTAGCCTCTTGTTTCTTGCTGTCCTTTACCTTTCTTCTCTCACCGGTAACAATAGGTACAACAGTTGCATGAATATGAGGTGTCTTCTCATCCATATGTAAGACGGCAGATACAAGGTTCTTTTCTCCATAAGTCTGTTTTAACCAATCGATATTATCGGTACACCAGTTATCGAGGTTTCCTGATTCTTCGATGTCTTTCATATCCTCATGTGTACCTGAGAGCATAATGCGGATAGCATGTACCTGATCTTTGGATATCTTCCTTTTGATATCCGCATTCTCTATTCTATGCTGTATGGCTTCTGTCCGGCTATTGACTCCTTCGGGAAAGTATATTAATTCCTTATTGAGGTGTGTACGGTTTTTATCGACATTATGGGGATCGATTGTCCGTTCGATATGTGCCGACATGGGGGCATCGTTCCCCTTGGCTTTCTGTAAATGAAGTACTACATATCCCATATCTTGAATAATTATCGGTTTATATTTTACTGATTATCCTTATATAAATCGGGAATATTCCCGATCTTTATTTCTACCTTTAGCCCTTCTTCAGGTCGCTAAAGCGACTGCGGTCAACAGACCGCCAAGGGGATTTCAAAGGGGTGAAACCCCTTGACTCAGGAGGGCTTTTTTAGTGAGAGTGCAACGAAGCGTTAAGAAAATGCCCTAATGAGCTATGGCTTTTCTTTAAAAGCCCGTTGGGTAGCTGACGAAGATTACCGCCTGAAACCTCTGGAGGGTTTGCGTATCTGCTCTTGTTTTTGTACTTGCTGTTCTTTCTCGATTAGCTTGGTTTTACAGAGCCACTCGTTTAGGTCTTTGTAGTTGGCATAGTCTGTTGACTTGTCTATGACTGCTTTGCAAGTTTTACTTATCTGCTGGGTTGCGTTTTTTCCTGCTTGGTCATTGTCCAGATAGGTATAGACTTTTTGATGGGATGTTATAAAATCGATGGCTTTGGAGAGATTGGATATGGAGTTTAATATAACTGTATCTGCTTTTGAGTGTTGGATGTTTTTCATGGTCAGGTAAGAGAGGTAGTCCATAAAGCCTTCGAAAACGATACAGGTGTCCTTGCTATTTCGGATCGTTGTTATATGCTTCGGAGATACCGAGGCTTTGAAAGTAGATTCGTTATTGGATTTATGGCTTAATTCATATCCTCCTTTATCATTGGGGAATCCTACGGCGAAATAGTTCTTACCCTGTACTTGGTAATGTATTTCCTTACAATAGAGCTGAGCCACTGTCAAATCTATATGACGGGATTGGATATAATCTATTAATGCCGGGTGTGAAATGGGTATTTCCTTTATTACCTGTATAGCTTTATCTTCCTGATCTCGTTTATCAGAACTACTTAAGATATCTTGCTGTTGAAAGGAAAAAGAATTGCTTTCCTTACTCAAATGGCTTAGTGCTGCTGATATATTAGGTAGGTTATGTATTGCCATAACAAGGTCTAAGATATTACCTCCTTTACCTGATCCGTGATCGTACCAGACATTTAGTAGGCAGTCCACTTTAAAAGAAGGGGTTTCTTCTTTTCGTAAGGGTGAGCTATACCAGTAGTTATTCCCTTGTATCTTCTTTGGTTCAATTCCCTGTGAATAAAGGTAATCTACTATCTTGATTGTTTTTGCTTGTATTGAGTTCATAACTAATTTTGTGTTTGAGTGATTAATAGGATAATTGAATAATCTTTTTTCTTTCACCAGCAAAGAGTTTGCAAATGAAAGAAGTAGGAAGTAGGTTAGTATGGTTTATTATATATATACCCAAACTAACCTAAACCTGTGTTTGAGATCAATAATAGAAGTTTGGATTGTAGCGATACTGTTTATCTTCGCTTTGAATAACCATACGCTTATTGGTCAGAAACTGCTTCAGTTGTTTCGCCTTACTTACCCCGAAGGCATAGCCTGCATCCGTATAGCATAACCGCAACCTTTCTATGAGCGAAGCATAGGAAAGACTTTCTCCGATAGAAAATACCGCTTCCAATGCTTCCTGGTGTTTTGCTTCCGATACTTCCTTATAATCGAATGCTTTCTTTTTCAGGGGTTGCTGCGGTTGGTAGTTTTCTATCAGTTCGGGCAAACTGTCTTCGTTGATGCGAAAAGCGAAAGGCTCAAAATCCCTGTCACGGATATACATAGAGGCAACAGAACTGATATCCTTGTCCATATCGTCTTTCGTGACTTGCAGAACGGTTTCAGCTTTGTTGTTCAACTCCGTACCTAAATGTCCTCGGGTATTATCGTCGCCTTTATTCAGATGCAAAACGGTATGGATATGTATTTGCCGTTCATCCGTCCACTGCATCAGTTTGGTTATAAGGCTTGTCGATTCACTCGGACTGTTAATATCATAGACCAGATCCCGAATACCATCTATAATGACTAACCCCAGATGAGGAATATTATAAATAGCATATTCGATTATAGATAATCGAGTTTTCGGGTCACTGCCTCTTAGGCACAGGAATTCCAGTGCATCAGGTTGTTTCTCGGTCGATAAGTCAGCCAATGATAGAATCCGCTTTAATACCCTTTGACAGTGGAACGGGCTTTGTTCAGTATCCACATACAGGACTTTCCGCTTAGCATGGGGGAAATCGGAACGGTAATTCAATACCGTGCCATTTGTTAAAGCCGAAGCTACAATGACACAGATATTGAATGTCTTTTTGCTCTTGGCTTTCCCTGTGGACGCACTGAAGTTACCCAGAGTACCGATGATGGAATCATCGACTCTAAGTACGACAGGCGGTTGCAAAAACTGATCTGTAACATACAAACGTGATTTTTGCCACAATTCGCAAACAGGGATTGCCTCATTGGCTTTTGACTGTTGCATTACCTCCGTCCTCCGCTCTTGCGTCCTGCCAGTTCAATAGCCAGTTCCGAATCGACAATAATCTTTCTGCCGATTTGTGTAATGGCTTTATCTATCTTCCCGCTCTTTTTGATACGGCAAGCGGTGGGAATACTGCACCCAAATAGTTTAGAGATACCCGGTATCCCATATACATACTTTTTGGATGTGTCGATTACAGGAGATACAGGAGCATCTTTTACTCCTTCACTTTTTAACAGGCATAACAATTCTTCCCCTGTCATTTGCCAGATTGGTTTTTCTTTTAACTCATTAATATTCATAACACCTGAAATTTAGAAATTCATGCAATAGGATAGCCGGCCGGTCTATCGTCATGCGATGTCACGAAGGTAATATGAGTTTTTAGGGGAGATTGGAAATCGTAGTTAAGTCGATTTTTAAGAAATGATAATGAGTGATTTACGATAATAATCCCTGATACGATTCCGTAATCTGGTCGTAGTGGGCTTGTATAAAATAGGATATCAGGGGAAATAGTATAATTTTAAGATAATATATACAACTTGTTTCTGTAATTTAACCCTTAGTTATCCTTAATCGCTTTTTTATTTGTAGCATGAAATCACTCATTTTTACACCTTTTATTTTAGACCTATTTTGAATTAAAGCTAGAAGGAGTAGAAACGTAAAACTATTAATGTATATGTCCTTCAAATCAAAAATAAATAATGGCTTTAAATAAATATAATCAAGAATTCCTTTTGTCCATATCAGATTTCCAATTAATGCACAAGACCACCCAGCTACATATAACATAAATGCAAAATCTAATAACTTACTGTTGATAATATTTTTATAAAAATCGTATACAAAAGCGATTATACTTATTGCGAATAGAAATAAAATAAGGTGAGGAAATAATCCGAAGTTTATATTAAGTTTTTCATTCAATAAAACATTTAGATAACTATATTTTTGATTAAATACAGGTTTAAATTCTAATATAGAGGGAATTATTTCAAAATTGTAATCTAAGAAAAAAGCGTTTATTATAATTTTAACAACTTGATCTATAATTATCAAAATGAGTATCCATAAAATAATTGTCTGTGTTTTCATCTTATGCTTGGTCTTCTATTTTCTAATTAAAATTTATACTCAAAAAACACTGTTTGATATTCGTTTAAATATTTTATTCTCCTTTGTCTTTCAAAGTTCTGACCGATCGTAACAGTATAGCGTGTTTCAAAGAAGATTTTGATTTTAGGGTCTTTGTTTGGAAGGAAATACCTGCTTTCTACTAACCCGACTAGGAAAGTAACAAGGCTTTTTATGTCTACTGTACTATTATCGTGTCTGGAAATCCATTTCAGATTCTCATCTAAATATCTGTCTGCGATTAGCTTTTGTTCTAATTTCTGAAATTTGTTATACATTTCGTCCGATCTGAAAATCATATCGGCTTCTATGGTTGGTTTTACTGTTATCGGTGGCTCATTATTTTCTTCCAACTGTTCAGTAATCGGGTTTTCTTCTGGTTCTATATCAGGAGTAGGACTCTCAACCGTTTCTTGTTGTACAGGAAAGTAGCTGTTGATTATTGTCTGAAAGGTGGTGCTTAATTGGTGTATCTTGGCGAATAGATTCTCGGCATACTTGGATGCGTTACTATCAGCTTTTTTCTTCTTCTGATAAAGGATATTGAGTTTCTTTTGTTCTGCTTTGTATCGTTTATTCAGTTCTTCTTCCTCTTTGAATAATCGATCTGTAGCTGCTTGGTTTCCCTTCCAGCTTTCTGCTTCTAAATTACCTCTTAGCTCTTTTAGTTTTTGCCATACGCTATTTGTTTCTTGTAACTGTATTTTAATTTCATGTGGGAACGGATCGGGTCTTTCTGCACAGATATTTGATGTATCCAATTTATCAAAGAAAGCATTGTTGTTGATATATGCTTCAATATTCCTGCCTATTTCTACTCTAAAGCTTTCTATAATCTGTAATTGTTTTTCTTTATCAGTTGTAAGGATAAAGTTTAGAATTGTTTTATCAAAGGTAAGGGTGTCTTTAAACCCGTTATAAAAATCTGTGATAAGGCATTGATTATGAAAGTTCAATTTAGACTCATTTATTGTGTCCCAATATAAAGAGTTAACTAATCTGTATTGAGGTAACAGTTCTATCAATACGGATAAAGGTCTTTCAAGTTTTTCCATGCCTGATTGTATTATGGGATTTTACTTAAATAGTTCATGTAATTTTCTTTGTAATAACTTCTTGTCGGGTAGTTGTGTTTTGTACTCCGAAACCATTGTCGGGGATAAGTATCGGCTTAAAGAGTATTCAACAACCTCATTATCTTTGCCTTTACATAGCAGTATCCCTATGCTTGGGTTTTCATTCTCCTTCTTCACATCTCGGTCTAATGCTTCTAAATAGAAATTCAGTTGTCCTAAATGTTCCGGTTTAAATTTCTCGGCTTTCAGTTCGAAGGCGACCAGACATTGTAGTCCCCGATGATAAAAAAGCAAATCAATATAAAAATCGCTATTACCAACCTGAACCCTGTATTCATCTCCTATAAACAAAAAATCTTTTCCCAATTCGAGTATGAAATTTTTCATTTTGCTTATTAGCCCTTTTTGCAAATCTCCCTCATCGTGGGAGTCGGGCAAGCCTAAGAACTCAAAAACATAGTCGTCTTTAAGATTATTCCTAATATCAGGATATTCATTCTTTATCTTTTGGGGTATGTTTGTATTACTTATCATTACCCGTTCAAATGTACTGCTGTCTATTTGGCGGTCTAATTCCTTTACCGTATATCTTTCTTTAATACAAAGCTGCAAGTAGAATTCTCTTTCTTCATCTGATTTTGCTCGGGATATTAACGCCAAATGATGTGTCCAACTGACTTTTGTTAAAATAGTTTCTTTTATATTATCGAATTGTGTCATCGCCGATGACACAATTTTTACATCTTGATTTTCAGCGATTTGATTTTGTGTCATTGGCGATGTCACAAATGACATGGAACTGTATGTTTCATAAAACTGTTTCATCCGATAAAGACCTCTCCGATTAAAGCCTTTTATTTCCGGGTGCTCTTTTTGTATAAAGGATGCTAACTCATCTACAGTTTTATCTCCCCAACTAGCATTGGTCAATTGTTTATTAATATACTTACCAACATTCCAATATAGATTAATCAATTCTGTGTTTACAGCCATTAACGCATCGTTCCTAGATTGTTTAATCAACTGGATAATGTCGGAGAATTGTTTTTGCTTATCTAATTGCATATAGTTAAATTGGTTGAATTCAGGCAGCAACCTCCTGCCCAAATTGTTCTTGTTTTACAAAAATAATCACAATTGATCGAATTTACTCATTGCATTGGCTTTTATATCATCTGCGATATCTATATAAGGCTTCATCGCCTTATAATCACTATGCCCTGTCCATTTCATAACAACCTGTGCAGGAATACCCAATGATAAAGCATTACATATAAATGTCCTACGACCAGCATGGGTACTTAATAAAGCATATTTAGGAGTAACTTCATCAATTCGTCTGTTTCCTTTATAATAAGTTTCACGAACGGGTTCGTCTATTCCGGCTAGTTCTCCCAATTCTTTCAAATAATCGTTTACTTTTTGAGTTGTGATTACCGGCAGAACTTTGTTGTGCTCGAAGTGAACATCCTTGTACTTTTCAAGTATACCTTTGCTATGGTTATTTAATTCAATAATCAGACTATCTGCTGTTTTCACTGTTGTAACCTCAATATAATTTTCCTTTACATCCGTCCGTTTTAAGTTAAACACATCAGAATATCGAAGTCCGGTAAAACAGCAAAATAAAAATATATCGCGTACTCGTTCCAGATACTTCTTAGTTTCAGGAATAGTATATTCCCTCAGTTTAGAAAGTTCGTTCCATGTTAGGAAAATAACTTTCTTCTGGGTGGTTTTTAGTTTAGGTTTGAATGCATCAAAAGCATTGTTGTTATTGTATTCTTTCTTTATAGACCATCGAAGAAACCATTTAACAAATTTAAGTTGTTTCTCTATTGAACTGTTTCTAAAGTCTTTTTTATTTCTAAGATAATTGACATAATCTGTTAATCGGGATTCATCCAGAGATTCAAATGTGAGTTCTGCATCAAATTGGGTTAAATGATTTTTTACAGTTTTAAATTTTTTATATGTTGACTCAGTCCAGTTGTTTTGTATCCCACATTCTTTAACAAATTCATCAAAAATTGAGAAGAAAGTAAAAGTTGGTATATCCTCTTTTGATCCTTCTTCATTTTGATTCTTCTTATATTTTTTATTGAAAGCATCTTTGATTTGTGTAGTTTCAGGGGTAATTTCTAAAACTTCAAACTCCTTAAATATATTCTGAATACATGTACTATATTCATTAAGATCAGAGTTAATTTCAGATGCCGTTTGTCTAAGTTTGTTTGTGCAACCATTCTTTACTCGTTGTAATTTCTCATCCCATTTGGAGGCATCAATACGATATCCTGTTGTGAATTCTATTCGATTCCCAGCATATACTACTCTCATTCGTATAGGCACATTTTCTATAAGGGGAAGACCATTCTTTTTTCTACTTTCTAATGAGAAAATGACATTGCGTTTTATATTCATGGTTGAGTTTAATTAAAGAAAAACAACACCCAAATATACACCCATTTTTTGAGATAACAAACGATTATTTAAGACAATTTACTGAAAGATTATATTTTATATTTATCTAATAATAAGACAAATAACTCAATATGATAATTAGATAGGGATCAGGAGATAGAACCTCCAGCTCCACTTTTTAACAATTCAAAAGGGTTCAATTCCGTATAAATCAATGATTTATACGGTTTTTCTTTTAGGTGTACAATCTAAAATAATCCGTTTAAATTCATATTTCAGGTGTACTATTCGGTGTACATTTCCATTTTGAAAAAATGACACCGAATACGCCTATATTTATTTAGCTATCAAATAATTATGAATTTTTAAGTTTCATAACGAATGGATTACTTTTGACTGATTTAGTGCTGATATTTGATGTACACCTCCAAATTTCAATGTTCTTTAGTCCAATTCAATCTTATTCTCTGTATCTCCTTTTTGTTGAGATGTGGCTTATAAATATCAGATTTTTTGATTGCTAAATACAAGTTTGTAGATTTAATAAAGTCAAATCTTTGATTTTTATTGAAATAAATCACAATAAACTATTTAGTATTAATTTAAACTGATTTACACATGAAAACAATGAGTGTAGCCTTTTTTACAAGAAAAGAACGTATTAACGAAGGCAATGAAGTTCCTATTTTTATGAGAATTACTATTGATGGAAAACGTGCTGAGTTTTCTATTAAAGAAAAGATAGAAGAAGAAAAATGGCTAAACGGAAGAGCTGTTGGAGCTTCTAACAAAAGTAAAAACCTGAATGATTTATTAGATTCTTATACAGCAAAGGCTAAGGAATATTACCGCTATTTGTATGATAGAAATGAATCTGTTACTGCTCTAAAAGTTTCAGATTTAATGAAAGGTAAAAACACAAGCGATAAGACTCTGTTGTGGCTTTGTGATAAATACATATCGAAAATATCAAACTTAATAGATAACGGATACGCTGATGCAACCCTTACACGCTATCAAACAACAAAAAGGCATATAGAAGCTTTTTTAAAGAAGAAATATAAGAAAAGCGATATTCTTATTACTGACCTGAATTATGAGTTTATCTCCGAATTTGAGACCTATTTTAAGCGGACTCGTGATTGTAATCACAATACATCAATGAAGTATCTCAAAAATTTAAAGGCTATTGTTAATCTAGCTTTAAAGAATGATTGGCTGGATAAAGATCCTTTCAGAAACTTTGCCTGTAAAGTACAACCAGTAGAAAGAGACTTCTTGACAGAAGAGGAAATTCTCAAAGTAAAAAGTAAGAAGATATCAATTGAGCGGTTAGATATAGTCAGGGATGCTTTTGTCTTAGCTTGTTATACAGGATTATCTTATATTGATATCAAAGGATTGACCAAAGGGCATATTATTAAAGGCGTGGATGGAGAGCAATGGATATATGCAAATCGAGAGAAGACAAACGTAATGTCAAAGATTCCTATTTTGCCTGAAGCTGAAAGGATTATTATAAAATATAGCTCAGGTCAGCATTATAAAGATACAGGGTGTGTTATCCCTGTTCCATCGAATCAGAAAGTAAATGCTTATTTGAAGGAAATTGCAGATATGGCAAAAATTAACAAGAATTTAACTTTTCACGTTGCGAGACACTCGTTCGCAACCCTAATGCTCAGTTATGGTATGTCCATCGAATCAGTGAGTAAAATGCTAGGACATAATCAGATTAGAACAACACAGATATATGCTAAGGTCACAGAAGAGAAAATAGCAAAAGAAATGATTGCTTTCAAAAATAGAAATATAAAACGATAATGTACAGTAATTCAAACACATCCTATTATCTGATCTATGTAAAAGCAATTGTCAAGTAATTCTTGACAATTGCTTTTACACCATAAAGAGCAGAGATATTTATCTAAAAATATAAAAAGTGCACAATTACACATAAAGTCATAGGGTAAAAATGTATCTTTACACGTAAAGTCGTAGGGTATTTATGTAAATGATAAAAAACAACCAAATATATGAGAAGAACAGCATTAAGTTTCTTACAGAAATGGAAACAAAAAAATACACGAAAGCCTCTTATAATCAGAGGGGCTCGCCAAGTCGGTAAAACTTGGTTGATGAAGGAATTTGCTAAAACCGAATATGAAAATTTCGCCTATATAAACTTTGAAGACAATCAACAGCTAAAAACACTGTTCTTAAATGATTTCGATATACCTCGTATTCTATTAGCTATTCAGATCGCAACAGGAATAAAACCAGAGCCAAACAAAACGTTGATTATATTCGATGAGATTCAGGAAGCAGAGAGAGCTATAACCTCATTGAAATATTTTCGGGAAAATGCTCCCGAATACCATATTGTAGCAGCGGGCTCTTTACTGGGAATCGCATTACATGAGAATACATCTTTTCCTGTGGGTAAAGTTGAATTCCTCGATTTATATCCTCTTAGCTTCACTGAGTTTTTAGAAGCATTGGGAGAACACAATTTGACCGATTTAATTCAGAAGCAGCAATGGGAAATGATAAATACCTTTAAAACAAAGTATATAGAGCTATTAAAGCAATATTACTATGTTGGAGGGATGCCCGAAGTTGTTGCCAATTTTGCTTCGAATCAGGATTTTACCGAAGTACGCCAGATTCAGCAACAAATACTCGATTCTTACGAACAGGATTTCTCAAAGCATGCTCCCACAGATGTCGTTCCACGCATTCGTATGGTGTGGAATTCCGTTCCTGCTCAGTTATCAAAAGAGAACCGTAAATTCATTTACGGCTTGATAAAACAAGGAGCTAGAGCCAAAGAATTTGAATTAGCCTTATCTTGGCTAATGGATTGCGGTTTAATACACAAGGTTAATAGGATATCCAAGCCTGCCTTACCATTGAAAGCCTATGAAGATATGGGAGCATTTAAACTGTATCTGCTTGATATAGGCTTGTTGGGAGCGATGGCAAATCTTGATGTAAAAACCTTACTCGATGGTAATCTTATTTTTACTGAATTTAAAGGAGCTTTGACCGAACAGTATGTTTTACAACAATTGGTTACAGACAGAGAAATTTCCATTTTCTATTGGTCGTCGGATAAATCGGATGGAGAAATAGATTTACTTATACAATATAAGAACGAGCTTGTACCCATAGAAGTAAAAGCTGCCGAAAATTTACAGGCAAAAAGCTTACGTGCTTTTGTGGAAAAGAATAAACCTAAGATGGCAATACGGACTTCCATGTCAGATTTCAGAGAAGAAACATGGTTGACAAACTTACCTCTATATGCTATCAATGAGCTGACAGGTTATCTTGAATCAAAAAACTAATCAAAAATGAGAAACTATTTAGAGACAGCAGAAAAAAATCAGGCAAAAGCAGAAAAGATAGTAGAAAGTCTGGATATAGTAAATATATGGGAATCAGTCGGAGCTACAATTAATCGTGTCGGTTCAACCAGAATGGGCTTACTGATGAAGCACAGAGATATTGATTTCCATATCTATACCGATTCATTAGATATTGCCGATAGCTTTAAAGCGATCTCCAAACTGGCACTTAATCCCTATATAAAAAAAGTAGAATATACCAACCTGATAGATACAGACGAGAAATGTATAGAATGGCACGCATGGTATCAGGACACTGATAGTGAAACGTGGCAAATAGATATGATACATATCCTAAGAGGTTCACAATACGACGGTTATTTTGAAAACGTTGCCGATCGGATAATAGCAGTGCTAACCCCTCAAACAAAGGAAACCATTTTAAAACTAAAATACCTGACACCCGACACTACTAAAATTATGGGTATAGAATACTATCAGGCAGTCATCGGATATGGTATAACAGATTATGACAATTTTATAAAATGGAAACAAGAACAACCCGATAATAGAATTATTGATTGGATACCATAATTACAACGAAAATTATCGTAAATTAGCTTCTTGCAGCTATTTATTATTAGTCACGATTATTACATAGACTATGAAAACAAGTTTCAAATATCAATGGGGTAGCTTTTTTGATTACTTAGGAGCTTTTGATAACTCCTTTAGTGGGAAACAGAAGATTTTCTATCAGCGAATTAAAGATAATCCTAAGAGCAAAGATGAAAAATACTTTATTCATGTTTGGGCTGATGAAAAAGAGAAAACTAAAAGACGAATATCAAGATACTCTCGACTAATAAATCTCCGCACAATATCACTACCCCTTATAATAGTAGCCAATATTGTTGCTACTATTTGCTTTCTGTTACAGAGTTGGTTATTATTCACTATTTCATGTATATTAACAATCGTATTTTTACCTTATTGGTTAATTAGCAGAGATTTTATATATGATAAAGATACTTGTTTAACCTATTTGCAATGGATGAATAAATCAGAAGCTCAGGGGAGATTCCCTGAAATTTTAGAAGAAGCCTTTTCCTCTGATGAGCAAATTACAACAACGGCAATTGCCGACCTACCTAAAATAACACAAAGTGAACTAACAGCTTTGATCGCTGCTCTGGTTCTGTCAGAGAACCTGAAACTATCCATAGCGGACAAAGACTTTATCAGACGCATATCTTCTCAAATAAATATCTCTGGTAAAGAGATAAATAAGACCTCGTTTTATAAAAGCTATAGCCGATTCAAGAACGATCCTTTCTTAGCTAAATCTGCATATAATGACTTGCTGAATAAACTCAATAATATAGATTTCGATAAAAATTGAGTCATATTTATTCTCCTGATTTACAGTGTAGACTAAAGTAGTTCATTCTGGTCAACAATTTTTCCAAACATATTTTTATTTTTTCGTGGCATGTTTCATTTAAAAATATGAATTATGCCTCAAGTATTAACGTACGAAGACTTCAAAGAGTTTGAAGCAAGAATCTTAAGGGAGATTGAAGAGATAAAGAAAGCCTTACCTTCTATATCTCCAAAGAAATGGTTACGCTCTTCCGATATTAAGGAATTGCTCGGAATATCGCATGGAAAACTACAAACCATGCGTAATAATAAAGAAATACCTTTTACAGTTATTGGGGGAACGATATTCTATTCACTAGAAGATGTGAATAGAATGTTGGATGGTAAAAAGCAGAGAAAATAATCATCGTTTTTGCTCGTCGGGAGGAGTGGTCTCCCCCCTTGCCGCTGGGCGTTCCCCGACCGATGAGTTATTGTGTTTGGTCATAACTGTAAGTCAAATTTGCTGAATAAACGAACTGCTCCTATGTGAGCCTGCCTTTTGTGTGCGTTAGCGTAGCGAGGTTATGTTTTCATTGCATGAAAACCCTCGCTTTGGCTGACCGCCAAAGGAAAAATTGCTCCCGTTGGTCGACAATTTTATGGAGAAGAAGAGTACAGATAACAAGAAAGGAGGACGTCCCCCAAAGACTTCCGTAAGCCGAAAAAGCAAGACCGTAGGAGTCTGTTTTTCCGAGCCTGAACTCTATGCCATCAAGCATCGGGCAAAACAGGCAGGACTTCCTTTAAGTATCTATTGCCATGACGCCATTCTCAAAGCAGAAATAAAAGAAGCCATGAAAAAAGAAGATATACAAACACTCAAAGGACTAGCCAATATGGGCAATAACCTGAACCAATTCGTAAAAATGGCACGCTTTACAAACCTCAAAACACTAGAAGAAGAATCACTAAAACTATTTGAAGAAATTCAACAAATTATAAAACAACTGTCCCATGATTGGAAAAATAGTAAAAGGAAAGAGCTTTAAAGGCTGCATTTCCTATGTCCTCGATAAAGAAAATGTTAGACTGATAGACAGTGAAGGCGTATTAATAACAGATACAAAAGCCATCATTAACAGTTTCTATCTACAAAGCCTGATGAGCCCTAAACTCACGAAAAGTGTCGGTCATATCCCCATCAGCTATTCCAAAGAAGACGAATCCCGACTGACAGACCAATTTATGATTCAACTCGCAAAAGAATACATGGAAGCCATGAAAATTAAAAATACCCAGTATATTATCGTCAGACATAACAATACCGACAATCCCCATTGCCATATCGTTTTTAACCGAGTAGACAATGACGGTAAAACCATATCCGATAAAAACGATCACTACCGCAATGAAAAAGTATGCAAACAACTAAAAGATAAATATAACCTTACCTATGGAGAAGGCAAAGAACAAACCAATATCCAGAAACTCAAAGGAGCAGAGAAAACCAAATACGAAATATACCATGCCATTAAAGCGACTCTGAAAATATCAAAAGATTGGCAACAATTCGAGCAAAACCTAAAACAGCAAGGCATATCCATTGCTTACAAATACAAAGGTCAAACCGACGAAGTGCAAGGAATCTCATTCAGGAAAGGAAAACATACCTTCAAAGGCTCAGACATAGACAGACAGTTCAGCTATTCAAAATTGAACAACCTCTTTCAACAAAATCACAACCAAAAGCAGCATATCTCTGAAAAGCAAGCACAAACAGAAGATACCCCAGTCCAGCCGATTACAGAATCGATGTCGGACAATCTCGGAGGAATCTTTAACATACACCTGAACGGAGAAGACCATGAAGAAGACGCATTTAGGAAAAGAATTGAACACGAAGAGAAGAAACGTCGTAAGAAAAACGGAATTAAAAGATAAGAAATATCACATATTAAAATCATTATAAACTTAAACAATAACAATTATGTCAAACGTATCAAATGAAGCCCTTTGGGGCAAGCTGTCCGAAATGGACGAGAAACTGGATAAGATATCCAAAAAAGAAGTATCAATTGAGATACCACAACAAGATATACCTACTATTTCCAAAGAAGAAATAAAGGCTATAGCAGATGAATCAATAACGATTCTGGGTAAAAATGTGGATTCTCATTTTGCAGCAAACAGAAAGAATATAGAGTTGTTAAATAACACTATTCTCAAAACAAGAAAACTTGTTGAGGATATAAAAACACCCGAAAATGGTATCACATTAGAAACGATACAATCCATATTGTCAAAAGATAAAACGATGGTATTCGGATGGGGCAGAATCCGTAAAACCACATTTATTATAGGAGTATTGATCGTATTCTTGTTTATGATGATTACCTTCAGTATGAAACAGCACGCAGATTATGCGATCCTCCAAAACAGGTACACTTGGCAGAGTGTAACCATTTATAAACTACAAATAGAAAATGACAGTTTGAAAACAAACAACACTATTACAGACAAGAAAAAGAAGACAAAATAAAATTGATATGCTTAACTGACGTAATATAAAAATGCGTGCTAATAAGCTAAAGCACGCATTTTACAATACAATATTTGGAATCCGTTAATAGAAAGACATAAAGAAAATATCGTCTTTGGTCTTTTTTATGGATATGAAAGAATTGGGTAATACCCAACGGTTCTGAATATAATCATAAGCGTAAGTCTTATTCAGATAACTGATATAGTTATTCAACTCGTCTAAGTTGTCAAAGAATATATAAGAAGCATTGCAGTTATTATTTCCGTCAAAGGCACAGGACAGGGTTGCTTTCTGATCATCGAACGCAAGTTCTATTAAATTCTCTTTCATTCCATTTTCAATATACTCGGCTATATACATAGGATTATCTGAGTAGCTTTCTTTGATTTCATCATCGGATAGCCTGAGTACTAAGGAGGAACAATTTATCAGTATTGCACAATATTCAATTGAGATTTTTTCTTGTGTTGTCATATATATGTCCGCTTTTAAGCCTGATTAGTTAATCAAGCCGATATAAATATTAAGTGATTAATTTATATCTCTGCGGTATTGAGTCGTCAGTTATAATTTTTAGTCAAACTGACAAGAAGCAGGATGTAAATAC
>NZ_JAAKEL010000001.1 GCF_011039205.1 Dysgonomonas sp. ZJ279
ATTTTACCCTCTGTGTTAGTGTTTCATACACAAAGGAATTTATAATGTTAATATTTGTTAGTAAAATGCAGGGCTTTATTAGAAGCTCTAGCGGATTTTACTTAACCGGTGGTATACTTTTCAATTATTTTAGTGGACTACTTTTCAATTATATTATACAGTTTAGCCATAAATGAGTTTTTGTGTATCAGGTTATTGTTGAATACAAAACGTTCATGTCCTTTGTCAAAACAACCCCAAAGTGTACCAGTAATATAGTCTATACCTTCACGAATCAGCCTGTCATTATTGCATCGTTTGAGTGTATCTATATCATCACATCCAATGTAATCAGGTCTATGTTCACCATTTCTCAAACCTCGTGGATCCTGTCCAAAACCTAAAGCTGTAAATTGCACACCGCCTCTGGTTGTAAAGTTTCCTTTTGACCAATCACCGTGCTGAAATTGCTCACCATAATCATTAATGATCCTGTCATTGGTTTTTAAGCTAACTTGAATGTCAGCCAGTAGAGCTTTTGCTTTTTCTTCTGTTTCTCCGATAAGCAACATATACCAAATCTCCTTTTTGACCAGTGCCAAAAACAGAGGTATACCGAGCATAGTGTGTACAGATTTAGCAGATCCACGAAAGGCATCATTTAATAATTTGATGATGCTATTCTTAATAATCAGATCTGCTATTCGTTTATGAAATGGAGCACTCTCACAAGTTGCATAAGTAGGAAAATAATAAGCAAACCAGTTTAGATAATTAGCCTCCAACCTTTGTATACGTTTGAATTTCTCTTCTTGAGTTTCGTGTATATCAATGGTTGCAGCCTTTTGTATCCTTTTGGCATGCTCATCATAAGCCCTCTGTATCTTGTCGTAATTAGTTGCCATTCTCTTGCTCTATTTTGTGCATCAGGAACAATCGGTGATATTGTGTGTTTTCAGCAGCTAGTTTCGGATTCTTTTTACTAATGAAAAAATCAAGTTCCATCAATACATCACTACATACGGCTGGATTGGCTTTCTTACTGATATAGTCATAGGCTTTCATAATCTTACTAAGAGCATCAGCATCTACTTCTTTGATAGGATTACCTTCAGCATCTTTTCGTTCCTCACCCTTCATTACACGCATTGCAGCCTGTAGTAGTATTTTCTTTAGCTCAGAAGGTGCTGTAGTAAATAGATCCTTTGTCTCATCCCAGTTGTATTTATCACGCCAATCATAGATCGTTTTGATGTTACGTTCCAATTCATCAGCAATGGCTTGAGGCGAAATATTCTTTTCTGTATATAAATATTCAGCATAGCTTATTTCGCTCTGAGTAGCATTTCCTTTTGATGTCTTTTTAGCCATTTGTTGAACTTTTTACAAGCAAATTACCTGCAATAGGAGGTCTAAAACAAACACACCTTAAAGTCATTTTAAGGTTTCATAAAATGGCTTTATGATTCTATAAAATGGCTTTGAGAGTGATTTTGAGAGACTAAATAAGCACTATACTTTAGCGACATCGAATGAGTAAAAACATCAAATAATGATTATAAAAGAGCTCAATAAAAAACAAGCTGAAGTAAAGCTCTATGGTAACATAGGAAGTTGGTTTGCTGATGGTAACAGTTTCACGGCTCTATTAGAGGACTGCGAGGCTAGAGGCTATAAGGATCTGACTATACGCATGCATTGTTACGGCGGTTCTGTTTTTGAGGGTAATGTGATGTATAATGCTATGCAACGCTCAAAACTCAATATTACAATCATTATTGATGGTGTGGCTGCTTCTATGGGATTATATGTATTGCCAGCTATAGCTGAAGTGCATATAGTAGAAAATGGTTTTGGTATGGCACATCGTCCAGCAGCTGTTGAAGGTGGTGATGCTGATGCACACCTGGCATGTGCTAAACTTCTCCAGGATATGGAGAATAATTTTTTGAAAACACTTACAGAACGCACAAACTTAACTGCTGAAGATATCAAAGCGAAATGGTTTGATGGAAAGGATCACTGGCTCAATGCTGATGAGATGATTAAGTATGGATTTGCCAAAAAGAAGATCCCAGCCACTGCAAAAAGTATTCAGGTGCTGGATAGTGAAATTACACAAGAGTTGACAGCAGAAAGCATGTACAATCGTTTTGCTGCTTGTCTAGATATAAATTCAGATAATAATAAAAACGAAATTCAAATGAAACAATTATTAATCAATGCACTAGGTCTAGTAGGTGTAACAGCTGAAAGTACAGATGCTGAAATTGTAGCTGCTGCAAAAAAACAAAAAGAAGATCAAGCAACTGCACTAACTAATCTACAAGCTGAAGCTACTGCAAAAGCTACTGCAACTATCAAAACTATGCTTGATACTGCAAAAGTACCTGAAGGTGCATTGCGTACAAGCTACGAAGCTGTAGGTCTTGCACAAGGTGTGGATACACTTGCTACTATTCTTGGAGCAAAGTCAGGAGTTGTGACTCCTATGGCTAGCTACATCGTGCCTGAAGTGAAAACAACACTGGATGGTGGTGCAGTGGTAACACATGGAGCTGGAGCATCTGCTGTAAAACAAGATTGGAACTGGTATCAAGCAAACGATCCTGAAGCATTGGCAAAACTACCAGCTGAACAATTCAATGCTTTGTACAAAGCTGAATATGGAGTAGATCCAGCATAATAAAACGAATTACTAACAAATAAAATAAGAAAATATGCCTACTGTTTATAGAGAAGTCTGGACTGGTGAAGTGGTAAAAGGCTTTCAAGCTGGACTGAAAGATACATTTTTGGATGGTGTAAGAGATTACAGCCAGTATGTAACAGGAGATGATGAAGCACAAGTGATTCATGCATCTTACTTTGGAGTTGAACCTGATGTGTTAATTAATAACACAACCTATCCTATTGATGTGCAAGAGTTACATGGTAAAGATATCCCTATTTCGTTGGATAAGTACCAAACCAAAGCAACGCCTGTAACAGATGATGAGTTATATGCTTTGGCATTCAAAAAAATGGAAGCTGTAAAGCAAGCCCATTCTGATGTTTTGGTAAAGAGTCGTCTAAAAATGGCAATCCATGCATTTGCTCCCAATACCAATACTGTTGAACATCCTGTATTGAAAACTACAGGTGAAACTGTTGGTAATCGCAAACGTATGAGATGGGCTGATATTATTGCATTGCGATCTGCGTATGCTAAAGCTGGAATTGAAATAGAAGGCATACGTTTGGTTTTATGCCCTGATCATGTTAATGATTTGCTGATAGAAGAGACTTCAATGTTAGCTAAATCATACGCTAATTTTCAAGGAGGTGTCATTACTAATCAATTAGGATTGGAGTTTAGAGAATACTTTGCGAATCCATACTTCAATGTCGCAACTGGAGCAAAAGTTTCTTTTGGTGCTATCGTAAATGATGCAACTGACATGCAAGCTTCAGTAGCATTTCCTCTTGCAAAGGTTGGTAAAGCTACAGGAAAAACGAAGATGTATTTTTCTGAGTCTAAAACAGATCCTTTGACACAACGCAATCTTATCAACTTCCGAAACTATTTCATCGCATTACCTCTCATAGAAAAAGGGTTTGCTGCTATCGTTTCTGACATTGTATAAGAAAGTTTAAAACCACTTTAAAGAAAGTTTAAAATGAAAATAACAGACGAACAAAGAGCAAAAGCTCAAGAATTAGCAGAAAAGCTAAAAGTGAGTAAGCTATATGTAAATGACAAAGGAGAATATTTTACAAGTGAAAACTTGGCTCAGTTGTCAGTTGATGGTAACAAAAAGAAGTATCAAAAGTTAGACTTTGCTCCAGTAGCAAACGAGGAGGCTGATGATATTTTTGCTCAAATCAAAGCACTGCAAACAGTAGAAGAGGTACAGGCTATCCTGGATGCTGAAATAGAAGGTGCTGGAGATGCTGAACTAATGGATGCTTGTGAGGCTCGTATTAACGAACTAAAAGACGCTGAATAATGAGCTTGCGAGGTGTAACATTAAAAGAAGGTAGGATTGGTGCAAACGTTGCAGGTGATAGCCGTGAATTCGGCATCATCTGTAATGGTGTGGCAATTGCTGATAAAGTTCAGCTGGATACTGCTTACAAACTCTTACGCCCATCGGATGCTACAGCCATCGGTATAGATGCTGAATACGATGAAACAAACAAGGTAAGAGTGTTCAGGCATATCTCAGAATTTTATCGCCGTGCTGGAGAAGGTCGTGCATTGCATATAATGCTATTGTCTCAAGATATCAAGCCTGCTGATATGGGAGCCAAAGCTAAAATATTAGCCGTTGAAGCTGAAGGCAAAATATCAGATATGGTATTTGCTTACAATCCAGCTGCTGGTTATGTAGACACTTTGGTAGATGGTTTTAATGGAGATGTAAGAGCTGCTATTCCAGCATTCCAAGAATTTGCAGAATGGGCTGATGAGCATGATATGCCATTGCATACCATTTTTGAAGGTAGGGCTCTTGCTGATGATCTTGCTACTGTAATAGATCTAAGAGATATTAAAGTAGATGATATCGTATTGATGGCTGAAAAAGTTACTGGTGTATTTGGTCAAGATTGGAACTATGCAGATAGCCTTGATGATCTCGGTAAAAAGTTTGCTGATGTAGGTAATTATCTAGGTGTAATAGCTTCTCAAGCATGGAACCGTAATCCAGGAGAAGTAGAAACGCAAAATCTTAGTGATGCAACCCGTAAACTTTGGACTTCTGCTGGCTTGAGCAATCACAAAAAGTACAGCGAGGTATTTGAAAGTTTGGAAACGCTGAACGACAAAGGATATACTTTCCCTATCAAATATCAAGGTTTATCGGGTTACTGGTGGAACGATGGACATGTGTGTGCTCCTATCATTTTGGATGGTGAGGGTAATATGAACCAACACATGATCTATTACAGTCACACGATGGATGAATCGAAGCGTAATTTACGCCGTGTATTCCTTCCTGAAGTAAAGAAACCTGTACAGCTTGAGGACAAAAAGCTACCTAAAGGGATGCTTGGATACTACAATGCAACAGGTGATGCTGAATTCGATCGGATGGCTGGCAATGCACTTATCTCAGAGGGCAAAACATATACAGATGCTGATAGTGATCTGCTTATCGAAAAAGTGCTAAAAATAGACTTTGCCGTTGTGCCTACTGGCATGGTAAATGAAATTTTAGGAAGTATTAATCTTAAAAATCAAGCGTAATGGCACGTATAAAACGAATGGGTGAAGTCTATTCAGCTGGTGATGCAAAAGTTACTGTAGCTGGTATATATGACTTCGATCCGAGTGCTATATCCTACGGATACAAATACGCTCATGAATACCAACGAGGGCTGAAAAGAAAGCCTAGAGGCTGGAGAATGGGGGCTATTGAGTATGAGTCTAGTATGACTTTACCATTGGATATAGTTGCTGAACTAGAAAAGATGTTTGGAGATATCGCATTGATCAGACCATTTCCTGTCAACGTTACGTTTGCAAACTTCGAGAATGAAATGATCCATGACATCATTTGGATGAAATTCACAGGAAACAAACGAGATGTAACCAGCGATGGTGAACTAGAGAATGAGTTTGAAATGTTTGTGTTAGATATGAAACTAAATATAATTTAAAATAAAATGGCAAAAGAAGAAAAACTACCTGAAGGTATTACAGAAGCAATGATTAGCGATGCTAAAACAAAGCATGGAGCTGATAAAGTAAGAATACTATCCATCCCTGTTGATGATGATGCTACAGCATACAAAGATGTACTGGCAATCATACCAACAAGACGTATCATCGGTATGTATCAACGCTTTCAGGATAGCGATCCGCTGAAGGCTCAAGAGATACTGGTTAAAAACTGTTTGCTATCTCACAAAGATGAGATTATGGCTGATGATGGTTTGTTCTTTGGAGCATTGAACCTATTGGCTAAACTGATCCCAGTAAGAGAAGGCATCATAAAAAACTGCTAGAGCAACTTTCTGACATTCCTCCCATTGAGGATCTAGAGAGTTGCTTACAAGAAGGCAAAGTAGATGCTTTTTATAAGCAAACAGATGCAATGATCAGATTCTTTTTCAAAGAGAACCCTGATGAACTGGATGATTACGAATATGCTAAACGATACAAGGAGCTGATATGGCTAGGTAAAGAAGGTTTTTTAAGTGGTATAAAACTATAACGATATGTATTTTGATTTTGCAGGGAGGTACAGTACTGCTTTTGGATTTACTCCAGGACACATAAGCAATGCTCTTATAGAAGCTGGTTTCAATCGTGCTATTAAACAGCACCACGATACCAATTTTAAAGCATCTGTTTACGTGTTCGACAATAACACACATTTCGATGAAGTGATGCTGTATAACGATTCGGAGGAGTATCTATTTGCGTATCGTGAACTTGCTGAAGAATATAGTCAAGTGTTTGCCACGCCTCCGATACTTAGTTTACGAAGAGCTAAAAACTTAATCATTACACCGCTTGATAATAGCGATATAGAAGTAATCGAAAGATATTCTACAGAGCCTTATCAGATTACATTCAAGGGCTTGCTGATAGATATGGAAGATCACAATTTTCCACTAGACAAATTAGAAACTCTCAACAAGATATTTGAAGTAAACAGCATTTGGAAAGTATCAAGCGAGATACTGGCAGCTGTAGGTGTAGATTCAATCATCATTCAGGATATCAACATAGAATTTGTAGAAGGATATGAAGATACCATTGCATACACATTTGTAGCTAGAGCTACTAAATCAATCGAATATCAATTAATTAACGAATAAAAATGAAACGAATTTTAATAATACTGAGTGCCATGCTACTATTTATGAATATGACTGCACAAGTCCAGCTTGGTAATGTGTCGCTGAAGAATGTTAGCAGCTTTGAAATTGATGAGAACATCCTGGAGATGAGTAACACCGCAAAAATTGTGATACCTCGCAACTATGCAAAGCTAAAAGACAAAGCTATTCTGGAACAAATTCATGCAGGCGACAAAGTAACGCTTGATGTTGGTTACGATGGTGATTACAAGCGTGAATTTACTGGCTATATCCGAGAAATAGAAAGTGATATCCCTTTAGTGATCCATTGTGATGATGAAACATATCCACTCAGACAAACCAATTTTATAAAAAGTTATAAGGATGCAACATTAAAACAAGTATTGGCTGATATCATTCCTTCAGATATAAAATATGATTGCCCTGATGTGAGAATAGGAAAATACCAAATAGATAATGCCAGTGCGTTTGCCGTGCTTCAGGATCTGATGAAACATTACGGATTGTATAGCAGCTTACAGGAAGGAAAGATCAAGGTTGGTTTAGCCTATGATTTTGCCGAAAATACAGCCACCCATATTTACACCATCAATGCTCCAGCTGATAGACCATATCAGAAAAATGTAAGAAAGAACGATCTGAAATTTAAGCGAAAAGAAGATTTTAAAGTACGATACAAGGCTATTGCTCACAATGGGAAAATAAAAGGTAAAACAAAAAATACTGTTGTGATAGTCGGTAATAAGGAGAAAGATGCATCAGAGCGAACACTCAACTTTGCTGGTCCGATGACTGAGGCTGAATTACGTGAACGTGCTAATGCTGTAATGGCTAAAACTGTGTACGATGGCTATACAGGAGATATCACAGGCTTTGGTTTACCACGCACACATGCTGGTGATTCTTTGGAGCTTCGAGATAGTTTAGAGCCTGAACGTGCTGGCAGATACCTAATTGAAAAGGTAAATATATCGTATAGCTCATCATCAGGGTTCTCCAGGAAGAATACGTTAAGCTATAAGGTTTGATTTTAAGCCTTGAATGTGTTTTGAGGTGTCGATGTATAGGTAAGTAAGGTAAGATTGATTTAAAACGAGTTTAAAGGTATTTTAAAGTAAGATGTTACAACTGGATCAAGCAATACAAGAGGCTGTAAAGTCAATAGCTGGAAAAACCCAAATAAAAACAATTTGCTGGGGGGTGGCTAAAGATGTAACAGATATGAGCTGCACTGTAGAACGTGAAGAGGCTCCTGAAATATACGATGTATTGCTCAATGCGATTGATGATGACTTACAAAGCTATGTAACTGTATATCCTAAAGAGGGTAGCAATGTACTGGTAGCTATTATTGAAAATCTGAAAACAGAAGCTGTAATAGTTAGATGTTCAGAGGTTGAAAAAGTTAAAGTAAAGATAGGAGAACAAACATTATTGATAGATAAGAATGGCTTTGTTTTCAATGATGGAACGCATAAAGGTATGGTCAAACTTGTTGAAATGGTTGATTGGATGACAAAGATCTATACTGATATACAAACATTGACAAAACTCTTATCAACTCACCCTGTAGCGGGTTTTGGTTCTCCTCTTGCTTTAATATTCAATCCTACAGTACCTCCTCCCAATGTAGATATGTTTGAAAATAAAGATGTAAAGCAATGATAGGAATACTAGTAGACGAAAATAATGAGCTCCAGGTATCAGTGCAAAGAGATAAGCAAGGCTTAATTACTCAAGGCTTGGTACTGGGTAATATTGATTATCAGCGTTGCAAATTTATCATCATAGCTCAAAAAGGAGAATTCAAACAAGTGCCTACACTCGGATTAGGTATAGATATCTACCTAAAGAAACCAATTGCAGCACACGAAAAACAACGATTTATAACAGAACTAAAGTCTGAACTCTCATCCGATGGTGTTAAGGCACAAATCAGGATCGAAGGTAATGACATATCAAAATTTAGAATAGATGTATAGGATTACAAAAGAAATAGGACAATACATTGCAGATAAGATAATCCAGTATAGTATATCTATTGCAGGTGGCTTATTAGCAGCCTTTGAGGCTTCAATAGTTTATGTAGGATTATGTTATATCGCTATTGTTATTGATGTGATATCTGCATGGTGTTTATCTCGCAGGATTCACAAAAAGGATCCAAGCCTTTCGGATGGTAAATTCAAAAGCTCATATAAGTTTAGGATCCTAATAACTCTCATTGTTGTACAGCTGGCTATTATGGCTGGACACTACGTGGATACACTGGTAATGAATGGTGGTAATATGGCTCAAAACTTTGTGATTGTCTTTTTCTTATTCTACGAAGGTTGGAGTATTGGCGAGAACTGGAGTTCTGAGAATAGCAATCCTATGGCTAAAGTTTTTCAAAAGATAATGGTAAACAAAGCTGAGAGACATTTTAATGTTGATCTCAGCGAATTAAAGAAAGAGGATAAAGACAATGGCGAAAATGACACCCAGTGAATTTGTGAAAGCCTACTATTCGTATGCTAAACAAACAGAAGAAAAGACAGGTATTGATGCACGCTTTACATTGGCACAAGCTGCACTTGAGACTGGATGGGGTAAATCTGCTCCAGGTAATATGTTTTTCGGTGTTAAAGCATCAAAAGACACACCAGCTGATCAAAAACAACTAATCACTACTCGTGAGGTTTTGAAGTCACCAAACGTGCGTTTTCCTGAAGTTATATCTGTAACACCACGCTCTGATGGTAGATATGACTATAGAGTAAAAGATTGGTTTCGTAAATACGATACACCTGAAGGAAGTTTCACTGATCATACTCAGTTCTTCTTTAAGAACAAAAGGTATGCAAAGGCTCTTGAGTTCAAAATGGATCCATACAAATTTGCTGAAGAAATTGCAAAAGCTGGCTATGCTACAGATCCTAATTATGCAACCAGCTTGAAAGCTGTAATACGAACCATTGAAAAACATATTGAGAAATGAGAAAGCTAATTTATATGATACTATTCTGTACTGTACTGATGTTTAGCTGCAAGTCAACTGTATATGTACCAGTTGAGAGTATAAAGACAGAGTACCAGGATAGATGGCAAAAAGATTCGGTTTATCTACATGATTCAATCATGATCAAGATGAAAGGTGATACTGTTTGGCTGGAGAAGTACAAAACCCTCTATAAAGAAAAGCTTGTAAAAGATTCGATCTATATCACAGATAGCATTCAAGTACCTTATCCTGTAGTCGAATACAAAGAAGTTAATAAACTCACTAGCTTTCAAACAGTGTGCGTATGGTTTGGTAAGATCCTGATGGGCTTACTTGGTATTGGTTTAATAATATTGTTTTTGAAATGGAAACGATTGTTTTAGAAGGGCAAAGCTTATTTGATGTAGCAATACAAGAATGTGGATCCGTTGAGGGTGCATTTGCATTGGCTGTAGCTAATAATGTAAGTATATCAAATGAGCTACCTTCTAGCGAATCGCTTACAAAAACAGCTATTACTGCAAAAAGAGTAGTGGATTACTACAACCAAAAAGAATTAAAGCCTGCTACCTGGTCAACTGCTAAAGAGGCAAAACTTACAGGTATAGGATATATGACAATAGAAGAAAATTTCACAGTAAAATGACTATCGAAGCAATATATAACAGAATGACAGAAGCATTTATTAGTGATCCTGTAGTGATTGCTAAGTATGAGCTGGTAGAAGGTAAAACATTCAACGAGCAATTTTCGGCTGTTTCTATTGAGCGAATTATGTTTTATGATATTGCATCCAGTATGTTTTTCAACTATCAGGCATTCGACCAGCATGCTATTGATGTGAATAATATTCTTAGTCAGAAAAGAGCACACACACCCAATTGGTATGCTGGTATGGCTGTGAAGTTTCAGTATGGATATGATTTGGTAGAAGATACAGACACATACGATAATTCAGGATTAACAGAAGAGCAAATCAATGACTCTAGGATCGTAAAATTCGCAGCAGCTGTTCCAAGTATTAACAAAAGTATCCTATATATCAAAGTTGCAACTGGTAGCAACGAAGCTAAAAAGCCTTTAAGTGAGAATGAACTTACAGCTTTCAAAGCATACATAGAGCATATTCAGGATGCTGGTGTACACATTGAGATAATCAATGCTCCAGCTGATGAAATGTATATTGAGATGGATGTGTATTTCAACCCTCTCATATTAGACAAACAAGGTAAACGCCTGGATGGATCCAGTGATACTCCAGTACAGGAAGTGGTGAAAAAATATATACATAATCTGTTATTTAATGGATTATACACTAATGCAAAGCTTATAGATATGGTACAGACAGTTCATGGAGTTGAATTTCCTGAACTTAAAATAGCTGCTTCTCGCTATGGTCTATATGTCGATTTTAAAGAGATCGATGCCAAAGAAAAAGCCCATGCTGGATATTATACCATCAAGGATGAAAATTTACGATTAAGATTTTTGCCTTATGATCAATAGTGATTATTACAATATAGTATATACACGCATAGGAGTACTGTTACACCCTTCTTTCTTGAGAGATGAGTTAACGATTATACTTCTTAGAGCATTCTTATCTCCACTGGATGATTTGCATGCTCAATTTACCAGCCTAAAGAATGGCATTGATTATAAAAACTATTCTCAAGTGTGCTATATGCAAGCCATGATCAATAATTATTTTGATCCACTTGAAAGACGAATTAAGATAAAAAACTCTCATGTGGATCGGGATTCCTATTTGTTGTGGAAAGAATCAGTAAAAAAGCCTATTCGATTCTATAAGGAAGGATCGGAAAATTATAAACCCTTTGGCTGGAATATGGAAGGACAATTAGGAACTCGCAATTCTGATTTTGATATAGTATTACCTAAAGGATTTAGGCTATCTGAAGAGGAGGAAAATAAAATGAGAAATTTAGCAAATCAAAGCAAGTTAGCTTCTAAAATATATAGGATAACAAATGAATAAGATTAATTTTTTAGCAAAAGATGATTTTCCTGGATCATCAGATACATTGAATCGCTTACAAGAAGCTACAAGTATGGTTTCAATGCTTGCCTTGCTTGGAGGTTCTAATTATATACTATCAGGTTGTGATAAGAAAGATGGGAAAATTGAACCTGGTGTTATTGTTCTTGGTGGTGAGATCTTGCCCTTCTTGGGAGGTGATCAGCTTGAGTTTGTTTTTATCCAGGAAACAAAAAAGACCCTTGAGGCTTTTGATGAGCTATACCCTGAAGCGTATATAGATAGAGTAGCTGTATTTGCTGCTGATGGAAAGTTTAAGTGGGGTGATCTGAAACAAATACTGACTAATCAGCAAATCGAAACTAAGATTGATAGCTTGAGAGGAGAAGATCCTGGATTTGTAAAGAAATGGTCGGGACTTGTTGAGCGTTTGGACACTTCTCAATATTTGTTATGTGATGGCAGAACTGTGAATACTATTGACTATCCTGATTTGGCATGGTTCTATGGCAAAGAAAAAGAAGTTAGTTTCAAATTGCCTGATCTAAGAAAACGTTTTATTGTTGGTTATGATGGTGTTGAAGGTTCTGATTATGGAGCTATTGGTAACATCGGTGGAGAAGAATTTCATCCTTTAACTGAAGATGAAAATGGAGAACACAAACATATTATGCCCTGGGGTGAAAATGTGAATGTAGATTGGAACCCACCTTGGGGGTATGCACAAGAATACTTGACAGGACGTCGAGGTAGTAATGGAAATGATAGTGATAATGCTTGGGCATGGTCATCTCCTTCAGGTAAAGGTAAGCCTCATGAAAATAGACCACCATTCTATACTCTCGCCTATGTTATACGTGTAAAATATTGACAAAATGGAAAATTTAGATAAAATAGTAGGATATTTCGAGCCAGGTAAAACCCCAACTTATGAGGAGTTCAAAAAGTCATGGACTTCTTTTTGGCACAAATCTGAAAAACAACCGATAACACAAGTTTTAGGGCTGAATGATAGTTTAAATTCGTTAGACAACAAAAAAGCCAATAAAGAAGATTTAGCGAATGTTGTCGGCGGTCTTAACCCGATGGGTAGCGTTGAGAAATACACCGACTTAGCGGCAAAGCCAAAACGTAACAACGATTCTTATTTTGTAAAAGACCGACCCGACGAAAACGGCGACCCTTATATATTCCGTTATGATGCCGAGCTCGGCGAGTGGATAAATACTGAGCAAGTCGTTTATAAAGACGTGGCAAAGAAAATAGATATATCCGCCTCAATCATTGACATGTCGGGCTATACTGTGACTATCAAAGGTTTTTTAAACAATACGGGCGGCATAGGCAATTATGGTAATCTTATGTATTCGGCTAAATTGCCTTATAACAATGGGGTTATAAGAGTGTCGGGGCGGTCAAATATAAGTTGCCCGTATATCTTATTTTATGACGTTAAAGGCATTTTGCTTGGTGTGCTGAATAGTACGGCGACCAGTTTGGAAAAAGTTGAACGAATAATTGAAAAAGAAAAAATACCCGAAAATACAGTAACTTATGTTATTAACGGGTATGAGGGTGAGTCTTACGCCATTTCGACCACAACGAGCGATTTATCAGACAGACAATATTTAGATATTGCCGAAAATGTTTTAAATAATCTCAATATAATGCATCCAACTAGCCACCATGGTGAGGGCGTGGACGGTGGCGTAATTAGTGATGGTAATAAGAAAGTAACTATACCGATAGGGGCGAAAGGTAATGCTTCTTATCTGCAAGCTCATTTTTATGATAATGAATTAATTAAAATTATTAAGGATGCTTACATGTACGATATTAAATCGGTATATGGCGTAATTAAAATCAAGGTGAGTGATAATAAAATAGGTGATTATATATCAGGACATTTTCAAGTAGATAGTGTTCACACAAGTGTTGCTCGCCTTGTAGCCCGCTTAAAAGTTGGTAATTATATTTACTTTATAGTAAATAACTGGGGTGATTTGTCAACCTTGAAAACTCACATTAGATTGGGGGTTCAATTCTTTCCGAGCGGCAATACTTTTGAGCAAGATTTTGTATTTGAGTATGTAGGTATGACAGTTTTCATTCGCAATAATGAAATATATGCAAGATTGTTAGACGAAAAGGTCGCAGAGAAAAAGAATATAACCGAGAAAGTTTACGGTACGTCAAAGTATGCACAAAATGTGTTTCAAACATTTGTCGGCGGTTTGGCTTGTCTTAACACACCAACGGAAATGGCGGGTTATCTTAGAAATATATATGTAAGGTCAAATGGTGCGGGTTCGATGCGTTTCGGTATTGGTATAATAGACCAGCGTAGCTGGGCAATAATCAGAGATACATTTTCGGTTGATGTAGTTGCAGGCAATAATACGGTTGATGTATTCAGCCGAAAAATAACAATCAAAAAAGACGAGTTACTCTTTATTTATCTTGACAATGCTACTACAAGCCCTTGCTTTGGTGTAAATGCAGAAACCGACCCCGATTTATTGCTTTATAACGATAAGACCGCAAGCGGTGTATTATCAAGACTGGCGACAACTTACGGCGGGTATATTACCCTTACATGGGAAGTAATAACCATAAATAGTGAATATTTCGCTACAAAAAACGAAATAGAGATTGTAAACGGCGAAATAAAGGATATTAACGAGACAATTATACAGACAAAGGCACAAATCGGCACTGCACCCGATTATTTTGGAAATAAATATGAGTTGCGGGTTGTCAATAATGTTGTAGTGCCTATTCCGATGAGATATAAGAAATGCGTATGTGTCGGCAACTCTATTACTTATCACGGCAAAGCGACCGATTTGTGGTGGGGCGAATGGGGCATGGCGGCATCAAAAAAAGAGTATGATTATGTTTCGATTGTAGAAAAAGGTTTGCAAGTCGTTGACAATACAGCCACAGCAACCCGACTAAATGCAGCGGCATGGGAGCGTAATTTCAATATAGATAAAAATTCATTGTTTGGAGGTGTGGCGGCTGATACCGATTTAATCGTTTTTCGCTTTGCCGAAAATGTTGTTGATACAGCAAATTTTGAAAATGCTTTTGATGACTTGGTGTCTTACTTCTTTGCCAAATGCCCGAGAGCAAAGTATTTGATTACAGGTGTTTTTTGGAGAAATACAACTAAAGATACCGCTTTGATGAATGTTGCAACAAAGTACGGCATTACATTTATTCAACTTTCGGACTTAGATACGCTGGAGAATAAATGGAAGCTGGGCGACTTGGTTTGGGGCGATGATGGTGAGCAACATGCAATAATAAATATCGGCGTGGCTAATCATCCGAACGATAATGGAATGAAACATATAGGTAACAGAATATTAACGGCGGCGGGATATGAAACGATAGAGTAAAAAATCTCCATCTCCACAAGGCTAGTTTCTCAGGCATAGCCAAATGACAAAGGTGCATACACACCACGACAGGGACTATAAATCCTTGCTCGGTGTGTATGCACCTTTTATTTATACCTGAGAAACACAAAAATAGTAATTATTAATTTAAAGTGTGTTTAAAATGAATTTAAAGATGAGAAAGAAAGTATTTAAAACAGCTCCTTTACCATTTCAGGGGCAAAAAAGAAGATTTGCAGGCGGTTATGCTTTAGCGTTATCAGAACTGAGTTCCAAACAAGAAATAAAAGTAATAGTTGACCTATTTGGTGGTTCAGGTCTGTTGGCACATATTGCAAAAAGTGTTGTACCTGAAGCAAAAGTTATTTACAATGATTATGACAATTACAGCCAGCGATTGCATAATATTGATAAAACAAATCGATTACTGGCTGATATTCGTTCCATACTGATTGATGAACCAAAAGATGTAAAGGTAGATGGCAAAGCAAAATCTAAGATATTGGATCGTGTGCAGTTGGAGGATAAACAAGGATATGTTGACTATATCACATTATCAGCATCACTTTTGTTTTCAGCAAAGTATGCTGTTGATTTTAATGGCTTCAGTAACGAGACATTCTACAATAGAATAAAAGCTTCAGATTACGATTTTAGCCCTAATGAGTACCTGGCTGGATTGGATGTGGTATGCTATCATTATCAGGAGTTGTATAATAAATATAAAGATGTGCCAGGTGTGTTATTTGTTGTGGATCCACCTTATCTTTCAACTGATACCAGTACCTATCATTCAGATAAATACTGGAAACTTAGAGACTATCTAGATGTGCTGAATGTATTGATAGATACTAACTATATTTTCTTCACTTCTAATAAGAGCTCGTTAGTTGAGTTGTGTGAATGGTTGGATGATAATAAGAAATTCTGTAATCCTTTTGCCCGATCTGTTTTGAATACTCAAAATGTAACGCTCAATAAGGATGCTAAATACACAGATATGATGTTGTATAGGTTCTTGAAAGAATGAGAAAAGCCTCCAACTGGAGGCTTTCTTCATATAAGTTTATCCTTTATTGAATAGATTTTAAAATTGCATCAGCAATACCTGCCATACCTTTATCTCCAGGATGATTAGCTACACCTGGTGCTGTTGCACCACCTTCTGATATTAAATGCCATTTTCCATCATCACCAAACACCTTAGTATCAAGTGTACTTTTATTGTCAGGAGTATCTAAGTGATCTAAAGTAACCCATATACAATTATGTTTTTCTGCAACTTCTTTTTGAATAGCATCTTTTCTCTTATTTGTCCAAAAGTTTCCTGTTATTATGTAATTGGCTTTTGGTGATTTACCTTTCAAATATTTGACCAATTCATCTAATTCATCTTTATAGCTAGCATATACAGTTTCGTTACTAGGTACATTTTCGCCCAAACGAATAATAATTAGATCTTCATCACCTGCAAGATAGTTATCTAATGAATTTTTGTTAAACCCTTTGAAGTCTCTTTCCCATGCTGCTACATTTATTGCATGAAATGAAATGTCATTATTATACCTAACTTCTAGTGATCTGTTTAATACATGAATATAGTCATTTTCTTTTTTGGTTGCAGCCATACCCCATTCACCCCACCAAAAGGATGTAATAGAGTGTTTAGTTATGGAATTACCTAAAGCAACCCATTTTTTCACAGAACCTATTATCACATTTATGTTGCAACTAGCCGATAAAGTTCCATCTTTCGACTGTATTTTAATTGTTGTTTTTCCTGCTTTTTTAGCATTTATAGTGATTGAGTTGTTGTTAGACACTATTATATCAGCCACATCAGTAGAAGAATTTAGCCATTCATATTCTTTCGTTTTCAAGAATTCGTCACTAAATATAGGAGATAACTCTAATGTCTCATTCGTATTTATTGTTTCTTCTGCATTACTGAACGAAATGGATCCTTTGCCAACATTAATTTTACATATAGCAAAGATAGTACCATCAACAGCCTCTATTCTTACTATTGTATTTCCTTCCGCTATTGCTGTTATGTCTGCTGAGTTATCTTCATTAATGTCAACTTTAACAACATTCGGATCATTGGATAGCCACCTATACTCTTTGTCTTTAGTAGTAGTATCGAAAATAGGAGTTAATCTTGTTTTCTCTCCAATTAAAATTGAGACTTCATCTTTCTCAAATGTAATCGTTCCGCTACCAGAATGATCATCATCACTAGAGCATGCTGAAAACATAAATATTGATAGTAGTAATAGTAAATAAGTCTTTATCATAATTACGATTTGTTTTGATATTGATACAAATATAAATAACTTTTTAACAAGAACGGCTATCATTTGACAGCCGTTTTACTTTTATATTGCTCTTCCTGGTCGGTTGCATACTGATATATTTCTTTCCAAGATGGTAAGCCTCCTACCTGTTTATCATCTATATAGAGATGTGCATATACTTTCCTTGAGTTAGATTGATATTTCTTTATGTTTTCAGGCTCATGTTCATTGATTCTGTCAAATGGTATCTCTTGTTCAATCAGCCAATTTATAGCTTCAGTAAGTCTATCTCCATGCCTGCATGTCCAAATGATGAGATAGTGTCCATCTGCTTTTAGCTTATTCATGTACTTTACAGCTTCAGCTGCAATTTCTCCTATACTTGGAAAGTCTCCAGTGTGAAGAGTACCATCAAAATCTACTGCTATAATCATATTTCAAAACAAGGTTAATTGACGTTTATCTGCACTTTGAGGAGTAAAAAGTTGATACTTGACAGGTTGATCAAGATATCTACTTATTGCGTGAACACTTCCTCTTTTAAAGTATAGTTTGATATCTGAAGCATGAAGTAAATCAATGCCACTAGCTGGACTTCCTAATGCTTTTCCAAAGTCTATCATGACAATAGATAGTTGACGTTTGGCAAATAGTTCTTTCAATCGTTTAAGTTGCTCATTTGTAAAGCTCATATACTTAACCGAATCAATGATAATCAGCCTGTAATAGTTCTTTTCGATATAGTGGCACATTTCGTCAAAGCTGAAGCTGTCAGCTATCCAAAGTCTTTTGGCATCAATATCAAAATTATTGACTCTATCCTGGATAGTTTTGTTTGCACCCTCTTCATGCGAGTTGTAGAGGACTTTGCCAAAATTACGAGCAAAATAATCAGCAAATTGGAGCGTAAATACTGATTTGCCTGAGCCACTTTCTCCATAAAAAAGAGCTACAAATCTCTTTGCTGGTTCTCCCATCAAGTGAGCGTACTTAGGTTCAAGCTCCAAGTACTGGTACTTTTTCTCTTTGATGGCTTTGACACTAAAAATTCTTTTTTTAGCCATAAATATAAATTGTTAAAATGATTAATTGTTGTTCCTATGCAGGGAGTCGAACCCTGCCATGAACCATTATAGGATGAGTTATTGATTTATATGCGTTTTAAAGACTTTGCTGTTTCTCTTATAAATTCTCTCATTTCTCGAATTGTCAATTTATTCCAATTACAAAATGTCTTAGATCCTGCAATGTCATTAGTATGTTTTTTTCTCAAGTCAAGAGTAACAGATAAGCCATTAAAAATTGGACGAAGAGGAGCGAGTACATAAACATCTTCCCATTTGTTTGCCTTTTTCCATTTATCCCAGAACTCAAATTGATTATCATTATATTTCCAGTGAGGAAATTTGTCGGATTCTTCTAATGGCATGTGATATAGTCCGATATTCTCCCACCAACATAAACTTCCATCTTCAACTGATTTAAGGAGGTATTTGCGATATCCTAGAGTTTCTTCTTTTATTTCCAATAACCAAGACAAGTACCATTTTGTAAATGGAGCAGCCATTAAACGAACGAGACTTCCTATCGGTGGATTATCCGCAAATGCACCTGATTCAAAACCGCATGTTTTCCCAAATGGAGGCAAACACTTACCATCATACAAGGTGTTGGTGCAAAAGGTCATTACATAGTTCAATATCTCTAGCCTTGCCCGATTGAACGTTTCTTGTTTATTGTTCATGGCTTGTTTCCTTTTCCTCTAGCAACTCATCAGCCACACTCATAGACAATGGTAGACTTCTTTCTTTGCCGTTTTCGTCTCTGTACTTCACATCAATAAATTGACATGTAGGTACTGGTTTATAAGCTTCTTTGATGATATTGATTCCTTCAGTGAATGTTGGATCATTCCTTTTTACAGCTAATTGCTCAAGCTCCAGTACTCTGCTGGCTTTCAGGTTTCCTTTGCGATCCTTTGATATCAACTTCATAATAGTATCAAGCAGATCTGCACTGTTTTCGTCTTTTGCCAACGTTCTGAGGTACTCTTTTACTTTAGTGATGCCAATATCAACTGTATCAGCCCAGCCATCATTGACACGATTACCAAGCTTTATGCTAATTTTACCATCTTCAGTAGTTAGCGTATCAGATTGTCTATCAGATTTGGTTTTGTAAAGCTCATCTTTCATGTCGATGATGTTATCAAAACCGCTAAACACATCTCTTTTTGTTGAGATCAACAAATTGGATATCTCCTGTAACTTTCCAAAAAATGTTACAATAGCCTCATCTTTCAGGCTCTTGTAAGTTTCTCTTTCCTGTTGGATCCGTAAAGCTTCAGCTTCTTTACGTTCTTTCATCTGAGCTTCTAGCGATGCTAGTTCTTCAGGTGAGAATTGGTTTAAATCGACTTTTGTCATATTGCTATTATTTAGAATTAGTAATTTGTTCAATTTCAGCATCAATCTCATCTAATTCTTTTTGAGGATTGATGACATTGAGCATATTATTGTACTGCTGATAACTGCATAGCAATACAGGCTCAATATGTTCTTCAAATACACGACTACGTACAGTGGTATTGTTTTCATACTTTACCATTAGGTCTTGAGCCAATATGCATTTACGCAAATAAGCTCTTCTTCTACCTAATTTCATTTTCATTATTTTACTCATAGTCTGTATTACAATTTGTGAGTGTGCAGGAGTCGAACCTGAAGCGTTACCATCTAACACACACCCTTTGTTTCAATTAGCATTGAAAGCTATCTTTGTCAGTTTCTTAGTAGCATCGGCTTTATCCTTTGCTAAAATCGCCTCCAGTTTAGGGATTAATAGATCCATCTCATCGGTATCCATTTCACCAAGCGTTTTACCAGCTATTTTAGGATTACGCATAAACTTGTTCACTACAGCCCAGCTTGTGGTATCTATTCCTAGCTTTTGCAGTCTCAAGAGTATGGCAGATCGGCGTTGCTTTAATTCTCGTTCGATGATCAGCCTTGTCTTATCATCAGGTTTTGCAGATTGACTAATAGTTCTTTGCATATCATTAATCATCTTTCTGTAGTCTGATGGTCGCTTCTCAAGGAACTCAGATAAAGAAGTTGTCAACTTGTAGCTATACTTCCATACAAGCTCATCTTTATCGGCTCCTGGCATACTAGCCAGTAGTACAAAAAACAGGCTATGTGGATTGTATCTTTTAGTAGACATTGCTTTTCAATTTTAAACGTTCACGTTTTACTCCTCTTTTAATCACACGTTTATCTTTAACTACAAGAACTGTTTTACCTTTCATCTCACCCTCTTCGATGGTTACTCCTACTGGTTCAGCAGCCTTAAATATTTCTTCCTGGAGTGATTTGTCGGTGATACCATTTGCCTCGCAGATCCTGCGTGTGTCTGCCAGTGTTGCACCAAACAAATGGATGTATCGGCGACCAAAACGGCTATCAAGTTCATCGTAACCTTTTTTATTCAGCCTCACACCTCTTTTTATCTCAACTTCAAGATTTTCAGTACCTAAAATTGCCATACCTAAAACATCTTCATTCTCATTGAATAGGTGAATGAATGTACGAAGTGCTGAAGGTCTGAGTGAGTTAGCCTGGTCAATAATAAATAGTGGCTTCAGGTGTGCTATTTTCTTAACAGCTGAAGATATGCTATCAATCAGTAGGCTCACTGATGCATATCCTTTCGGTTCTTCAGCTCCCAGTTCCTTCATCAGTTTGAGTAAAAATGCGCGTCCAGCCCATTCTTTACAGTTGATTTTGAATACACCTTTAGTTTTGAATTGGCTCAAGAAGATATCAGCTGTAGCAGTTTTGCCACTGCCAGCATTGTCTGATATACCCAAAAACATACTTTCTTGTTTGGCATCATTCAATACTTCAGCTACGATCTTAAAGTCAGTTACATTGCTTGCAATATTCCAGTTGTTATTATCGAAGCTGTAATCTAATGCCAGTGCTATTTTCATATACATATCATCACCTTTAGCGAGATATGTACCACTTAACATTTGAGATATGGTAGCTTCTGAGATACCACACTTTTTCGCTACTGCTTTGTAGGATCCCAATCTTACTTTTTCTGATTCTATCAATTGCAGAATCTCATTTTTTTGTATATTTGTCATATTCAATTGAGTTTAAAGGCTCTTTAAAGTCGGTTCAAAGTGGCTTTATTGAGCCTTTTGGTTTATATTCTATTTTGTATATTGAGGAAAATAGTAGGACATCCAAGCTTTAAAATCTTTCAGCATAGCTTCACATCTTGCTTTTTGCTCCTCTGTTGTTTCCTTATCAATATCATCTATCACAATATGATCTCTATTTTGGAGTTCTTGCAGGCTTTTTAGTCTACGATCCATATATCTTTCTGCACTTTTTGTTAGATCCATATTAATATTGATGTTTAGCGGTTATTACTACATCTCCTTCATCCCATTCCTCAAGTAAAAAAGCAGATTCAGAATCTTCATAAGTATGCTTTGGAAGTATTCCTCCTTGCATCATATTTACCTCACTTGCTTCATGTTGAATAGCTACATCTAGCTCTGTATCTTTGATTTTGGCACGTTTTGCTTTGCGATCGGTGTCGACTTTTGTCGCTATTGATTTTAGTCTACCAACAGCACGCATATCTCTATCGGGTCCGAATTGTTGTGCTGGTTCTATTCCAGCAAACGAACCTACATACTCATCACCATCATAGAGGTGTACAGTATCTAAGTTTTCGTAATCAAAGCAATTGGTGAGTTTTACGCCTGTATATTTGGCTATTACATCACAATCATCAATACCATAGTAATAATGTGCATTGTCGATTTGTGTATGTATCATATAGTTAAATATGGATACTTGCTTATTCAGTCCGAATAAGAAGCACCAATCATGATCTGTTATTGGGTAAGTATTAGGTTTGTCGCTTTCTTCATGTAGTTCCATCGGCGACTGATCAATACTTTTAAACTTAGTTGAATATTCAGAAAATGGAGTATTTAGATAGCTATTAACTATTTTGTCGGTTTCTTTGCAAGCATCATCATAGTTGAAATGATTTTTGTTAGCCCATTGACGCATAGATTGTACATATTCTTTACTTCTATGTGCATGCCTGCGAGTAGATTTGATACCTTGACCATAATATAGATCACTATCCATCATAAACACGTCCTGTAAGGTTCCCCACCAACGCTCAATGTTTGCTTTACCATCAGCCTTATAGGCTATAGTCATGCGAGTACCTTTTGCACGCATATAAGTCTCTATGGTTTGCCATTCAGTTGTGTTGTGTCCTGGAAAGCGGTCGTATACGAATTCATAAGGAAGGTATCCAGCTGTACGAACTGCCATAGCTAAAGCGTTAATCACAGCATCAGCCGTTTCTTCATAGCAATACTCCCAGCCTAATGGCATACCACTCATTACATCACGAACTGCGATAATATATAAGAACTTTTGCCCTGTTACCTTTTTGCCTTGTTTGTTGATATATGTGGCTTTGTGGTCTATTATATTGACACGTGTACCATCTATTTGCCAGCAGTCACCAGCAAATACAGCCGTTTTAGTTGGTATAGATGGTATATATTTACGATTAAATCTACTGTTGGATCCGTATCTTTGTTGTGTGAGATATTGTGTTTCAGGATCAGCTAAAAAGTTGCTTATCCATCGTACTGATGGGTGATCTATGCCTGATTGCAAACTCATACGCTTTACTTTTCGGTGTATGAATGCTGCTGAATAGTTCTTTTGGCTTTCAATAAACGTTATTAACCATGCCTTGATCGTTTCATCATTGGCAAACTTTGTACGATGGTTATTGCCTTTGTTTTTAGCAAATACAAGGTCTGTGATCTTACTGGTGTTGTGATATTCTTGCACCTTGTCTCTTACATTTCTCCATGTTTTTGGCAGATGCTTCAGATCCTGAAGTTTTATTTCATCAGCCAGTTCATCAAAAAATGCAGATTTTGCAAACGATACTTTATTATTGATAATGTACTTGTTAGCCTCGTGAATAATAGCAGCTGCTAAAGCTAGATCTTCATCATTCTTATATAAACCTAAAAAGTCCTTTGTCGTGTCCTCTTTAGCTGTATTAATAAGGCTAACAATATCAGTGTCATATCTAACAGCTAGCATCTGCAAATTATCCCTTGTAGGTAAGTTACATTTGGAGCTGGCAGGGATGTTAGCATATTTGAAATATGATGTATTGTGTAACTCCACATTTTGCCACGATTCAGAAGTGCCTTTATTAGCCCTGCTTTTAGCTACTCGCAAATAGCCAGCGCTAATGCCAGCATGATCTAGTATATACTCTTGTGAGAGGTATAAACTAGATTTGTAGCTAATAATATCGCCTGTATTCACGTTCATTGTACTTACTTTAAAATTGTTCCTATGCAGGGAGTCGAACCCTGCCATGAACCATTATAGGATAGTTAAATAACCTCGCCTTGAGGTGTGTAACTGGTAGTACCTGATGGGGTTGTTATTTGGCATAACCAAAAGCCTTCAGGTGTGGCTTCATTCGCCCAATACTCTATTTGATCAAAAGGGGTGTCATCTGCTAGTTCAGCTTCCGATACTTTCGTTAAATCCTCCAATCGAGGACAAAATGGGTTTTTGTTTCTCCAGGTTACTTTTACTTTCATATCAATTATTTTTAGAGTTGTTAGCTTCTATGTGGTGTAAATAGAGGTTGAAATGATGTAGTTTCATATATCCTACTTCTGTTTCTGTTATAAGTTCAGCATGTTTATATACGCTAGCTATGCCATGTTGTACATAAATGCTTATGTCCTTGTTCATACTGATAATCATCGAACCATCTGCTTTATGGTCTGTTGTCCAGTCGCCTGCTGTTTGGTAGATAGGTGTTTCCATGTGATATAGTTAATTGGTTGCAAATACTTGGTTAAGCTCCTCTTGTGTTTCAAAGAATGTTTTGGAAACTTCAGATACCTCTTTAGTCATCTTTCTGTTACCATTCAGCATAGATCTAACATAGGCTGGAGATATTGTTTCTTCTCCACGTTCAATACGCTGCTTGTTTACTATGGATGCTATTCGTACAGCATCACCATGTTGTCTCATGTTTTTAATACTGTCTGTTAACTTTGTCATAATCAGAATTTGTTTAACTTTGTTTCGATAATGATACAAAGATATAGAAATATCGCAACACAGCAAATTAATATATAGAAATATCGCAATATGATTGATGATTTATTCGATCGCCTTGACAAATTCATGTCCTACAAAGGATTAAATGATAATCAGATGACAATACAGGCTGAGCTCTCTGTTGGATCTTTGGGTAAACAACGCAAAGGGGCTAGAGGTTTGTCAAGTGAAAGTATTGCGAAAATACTACATTCATATAAAGAGCTTGATGCTAATTGGCTATTGACTGGTGATGGTGAGATGCTGAAGGAAGTCGTCCATAAAGTGCCTATAATACAAAAAGAGGAAATCAAAGAAGAAACACGCCCACGCATACCAATGGATGCTGCTGCTGGCTCGCTAACTATTGCATCTGATGGTATCACTATCAATGATTGCGAGCAAATACCTATAATACGTGCATTTGCCAGGTATGACTTTACTATTTTTGCACGTGGTGATAGTATGCTACCCGAATATCATTCAGGTGATGAGCTTGCATGTGTGTACATAAAAGATACTTCTTTTGTACAATGGGGGCGTATTCATGTAGTAGACACAGCACAAGGCATACTTGTGAAACGTATATTTGATGGAGGTGATTGTATTATTTGCAAGTCAGACAACCCTGATTATCCTGAATTTAAAGTAAGCAAGTCCGAGTTTTATAATGTTGCACTTGTCATTGGAATGTTAAGGAGATATTAAGGTATACATATAGATATAATGAACGCCCAAAGTTATGGGCGTTTTGTTGCTCTCTATTGATAACAATAATGTTTATATTGAATTGCCGACAAGCTAACAAAAGTGTCTGTATTGAATTGCCGATTGATAACGTTTTGTGTGGGTGAAAGTGCTTATTTGGTTTTGCCGATTAAGATATTCAAACTTAAGGTCACACAGTTTGTCCATCAATGGTTTTGCCGATTTGGCACTATCCGTGTCGGAGCTTATCAGTTTGGTCATATTATCTATTATAATAATCTTTGCCCCTGTTTTGTCGATAAGCTTGATAATAGATTCGATAAAGAAGTCGTCGTAGTGTACACCCTGAGGTAGTGAAAACTGACGTTGAAAGTCTATCCTGTAAAGATTATCGTTAAACTTATAATGATTGTCGTAGTTCTGTGAGTAACGGTTCTCGAACTGTTTTTCAGATAACTCAAGATCGAGGTACAGTACCTTCTGTTTGCTGCTGATCTCGTTGGCTATCTGCACCGCAAATATAGATTTACCTACACCCGTATCGGCAAACAGGAAGGTAATCTCTTTTTCGAATATCAGTGAATGGAACAAATCGCGTGGTACTTTCTGTTTACTCGCATCTTTTATACATTCGTTGGCTGTCCGTATATAAAAGAAACCTGCTTCTCTGCTTCGGTCTTCCGCCTCACGTTTTTTTAGGTCATCTACTACTGAATCTAAATATTCAAACATATTGTCATTTATTATATTAGTTAAACTTTTCCTTGTTTAAATCATAGATAAATGAGAAGAAAAATCTTTTGAATATTTGGTGCGTAAATGCGTAAAAGTGCGTAAAAAATGTACATGTTTACGCATTTACGCACCTTACGCAGTCTGAGCTAATGTTATACTATCCGCTCTGTCATTCCGAAACGCAGTGAGGAATCTCTCCTTCTATTGCAATAAACTAGATGACAGATGCTTCCTGTTGTCAGCATAACAGAGAGGCAATCTTGTTATACTTCTCTACGTTCCTCCTCTTGAGGGAGTTGAGGAGGGGTTACCTATATATACTCTGTCATCCCGACTTGCAAAGAGGGATCTGCTCCCAGATAATATAAAGTATATAATAGATTCCTCACTACATTTCGAAATGACAAAGAGAGTAAGAAGTGGTGTTTGTTTACTGCGTAAAGTGCGTAAACATGTATATCTTTTACGCATTTACGCACTTTACGCATCAGCTAGGCTTTCGATATATGGCACTGCATATACATATTTCAGGCTATCTGCCAGCTTACGGTAATCACTTTGAGAATAAGTGGTTAATGATATAAATAAAAGTAGAATTGTGATTATTTGTGTTTTTCTCATCTGGGTTTTATTCTATTTGACAGTTAAATATACAATTAAAAATTTGATTGTTTTAAATAACTATTTGTTGTAAATTTTTTTCTTGAAATTATTTGATTATTTTTGTACCGCAAATTAAAAAAACCACCTGTACATTTTGCTTTTACAAGCATAATATCCGTTGATGCCTTTGTTGCATTGACCGATTACCTAGAAGAAGGATAAGCCCGATGAAAGTCGGGCTTAACTGCGCCAAATTTCTGGTTGCGTCTATTTGACTCCCTGTTTTTTTCTCCCCGATATGAAGTCGATAAAGTTGTGTAACATACATAGCTTTTGCACGTTTATGCACTAGGCAAATATGACTTCTCTCTTTGTCATTCCGAAACACAGTGAGGAATCTATTATATACTTTATATTATCAGAGAGCAGATCCCTCTTTGCAAGTCGGGATGACAGGGTATATATAGGTAACCCCCTCCTTACCTCTCCCAAGGGGAGGAATGTAGAGAAGTATAACGTAATTGTCTCTCTGTCATGCTGACAACAGGAAGCATCTGTCACCTAGTTTATTGCAATAGAAAGAGAGATTTCTCACTGTGTTTCGGAATGACAGGGTATAGCCAATCCCTCCTTAGAGGGTATATGCGTAAAGTGCGTAAATGCGTAAACATGCACATTTTTTTACGCACTTTTACGCATTTACGCACCTACGAAGTTTACAATATGCTATTAATACCAAATATTGACAAGGGTTGTAAGTCAACTTTTTTGTGTTAATCTATGTTTACTAATTGGGCTAAAGTTTTCCGCTAAATATATTCCTGTTAAATTTGTATATTAGCTATGCAGTATTTTAGCATAAATTATCATCAACTAGAACACATGAAGAAACTTATTTCAATTATCATATTACCCCTGTTTTGTTTCGTAACACTTACCGCCAAAGATCGCTCAAAGACCATTCCGGCATTATACCAATCTGCCGATAAGGCAAAAATGAATCAGTGGGTCGATTCGGTTTTCGATCGTTTGACGATGGACGAGCGTATCGGGCAACTATTTGTTGTGGTCGCCGACGGGAGCAGTTCGACTTCAAACACAGCGAAGATAGAAGGACAGGTGCGCGATCTCAATCTGGGAGGTGTCCTGTTCTCGAAAGGTACACCTACCGATCAGGCAGAACTGACTAATGCCGTTCAACGTGTGGCTAAAGTTCCTTTGATGATTTCTCTCGATGGCGAGTGGGGCTTGTCGATGCGCTTGCAGAATACAACGCAGTTTCCACGAAATATGATGTTAGGTGCTATACAAAACGACTCCCTGTTGTATTACTACGGGATGGAAGTAGCACGCCAATGCCGCCTTATGGGTATTCAGGTAAACTTTGCACCCGACATGGATGTGAACAGCAATCCTAATAATCCTGTAATCGGCAACCGCTCGTTTGGCGAAGACCCCGAACGTGTGGCGCAGCAAGGAATCATGTATTCCAAAGGACTCGAAGCAGGAGGCGTAATGGCTGTATCGAAACATTTCCCCGGACATGGCGATACATCGAAAGACTCGCATTATACATTACCACTTATCCCACACAGCAGAGAACGATTGGATGAGGTGGAAATACTCCCTTTCGACAGATATATCAAAGCAGGGCTGTCGGGTATTATGACTGCCCATCTGAATATTCCGGCATTAGACAAAAAGACGCAGCCGAGTTCGCTGTCGGAAAATGTGGTGACAGATTTGTTACAAAACGAATTAGGTTTCACGGGATTGATATTTACCGACGGCTTACAGATGAAAGGTGTTTCGGGCGAAGATAACCATTGTGTCAGAGCCTTGCTTGCAGGCAACGATATCTTGCTCGGCCCGATGTATCCTGCCAAAGAATACGAAGCCGTTAAAAAAGCGGTTGCAGATAAGACGTTGAGCGAAGAACTGATAAACGAAAAATGCAAGAAAGTGCTTGCTTACAAATATATTCTGGGCGTGAATAACGTAAAGCCTGTCGAAACAAAGGATTTAGAAAAGCAGCTGAATACCCCTTATGCCGATTGGTTGAACAGGGAACTGAACAAGAGTGCAATTACGTTATTGAAAGACGATGTGTCGATCGTTCCATTAAAGAAACTCGACGAACGCAAAATAGCAGCGATAGCCGTAGGTGCGACATCCGACAGGACATTCCAGAATACACTGAAAAAATATGCAGATGTGACACTGTTTACAGTTGCCGACAACGAAGGTCTGCTTAAACTAAAAAAAGACTTAGAGTCATATAATACAATTATAGTATCTGTTCATAACAATAAAGGAAATGCAGATGCAGCAATAGGAAACATCAGCGAGGGAAAGAATCTGATTCTTACCTTCTTTGTTGTACCGTACCGAATGACATCTTATTCGCAGTCTGTCAAGAGTGCCGATGCTGTTGTATTGGCTTACGAAAATACGACACTGGCTCAGGAGTTTGCAGCGCAGGCTATATTCGGTGGAAATGTGGTGAACGGTAAAATTCCGGTATCGGTAAAAGGATTGTTTAAAGTGGGTAACGGTGTCGATACGAAAAAAGTAAGACTAAGTTATAACCTTCCCGAAGCAGTGGGTATTCAATCCAATAAGCTGGATAGCATAGAGTTTATTGTAAATGAAGGAATAAAAGGGCAGGCTTTTCCCGGTTGTCAGGTATTGATAGCCAAAGACGGTGTAGTGATTTACGATCGCTCGTTCGGTTCGTTTCAGTACGATGGCAAGCGCTCCGTTACGAATGACGATATTTACGATATAGCTTCTATGACCAAAGCATCGGCAACCATCCCTGCTATAATGAAGCTCTACGATGAAAAAAAGATAACACTCAACGATCCTCTCAGCAACTCTGTGCCTGCACTTAAGGGTACGGACAAGTCAGATATAACGGTAAGACAGGCACTCTTTCACGAAACAGGGCTGACATCTTTCATCCCTTACTATATGGATGCGATAGATAAGACAAGTTATGCAGGCAAGCTGTTCGACCGAAGCGAGGGTTCGCCTTTTCTGGCAGAGTTCGATGCCAATACATGGGCGCGTACCGATTATAAGTATAAATCGAATCTTGTATCGTCTAAACCGCAAGATGGTTTCTTGCCTTTAGCCGATGGCTTGTATGTCAATCGGGCTTATAAAGACACTATTCTGTCGTCTATTGCAAGTTCCACATTGCGAAAAAGAAAGTCATATTTGTACAGTTGTTTGAACTTTATGCTACTCAAAGAGGTTATAGAAAAGGAGGCAAAGGAAGATTTGAACGCTTTTGTTCAGGATAATTTCTTTCGTGGACTGGGAGCAACAACAACGACTTACAATCCGTTGACCAAGTTTGATAAAAGCCAGATTGTACCCACCGAGCAGGATGACTTCTTACGCAAACAACTCCTGCAAGGATATGTGCACGACGAAGGAGCGGCATTCATGGGTGGAATATCGGGCAACGCAGGTTTGTTTTCGAATGCCAACGATTTGGCGAAGCTCTATCAGATGTGGCTCAATAAAGGCGTTTATGGCGATGAACGATACTTGTCTGAAAAGACATGTAATTTATTTACATCTACCCAAAGCCCAACGTCGCGCAGAGGTCTGGGTTTTGACAGACCCGAACCGCGAACAAGCAAATCGAGCCCGACGAGCATAAGTACTCCAATGAATACTTATGGTCATACGGGATTTACAGGGACCTGTTTTTGGATCGATCCCGATAATAAGTTAATATATATATTCCTGTCGAACAGAGTATATCCGAAACGCACCCATAAAGGAATTACCGGTTTAGCGATTCGCTCTCGCATTCAGGAAGAAATTTATAAAGCAATAAAGACAAGTAATGGCGCAACTACAATTAACTGATTCGCTGAAATTATTCTTTGATGATGATAATCAGTATATCTGGAATCTTATTCTTAGTAATAATACAGATGTTTTGTTGGCTCATCTCTCGGGAGAACAAGACCAGCCAAAGAGAACATTGGATATTATACTGGGAGAACTATTCTCGGTAGGTGAGAGCTTTACGTTGGAAAACCATGACTTTGTAACGATTCAGCCTGACAATAGTTCCCTTTTCAATAATTTAGTGAAGCTGCTTTATGCTTTAGATATAAACGGTGAGTACGACGATGTCAGCCTGAAGGTTACCGACAAGCTGTTCTTGTCGCTCGAAGACATTGTAGCCAATGTACAGAAAGAAGCCAACGACTATCCCGAAAATCCGATAGGTGCTTTGGTATGGATGGAAGCAGCAGGAATACGCTCGGCTTTTACCAACTATGCGTACTATTATAAACTGAAAGAAGAAGCGCAGCGGCAACTGGACGTTACTCTTATGAAAACGAAGATTACGCTGGCTATTATGGGGCATTACAAAAATATGGTTGGCCCCGATATGATAGAGTCTGCACAACTGATGGAGCAGGTAGGTAATACCGAAACGGCAATGGCTCTCTACGCCGCAGTGAAGTCTGATTTCGAGAATGTACTCGATTGGTTTATGGATAACCCGCAAACGGGAGCCAACCAAGAGGATATAATAACCCTCGAATCTCTGAGAGCTGCATATCAGGCACTCGACAGATTGAATAATTCGGACGAATACTCGCAAGAGTACCCATTGATAGATGAAATATTGAGGAGAGAGTATATTGAAGACGATGAATCGGATGATAAAGAATAATAGGGTGAATAAATATTGGGCGATAGTTCTTTTCTTGATTTTTATATCAGGAACAACTTCACCCCTGCAAGCACAGCAGGCAGGAAAAAAACTGTCTACAATCGAAGCACATTTGCAGAAAAGCGGTATGGTAAATATTCATACCCTAGATTCTACTATTCGTGTAGAATTGAAGTATGCAACGACCGATAATTTCACTAATGTGATTCTTTACGATACACTTAGTAATGCATATCTGCATCCTTTAGCCGCTAAGAAGCTGGCAAAGGCTCAGAAATATCTGAAGGAGCTTAATCCTAAACTGACGCTTTTGGTCTACGATGCTGCCCGTCCGTTGAGTGTGCAGCGTAAGATGTATAAAGTGGTGCAGGGTACTCCGCAAGCGCCTTATGTGGCCAATCCTTCACGAACAGGGTTGCACAATTATGGTATGGCAGTCGATCTCACTATCTGCGATCTGAATGGGAAACCATTGGAGATGGGTACACCTTTCGATCATCTTGGATATGCTGCGCAGATCAATAAAGAGGCAGAACTTGTGCAGAAGGGTATTATTACACCTGCACATGTGAAGAATAGGGAACTGTTGCGCAAAGTAATGGTATCGGCCGGATACCAGACTATAAGGGGAGAGTGGTGGCATTTTAATGCCGTACCGTTAACGGAAGCAAAACAATCGTATAAAGTAATTCAATGATTATTATGATTATGAAAAGAGTGTATTTATTTTTATGTGTATTCTTTTCGTTGAGCCTTTACGCTCAAACTGAGTCCGCTCAATTTGCGATAGTAAAAGATTCGATAAGAGGGTCTGCAAAGCTTTATGAAAGAATGGCCGACGAGGGTCAGGTGAAGGCGACTATGCCGAATGGTTCGGTCTTATTTCTCTATCAGGCAGATAGGGATGTACTGCCATGGCGAAAGGCCGATTATTATACAGCGACAGGGGATATAGAGTCAGGTTATGTAAATAGTAATTTTACGGAAGATGTTCGCGATCAGGAGTTAATAGAAGTAGAACGCTTGTCGGCTCATGGTAATATCTCATTCAGGAACGATTCTATACGTGTAGTTGTTTCTACATCGAATGTTGCAGCGGGCGACAGAACGATTAAGGAAGGTGCTGACGGTCGCCGCATGGTAGGCACAAAACAAGCTATGGGCGTTGTCAATTCGTTCCCTACAAGACGTTATCAATCGATAGTAGTAACTGTAAAGGGAAGGAGTACAACAATACCAAGAAGTCTGTTCGATTATTTGTTCGAACCGATTCTTGAAAATACGTCTGTCTTTTACGATCCTATCAGCAGAATGGTATATATCAGTGCTACTAACGGATCGGGTTCTGCCGTTTATAATGTTTTATGGTCGGTAGACAATCGTGGCAAATCTCAGGTATATGTCCGATCTGGTCAGTTATTTTAAATTTGATATAAGTTTATTCTCTTGAAATAAAAAAGCGAAGCCTCGTAATTATCACAATTACGGGGCTTCTTCATAGTAGTGTTTATATCTAATTGTTGTTAGATTCCTTATTTTACAGCTTCCACTGTATATCCCAATTTCGATAATTGATAAAGAAGTCCTTCTTCGCCAGCCAGATGCAATGCACCTACGGCTATCATACTGGGTTTGTCTTTCATTATGGCAGGTAGTTCACCTATCCATTTGTTGTTTCTGTTTTTCAGTAAAGCATCTTTGTGAGATTTCGATGTCGGGCATGGATCATTCGGATCATTTAATGCTAGATTGTACATCCCGGTCAGGTTTCCTGCATAATAGTAATCGTTTAGCAGGTCTGCCGTTTCTTTTTCGAAGCTGTTATTACTTACCGTACATATCAATACTTCTATCTGTGCCTCCATTGGTTCGGAGTCTAATAGTGCATGAACCTGATCTTCGATGCTCTCCAGTCCGAGTATTGTTTTACCATTATCATTTGCAGTACGTTGTAGATATTCGTCGATAGACTCTTGTCCCATTTTATATTCAGGATATAGCTTTGTGTATAAAGCCAGGCTGTATAGTGTCGATAAAATGCCCGGTCTCATTCTGCCTACCTTGTCAAGACCTACACCTAATACCTCATTCAAGCCTTTGTCGAGTATTTCATAATCTTCTTTCGATAAGAGTGTATGATAAGTTTCGCTGTCAGGCATCATTGCTACTTTTAGCAGTTTGGCTTGCATTTCTGCCTCATTACCCATAAGTATTTCTCCTACTACCTGATTGGTTGCGTTTAAGGCTTCTTTCAAGCCCGATATGCTGTCTGTAAAGCTTACAGGAGCCAGATGATGAGTACCTACTATATACGAAGGCCGTGTAATGCCGTTACCCGATATTTTCCATAATAGCGAGCCGGAAAGCTTATTTATATCCTGAGCCGAAGCTATTGTTGCTGTAAATATCAGTAAGACTAAAGTGATGAATGCTTTTTTCATTATAACTTTTGATATTAGATGATTAATATTACCCGTTGTCCTGCTCGAAGTCTTTAATTTCGGCTATTGATTTCTCTATCTGACTTATGTTTTGCATATAAATATAGCGGTAAATTACATATACAATATATGCGCAAGTTAATATTATAATAAAAGTTGCACCTATTGTTATTAAAGAATACATTATTGGGTTGTTCTCATTCGAAGCTGTTGTATAACGTTCGTATACAACGATACCGGTAAATGCGATGCACCAGATTATTCCTACTATGATTTCTCTCAGAATGTACCTCTTATATTTTGTAATAGCAATCGATGTCTCTAATATGCTCATTTCTGATAGATTTATTTTTTTCAGAAACCTATATTTGTATATTTGCCATGTCAATCCACAAATAAAACTTATTAAACAGAAGATCATTAAATAATATGGCTTTTCGAATATGGCGATTATCGGTACGCATAAAGCAGCAATGATTAAAATCCATTTTTCGAATGTCATTAAATTCTCTAATGCATTCTTGCCTCTGTTATCAAGCATTCTTTGAATTTTCTCTTCGCTTATTGTTGGCTTTATTTCTCTTTCCTGCCAACTCTTTTTTATATTGTCTAAATCCATAATAGATAGTGTTACTTGTTCGACATCTGTTTCATCTTCTCTTTAGTCCTATTTAGCTTTGTGGCTACGTTGGTTACGCTTAACCCCGTAATCTCTGCTATTTCTTTATAAGACTTATCGTCAAGATAGAGTAGAACCAATGCCCGTTCTATTTTTCCCAGTCTGTTTATGAGACTATACAATTCTTTTATCTGGTCGTTGTTGTCAGTTATATCGGGTATGTCGATCGCAATATCAACTATGTTGATATTTCTCGTGCTACGTCGATAGAACGATACGCATGTATTCAGAGCGATGCGGTATATCCATGTCGAATATTTGCTCTCACCCCTGAATGAAGGATATGATTTCCAAAGGTTGAGTACAATTTCCTGATAAAGGTCTCCTATGGGATATTCTTTATCAGTGTAAAAAGAGGCAACCTTGTAAATGATACCTTCGTTCTGCTGTATCATCGTCATAAACTGCTTATCCAACTTTTACCGTTTTTTTGATTTACAATTGTTGTTTTCTTATCAGTCGCATATCTGTTTATATAATCACAAATTTAACGAGAAAAATGAATTTACACTATTAATCTATTGTTTGCATAAGATAAGAAAAGCCGCCCACAAAGGAGCAGCTTTTTCTTTAATTTTCTGTTATAGTGATTTTACTTAGACTTCACTGTTGAATTTACGATTGTTGCAGGAGGGAAGCTTGCAAGCATTTGAGTAACATATTTCATAATTCTTGCATCTGCATCGCGTCCGAAGTTCTTATCGATGTCGCGGTTACCTGCTGCATGCCAAACAAGTGTGTTTTGTTTAGCATCTATCAAGTCTATCAATAACGATCCTTTGTGATAAATATCTACATTGTGTTGAGTACGAGATACGCTAGATCCACCCATCATCATAGGGCCACCCCACATGTAAGGTCGGTGGAATCCACCCATCATCATACCACCCATACCCATGCCGCCCATGCCCATACCCATACCGGTAGTCATAGTGGAACTGGAATGAGATTCTCTCGATTCAACAAAAGCTAAGGCATTTACCAATAAATCAGGATTTTCCGATTCGGTAAGTCCTCTTTCTATCAAAGCTGCTTTTATTGATGAGTAGATACGTGTTCTATTCAAATCTGTGATAGTTTGAGCTTCAGTGTCTAGCTTATAGATACCGAATGTTTTATATTTCGAGAAGTCTACACTACGATCATAGTCGGTAGATACGGTCAGTGACGATTTACATGAGGTAAATATCAGTACGCTAAATAGTACTAGCGAAAAAAACTTAAATGCTCTCATAATTTTATAATTTTCTTTTTTATAAATCCTAATATTAATTCTATTTGCTTCTATATTAATTAACAAAAAAAGGCGTTTATTGTTTCGCAATATTTACGAATTCATGTAAATCTTTTAACTTTTACTTTCTATAACATAACTTTAATGTATAATGTTCATCGATTGTTGGGTAATTATCTAATTTATAATAGGTAGTGTGCGTTAGAAAGAATATGCGGAAAAGCTCATATGTAATATTGGGCTATGCATCTTTAAAAATTAACAGTACTGATAAGGCAAAAAAAGAGGCTGAACTCTTATTGAGCCAGCCTCTTTATATGTGAATAGAATTAACTATTTAAGCTTCGGGGTTGTTACCGTTATCTTGTTTGATAATTGGTCTTTCAGGTCTTGGAGGACGAGGAAGGAGAACTTTGCGAGATAGTTTGATTTTACCCGATTTCGCATCGATATCTACAAGTTTCACCTCGATGATATCACCTTCTTTTAGTCCTGCATTTTCCATATCTTCGATACGATCCCAAGAGATCTCAGAGATATGAAGCAAACCATCTTTGCCCGGTAGGAATTCGCAGAATGCACCATAAGGCATTATAGAGCGAACTTTAGCCTCGTATACTTCACCTATTTCAGGGACAGTAACGATGCCTTTTATCTTAGCCATAGCAGCATCGATAGCTACCTTGTTGTTTGCTGATATTTCAACACGTCCGTATCCGTCAATTTCTTCGATAGTAACTACAGCACCGGTTTCTTCTTGGATACCTTGAATAATCTTTCCACCAGGTCCGATTACAGCGCCAATAAATTCTTTACCGATAATTACAACTTCGATACGCGGAGCATTTGGTTTGAAGTCGTCTCTTGGTTCAGCGATTGTTTCAAGTACTTTACCTAAGATGTGAAGGCGACCTTCACGAGCTTGGTTCAATGCTTTCTCAAGAATTTCGTAAGATAGACCATCTACTTTTATATCCATTTGAGTAGCAGTGATACCGTCTCTTGTTCCACATACCTTGAAGTCCATATCACCTAAATGATCTTCGTCTCCCAAGATGTCAGATAGTACAGCAAAGTTTGTACCTTTTTTCTCAGAGATAAGTCCCATTGCAATACCTGTTACCGGTTTTTTGATTTTAACACCTGCATCCATAAGGGCAAGAGTTCCCGCACATACAGTAGCCATAGACGATGATCCGTTCGATTCAAGAATCTCAGATACAATACGTATTACGTATGCATAGTCTGTAGGGATCATTGGTTTAAGTGCTCTGTGGGCAAGATTTCCGTGTCCTACTTCGCGACGACCAACACCACGTTGTGGTCTAGCGTCACCTGTTGAGAATGGAGGAAAGTTGTAATGTAGAAGGAATCTCTCTCTACCATTGTTAAGAACATCGTCGATGATTTTCTCATCCATCTTTGTTCCTAAAGTAACAGTTGTAAGCGATTGAGTTTCTCCACGAGTGAAGATAGCCGATCCGTGAGCTCCCGGTAGATAATCTACTTCGCTCCAGATAGGACGGATTTCGGTAGTCGAACGTCCATCAAGACGTTTACCTTCGTCAAGGATAGAACGGCGCATAGCTTCTTTCTCAACGTCATGGTAATAACGTGAGATAAGAGAACCTTTTTCTTTTAGTTCTTCCTCCGTAAGAGTTGCTTTATATTCGTCAACGATCGCAGCAAAGTTATCGCCACGTTCGTGCTTGTTTGTGTTGCATGATGTTGCTACAGCATATGCTTTGTCGTAACATTTAGCCCATACGTCTTTGCGTAGGTCTTCATCATTTGTTTCGTGGCAGTATTCACGTTTTTTAGTCGTACCGCAAGCTTCCATTAGTTCTAATTGAACTTGGCATTGTACCTTAATAGCTTCGTGTGCAACTTTAATCGCCTCAAGCATTTCTGCTTCCGACACTTCTTTAAATTCACCTTCTACCATCATAATATTATCCATAGTAGCACCTACCATGATATCCATATCCGCTTTTTCAAGTTGATCGAATGTCGGATTAACCATAAATTTGCCATCTATACGAGCCACTCTCACTTCCGAGATAGGTCCGTTGAAAGGAATATCAGATACGGCAAGAGCTGCTGAAGCAGCAAGACCTGCAAGTGCATCAGGAATATCTATTCCGTCTGAAGAAAACAATATAATATTAACAAATACTTCAGCGTGATAGTCATCTGGGAACAATGGGCGAAGCACACGGTCAACCAAACGACATGTCAGAATTTCGTAATCTGAAGCACGTCCTTCTCTCTTTTGAAAGCCACCGGGAAAACGGCCGAATGCCGCAAATTTTTCCTTGTATTCTACTTGTAGTGGCATAAAATCTACATCCGGTTTAGCGTCTTTTGCTGCACACACTGTTGCTAGCATCATGGTGTTACCCATGCGTACCATAACAGAGCCGTCGGCTTGTTTTGCTAATTTTCCGGTTTCAATGGTGATAGACCTTCCATCACCTAAATCGATACTTTTTGTAATCGGATTCATCATAATTTCTTTTTTTCTAAACTTCTTAAAATCGCACAAATGTACACAAAGTTTTTCATATATAGAGGGCTGATGCTGTAAAAGATAGCTGTGTAAAAGAAAGTAATAAGCATTTCTGAGGGTCGTTGGTGATTTTTATTTCAGAAGTCAAATATTAAGTAAAATTATTTTATCTTTGAGATATAACCTGATACGTAACTGGTTATATCCGGTGTTTTTTAACCTATTCTCCATTTAACCTAATCTGACTATGAAAAAGCTACTATTAATCTGTTTTTACATTCTCTCGGTGTTAGTAATGAAAGGCAAGGATATTTCGGGTACAATTTCCGACAATAAAGGGAAGCCGAAGAAGAATTTAGTCGTCAAGATTAAAGGACAATTCAATCAGGTAGAAACACTCAAAGACGGTACATTCTCTTTAAGTGATGTTAACGAAAGAGATACTTTGGTTATTAAAATATCGACTTATACGGAGGCTTTAATTGCGGTAAAAAATAAAGATGTATTTAATATTGTTCTTGATAAGAAAACATTCGATGTCGATAATGGTGCTGAAAAAACAACTCATGAATATTCCTATAAGAAGCGCGCACCCAGAGGAGATAAAATGACTCGGGAAGAAATCGTAGACTCGGGACTTAATCAAGTATCAGAACTTATAAAGAGGAGATTTGCCGGGGCAAACGTTTATACAGGGGTAGATGGCGCGATTGGAATCCGTTTTAGAGGAGATAACTCTATAAATTTGAAAAGTGCGGCGCTTATTATAGTAGATAATACAGAATATTCAAGCCTTGCTGATGTCGATTCGTCACTAGATATTCAAACTATAGAAAGTATAGAGGTAATAAGAGATGGTGCTGGCTATGGCACACGGGGAGCAAGTGGGGTTATTATAATTAAAACGAAGAAATAGTTACCTATGTGTTAATCTCTAGTCTCTAATGCAATGTTTATAAGGTGTATACTGAAAGCTATTAATTGTTCTTTCTGAAATCCCAAGGTGCTACCGGATTTTTCATGCTCCAAATATTTATTTTACGGTGGCGTGCATCCTCTTCCAGTTCAAGATAGCGTGGCGATTTATTATACTTATATCGCCATGCCAGTCCGTTTTTAAGCAGTTCTTCATTTATATTTATACCATCAGCATGTACTACCCCTAATATGCGTTGATATTGGTCTCTGCCAATTATGTCTACAGTGATGTGTTTATCTATACACAGGTCTTTTGTGAAGTTGGTTGCTTTAGTCCCGAAGTCTTGCCCTGTCTCTGGGCAGTCGACCCCATCGAGTCTTATTTTATGATGCGCACCTAGACTATCTAATAAGACTACTGTGTCTCCGTCCGATATACGGATAATTTTACCGTTAAGCTTATCGTTGGGTTTTACAATTATTGCTTCTGTCTGCTTATTGTCAGGTGTCTCGGTCGGGAAAAGATCTAAGTCATATATTTTCGATCCGCCGAAGAGAGTAACTAATGCTATGATAATTGCAAGTATAGTGCGAATATTCTTCTCTACACCCGACTGTTTTTTTCTCTTTCTTTTTGCCATTTATATTTATTGGTTGACGCGATATCTGGTTGGATAGTTTGTGTATCTACGTTTGCTTTTTACTTAAAATCCACGCTGTCTCATCGCTTCAAAAGTTAGTACGGCAGTAGACACCGATACATTTAGTGAGTCTATTTTTCCTCGCATGGGTATTTTGATTCTCGCATCGGCATTGTTAAGCCATGTAGTTGTTAAGCCATCCGCTTCTGTCCCCATAATAATAGCTGATGGTTGGGTGAAGTCAGTATCCTGATACCATTGCGATGCTTGCAGTTCGGCTGCATACGATTTTATGTTCTTTTCTTTAAGGAAACCAAGTGCTTCATGTGAGGTGCAAATGGCAGTTTGTACAGTGAAAGAACAGCCTACACTAGAGCGTATAGCATTCGGATTGTACAGATCTGTAGTAGGATCGCAAATGATAACGGCATCTATTTGCGCGGCATCTGCTGTGCGAAGAATAGCACCTAAGTTGCCCGGTTTCTCCACAGCTTCGAGTACGATAATGAAAGGGTTGTCCGATAGTTTCAGGTTATTGAGATCGTGCGCTTTTGGTCGTGCTAAGGTTAGAAGTCCATCCGAACCTTCACGATAAGCAACTTTGTCGAAAACGGCTTGAGACACTTCTATTACTTTGTTTTCACCTACCGAATTAAGTACATCAGGATAGTCGGTTTTTGTAAAAAGTTCGGGGCACACATACACCGATTCTATAATATAACCTGCTGATAAGGCAAGAGATAATTCGCGTGCTCCTTCGATAATAAAAAGGTTTTGTTCGTGTCGCTCTTTGTTTTTTGCGAGCTTCACTATATTTTTTATTTTCGGATTTTGCAGGCTGGTTATCCTTTCCATATCTATTGATTGTTTAGCTTAATGTAAATCGTTAAAACACTATTGTTTACTTATCACAGACTTTTATGTTGTACATAGATGGTTAATAAAATGATCTGCGACCTCAAAAATACGGATTAATTACAGACTAAAGTTCAAATTTCTTACCTTTGTGTCCGAAATAAATATGACAAGGTTAAAAATATATATTGTCCTTTTATTTTGCATGACTATTTGCTGTATATCTTCGGTACGATAGTCGTAACAAACTTATAAAAGCAAAAGATAAATTTTATGAAATACTCCTATATCGCTCTATCTGCCATTCTATTACTTATCAGCTGTGGGTCAGCAGATAGCAAATCGGGAAAAGATGAACCTGTTGAAGCTAAAAGATACTCTCGATTCAGTGGTAATTATAATAAGACATTCGGCGATTTGCACGAATTACATATTGCTGCAGCGATAGAGAATGGAGTAGGGCCTTTTGTTTCGAGAAGCGATACAGCTTTGTATATGGATGATTTGGTAAGGATTCCTAACGAGCTGGAAATATATAAAACCGATAAGTTGAAGCATTCTATGCCTTTTCTTGTGCCTAAAGCAGCAGCGTTATTATCTGATATCGGGCTTAATTTTCGGGATTCTCTTATCAGGAAGGATATGCCGCTTTATAAACTTATTATTACCAGCATTACCCGTACCGACGATGATGTGAAAAGCTTGTCGAGACGTAATGGTAATGCGAGTGACAATTCGGCTCATCGCTATGGCACGACATTTGATATAGCTTGGACGCGATTCGATAAAGTAAATCAGACAGACGAACGTACGTTGGATGACGGTAGGCTTAAAGCCGTGCTTGGACAGGTGCTTAACGATTTACATCAGCGTGACAGATGTTATATTAAACATGAGCGAAAGCAATCGTGTTTTCATATAACAGTACGATGATAATTATATGTGAGGAGTAATCTTTATTAATATTTTCTTTGTCATCCCGAAACGTAGTGAGGGATCTGGCATATAATTTACATTGTATTAAGAGAGTTGTAGTAGATTTCTCCTTTTAGTTCGGAATGACAGTGTTTTCCGGAAACATTAACTAAATGAAATGAAAAGATACTTTCTATATCTATCCTATAATGGTGAAAACTATTGCGGTTGGCAAATCCAACCGAATGGCCTTGCTGTGCAGGAAGTGGTAGAGAAGGCCTTGGCTACCCTTTTGCGCCAACCAACGCCCATAGTTGGAGCAGGACGTACCGACGCAGGGGTTCATGCACGAATGATGGTAGCGCATTTTGATAGTGACTGCGAGGGTCTGGACTTAAAACGCTTGACGAGTAAACTCAACAGTATTTTACCCAAAGATATTGCAATCTATAAAATAGTAGAGGTAAAAGCTGATGCTCATGCACGATTCGATGCTGTATCACGACTTTATAAGTATTATATAACAACAGCTAAAGATCCTTTTCTGCATAAGCTGAAATACAGAGCGATAGGCGATTTGAATGTAGAGGCAATGAATGCCTGTGCAGATATTTTATTCGAATATGTAGATTTCACCAGTTTCAGTAAACTGCATACCGATGTAAAAACAAACGATTGTCAGATAATGTATGCCCGCTGGGAGCAGGATGGCGATGATTATGTATTTACAATCAAGGCTAATCGCTTCCTTCGTAACATGGTTCGTTCTATTGTAGGTACTTTGCTCGAAGCGGGTCGTGGTCGGTTAGATACTGACGGTATGCGTCGCATTATTGAGGCAAAGGATAGAGGCGTTGCAGGGACTTCTGTCCTGGGGCATGCCTTGTTTTTAGAAGATGTGGAGTATCCGGATGATATATTTGAAATATAAAAATAATAATAACTATGTATGCTTATTTTCCTGTCTATAACTGCCTGTGAAAATTAAAATAATGATATAACAATGAGAATAAAACATACGTTGACAGATTTTATTGAAAGCGAGAAATCGGGAGGCTTAGTCCTGATTGTTTGTACGCTTATTTCAATCCTTTTGGCCAATTCGAGCATAGGTCAAAGTTATCTTGCTGCCTGGCATTTCGATTTGGGAGGACATAGTATTGAGCATTGGATAAACGATGGGCTAATGGCTATTTTCTTTCTCTTGGTCGGACTCGAGCTGGTTGAGGAGATTTACGAAGGTCAGTTGGCGAGTCTGAGGTCTGCACTTTTGCCTATCTCGGGAGCATTGGGTGGTATGCTTATTCCCGCAGGTATTTACATTGCATTGAATGTGGGTACGGCTACAACTTCGGGTTTTGGTATTCCTATGGCTACCGATATAGCATTTGCGCTGGGGATACTCTCACTGCTTGGCAGTCGGGTGCCTGTTTCGTTGAAGATATTCTTAACAGCATTGGCTGTGATAGACGATTTAGGAGCGATTATTGTGATTGCTATATTTTATACCTCTTCTTTGGCGTGGACAAACCTATTTCTGGCATTAGGAATATTTGCGGCATTGATGATTCTCAATAAAGTATTTAAGGTTAAAAACCTGATACCATATATTCTTGGTGGTATCGTGATGTGGTATTTTATGCTGCATTCGGGTATACATGCTACCATAGCCGGAGTGTTACTTGCCATTGCCATTCCCTATGAGAAGAAAACAGGAAATTCACCTTGCCACCGCATGCAGCGTTGGTTGCACTATCCTGTCGCCTTCATCATACTTCCTCTGTTTGCGTTGGCCAATACAGCCATCGTGCTAGAAGGTAATTGGGATAAAGCGTTGGGTGAACCGTTTGCACTGGGTATTATACTCGGTTTGGTAATAGGTAAGCCGCTAGGGATAACGCTCTTTGCATTTCTTTCTATAAAGTTGAAGCTATGTAAATTACCAAAGGGTTTGAGATGGAGAGATATGATAGGCGTAGGTATGTTAGGTGGTATCGGTTTCACTATGTCGATATTTGTTACCTTGCTTGCCTTCGACGACATACATATTATAAATGAAGCAAAGCTGATGATTCTTTTAGCCTCACTTGCTGCCGGTATATTAGGATATACATGGCTAAATCGTGTGCTTAAAGAGAAAAAGGACTAAGAAAATATGTGGTTAGCATTAGCATTTGGTTCGGCATTCTTTTTGGGATGCTACGATATTAGTAAGAAGAAATCGTTGACGGGCAATGCCGTAATTCCGGTATTGTTTTTCAATACACTTTTCTGTACGCTCTTACTGTCTCCGCTTTTTATTATATCGCAATTATCGCCCGGCACGTTGCAGGGTACAATATTCTATATTCCTCCTATTGCATTAGAGACACATGGTTATATAGTTCTCAAATCGATATTGGTACTGTCATCATGGATATTGAGCTATTTTGCGATAAAGCATTTACCATTGACAATTGTAGGGCCTATCAATGCTACCCGCCCTGTGATGACACTTGTCGGCGCATTGCTTATATTCGGCGAGCGGCTCAACTTTTATCAGTGGATAGGGGTAATTATAACGATTGTTTCATTTTTCTTATTGTCTCTTTCAGGACGAAAAGAAGGTATTAAGTTTCACCGCAACAAATGGGTGTTTTTTATTCTTTTTGCTGCTATGCTTGCCGCAGCCAGTGGATTGTACGATAAATTCCTGATGCAGCGATTTAGTTCTACCGCTGTGCAATTTTGGTACAATTTATATCAGTGGCTTCTGATGGTTGTTATATTGCTTGTCTTGTGGTATCCCAAACGGAAAATATCCTCGCCGTTCGAGTGGCGGTGGAGTATTATCCTTATATCGGTATTTCTCACCATTGCCGACTTCCTTTATTTCTATGCTTTGACCGACAGTGAAGCTATGATTTCCATTGCATCGATGGTAAGGAGAAGCAGTGTGTTGATTTCTTTTGCAGGAGGTGCGCTTCTCTTCAATGAAAAAAACTTAAAAGGCAAGGCAATAGATCTTGTTTTAATAATTATAGCAATGTTTTTCCTATATTTGGGGACTAAATAAGGTCTTTGGGCTAAACATATATAAACGGTTACAATTAACAATAGGATGAAGAAAATAATAATAGTTCTGGCATTTCTTTTTACAGGCATTTCTGCTATGGTGGCACAAGATATGACAACAGTTTTTTTGTCGGTTCCCGATGAAGTGCTTTTTGGCTTGGAGCCCGAACAAAAGGACAGATTGCTGTCTAATCCGGAGGATACTGCAACTGTGTCAGTAGAAAGCGCACTCTATGCCAAAATCAAAAGAAAAGCAATATCGCCTAACTATATTTGGTTACAGACATCGGAAAAAGCAACTACCCAGATTAAGCTATTGCCGCTTATTAACGACTCTAAGATTATATGTGTAGTAAAAACTGTTTGTGGAAATATCTGTGATAGTCAGGTGAAATTTTATACATCTAAGTGGGTCGAAATAGATCAGACTGGTTTTATGCCAAAGCCAAATGTCGATTGGTTTATAAAAGCTGATGCAGATCGTAATAGCCAAGAGTTTAAAAATGCTTATGCTGCTTTAACTATGAATCCGATGAAGATAAAACTATTTGCGGACAATGATAGTTTATCAGTTAAATACGAGATCAAGAATTATTTATCAGAAGACGACTATAATAAGATACAGCCATTCCTGATAGAAGAACCTAAAGTTCTGGTCTGGGATAAAACTTCGTATAAATAAATGAAAAATAGCCTTACACTATTTACTTTACTTCTGTTCTTTACTATTACCTCGTTTGCAAATGACGGAGCCTATTATATCAGTGGAAACCATTTGATTCCGATGATAGAGACTGATATTTCTGTCAAAAAAGAAATACTGACTATCAAACGGAGGAATGAAAAACAGGTTGATGTCACAGTTTATTATGAATTTTACAATCCAAAAGATGCTAAAAGTCTGACTGTCGGATTCGAGGCTTTCTCTCCATCGGGTGATGTTGACCCCACTCCCAAGAATGGGCAGCATCCTTATATGAATAACTTTACGGTAGAGATGAACGATGTGATTCTTCCTTATAATGTTTCTATTGTAAGCGATAGTCTATATAATAAGAATGGAGCGATCAAAGGGCTGACGGAATCGGAGATTGAAGAGCGTAGTTATGAGGGATATTCAGATTTCTATTATGTTTATCACTTTACAGCAAATTTCATACCGGGATTAAATATTGTAAAGCATACTTATACTTGCGACCTTTCGGGAGGAGTCGATTACAAATATAGTTTCGATTATATTCTATCTGCTGCTATGAGATGGGGCAATCACCAGATAGACGATTTTACACTTATTATTGATATGGGTGAGTTTCAGGATTTTTATATTAATAACGCTCCTTTTGGCAAATCCTCTAAATGGACTCTTGCCGGTACTGGTAATATGCAGAAAGATGTTCCGAACCCATTTGGGTATGAGGAATCAGAAGGAATTTCACTTCTGTATACTCGCTTCTTTGTTTCAAAAGGGCAAGTTGTATACCAGAAGATGAATTATAAAACGAGAGATGAGTTAACGATATTTTCTCGTCGTGTCAATGGCTTATTGGTATTCGATTATAGAGAAGCTCAACTTCCCTTTTATATAGATAATAACGAATCGATGGAGTATATAGAGCCGGCCGATGAAATATCGAAAAAGATATTACGTAATCTGCCTTTTGCCCGTCGTGGATATATTTTCACTGCACCACAAATACAAGCCTACTATCTGACACAGGCGTGGTACACTCCCGATCCGAACTATAAAAGCACATTCGACAGCCTTACGAATGAAGAGCAAAAGTGGGTGAATTATTGGTCTAAATAAATTATCTGCCAGCTACAATATCTGCGTACTCCGGATGCCGTTGTATATAGATTGCAGTGTAGGGGCATATTGGTCTTACCTTGTAATTGTTTTCACGGGCATAATCGAGAATAGTCTTTGTCAGAACGGCGGCGATGCCATTTCCTTCCAGATTTTTCGGCACTTCGGTATGTGTAATACTTAGGCAATTACTCCCGTTGTCAATATAATCTACGAGTGCTATTTGATCGCCAATGTGCGTTTCAAATCGGCTTTCTTTTTGATTGTGTATGACTTTTATATCCATAATAATTGTTATTTACCTCCACCAAAACTGAAATTGACAGGAAAATAGGTTGGAGAAGTTATGGGTGTATTACCAATCATAAATGTTGGTTTTAATTTCACTGAAACATTCGATTTTTGAGAGCCTATACCTACGAAGTTCTTAGCAATTTCAACGATTGTTTCTTGCGAATTGGTTCGGGCTAAAGTAGCCAGATCGACACCAATATTAAGAGGCAAAGATTGAGATTCGCCGGCAGCTATATTTAATGTTTCGTTGACAGCTCCTTTGGTAAATTCTATGTCGTCGATGCTGATAACATATTGTAGACCGTGAAGTATGGCTGCCGATTCGTTAGGATTTTTTATATTCAGATTGAGTGTAAAATCGAGTGGGATAGAGGATGCATTGCCCGATAGTATCGATGTTATTTTCGGTATTTGGGTGATAGATACACCATTCGATAGATTCATACCGGAAACTTTTATTCCTGAAATCGATTTATAGCTATATTCACATTTAGTGATATTGTATGCGCTTGTTAATTCTTTTTGCACACTATTACAACCGATTAATACGGTGGCGATCATTAGGAAACCTAAGATTCTTTTCTTCATTATTCTGTTTTATTTTATTGTAACCATTGTTGCTCCGTATCCGTATTCGCGGAATGAAGCATCCTGTGTATAGGCGGTTTTGTATTTGTTCTTTAGCTCTTTTAGAACAGCGTTCTTTAAAATACCATCGCCTTTACCATGAATAAACACGATCTTTTGTCCTTTATTGTGCTTATTCTCGTTCATTACTTCATTGAATTTCTTCAACTGATATTCGAGTATATCTCCAGAAGATAAACCATTAGTGTTGTCTAAAAGTTCATCGATATGCAGATCGATTTCGATAATTGTATTCTTCTCATTCTTCACTATTGGCTGTACACGTGGGCGGGGAGTCTCTTTTTCGAGCATTGCCCTTTCTAAATCTTCAGTCGAAATAATCAACTCTTTTTCGGGTAAGTCGCGTTTTACAATAGGATATATTAGCGCATTTTCGTCGAAATAATCATTGTCTTTAAAGCTGTGCAGCTTGTAGAACTTAACGGTATCTATACGTAATTCGATAGACCCCGGATTCTTCAATGCGAAAGGCTTATCTTCCTTATAAGCGAAGAACTGGAAGCAGATATGTTCCATGTCGTTTAACTCGGCTTTGTCAAAAGCTTCGAGAAACAACTTTGTGTTAGGTTCTATTACAGCTGCTTTACGGCTTGCCCATCCTGCATCCGATCGGCTCATGTAGTTGAACGACAGGTAATAATTGCTGTCATTCACCAAGTAGCATTCGTAATCGGTTGTGCTTAGATTCTTTATATCGTTGGGCAGATAAGCAAGGCAGATGGTTATCTGTTCTCCTTCCTTTGTTTCCTCTATTTTATATTCTTCCTTGGGTTGAGTGGTTGCAGTTCTGGTAACTTCGGCATTTGGTTTTGTCGATTGTCTTACCTGTGCGTCGTTCGCCGGTTCGATAACGATGCATTCCCGCATTAATATTGGGATCTCGAAACCGTCTTCATCTTCTACCAAAACTATGTCTTTACCTCTGAAGCCACTAACAACGCCGCCTCCTGTAGTATTTAGAAAGCGAACTTTATCTCCTGTTTTCATAAATCTTAATTTATCTTGTTAAGCCTCGTCTAGACTTTTTTATTCACACAAAGTTGACTATTTTTGTCGGATAAAAAAAGTAAAAAGTGGAAATATCAAACCCTCGGGAAATACGCATTGATGATTACAATTACAATCTGCCCGACGATCGTATTGCGAAATACCCTCTGGCTGAACGAGACAGTTCGAAGCTGCTGATCTATAGACAAGGTGCGATGACTGATACTTGTTTCAAAACATTGCCCGATCATCTTCCAGCCGATAGCCTTATGATATTTAATAACACTAAGGTTATTCAGGCACGTATGCATTTTAGAAAGCAGACAGGGGCACTGATCGAGATATTCTGCTTAGAGCCTTATCAACCGAACGATTACTTATTGAATTTTCAACAAACTGAACGATGCTCGTGGATATGTCTTGTAGGCAATCTCAAGAAATGGAAAGAGGGCGAATTGATAAAAGCACTCACTGTACACGATTGTGAGATTCTGATAAGGGCACGCAAACTACAATCGCATGGTGATTCTCACATTATAGAGTTTGAATGGGATAACATAAATATCTCATTCTCCGATATTCTGGAATGTGGTGGCGAACTGCCTATACCTCCCTACTTGAACAGGGATACAGAGGAAAAAGACAAGGAGACTTATCAGACCGTTTACTCAAAGATAAAGGGTTCGGTAGCGGCACCTACGGCAGGTCTGCATTTTACCGATACTGTTTTTTCAGCATTAAAGGAAAAAGGAATAGTAACCGATGAGGTGACACTGCATGTAGGGGCGGGGACTTTCAAACCTGTTAAATCGGAACAGATAAAAGATCATGAGATGCATTCTGAGTTCATTTCGGTTCGTAAAGATTTAATAGAGCGTCTGCTTAATCATAAAGGTAAGGTTATTGCCGTGGGAACGACATCTGTGCGTACACTCGAAAGCCTTTATTACTTAGGTGAGTTGTTAGAGAATGATCAGCCTGAAGAATTGACTGTCTCACAATGGCAACCATACTTGCACACTAGCAATAGATTATCTAAAGAAAAAGCGTTAAAAAATATACTAGCCTACCTAGATAGCAATAAATTAAATACCTTGATTGCAAATACACAGATTATAATAGCACCGGGATATGAGTTTAAGATAGTGGACGGTGTAGTGACAAACTTTCATCAGCCTAAAAGTACATTGTTGCTGTTGGTATCGGCGTTTGTCTCGGGTAATGATTGGAAGAAAATATATGAACATGCACTTAACAACGACTATCGCTTCCTTAGTTATGGTGACAGTTCGTTATTATTGAAAGACTAAATTTATTTATGAAGAAGAAAATAGGAATTGTTATCGGCGTTCTGTTATTGATTGGTATCGCTGTCGCAGGATATGTTTATAGTATTATTTCCACGGGATTCAATATTAAGGAAACGGTGTATGTTTATGTCGATTCTCGCAAAGATTACAATGCTTTGTTGGAAGAGCTGGAATCAACAACAAAGGTTCAGAGTATAGGCAGCTTTGAGAAAGTCGCTTCTTTTTTGGATTATAAAACAGCGATGAGAACAGGTAAGTATGCCGTTACACCGGATATGACTGTTTTAGATTTAGTGAGAAATCTCCGCAATGGTCATCAAGTACCTGTTAAAATTAAGTTTAATAATATACGGACAAAGGAAGATTTAACGGAACGTATTTCAGAGCAACTCATGTTTACGAATGATGAGCTGTTATCGATTCTCAATGACGAGAAAATTTGTGCCGACCTCGGCTTCAATCCCCAGACTATCATTGCTATGTTTATACCTAATACTTATGAATTTTATTGGGATGTAAAGGTTGATGCTTTTCTGGCGAAGATGAATAAAGAATATCAAAAATTTTGGACACAGGAGCGGCTTAATAAGGCTAAAGGAATTGGATTATCGCCAATTGAAGTTTCGACTTTGGCATCTATCGTAGAGGAGGAATGTACCTATTCGGACGAATATCCTATGGTTGCAGGTTTGTATTTGAACCGTTTGCACAGAGGTCAAGCATTGCAGGCCGATCCTACCGTGAAATTTGCAGTGGGAGACTTTAGTTTACGCCGCATATTGAACAAGCATCTCGAGGTAAATTCACCTTACAATACATACTTGAATACCGGATTACCTCCGGGACCAATCCGTGTACCGTCTATTAAGGGTATAGATGGTGTCTTAAACTACAGCAAACACAATTATCTATACATGTGTGCTAAAGATGATTTTTCGGGAAGGCATAACTTCGCAGTGACCTTTGGCGAACATCAGCAGAATGCAAATAAGTATAGGCAAGCACTTAATGCACGTAGTATTTATTAAGTTTCGAGATTTACTTATTATCAGTAGATTGTCTTTTTGTTTGAGAAGTCTTAGTATGCCTTTTCTTCTCCTTTAAAGACATTCATAACGGTTTTGAATATAATCTTAAGATCAAGGAAGAAAGACCAATTTTCGATGTACCACACATCTTTCTTTACACGGCCTTCCATATCAGCTAATGTTTTTGTTTCACCTCTGAATCCGGTAACTTGTGCCCATCCTGTGATGCCTGGTTTTACTAAATGGCGAACCATAAATTTCTCTATGAGCATTGAATATAAAGCAGTATGCTTAAGCATGTGAGGACGAGGTCCTACTACAGACATGTCTCCCATTAAAACATTAAAGAATTGAGGTAATTCGTCGATGCTGGTTTTTCTCATAAACAAGCCGACTTTGGTTATTCGGGGATCTTCTTTTGTCGCGCTGATACTATTTGCTGCAGCGTTAAGACGCATCGACCGAAATTTATAACAGTAAAACTCCTTACCTTTGATTCCGGTTCTTTTTTGTTTGAAAAATATAGGACCTGGAGATGATATCTTAATTATTGATCCAAAGATCAGATAGATCCAAGGGAATACTAATACCAGAATTAAGATCGAGAATACAAGATCAAAAGTTCTTTTTATAAATTGATTAGACTTATGTTGTAGAGGTTCGTATCTAAGGCTAAGAATTGGAATCGTTTCCAAAGAATGAAGAGCAAATCTTCTTTTAATATATTTATAAAACTCTGGAACCAAAAAGAAACGAATCATGTTCTTTTCGCAAAAGCTGATCAGTTCTAATATTTTTGCATCTTGATTCCCTGGTAAAGTACAGTAGATTTGCTCAATTTTTTCTTTTTTTGCAAATTCTTGAATCTTAGATGTATCACCTAAATAATTGGGTAGGGCATCTATATTTGCAATATTATCATCGAAAAAGCCAAGTATTCTATATCCGAAATCACTACCGACGAGTTCATTGTATATCGCAATCCCATTAAGACCTCCGCCAATGATAATGACTCTTCTGTAATTATACCCTTTTCTCCGATATGCTTTTAGTATGAGACGGAACAAAATATGAGAGATACAAAATAGCATGCCTAGGATAAGGAAGCTTATCAGCCAAGGTAATATAGGAATAGATAATATATCAAATAAGGAAAAACTACCTGTTACGATAACTATATATAGAGCTATAAAATATGATGAGCTTTGAATAATCTTATCTATAGAAATAATATTTGACGATATGTTGAAGCGTACGAAGGTAGATGCTACAAAATATGATAGGTTTATTAATAATATAGCTTCAATCTTTTTTTCGTAAGAAAGAGATATTTCAGGAATAAATTCTTTGCAAAAAAGAAAATATAGCATGAAGAAAAATGAATTGATGAGGATAAGATCTCCAAAACGGATAATCCAATCAATCAGGTATCCATAACTCTCTCTTCTTTCGGACATTTCTTTCATGATAAACTAGTATTAGTATTTTGTATTTGCCGTCCTCTATTGACAAAGATATATATTATAGTGCAACAAACAATAACGCTAACTAGAGCTAGCCATTTATGGTCTTCAATACCCATATATTCCATATTATCGTATTGCGGTGTTCCAAAGTATATCTGCGATAAAATAAGATTAATAGCATTGTGAATAGTGTGCGCTATAATTGGAATCCACAAATTACCTGTCCAGAGGAATAGATAGCCTAATAGGGCTCCGGCAATCATTCGTGGGAAGAAACCATAGAACTGGAAATGTATAGTACTAAAAATGATAGCTGTTATCCAAATGGCAATATGTTTATTTGAAACTATTTTTTTTATGATTTGCTGTAAGCAACCCCTGAAAAATAGTTCCTCTGCAATTCCGGCTAAAACGGCTATGATAAATAAATTTGTTAAGATTCCTGATATGGATTTATCCGCAAGAAACATTTCAATAATCTTTTTCACCGCATCTTCTTTTTCTCTCATCCAATTTTCTATAGTAGATAACGATTCGGGAAAACTAATTTGTTGATTGTAATAACTTGTTAGTTGCAATATTGGTTGAACAGCAACAATAAGAGTAAGAGCCAAGAGCACAAATTTATAACCTGGTGCAATATTTATTCTCAAGAAAGACATTGGATCATTCTTAAAAAGATATGCAAATATAAATGCAGGGATAATGAATATGGAGACTGTTTGTACTACCTGAGCTGTTTTTAGAAATGATATAGATTGCGACAGAGCAGCGATCCCATCTTCTTGTGCGAAAGCCAAACTGGTTATTGATATAAGTACAATGCCTATCATTAGTCCCAGAATAGTTAATAATGAAAGGAATAATAATTGTGACCATCCTCCCATTCTATAAAAGATCTCTTTATTAATCATTTCAATAATGTTAGTTTAGTCGTAATATAGTTATGCCATTGCACGTTTTAGATTCTGCACAATATTCATCTAATGATTTGCTTTCTATAATAATTTTCTTTGCACGGCTAGATGCATGGATAAATCGAAGAATGTTGTTGCTTCTATATGCAATTCCCATGTGAGAGTAGTCTAGTCCATTTATATTTGTTCCAAATAGAACAATATCTCCATCTAAAATGTTTTCGTCACCAGATGATATAGCATCAGAAGGTATAATCTTATAATTATTTCTTTCGTTAATTTTGTTTTCAATACCTCTCAATTCCCTTATATTGATGTTGTTATTTTTTAGTTGACTATAAAGCTGAGGATGAGTTGACATATAGTTAATTTTCTTAGAGCTAATCTTTCCACCCAAGTCAATACTTATATCTTTAAATATTTTCTTTTGTTCATTCTCATATATCCAGTCACTCGAATAATGCAAGCGAGAGGAATAGTCATCGATTACTCCGTTTCTATAACGTATAGAAGTTAGTGTCTGGCAATAATTAGAAAAAGATAAATCATCGGATTTGATCACTTTTGATAATGCAATACAAGTTTCAACAAATGTAGTGCAATCAAATTCATGTAAATTTATTACAAGGTTTTCTTTTGTATTACCTTCCAAAGTCGATGCTACGTAAGGTCTGCCTATAAAGAATTTGGCTGTTCTTATAACTAGCTCGTTAATTGGTTCGTTCTTATATGGGGAAACCTGTTTGATATACGATTCGTAAGTTAATGAGTCCGCTTTACTATATACAATAGTTGCATTTGCTATATTGGGAGATAGAGCAAGAAGCAGTATTATTATGGCAATATTAGCAATTTTCATATTTAACTCAAACCTTCAATTTGTCCATTTACTAAATCTATATGATTTGCTTGCGGATCTTTAGGCAATCCTGGCATACGCATTATGCTGCCAGCTATTGCAACAATAAATTCGGCGCCGTTATTAATTACAATATCATTGATCGTAAAAGTGAAATCTCTGGATACCCCATATGCATGTGCGTTGTCAGAAAACGAGTATTGGGTTTTGGCAATACATACTGGGTAGTGTTCTAACCCCAGTCTATTTATTAGAGATAGTTTCTTTTTTGCTTTATCGCTAAATTTAACAGAATTGGCTCCATAAACACTTGTAGCTACTTTGCTTATCTTCGTTTCGATGGAATCGTTGTTGTCGTAAGTGAATCTAACTGCTTCAGACGGAGTTTTTTCAATAGCAGCAACAACGGCTTCTGCTAACTCAATGGCACCCTCTCCACCTTTCATGAATGCTTCATTGATAGCAAATCCAACTCCGACTTGTTTGCAGTGTTGTTTGATCAACTCAATCTCATTTTCCGTATCAAAGCCATATTTATTAAGGGCGACAACAACACTTTGTCCGAAAGATTTCATATTATCAATATGCTTATCCAGATTGGCAAAGCCCTTGGTTAACCCTTCTATATTTTCTTTTTTTATGTCTTGGATTGGGACATCACCATGCATCTTTAATGCTTGTGTTGTAGCTACTATAACAGTTAATTTAGGTGATAAACCTGACTTTCTGCATTTAATATTGAAGAATTTTTCCGCTCCCAAATCAGCTCCGAATCCAGCTTCGGTAATTGTATAATCAGCATGGCTCATAGCCATTTTCGTAGCAATGATAGAGTTGCACCCATGTGCAATATTAGCAAAAGGGCCTCCATGTATAAAGGCAGGCGTATTTTCGGTTGTTTGTACCAGATTAGGGTTGATGGCATCTTTTAGCAGTACTGTAATAGCTCCTGCTACCTCAAGATCTTTTACTGTAAAAGTATTTCCGGCTGCTGTATATCCTAAAATAATATTCTCAATACGTCTTTTCAAATCATCTATATCTTTCGCCAAGCAGAGGATTGCCATAATCTCAGATGCTGGTGTTATCTCAAATCCGGATTCTGAAGGGATACCATTTTCCGAACCGTTTAGTCCGGTAACAATATGTCTCAAACTTCTGTCGTTTACATCGAGAACTCTCTTCCAAACAACTTCTTTCAGGGATTTATCTGTTCCTCTGTTACGATACAGATAGTTATCTAAAAGAGCAGTGATCATATTGTGAGCCGATGTAATAGCGTGGAAGTCTCCTGTGAAATGTAGATTTATATCTTCCATCGGCAACACTTGTGCATATCCGCCACCTGCTGCTCCGCCTTTCATCCCGAAACATGGTCCTAAAGAGGGTTCTCTAAGAGCAACCACGGTCTTCCTCCCTATTTTGTTTAGTCCAAGTGCAAGACCAATCGAGATTGTTGTTTTTCCTATGCCGGCTTTTGTAGGGGTAATGGCAGTAACGAGGATAAGATTATTTTTATTAACTTTTTGTTCGTCGATTAGAGAAATCGGAACTTTTGCGATAAACTTCCCGTAATTATGTAAATTGCTCTCAGCTATGTTGAGTTGAGAGCCAATGCTAGATATGTTTTTTAATTTAATACTTCTGGCAATTTCAATGTCTGATTTTATTTCCATAGTTTTGAATCAGGGTTCAATATTTTATTATGACCATAAAGATACATATTTTATCTTTTGGTGTTTGTAGAAAACAAAAAGAGAATGGTTAATTACCATTCTCTTTTTATATCTCATATAGGTAAAAGATTATTCTTTGATACCTAATTTTGCTTTTACTTGTTTATTTGCATCTGCAGCATGAGCTCCGATATGTAAAAACATAGCAGCATCGGCAATGTAAGTATAGTTGTTTTCGTCGCCTACTTCTTTAATTGCTGTTCTCAATTTTTGTTGAAGGGGTGCATATTCCTCTTGTTGAGCTTTTTCAAGTTCAGCCTGGCTTGTTTGCACGAAACTTTCGTATCTTTCTTTCAATTGATCTATTTGTTTTTGGCGATCAGCAGCCAAACTTACGGTTGGTTCCTCAGTTGATTCTTGGAATTTCTTGATTAGTGCAGCATATTCATTTTCAATAGCAGCAGCATTTTTTTCCATAAGATCGCTTTTAGCTTTCAACTTTGCTTGCGCACCTGCAAATTCTGGCATCTGAGTAAATATTTCTTGCGCGTTGATATATGCGATTTTTTCTTGAGCAAATATCGATAATGGAGCAATAACAAGTAGTAGTAAGAGTACTTTTTTCAACATAATAAGTTAGTCTTTAATTATTGGTTTCAAATTTTATTCGACAAATATATATAATTATTTTGAATATCCTAGTTTTGCAAGAACCTCATTACTTATGTCTATCCTGGGGGATGCAAATATCACACTCTCGGCTGAAGCTCTGTCAAGTATCAGTTGATAGCCTTTTGCTTCAGAGATTTCTTTTACTGCGTTATATATATCGTCTTGAATAGGTTTTATAAGAGCCTCTCTCTTTTTGAATAGTTCTCCTTCTGGTCCAAAGTAAGTTCGGTTCAATTGTTGAACATCTCTTTCTTTTTCTACGATCTCATTTTCTCTTTTTGTCTTTTGCTCTGCCGACAGAAAAACGAGATCAGACTGATACGACTTATATAAGCCTTTAATTTCCTGCTGTCCTTTTTCAACTTCAGCCTGCCATTTTTGGGATATCACCTCTATCTGTTCTTGAGCAGTTTCGTAGGTACTGATGTTGTTTAATATATATTCCATATCAATTAGTGCAAATTTTTGCGCATAACTTCCACATGAAATACCTAAGAGTAGTGTGAATAGTAATAATATTTTCTTCATAACTATATTTTTTAGTATACTATATAAGACATCTAGTAACGACTTTTGTTTACTCAACCTTACATAAATAATGTTAATTAGCTATATCGGTTAGAATTCCTGCCCGATAATAAAGTGAAATTGAGCTCCGCTTCTGTCTCTCGATCCGTTGATAGGGTCAAATCCGTATGCCCAGTCGATACCCATAAGTCCGATCATCGGTAAATGGATTCTGGCTCCGAAACCTGCAGAACGTTTCAAATCAAAAGGACTGAACTTCGTAAGATCATACCATGCATTACCGGCTTCTACGAATGATAGTAGGTAGATAGTCGATGTCGGTTCAAGAATTAGTGGGTATCTGAATTCTAGGGCTAAGCGGGTGTATGCACTCGCTTGATTACCTAATGCACCATTTTCATATCCACGAAGACCGATGGTTTCTGTTGCGTATGTACTGGAATATCCTGACATACCATCACCCCCAACATAGAATGTTCCGAAAGGAGACTTTTTATGTCTATTGTAATAACCTACGAAACCATATTCGGCACGAGTCATCAATACCGGGGTTTTCTTAGTTTCAGCAAGAGGAATGAATATTTTCGATCTGAATTTCCATTTATGGAACTCTATCCATTTAAATTTCTCTCCAGGTTCAAAACCATTTTCATCGGGCACCATGCTTGCATAATCTACACCATTCCAAGCAGAATAAGGAGGGGTTAATTCCAAGCTTACAGAGAAGTCTGAACCTCTACGGGTATATATCGGATTATCGATAGTACGTCTGTTTAATGATAGATTTAAACTTAAACTATTAGCATTTCCATCTCTAACAATAAAGTAAGCCCAGTCTCTCATTTTGTACAACTGATATGAAAGTTCTGCCTGTATATAGAAATAATCATCAGGCCAGCTCAATCGTTTACCATAACCTACCGATGCACCAAGCATCTGTATCGACTTGTTAGGGTCAGCGGCATATCCGATATCTGAGTAGCTATTGCCAAGACTATTTCCGTACATACCACTGTTTCCAAAGTTAAAGTTGTTATTTGCAAATCGGCTATATACATCGGTTTGCTTCGAGTAGAATGCACTAACTGTTAGTGAATTCGGTCGTTTTCCTCCAAACCATGGGTCGAAGAATGAAGCAGAGTACGATTGATAGAATCGACCATTTGTTTGTCCGCTAAGAGTCAGAGTCTGTCCTTCCCCTTGTGGCAGGATACCTTTATATGATTTAGGATTCAGTAAGTTTCTTATTGAGAAATTCGAGAATTTCAAACTCAATTTACCGATTATACCTGTTTGTCCCCATCCGGCAGAGAATTCCACTTGGTCATTCGCTTTAGGTGTTAGAGGAAGGCCTATATCTACTACTCCTTCTGCATCATCCGGCACGATAGATGGTTGAAGGCTTTCTGGGTCGAAATGCCCCATTTGCATGATCTCACGAAGTGAACGCATGATATCTTCGCGGCTATATAATGCTCCCGGCTTGATACGCAGTTCGCGACGCACTACATCTTCATATAGTCTGTCGTTACCCGAAATGGATACTTTACGGATTGTAGCTTGCGGGCCTTCGGTGATACGTATTTCCAGATCGATAGAGTCATTCGTAATATTGATTTCTACAGGATCGGCATGAGAAAAGATATACCCGTTATTTTGGTAGAAGTAATTCATTACAGCATCTTCGTCGGCCATTAGACGTTCGGTCAGTTTTTTCTGATTGTAAACATCGCCTGGCTTCATGTTTAGAAGCGCTTGGAGTTGAGAGGTTGGATATTCGGTGTTACCGACCCATTTAATATCGCTTAAGAAATACTGTTTACCTTCATCTATTTTTATTTCAATATCTACTTTGTCGGTTTTTTTGCTATCAGTGAATACTGTATCCCATACAATGGTAGCATCACGATATCCAAGTTCATTATACTTGGCGATAATATTTTCTTTGTCTTCTTCGTAGCTTTCAGGTACATATTTAGTAGAGCGTAGGAAATTGGTAATCCATGATTGAAAAGTGCTTTTATGCCTTGTCTTTTTCATGGCCTTTTCTAAGGTTTTATCTTTAACCTCTTCGTTTCCTTCGAAAACGATGTAATTAACTTTAGTTTTATTTTTCTTTTGAACATCAATATTCAAAAAGACATGATTCTCTTTCGAGAGATCAGGTGTTTGAGTTATGTTTATTTCTGCTTTATTGAATCCTTTCTCATCGAAATATTTTCTGATTACATCTTTGGCTTTGTTAAGCTGATTAGGTGTTATTTGCAAACTCTTCACCATACCTATTTTTGCTTCAATGTCTTGACGCTCTCCTTTTTTCATTCCGGTATAGATGATGTCGGAAATACGTGGACGTTCTTTCAACTTGATATCGAGCCAGATTTTATTATCTTCGATTTTTGATGCAGATATTCTTACATCGGAGAATAATCCTTGTTTCCAGAAACGTCTTACGGCATTCGTTATCTCATTTCCCGGGATTTCAATTTTGTCGCCAACAACTAATCCAGAGAATCCGATAAGAACGTAATCTTCATACATCGGATTTACAAGACCGGATATTTTGATGTCAGCAATTTCGTATTTTTTGCTGGTATTGTACGAGATCACAGGTAAATTCTCAACATTTTCTTCTAGAGCTTTGTTGACATTGCGAATCTCAGTACTATCTACAACTTGTGCATATAGATTTGTTATAGATAACAAGATGATAGATAGGATAAATAAGCCTTTTTTTAACATATCAGAATTAGTCGTTACTTACTAAAATGTATTGTTTTATAATTAAATTTTTTATTGTTCATTCAGAACTTGCTCGCTGGTTTTACCAAATCGCCTTTCACGGTTCTGATAATCGACAATAGACTGATACAGGGAGTCTTCGTTGAAGTCTGGCCAAAGCTGGTCTGTGAAATATAGTTCCGAATAAGCTATTTGCCATAATAGGAAATTACTTATCCGTTTTTCGCCTCCAGTTCGAATCAGTATATCCGGGTCAGGTATGTCTTTCGTAGTCAGGTATTCGTCAATTAACTCCTCTTTTATATCCTCTTCTTTTATCTTGCCGGCTTTTATATCTGATACAATGTTTTTCATAGCTCTTGTTATTTCCCACTTCGAGGAATAGCTTAATGCTAATACGGCAGTCAGTTTTGTACAATGAGAGGTGTCTTCCATACATTGCTCTAAAGCTTTTCTTGTATCTTCAGGCAAACGATCGAGGTCACCAATAGTCTTTATTCTGACATCATTCTTTATTAGATCGGGAGTCTCTCTTACGACAGCTTGTATCATAAGCGACATCAGTGCCTTTACTTCTTCCTCTGGTCGATGCCAGTTTTCAGTCGAAAAAGTATAAAGGGTCAGATAGGGCACACCTACCTTGGTAGCTGCCTCTATGATCCGTCTAACAGCCGATACGCCTTCTTTATGACCCATTACTCGGTCTAGACCTTGCTGTTTAGCCCAGCGTCCATTGCCATCCATTATAATGGCGATGTGTTGTGGAAGTTTATTTTTATTTATTAGATCTAAAACGGACATTCGCCTTAATTTTAGGTTTTATTAATCAATATTGAGACATGGACATACTCTTGCTCCAAAATTCCAAGTTACACTTATCATAGTAAGAGAGTACCAGTCTTTATTTTTAAATACATTACTTTTAATTCCATATGGATCATCAAGATTGAACTTGTCGCTATCTTTATCTGTTACATCAAAAGAGTCACTGAATAGTTTTCGGAATGAAAACTCAAATCCAATATTCAACCGTTCTTTCCATTTATATTTTACGCCAACACCCACTGGTATATTTGCATCAAAAAAAGTTTTTTCCCCCGATCCGTATGTAAATCCTATTCCGGTAAATACGTAGGGACTTATTCGTTTTGTTCCCAGATATTCGAACTTATCACTATAATTAAAGAAATTAAATTCGATCTGGCTTCCCAGCTCATAAAACATTCGGCTAAAACTAGCTTGCTGCCCAAAAGGAAATGCATTTCCAGAATCTCTTGTGTCACCTGAAACGCGTCCTATAACAAAATTATTCTTGATAGACCAGCGTAAGTCTTTATTGTATCTGAATACAATGCCGGCTGCCAATCCCGGATTCTGAAACAGTCTTGTCTTGTTGGCGTCACCCATATAAAATGAGGTACCAGCCATTCCCCCAATCTCATATTTATAATCATCTTGCGCCTTTAGAGCTGTGAATGAGAATAGAGAATAGATGACAAATAAAAGTATGCTTATTTTTATTTCTTTTTTCATCTATGATCTATTGTACAATATCTTCTTTAACGCAGAAAATGAGACTAAAAGTATATAGTAAGTAAACTTTAATTACACTTTCGGATTAAGTCTGTTCAATCTTCCTTTGTATACCTTTATAGGACCATTTGCTACTCCACCGAATATCCAAATGTTATTTTCACTGTCAATAATAACTGACTGTCCGGATGTCTTAGGCATGCCAGGGTCTAAAGCTTGTTTAGCCGGGGCTTTAACCCATTTAAAACCTGCACTGGATGATATGTAAAACTGATTCCCGGTCAGTGCATAAAGCTTATTATCATAAATGAAACTCGCAATCCCGGAAGTTGCTTCAAATATATTATTTTGTTGGGCTTGTCCGACTTCTAATCCATCATCTCCCTGTTTAATTTGCCACGATAAATTTGTCTTGTTATTGCTGAAGTTATTTCCTCCGGTAATAATTAGCATTTTGTCATTTCCATAATTTGTTGCTGAACTGAATCCATTTGATGGAAAACTTGCGTTGACTTTATTCGAAGAAGCACCGACTATGTTCGTTACAGTTTCAAATGACTTCATATCTGTAGTTGTCGCATAGTAATAATCAGCTCCGCTTTTTACAACTACTAAGAGTGTATTTGTAGCATCAGGGAGTATTCCTAGTACACTGTGTACATTAGTGCCACTGAGCGCATTCCATTTAGAGCCATTTGTTGATGAGAAAGTCTGTCCGGCATTATTTATTGCATAAAACTGATCGTTAAATAAAGTCAGGCTTTCAAGATTGATTCCCGAAGGAGGTGTTGCAAGCGTTTTTGACGACCATGTTTCTGTCGTTTTATCAAATGTGTTCAGTGATAAATTTGAACCTGAAACCGAGTAGCAATAAAAGATGTTCCCTTTCAGAAGTGTCTTTTGATTATTCGTATTGATAGCCAAAGAAGGTAAAGTAGTCTTCCATGGAATAGTGTCAGGATCAATTTGATGTATTCTCAGTTCAATCTTGTAATCTCTAGGTGTTCCGTTTTCAGCAAAAATCCTGTATCCGGCGAGTATCGAATAGTCAATGGAATCAGTAGAATTCCAAGTGGCAGTCGAGTCCCCTTTAAAAAGTAAAGTGGTTCCGGCAGGTGTTGAAAAAGGAGAGAGCTTAAGGGTTGTAGCGAATTTCTTAAGCGTTGTTTGGAATGGAAGAGAATCCGGATTATATATTCTCTGTCCTGCTTGGTCTATAACAAATTTAGTTTCTGCTAATACGGCATAATTAATAGTATCGGCAGATGAACGCGCAATACAACTAAGTGATAGTCCGTATATTTGTCCATCCGAAGATGCCGTTCCATATGACGTAGAATTTCCATCTTCTCCACAAGAGTAGAAATATATGGAAAGAACCAGAGCAAGAAGTAAATGTAAACTTTTCTTTAAATTCATTTGTTTAAACAGGTTTGTTTAATATCAATTTGCAAAAATAGAAAGAATTTCGGCTTATGCCTCAACAAATCTAATATTTATGCAATTTTATAACTAAGTAAGACTCAAATGTAATTGCTTGGATGATCCCCAATTCCATTCCTCAATCACTTTACCTTGGATGCTTGGAGCTTTTGTTCCTTTTCCAAAATTAATAGGCGATGTTTCGATGTATGCTTCATCCCACAATTGCTGGTCGATAAGGCTTTGCAGTAGTTGGTTGCCGCCTTCTACTAACACCGAATTTATATGGTGATCTCTAAGTATTTTAAATATTTGGGCAAACAGTGTTTCATCGAAAGTAATTTCTTTATAGAGTATGTTGTTTGCCGACTTGATCGTAGGTATTTTCTCTACAAATACAATTGTTTCCACCTTTCCGTCAAAAATCTGGTAATCAAGAGGAATACGAGTCTGTCTGTCTAGTATTATCCGAACCGGATTTTTTCCATACCAATAGCGGGTTGTCAGCGATGGATTATCATTCACTGCTGTATTTGTTCCAATCATTATGGCCGAAACTTCTGCTCTTTTTTTGTGCACAAGCATTCGTGTGAAATCATTGGAAATTGGAGTTGGTTCAGGTTTTTCGCCTTTTATACGCTCTTTATCAATAAATCCATCTTGGGTTTGTGCCCATTTCAGATAGATGTAAGGGCGTCTTTTAGTTTGAGCGGTAAAGAACTCTTTATTAAGCAAAAGTGCTTCTTTTTCCAATATCCCTGTGATAACATTAATGCCGGCGTCTTGCAACATTTTAATCCCCTTTCCTGCAACGGCATGGTAAGGGTCAAGGCACGCAACAACTGCATTAGGTATCTTGCTATCAATAATTAGTTGAGAGCAGGGAGGGGTCTTTCCATGATGCGAACATGGTTCGAGAGAGACATATATTGTCGACTCTTTGAGTAAAGACTTATCTCTGACACTATTAATAGCATTCACCTCAGCATGTGCTTTGCCATACTGACGATGGTATCCTTCTCCGATAATTTTATTGCCATGAACTATAACTGCACCAACCATTGGATTGGGGCTTACAAGACCCTTTCCGTTAGTTGCTAATTGTAAGCAGCGGTGCATATATTTTTCGTCGACAATCATATTTCTTTGAGTTACTAATTGGAGAAACGCAAATTTCAGATGGATATTTTATTCAAACTCTTTTTTATGAAAAATTAGCGTGCCGCTATTACTTCTATTTCTACGAGTGCACCTTTTGGTAGATCTTTTACCGCAAATGCCGAACGGGCAGGGAATGTGCCCTCAAACTGGCTTGCATACACATCATTCATCTCTCCGAAGTCCATAATGCTAGCTAGTAAAACAGTTGTTTTTACAACATTATCCATGGTTAATCCGGCTTCGGCAAGAATTGCTTTTATATTTTTAAAAGATTGAGCTGTTTGTTCTTTGATTCCTCCCGAAACGAATTCACCTGTTGCAGGATCAATAGGTATTTGTCCCGAAACGAAAAGCATTCCGTTTACTTCTATTGCTTGGCTATAAGGACCTATCGCCGCAGGGGCATTGGTTGTCGCTATTATTTTTTTCATATATGTGTTTATTGATTGTTTTTCTTTTGATATTTACTATTGTCTTAAAATCCTTTTCGTTGGCGAATAGCCTCATATATCAATACCCCTGCGGCTACCGATACATTTAATGAACTAATTGTTCCAAATTGAGGTATTTTTACCAGATTGTCTACTATTCGAAGGTTTTCGTTCGACACACCGGTATCTTCAGCTCCCATCACAATAGCAATAGGGCCTTTATAGTCAGCATTCGTGTAATTGTCAGCGGCACGCTCAGTAGCAGCAATTACTTTCACTCCGCTATTTTTAAGAAACTGTATAACTTCTGTCAAACTGTTTTCTTTACATACAGGAATCTTAAGCAGTGCTCCGGCAGATGTTTTGATTGCATCTGCATTTACTGTTACACTTCCACGCGAAGGGATAACGATTGCATCTACTCCTGCCACCTCGCATGTACGGGCAATAGCACCGAAGTTACGAACATCAGTAATGCCATCGAGTAGCATAATAAAAGGATCTTTCCCGTTTTCGTACAAAAACGGTATAATATCTTCTATCCTTTCGTAAGTAATAGCTGAAAGAAAAGCAATTACACCTTGGTGATTTTTGCGGGTAAATCGGTCTAAGCGTTCAGCGGGAACACGTTGTATAGATATATCTTTATCTTTCAGTGCAGCTAAAAGTTCTCTCGAAAGATCACCTTGCAGCTCACGGCGCATAATGATTTTGTCTATTTCTTTCCCTGCCTCTATGGCTTCTATTACGGCACGAATGCCAAAAATCATTTCTTTCTCTTTCATTCTATTATAGATTCTTTTTTTATTTCTTTTTCGAAACGCTTCTGCAAAGCTAACTTACTTTTTTTATATCCGTAGCAAAAATAGATAGTTAAACCTATTGCCAGCCATAATATAAACATTAGCCAGTTAGACCATCCCAACTCGGTCATCAAATATAAATTGGTGAGAATACCCAATATGGGTAATAATGAGAATTTATATTTAAAAGCGGCAACCGATAAACCTAGCCACACCAGCCAAAAGACAGATAGGAGGGGTTTGTTTATCATAATTGCACGATAGTCAGTCAAACTAAGGAACAAATATACGGCAACTGCGAATGATATGAAAATGATATACTTCCCATTTACATAAGGAACTTTAAATTTAGCATTTTTACTTAATCCTTTGTGGTCGAGAAACAGTACTCCCGAACAAACAAGGATAAATGCAAAAAACGTACCCACACTTGTCAGGTCGACAACGAACTGCATATCGAGGAACAGAGATGGAATACAAACGAGTATTCCTGCAATAAATGTAGCGAATGTAGGGGTTTTAAATTTTGGATGTATTTTGCTAAATCTAGGCCAAAGCAGTCCATCTCGGCTCATAGTCATCCATATACGCGGTTGCCCTATCTGAAAAACAAGTATTGCACTTGTTATGGCTATTATAGCAGTGGCAGAGATAACACCGGCTATAAAATTCATATCTACCTTTTGGAAGACATAAGCCAATGGATCATCTACCCCCAGTTCTTTAAAGTTGACCATCCCCGTAAGTACAAGTGCTATGGCAACATAAAGTATGGTACAAATACCTAAGCAATATAGCATGGCACGAGGCATATCTCGGCGTGGATTTTTACACTCTTCGGCTGTGGTCGAAATGGAATCGAAACCGATAAATGCAAAGAAAACTGCGGCGACGCCACCTAGCACACCCTGTATGCCATTGGGCGCAAATGGACTCCAATTTTCGGGCTTTACAAAAAATGCTCCTGCAATAATGACTAAGAGTATGATCCCTATTTTAAGAAAAACCAGAAGATTAGCGACTGTTTTCGATTCTTTAATTCCAATGTAAACCAGAGCAGTAAGTATTATAACAATTAATCCGGCTGGCAGATTGACTAATAGCTTTATTCCGAATAATTCCGGTGCATTCTGATAAACTTGTGCAGCTTTAATTACGTTAGATGGGAGGTCTGTTGCGCCCTCCATCACTGTCTTGTATGCATTGTATGCGGTGGTGTGCCCTATGGCAAGCCAGTCGGGCCAGTGAATGCCAAATCCTTCGAGCATAGTAGTGAAATATTCCGACCACGAAATAGCAATAACCATATTCGATACGGCATATTCTAAAATAAGTGCCCAGCCAATCACCCAAGCGAATACTTCACCGAGCGATACGTAAGTATATGTATATGCACTTCCGCTGACAGAGATCATAGAGGCAAATTGTGCGTAACACAATGCCGTGAAAATACATGCGATAGCAACAAATACGAATAGTAATGAAACGGCTGGCCCTCCATGAAATGAAGCTCTCCCGATTGTGCTGAAAATTCCGGCTCCTATTATGGCTGCAATACCGAATAGTGTGAGGTCTTTGACTCCTAAAATGCGTTTCATTCCTGAGCCTGATGAATCGCTTTCGGCAGTAATATCGTTAATGTTCTTTTTTCTAAGTAGTGAGTTTAACCCCATTTATAGTTACAATTCAATTGAATAAATGTCATATACGGTACCCCTTGCTCCGAAACCTTCTTTTTGGTAAATCAGGTTTTCGTTAAGATAAGCACCATTATTTTCGGTGGATATGCCGTAATCAAAATATGTTTTGTGCGGATATGCTACATTTATAATGTAGTCGATAAGTAAATCTATTGCCCCGCAGTCTTTTCCTTCTTCTGTACCTGCTGTATATTGTACATGGATGAGGTTTTTCATCTCGAAAATTACGCACCCCGCTATTATCTCATTTTTTGTATTCAATGCAGAGAAAAGATGTATTTCTTGAGGGAAGTTTGATTGTAAATAGCTTATTTCTTCTAAGGTATGCACGGGTTTTGTACAGTATTTTCCTTTTAAGTTATCACCCAATATCTTCCAAAAACTTCTCAAGTCGTTAGATAATCCAATTCTCAAGTTGTTTTTCTCGGCCTTCTTGAGACCTCGTTTACGAGAGTCGGAGTACTCGATCTTGTTAGATAAGAGGATTGTAGAAGATATATTTCGTTCAATCAAAACAGCATTGTTTCTGAATAGGGCATATAAATCTTCTTCGGCAGGAGACAGATGGTAGATATGAGGGATCGTTTTATATATAATCTTCTTTATCCCTTGCTGTCTAAGGGTTATAGTGATATGTTCAAAGATGGAAAGAGTATCCACTGTTGTTATCTTATCGCCCATTATCAGACCACCATAAGTAAGCCCTTGATGTGTGTAGAATATTTGTTCTTTCAGATGTCCTGCCATGACTGCAATCAGATTATTGTCAATATAGAACATGAATGAATGATCGTTGAACCGATCGGAATGATATTCCATGAAATCGCGGCAAAAGAGAAATGTCCCGTTTTTGGAGTTACGAATAAAATTATCCCACTCTGTTTTATATTCCGGCTTGTATAATTTAATCTCCATCTGTGCGGTATTTCTTAAATTCAGAATATGTATGGATATAATCTTTTTTATCGTATTTCTCAGATGCCAGAGCTATGCATATTGCTCCCGAAGAATATTCTTTTTCGGTAGCCCACACCCCCGGTGGGATATGTAGTCCATACATAGGGTGATTGAGCGTTACCACCTTTTTGTTTGTTCCATCGTCCAGTTCCACATTGAAACTACCGCTCGCTGCTATCAGTATCTCATGGCAATGCTTGTGTGCGTGCATTCCCCTTTTTTCGCCACTGGGTATATCGTAAATATAAAATACCCGTTCTATATCAAAAGGTATGTTATCGGAACTATGAACAGGGGTTATATTGCCTGCTCTATTCTTTATAACGGGAAATTCTATGAGAGAGCAGTCGAAAACAGTATTATATTGCGATCTTATATCTATGTCAGCCTTAATTTTGTCGATAGTGGCGCAATCGGTTTTATCCGAAATTGCCATCTTTTTGAATTCCCGATAATTCCTTATATAATCATCTTCATCATAAGGATCGGACGCTATAACTAAGCAAAGCGAATTTGTTGAAAAATTTTCGAGACTTCTCCACATCATATTCGGGACATAGAGTCCCATATAAGATCGGTTGAGTGTGTGAGCGCGTTTCTTCTTGCCGTCATCCAGCACAACATCGAAACTGCCGGCCAGAGCAATAATAAGCTCTTGTTGCTTCTTGAATGCATGACTACCACGGCGTTGTCCGCCGGGAACATCATATATCCAGTATGCTCGTGCTATATTGAACGGAACATGTTCTCGGGCTTCCACGAAGGAGAGATTCCCTCGGCGATCGATAATCTTAGGTAATTCGATGATCTGTTCACGTTTCATATCTCCCTGTTTTATCTTCTCAACCAAGGTTCAGGGTTCAGTTTAGTCGTACCCTGCCAAAGTTGGAAGTGAAGTTGAGATGTACCTGTGTCCGGATCGGTATATACCAGACCCAGAGATTGACCTGTTTTTACTTTATCACCTTGTTTTACAGACACATTCTGAATATTTCCGTAGAATGTATAGTAGTTTCCATGACGAATAATAATACAATTGTTGTATCCCGGGAAAGCAACCACACGAGAAACTTCGCCATCGAACACCGCTCTGGCTTGAGCTCCCGATTGAGATTGTACGTCTATACCGTTGCTCGAAGTCGTTACCTGCCATTGGCTGTGCTGATGCGTTCCGAATCGGTTGACGATAGAGTAATTTCCTGTTATAGGGAATGGTAATTTACCTTTATTGCCCGAGAACGTATTGGATAAAGTTACGTTTTCGGCGCTGACAGCCGGTGCAGTCGAAGTTGTAGACTTCGGTTTGCTTGTCGGGGTTTTGGTACTTCCCGCATTTTTTGCTCTTTCGCGTTCTTCGGCTTTTGCCTTTTCTTCAGCTATGCGTCTGGCTTGACGTTCCTGACGTGCAACCTCTTCGGCTATGAGTTTAGCTATCTGTTTGTCTAATGCCGCAGCTTGTTGCTTCTTTTGGGTTAATATTTTCTGCAATTCACCCTGCTTTTTCTTTGCCTCTCCAACTTCTTCCTGATAATTGGTTTCCTCTTTCTTTAGATTAGCTTGTTCAGTTTCTCGCTGACCAAGAAGCGCTAATTTTTCCGATTTGGTTTTTGCCAGAGCCTCTTTTCTCTCTTTCAATTGATCGCTCTTTTCTTTAATATCGTCAGCTTGTTTACTTCTCCATTCGGAGTAGTCTTTCAAATAACGGAAACGACGATAAGATTCGGTCAGAGATTTGCCCGAAAGTACAAAAAGCATTTTGTTTTCGTTTTGGCGATTGAGCAGCATGCCATCAATGGCTTTGGCATAGCTTTTTTGCTTATCCTTCAGTTCCGATTCCAGTATGGTTATTTCACGCTCTATTTGCTTTTGTTCATCGCTGATGCCGCCTATTTCTTGATTTAGCAGCCCAACAACTTGTTGTCGGGAAATAATTTGATTCGAAATCAGTTTAATACGGCTTAGTAAGGTCGTCGTGTTCTTCTTTGTGTCGCGCAGCAGTTTATCGGTATTCGATATGTCGCGCAAAGCTTGTTTCCTTTGCTCTTCCAATTCTTTAATTTTGGAATTTTGAGCGAAAGATGATATGCTGATTAGCAGGGCGAATAAAAGAAGAAATTTGCGCATTACTATTTTATGTATGAAGACATGAAGTCTATAAAACTAACTTTAGTATATTTTGACGGAATAGAATTGTCTATATTTAATTCTTTGTCTATGTCCAGTTTTGTATAGTTGATTCCTACATCGACTCTGTTTTTCGCAACATCTACCTTTGCTACCATCGAAGTCGGGTATATATTCTTTCCATCTGTTACGAAGTCGCTGTAAGACCATTGTAATGTGAATTTTTTAGCTTCATTGTAAACCAAGGTCGAAGCAATTCTATTCGATGCGTCTATTGCGAAATTGTAGAGTAAGTCGTTTTTGTCTTTTGTTTGCAACAGATGAACATCCGATGTTGTCGATAGATTAAATTTTTTGTAGTCACCTTTCGAGACTTCTTTTTTCCCGGGCACAAAGAGTTGATTGGTAAACAGCGCCTGTAAGTTCGAATAATTGAAATCGAGATTCTTAATCATTTCAGAATTAGCGAAACTTTCGGCAACATATTGTTTTTTCAGACGATCAATGATCAAGATGCTGTCGGGTGTAAAGCTTACGCGTATGGCTTCCATCCCAAACATAGGGCGCACGGATGCTTGAATAATACTGTCCTTAACTATCTTAAAAACGGTAGTCATTTTCTTTCCCGAATTCCCTTTTTTCAATTCGAGACTACCTTTCGTTGTTATCGTTTTATATTTCAGCTCCGACACCAAAACGTCGTTAATTACTTCGTTGTGAGATTTAGTTTCTAACTTTCCACCCGTGTTTACAGATGTTTGCTTCGATTTACAACCTGTAACAAAAATTAGTGCAGTTACAGTGATAACCAATGCTGCCGTTTGTTTTAACTTAGTTAATTTCATTATTCTGAAATAAAAGTTTTTGTTTCTATTTTCTTATCCAAAGTTTTGGATTTGCTATCACCTTTTTCTTTGGCTTTTATCCAATATTCCAGTGCTTTTTCGGGTTCATCCGTTTTGTAAAGCACATCGGCATAATGCTCCAGTACCTCTGCGCTTATTGGTTCTTTGCCATCTTCGCTATATTGTAATGCTTTTTCGATATATATTTTAGCCAGAGCGTAGGCTCCCTGCTCGAATAATATCCAGCCATACGTGTCGAGATAAGTAGGGTTTGTAGGCTCGGCTTTGATGGTGAGGCTACTCATTTTCTCAGCTTTATCCAGATCTTTTTTCGTTAATGAAAGATAGTAGCTGTAATTGTTTAATATACCAACATTAGACGGATTATATTGCAGTGCTTTTTCGTATGTTGCAAAAGCACTATCCTGTTTTCCTAAATTGTAGAAAAGATCGCCCATTTGCCCGTAAAAGTCAGACAAGAGGCCGACATTTTCAGGATCAACATATACAACTCCTTTTTGTAAAGCTGACAGCGCACCTTCGTATTCTTCTTTCATATATTTGGAGACTCCCAGATAGAAATAAAACTGAGGCTGATCAGGTATATATGATATCGCTTGTTCGCATACTTTTATAGCCAGATCGATACTGTCGGGGAAGGTTGTACTTAACATTTGCTCCCATCCCGTAGGATTTGTCGGCTCAGATTCAGCAAATACCTGATATTGAAAACGGGCATCATTTTTTCTGTCCTGTATCATTAGCAAGTTGCCGTACATCAGATTCAGTTTGGGCTCTTGTGGATGTTGAGTCATTAGAGTATCGAAAAGAGCATTGGCAACGTTTGTATCTTTTTTGTTCTGTTGAAGTGTCCCTACATATTGGGCTAATATTCCCAATTTTGTATCTATATCCATTTTGGGGCTTACAAGGGCTGTCTGTAATTCGCTTTCGGCAGCAGCTTTGTTGTCCGTTTGCTCGTAATATGTTGCCATCGACGAAATCAGATATGGATCTTCGGGATCTATCGCTTTAGCTTTGCTATATATCATAAAAGCTTCATGCGGTTTTCCTGATTGTAGATATAAGTCGCCTAGTAGTATTTGGTATCTGATTTCGGTGGGATATTTGTCTATATATTTCTGGATTTCAGAAAATGCTTTTTTCTCTTGCTTAAGCATCGAATATAACTGAAATTTCTGAATACTTATTTTTTCATTTAATCCGATAACCTGTTCAAGCTTGTCCAATGCTTCTATTGCTTTGGGTAGATCACCATCCAGGCGATAGGCTTCCGACAGATATATGTATAGCTCGTTGTTGTCAGAGTTTTTCAATATCAGTGCTTCGTATTTTTCGATAGCATCACTGTATTGCTTAAATTCGAAACAGAGATTTGCATAAGCCATATTATAGTAAAAATTATCACTGTCGTAAGTGATAGCTTTACGATAAAAATCCATGGCCTTGTTTTTTTTGTCCAGCGAATTGTAATAATCGCCCAGTTCGTACAATACGTTAGCATTTGTAGAATCTATTTCGATACAATATTTCAGGTAGTCGAATGTAGCAGCATATTTATTTAATGCTTTGGCATTCATAGCCTCATAGAAATAGTAGTCGAATTTACGCTGGTCGTCCAGCGATAGCTTTGTTTGCAGAGTTGTGTTTGCTTTGCTTTCTTGTGCAAAGATGTTCGAACATCCAATAATGAATGCAAAAAAGCAAAGAATGTATGTTTTTATATGCATATTTTGTATACGCTTTGTTATTGTTTACCTGTATGTCCAAAACCACCGGCTCCACGCTCGGTTTCGTTTATCGATTCTACTTTTTCCCATTCTACTTGCGAATGAGCAGCTATAACCATCTGGCAAATTCGTTCGCCGTCGTTTATAACAAAGTCATCGTTAGATAAGTTGACTAGTATAACACGAATTTCTCCTCTGTAGTCGGCATCGATCGTACCCGGACTATTCAGAACGGTCAATCCATGTTTGAAAGCCAATCCGCTTCGGGGTCGTATCTGAGCTTCATAGCCTTGGGGCAGTTCTAAATATAAACCGGTAGGGACAAGAGTTCTCTCCAGCGGCTTTAGTACTATTGGATTTTCTATGTTTGCTCTCAGATCTACTCCTGCAGAGTATGGGGTCGCATATTCGGGAAGTGGATGATGCGATTTATTTATAATTTTTACTTTCATCGTTTATTATATTTTCTAGTTTGCGAAAATAGCTAAATCTTTGCAATTTACGCCGAAAATTGATAAAAATTAAGATTTAAAAATCGATCTAAAAATGAACCTCTCGAAAATGTTTTTGTATTTTTTTTCTTCAATTATTTTGCAGATTGAAAAAAAGATATACCTTTGCACTGCGTTTGAGAGAAAATGCAACCCTTTAAAAGGGCGATTAGCTCAGTTGGTTCAGAGCATCTGGTTTACACCCAGAGGGTCGGCGGTTCGAACCCGTCATCGCCCACTTATAAGTACAACTTATACTAAAACAATAAAAAGTCTTCTTGATCTTGTGATCTGGGAGACTTTTTTCTTTTACACAAAGAATGCTAGCCGAAAGCCTTCTTTCGTGTTCGTCGAATATGATCAACTTCCGCCTTTAACTTTTCTCTGAAAGAAAAATTTATAATAACTTAGCCCAATAGATAAATTACAAGTTATGAATTTAGATAGAATATCGGATGAGCGTCTTTTTCAAAATAATACAAAAGAAGATGTAAAGCGTTGGTGCCAAAGGCTTCAATATTTTCATTATATGCGGGCTCGCAGCGGGCATAATTGCGAGGGCGATTCTTTTGCCGTGTATATCAAATATGACGGACGAGAGGATTTGATAGGTAAACTATCTAAGCTGGGAGTAGTCTTATCTAAGCTTGAAGAGGGTTTTATTGCTTTTGACCCATTGGAGTCATATTCATTTGATGATTTGGATAAGTTGAAAATCACAATTTCACAATTCAATGATTTGGAACAACCTCAATATGTAGATATTTTCGGGTATAAAGTTCATATATGGGTATTAGCGAATCTTTTTGAAATAACTGTATCCGGTACAAAAGATGGTCAGACATATAAAGTTTCGGATGAAGATTTTAAAGTATGCCTTGCTCTGGAAGACCAGTTTGACAAGTTAGGTTGGAAATCATTAGTCGATGAAGATATAAAGAGCCACGCTCACTGCATTTCTAAAGAGAAATATCCCGAATTATTTTAGATGTTTTGCTTTTGTTCACACCTTTTCATGATAACTTAAAAATATAGTAGGGAACCTGAACTCAATCTGAAAGAATTCAGGTTCTAATTGTCTATATTCTCACAAGGGATACACTACCTCAGTATAACCGTAACTCCTTTTGCTCCATGCGCCCCTACCACAAGAGATTGTTCTATATCCGCGGTTTTTGACGGTCCCGAAATGAATACACCGAAGCCATAATCGTTGAAGGTGATTTTGTCATAGGCCTCATGCATATTATTCACTATATTGTTCTTGTCGACTACTATAACAAGGTACTCGGCTATAAAATAAACGACTTTCTCCTTTACATTTTGCGGTATCCATACACAGCCATTTTCTGCGACACCCACTTCGCCTTGAATGATTGCCAGATCCGTTCCATTCAATTGGTGAGGGTCTGGAACATTATCGGGATTGACTGTCGCAATGGAAATGTCGTTAAGATTAGAAGCTATAACTTTTGCCTCGGGATATAGATTGCCGATAATCTTGTTTATATCTTCACCTTCGTTCAGTAAAATAGCATCGCCACCCACAGCCTTACTGATGTCTATGAACTGTGCTATCTTATCTGCGTACCGGATTCCCTGAATATCGATGTCGGGCATATCGTATCTGTCGGTGATATGTCGTTTTACGTTTCCTAATATATCGTTTTTGCTGCTCATTGTCTTATTTCTTTTTGTTCTGTACTTTTCCTTTCTTCCACATTTGAGTAAAAGATTCACTTGCAAAATGTGGTAATTCACGTCCTTTTCCCCAATCATTCAATCCATTATAAAGCATGAAGCGAGGCAGGTGATTTATAATGGGAGCAAATTTAAGTCCGTTATTGTATAGGCTCGGGTGACCGAAAAGGAACTTCATACCTGAAGACATTACCTTTTTCATTTTGTCGGCTTTACCGAATGAATCGAGGTTCTGCCGCCATCTGTAAATTTGATCTGCCAGATCGATTTGTACAGGACAAACATTGTTGCACGAATAGCAAAGCGAGCAAGCCGAAACATTATCAAAGTATTCTTCAGGTGCTTTTAGCATACCCAGATTAATGCCGATAGGTCCCGGAATGAAGTATGTGTAAGAATATCCTCCACTGCGACGATACACAGGGCAGGTATTCATACATGCACCACAACGGATACACTTCAGTGTCTGGATATGTTCTTTATTGCTTAATATTTCGCTACGTCCGTTGTCTACTAATATAATATGCATTTTACATCCTTTGCGTGGCTTTCTGAAGTGTGAGGTGTAAGTGGTTACAGGCTGCCCGGTAGCCGAACGTGCCAATAAGCGGGTATATACACTCAATGCTTTATGGTTAGGTATTACCTTTTCTAATCCCATAGATACGATATGTACTTTAGGCAGCGATGTTCCCATATCTGCATTTCCCTCATTGGTACATACAACTATATCTCCTGTTTCGGCAACACCGAAGTTTGCACCTGTCATACCTACATCTGCTGTGAGAAACTCATTTCGTAAATGTTGACGGGCAGCACGGGTAAGATACGTAGGGTCGCTGTTATCCTTTTCGGTGTGTAATTTTTCTTCGAAAAGTTTACCGACTTCTTGTCTTTTGAGATGGATTGCAGGCATTACGATGTGGCTCGGCGGTTCGTCCATCAATTGTAGAATCCGTTCTCCGAGATCACTCTCTACAACATCGATACCTTTTTCTATCAGGTAAGGATTTAGGTGGCATTCCTCGGTCAACATCGATTTGCTCTTTACCAGCTTTTTCGCTTTATGATCCGATAGTATTTTATAGACAATCTCATTATGTTCATTTGCATCCTTAGCCCAATGTATAATAACGCCGTTTGCTTCTGCGTTTTCAGTGAACTTTTCCAAGTATTGATCGAGATGGGTAATTGTATGCATCTTTATTTTACTGGCCAATTCTCTTAGCTTTTCCCATTCGGGGATAGCCATAGCCATACGATCTCTTTTTTCGCGAACCATCCAGAGGGTTTCGTTATGCCATGTCTCCTGTTCTTTGTTTGCAATGAAGCGATTAGCAGCTTCTGTATGTTTTGTACTCATAATCCGGCAGCTAAAATTTGAATAACATGAATAAATTTAACAGGGAGTTTTTCCCTGCTTACAACACCTTGCATGTGCATCAGACACGAGCTGTCAGCTCCTGTTATATATTCCGCACCGGTAGCAATATGGTTCTTTACTTTGTCCTGTCCCATACATACCGAAACAGAAGGTTCTTCGATCGAAAACATACCGCCAAAGCCACAACACTCGTCTGCCTTCTGCGGCTCAAGTATTTCAATTCCCTCCACAAGAGAAAGTAAATCTTTTATTTTAGAGTAGCGGGGGATATTTAATTCGCTGGCAGAAGATAAGTGCAATTCGCGCACACCATGACAGCTGTTGTGGACACTTACTTTATGAGGAAATTTACTTGGTAATTTATCTATTTTCAATATGTCGTGAACAAATTCGCACAAGTCGTATATTTTCCCGCTGGTTTGACAAAGATGTTGTTCTTTTTCTAGCAGCCGGGGGTAATTTTCTTTTACAAAAGCGGTGCAACTAGCCGACGGTGCTACAATGTATTCGTATTTGTCAAAAAGCTTCTCGAATTCTTTAGCCAGAGGAATTGCCTTGTCCTCAAATCCTGCGTTTGCCATCGGTTGCCCACAGCAGGTCTGATCAAGAGGGTAGTCTACATCTACACCGAGATAATCAAGCAGCTTGTAGGATGCAACTCCCACCTCCGGGTATATAGCATTCACATAGCAAGGAATAAATAATCCTACTTTCATGTCAATATTTTTTAGTTGATAGTTCTTTTACAAAATCAGAAAATGAGCGATCCCAAAATTCTGGGTGTAAAATAGACCATAAGCCCTGTAATAATTATATATCCGAGAGCATATGGCAATGCTTTTTTCATAATTTCGCCTTCTTTTCCTTGTTCTCCGATAGCCGAAGTTGCTACGGCAATACTTTGAGGAGATATGATCTTACCACCTGTTGCTCCGGCAGTATTGGCTGCCGCTAACCAACTGTTATCTACTCCGATATTATGAGCCACATTAGCTTGCAATTTCCCGAACAATATATTAGATGATGTATCACTTCCTGTAAGGAATGTGCCTAAACATCCTATTGTAGGAGCAAATAATGGATAGAATGAGCCTGTTAGTAAGGCTAAGGTAATACCTAAGACATAGATCATTCCGCAAAAATCCATTATTGATGATAAAGCAATAAGAGAACAAACTGTGATGAACGTTTTTCTTTGCTGTTTAACAACCTTCCATAATAATTTGAAAAGCTCTTTTATCTTAGCTCCCTGAATTAGTCCTCCAAGCATCGAACCTAAGAATAGTAATACTCCGGTATCGATCAGCCATGATATTTTCACAGATCTTGTAACGTTAAGCTGACTTACAGAATCGAAAATGCTGAAATTGAACGAAGATGTCAGGAGGGGAGCCAGGATGTCCCTTATTGATAATAACGGACTACTTAGTATTACTAGAATAAGTATAATACCGTATACACTCCATGCCTTTAAAATTTCAGCAGTAGTTCTTTTCTGCGATTTATCAGCCAGTACCTTATCTTCTTTTTTTGCTGTTATTTTAGCAAATATTATTATGGTTATGATAGACGCTATACTGCCAATGATAGCAGGTGTTTCGGCACCCATGTAAATAGCTGCTATATATTGTGTAATCAAAGATACCCCACCAACAAGTATGCTGATTAGTATATTTTTAGGTAGGGCCTTTATTCTTGGATCTGTCATAAATACCAATACGAAAGGTATTATTAACATCAAAGGCGACAATTGCAATACCAAATTGGAACTTAATGTCTGAATATCGGTAATTCCGGCTTGTTCGGCTAAAACTTTTACCGGCATTCCTACAGCCCCGAACCCTGTAGCAACACTGTTTGCTATAAGGCTCGCTACGGCTGAGAATACAGGCTTAAAGCCTAGGCCTATCAATATCGCAGCAGGAATAGCCACTGCGGTACCAAAGCCTGCCATGCCTTCTAGTAATCCTCCGAATCCCCACGTGAGCAGCAGGACTTGAATACATTTATCTGAAGAAATGGAGGTGAATTGTTCTTTTATAATCTCCATTTTTCCTGTCAGTACAAGTACATTATAGCTAAAAATAGCCATAATAATGATTATCAGGATAGGGAAAAAGGCTTTAAGTATCCCATAAACTATGGATAGTGATGTATCGGCTATTGGAAACTTAAAGACCAGTATTGCTATGGCCAGTGTGGCAACCAATGTCAATAAAGCACTTTTGTGCCCTGCCATTTTCAAGAATCCCAAAAATACAATTAATAAAATAACCGGTATAAGAGCACAGAGTGCTAATACCCAGAATGTATCCGAATCGGGAGATAGGGATACAGATAAGAGAATATTCAATATACCGTTATTCATAATTATCAGCCTTTTGTTTCTAAATAAACGACATGTGTTTGAAGATATTCTTCAAGACCATGTTTGCCATCAGCACCACCGATACCCGATTTGCGCCACCCTGCATGGAATCCTTGCATGGCTTCAAAATTTTCCCGGTTAATATAAGTTTCGCCGAATTTAAGTGATCTTACCAATTTGAATGCAGTGTCCAGATTTTGAGTATAAACCGATGATGTCAAACCATATTCACAGTCGTTAGCCCAGTCAATAGCATCGTTTATATCGGAGAACTCAACAACCGGTAGTACCGGTCCGAAAGTTTCTTCCTGAATTATATCCATCTTTTGAGTCACCTCGGTTAATACAGTTGCTTCGAAGAAATAACCTTTAGTGCCGATGCGTTTTCCGCCGCAGGCTAGTTTTGCTCCTTGTTTAAGTGCTTTCTCTACTTTCTCAGTTACCAATTTCAAAGCATTGGCTTCTACAAGTGGTCCCATATCTAAATCTGCTATTTGCGCAGGATCACCAACTTTTACGGCTTTCATGCCGGCAATCAGTTTCTCGAGGAATGCATCTTTCACTTTTTTGTGTACATATACACGTTCTGCGCAGTTGCATACCTGTCCTGTGTTGATTACACGTGATGCTATAATCGATTTTACAGCCAAATCAAGATCAGCATCGTCCATAACGATAGCAGGTGCTTTTCCTCCAAGTTCTAACGATACTTTAGTAATATTAGGTGCTGCGGCAGCCATTGTTTGCTGTCCGGCACTTACACTTCCTGTAAGACTGACCATTCCTACTTTCGGGTTGGCCGCCATTTCGTGACCTATTACTGAACCGCGTCCCATAACCATATTGAATACGCCTGCAGGCAAACCAACTTCTTCTACTATTTGAGCAAATACATATGCATTTTCAGGTGTGATCTGGCTTGGCTTTACTACGATTGTGTTTCCTGTAACTAATGCGGGGGCAGCCTTGCGTGCTATTAAGAAAAATGGAAAATTCCAAGGGAGAATACCTGTAGTTACTCCGATTGGTTTCTTAAACAGGAATATGTTTTCATTCGGACGATCGCTCTGTATAATTTCGCCTTCGTAGCGGCGTGCCCATCCAGCCATATATTCGAGATAGTCGGCTGTGAAAAGTACTTCGACATTTGCCAGACCTTGTGTTTTGCCACCTTCTTTTACAATAATATCAGTTAATTCTTTTTCTCTTTTGCGGATGCCTGCGGCGATCTTTATCAGATAGCCGGCTCTTTCTACAGCGGGAGTTTTTTCCCATTTATTCTGTGCTTTTTCTGCTGCATCTATAGCCTTTTTCACGTCTTCTACACTGCCTTCGGGCAAACGGCAGTTTACTTCTTCTGTCGATGGATTCAAAACATCGATCCATTTACCGGACGTGTTTTCGATGAATTTTCCGTCCACAAACATTTTTAGTTCTTTCATGGTAATCTTATTTTTAGGTTTTAGAAATAAATTAGTACGAATGCAATGGATTCTAAAATTAAAGAAAATATTGAAAGTTTCACTTATATTTTTGACATAAAAGCATTAATCTTTGATAGCAATAATAATTAATGACAGGGAAATAAATACAAGTGTGAATAAAAATATTGTAGCTTTGGGATGAATAAAAATGTAAGCGTAGTTTTATATAACCTCAATTAATTCTAATATAATGAAAAGGATAAATCTATCAATTATTCTACTACTCCTGTTGTCGCAATACGGCTTCGCTCAAAAAACGGTTTCTTTATTATCACCTGACGGCAGACTCACTTTTTCCTTGAAATTGAGTGATGAATACCCTTCGTATAAGATAATGTTTAAGAAGCAAATTCTGATAAAAGATTCACCACTCGGTTTCGATTTCGATAATGGCACATTCGGTACCGGTCTTAAAATTAATAAACCCATATATAGGACAGGCAGCGAAACTTACGAGTTGGTAGTAGGGAAGACAAAAACTGTGCATAGTCAATACAAAGAGGTTATAATTCCTTTCGAGGAAAAAAATGCACAGGGTAGAAAAATAAATATGGTTGTAAGAGCTTTCGATGATGGTATTGCTTTCAGGTACGAGTTCCCAAAGCAACCGAATTGGGATTCGTATGTTATGTATGATGAGAATACTACATTCAATTTAGTGGGTAACCCTAAGGCTTTGACTCTTTTCTTACCTTCATATACATCGTCACATGAGGGACCTTATACTCATTTGAATTATAATGATATAGAAGAGAATAAACTAATGGATATGCCTATAATGCTAGAATATCCGAACAACATTTTCATGTCTATAACCGAAGCGGCGGTTGTTGATTATGCAGGAATGTATCTGATGAAAGAAAACGGTATGTTTGTCGGTAAGCTATCTCCATTACCCGGACAGACAAAAATAAAAGTGAAAGCAGATATTCCTCATCGCACTCCCTGGCGTGTAATATCTATTAGTGATAGAGTTGGGGCTATTATTGAGTCGAATATTCTTACAAATCTGAACGAACCTTGTAAAATAGAAGATACATCGTGGCTAAGACCGGGGAAGACAACCTTTACATGGTGGAATGGCAATGTAGTACCGGATACAACATTTGCTCCCGGAAATAACTTCGATACGAACAAATATTATATAGATTTTGCTGCCCGTAGCGGTTTGGATTATCATTCTATATATGGTTATGCCGAGCAGCCTTGGTATGTTGACGATGGATTTGATTTTGGAACACCCGGACCAAATTCCGATATAACAAAGCCGATTAAACCTCTTGATATGAAAGCGATTTGCAAATATGCTTATAGTCAAGGTGTGGGTATTCACCTTTGGATAAACTGGAAGCCATTGTATGCCAAAATAGATGAGGCATTCGCTCTTTTTCAGGAATGGGGAATTTCAGGTATGATGGTCGATTTTATGGATAGAGATGATCAGGAAATGATTCGAATACAGGAAGAAATATTGGCAAAAGCAGCAAAACATCATTTATTTATCCAGTTTCATGGTTCAAGTAAACCATCGGGTCTTCATCGTACTTATCCGAATGAATTTACACGTGAGGGAACAATGAATTATGAGGGGTATAAATGGGGTGCGGAAATAAATGCCGATCATGATATTTCAATGCCTTTCACTCGTCTGATTGCAGGTGCTACCGATTATCATTTGGGAGGTTTTAGGGCTGTACCAGAAAATAAATTTAAAGTTCAATTTACGAATCCATTGGTGACAAGCACAAGATGTCACATGCTGGCGATGTATGTCGTTCTCGAAAGTTATCTGGGTATGGTTTGCGATACACCACCATCGTATGAGGGGCAGCCGGGTTTTGATTTTATACAAAAACTACCTACTGTGTGGGATGAAATAAAAGTTCTCAATGCATCGGTAAATGAATATATAACCATTGCCCGCCGGAATGGTGATAGTTGGTACATCGGATCATTGAATAATAGTGAAGCCAGAGCATTATCTGTTACTCTTGATTTCCTCGATAATAAGGAATATACGGCTGATATCTATACTGATAGTAAAAATGTTGATGTAAATCCGAATCATCTGGTAAAACTAACTAAGAAGGTAAAAAAAGGAGATGTTATAGAATTACCTTTAGCAGCAAGCGGAGGTTCGGTGATACGCATTTATTGAAATAATTCTTTAAAATATAAGTAAACGTCTTAGGTATATAATCTAAGGCGTTTTTTTCTTGAATTTAAACAAGTGTAGCAATTAATGCTAAACCTATAATTGAAACCCGTATAATGAGTTTTCTTCTCTTTTTTCTTTTCTCGCTAACAGAAATTTCTCTATCCATTTTGTGTTCTTTTTTCTGATTTTATATTCGCAAAGTATATGCCATGGATTAATGTGTTATTGCATAGGTGTTTATGTGTTTGTTGAGTGTCCGTAATCGGACAGTATTGTCCATGTTTATGATCAGAAGCATAGAGAATTTATCTCAATTCTACTTGTATTAAAGAACAGAATAAAATACTTACAATTTTCTTTAGGGTTTTTGTTCGTTGAACGATCATATTAGTACAGCCGGTTTTATTAATCATCTTAAAAAAATATGACATGAAAACAAAATATTCAAAAGTAGCACGGTTTATCATTATTCTTTTTATTGCTGGTATGGTGCTTCCGCTTTGTGCGCAGGACTATCCCGATTACATTACAATAAATGGTGTAGTAAAAGACAAGAAATCGAAAGATAAACTGGAATATGTAAGTATTTCTATACCCGGAACAAGTATAGGTACTGTAACAAATGAAGATGGTGGCTTTTCTATCAAGGTAAAAGATTCGCTTCAAGCTAAGGTATTAGAACTTTCGCGATTGGGATATGCTAATCAGAGATATTCAATAAAAGGCAATGAAGATGATATAACCATATTCATGACTGCTAATGATAATAAATTGAAAGAGGTTGTTATCGAATCTGTTGATCCGCTGGAATTAGTGAAAGCTGCAATCGGTAAGATTGCGGATAATAATAGCTGTAATGCGAATTTGTTGACGGGATTCTATCGTGAGACCGTCAAGAAGAGACGTAATTACATTAATATCTCCGAGGCCGTTGTAGATGTTTATAAAACACCTTACGACGAAGACGATTCCCGTGACAATATTCAAGTTTGTAAGGGGCGTAAACTTCTTAGCCCGAAACCATCGGATACACTTATTGTTAAGTTTTTAGGTGGGCCTAATCTGTCTACTTATCTTGATGTTGTGAAGAATAAAGATCTTATGCTCAATCCGGAAACACTTTCTTACTATGAGTTTTCGATCGAGGACCCTGTTATTCTGAACGAACGTTTGCATTATGTAGTTAGCTTTAAGCCGCAGGTAATTTTGCCATACGCCTTATTGTATGGAAAACTCTACATCGATAAACAAAGTCTGGCCTTCTCTCGTGCGGAATTTAGTTTAAGTATGGACGACCAAAATAAAGCGACAGAAGCAATATTGAGAAAGAAGCCGTATAGACTCCGCTTTAAACCTGAAGAAGTTTCGTATGTAGTGACCTATAAAGAGCAAAATGGACGGAGTTATTTGAACTATATACGTAATGAAATTCGTTTTAAATGCGACTGGAAACGACGCCTGTTCTCTACGAACTACACAATCTTGCTGGAAATGGTGATGACAGAAAGAAAAGAAGACCATGTAGAACGCATTCCATCTAAGTTGTTGTTCAATGAAAAGCATTCTCTATCAGATAAAGTAGGTAGCTTTTACGATCAGGACTTCTGGGAAGACTATAATATTATAGAGCCTACCGAATCGTTAGAATCTGCCGTAACTAAATTGAAGAAACAAAATAAATGATTGGATGAAAAGTTTTTCTATATTTGATTGAATTTACTTTATTTTCTGGTCTGCTATGCTGAATGACTTATTTATATTCAAAAAGATAAAAGATGGTGATATAAAGACATTTGAATATGTCTTTAGGCAATACTATTCTCCTCTCTATATCTACTCATTCAGCATAGTAGGCAAGAAAGAAGCAGCAGAAGAAATTGTACAGGAATTATTTTATACGCTATGGAAAGAGCGCGAGAATATTCAGATATTACGTTCTTTGAAAAGCTACCTTTATGGAGCAGTGCGCAATCAGTCGTTGCAATACTATGAACATCAGAATGTACAATCCCGCTACCGGGAGACTGTTCTGAGCCGTAAAGACGACATAGAAGAATCGAGTCCTTTGGATGAGTTGGAATATAAAGAGTTGCAGGATCTGATAAATAAAACGTTGAAAAAGCTTCCTGCCAGACGTCTCCGTATTTTTCAGATGCATCGGATGGAAGGACGTAAATATAAAGAAATAGCAGAAATTCTTTCTGTATCGGTAAAAACAGTTGAAGCAGAAATGACAAAAACATATCAGGTACTACGCCACGAAGTGGAAAAATATACGCATGCATTATGACACTAAAAGAAAACAATAAAATTACAGATCAGGCGTGGAATCGCCTATACAATCGTTTGGATGAAGATGGGCTATTAGAGGTCGGAGCTTCAGATAAGCGACCAGTATTGCGCTCAGCCACATTCAAATGGGTAGCAAGTATAGCCGTTATATGTATATGTATAGCATCTGTATCGGTTATACAAAATCGGAAGTCAGCGCAAATTTATAATCAGACTTTAAGCAATGGAGGCGATGCGCCGACTTTGGTCTCTACTCTCGAAGATGGTTCTGTGGTTTATTTGGCAAACCATACATCTTTGCAGTATCCTGACCATTTTCCTAAAGATAGGCGACAAGTCTTTTTGCAGGGAGATGCTTTTTTTGATATAAGTAAGAATAAGGAAAAGCCTTTTATCATAGATACAGAGCAAACGATGATAGAGGTTCTTGGGACAGCTTTTAATGTGAAAAGTAAAGATGAATCTTTCTCTTTATCGGTTCAACGTGGAGAAGTTAAGATTACCTCGAAAAAAGATGGTAAATTTGTTTATGTCAAAGCCGGTGAAACGGCCTTGTTTCAATCTGATAAATTGCAGACAATGCAGACAATAGATGCAGGACAATTCGGTGCCTATTTGAAAAAAGTGCAATTTAAAGATGAGCGATTAGCAGATATTGTTCATGTAATTAATATAAACTCGGGTTCTTCGGTATTACAAGTTGCACCGGGGCTTGAAGATAGATTGCTTACTGTGACTTTCTCTGATGATACGCCTTATAGTGTGGCCAAATTGATTTGCATGGCACTGGATCTTAAATTAACGCAAAAAGAGGATACAATTATTATTTCCGAGTAAGAAAATATACCAGAATGAGACGAATGACGGGCGACATATTTCATCGTTTTATTGCCTGCTTTTTACTGTTTTTTACAGTAATGGCATTGCAGGCAGAAGATGGGAGTGTGTTGGATCGCAAAGTCCGGTTACCAAAAAGTAAAGACACAATTTATCGTTTGTTGAAGCAGGTATCTGATCAGTCAGGCTACCTGTTTGTTTATGATAGCCAGATTATAGATAACGATAAAGTAATGAAAATTCCGAAAGGAGAATATACCGTGCGCGATGCCATATATGCTATAACCGGAAACGAACGATTAAAGATATTGGTCGTAGGCAACCATATTTTACTACAATTGCCCGAAGAAAAGGAAACAAAAATACAGATTGCAGAAGATAAAATAATTGAACAAAGTAACTATTTTACTTTGGGGGGTATAATCTATGATCGTATATCGGAAGAACCATTGGCTTATACCTCTGTCGGAGTCAATAATACAACGATTGGAACTATCACCAATCAGGATGGAGAATTTAGATTAATATTACCTGATTCATTATTAAATCACTCAATAAAACTGACCAATGTAGGATATGAAAGTCAGGAGATCGAAATCTCTTTGTTGATTGATCAGCATGTGCGATTTTCTCTTGCGCCGAAAGTTATTCCTTTGCAGGAAGTAATTGTAAGAGCTGTAAATCCGGTAGACTTATTGAAGGAAATGTTGGCGAAGCGCGAACAGAATTATCCTTCGGAGCCTGTGTATATAACAGCTTTCTATAGAGAGGGTATAGACCTCAAGAAAAAAAATATTGATCTTACCGAAGCCGTCCTGAAAATTTACAAGACTGGTTATCCTCAAAGTGTCAAGTACGATCAGGTGAAAATGGTAAAGATGCGTAGAATTAAAAGTAAGCTGGATAGCGATACTATTTTCACCAGAATAAAATCGGGGATTAATTCTTGTTTGATGCTCGATATAGTGAAGGAGCTTCCCGATTTTCTTGATCCCGAAGGCAGGGGACAGTCTTTTGTTTATACTCATACGGATATTACAACAATAGATGGGCGCAGAGTGAATGTTATTTCTTTCGAGCAAAAAGATTACATTAAAGAATCCTTATATAAAGGGCAATTGTTTATTGACACCTACAATCAGGCTTTAATTGAAGCCCGATTCGAATTGCATCCCCGTTATATAGAAAAAGCCACAGAGCAGTTTATAGAACGAATAAACAAAGATCTCAAAATGACGCTTGAGCGTGCCAGTTATACCGTTTCATACAAACGCTCGGAGGATGGATTTGACTACATAAATCACATTCGCGGAGATTTAGAGTTCAAAGTCAGAAAGAAAAGAAGACTCTTTAGTGCACCTCTGCATCTTTGGTTTGAGATGGTAAATTGCAAGATGGAAAAGGAAAATGTAGTTGGATTTCCCCGTAATGAGCGTATTTCTCCTCTCAAAATATTCTCGGAAACCAAATACGAATACGATAAAAACTTTTGGGGGAATTTTAATGTCATAGTTCCCGAAGATAAGTTAAAAGAATTGATAATAAATAATCTGAATGAAGTGGCAGAATAATAAAAGACTAGACTTTTTTTGTTAACATAACGTGAGTTTGATATAAGTATCGTATAATTATGAGCTAAGCTGGCATCTATCTTTTTCTCATTGTCATCCCGATACGCAGTGAGGGATCTGTACTACTCCTCATTTCAGAATAATAGATCCCTCACTGCGTATCGGGATGACAAGGTTCTGCTAAAGATTTTACTAGTTATTACTCCTATCCTTATATCGAACTTACGTTAACACAATACCTTCTCATTATCTTCTCTGTAAATATTTGATTGTATTTACTTATTCTTTATCTTGCCGAAAGAAACGCTTTAATACCAAATGAAAAAGAAATTACTGACCTTACTCTTACTTTTTTCAACATTATCTTCTTTTGGCACAAATGTTCAGTTGGATTCTTTATTGAATGTGCTGGACATTACAATAAAGGAACGTCCTGAATACAGCAAAATAAAAGAACTACGGATCGATAGTTTAAAAACACAATTGACTAAAATTACAGATTTAGAGCAGCGTTATATCATTTATCAAAACCTGTTTAGCGAATACCGGAACTATAATATGGACTCGGCATTATGGGTTGCAAACGAAAGGCTCGCAATCTCACAGAAGCTAAATAGCCAGAAATATATATATTCGTCGCAAATGAATATTGCTGAAATAATGGGTATTATGGGTATGTACAAAGAAGCTCTCGATATTATGAATGCGATAGATAGAGATCAATTAGACAGTAAGCAAGAGTCATACTATTTGCATATCTACCACTCGATATATACAGTAATGTATCAAAATTCTTTTTCGAAAAAGGAGAAAGATGCATATAAGCAATTGATATATCAATATAAGGATTCATCTCTTCTCATAAAAGATCCCGGATCGCTATCTTATCACCTTATCAGAAATGGGATACTTATCGAGCAAGGACGGTACGATGAGGCTCTGGATGTAATGTTGAGGTGTTATAAAGAGCATGCCGACAACGAAGCATCGGTGGGAATAATAGCTTATGGCCTTTCCGAGATATATAATAAAAAGGGCGATAAAGAAAAGGAAAAACAATACTTAATAATCTCGGCAATTTCAGATCTCAGAAGAGGCGTGAAAGAATATATAGCACTGCACAAACTGGCTATATTGCTGTATCAGGAAGGTTCGGTCGACAGAGCATATACATACATTAAATGCTCGATAGAAGATGCTACTTTTTGCAAAGCCCGGTTCCGGACACTAGAGATGTCTGAGACCTTGCCTATCATAGCTGTGGCATACGATAAGAAAGTGCAGCACGAGAAAGATAATCTGATCAAATACTTGGTTCTTATATCGATCCTTTCGGTGGTATTGGCAGTTAGTATTATATATATTTATAAGCAATTGAAGAAACTTTCGACAGCCAGAAAGTCTATCGACAAGATGTATAACGATGTGAAAGCGTTGAATGAAGAATTGAACGAATTAAATAAAAAACTCTCGGAGTCGAATCTGGTTAAAGAAGAATATATTGGATCTATATTCAATCTGTGTTCGACCTATATCGACAAGATGGAAGCTTACAGAATCAATATAAATAGAAAAATAAAATCGGGGCAAGTAGATGAGGCATCTAAGATGACCAGTTCTACTTCGTTGGTTTCGGACGAACTGAAGGAATTTTTCCGCAATTTCGATGCAATATTTTTAAATATATACCCCAACTTTGTAGATCAATTTAATTCACTTCTGGTAGATGGGGAGCAAATCTTACCAAAAGCCGGAGATATCCTTACTCCCGAACTTCGTGTTTTTGCACTCGTAAGACTAGGTATCAGCGATAGCAGTAAAATTGCAAGCTTTCTTCATTATTCGCCGCAGACAGTCTATAACTATAAACTAAAAGTCAGAAATAAACTAAACATCTCTAAAGAAGAATTTGCAATTGCAATACAGCAAATAGGGAAATAAGCCCTAGTGAAATTCTCCTAATCAGATTAATTTAATCTACTTTTTTCACTTTTTGTAATTTGGCATAACAGTCTAATAATATGATTATTATGATGTTTTCGTGTCTCTTTTAAATCTACTTGTACATTCTACCGGACTATACAAATTTAAGTAATGACTTATAGATTTGTATATGTCAACTCATAATACCGTGGAGAATGTGAAATGCTTCCAACCTTAACGTTAACACCTTAAACATTCCCATGTGAAATGAGAATTATCTAACTTTAAATTTAATAATCTATGGAATTAAAATCTTTTATTTCCCCAAAGAGCAAGCAGAAAATACTCTTACTACTATTAGTGGGAGTGTTTGCACTATTCGATTTATCTGCTCAGAATTCCGGTACACTTAAAATAACCGGTCAGGTAATAGATACATCAACAAATGAAACTGTTATCGGAGCTACTGTGAAAATAAAAAATACGACTACAGGAACGATCACTGACGATGAAGGACGATTCGAGCTTAATGCTCCGGCTAATGCGACTTTAGTCGTTTCGTTTATAGGATACAAATCGACCGAAGTTCCCGTTGGTAGTAAAACCCATCTTTCTATCCTTTTGGATGAAGATGTCGAACTATTAAACGAAGTTGTTGTCATCGGTTACGGGCAGGTTAAAAAAGGGGATACAACAGGATCATTAACCACAATAACTCCTGACCAACTAAACAAAGGAAATCAACTGACCGCCGAAGATGCCTTGATAGGTAAGATGGCAGGTGTAAACGTGATTCCGGGTACAGGAGCCCCCGGCGACGAAGGTACTATCCGTATTCGTATGGGAGCCTCTTTGTCTGCTGATAATGATCCGCTTATGGTGATTGATGGAATACCTGTACACAATACATCTATCAGTGCAATCAATCCCAATGATATTGCTACATTCACTGTGCTGAAAGATGCGTCTGCAACAGCAATCTACGGGTCGCGGGCATCGAATGGTGTAATTATTATCACTACAAAGAAAGGCAATGCGAACGGAGGAAAACCAAAAGTAAATTACAGTGCTAATTTCTCGGTAAGCGAGGTTATGGAATATTTGGATGTGTTGTCGACCGATGAGTTTCGCGATACGTTCAATAAATTCTCGGGAGCGCCCGATTCTTTCAAGTTAGGGGATGCTTCTACCGATTGGCAAAAAGAAATATATCGTAATGCATTAGGTACAGATCACAATCTGTCGGTAACGGGAGCAACTTTAAATGTGCCTTACCGTGTATCAGTAGGATATGCCAACCAGAATGGTATTATTCGTGAAAACAATTATGAGCGTTACAACTTAGGACTAGGTATATCCCCTCAATTTTTCGATAAACACCTAACCTTTGATATAAATCTAAAAAGTAGTCTTGAAAATAATAAATCGGTTTCGACTTTTGAAAATAATAAATTGATTTCGACTGGTGTTATTGCTGCCGCTGCAGGTTTTGACCCGACACGCCCTGTATATCAAAAAAATCCGAATGATATTGGATTGGGTTATTTTACATGGATGACAAGTGGAACATCTACGCCTATTTCCCTTGCGCCAAGCAATCCTGTTGCCGACCTGAAACTGAGCGACAGGCTGAATAAAATAAAACGTCATATAGGAAATATAGCTGCAAACTACAAAATACATGGATTTGAGGATTTAGTATTGAATGTAAATGCCGGATTTGATATAAAAAGTAATGATTATACCGAAATAGTTCCTCAAAATGCTCCTTCTATGTGGACATCAAACTTGCAGGACGGAACCGGATTAGATTACTTTACTACTGCTGAAAACAGGAATTATCTTCTTGATTTTTATGCGAATTATAATAAGGATTTTGGTACCAAACATCATTTCGATGCAATGGCCGGTTATGGCTGGCAACGTTTTTGGTACAAGAATACTGGTCGTACACACGATACAGAAGGGAATGAAATTAAACTACCTACGGGTGATGAGGCTGAGTTGTTTCTACTTTCATTCTTTGGTCGTTTAAATTATTCTTATGCTCAAAAATTATTACTCACAGCAACTTTACGTTCGGATGCCTCATCCCGATTTGCAAAAGAGAAGCGTTGGGGATATTTTCCTTCCGTAGCATTAGCATATAGAATGAGTGAAGAAGGATTTATGAAAGATATTAAAGCTCTGTCGGATCTGAAACTAAGATTAAGTTATGGTCAGACCGGTCAGCAGGATATCGGTACATATTATCAACATCTAGGTACTTATTCTACATCATACGATAATTCGCGCTATCAGTTCGGAAACGAATGGATTACTCTTTATCGTCCGAATGGCTATGATCCTCTCATCAAATGGGAAACAACCAGTACATATAATGTCGGAGTCGATTATGGTTTTCTCAATAATCGTATTTATGGTAGTATCGATGCCTATAAACGTTATACAAAGGATTTGTTGAATAATATATTCGTTCCTGCGGGGAGTAATTTTACGAATATCATAGATACAAATATTGGTGATATGGAGAGTCAGGGAGTTGAGTTTGCGATATCTGCGATCCCTTTCAAAACTAAAGATTGGGAATGGAGTGTAAGCGGTAACTTCACATGGAATACATCTGAAATCACAAAGCTGAATACAATCGATACCGATAATAATTATATGAAGACAGGTAGCGCCGGCGGTACCGGTAAATATCTTCAAATAAATAAAGTAGATGAAACACCAAATACATTCTTCCTTTTGCAACAAGCATATGGTGACGATGGAAAACCGCTGGATGGCAAATATGTTGCTAAAGATGGTTCGATAACCAGCAGCGAAGAAGACGCAAATAAATATGTAACGGGTAAAAGTTCGAGAGTGCCTTATTTCTATGGGTTATCTACTAAACTACTCTATAAACAATGGGATTTCGGTATGAACGGACATGGAAGCTTTGGTAATTATGTATACAATTATCAGGCAGCTAGTGAATCGTTTGCCTCGCTTTACAGTGCGAATGGAGTTTCTTCGAACATAATGAGATCGACACTTGAATCCGGTTTTACGCAAGAACGCCTTTATACAGACTATTTCTTAGAAAAAGGGAACTTCTTCAAGCTGGATAATATCACACTGGGATATTCATTAAATAAACTATGGAATACATCCTCTACTATGCGGATGGCATTCAGTGTTCAGAATGTATGTATAATTACTAATTATTCAGGTATCGACCCTGAAGTATATTCGGGTATTGACAGGAACGTATATCAACGTCCTAGAATGTATACACTTAGCTTGAATCTAAATTTTTAATTGAAGGAGAACTTAATATATGAAAACTAATATTTTAAAATATATATCAGCCGCAGTATTATCGGTGTTCCTATTTTCATCTTGTCTTGACGATCTGAATAGCGTTCCTTTAGATAAGAATGTCTTGGTAGGAGAAGAAGTTTATAGTACAGCCAGCGGTTATCGTGGAGTAATAGCCAAATGCTATGCCTCGCTGATACAAACAGGGCAACAAGGTGGTGACGGAGGAAATGGAGATGTAAATGGCATAGACGAAGGTTATAGCGGTTACACCAGAGCTCTGTTCTATCTCCAGGAAGCATCTACAGATGAGATAGCATTACATGCAGGTAGCGGGCACGGAACATTTGCTATGCTGTTTATGAATTGGGATTCGTCGACCAAAGTGGTTAGTTATCCATACTACCGTTTGTATATGTCGATCAGCTATTGCAACGAGTTCTTGCGCGAATGTACCGAGGATAAATTAAGAAGCAGAGGTGTCTATGATGAATTGAAAGATGAATTTGAATCTTATCGTGCCGAAGCCCGTTTTATACGTGCTTACTGTTATAGTATGATCTGCGACCTTTACGGTTCCGGTCCTTTCATCGATGAGACAATGGTATTATCTACTATTCCTCATCAAAAATCGAGAGAAGAGATTTATAATTTTGTAGTATCCGAAGCTGAAACAGTGGCTCTCGAGCTTAAAGCTCCCGGTGCTAACCAGTATGGTCGTGTAGATAGAGTTGCAGCATGGTTTTTATTAGCCCGTGTATATCTGAATTCAGAGGTTTGGGTAGGAAAGAAAGAGTATGAAAAGGCTTACCAATATTCGAAGAAGGTTGTATTAGAAGGATTTTATCCATTGGCATCTGACTATCGTAACATATTCTTAGCCGACAATAATACATGTACCGAGATAATATGGCCTTTGGTTCAGGATGCGACCAATGCACAAAGCAGCGCCGGTACAAACTTCTTAATTAAGGCCTTGGTGAATGGACCGATGAATGATTATTATAAAACAGGTATAGGTAGTAGAGGATGGGGGAATGCCCGTGTGAAAACTCAGTTGGTAGACATGTTTGACTTATCCGATCAGACTTTTGATCCGTTGGATACTTGGGGCGATAAAAAGAAAGACAAACGTGCACAATTCTTTACGATTGAGCACACCAAAGAAACATGGGTTGCAGGTAAAGAATTCCAGAAAGATTTTGCTAATGGCTATGCTTGTATCAAGTGGAGAAATGTAACAAAAGATCGTAAAGAGTTAGCCGAAAACGGTACCGTTTATTCATCGATCGACTATCCTATGTTCCGCACGGCAGATGCATATCTGATGGCAGCCGAGAGTATATTGCGAGGAGCAAGCGGTACAAAAGAAGAAGCATTGAATTATGTAAATGAGGTTCGCGACAGAGCATACTTGTCAGGAAATTATGGTAGTGCAGCATCAGGAAGAATAAAAACGGCTGAACTTACATTAGACTTTATCCTCGATGAACGTGCACGTGAATTACATACCGAGTTGACACGCCGCACAGACCTTATTCGTTTCAATAAATATACGAAGAATTATAATTGGGACTGGAAAGGTAGTGATGGAGCAGCAAATAACTATATAGGTAAAGATGTAGACGATAAGTATAATCTGTTTCCGATTCCTCAGGATGAATTTACGGTAAATCCTTATTTGACTCAAAACCCTAATTACACCAAATAAAGAGATATAAAGAATACACACTGTGAGATTTAATAAGCGCGCGTGATGCGTCCTTTTTATGTGGAGAAGGCTGCCTTCGATTACAAATTGTAAGGCAGCTTTTATTATTTGTTAAGTGAATATATTAATGAAAAGACTAAATATGAAGAATTTCTGTTTCCTTTTTTTCTTCTTGTTTTTGAGCTTTTGTCCTGTATTTGGGCAAACATCAAAACAAGAAATGTTCGATACTCCCGAAAAAACAGGAGGTGTTTATTACGCCTATCCTGAAAATTATCGCATAGTTCAGACACCTGTTCCAAAGGGCTATGAACCTTTCTATATAAGCCATTTTGGCCGTCATGGCTCGCGTTATTTGATAAACGATGAGGATTATAAGTGGGTACTCGATCTTTTAGCCGATGCTAAAAAAAATCAGGCACTAACTCCATTGGGCGAAGATGCGTACAATCGACTGGCAGAGGTATGGATAGAAGCCGAAGGGCATGGCGGTGACCTGTCTCCTCTGGGCGTGCGTCAACATCGCGATATTGCCGAACGTATGTATAAAGCATATCCGCAAGTGTTTAGCAATAATGTCGAGATTTCGGCTCGTTCGACTGTGGTTATTCGCTGTGTACTTAGTATGGATGCCTTTTGCGAACGTTTGAAAGAGATCAACCCAACGCTGAATATTACCCGTGAGGCTAGTAATAAATATATGAATTATCTCAATTACCATACAGAGGAGGCGATGGCATTCACTTCCAGAAAAGGACCATGGTATGAGGAATATCGTAAATTTGAAGAAAGCCATACACGTCCCGATCGATTAATATCCTCTTTGTTTTCAGATACTACATATATAAAAAAGAAGGTAAATCCTGCACCTTTGATGTGGGCTTTTTACTGGATTGCAAGCGATATGCAGAATATGGAGACGGACTTATCGTTTTATGATTTGTTTGAGAAAGAAGAACTGTTCGACCTATGGGAAGTTGTAAACTACCGTCTATATGTATGTGATGCAACCTCTGCTTTAAATGGCGGAATTATGATGGAAAATTCGAAGCCCGTACTTAAAAATATACTGGATAGTGCTAACGAAATCATATCGATAAAAGGCAAAGGTGCAACTCTGCGTTTTGCTCACGATGGCAACATAATTCCGTTAGCGGCAATATTACATTTGCAGGATTGTTATGCCAGTATATCCGAACCGTCGGATTTTTATAAAGTATGGAGCAATTTCAAAATGGCTCCTATGGCTGGAAACATCCAAATTGTATTTTTCCAAAAGAAAGGATCTGATGATGTCCTTGTAAAATTCTTATTGAATGAGAAAGAAATACTTATACCTCCTGTAAACAGTGATGTATTACCTTATTACCATTGGAAAGATGTAGAAGCTTTCTACAAGTCGCTATTGGCTGAATAGTAGCTGCAATGTGAAGTATTGATATCAAAATAAGACTTAAGGCATCGTATTCTCATCGGAGGGTACGATGCCTTTGTATTTATTTCTATATGTGTAACAAGTGGTACAGATTTGGGTTGAACGAAGGGGCTAACTTTGCCTTAAACCTAAAAATAGAATTGTTATGAGTATGTTTTGTTATCAATGTCAGGAAACAGCAAAAGGGACAGGTTGTACCTTAATGGGCGTTTGTGGGAAGACTCCGGAAGTGTCGGATATTCAAGATTTATTATTATTTGTAGCGAGAGGTATTGCCGTTTATAACGATAAATTGAGAGAACAGGGAAAATCATCTAAAGAAGCTGATAAATTCGTTGTAGATGCAATGTTTATGAGCATTACGAATGCAAATTTTGATTTTGAAGCTATCAAAAATAAAGTAAAAGAAGGCTTATTGCTAAAAAGTAGATTGGCAGGAGTATTGGGTAATGTTGATTCTAATTTGCCCGATGAGTGTACTTGGAGTGGCAGCGAATCCGAATTTATGGAAAAAGCCAAAGAAGTAGGGGTGTTACGTACTAAAGATGAGGATATACGTTCATTGAAGGAATTGACTCACTATGGCTTGAAAGGAATGGCTGCTTATGCAGAACATGCTTATAATCTCGATAAAGTAGACAATGAGTTATACTCTTTTATGCAAAGGGCTTTGGTTCAGATCACCAGAGAAGATATAACCGTAGATGAGTTGGTTGCGCTGGCTCTCGAAACAGGCAAATATGGTGTTCAGGCTATGGCATTACTAGATGCTGCCAATACTGGAAGATTCGGTAATCCGGAGATAACGGAAGTGAATATCGGAGTAGGCAGCAAACCGGGAATACTTATCAGCGGACACGACTTAAGAGATATCGAAGAACTCTTACAACAAACTGAAGGAACAGGCGTAGATGTCTATACACACAGTGAAATGCTTCCGGCACATTATTATCCGGAATTGAAAAAATATAAACACCTTGTAGGTAACTATGGTGGTGCATGGTGGCAACAAAAAGAAGATTTTGATGCATTCAACGGGCCGATATTGTTTACTACAAACTGTATCGTTCCTCCATCCAAGAATGCAAGCTATAAAGGACGTATTTTTACTACAGGAGCAGCCGGACTTGATGGTGCAATACACATCGCGGAGCGTCAGGATGGTAAACCAAAAGATTTTTCTGAAATTATTGCTATGGCAAAAGAAAGCCAAACCCCACGTGAGATTGAGACAGGAACGATTGTAGGAGGATTTGCTCACGCACAAGTACTTGCCTTAGCAGACAAAGTGGTAGATGCTGTGAAATCGGGTGCTATCCGTAAATTTTTCGTAATGGCGGGTTGCGATGGGCGCATGAAGAGTCGTGATTACTATGCCGATTTTGCAAAAGCATTGCCTGACGATACTATTATTCTTACTGCCGGTTGTGCGAAGTATCGTTACAATAAACTGCCATTGGGAGATATAGGTGGTATTCCGCGTGTATTGGATGCCGGTCAGTGTAATGATAGTTATTCGCTTGCTGTAATTGCACTTAAGCTGAAAGAGGTATTCGGACTCGATGATATTAATGATCTGCCTATTGCTTTCAATATTGCATGGTATGAACAAAAGGCTGTGATTGTTTTATTGGCATTGTTACATTTGGGAGTGAAAAATATTCATTTAGGACCGACTCTACCCGGATTTTTATCACCTAATGTAGCTAAGGTTCTGGTTGATAACTTTGGAATTGGCGGAATATCTACAGTAGAAGAAGATATCGAAATGTTTTTAGCAAACTAAGAATATTATTTCATTTTTCAAATAGTCTCAATCCTGTAAGGGGTTGAGACTATTTGCTTTAAACTAAATGTGATAGTATTTTGTTATACTTAAAAACCATTAGATAATGAAAATACAACTGAAAAGAGTCTACGATGATTTTGATGAAAATGATGGTTACAGAGTTCTCGTCGACCGGCTCTGGCCACGAGGTATAAGCAAGGCTCGCTTACATTACGATCTTTGGGCAAAAGATATTACCCCATCATCGAAACTTCGCATCTGGGTTCATGAAGATATGGAAGGTAGATGGGACGATTTTGCCATGGCTTATCGAAAAGAATTAAGTCAATCTTCGGCAGTACACAAATTTACAGAACAGATAAAGCAATACGATAAGGTAACATTGCTATATGCTTCGAGAGAGACAAAGCATAATCACGCAATTATACTAAAAGGGTATTTAGAAAAACTATTGTCTGAATAATTTTAAGAATATACATGTATACTTCCCTGTGCAGCAGGTAGGTAATTGACACCAATCCACGTAATCATAAGCAGAACAAATGCAATCGGCAGCATCCATACGGTGAACTTCTGATGATTGTTTTGCAGGCGCATATGTATATAGATGAGGTAGGCGGCAGAAGTGATAAATGCCCACGTTTCTTTCGGATCCCACGACCAGTAATGCCCCCATGCTTCTTTTGCCCAAACTGCACCCATCAGCATACCCAGAATAAGAAATCCGAAGCCGACATAAACAATGTTATCCATAAATTTATACAACTCTTCGTCGGGGCTACCTTTCTTTATTTTTGTCAGTTGGATAAACGCTGCTATCGTTGCTGCTCCCAACATTGCATATGATAAAATATATACAGTAACATGGGGCACAAACCAGTAGCTTTGCAGTGCAGGCATCAGGTTTGTAGAATGGATTTCCGGTTTAAAAATGTTGACACAAACGAATACACAGGCTATTACACCACTAAAGGACAAGAGCCATTTATATTTCCAGTGTTTGTATGTCAAAAAACCAATTGTAGACAAGAAAAACGAATACCACAAGCGAGTCTCTCCCATTGTACGAAGTGGCGGACGTTCTTGTCCGATCCATAGCCCGACAATGAAGGCAGCAAATATAGCTATGCCCGCAATCATCAAGATATCGATAATGATCTGTTTCTTTACTTTATATATTAATGCGGCGGCAGCTAACCAGCAAATCATAGCAGGTATAGCAAACCATAGGTATTCACTCCAAGTCATTTTCTTTCTTTGTTTTTTTGTTGCCCGACCACAACAGGCATATCGAGCCTATTGCTAATAATATAATGCCTAAGTAAACAGGGTATATCCACGGATCGTATACTAATTCCATACTACTGTAATTCGACATTTTTCCTGCTTGATTATCATACCCATATTGATAAATAACCCAATTGTCAATTTTTAGCGGCTTGTTTACTTCGAGTATCGCTTTTTCTTCTTTTCCGTCTTCGGTGAATACATCGATATCCGATACAAATCGTTTCGGTTCTGGTTGAGTCATCACCACACAGAAAGTCGAATCGAGATTGAGGGTCATATATAATTGAGCTGTATTGCCACAACACACCCATCCTGTGGACATTTCACCTGTTGTTTTATTGGTCGCTTTTACCAGTGCAGCGGGAGATGCTCCCGGCATGTGAACTTCCTGATATGTGCTATCGCTATTGCGTACGGCATCATGTATATATTTCTCGAGAGTTATGTCCCATTGGTCTATATTGCCATGCGGTCTCTTTTCGTCAATCTGGACATACTCAGGTTTAGCTTCCGGCTGAGGTGTTCCCGACTCTCTGTTTATAACAGCTAGTTTCGGTGGATATTCTTCCATATAGAAATCGTTGAGCTGGATAGCTATCGGCAGTTCCAGCACATCCTCATTGTCGCTGAATACACGCCATTCTACTTCTCCTTCGTACACGTGCATTACGTAGCGTTTCATATCGGCAGAACCGAGTCCGGCAGCAAAGAGAAGAATCCACAATCCGATGTGGTTCATGTAAAAAGCATAATCTTTTTTCTTAAAAGCAACTAGTCGTCGTGCAATCAATGATCCTAAAGAAAGCAACGTTAGGAAATAGACTAGAACAAAAGACCATGACGAGGTTACTTGCCGAAAACCGAGTTGTGTGAATATATCATTATCGTGCGGATTCGTTTTTATTAATTGAGGAGTAAGCCCCAGGATCAATGCCAGCAGAAGCATAGCTGTAATCAGTGTTACGGAAAAGGGAACTCCCGAAAACCATTGATAGAAAACATTTTTTCGTTTGAACGAAAAGGCAATTAAGAATAAAATGATCGCCGCTCCCACTATTAAGTTGACAGGTGAGCTAAGCAGGAAAAAATTAAATTTCCCTACTGTTAATTGTAATATGAAACCAATGACAATTATTCCTCCGACAAGGGCGATGCTCTCTTTGTATCGCCACGGGAATTGCCACATCTTTCGTTTGTTATCTTCCATCTATTTATGTAATAAAAAAGTGTCTGAAGAATTTAAGCATCAGACACTTCTTCGTGTTATATTTCTATGATTTATAGATTTGCTGTTAAACGTCCTTCTTTCTTCGCTTTTTCCAGCCATTGAGGAGCAACGGTTTTCAGCCATTTTTCTTTCTTTTCCTTCTTGTCTTTCATGTCAAGACCGATAAATTGTTGAGCTTTGTCTTTGCTTGATATGTCGGGCATTTTTACATCCATAATACCATGAGCGAACAATACACGTTGTAGTTCAAGTTGTGCTTGTAAGCTTTTGTCCAGACTATGTGCAAGAATACGTTGAGTTTCAACAGGAGCATGGAAAGAAGCTCCGTGCGAAGCAACGGCAAAATCCCAACGCCATTGTGCCTGACGGATCAGTTTGAGCGATGCATCCATTTCTTTTTGGTTAGCACCGTTATCCCATGCCGTTTTAGCCATGATGTGTGCCTTCGATAATTCTTGTTCTATACGATCACGTATTTCGAGAGCCTTGTCTTGGTATTCGTATACATAGTTTCTCAATTTATCTTCGCTATCATGATGACATGTTTGGCATGTGTTTGCTATATTTTTGAGTGGACTCATAATCTGATGATTCGAATATTTTATACCACCTTCGGCCATATATGGCATATGGCAGTCGGCACATGAAAGTCCGCGTTGTGCATGAGGTCCTAATAAGAATAACTCATAATCGGGATGCTGTGCTTTTAGCATTGGCGCTTTACTCAGTGCATGCGTCCAGTCCGAGAATCCGATATTATCATAATATTCTTCCATTGCTTCTACGGTCATACCTCCATCCCAAGGAAAAGTAAGATATTTACCTTCGCCCTGAAACGAATATTCTACATGGCATTGCGCACAAACTAACGCTCTCATTTCTTGTGGAGATGCTTGTGTTATATCTTTTCCCTGACGTTCGAATGCTTCGACAAGAGCAGGGCGTGTGATTGTTAGATTCATTGTTACGGGATCGTGGCAATCGGCACAACCTATCGGGTTCACTATTTCGCTACCCCATTCGCTCCACTTTGCTTTGTAGAAATTCTCAATACCTACCTCGTGCATCATGCGTGGTACATCGGGACTTTTACATGTCCAGCAAGTTCCCGGTTGCATTTCGCCTTCTCCATTTTCGGGAGATCCTGTACGCAATGTATTGGTCATATCTTCAATAGCATGCATGTGCCCTCTGGGTGCTGTATATTCTTGCGAGAAAGCATATCCCGCCCATAGTACTACCATTTGCGGACGGCTTTCCAATACGTCTTGTGGAGCATTACCTAAATGCTTGCTTCGGAAATCCATTTCCTGTGTCTTTTTCCATGTATTGTATTCCCGTGGATAATTGACTCCCCATTGTTCGCTGTGAGGATTGATACCCGATATATCAATCTTCTTGTTGTTGAACAGAGTTGCTATCTCTGCCCTGCGTTCGGTTATAGATGCAGCTAACAAGCCCAATAAAAAAACACCTGCCATAACGACGGCAAATATACCCCAACCGATCATTGGTTTTCTTTTTATTGTTTCAGTCAATTTTTTTAGCATACCGGTATGTATTTTAATTGTTATTTTTTTTCATTTTATTTTTTAGCCACTCTGGTACAGGCGAAGCAGGAAGTGGGACAATGGCATTTGGCGATGACGACAGGCTACTCACTTTTGTATGTGGTACTTGTGTGTGACAATCCCAACATGCTTTTCCCTTGCCTTCCTGAACTTGTACGTAATCTATCATCCCTGTTTTTACAAATTCTGTATTGAGTTGAGTATGACAGCGAATACAGTTATTCATAATTACTTCGTAGCTTTCGTCACGTGGTCTTATTACCTGAGGTTCGCCTTTCATCGTGAAAACAGCGGCGTGATATAAACCGTCTTTCGCTTTGAAGGCATATTTCGATATCACATTGTCATGCGGTACGTGACAATCGTTGCAGGTTGCCCATTGTGCATGCGAACTGTGATTCCACGATTGATAATAAGGAGTCATTATATGGCAGTTGATACAGGCTGCCGGATCGTCGGACAGATATGAGTAGGCTCTCGACATATATACGCTATATACTCCAAGTCCGGCAATTACACCACCTGCAATAAGAAAAGGTAGTATAAACTGATTAGGGATATGCTTGAAAATATTTATCATCGATGTATTCCTATTGATATTTAGTTGGTTAACTCAGTAGATGCGCTTTACTCTCAAAGGTTAACTGAAAAGCGTATTCTACAAATATAGAATACTTTTTATATCTAAACACAAATTAACTAAAATTAAACGTGTAAAAGTGTAACATATGTTACACTTTTGAGTAATTCAAGAAAAATGAATCAATTGAATGAGGGCATTCTTATTTTTAATCTGTATACTTTTCTTCTCAACTACAATCAATCCGTCTTCTTGCATATTATGAAGCTCACGGGCAAGCGATGGACGCGATACCCCAAAATATTCAGCAAGGGAACTTTGGCTTTTGTCCATAATAATGGTATCGCTATTATTGTTTTTATGTAAAGATAAAATGTGCATCGCCAACTTTTGTCGGATTGTGCGGAACGACATGAGATGAAGCTTCTCCGTTATAAGGGTAGCATAGTTGGCAGAAATGTCTAAATAGTTTTTCAGGAATTGTTCATTAAGGCTTAATGCCTTCAATATGGATTGCTTTGATATAACAAATGCAGTCACATCTTCGCGGGCAGTGACCTGAACGGGAAATCTGTTTTTGTCACCAAAAATGAAAAGAATAGCAAGGGGATTAGGGGCATGAATGTCTTCGACTTTAACGACCTTACCGGATGGATCTGTCATTTCAGCTTTCACACTACCCTTTGATAGAATAATTAATCGGTTGCATGGCTCATCCTGCAATGCAAGAATATTACCTTTGCTGAAAATCATTTCTTTAGCATTGGCTTTGAGTAATACCTCTTCGATTTCTGTTTCCTGCATCGAATTGAAAAGCCTGCATTTAGATATATTTTTCGTGTCCATTTTATTATTCTTTTTTATAAAAGTAAAGATATTTATTGTTCCTGCAATCTATTTCAATGGAAAAAGGTTGTGAGACTATCACAACCTTTTCGATATAAGTAAGTATTTAATTATTATAATTTTCTTGCACCATCTTTGATGACTACATCATAAACTTTAGGTTTGATTCTGAATTTTTGTTCGTAGCTTTCTGTTGCACGGGCAATAAATGCGTCGTGTAATTCGTCTTTCACCAGATTGATAGTACAGCCGCCAAAGCCACCACCCATAACACGAGATCCTGTAACACCACATTGACGTGCAATATCGTTTAAGAAATCAAGTTCTTCACAACTTACTTCGTATTTACGGCTAAGCCCTATATGTGTTTCATACATTTTCTTACCCACTGTTTCATAATCGCCTTTCTTCAATGCCTCGCAAGCATCCAATAAGCGTTGTATTTCTTCTATTACGAATTCAGCTCTGATATAATCCTCTGCACTCACCTCGTTGGCTACCTCTTTCAACATATCCAAAGTTGCATCACGTAGAAATTCTACTTCAGGGTGATATTTACGGATATAAGAAGCCGCATTTTCGCACGATTCACGGCGTTTGTTGTAAGCAGAAGAAGCCAGTTCGTGAGCTACGCATGTATTCAATAATACCAAACGGTAGCCTTTAGGATTGAACGGTACATATTCATATTCCAACGAGCGGCAATCTAAACGGATAAGCGAACCTTCTTTACCAAAGCATGAAGCAAACTGATCCATGATTCCACATTTTACACCTACATAATTGTGTTCTGTTGCCTGTCCTATTTTTGCTAACTCGAAGCGGTCGAAGCCTAGATTGTAGATGTCATTCAAAGCGAAGCCAAAGCAACTTTCCAAAGCCGCAGACGACGACATTCCCGCGCCTAATGGCACATCTCCTGCAAATACAGTATCGAAGCCACCTATTTTCGCACCTCTTTTCATCATTTCGTGGCAGACACCGAAGATATATTTACCCCATTGTTTGATTGGAATATCATCCAGACCGAATTCGTCCATTTCGGATAAGTCCATCGCATAGGCTCTAATTCTATCAGGAGTTCCATTTGGTTTGATGATACAATACATTGCTTTATCAATCGCCCCCGGCAGTACAAATCCTCCGTTATAGTCAGTGTGCTCACCGATCAGATTGATACGACCCGGAGATGTGTATATTTCTCCTTCTGTTTTGTAGAGTTCCTTGAATTTTTCTTTAAGTGCGTTTAATTCCATGATTTTCAGGTTTTTTATTTTTATATAAGGTAATGTAATATCTTATTTTACTTTAAATTTATAAATACATGTCTGGGTATATATCTCTCCCGGATTAAGTCGGCTGGATGGAAAGTTCGGTTGATTCGGTGTGTCGGGAAACTTTTGTACTTCGAGAGCTATCGATTCTCTTCTGTTATGTGTTTTTCCATATTTACCTTTAGTTTTTCCGTCGAACCAATTGCTTGAATAGAATTGTATACCGGGTTGATCTGTCCACACTTCCATCACGCGTCCGCTGTTAGGTTCGTAAACTGTGGCTGCCCACTCGGTATCTTTTTCTGTTTTCTTATTTATGACCCAGCTATGATCATATCCAGCCCCATTTTTAAGTTGAAGATCATCGTTGTCTATTCTTTCACCAATAACAGTAGGTATTCTGAAATCGAAAGGTGTTCCTTCTACCGAAGGCATTTCACCGGTCGGAATACACACTTCATCGATTGGTATTGTCCTGTCGGCATTAATGGTAAGAATGCTATCCATCGCCGTTCCATTACCTTCTCCTTTCAGATTGAAATATGAATGGTGCGAGAAATTTACATGAGTCGGCTTATCGGTCGTAGCCTCGTATGTAATTTTAAATTCGTTATCAGGGGTAAGTGTGTAAATCATCTTTATGTTAAGCGTGCCTGGGAATCCTTCATCACCATCAGGCGATATATAGGATAACTCTATTTCGTTTTTACTCACATTATCCACATCCCATACCACACTGTCAACTCCTTTGAGTCCTCCATGTAAACAATTGGGTCCATTATTCTGAGGAAGTGTATATGTAACTCCGTCTATATCGAATTTTCCGTTAGCAATGCGGTTGGCATAACGCCCGACTACTGTTCCGAGAAAACGCTCACCCGTATTGTTTAGATATCGGTCGATACTTTCATAGCCAAGAACCACATCTTCGTATTCTCCATTTTTATCGGGAGCCCACAGCGAAACAACTCTACCACCAAAGTTTGTTACTTGCATGATAAGACCATTTCCGGAATCTAGTGTGTAAATCGAGACAGGCTTATTGTCGACAGTTGCGTCAAAGTCTTTAACATCGAATAAATGTATTTTTTCTTGCAGACTCATAGATTTAGATTTTAAAGTTTGCATAAAAATACAATTTAATCGAATTGAAAGATGGTAAAAAAGTAAAAAAAAAGCTATGAATGTCTAATTGTTATTTTATAATTGATTTTTCTTTATAATAGACAGTTGTCTTCTGCATATACTTTTCTGTTTGACCAGATTATATATTCATAAGAAAATGAATATAATTCTGTGCACTATTCTCAAGGGCATCCGAGTGGGGTGCGTTATGAGTGTCGTGCAACACAAAATGACCTCTGTAATCTGATTTAGTATAGCGTGTCGTTGTTTTAAAAGGTAGAATAAGCTCTTCGATTGTAACTTTCCATTCCTTATCTTTTTGTAAATCTTCCTCTCTGATTCCAGCAGAAATAGCCAATGCTATTTTCTTGCCTTTCATCTTATTTCCTTTAGAGCCGTAAGCCCAGCCGTATGTGAAAGTATCATCCAGCCATTTTTTTAAAAGAGGTGGGCAGTTGAACCAATATAAAGGATATTGAAGAATTAGCGTATCATGTTCTTCAATTAGCTTTTGTTCTTTTTCGATGTCAATTTTTCCATCTGGATACATACTGTATATATTATGTACAGTAAATTGTTCAGGATATTTTTTCAGCTCTTCTACCCATCGTTTATTTATTACTGACTTTTCGATATCGGGATGACTTACAATTACAAGTTTTTTCATAAACTATCTTCTTTTGTTTCTAATTTAAATGTTTCTAATATCTTCTAAGTACAAAGTTAATACTGCTGAATATCGTTTGCAATAAGGGGCTTTTTTATCCCTAGGTGATAATTTTGTCACTATCTTCGTACATTATTATAATGCATTTTTCAGAAAATTCGTCGAGTGATTATGTATGAACGAAAAATACCTTTAGATTTTGATTGTGGAATTAGTATAGCTATGGAAGTTATCTTCTCTAAGTGGAAATTTTGTATACTTATAGAAATAAATAGAGGTATCACAAGGCCTAAAGACTTAGTAGGATCTGTTGAGGGCATAACCAAGAGGGTGTTGCATCAGCAACTAAAGCAATTGGAATTCTATAAAATAGTAGAGAGGACTACTTATGCTGAAGTACCTCTGAGAGTAGAGTATTCGCTGACAGAAGAAGGGAAAAGAGTATTGCCTATTCTTGATGATATTAATAAATGGGGGTTGGATTTTGCTCCCAAATTTAAAGAAATAACAAATTCTTGCAATGGATAAATGGAGGTGGAGCGATTTCGATTAAAGGTAAAAGAAAGCGAGAGAATTGTCGAATATTCTTATGGATTGTAAACTACAGTTGAACCAGTTATTGTTTTAACGCTTCAACCAAGGAAAAAACTCGTTCAATTAGTACCCATTTTTCTTCAGAGCGTTGTCCCTCTGTCGCTTTTTGGAATTTACCAATAAAAGCTTCCCATTCAGCTTGTCGTTCATAAGTGGCTAAACGCCCGAAGGCTTCATCCCAATCGAAGTCTAATGGAGTCTCAACAATCATAAAGGATATATTGTCAATCAGGTAGATTTCCATATCGAGGATTCCTGCTTTTTGGATACCTAATGGGATTTCTTTCCATATGTTTTTGCTGTTGTGCCAATACTTATATTCTTCTATTGTTTCGGGTACAATACGCAGCATTTGACAGTAGCGTTTTGTTGTAACGGGCAGGTTTCTTTTATAACCTTCTTTTAGGTTGTTCTCCATAGGGATGAGTTGTTTGAAAAAGCACATTGTTGTGTGTCAATGTGCTTTTATAATTAATCTCGTCTTATTCTGATTTGTATAGCATTTTTGATTGGCTTCTCACTTACAAAAATAAGATAACCACCACCTCCTGCACCGCTCATTTTCCATCCTAGAGCCTGACTTTTATATTGATCCAATATTTCCAGAATGTCGGATGAGACCATATTTGGGTACATGGCTATTTGGGCTTCGAAACTTTCTGTCATAGCTTTCCCAAAAGCGGATAAGTCCTGATCCTTTATTGCTTTCCAGCTACTGTCGGCAGCTTCGCTGAGCTTCTTTGCACTCTCAATGGTTATATGCGTGTTTGATAGCACATCATAATCATCATGGCGAGGGTATAGAGGTATTAACCATAGATGTTTCTCTATCCAATCCAAAATATTATTGTCTAAAATACTTTCTATTTTAGAAGGCCAAAAGTCTCCGTCGTAAAACAATCTGTTCAATCCTGGCATTGTGATTCCAATCGAATCCTGCGATCCACTGATATATTTAGTACCGGGAGGATTCTCGTAGCAGAAAAGAGTTTTAGCTAGCTTTTCTTTGTCACCTGCAGGTATATCTACATGCCATAACTCAATCGCCTTTTTTCTCGAACTGGTAGACATACCACTTCGGTCATTAAAATCATAATCGGGTTCTATACATATTGTCAAAACCGGTCCGCTGTATAAAGAGCTGACATTCGGCTGGTCGAGCCATCCTCCGGCTAGATCCAATCGGTAAGGAATTTTACATTCTTCGCGCAAAGCAGTTGTAGAACGGATAGGTAAACCTTCGTGTGGAATTCGTTGGCTAACGATATACTCTATTCCCAGTTCTTTGCATAAATTCTCCTTAACAGAACTATGTCCATCTGAATTTACGAAGAATATATCGGGCTTCAAAGCTTTTAATTCGTCTAAAAAGTCCATGATACCGCTACCTCTATTGATCCAAGCATCCTTAACCATTCTAAGTGCTTTGATCATATAAAGTCTCTCATCTTCGTTGTTGATGGTTTTGCGGGATTTGAGTTCATTGATTGTCTTATCAGAACCTATTCCTACATATAAATCTCCATGTGTTGCCGCTTCTTCGAAGAAAGCAACATGACCACTGTGGAGCATATCGTAACAACCACTAACAAATATCTTTTTCTTCATACCTATGGTTTTGAGGTCGATTTCTTTTTGTCAGATATATAATTAATACGCTCTTGCGAAAGCAACTCGTTGAGCAGAAGGTTTTCCTGTGACCATGCACACTCCCGGAGTGTTATCTCCTTCTAAAGGGATACAACGGATAGTTGCTTTGGTTTCTGTTTTTATTTGTTCTTCGGTCTCGGGAGTCCCATCCCAATGAGCCATAATAAAACCACCATCTTCTATTTTTATTTTAAACTCATCGTAAGTTTCTACAGTAGTAGTATTTGAAGCGCGATAATCGAATGCTTTTTTATAAATATTTGATTGAATATCATCCAAAAGGTTCTTGATATATGTATCGATATTATCGCACGACACTGTTTCTTTTGTCAATGTGTCACGGCGAGCTACTTCTACGGTATTGCTTTCTAAATCGCGACCACCCATAGCCAGACGTACAGGAACACCTTTCAATTCGTATTCCGCAAATTTCCATCCTGGTTTTCTATTGTCAGCATTGTCGTATTTGACACTGATTCCAAGAGCTTTGAGCGATTTTACAATGCCATCTACTTTTTCATTTATTAATGCCAGTTGTTCGTCTCCCTTATATATAGGAACGATTACAACCTGAAATGGAGCCAGTTTTGGAGGAAGTACCAAGCCATTATCATCGGAATGAGCCATAATGAGTGCGCCTATCAAGCGAGTCGAAACTCCCCATGATGTAGCCCATACATATTCCATTTTTCCATCTTTATCTGCAAATTTCACGTCAAATGCTTTAGCAAAGTTTTGACCTAAGAAATGCGAAGTACCCGATTGTAGTGCTTTTCCATCCTGCATCAATGCTTCGATAGTGTATGTTTCTACAGCTCCGGCAAAACGTTCCGATGCCGATTTTACACCTTTAACAACAGGCATTGCCATATATTCTTCAGCAAACTGAGCATATACTTCGAGCATCTTGCGAGCTTCTATTTCCGCTTCGTCTTTGGTTGCATGAGCCGTGTGCCCTTCTTGCCAAAGGAACTCGGCAGTACGAAGAAACAGACGTGTACGCATTTCCCAACGAACAACATTGGCCCATTGGTTACACAAAATAGGAAGGTCTCTGTAAGATTGAATCCAGTTGCGATATGTATTCCAAATAATAGTTTCGGATGTCGGGCGAACAATCAGTTCTTCTTCCAGTTTTGCTTCAGGATCTACAATTACACCCGATCCATCAGGGTTATTCTTCAGACGGTAGTGGGTTACTACTGCGCACTCTTTAGCGAAACCTTCTACGTGATCAGCCTCTTTACTCAAAAAAGATTTGGGTATAAAAAGCGGAAAATAAGCATTCACATGACCTGTTTCTTTAAACATGTCATCCAGCTGACGTTGCATTTTTTCCCATATAGCATAGCCATACGGTTTGATAACCATACATCCACGTACAGCAGAGTTTTCTGCCATATCTGCTTTTATCACTAAATCTTGATACCACTGACTATAGTCTTGACTTCTTGAAGTCAGTTGTTTGAGTTCTTTTGCCATATTATTTTGTAAGCGAATTTATTTTTCGAGAAAATTATCACAAAGTTAGTAAAAATCACTTAATCAAAGAGCATATCAGAAAATCAATTAACTAAGGAGTATTTTATATCTTTGTTCTTCTTTTTTCAATATTATATACAAAATGAAATATACGACTATTTTTTTCGATTTAGACGATACACTTTGGGATACGGTAAATAATAACACTGAAAGTCTTGAGGATATTTATAATGATTATAAGATAAACAAATATTATCCGACTTTTTCCGATTTTTATAACGTTTATTCTCCTAATACAAATAAACTTTGGGCAATGTATAGTAAAGGCGAAATAGATAAGCCGACATTGCTTCGCGAGCGCTTTTTGTATCCTTTTCGATCTTTTAGCGATGTGACAGAGGAAATGTCTTCTGAAATGAATGCTGACTTTTTAAATAGGGTGCAGTTTAAGAAAGGTACAGTTGCCGGAGCAATAGAATTGCTTGATTATTTGAAGTCCAAATATAGGCTGCATATTATTTCTAATGGTTTTACTGAAATACAATATACTAAAATGAAAAGTGCAGGCTTGAACCCTTATTTTGATAAGGTTATTTTATCTGATGGAGTAGGGGTAAATAAACCTCATCCCGATATTTTCAATTTTGCATTGAAAGAAGCAGGTGTAAATCCTCAAGATGTGATAATGATAGGTGATAATCTACAGACGGATATAATAGGTGCCATGAATAGTAAAATAGATCAGGTGTGGTTTAACCCCAATGATGAAATAAGTGGATCCGTTGAGCCTACCTATGTCGTGAAAAACTTATTAGAGATAAAATCTATCTTATAAACAGCAGAGGCAGATAATCGAAATTATCTGCCTCTGTTATTAATTGTCAGACTAAAAATATTAGCCGATTTGTTTTTTTAGGTTTTCTACCCAAGCTGCAAGGCGAGAGTCTGTTTGGTCGTATTCGTTGTCCTCGTCTAGTGCAAGTCCGATAAATTTACCATCGATTACAGCATCCGACTCGTCGAAAGTGTAACCATCTGTTGGCACAGAACCAATAATTTCTACTTTTCCTTTCAATGCTTTATAAAGATAATACATTGCTCCGGCAAAGCTGGTAGAGAAAGACGCACTGTCTCCTAAACTGAACATGGCTACTTTCTTTCCGGCGAAGTTCATTTTCTCAAACTTAGGTAAGAAAATATCCCAGTCGTCTTGAAGGTCACCAACACCTGTAGTGGATGCGCCTAACACAAGGAAGTCAAAATCTTGGATATCTTCTACTGAAATATCAGCGACATTAAAAAGAGTAGCGTTGTCGAATAAAGCTTGTATTTTTTCTGCTACCGCCTCAGTGGCTCCGGTAGATGAACCGTAAACTATTGCAATTTTGCTCATAATTACTTAATTAATTAATTATCAATTATCTGGACTCATTCAAAATAGTAGGTGCCATAAAATACTGGATTATCCCACGTAGAGCCAGATAGACTATAAACGCAAACCATAGTATATTGTTCAAAAAAAATGTGTTAAAAGAAAAGTATATCACGAAGAAAGAGGCGGATGCAATGAGCATCGAATTTCTCATCTGTCGCGAAGCTGTTGCACCGATGAAAATACCATCCCAAAGGAATGCGGAGAATCCTGCGACTGGAATTAACAGTGCCCAGAATTGATATTCTTTGCTTAATTCTACAATATTTTGTTTGTCGGTAAGAAATGAAAATATCTGATCGATAAATACTCCATATATAAGAGTAAATATCACAACAATCAGGCCACCCCATATAAATAGACGCTTAACCAATACTTTCAGTTCAGACTTTTTGCCTGCACCAATTAGTTTTCCTGTAAGAGCTTCGGCGGCATAAGCGAACCCATCCATTATAAAAGAGAACAGAATAAACAACTGCATCATAAGCGCATTCACCGAAAGAATGTCGTTCCCAAGTTTTGCTGATGCAGACATAAAGAAGGTGGTAACGGCCACAAGTGCCATTGTACGGATAAATATGTTGCTATTTACTTTGAAAAAAGGAATAAACGATTGCAGGTTAGCCAGTATCTTAAGATTTATATATTGCTTAAGATTCTTATATTGAATATTGCATATAACCAATGATGCCAGAAAACCGCTGTATTGTGCCAGAACAGAAGCTAAAGCAACACCTTCTATCTGCATACCTAGGCCGTAAACGAAAATGAAACTTAAACCGATATTTACTACGTTGATACCAATAGAAATGAACATGGGGGTTTTAGCGTTCTGCATCCCAATAAACCATCCATTGAAAGCATACATACCTAATATTGCAGGTGCTGCCCAAATGTATATATGAAAATACGTGAGTGCAAAAGTCTTCAACTCAGGCTCTCTGTCTACAAGTGTAAAGCCTATATAAGCAATTGCTTGTTGCAGGATAATAATTAATATGCCGGCGGCCATTGCAACCATTAGCGCCCGAAGTAAAATATTCGTTCCCTCCTGCCAGTCTTTAGCCCCATAGGCTTGTGCAGTGAATCCACTTGTGCCCATTCTCAGGAATGAAAAACTCCAATAAATCGCATTGAAAATCATTGCAGCAAGGGCGATAGCTCCGATGTAGTATTCGGAGTCGAGATGTCCTACAATAAACATATCTACCATGCCTAGTAGTGGAACAGTAATATTAGAAATTATATTGGGAATCGCGAGGCGGAGAATGTCTTTATTCATAACGATTACAAATGTAAGGTTGTAAAATAACATCCACAAATCAAATGATATTATTGTGAGGATAAGAATTTTATATATCTTTGCACTGTTTAACTTTTCAGGAGGTTAAAAGCAAGGTCAAATTTTATAGAACGCATATACATGAATGGTTTTTATTATATAGACGAAGTGTCTAAGCAGCAATGTGGACCCTTTTCTATCAACGAATTACAGGCGAAAAATATTCGCCCTAATACGATGATATGGAGTTCGGGAATGACGGATTGGGCTGAGGCAAGAACTGTGGCAGAATTAGAATTTTTGTTCAATCCTAATGTGTCTATGCCGGTAGCGCCTCCAACTCAAGGAGATGCTTCTTCACCTCAATATAACAATCAGAGAAATGGTAATGCATCTACCCCTAATCAAGGGATGTACGCTTCTAATGTTTATGGTCGTAATACCATCAATAGAGGAGTAGATGTACGTCCGATGCCTAAAAACTGGTTGATCGAATCTATTCTGGTAACAGTGGCTTGTTGCTTACCTTTTGGTATAGCTGGAATAGTAAGTGCTACGAAGGTTGAGTCTCTTTATTATTCAGGTGACTATGATGGAGCGGAGCAAGCATCGAAGGATGCTAAAAAGTGGACTGTAATCGGTTTCTGTTGCACAGGGATAGTCATGGTTTTATATATATTATCTCTTGTTATAATCGGTGTCGCTTCTGCTTTCTCCCTCTAATGTGATAAAGTCAGATCAAAATATACACACATAATTATTCTTTTATATTTTATAAAATTTATCAAAAAATGGAAAATAACTTAAATGAAAACGGAGGTACTTTCAATAGTGCACCTCAAACTCCCCCTAAAAATTATTTAGTAGAGTCTATCCTTGTTACTGTATTGTGCTGTCTACCTTTTGGTATAATGGGTATCATTAATGCAACAAAAGTAGAAAGTCTTTATGCTGCCGGTGATTATGAATCATCTCAACGTGCTGCTGACGACGCTAAAAAATTCTGCAAATACGGTCTTATAGGATGGGGTGTTGTAGTAGTTATCTATGTGATTCTTATGCTTGCGGGTGTTGCTGCAGGGATTAGCTAATATTGATGGTTAGAACAACAACTATACGTATAATGATAGCAATAGCTTTGACAGCTATTGCTATTGTTATTTATTTTCTATTTAGTCCCGAGGAGTCTAATATATTCCCTCAGTGTCCTTTTCACTATCTGACAGGGCTTGATTGTCCGGGATGTGGATCGCAAAGGGCTATTCACAATATACTGCATTTTAGAATAAAAGAGGCTTTTTTCTTTAATCCTCTTCTTGTTATATCCATTCCGTATCTTATCTATGGTATCTATATGGAATACTTCGGGGGCAAACAAAAATACCCCACAGCTCGTCAGATCTTTTTCGGTAAAACTGCTACTATTATTATTTTCTTTATTGTTATTGTATATTGGGTTGGGCGTAATGTCCTAAAATTCATATAAAACTACATTTAACAAGTACAAACTAAAAAAGACAATGCTTATTTGCTTTTCTAGTGAATAAACATGTACTTTTGTCGAGTTTCAAAAAAATGATGCGATGAAAGAGAAGCATAAAGTCCCGTTTGGTCCTATCGGGGTTATAATGGCCATTGGTATTGTTTTCGGAGATATAGGTACTTCTCCTTTATATGTAATGAGAGCTATAATAAACTCTCTTCCTGCCGGAGAATTGGCGCGTCCCGATTATATATTGGGAGCTGTCTCTTGTGTCATCTGGACCTTAACTATACAGACCACACTGAAATATGTTATTATCACACTACGTGCCGATAATAAGGGTGAAGGTGGTATTTTATCCTTATATGCTCTTATCCGCCAAAGATATCGCTGGGCATATATTATTGCAGCGCTTGGTGCAGCCACTCTTCTTGCCGATGGTGTAATAACTCCCGCGATGACAGTCATGTCTGCCGTAGAAGGTTTGAATGTTATAGCACCCCATATTCCTGTAATTCCTGTAACTATTGCTATTGTATTAGGTGTTTTCCTCATACAGCCTTTTGGAACCGGCTCTCTTGGTCGATTCTTCGGTATCTTCATGGTTGGCTGGTTTACAATGATGGCTGTGATGGGTATGAGTCAACTGGTTGGAGACCTTAGTGTTCTCAAAGCATTTAGTCCTTATTATGCTGTCAACTTTCTGATAGAGGTACCTCAGGCGATGATTATATTAGGTGCGATATTCCTTTGTACGACAGGGGCAGAGGCGCTTTATTCCGATTTAGGACATTGTGGCTTGAAAAATATACGTGTATCGTGGGTTTATGTGAAAGCTGCTCTCATTATAAATTATCTGGGGCAGGCTGCTTGGATTATTAATTCGCCGCAACTGGTAAGCCACGATATTAATCCGTTCTTTGCCATGATGCCCGAATGGTTTAGCTTTATAGGGGTGATGATGGCAACGCTAGCTGCTATTATAGCCAGTCAGGCTCTCATTAGTGGATCGTTCACCGTGATAAGTGAAGCTATTTCGCTCAATATATGGCCAAATGTCAAGATAAAATATCCGACTAAGATAAAGGGGCAGATGTACATCCCTTCTATCAATTATACATTGATGATATTGTGTATACTTATCATTCTTATGCTCCAATCTTCTATGCACCTCGAAGCAGCGTACGGTTTGGCGATAACCCTGAGTATGCTCATGACATCAATTCTTCTTTTCTTATATTTCATAAAAATGAAGAAGCCATTATGGTATAGTATTCCATTGACATTATTCTTTGTAATTATAGAATTAGGATTCTTCTTTGCCAACATGCAAAAGTTTGCTCACGGTGGTTTTGTACCTATCCTTATGGCGGGAACATTAGTCCTTATCATGTATTCATGGTATAATGGCAGAAGAATAAAACGTAGTTATACAATCTACGATCAGGTAGACGATCACTATATCAACCAGATTGTAAAAATGAGTGAGGATACGACGATTCCTAAGGCAGCCACTCACCTTGTTTATATCGTTAAAGCAAATAAGAAAAACTTTTTAGAAAGTAAAATAGCATATTCTTTGTTCAAAAGAACACCTAAACGTGCTGACACCTATTGGTTTGTTCGTCTGAGAAGGACGGATCAGCCATACGAGTTCAGTTATGAAACAACAGTCTTTGTACCCGGTAAAATATTCCGTGTCGATATTCATGCCGGATTTAAATTAGGCATCCATACAGATAAATATCTTACACTGATAACAAACGAATTGGAGAAAAACGGTATAGTCGATCTCTCATCCCGTTATCCTTCTTTGCAAGATGCCGACGATAAGAGAGGCGATTTTAAATTTATGGTTGTAGACCGTATATTTAGGAATGTGCATATGAATCCTTCGCGTCAGATAATATTCGGTTGCTATAACTTGGTGAAACGATTGACCACATCGGATACTCAAATGTATGACATAGATCCATCACTGGCAGTTGTAGAGACTGTGCCATTGAAAGAAAGTGATCATACCGAAGAGCAATTGAGAGAATTGCTGGAGCAATCAAAGTCTGAGGCCGTCGAGTAATTTAACGTAAAGTTCGATTGCTTCTCTAATTTCACTAAGCAGGATGTATTCGTCGGCTGTATGAGAACGTGCCGAATCTCCGGGTCCTATCTTTACAGTAGGGAAAGGCATCAAAGCCTGATCCGACAATGTAGGAGAGCCGTAAGGTTCTTTACCTATCATGATAGCTCGTTGTACAAAAGGGTTTTCGATTGCTATATTCGAAGAGTTTAGTCTGAATGATCGAGGTTTTATCTCGCTGGTAGTATGCTCGTCGATCAATTTGAAGAGTTCTTCATTGCTATATAATTCATTGCTGCGGACATCTACTACAAAATCGCATTTGTCGGGAACTACATTGTGCTGTGTGCCTGAATTTATCATTGTAACGGTCATTTTCACAGGACCCAATAAATCACTTTCGTTTGCAAATCGGTAATCTCTGAACCATTCAATGTCTTGTAATGCTTTGTATATGGCATTATCTCCCTCGTTGCGGGCTGCATGTCCTGATTTTCCGTAAGAGGTGCAATCTATAACCATGAGTCCTTTTTCTGCCACAGCAGGATGCATACCTGTCGGCTCACCTACAATGCCGAACTCGATTGCTGGCAGTTCTGAAATGATAGACTCTACACCGCCTTTACCTGATACTTCTTCTTCGCATGAAGCGAGGAAAATGAGATTGTAGCTCTGAACTTTATTTGTAAGTATGAAGAATGCATGCAAAAGCGACACTACGCTAGCTCCGGCATCGTTACTGCCTAAACCGAATAGAATATCATCATCGACTACCGAATCGAAAGGGTCTTTTGTCCATGCACTGACAGGTTTCACCGTATCGATGTGCGAATTGAGTAAGATTGTTGGGTTCGATGAATCGAAGTCCTTATTTTGTATCCATAGATTATTGCCTTTACGCTTGGGTTCGAAACCCATATTTTTCATGTAGGTTTCTATGTAATTTGCTAAATTATCTTCCTCCCTGCTGAAAGAAGGTGTTTGTATCATCGTTTTTAATAAATCGATAGCATTGTAATATAGCGCGTCAATATCTTGCTCCATAATGGGTTGATTATTTAATTTTTATTCTTCCGCTTTTGTATAAGTCCAAAGCATCATTTAATATAAGTTCGATTGTTTCGATCGGTAAATCTTCACTTGGATCGATCCTCAATATCTTCATACGAGAGCGATTTCCTTGCTCCAATTCAGGATGGCTAAGAAGTTTACCTTCAACCATCAGGATATATGGTTCGTTGGTTTTCTTATCAGTCCATAAAAAACAAAACATCTTTTTCTTATAACAAAAACAAGGCATCTCATATTTTACAGTCTCCGACACATTCTCATCTAAGTTCAGAATAATACTGCGTAAAGCAAATAAACAACTTTTTTGAGGTTCTACCTGACTCAGATAATAATTTGAAAGTATATCTATCATTGCTTATCTCTTTTATTCCAAAAATCCTCATCGAAATTACTTCGAATTGTCACTTTCTTCATTCTTGTATAATCCTTTATAAAATATTTTCAGAGGGACGAATTAACGATAAACTCTCCTATTTTCAAATCCAAGGGTGTCGTTACTTTTATATTTGTTGTTTCCCCCCTTACCAGATGTATATTTATGCCGATTGCCTCCACTACCGATGCGTCGTCGGTGAAAGTTTCTGTATAATCGGTCTGATATGCTTTTTTAAGTATCTCGACCGAAAAGACTTGAGGCGTTTGTACTAATCTGATCTTAGAGCGATCTATAATTTTGCTTCTTTCAGCGCCTGTCATTTCACGTAGGCTGTCGGTCGAATCGATAACAGGTATTGCAGCCTGATATTGTTGGGCAGCATCGAAACATCTGGCAATCATCTCTTTCGATCCGAAAGGTCTTACACCATCCTGCACTCCGACTAAGCCTTCGTTGATAAATGCCAGTCCGTTTTTTACAGAATGAAATCGTGTTTCGCCACCTGTGGCTATTTGATGAGCAATGTTGAATTTGTATTTTCGACACAACTCTTTCCAATAATCCTGATGTGACTCGGGCAATACAAGCACTATATTTATGTGCTTATCATACTCATAGAATGCATTGATTGTATGCATCAGAATGGGTTTACCACCTATCGGAATAAATTGCTTCGGAAGATCGGCACCCATACGAAGCCCCTTTCCTCCGGCGACAATAATAATGTTTTTTTGATTCATTCTATCTTGTCTAATATCTTTTGTATCTCATCATTTGTTTTGTGTAATTTATCTTTGCAGAATTTGATAAGGGTAGCTGCTTTCTTTACCTCTTCGAGTAATACATCTACATCCAGTTCTTCATTCTCTACACGAGACATGATGTCTTGAAGCTCTTGCATTGCTTCGCCATATGATTGTTCTTTTTTTGCCATTATATTTTTTTTATGATGGATTCTACTTGTCCTTTAGCAAACACAGTTGTTATCGTATCTCCTTTTTCCAAGCTATCTGTATGTTTTACTATCTTGCCGTTTTTCATAGTTAAAGTATAGCCTTTCTTTAGGATAGTTTCGGGAGATATAAGATTGAGATGTTTCTCGAATGTCTCCAGCCTTGTTTCATTGCCCTTTATTGCTTGGTGCATATTTCTTGACAGAGAGTTTCCTAATAAAGAAAATGTATTTTGCTCATTCCTTACTATTTTCTGAACCTCTTTCCGAAGTACCTCTTTTATCGAAAGCATTTTGTTCTGCTGTTCTTTGTGCCAGTTCTTCAAAAGGAAAGAGATATGTGCTTCAACAGTATTTAGTTGTAGCATGTTTTCTTGTAAATGTAGGGCGATAGTAGATGTAATACCAATTTGCAAACTGTCTAACTCCTCTGCAATTTCGCCCATGTTATTAATCAAGAATTCAGCAACAGCAGTTGGAGTTTTAGCACGTGTATGTGCAACTATGTCTAGAACTGTTTCGTCACGTTCATGCCCTATTCCCGTTATTATAGGAAGAGGGAATTGTGCGCAACTTGCAGCCAAAAGGTATGAATCAAAACAGCTTAGTTCGGAAGTTGCCCCTCCACCACGGATAATCACTACAGCATCGAAACAATCCTGATATTCATAAATTTTTTCCAATGCTGAGATTATAGAATCTTCTGCCCTGTCTCCTTGCATAATAGCAGGGAATAGCTTGGTATAGAACGCAAACCCGAAAGGGTTATTCTCTAATTGATTACAAAAGTCCTCATAGCCTGCGGCAGTGGGAGATGAGATTATAGCAATTCTGTTTGTCGGAAGAGGTAATTCCAGTTCTTTATTAAGATCGATAACGCCGTCTTCTTGAAGTTGCTTTATAATTGCCGCGCGATTAATAGCCTGATCGCCGAGTGTATACGTCGGGTCTATATCGTGAACTGTAAGGCTGAACCCATATAGCTCATGAAATTCGATACTGACCTTTACCAATACTTTTAATCCTGAAGCAAAAGGCTGATTGGTCGCATTTTCAAAATACGCTTTCAGTATAAAGAACGTATTAGCCCATATCATTGCGCGGGCTTTCGCTACAATGGATTTGCCTAAAGTATCCTTTTCTATAAATTCAAGATAACAATGCCCATTTTGATTAGCACGTACATCGCTCATCTCTGCTCTTATCCAGAACATCTCAGGGAGGCTGTCATGTATGACGCCCCTTATCAGACGATTCAGTTCATGTAGGGAGATGGCTGTATTATCCATTATTTATTTCTTTTTCTTTTTGGTCATTTCTTTAGCTAATTGCATTGCTTTTCCCATATCGGGTAAGCCATAGCCATACGTGTCGTCCGGAGATTCATATTTATTACCTGCTTCTCTGATAACATGGAGCAATTGTCTGTTGGTCAATTTAGGATAAGCCTGCCATAAGCATGCTGCTAATCCGCACATAACAGGAGATGAGAAAGAGGTTCCATTTTTAAGTGTCTCATAGCCATTATCCCCTATAACTGCTGTTCGTGAGCCAAGAGCCACAACATCGGGTTTGGTTCGTAGGTCGGCCGTTAGTCCACGGGAGCTAAAACCTGCAATGATAGAGTCTTGTTGAATAGCCCCAACCGTTAATACCAGATTTGCGTCTGATGGAGGGGTTATTTTTCTCCATTCAGAGTTTCCCGAATTACCGGCACTCACGACAACAAACATTCCTTTTCTAACTGCCATGTCAGCGCCTCTGGTTATTAATGCAGTCTTGCCATCTAGGTCTGAATGCTCGAAGCTTTTTGCAGGAGTATCGAAATGGTTATATCCTAGGGATGTATTTACAACATCGACACCTATACTGTCGGCATATTCTATAGCTGTTACCCAATAATCTTCTTCTATGGGGAATTCGCTGCGAGAGTCTTCCGACCCCAATAATATATAATTAGCCTCGGGCGCTGTCCCTACAAAAGTATGCGGTTTGTTAGTCGCCATAGCTGATAAAACATTCAGTCCGTGTTGACTGGCATTATGAAATATATTCTCTCTGCCACGCACAAATCCTTTAGAGTCTTGTATGTTGATATTGTCCAGCAAGCTTATTCGTAGAAGGTTGTTATATCCGGCATCAATTACCGCAATATCAATACCTCCTCCTTTAAATCCGGCTTCGTGCAGTAATTGCCCGTTTTGTATTCTGATGTTTTTTTCGGCAAAACCATAATAATCTCTATAAACAGGAGGTTCTATTCTATCTTCGGGTAGTGGTACTATGACCATTATATGCATCATTGTATCGCTTTCACTTTTGGGTGTTTCCGTTACTTTTTTTCCTTTCCATACAAACCTTGCATCTGCAACAAAAGGTAAAGCTTTGAGCGTTTCTACCATGCTACTGTCTCCGCAGTGAACACTTACCGAATTGAGCCACTTACTTTTGGCTACAATAATTCCACCTGTGTTTTCAATGGATTTTATGTAGTCTTCCGAAATTGGAATATCTGTTTTTTCTATCTTTATATTTTGTTTTTCTCTTCTTTCAATAGCTTTTTTTGAAAGAAACTCCTCCGGCTTATTCAAGGAATATTCCGTTGTTCCCTTGTCTTTTAGAGTTAGTCTGAATTGATAATCATAATCCTGTGCTACCAATACGCATGTAAGTAAAAAGGAGACTAATAATAATGTGGTTCTTCTCATGTTTCTTCGTGTTTACTGCAAAAGTAAAGATAATAGTTTAAATGTAGAATCTGGTTCTGATATTTTATAAATCACGGTTCTTTTAATTCTTTCAAGCCATAATGTTCGGTTTCCTAAAAACTACAAAAGACTTTTAATAACAAAATAATTATAACTAACTTGCACCCGTTTTGTAAAAACACGATTTTGAAACAATATTCAGCTATCAAATAGACCATTAATGAACGATTTTATCAAACTGATAAGGCGCTTTATACCGCCATATAAAAAACAAGTAATACTTAATATTTTCTTCAATATATTAAGTGCTGTGTTAAACGTATTTTCCTTTACACTTATCATCCCCATACTACAGATATTGTTTGGTATGGATATACAGAAATATGAATACATGCCGGTAGACTGGGATAACCTATTCAATTTCCATATATTAAAGAACAACTTTTACTGGTTTTTGACCGATTTCATGCAAAAATATGAAGGGGCGACCGTGCTTGTTCTTCTTGGAGCATTTCTTGTATTAACTACCGGATTGAGAACACTTACTACTTACTTTAGCGGATATTTCATTGTAGCAGTGAGAACCGGAGTTGTGAGAGATATACGTAAGCAGATAAATGATAAAATACTTTCTTTGCCACTTGGCTTTTTCTCTAATGAGAGAAAAGGAGATATTATGGCACGTATGACGGGAGATGTGGGCGAAGTAGAAAACTCTGTAATGAGTTCGCTCGAGATGGTTAGTAAGAACCCTATTCTCATCATAATAAACTTAGTAACTATGTTTATTATCAGTTGGGAGCTGACATTGTTTGTATTGGTATTATTACCTATTGCCGGTTATATTATGGGTAAAGTAGGTAAGAGTTTGAAGCGAAAGTCGGTAGAGGCTCAGAATCTATGGGGGGGCTTAATGTCTCAGATCGAAGAAACATTAAGCGGATTGCGGATAATAAAAGCATTTAATGCAGAAGATAAGATGACCCAGCGTTTCGATAAGGTCAGCAATACTTTCAGAGATATGTCGAACCGTATTGCTCGCCGTCAGATGATGGCACATCCGATGAGTGAATTGTTGGGAACTCTGACGATTGCAATTGTCTTATGGTATGGCGGATCGCTTATATTGGGACAAAGAAGTGCAATAGACGCTCCGACATTTATTTTTTACATCTCTATTTTTTATCTGATTATCAATCCTGCAAAAGATCTATCGAGATCGGTATACGCTATTCAGAAAGGTTTAGCCTCGGTAGAACGTATCGACATGATTCTAAAGGCTGATAATAACATAAAAGATCCAGCCAATCCCAAACCAATTCCTTTTGAAAGAGAAATAACATACAGAAATATAAAATTTAAATACGAAACAAGCTGGGTGATTAATAATGTGAGCATAACGATTCCTAAAGGAAAAACAATTGCTCTTGTTGGTCAGTCCGGTTCTGGAAAATCTACAATGGCCGACTTGTTACCTCGTTTCTACGATGTGAACGAAGGGGGTATCTATATTGATGATGTAAATATCAAAGATGCCTCGTTACACGATTTGAGAGGATTGATGGGCAATGTAAATCAAGAGGCTATCTTATTTAATGATACATTCTTCAATAATATATCTTTCGGAGTGGAGAATGCTACTCTCGAACAGGTAATTGAGGCTGCTAAAATAGCTAATGCCCACGACTTCATTATATCCACAGAAAATGGTTACGATACAAATATAGGTGATCGTGGTGGGAAGATGTCAGGCGGGCAACGTCAGCGTATTAGTATAGCTCGTGCTATATTGAAAAATCCTCAGATATTAATTCTTGACGAAGCTACATCTGCTTTAGATACCGAGTCGGAACGGCTGGTACAAGATGCATTGGAAAAACTGATGAAAAATCGTACAACGTTGGTTATTGCTCATCGTCTGTCTACAATTAAAAATGCAGATGAGATATATGTAATGCATGAAGGAAAAGTTGTAGAACGCGGTCATCATACCGAGCTATTTGAACTAAACGGATATTATCGCAAGCTATGCGATATGCAACAATTCTAAATCGACAATAAAACAAAGATATGGGTAAAAATAAGCTCGCTAAGTTTGCCAACATGGAGGAATATCCTCATGTATTTCAATATCCCTTTTCTGTTTTGCAGGAAAAAGGTTTTGAAATGAGGGGAAAATGGAATGAATTATTTTTCAAAAACGACAATCCCATTGTTCTTGAATTAGGCTGTGGCAAGGGAGAGTATAGTGTAGGTCTTGCAAAATTATTCCCCAATAAGAATTTTATAGGCATAGATATTAAGGGAGCCCGTATGTGGACAGGGGCAAAGCAATCCTTTCAGGAGAGTATGACTAATGTCGCTTTTCTTCGTACACACATAGAACTGATCAACAAGTTCTTTGGTGAAGGAGAGATCTCGGAAATCTGGATAACATTTCCTGATCCGCAGATGAATAAAGTGAATAAGCGTATGACATCTACCCGTTTTATGAAATTATACCGCGAAATACTTATTCCAAATGGTATTATTCATCTGAAATCTGACAGTAACTTTATGTTTACCTATACTTGCGAGATGGTAAAAGAAAATAAGCTGCCTGTTCTGTTTCAGACAGATGATCTATACCATTCCGATCTGGTGGATGAAATCCTTAAAATTCAGACGTTTTATGAACAACAATGGCTAGCTCGTGGTTTAAATATAAAATATATCAAGTTTGAATGTCAGGACAGGGATAACTGGATTGAACCCGAATTGGATATCGAAAAAGACAGTTACCGTAGTTTTGGTAGAAATAACACACAATCGCTAAAGGAAGCTAAGCAATAAATAATTAGAAATGAGTACAAAAATATATCCTAAACTGATTCTGGATGCACTTCGCAATGTGCGTTATCCCGGTACAGGGAAAGACGTTGTCGAGATGGGATTTGTATCCGATGATATTCATATAGATGGAATGAAAGTGAGTTTCTCGATGTTATTCGATAAACCTAACGATCCATTTATTAAATCGGTAGTGAAAGCATGTGAAACTGCAATTTTAACATATGCTGATCCGAATATTGAAATAAAGGGAAATATAGAAGTAAAAACGGCGCAAGCTGCACCTCCTAAAGCTGCTAAATTATTACCTCAAGTTAAGAATGTAATAGCAGTGTCTTCGGGCAAAGGTGGAGTAGGCAAGAGTACTGTGTCTGTCAATCTGGCTATATCATTAGCAAAAAAAGGCTATAAAGTTGGGTTGCTCGATGCTGATATCTTCGGCCCTTCACTCCCTAAAATGTTTAACGAAGAAGATGCACGTCCGCTTTTAGAACCTATTGACGGAAAAGAATATATCGTTCCTATCGAAAAGTATGGCGTTAAGATGCTTTCTATCGGTTTCTTTGTGAATAGAGATGAGGCTGTTGTATGGCGTGGAGCAATGGCAGGAAATGCTTTAAAGCAATTGATTGCCGATGCAGATTGGGGCGACTTGGACTATTTCCTTATCGATTTTCCACCCGGTACAAGCGATATTCATTTGACATTGGTGCAGACCCTAGCTATTACCGGTGCGGTAGTAGTAAGTACCCCGCAACAAGTCGCTTTGGCCGATGCTCGTAAAGGTATAAACATGTTTACCAACGAAAAAGTAAATGTGCCGATACTTGGTTTGGTAGAAAATATGGCTTGGTTTACTCCGGCCGAACTTCCTGAAAATAAATATTATATATTTGGTAAAGAAGGTTGTAAGGCTCTTGCCGAAGAGATGAATGTACCTCTTTTAGGGCAGATACCTATTGTACAGAGCATCTGCGAAGGTGGTGATAGCGGAGTCCCTGTTTCGCTGAACGAAAACTCTATAACAGGTATGGCATTTGCATCTCTTGCTGATAGCTTTGTGGCTTCGGTCGAAAAACGAAATGCGGAACATGCGCCTACCCAAAAGGTCGAAGTTCATAAAAAATAATATAATTAGGCTATAATATAACGGGCTGGAGGTTGTTCTAACTTTCAGCCCTTTCTTTTTCTATTTTCTGTCAATTAATATTGTATCTTTATTTTCTTATAAACTAGTATAATATGAAAAAGCCAATTTCTGTTGTTCTCCTTTTTGTTTTATTTATTTTACAAATTGATGCACAACAAGGCGATGACATAATAAATATAAAGTTAAATACTCCCCAGTACTATGAAGAAACAGAAGGAGGTTTAATTTTTATTCCAAACCCTATTAAAATTTGGCCGGAAAATGATCTTGTAGCACCATTCGATAGCATTTTGTATGAATTGGTGTTACAAGATGATCTACAATTCAGAAAATCCACAGATATCGGTCAAAAAATATGTGAGGATATGCCTGACGGATTAAAAATTCTTCTTAGAAAAGAATCGGATTCGATTATAATAAAGTTATCAAAGCATTATAATTATTTTTTAAAAAATGACATAAGGTTATCATATCATGCTGATTCTGCAAAGAAATGGACAAATAAAATTTTACCCGATAATTTATTTCCTCGAATAGATATAATTTATCCTTATTGCCTCGAGAATAAGATAGAATATAAAACCTGTGAATTATTTTTCCTGCCTTTTGTCGATGGAGTTACTTTCAATGATTCACGATTTTACGAATTACCTCTGAATGTTTTTATTTCAAAAATGAGAAATGCAAAATTTCAGAATAATACTATATCCATTATTAAAAACAATCTCGCAAACTCAGATATAGTAGGGCTCGAATTGAATGTAATAGATTCTTTGGGTAATTATCATGGTGACGCATATGTAAATGGGATAAAATATAAAAGAAATTACCGGTTAAACGATTCAATCTACATAAACAATCAATATTACAAACTTACAGAAATTAATGAGAATTGGGATAATGTTCAACTTCAATTATTGACTGATATCAATGAGAAAACTCCATTATTAGCGAATATACTATTAGATAAACTAAATCCTTTTTTTACAGAGAAAAAGAAATTCATTGTTATCGATTTTTGGGGAACATGGTGCAGTCCATGTATAGCGACTCTCCCTAAATTGCGTGAATTATATAACTTATATAATGATAGATACGAATTTGTTAGCGTTTGTTTTGATAGAGCCGATAATTTTGATAAAGCCAAAACAATATTTGAAGAAAATGATATTCAATGGCCGCAGATATTCGATGAATCTAATAACGAATCGATTACAGTCAAACTAGGTATTACAACATTTCCAACTTATATGTTGATAGACCATAAAGGACAAATATTATTGAAAAATGGAGGATTACCCGGGTTTGAAAATTTAGCAAACTATATGAAAAAATGAAACTTGAAATTTTCAAGTTTATATGGCTGAACAATAGGTGTTTTGGCAAAAAAAAATGCGTTTTTAGCTCCAAAGTATTTCATTGATTAAAATTTGAAAGGTTACTTACTATTAACATGACTTTTCATACCCATATATAGATAAATACCAAAATAGGTTACAATGGTGATTTTATCCTGATTATCTCAATTGTTAAGCTATGCAAATAGTTAAATTACTTTAACTATTTGCATACAAGTGGGAGAATAGATGGTCAATTCTCCTACTTGTATTATTTTTGGTATCTTAATCTATTATTTAAATGTCATACCTATGAAGAACTACGCGTTGAGTGCCATTTCGGTAGCAATAATGCTTTTATCAAGTCCGTTCTGTTGTAGGAAGCTATTATAATAAAAACGTTAGAAAATCAATTAATAAGTCAAACAACAAAAAAGAAATGATGAGAAAAGCAAGTGTTTTTTTACTGCTGAGTTTTCTTTGTGTCTGGTCGGCTAATGCGCAGACAAATTTAGACCCGGTAGATTATGTAAGCCCGCTTGTGGGAACACAATCGAAGCATTCACTATCCACAGGAAATACCTATCCGGCAATAGCAATGCCTTGGGGTATGAACTTCTGGATGCCACAAACCGGTAAAATGGGTGACGGATGGGCATATACCTATGATGCAGACAAAATCCGCGGATTTAAACAAACTCACCAACCAAGTCCTTGGATTAACGATTACGGTCAATTTTCTATTATGCCTATCACAGGTAAAGTAATATTTGATCAGGATGAGAGAGCTAGCTGGTTTTCACATAAGGCAGAAGTTGCTAAGCCATATTACTATAAAGTATATTTGGCAGATCACGATGTGGTAACAGAAATCGCTCCAACAGAACGTGCTGCAATGTTTCAATTTACATTCCCTAAGACAGATAGTTCTTATGTTGTGATTGATGCTTTCGACAGAGGTTCGTACGTGAAAGTTATCCCTGGCGAAAATAAAATTATTGGTTACACAACACGTAACAGCGGTGGTGTTCCTGAAAATTTCAAAAATTACTTCGTAATTACATTCGATAAGCCATTTACTTATACAGCTACAGTTGCAAGTAATACAATTACTAAAGGTAAATTGGAGTCGTCTGACAATCATGCAGGTGCTATTATCGGTTTTGCTACAGAAAAAGGAGAAAAAGTACATGCAAGAGTGGCTTCTTCTTTCATTAGCTATGAGCAAGCTGAAATTAACCTGAAAGAACTGGGTAATAATACATTTGAACAAGTTGCTCAAAAAGGAAGAGCAGAATGGAATAAGATATTAGGTCGTATCGAGGTTCAAGATGAGAATGTTGATAACTTAAGAACATTCTATTCTTGTCTTTATCGTTCGGTACTATTCCCTCGTAGCTTCTACGAAATAGATGCTAAAGGACAAGTTATGCATTACAGTCCGTATAACGGCGAAGTACTTTCCGGCTATATGTTTACTGATACAGGTTTCTGGGATACATTCCGTTGTTTGTTCCCATTCTTGAATCTTATGTACCCCTCTATGAACGAAAAAATGCAGGAAGGTCTTGCTAACACGTACAAAGAAAGCGGATTCTTACCTGAGTGGGCTAGTCCCGGTCATAGAAACTGTATGGTTGGTAACAACTCTGCGTCAGTTGTAGCCGATGCATACCTTAAAGGGTTAAGAGGGTACGATATCGAAACGCTATGGGAAGCTGTAGTACACGGAGCTAATAATGTTCATCCGAAAATCGGTTCAACAGGTCGTTTAGGTTATGATTATTACAACAGACTTGGCTATGTTCCTTACGATGTTAAGATAAACGAAAGTGCAGCTCGTACATTAGAGTATGCTTACGACGATTGGACTATCTATCAATTAGGTAAAGCACTAAACAAACCGGCTAAAGAAATCGACATCTTTGCAAAAAGAGCATTTAATTATAAAAACCTATTCTGCCCTGATCATAAATTGATGAGAGGTAAAAATGAGAACGGTGAATTCCAATCTCCATTCAACCCGTTGAAATGGGGTGACGCATTTACCGAAGGAAACAGCTGGCACTATACTTGGTCTGTATTCCAAGATCCTCAAGGACTTATTGATTTGATGGGTGGTAAAGACGGTTTCAACCAAATGATGGACTCTGTATTTAATGTTCCACCATTGTTCGATGATAGCTATTACGGAGGTGTTATCCATGAAATCAGAGAAATGCAAATCATGAATATGGGTAACTATGCACATGGTAACCAACCTATTCAGCACATGATCTACATGTATAACTATTCTTCTGAACCTTGGAAAGCTCAATACTGGGTAAGAGAGGTAATGGATAAACTTTATACTCCACGTCCTGACGGATATTGCGGTGATGAAGATAATGGTCAAACATCAGCATGGTACGTATTCTCGGCAATGGGATTCTATCCTGTATGCCCTGGATCTGATCAATATATCATGGGTTCACCACTATTCAAAAGTGTAACATTGAATCTTGAGAATGGTAAAAAAGTAGTAATCAAAGCAGAAAACAATAGTGTATCGAATAGATATGTTGAGTCGATGGCTCTGAATGGTCAACCATATACTAAGAATTATATCACTCACGATCAATTGATGAACGGTGCTACAATCAATTTCAAAATGTCGGCTACCCCAAATAAACAAAGAGGTATAACAGAAGCAGATCTTCCTTATTCGTTCTCTACAGATTTGAAAGCGAATAATCCGAAGCTTTGGAAAGAAATTAACACAGTATCTAAAAAGAAGAAAAAATAATTCTTTTAATATAATAAAATGTGAAAAGAGTTGTCTTCAATTAGAAAGACAACTCTTTTTTTTATAGTTTTTAGGTTCTATATTATGTGGATGAAGAACCCCATATTCCTCTTATTATTTAGTTGTTCATATTCGGAGCATAATTTATTGCCCAGCTAATGCCGAATTTATCGGTGAACATACCATATAGATCAGCCCAGAACGTTTTTTCTAGTGGCATGATGATTTTGCCCCCTTCAGAAAGAGCATTGAAGATTCTCTTCGTTTCGGCTTCGTTTTCGGTGCAAAGAGTAAGGGTTACAGAGTCGCCGAATTTGGTTGTTTGACCAAATATCTCTGACGAATCTGCTCCCATTAGTCGTACTGCTTCTGTCAGAGGTAATGATATGTGCATGATTTTATCTTTCTCTGATTCTGGTATATCTTCGCCCGGAATATCTTTATAACGTCCGATAAATTCAAAATCGCCCCCAAATACAGATTTGTAAAAATTGAATGCGGTTTCGCATGTGCCATTGAATGACAAATAAGGATTTACTGCTAACATAATCTTTGTTTTTTAATGTGGGTACTGTTGTATTTCTCTCTCTTGGTTGAAAATACTATTGTTTAATAGCACTTTACAAGTTAATTAGAACATTTGGTTTTTCGCACTTGTTCATCTTCTTTACTATTTTTAAGGTCACTGACCTTTTATAGCTTTGCTAAGCGAAATATTAATAATTAATGTGAGTTCGATATAAATATCAGATAATTATGAGCTATGAATTAGTATCTGTCATTCGTCCATTCTGTCATCCCGATACGTAGTGAGGGATCTATTATGAAATAAGCCCTTAGCTAATAGCTATTGGCTAATAACCGCAAGAGATAATGGATCCCTCACTACGTATCGGGATGACAAATTCTTCGAGAAATTTTATTAGTTGTAATTTAATGTCTCACCTACTAAGTATATATCTGTCTTTCACTCCGATTTCTTAGCTTCATTCCACAAGGCATCCATTTCACCTAAAGTCATATCTTTTAGGTTCTTTCCGTCCTCCCTTGCTTTCTGTTCTATATAGTTGAAACGATGGATAAACTTTTGGTTAGTTCGCTCTAAAGCATTATCTGGATTTACTTTGTATAATCTGGCGGCATTTATCAGACTGAAAAAAACGTCACCGAATTCGGCTTCCATTTTGTCGGCATCCATGTTTGTTATTTCGTCTTTCAACTCATTAAATTCTTCGCTGACTTTCTCCCATACGTCTTCTTTTTTCTCCCAATCGAATCCTGCATTGCGAGCTTTGTCTTGTATGCGATGAGCCTTAGCGATAGAAGGAAGTGATGCCGGAACACCTTCGAGCACCGTTTTATTTCCCCCTTTTTCTTTTAGTTTGAGTTGTTCCCACGATTTTTCTACTTCGCCTGCTGTCTTGGAAGCATCGTCCCCGAATACATGAGGGTGGCGGTAAATGAGCTTGTCGCATAACGTATTGCATACATCTACAATATCAAAAGCGTCTTTTTCTTCACCTATTTTGCAGTAGAAAACTGCGTGAAGAAGTACGTCGCCCAGTTCTTTCTTTATCTCGTTATCATCATTTTTTATGATAGCCTCACACAATTCATATACTTCTTCTATTGTGTTGGTCCGAAGGCTCTCGTTCGTTTGTTTAGCATCCCACGGGCATTTTATCCTTAGTTCGTCCATAATGTCGAGTAAGCGGCCGAATGCTTCCTTCTTCTCTTCTCTTGTATGCATATATTTTATATTTTATAGAAAAAAGCAGACCGTTTAAAATCTGCTTTTCTTCATTTATTTTGCTTCCTGTAATTTCTTGAAGTTAGTCAATCCTATGTTTAAGAAGTTGAGGTATTTATTTACATCTTCGTCGTAAGCATAAGAAGGACCTATCGGCTTTCCTTCGTGATCTAACAATACGTAATAAGGTTGCGAGTTAGTTCCGAACTTATGACGTTGCAGATAACTCCACTTGTCTCCAATCGTTTTCAATTTAGCTGTTTTTCCATTTCCTTCGGTAACTTCTATTACTTCAGGCAGCTTTTTCTTATCGTCCACCATCAGTGTTATCAGAACATAGTCGTTGTCCAATATTTGTTTCACACGGATGTCTGTCCATACAGATGCTTCCATCTTGCGACAGTTAACACAGCCATAGCCGGAGAAATCTATCATGACAGGTTTGTTATTTTTTCGTGCATATTCCATACCTGCTTCGTAATCGTCGTATTTGGCATGAACCTCCCCTTTATATAGATTGAAATCTTGTGTAGTAAGAGGTGGCGAGAATGCGCTGATAGCTTTAAGTGGTGCACCCCATAAGCCCGGGATTAGGTATATAGCAAATGCAAATGATATGATTGCCATAAATAAACGAGGTACGGACACATATTTCAAATCGCTATCGTGCGAGAATTTCAGTTTTCCTAATAGATATGCTCCTAGCAGAACAAAAATAGCTATCCACAATACAAGGAATACTTCTCTGTCGAGAATTCCCCATCCGTAGGCTAGGTCTGCTACCGATAAGAATTTCAGTGCTAAAGCAAGTTCTAAGAATCCTAGTACTACCTTAACCGAGTTGAGCCATCCGCCCGATTTTGGCATACTTTCCAAAAGTGAAGGGAAAATTGCAAACAGCGTGAATGGAATGGACAGGGCTAACGCAAATCCGAACATACCTATTGCCGGTGCTGTAATACTGCCTGTACCCGCAGCTTCAACAAGTAAAGTTCCGATCAAAGGACCGGTACAAGAGAAGGATACGAGAGCCAGCGTGAATGCCATAAAGAATATGCTGATGACTCCTGTTGTAGAATCTGCTTTACTATCCATCTTGTTTGTCCATGAGGATGGTAATACCATCTCAAAAGCCCCTAGGAAAGATATTGCAAATACAACGAGAAGGGCAAAGAATATGAGGTTGAAGACAGCGCTTGTCGCCATATCATTGAGAGCACTGGCCCCGAATATGGCAGTTATGATAAGCCCTAGCGATACATATATTATAATAATACCCAAGCCGTATGTTACTGCATCTTTGATAGCTTTAGCTCTGTTCTTCTTATTTCTTTTCAAGAAGAAACTTACTGTCATCGGTATCATTGGCCATACGCAAGGCGTAAGCAAGGCTACGAAGCCATACAAAAATCCCGAAATGAATATAAACCAATATGTTTGGTTGGTAGTGCTGCCTGCAGCGCCAAAAGCTTCTACTTCTTTAATCACAGGAGCCCATAGGTCTGTATCGCTGGAAAATGTAGAGGCTGACTGAGTAACAGAATCAGTAGGGACTTGTTCCACAGCAGCTTCATCAACAATAGCCTCAGCAGCACTTCTACTCGCGGCTACAACAGTAGCAGGTAGGTCTTTGGCCGAAAAAGAGAAGTCGGTCGGTAAAGGCGGGGTACATTCCGTATCGTTACAAGCCTGTGCCCGTATGTCTCCTTTTAGTGAAAAAGCAGCTTTATCTGTTACTTTGAAACGTTGCACAAAAGTGGCTTGTGTCTCATAATAGCCGATCTCCATTTGGAAAATGTCATCAAAGCCTTTATGAAGTTTCGAATTTACAACTTTAAATCCGCCAACTTTTGTAGCACCTTTCGCTTCATCTATTGTAAGCGTAGTAGGGTTAGGTCCGCCATCTGGAATAGTAATATCATAAAGATGCCATCCCGGATTTATTTTGGCAACAGCTGTCAGTTCGACTTCGCTATTTCCTTTATCTACTAATTTGAATGACCAATTAACAACGTCTTGCGCATAAATGTTGATCGCCGAAAAGACCAAAATGGTCAGTAATAAAAGAACCTTTTTCATAAATAGTATCTATATTGGAAATTATAACCAGACATTAGACAAAGATATGAAAAGAGAATAGATTAGTTGAGAGACCCTTCGCCTTTTTTAATTATTTTAAGTACTTCTACAGCGATATTTTTTAGTACTTTCGTGAAAGAATTATATTTATAAATGATCGATCAGGGAACCATAGACCGCATAATGGATGCTGCACAAGTAGTTGATGTAGTATCCGATTTTGTTACACTCAAACGAAGGGGGATCAACTATGTTGGTCTTTGTCCTTTCCATACAGATAAAACGCCTTCGTTCTATGTGTCTCCTGCCAAGAACATTTGTAAATGTTTTGCTTGCGGCGAAGGTGGGACGGCTGTACACTTCATTATGAAGCACGAACAGTTGTCTTATTATGAGGCAATCAGATATCTCGCGAAGAAATACAATATCGAGATTCAGGAGCGGGAATTGACTGATGAGCAGAAGAAAGCATATAACGAACGCGAAAGCCTTTTCATTCTCAATGATTATGCCCGCGATTATTTTATGAATATTCTACACGAACATATCGAAGGTAAAGCTGTAGGGCTTTCATACTTCAAAGAGCGTGGATTCAGAGAAGATATTATTCGGAAGTTTCAACTTGGTTACAGTCTTGAACAGAGAGACGCCTTCACGCAAGAATCGTTGCGAAACGGGTACAAAAAAGAATTTCTTGTTAAAACAGGTCTGACGATAGAGGGAGACAACAATTATGTTGCCGATCGTTTTCGTGGACGTGTAATGTTTCCGGTTCATACGCTATCGGGCAAGGTAATTGCTTTTGGTGGGCGTATATTGAAAAAGGCTGAGAATACAGGTAAATATATCAATTCGCCCGAAAGTGAGATTTATCATAAAGGGAACGAATTATACGGAATTTTCTTTGCCAAGCAAGCCATAACAAAAGCCGATTGCTGTTTTCTGGTAGAGGGATATACGGACGTTATATCCATGCATCAGGCAGGTATTGAGAATGTCGTGTCCTCTTCGGGAACGGCACTGACAAACGGGCAAATACGGCTGATACATCGTTTTACGGATAATGTTGTCGTTATATACGACGGCGATGCAGCAGGTATAAAGGCTGCGTTGAGAGGTATCGACCTCCTTTTGGAGGATGGTATGAATATCAAAGTGGTTCTTTTGCCTGACGGTGAAGACCCCGATTCGTTTGCACGTAAACAGAATGCCGAATCGTTTATAGCTTATATAAAAAAGAATGAAGTCGATTTTATCCGTTTCAAAACCCAATTACTCTTGGAAGAGGCGGGAAATGATCCGATAAAGCGAGCTGCTCTAATTTCTGATATTGTGAATAGTATTTCGGTGATTCCCGATAATATTATTCGCACAGTTTATCTGAAAGATTGCAGTATACTGCTCGATGTGGATGAGCGTATTCTTATTCAGGAAGTAAATAAAAAACGCCAGACTCAGGCAGAAAGAGCTCCTGCAAAACCTAACTATGCTGAAATTGCAGATGTAACTAATTCTCTTTTGCCCCACTCGTCAGAAAAGAAACTGGATACAAGTAAGGTGAGAAAATCGACAGTCGATAAAGCAGAGCTGGCTATACTCTACTATATTGTGCGCTTCGGCATGGAAAGGCTTATAGATGAGGAAGCTGCCGAGCCCGTAGAAGGCGAGGAGGTAGAAGAACCTATGACAGTTATAGAATATGTCAGTTTCGATCTGAAACGTGATGAATTGTGGTTTCATAGTCCTATCTATAAGCAAATATTAGATGAGGCAATTGCACGATCAGAAGACCCGAATTTTAATTCGAGCCGTTATTTTTTGGCACATCCCGATGAGGAGATCAGTAAAATAGCCGCAGATATTGTTAGCGACAGGTATCATCTTAGTAAGGTGCATACTAAGCAATTCGGACCAAATGCAAAGAAGGAAGATACGCCGTTAGCCGAAGAAAAACACCTTGCGAAAAATGTACCGCGTGTTCTTACCGAACTCAAGAATATATATATATCCCAACAAATAAAAGAAATAAAAGAGTTAATGGCTCATAAGCAGAAAGAAGGAGATTGGGATTCAGCTATCGAATTGATTCAGAAGATAAAAAAACTGGAGGAAATTAAGAAAGTGCTGGCAAAAGCTTTGGGCGAACGTATTATTTTACGCTGGTAAACTCCGCTTTGTGATTTTTAGGTCGATGTTGCGACTAACAATATAGTATTAAGTACAATAAAAAGGTCTGCGACCTAAAAAATAAATAAAATATGTTTTATCTCGAAGCTCATGATATTGTAAAGCAATATGGTGATTATACAGCTCTTAACGGTGTGACTCTGGAGGTGCCTCGCGGCTGTGTATATGGTTTACTTGGTCCCAATGGGGCAGGCAAATCTTCTCTAATCCGTATTATTAATAGAATAACAGCTCCCGATAATGGACATGTTCTTATCAATGGAAAACCATCTACCGGAGAAGATATCTTCAATATAGGTTATCTGCCCGAAGAAAGGGGTTTGTATAAGAAGATGAAAGTTGGAGAGCATATTATTTTCCTTGCCCGACTAAAAGGATTATCGAAAGATGATGCTAAAGAGAGAATGTTATACTGGCTTCAAAAGTTTGATATAGCTTCGTGGGAGAATAAGAAAGTCGAAGAGCTATCAAAAGGTATGCAGCAAAAGATACAGTTTATTGCAACTGTTATCCACGAGCCCGATCTGTTCATCCTCGACGAACCTTTCAGCGGATTCGATCCTGTAAATGCCGAATTGCTAAAGAACGAGATACTGGAATTGAAGGCAAAGGGTAAAACAATCATCCTTTCTACACACAATATGGAATCGGTCGAAGAGCTTTGCGATGAAATAACTCTGATCAATAAATCGAAAGTTGTTCTTCAGGGTAATGTTAAAGATATTCGTGCCCGATACAGAAAACACATATTCAAACTGCAAGTGGTAGGGGATAATTTTAATGTAGAATCATCGCACTTTGCAGTGCTTTCGCAAACTACCGAAAAAGGTATAGTAGAAGTTCGTATTCAACGAAATGATGAAGCATCTAATTCTGATCTAATTCAGGAAGTAGCCTCTAAATACGAGATTCTGTCTTTTGAAGAAGAACTACCAACCATGAATGATATATTTATACAAATCGTATCAAAACCAGCAGAATGAAAGCATTAAAATTAATTATACATCGCGAATATACATCGAGGGTAAAGACGAAGGCTTTTATCCTTACTACGATATTAACTCCTTTCTTATTTATAGCAATAACAGTACTTCCTGCATTGTTATCATCAATAAACGATTCATCAATAAAAACTGTTTTTGTTATTGACAATACAGGGTTGTACTCTAATTTATTTGAATCGTCTGATACTTATAAGTTTGTACCTATTACAAATAGCAATAGTCAGGAGAAGATGGACGCCTTACTTCAGATAGATGGCGATTTATCTGAAAATCCTGCATGGGCAAGATTCTCTTCCGAGCAACAACAGCCACCGCGCGACCTGATCGGGTATATTAATGATGTTTTAACGGAGGCGGTAAAAGCGAAAAAAATAGAAAATTTTACAGCTGAAAGTAATCTTGAACCGCAGATTGTAGTCAATTTACAAAATATATTGAAATCGAAAGACCAGATCCAAATCAGGACAATGCGTTGGGATACAGAAGGTAAAAGTGCAGACACACTGGGCGAAGTAGCGTCCGTGGCAGGTATGGCATTTACTTTCTGTATGTTCTTTTTCATTATGATGTATGGATCGATGGTGATGCAAAGTGTTGTGGAAGAGAAAACGAATCGAATAATAGAGGTTATTATCTCATCAGTGAAACCTTTCGACTTGATGATGGGTAAAATAATAGGTGTGGCTTTGACCGGACTGACTCAATTGATGATATGGTTGGGTGTCGGTATTGTAGCAATGTTGGGCATAAGCATTTTTATGGGAATACAAACTCCCGATATGAATTCTGGCGACATGCAACAAATGATGTCTATGATGAATAATAATCCCGAAATAGCTTCGGGGCTGGCCGGTTTGCTTAGTATCAATTGGTTTCAGGTTGTGGTTTGTTTTATTTTATACTTTATCGGCGGTTATCTGCTGTTTGCATCTTTATTTGCCATGTTTGGTTCGGCTGCGAATGATTCGCAGGAAGCACAACAATTTATTACTCCTGTTATGGTAATTCTTATGGTAGCCTTTTATACAGGGTTTGCTGCGGCAAGTAATCCCGAAGGTTCTATTGCTTTCTGGTGTTCACTCATACCGTTTACTTCTCCTATTGTAATGATGGTGCGCACGCCATTCGAGATTCCGATATGGGAACTGGCTCTATCTATTGTATTGCTTTATGCAACTTCGATACTTATGGTGAAATTAGCGGCTAAGATTTATCGTACAGGAATACTGATGTATGGTAAGAAAGTTAGTTTTAAGGAATTATTTAAATGGTTAAGCTATAAATAAGATTATAACTTAATGTGGTTTGATATAAACCCTATATAAGTATGAGTTAGTTTCGTCCATTTTGTCATCCCGAACTGAAAGGAGAGATCTCAACCTTTCCTCGTTGTAGTATACAGATCCCTCCTTTCAGTTCGGGATGACAAATGAGAGTAGAAATTTCATTATTCTTTATCTAGCAAACTCAAGTTAATTTAATATCATTAATAGCTTTTGCGCATTCATAACCTTCTTCATAGAGGGCTATTAATTTTTTAGTATTTTTCTCAATACGATCTACAATCATTGGCTTTTGTGGGCGTATAACAGAAATAACCCCTTCTTCTTCCAGCTTATCTACCAAATCTAGTTGAGAGTTGTATGACGCATTTCTGTTACTAAGAGCTTTTCTAACGGCAGGATATTTTTTGTATAGGAACGAGGGTATTTTTATATCTTTGCTTGTTTTGCGATAGCCTTTATTGCGGGTTAATACAACAATGTTTTTTTTGTACCCTTGGTCTATAGCTCGCTCTATCGGTATAGAATTACATATGCCGCCGTCAAGCATTGGTATCTGATCTACATATGCAATGGGGCACATTATCGGCAGGCTACCCGATGCTTTTACAATGTCAATCACCCGTTCGGTACTTGATTTTTCCTCAAAGTAGTTCGACTCGCCTGTAAGGCAATTGGTTGTCACCATTTCAAAACGGTGGGGAGATTCAAAGTAAGCGTTGTAATCATAAGGGATAATATGATTGGGGAATTCATCAAAAAGTAGATCAAAATCCATAATGTTTCTTTTTCTGATAAAGTGCTTAATCCCTATGTATTTGTACTTTTCCAGTAAATCAATATTGCTGTATTTGGCTCTTCCCCGCTGGCGTGACATGAACGAAAGCCCGTTGCATGCTCCTGCTGAAACTCCTATCGTATAAGGGAAGTAGATGTCGTTATCCATAAAATAGTCTAACACACCACACGTGAACACGCCTCGCATACCACCGCCTTCCAGAACTAATCCTATATCTTTTGTATCAATCATATTAAGTTATTACCCAGTTATTGGGTTAATCTACTATAAAAAGAGTAGCACCATCTTTCGTGTAAGAGCGATGAGGGTTTACGTCGTCAGCAACCTGATAACTTGTGCCTGGATTAAGTGTAAATTTCCTCCCGTCAGATAATTCTGTAATTAAGGTGCCGCTTAAAACGAATAAAACATGCCCTCTGCTGCACCAATGGTCTGCTAAATAACCAGGGGTGTATTCTACCATACGAACACGTATGTTCCCCATTTCAAAAGTCCGCCAATAAGCCTCTCCTTGTATTCCCGGGTGTGTTGTTGGCGATACAGTACTCCAATCAATTGTACAAAATGGAACATCTTGAATTTTCATATCACAATCCTTCCAGTTTTTTATTTATATAAGTAACGGTTTATATTTTACAAATTTACCTTTGTAAATAATTTGCTGATTATAAGAATTTAAATGAGAATCAACAGCTTCGAAGGCGACGATTTTAGCTGACTTATTTCTGCATCTTGCATTGTATTTCCTTAAATAACTCGCTGCAAATCTATGGAATATTTCTTAAATACATAGCATATATTTTTCTTTTATATATTTTATTCTCTTGGTTATACTTGAACGAAGCGAAGCATCTATATTTCGATATTTTTTGTATCTCAGGATGGCGAGAAAAAAGAATAAACAAAAAATATAGACGACTTCCAAATAAAGAAATGATTGTACGAAAGAGTATTTTGTTCTAACCCTTATTTGATATTAACCAATCTAACAGGACCAACTAATCCCGATGATTGCAATGGAGAATCAGCATTCCATGTATTGACCTCCAGCCATGTAGCTCTATCTGCCTCGGGAAGGCGTAAGTCTCCAATGAGGCGATTTACCCATGTGCTCGCAACCTCTATCTCGAGTGTATTGTTGCCTTTTTTTGTGAATTTAGAAATATTCAAACGGTAAGGTGCAGTCCATACACCACCTACATATTGTCCGTTTACTTTTACTTTAGCCATCACACTCACTTTACCGAGATCGAGATATAATTCATCTTTAGGTTTTTCTTTCAGATTGAAACTGGTTGTGTATATCCCTGTTCCCGAATAATAGCGGATACGTTGATCGTCATGTTGAGACCAATCAACTAGTTTATTGAAAGTAATAGTTTCTGCAGGTCCGCGTCTCACTTTATCCGATTCGAATTGAACTTTCCAAGGTGAATTTATAGTTTCGATCAATTGAGGTTGTGGATAGTTAGCTTCGATAGTCGATGCTGTCGGCTCTCCTTTTTGCTGGAATACAATAAATGCACTTTCTAGCGGTTCCAATTGTATTGGCACAGTTGTTATTCCTTTCACCGAACTGAACGCAGGTAATAAACGGGTGGTGCCGTTTGTGGCATCCCATAACTCGGGTTGCATGCCATCTACTCTGAATTTCGGATTTATCCGGATGCGTTCCTCACTTTGGTTGGTGATAAAATAAATTTCATTACCATCTACTGTACGGTGATTGTATAGTACCGGATCTCCATCGTTAAAACTGCAATCGGGTGCAACTTTTAATAAATCTAAAGCTTCGGTCATGCTCATGTTCGTCAGAATTGTTCCTTTGCCATATCTACGTTGTTTTACGGCGATACTTCCCCACATATTGGATGCCATCTGTTTTATTTCCTGATCGGCTTTAGGGTATCTTTCCATACTTGGTGAATGGCTGGGCGGTGGGCCAAGTACGGTAGCTCCATTAGCAACTAATTGCTCTATTTTGCCCAATATTTCGGGGCGCATTGTCTCTAGCTTTGGTAATACGAGTATGCGATATGATGTTCCGTGAGGCAGAACCAAGCGTCCGTCTTTTACTTGTAGGTCGCGTAAGATAACTTCTCCATTAATATAATCGAAAGAATATCCTTTGGGTAATTCGGGGTCACGAATTCCTGTCATTTTTGGCGCATCGTCTCCGATATAATAAGCTACATCGGCTACATTTAATCCTTGTTGAAGCATAAAATTGCTGCGTTTAAGATAATTCACGAATAAATCCATGTGATTAAACCATGTATTTTTTCGGTTAAACTCATTTCCAAACCAGGCATTCATTCCCGGATCTTTATCTTCGTGCGCCTGTTGAATATAAACGTGTAAAAGTGTATTGTTTATGCCCTCAGTGAATGACCAGTCTCCGCGTTTTTTCATTGTAGCAGGATAGCGGCTAAAGACATCGTTTGCACAGGTAAAAGATTCTGCCGATACCTTGCTCTTGCCATAGATATGCGCACATGACGATGCTGCACGATTCTCTATATCACCTAAATTACCTTCGCTCCAGAATTCGCCTCCAATCTCATCCGACTGTCCTCCATATTGTAGAAATTCGCCCGGAAATCCCCAGTGACCATAATTTTCCAGCCACGTGGTAAGCCCATGTTGGTGACTTATTTCTCGAAGACCGCCTACATAGTCGTACGAAACTTTATCTGCTATCAGACGTCGTAAATCCCATAGAAAACGATCGGATAAATCCTGACTTCCAATGGTGTACCCTTTGAATACAGGCAGATAAGGAAGTGGATCGTAACCGTATCGTTGTTCAAATTCTTTAAGGAAATCATCAGTAAAGTTCTGTCCACCTGTTTCATAACTATCCTGAACTACTACTTTCCATGACTTACGATCAGCAGCAGGAATACGCTTTATTATTTCTCCCATAAAAGCATCGAAGTGGCTTGCCACATGCTCCTTACTCATTTTGTCGACTTCACGCCCTTCTCCTTCGGGTGAAGCGGGGGCATTGACTACTCCTGTTGGAGCCATTCCTGTTCGCATAATAATCCAATCGCCCTTTGGTACACTCCATATAAGAGTGCCATCGGCCGACATATACGAGGATATATCCTGTATCTGCTCAGGCTTAACCAAACCCGCAGGATCATAGATCAATGGTTGTGGTTCCCACAAATACTCATCCCAATAGGGTAGTGGTGATTGAAACATCTTTGCTAATGTTTTCTCAGCATACCGTTCTACGATAGGGGTCGGAGAAAGAATAATGTCAGATATCTCGACACCTTTATTCATCTTGTTAAAAACAATGCGGAACTCAGAACTACTGACCTCAGGTAAAGATATTACAATGGGTGCAAAAGGCATAAATCCGACATTAAGAGCCGGGTTTGTCCTATTTATATTGAACTCTCTTATTGTATGAAATTTATCGCCATCTTTTATTTGCAATTCACAATCTGCATAAATATTTCCTTTAGGATAAATAACTAAACTTCGTGCAATAGATTTTTGCGGTAGAACTACATCTATATATTCTTCACTGTTAGCAAATGTAAATCGTGCCGAATTGTTTAAAACTAAGGGTGCAACTACATTATCTGAAATTTTCATTTTAGTGCTTGGTATATCCAGCAGATTCTGACGGTAACCGGGGCTAACAGGCCATGCAAGAACTTTCACATCGTCAAACTCATCAGTTGGTTGTTCCAACTTCTGTGTTAGTTTTCGCGGACCTTTTACTTGTAGTTCGGACGATGCTAAATAACGCATCGACTGTTCTGTTTTTATCCAGGGACCACCAGATTGACTCCATCCCGGACCATTAAAAATACCTATCTCGATACCTAATTCAGTTGCAGTTTTAAGTGCCGTGTGCATAACCTCCCACCATTCATCAGAAAAGAGTTTTATATTCCCGTAAGCATTGGCTTGATCACCTATATTACCGATGAAAGCACGGTTGATACCCACTTTTTTCATCGATTGTAAGTCTTTTACAACAGCCTCTTTCGATATATTGTCGTTGATCCAGTACCAATATACACTGGTCTGTATGGTATCGGGAGGAGTTATAAATCCATTTTTTACAGAAGTAAAATCCTTTGCTGATACAGGCTCTATGTATGAAGACAGGGTCAGAAAGCTCATTACTACTATTACCGACGATCTGAGTAGTTTATTCATATTATTAGTGTATTTAATGATATTTTCATAGTTAACGGGGGCAGAAATCCCATATCGCAAATTAGCTTATCTAATTGTTGTAACTATGTATTTTCTGATAAAAAAACTTTGATAAATGATGTTAAAGTCAGATTAGCCTTTGAAATCGTCTTGACTATTCAAAAGGCTTTCTTTTTGTTTTTTAGACTCTCTGTCATGTTGAACGGTAGTGAAGCATCTTGGTTGCGAGATACTTCATTTCTTAGGGTGACAAAATAATACGAAAAACAAAAAGTCAAGACAACTTCTTTGTAAAATGAAAAACTGTATTACGATTAGTTTCAAAATACAGTTTTATCGAATAATTACATTCGGATATCATACCTTGATTTAATATTCAAGTTCTAATACGCCTCCTTTTTCTGCTATGTCGTTATGATTAATTCTGAAATCAGAAATAACAGAATTGTTAAATCGTACTTGTTTGATTGGGCTGGTAGGCGATAGTTTATTGATTGATTTTATAATCAATTTCTTACCCTTGCCTACTTGAATGGTAACAGTCTCGAAGTTTGGAGAAGTTATTTCATAGAATGGTTCTCCGACAACCAGAGGGAAAAGCCCCATTGAAGCAAATACATACCAGGCACTCATCGTTCCGTCGTCTTCATCCATTTCAAACAAATAGCCTTCGGGTTTGGCGCTGAATACTCTACCATGGCGAGGCTCGGGATATTCAGCATTACCGCCATAGATATGCTTCATGTCGGTATTTAAGATATTGTAGGCAACCTGTTGACCTTTTTCGGGCTGTCCAAGTCTGTTAAATATAAATGGGGCGTGAATGCCAGGTTCGTTACCTTGGTTATTAAGGCTGTTTTGGAAAAAGTAGTCTAATTGTTTTGCCAGAACCTCCTTGCCACCAACACTTTCTGCCATTTCATCCAGATATTGAGGAAGAGCCCAGCGATATTGCCAGCGTGTACCTTGATATAAACCACTGCCTTTCATTTTCATATATGTATCATCCACATTTTTGAAATCTTTTTCCCATGCTGCGAGAAAGATGTCTTTTGACTTCTTTGCATACATATCTGCATCGGCAGTTTCGCCAAGTATTGCCGCAACTTTAGACATGGCCCAAAGGTCGATAGATGTTTCAAAAGCCTGATCGGGACGTTCGGTTTTAAGCGTTTCCATTTCGGCTTTCATACCGGCATATGCTCCTTTCAGATCGATATTTGGAATTCCTTTGTTATAGGCATCCAATAGAACAACTATACTATGTTCTGTGCGTACAGTCGGTGTAGATTCGAAATCTGTAGCCCAGTCTTTCTTTTCATACATGAATAGCTTGCAAAGAGAGTTGCTGATGTCTTTCATTGCGGGAGCATCGAGCAAAGTAATCAGAGGAAATTTGGTGCGGTACGAATCCCACATCGACCATGAACTATAGTAGATGAAATCTTCAGCCTTACGTATTTCACCGTCTGTTCCAATATATTTGTTATTCCATGATGTGGTATTTGCAGGGCTTAAAAATACTCTGTACAAAGAAGTGTAAAACAGGGTTTTGTTTTCTTCGCTTCCTCCCGTTACATCAATTTTAGATAATACATTATCCCATGCTGATGTCGCTTGTTTCTTTATTTTGTCAAAACTGTTATATGTCTGAAATATATTTTCTTCTTTGGCTGTTTCTGTATTGATCGGAGAGATGGCAATTCTTACTTCAAGCGGTTTTTTATCAGCTTTGCCAAAAGCGAGTTCGATTCCTTTGTCTGTTTCTGCCGTAATTCCGAATGGCTTGCTGGTAGTCATACTAAAGTATAATTTGTATGCTCCGTGATCGCAGGTATTACCTGCTTGAATGTATCCTCTTATCTCATTTGCAGAGATTATTTCATAACTACTATCTAAAATTTTGGTAAAGGAAGATGCTACATTAAATGTGAGGAATGTTTCTTCATTTTTTGGGAACGAATATCTTTGGAATGCAATATTTTTAGTTGCAGTAAATTCAGCTATTACACCATTGTTGAGAGCTACAGTATAATATCCCGGTATTGCCGATTCAGTCTTCTTCACAATCCGTAAAGTATCTGTTTGTCTTCCCGGTTTCATACTGAAATTACCTCCTGCACCACTACAACCAATTCCCGACAGGCGGTTAACGGAAAATCCGGATATCTGATCAACATTATAATCGTACCCGCTGTGGCTGCGAGGGTCGGAGTCGGGGGCAACTCGTACCATCCCGTAGGGTACACACGCCGCAGGATCTACCTGACCATTGTCTCCGGCTGTACCGATAAATAGGTCTACATATTTACTTTTCTGAGCAAACGAAAGCGATGCACTTGAGAATAAAAAGATGAAGATAAGAGCTTTAAATGCTACAGTGCAAGATGTTTTAGGTTTTTTCATGATGATTGATAAATTTGAAAAGTAAAAGTAGGAAAAAATGTTAACCCTTCGAAGCTTTCAGTCGAAATATAAAGGGGTATAGCCTTTAAATAATTCAACTCTTCTGTGGTAATATCAGAAGAGTTGAATAAATGTATTATCAGAGTTAACTGATAAACAAATCTAAATAATAGAACGTATTTATATTTCATTTAGAGCCTCTCCAGCCCTCTCTAGGAGAATACTATTCCTCTTCCTGGGGCTTTTTTCTCTTTGTAATCTCGAAACGTAGTGAGGGATCTCAACTCTGCTATAAGGAAATAGATTCCTCCTTTCAGTTCGGAATGACAGAGAGATTAATACATTATTCATCCACAAACCCTCTTTGATTTTTCTTCTTTAGGAGAAATCAAAGAGGGCTTTTACTTTTACAAGGATGACTTATAAATAAGGTCAGAGTTCTTAAGTCTTTCTTATTTTCGGCTTAATTTTAACGAGTGTTTACCAGCTTCTAATTTTATAACCTGTTCTCCTTTTATATCTTCCGGTAAATATAAAGTCGCACTGCTATTCGCAGGGATTTCGATATTATAAGTGATATTTTTCTTTTTACGTTCCCATTGTGAAACAATCATGCCATAAGGCGAACGGTGCTTAGTTTCAGACTGGGTTAATCCTTCTACAAAGTTCGGACGAAGGATGATATGTTTAAATCCGGGTTGCTCCGGATCGGGTTTTATACCCCCTAATCCTTTGAAAAACCAGCCTCCTATTTCGCCAAACATCATATGATTGTCTGATATGTCGCGTTCCGCTTTAAGATCCCAGTTCTCAAGAAGTGTCGTTGCTCCATTTGCAATCCACCATCCCCACGAAGGGTATGTGTCTTGTGCAGCTACTTTATAAGCAGCCTCGGCCTGTCCGTTTTCACTCAAAGCATTTAGTATAGCTTTCGCTCCCAATACACCTACATCCAAGTGAAATCCGGCTTCTTCTACTTTCTTAGCAAGATTTTGCGCCACCTTAATTTTTAATTCTTCGGGAACAACACCCCATTGTAATGGAACACTTAATTCCGTTTGAGTTCCGCTTGCATAGATGCCTGTCTCTCTATTGAGGTATTTTGCATTTACAGCATTCTTGATCTTTTCTGCTAATGCCGTGTAATGTACATAGTCGTCTTGTTTGCCGAATAATTTAGCAGCTTTAGCTAATATTGTCGCATCCACATAATAATATATAGATGAGGTAAGTTCTTTTGATGAACGCGATTTAACAGGTACCCAGTCACCTCTGCCCCATGAAGTCAAACCATTGGGACTAGTACGGTCTACATAGTTGACGTACCTTTTTATGTTTTCATAGCAATCGGCAAGTAATTTGCTGTCACCATAGAACATATATACTTCCCATGGTATAATAGCAATTGTACTTGTCCAATCCAATCCGTTCTCGGTGCCGTATCCCCAGCCACCTGTCGGGATGATATCCGGAAGAACACCATTTGGTTGCTGTTCGTCGCGGTGGTCAGCAAGCCATTTTTCGTAAATGGTAATACCATCGAAATTATATAATGCTGTTTCTATAGCAAAATGTCCGTCACCTGTCCATCCGTTTTTCTCACGTTGAGGGCAATCGGTAGGGAATCCCATTAAATTTGACAGATAGGCATTGTTTGTAGCCCACCATAATTTGTTTACAAGTTCGTTCGATGTTTTGATTTCTCCTACAGGAGCAACATCACTGTGCATAAAATATCCTGTAATACTATTTATATCTAATTTAACAGGTTTGCTAGAGGTAACCTCTACATAGCGGAATCCTTTGTAGTTGAATTTCGCCATGAACTCGTCCTCTCCATTTCCGCTTAATGTAAGGATATCGGTTTGGAATGGATCTTTGTCGTCTTTCGGACGATGATATACATCTATGTTAGACATATCTATATGACCATTGTCGTATAAGCGTTCGCCATGTTTAATTCTAACTACTGTTCCTTCTTCACCTGATACTTTGATTTTTGTAACACCGGCTATATTTCTTTGCAGATCGAAAATGTAAGTGCTATCGTTCAGTTGTTTGATAGTTTTAGCAGGTATCGTTTCCACATTGCGGATCGGTTGCATTTGTTGTGAAAATATATTCTGAGATGGTGCACCTCTATAGCCCACACCTCTCCATTGCGAATCGTCAAACGAAGGAGTGTTCCATCCTTTTTGTTCTAAACGTGCGTCGTAATGTTCGGCTGTATATATACTATTGAATACAACTGCGCCCGATGATGTCTTCCAGTCTCTTTCTGTTGGTATAACTTCAACAGAACCATCGGTGTAAGTAATATGTAAGTCCATGCAAAATGTAGGACGGTTACGCCACGGAGCTTTGTCGAAATCCCATACTCCTATCGATTGATGATTATACCATCCGTTACCAAGCAATACACCGATTGCATTTTTGCCTTGCTGCAACTGTTTTGTCACATCGTAGGTTACATACAATGTTCTTCTGTCGAAGCGTGTGTACATTGGGTCGAGTCGGTGGTTGCCTATTTTCTCTCCATTTATATATAACTCGTATAATCCTGCAACGGCAATATATGCACGTGCCGATTTAACTGTTTTCTTTGTATCGAATGTCTTTCTGAAATAAGGTGCCGGTTTATAATCGATACCTCTTTGGTCGCCAATCCATGCGCCTTGCCAGTTTTTCATACCCATCATCCCTGTTTCGAATGCTGTAACATCCGATTGGGCTAATTGTCCGTCCTTATCCCATACGTTTACCTTCCAGTAGTAGCGTGTAAACGGATTTAATTCTTTGCCGGCATAAGTAACGAGTATAGCATCCGAATTTTTCTTCTTTGAATCCCAAATGTTTCCTTGTCCGTTCACAACTGCCATTGAGTCGGTTCCTACAATCAATTGATAGGCAGTTTGTGCTGCTCCTTGTCGGCTATCATTTATCATCCACGACAATCGGGGGGTAGGGGTATCCACACCAAGTGGGCTTGTAAGGTGTTCGCAGCTCAGATTGTCAGGCTTGCAAACTGTTCCTGTCTGTGCAATCAGAAGATTGGCAGAAATTGCTAAAATAATAGCTAGTAAATAAGTTCTCACCATATTAATATTTAGAGGTTAAATAGATTAGTCGATAGAGATTGTCCGGACAAACTGGATTTAAAGGTAATAATTAAATTAATATCCAGAGTTTTGTTTCAATATTCAAAATTTGATATTGCATGTATTTTATTCAAATAAGGATAAAATGTCTCTACAATAAACAAAAGTAATCTATCGATAATAATATAGTATTGAGTAAAATGATTTAGATACTTGAAAAATTGACAGTGAAAGAAGTTGAGGGCTGAATGCTGCTGTTACTTCAATCGGATAGATTTGTATAGTTTAGTTAAGAGCTATTTTTTTCAGAATAAAAAATCCGCAGAAACCACCGGTATAAACCGATAATTTCTGCGGATATTAAAATATGCATCAATAACCTGGGTTCTGTGTCAATTTACTGTTTATTTGAAGTTCGCGGTATGGCAACGGGAAAATCAAACGCTCTTTTGTCACATTATATGCTCTTGCCTCAATGTAAGGATAGAGAGCTTTCATTTTCACTCCATAGGCATTCATCACTGTGATTGCTTCGCCTGTGCGAATAAGATCGTGCCAGCGTTTGTTTTCGAAAGCAAATTCATGACGACGTTCATCTGCTACAACTTTTGCCGTTACAGCCGTAACATCTGCCAATCCTGCTCGCTTGCGCACTTCGTTAACATAAGGAATGGCTTCACTTGCACGGTTTTGTTCAACCAAGCATTCTGCTAATGATAAGTATACATCTGCATAGCGATATACCGGCCAGTTATCATCCGTATTATCTATTTTGGCATGCGGATTTCTATATTTGTTTACGAAATAGCAATACGATGGATAATTCGCAATTTCCGGATCTCCTACTTTCAATACAGCATCTATTCTCATAATACCACTTTGTGTATCTGTTTTCCCAACTGCTACAGCAATAGATCTGTCAAGACGCTTGTCTCCCGCTTCGTACGAATTTACCATTTCTTGCGTTGGTATTACATATCCTCCGTTACTGGTATTGTTACTACCGGCTACCCCTGTAATGGCTTTCCCATCGTTGGTCAGAGGCATCATTCTGTATATAAAGCTACTTTGTTGTCCGTCGTCACCTTGTTTGAACTGTACCTCAAATATCGACTCTTTGCTATTTTTGTAATTAGGGTCAAACAAGTCGGTATAATCTATCAGGCTATAGCCCATTTTAGTAATCTCTTTCAACAAAGTTTCAGCTTTGGCATAATCGCGCGTCGGTTTTGTCATCAGTACTCTGGCTAACAACATCTTTGCCGATCCTTTACTTGCTCTTCCCGATTGTTTTCCTTTATCATTGAAAGTCGGATTACTTAACATCCTTTCTGCATCTTCGAGGTCTGCAACAATTTGAGCATATACCTCTTCTACACTCGATCGAGGTAAGAAGGCTTTGTCGTCTCCGCTCTCTACAATTTGGAGATTAAGAGAAACACCACCGTAATATCTTACTAATTCAAAGTAAAAATAGGCTCTAAGGAATTTGGCTTGTCCTTCTATTTTATTGTTGAATTCTTCGGAGAAACTTTTCTCGTGAAGACGTTGTATTACAGTATTTGCTTTGGCTATACCCGAAAAACAATCGTTGTAAAACTGGTTTGTAAGGGGATTTATAGCATCGTCGGTAAAATCGGCGATGTCTTCTGCCGGGCGCTGTCCGCGATCTACTTCGTTGCGCACATAATGCGCATTGTCTGATCTTTCTTCTCCCATCAGAAATCCTGATTTTCCGACTGTCGATCTTACGGCTTCGTAAACACCGGCTGTTGCCCGTTCAAATTGGTCTTCTGTCTGGAAAAAAGTTTTGTCGGACAGGTTACTCTCCGGACTCAAATCCAGAAAGCTATCTGAACATCCGAAAAGTAAGAGGACAGAAGTTATATATATACTAATTCGTTTTTTCATAATGTTTCTTTTAATGAAATTCATTTATTTATATGACATTATTGTAACTAATAATTGCTTTAACTTTAGAATGTTATGTTACATCCAATGCTAAATATACGTGGTACAGGGTATGTTGTTCTGTCAATACCTAGTCCTTGCCAGCTACGTGTTGCGCTTCCTGAGTCGTATATGCCGATTTCAGGGTTCAAACCTTTATATTTAGTGAAAACAGCTAGTTGCTGAGCAGTCAGGAATACCCTGGCTTTAGATATATAATCGTTAGGTTTGAACTGGAAAGTATAGCCTAATGTTACATTCTTTATTGCCAGATATGAAGCATCAGATACCCAATGCGAGTTGGCAAAACGATATAATTCGGTTGTTCCCGATTTGGTTCTGGGCACTAAACCGTTACCCGGATTCTCGAGAGAACGCCAGCGATCAGCTACGTATTTTCTTACGTTGAATACACCATCAAGGTTTTCTGTGTCCTCGTAGTTGGCATTCATAACATCTCCACCTACTTGTCCTGAAATAAGGATACTTAAGTCGAAGTTTTTGTAGTAAAATTCATTCGTAATACCATAAATAAAATCAGGGTTAGGATCTCCGATAATTGTGCGGTCGCCTTCGAATGTGATTTCGCCGTCACCATCTATATCTCTCATTTTGGCTGTTCCTACATCAGAAGTCGCGTATTTTGGACTATTGTTAAAATCTTCCTGAGTCATGTACACTCCGTCGTAAATAAATCCAACGAAAACGCCGATTGGTTGTCCTACTTGTAGGCGGTTGAAATCGCTGTCTTTTCCGTAAGCGCCAATAGGTGTATTGTTTGTTCCCAGTTTTAATATTTTGTTTTTATTAATGGACAAGTTGAAGTTTGTAGTCCATTTAAAAACACCGTCTATATTTCTTGAGATAACAGTGAATTCATGTCCCCACGATTTGAAATCTCCCACATTTGAATCGATTTTGCTGAATCCTGTCGAAGTCGGTATATCTATCTGATAAAGCATTCCATCGGTTCTTTTGTGATAATAGTCATACATTACATAGATGCGATCATTGAGGAATCCAAAATCTACACCGATGTCGAATTGCTTGTTTTCTTCCCATGTAAGTTTATTGTTTCCGATACGTTTCAATGCCTGTCCTGACACTAAAGCATCATCAAATACATAATTTTTATTCTCTAACTCGGCAATGTGGTTATAGTTACCGATATTGTAGTTTCCTGTTATCCCATAGCTGGCACGGAGTTTTAGATAATTCATAGTTCTGGTAAGCGGTTCCATAAACGATTCGTCAGACACGATCCATCCAGCCGAAATAGATGGGAAATTGGCATATTTATTCCCTGAACCGAAGCGAGAACAACCATCTCTACGTATTGTGGCTTGTAGTAAATAACGATCCATAAAACTATAATTAACACGGCCGATCATGGAGGCTAAAGCCCAGCTATTGGTGCTGTTCGTGTTTTTTGAACCTCCTTTTGTCGCAGCTCCATCTATCCAAGGAATTTCGTCATCGGGATAGTCTGATCCGTATAGCGAGCTACCTTCCCATGTCGATTTTTGAGCACTGTAACCTGCTAATAAGTTTAACTTATGCTTTTCTGAAAACGTTTTGTCGTAAGTCAACATATTTTCAACAGTCCAGTTGTAGTTGAAGCCTGTGTGGTATTCTCCGCTGGCCTTCCATGGCGGGGTAGAGTTCCAGTTGCCGGCAGATGTCGAAGGGTTAAATACGCGGCGATTATTGCTTGATATATCGGCTCCTGCTTGTAGCTTATATTTAATTCCATCCCAGATATCCAGTTCTGCAAAGAAGTTGTTAAGCACTGTAAATGTCTTATTTTTATCAGTTCTTTCTTGCATTTTTCGAACCCAGTTTACTTGATTAAATGCTCCGGGAGCATTGATCGATTCTCTAAGATTTCCATTTTCATCATACGGACCTACGATTGGAGGTGCTTCGATGGCAGCTCCCAAAATATTACGGTGACCATCCACTCCCTGATTGTTACCGATTACGAATGTAGGCGCTATATTCAATCCTAGTTTTAATCTTGGATTTACCTGATAATCGATGTTGGCACGTAAAGAAGCGCGTTGAAATCCGGTGTTGATCATTACGCCATCTTGGTTGAAATAACCGAGGAATACCGCAGCGTTGAATTTGTCTTTTCCTGTTGTAACGCTTAAGCTATAGTTTTGAACAGTAGCGTCACGGGTCAATTCGTCATACCAGTTTGTTCCTTCACCATAGATCGAAGGGTTTTGATATTCCGTAGGAACACCGCCGGTGTATCCTTCATATTTTGCTTTGTCTTCGTAAAACTCTTTTTTGTACTGAGCATATTCTTGTCCGTTCATCACATCGGGTTTCTTTAACCCTCTTAAGGTTTGAATACCATACGATGCATTGAAACTGACGTCGGTTTTGCCTGCTTTTCCTCTTTTGGTTGTGATAAGTACCACACCATTCGCTGCGCGTGATCCGTAGAGTGATGTTGCAGAAGCGTCTTTCAATATAGAGAAAGACTCAATTTCATCCGGATTTATATTATTAATTCCTGATGTGATCGGCATTCCATCTACTACGTATAATGGTTCGTTACCACTGTTAACTGATGCAGCACCACGTATACGGATAGTCATTCCTTGTCCCGGTTGACCCGATACTTGATTGATCTGAACACCGGCTACCTGTCCTTGTAATTTTTGTGCTACCTGTCCCACAGGGAAGTCGCGTAGAGTACTACCATCTACTTTCGATATGGCTCCGGTTACATCTCTTTTCTTTTGTGTTCCGTAGCTGACTACGATTACTTCATCCAAGAGACGGGTGTCTTCTACGAGTGATACATCGACAGTCGACTGGGGTCCGAGAGGAATTTCTCTTGTCGAATATCCGATAAACGAGAATACAAGTGTTGCTCTTTCTCCACTGATTCGGATCGAGTAATTACCATCGATGTCAGTGACCGTTCCGTTTGTAGTTCCTTTCTCTACAACACTAACTCCGGTAAGAACTTCACCTGAATTATCTTTCACATTTCCTGTGATGATTCGTTGTTGTTGGGTTGCTTGCGTGTGGTTGTCCTCGGCGTAGGTAGTGAGGGAAACCGCAAATAGCAAAACGATTGTAAGTTTGATAGCCAGAAGATTGGGGAAATGCGTATCCCTGAATCCTTTTAGCAAAAGATACAAATCTTTGTTTTTCATAGCGTTTTTAATTAATGTGTTTTTATGAATGTTTCACTTCAAAGTTGCCCGGGCAAAAGGCTCGCAGGGCATTCAAATTGGGTTGGTAATGGTTTAATGTTACATAAGCAGAAGTTTTAGTCAGAAATTGAATTATTTAAATGTATCCCTAGCTAGGTAGATGTTTGTTATACTTAAAATATAGACAGAATATTTATGAAAAATCCGTCTTATGGATAGAATAAATTTTGCAATATTATGCCTATACGCCTGCTTTTGTATTACTCTCTCAAAATGCAGCTAACCTCCAAATTTTCAGAAGAAAAAAGGTGTTTAAAGTGACTGCTTTTGTCTATTATTTAGCATAAAGGTATAGGTGTGTTTTAATATGAATTTACATTGATTAGTAATAGATTTAATACTTAAATCTAATTTATTACAATTAGATTTACAGCTAGCTTTCACCTTTTGCACAAGAATCTTGTTATGGTGGAGCTGTATAAAATGATACAATGTATTTTTCGTTGCACTTCAACGATGAAAAGTGTAAACCTTTCATATTCGACAAAAGTAGTTGATTGAAGGTAATGCGTATTGTATAAAATGATTTATATACTTTGAAAAATGACAGTGAGTTTTATGGCTGTTCTATCTCTTCACCTATTTATCTCAAATAGATATAGAGCTGTATTGTAGCTAAAACTGTAAGGCTTTTATTCGATGTAATAAAGGACTTTTATAAGTTAAATCTTACAATGTTTTTTGCAATTATAAATTTTTTCCTTGTGTAAATTCTCTGTATTTAATCGGAGAGGCTCCGGTCATTTTTTTGAATGCTGTACAGAAATAATCGGGGTTTTCGAAACCAACTTCGAATGCTATTTCCTGACTGGTGAGCATGGTGTTGGTAAGTAGTTCTTTGCTTTTCTGTACGCGCAATTCTTGTATGTACTGGTGTGGAGATAATCCCGTATATTGTTTGAAGATACGTCTGAACCATGAGTAACTCATGAATACCTGATTGGCAACGCTTTCGGGTGTAATGTCCGTATGAAAGTTTTCAAACATTATCATCTTTGCTTTGTTTATCTGGTTTGTTACTTTCATGTCTTCGAAAGCCGCATACTTGTCTTGAGAATAGGCAATACCCAGTAAGTGATTGAGAATACCTGCCAACATTTGTTGGAATCCGGTTGTTTGCTCTTTTGCTACACTGATTGCACGCATATAGAGCTGGACAATATCTTCGCGTGAGCCTACATTAAATATAGGTTTGTGCATATTGAAAAATCCGTTTTGAATCCGGCTATCTATATTTACCCCTTTAAAACCAATCCAATATTCATTCCATCCGGTCGAAGGATCGGGGCTATAAGTATGCCATTCGCCGGGAAATAATAAAAACATATTTCCGGCTTTAATTTCTGTTTTTTTCTGACTGGATGAGACAAAAGTGCCTCTTCCTTGCGTGATGTATATTAATTGGCATTCCTCCAATACGCGTCCCTTCTGTGTCGAGAATAGGTATCTGGTAGGATGGTTTTGGGGTGGATATGGTGTGTGTGGATCGATGTGTTGATAACCGACCGTATTGACAGTAAGTCCCCATAGCATGTCCTGCTCATTTGCTATTAAATACTTGATGTGTACAGAGTTTTTCATTGGTATAACAGTAAGGTAAAACAGAAATTAGAATAGGTCAAAAAACAAAATGAAGATGTAATATTAAAAATAAAAATGTATATAACCAAGAAAATGTTTGAAATATATTAAATGCTGCAAGTGTCAAATTTTTAAATCCTTAAATCAAATACATCAATATTCGAAATGTCCAATGCGTTACTTTTGTACCAAATCAATGCTATATCTAATATTACACTATGAAAACACATTATTTTTTCGCCTTCGACCTCGGTGCCACAAGTGGACGTTCTATTTTAGCGACAGTAGGAGGCGGAAAAATAACATTGAAGGAATTGACTCGTTTTCCCAATAAAATCATATCTGTACATGGTAAATGCTATTGGGATATATATGCCATTTTCGAAGCATTGAAGGATGGGTTGAAGGTTGTAGCAGCGGAGAAAATCAAATTAGATGCTATTGGAATTGATACTTGGGGTGTCGATTTTGTTTATTTAGGAGAAGACGGTTCTTTGTTGAATCTGCCACGATCGTACCGTGACCCTTATACAAACGGGATTCCTGAAGAATTGTTTAAAGTATTGCCTAGAAAGGATTTATACGAATTGACAGGTATACAGATTATGAATTTTAATAGTCTGTTTCAATTATATGCTGCCAAGCTCGAAAATTCTCCGGCTCTGGAGAAAGCCCACGACATTTTATTTATTCCTGATGCCCTATCTTATATGTTAACAGGAGGTAAAGTATGTGAATATACGATTGCTTCGACATCGCAATTATTGAATCCAAAAACAAGAAGAATAGAGCCCGAATTGTTGGATATTTTAGGTCTTAATTCGAATGTGTTCAGACCGATCATAATGCCTGGTGAGACAATCGGCTTTCTAACAGAAGATATTGCTAGAGAGTGTGGTGTTCATAAAGCTCCCGTAATAGCCGTTGGTGGGCACGATACCGCTTCTGCAGTAGCCGCAGTTCCGGCAGATGGTGAGAATTTTGCATATCTTAGTTCGGGTACATGGTCGCTGATGGGAATCGAGGTTAAGGAGCCTATTCTGACACAAGATTCTTATGAGATGAATTTCACAAATGAAGGTGGTGTAGATGGTTCAATCCGTTTCCTTAAAAATATTGCAGGCATGTGGCTTTTAGAGCAATGCCGCAAAGAATGGGGAGGGACTGGTGTCCATTATTCTTATAATGAGATTGTCGAACTTTCTGATTCGGTTGCAGGATTTCAATCTTTTGTAGATCCGGATGATGCAAGCTTTGCTAACCCTGTTAGTATGGTTGTAGCTATTGCTGCATTCTGTGAAAAGACAGGACAAAACGTGCCGAAAACACATGCTGAATTTGTAAGATGTATTTTCGATAGTCTTGCGTTTAAGTATCGATATGTATTGGAGTGCCTGCAAAAAATGGCTCCATTCAATATAGAAAAGCTGCATATAATTGGTGGAGGTTCACAAAATAAATTATTGAATCAGTTGACTGCTAATTCTATAAATATGCAAGTTGTTGCAGGTCCTGCAGAGGCAACTGCTATAGGGAATGTTATGATGCAGTCAAAAGGAATTGGTATGTTCGATTCTTTGCAAGAAATGAGATTAATGGTTCGTAACTCAATAGATTTGGATACTTTTTATCCTCAGGATGTGCATTTGTGGGATAGCGAATACAACAAATTTTTGAATATCATACAAAAGAAATAAAGTTAACACTTAAACGAAAAAACGATGACTAAAAACTCATTAGTACAAAGATCTTATGAAATAGCGAAAGAACGCTATGCTGCCGTAGGTGTAGATATCGATGCGGCTTTAGTAAAATTACAAGATATCTCGATCTCGATTCATTGCTGGCAAGCCGATGATGTTTGCGGATTTGAAAATCTGGGAAATGCCGGAGGCGGAGGTATTCAGGCTACGGGAAACTACCCGGGTAAAGCCCGTAATATAGAAGAATTGCAGTCGGATATTTCTAAAGTTCTGACTCTTGTTGGTGGAAAACATCGTCTGAATCTGCACGCTATATATGGTGATTTCGGTGGTAAAACTGTAGACCGTGATCAGATAGATGCGAGCCATTTTACAACATGGATGCAATGGGCTAAAGAAAGTGATTTGAAATTAGATTTCAATTCTACTTCTTTCGGTCATACTAAAAGTGGTGATTTAACATTGGCGAATCCTGATAAATCGATTCGCGATTTCTGGATAGAGCATACGAAACGCTGCCGTTTGATTTCGGAAGAAATGGGTAAGTTTCAGAATGATCCATGCATTATGAATCTTTGGGTGCATGATGGAATGAAGGATCTGACTGTAAATAAATATAAGTATCGCCAGCTATTAGAGCAATCTTTAGACGAAATATTCGCTATTGATTATAAAAATATGAAAGACTGTATAGAATCTAAACTGTTCGGTATTGCACTGGAAAGCTATACTGTGGGTTCGCATGATTTCTATTTAGGTTATGGTGCAAAAAAACAAAAGATGGTAACGCTCGATATGGGACATTTCCATTTGTCGGAAAGTGTTGCCGATAAGATATCTTCATTGCTTCTGTTTACCCCTGAAATTATGTTGCATGTGAGTCGTCCTGTTCGTTGGGATTCGGATCATGTAACTCTTTTAACAGATGAGGTGATCGATCTGGCCAAAGAAGTAGTTCGTGCAGATGCTATTAATAAAGTTCATGTAGGACTAGACTTTTTCGATGCTTCAATCAATCGAATCGGTGCTTATGCAATCGGTATACGCTCGACACAAAAAGCATTTTTACAAGCGTTGTTAGAGCCTCTTGCTAAATTACGTGAATATGAAGCAAATGGACAATATTTTGAACGCTTGGCTTTGCTCGAAGAAGCGAAGGGTTTGCCTTGGAATGCTGTGTGGGATTATTTTTGCATGAAAAGTGATGTTGCTATTGGTGAAGATTATATAGCAGAAGTACAACAATACGAGAAAGACGTTACTTCTAAGAGATAAAAACAAAGGTTGTGATTTGTGGGTATTTGATATATCTGGTCGGTAACATTCATTTACTCACAATTCATAACATATAATTATAACTGACCAACATGAATACAATAATAGGATTAATCATCATTGCGTTTGGCAGCTTGGGGCAATCAAGCTCGTATGTTCCGATCAATAAAGTGAAAAACTGGTCGTGGGAATGTTTTTGGCTTACCCAAGGTGTCTTTGCCTGGTTGTTATTCCCTCTTCTTGGTCTTTTATTGGCAATACCTTCGGGCTATTCGTTTTCTGAAATAATGTTTTCGGGTGGTGATGCTATCTGGAAGACTATCGGTTATGGTATTCTTTGGGGTATTGGAGGGCTGACCTTTGGTTTGAGTATGCGTTATCTGGGTGTTGCTTTAGGGCAATCTCTGTCGCTAGGTACATGCTCTGCTTTTGGAACATTGATTCCTGCTTTGCTTAAAGGTGATAATCTATTCAGAGGAGACGGTTTAATTCTGCTTATCAGTGTTAGTATTGCTTTGGGCGGTATTGCTGTTATCGGATATGCTGGTGCTTTGAAATCGAGCAATATGTCTGAAGAAGAAAAGAAAAAGGCTGTTAAAGATTTTGCATTGAAGAAAGGTGTCCTGATTGCATTGTTGGCAGGGGTGATGAGTGCCTGTTTCAGTTTAGGGCTGGAAGCCGGAGCTCCTCTTAAGAATCATATTCTTGAGCTCGGTGCAAATCCTTTATTGGCATTGAATCCTGTTATATTCCTTGTTACTTTAGGAGGCTTTATTACCAATGCCAGTTATTGTTTATTTCAGAATTACAAGAATAAAACTTTTAAAGAATATACGTCTATTTCGGGGGGTAACTGGATCAATAATATTTTATTTTGTGCATTGGCCGGATTGCTTTGGTATTCCCAATTTTTCGGGCTAGGTGTAGGACAAAGTTTCTTCGAACCGGGCAGTATTATGATGGCTTTCTCATGGAGCATATTGATGTCGCTCAATGTTGTGTTCAGTAATCTGTGGGGCATCGTACTCAAAGAATGGAAAGGTGTCGGGACGAAGACAATAATAGTACTCCTTTTAGGTTTGTTATTATTAATAGGTTCTATTATTTTCCCTCAATTAATTAAGTAAAGCTGTATGGCGATATGATTAATATTACTTTTATAGAAATAAATTACAATTAAAAATGAAACTAAGTATTAATAATAAATTACAAGCACAACTCGACGAGGTTGCCGAGATTGCAGGTTATTTATGGGAAAAGGGATGGGCAGAGCGTAATGCCGGAAACATATCTATAAATGTAAGTGAATTTATAGGTGATGAGAATAGAAATCTCTCTGCGCAGTCTAAATATCCATTACCTCGCAATATGAAAGAGCTTGCCGGCGATTTCTTTTTTGTAACGGGTACAGGCAAACGGATGAGAGATGTAGCTAAGTGCCCTTTGTCGAATGGCTCGATTGTTCGAGTATCGCAAGATGGAGATTCGTATGATGTAATCTCGGAAGAGAATGTGAAACCGACTTCGGAGCTGGCTTCTCACTTTTCTATCTTAGCATCGTTCAAAAAGAAAGGCTCAAAAAACAGGCTGGTATTACATACTCATCCGACGGATTTGATTGCAATGTCGCACATACCCGAATTGAAAAATGAAAAAGCACTGAATGAATTGTTATGGGGTATGCACCCCGAGACATTTATTGTTGTTCCCCGGGGTATTGGTCTGGTGCCTTATGAAGTACCCGGAACATTAGCTATTGCTGATTTAACTTTACCTGTACTTGACAGGCATGATATAGTTATTTGGGAAAAACATGGAGTATTTGCTGTAGGTGAAAATCTGACTGATACTTTCGACTTGATCGATACTCTATCTAAGTCGGCTCAGATATATGCATTCGCCAGAACTTGTGGCTATACACCAGAAGGACTTACTAAAGAACAGATACAAGGGCTTATAGAGCCTTTTGGGATAAAACTATGAAACTCATTTTGAGATAAAAGCAGTAAATAGTTATTTTATTAGAGAACACTTTAAGAGTAAGTAAGAAGCTGGTTATATTCATAACCAGCTTCTTTGTTAAAACATCTTTTTTGTTTGCCGAAAGCGCTTTAAAATATGAAAAACACGCATGCATCCCTGCGCGCGTGTTCTCTCTCAACACACATTTCACAAAACTGAGTTATGCAACAATACTGCTACACACTCTTTTTCCTGTTACCTTATTATTTCTTCTATCTATTCTCAAAATAAAAAGATAATTTATCTTTTATTATATAAAGGAGAATTTTAATAATAATATCCCTATGTATTAATGATATTCCGGGTCAATTCAATCCTCACAATTTGTACTAATTCTCAATGTATAAAAATACACCATTGTAATTTAGAAACAGTGAATAATTTCGTGTATTATAAACTGCATTTGTGTCGTATTTAGTGGTAAATCCATGTGATGCTGTCTGTTGTTGTCTATTTGGGATTATTGTCTCTTAAAAAGTGTGTATTTTCGTGTTTTGGGATCGTGTTTATTTTTTTTCGTTTGTTCTATGGCTGTTTTAGCTGTGTCGACCTGCTTCAGCAACTTACTCTTATTCGGAGGAATAAATCTTTCAAAGATATTGAACCTTTGCTGAAAAATATGGCAGTAAGAAGAGTCTTACTGCCATAAAACTGTGTTAGATTTTGTATAGAGTTATTTAATTGTTATAAATGTATGTTGCATTGTTGTTAAATCGCTGTATTATGTTGTGCGTAATATTAAATAACCAGATGCTAAAATCCAATTGGGGATATCAAAATGTGTTAAATGGGCAGAGTAATGCAGTTTTATTTTCTAAAGCGTAATACTCAATATATGTTAATGAGAGAAGTGTGTCTAATGCTCAAGGTTAAATTTGGTACTATTCTTCTGATTGGTTTGTTCTTAGACTTATTTTCGTCTGCTATCTTCCAGATAATTTAGAAAACGGTTTTTTCTGACCTTAGTAAGAAAGTCCTTATTTAATATTATCTATTATATTTTGATATTGCTATTGCAAAAGTATGCTGGAATTAAATTTTAAATCTATTTTGAATGCTAGGAAAAATGGCATTTTTTCTAGTTAATATTGGATACATATTATGCTTTTTTCATATAAAACTTCTTAATATTCTATATCTTTGCAATTCTTTTGGTAACAATTTTCCACCTGCAAATGTTATTCTATAAAATATGCATTTGTGAAGACTGTTATTTCAGATTTATATTAATACAATTACTACCTATGGCTTCTGTTAAAATCTTATATCGGCCTTCAAGCAAAGTCGGACAATCGCAAGGCAGTCTTTGCTTTCGTATTATTCACCAGCGTAAAGTGAAAGTGATAACAATAGCATCATCTATTAATCAATCGGAATGGGATAGTAATAAACAGGTTATCGTCTATCCGGCAGCACCTTTATTTCGAGTGAAATTTCTACGGGAGTTAGAAGATAAGATCAAACAGATTGCAAATAGGTTGGAACAAGTAATAGCTGAACTTGAAAAACAAGGGCGTTATGAGATAAGCGATATTGTGTGTAAAAGTTATCTCGAAGAAGAAACAAATTCGTTATATCACTACACTGAAAAGCAGGCCCGATTGCTTTTCGATTATGGGCAAGAGCGAACAGCTCGTGCTTATCGTACAACAGTTCGCCAGTTGATGAAATTTAACAAAGGAGAAGATTTGTTATTGGAGCATATTAATATAACTTTTGTTAAGGACTTCGAGAGACATATGAAACTGCAGAATAAATCATTGAATACTATTTCTTTCTATATTCGTAACTTACGTGCTATTTATCATAAAGCTATTCAAGATAAATTTATTATTGCTAAAGCTGAGAATCCTTTCTCTGGGACTTTTACCGGATTTCAGCGGACAAAAAAACGAGCTTTAAGTTTAGAAGAAATTGCACTACTTAACAATTTAGATTTTTCACAACTATTAAATAATAATGATCAAAAGACTTCATCTGCACTTTCATCTGTTGATGAAAAGCTTTATACTTGCTGGCGTCTGTTTTTCTTCTGTTTCCATGCTCGCGGAATGAGTTTTGTCGATCTGGCATATCTGCGTAAGGATAATATTCGCAGAGGTGTTATTTCTTATTATCGCAAAAAAACGGGACAGCTGATGGAAGTGAAAATTACATCAACGCTGCAAGGTATAATTGATAGCTTTAGTGACGATGTGGCATATTCGCCTTACTTATTTCCAATCATTGCAGATATTGGCAGATCGTCTAGACTCCAGTACGAGAGTGCTTTACGTCTTCAAAATAACAAACTTAAGGAATTGTCTCATCTTGCTGGTCTCAACAAGTCGCTTTCTACACACATGTCTCGACACTCATGGGCTACTCTTGCTAAAAGGGAGAACTTACCATTGTGGGTTATTAGTGAAAGTTTGGGGCATTCTAACGAAAAGACTACTTATACCTATTTAGCTTCATTTGAACGTTCCATTTTAGATCAGGCGAATGAAGCTATTAGCGCAGCTCTTAACAGAACGAGTACTTATCCCTCCAATATTCGTAAGCGAGGCTAATTTATAAGTAGACCTTAATTAATTTATGTGCACTCTTGTGATATTCATGAGGGGATATTTTTATTTTGGGCGCTTTGTTATTCAACTTATGAATAAATATGCCATTTTAGTCTAATTAAAAAACGTTTTATTATGTTAATAAGCAGTCGAAGAGTAGACTTTCACCCTCTTTTTATTACATTTGTATATTAATCACAAGGTAAAAGACATATCTGTCACTTTCTAAGTGTCAGAATGATCAATATGTCTTATGCATTTTAATGTTGACAAAGGTATTACATTCTCAACCCAAATCCGTTCTGTATTTCTCCCTATTTGTTAATAATTTCCGCCATTCGTTAATAATTTCCGCCATTCATTTTATTTTGACGAATATTACCTGGTGTTTGTCCGAAGCAATCTTTGCAAAAATCATTGAAATGAGAAGAAGAATTAAACCCGAAATCTGCACTTATTTCCTTAAAACTACGATCGCTCGTACTTATCTCATGATATATTTTACTGGCCTTTTGCTTTTTCATCCATCTATAAGGTGATGTCCCAAAAGTCCTTTTGAATTTTTTCTCGAAACCTGAAACTGAGTAATTCATTGATTCTGCTAATTGTACCAATGTCGTATATTTGCTGTAGTTTTGCATGATATGTTCAGCAAAATTAGTATTCATACTTAAGGCCATATTGAAAAATATTACCAAATCCTCTTTCTCATAAAATGCTCTAAATAAGAAGAATAGCTCTTTTATTTTTATTTCAAAGAAATATTTACATTTCAGTCCTTTAGAAATGCAAGTATCTAGAAATACTAAATAATCCTTTAAAATAGCATTGATTTCCAAGGACCCTGAGGATGCTATATTATTATCTAACTGAATTGTTGAGGTCTGTTTAACTAAATCTTCAACTCGGTATCGATCACAAAATTGCATTTTATTTTCCAAACGAATAATAATTAAAGCAACATCTTCTTCGACATATCCTTTAAAATGATAGAATGCTGGGATATATAACATCTTCCCCTCTTCTATTATCTCATCGCAGAAATAGCCAAAAGAGAATTTCAGCTTTCCTTTCATCAGAAACACTATTTTATTTGTTAAAGTATTAATATCCCAGGTGGAATCTTTGGTGAGATCTTTTCTTTCAATAACAGGGCTTTCTCTATTGCTATAATTCGCACAGTATAGGTGTTCGTTTGGATATAATAATCTTATATCATTCATATTTACAATGTGTTTAGCAAATGTTTAACGAGATAGATTATATCTTATCGTTTAACATTCAGTTGTATCCGTTGGTAGGTGTTCTTTTTACAGCTTATTTGGTGTAAGCTGTCTCTCATTTTTTGTTTTGATGTTTAACTTTATATTAAACTTTCCTCTTCTTTGCTTCTTCTGTCTTGCATATATGTGTTTGATTATCAGTGAGTATATGTTGTGTTTTTATTATGATCTGACACTTAGAAAGTGACAGATATATAGATTTGTTAAAATATATGTAAGTGCCACCAAACATTAACTGGATATGTACAGAGTTGAGTCTCATAAGAATACCTTAAGGCAACGCAACGGATATATAGATGTTAGTCTGGAAATTGATATCCAATGTTTATCAATTGATAGAGATTGCGCATATGCAATTAGACCTGTTATTGTAGAAGATGGGTGTTGCTGCAAATTGCCGCAAATACTGCTCGATGGAAACTTTATCACAAAGATTATAGTCAGATAATGAGTAATATAGAAGTGTGTATTCTCCACAATGAGCGCAATGGTTACCAAGGTTTTAAGGTGATAAAATAGTAGACTTTGTTATAAATATATGATATCGGTTGTTTACGAACGCCGGATAAACAACCCCCAGAATTACTATTATAAAAATATTTTAAAATATTCAAGAAAAAACTCCTTAAGATCATACACAATAGTTCATAATACATAAAATGTATAGTCATTGCAATTATTTATTTAACATTAATTTTAAAAATGAAGAAAGTATTTATTAGTTTAATTATGTCTGGTTTTTTGTTCTCTGCATGTAGCAGTGACGAGACTCTTGAGACATCAGAAGAAAAGGCTGTAGGTGCAATCGAAGCTACAATCTCTTTCGATCAAACAAACACAAAAGCCGATCCGGCACTATCAAAAGCAATTCCGCTTACTAGTTGGAAAAATATTGAGAGTGTACAGATGTTTTTATATGAGTCTGGAACAGGGAAGATCGTATATGCTTCTGATTACCTAGATCCATATAATGCAGGAGGAACACCAATTACAAAATTTACATGGACTAACATTCCTGTAGGAACAGGAACTTACGATTTAGCTTTAGTTGCGAATGCTAAAAGTGGTGTTGCTAAAAATGTATCAACCTATATTGGAACAGCAGCTGTGCAATGGGGTCAGTATAACGTAAAGGATAAATTACTGAATACTGATGTTTTTGCAAAATTGAAACCTGGAACATTGCCTGCAGCGCATACTTCGCAAAGTGCAGCGCATGCAGCTCAAAAAGGTTATATAGTACCATCTGAAGTATTTACTGCTTATGCTACTGGAATACAAATCGAAGAAGGTGTTACTAAAACATTGGCTACAGCTTTGAAACTGAAACGTGAAGTATCATTATTACGCGTAAGAATAAACAGAGAGGCAATTCCTACGACTGTGAAATTCGATGATGATAAAGCATCTGTACTAATCCAAAGACAACCTCAAAAGTTAGGATTTAAACAAGGTACATTTGCGGGTGGAATCGTGGCAGGTACAGCTAATGATATTAATGAATTAATCGTAGGTGGTACTGGTGCTACTGCTTTTAATACAGGTGTTCCAGCTGCTGCTGATTATTCAAATAATACTCAAATGCTAACAGCTGGTTTTACACTTTGGAAAGATATTGTAGTGTTCCCTAATCTACCTTCGGCAGAAGTAGTAGGTGTTGATGATGCTGTTGCAGGTAACAGACGATATATAATCCGTGTGAGTGCTTTGGCTCCAAAAGATTATGTTTTAGATAATAATACAGTACTGAATGCACCTACTACAGTATGGTGGTATGGTTATATACCTCATGCATTTACAGCGAATACTATAAGAGAAATAAATCTGACACTTACATCTAAAGGTAAGATCACGATACCGGCTGTTCCTGATCCTGAGGGAGGTTTAATTATAAATCTTACAGCTCCTGAAGATTGGAATGCAAACATTGACAGATCTGATTTAGAACTTTAAATAACAATCATTCTTATTCAATAAGTGAGTAGTTCCCTGTATAGTGTTGAGAGTAAGGCTCTCAATGCTATACAGAAGGGGGCTCTCATATCAGAAGCCTTTATCTTTATAAAGTAAAGAACAAATGACAAGTAAATATAAATATACCGGGAGCATCTATCTTATAATTTTTCTAGTATGTATGTGCATGTTTTCATCGTGCACGTATGATTACTTTGAAGATGAGACAAACTATGTTGTATATGTCCCTAAAGCGGATGCCGCGAAAATGACAGATACATACAAAGTAGAAGATGTAAGGATATACATTTTCAATACAGACCTCCAAAGAGAACGTTACTCGGTAAACCCTTTTGCTGAAAACGCAAGATCAAGAGTCGGAAACTTTCATTTCAAACTTTTGCCGGGATTACATCATGTATATTGTTTTACCAATATGCAGAATATCGGATTTTCGGATATTCAATCACACAACACAGCTAGGTTCGGTCTACAACAATCTGAAGATGGTTATTATCAGGAACCACCAGTTATATTAGTCGACTATAATGAGCCGCATATGCGTGTACCAGGGCCACCTATTACCGATACAGCATGGTTCGAACATCAATACGTTGGACGTATTTGTTTTGCAATGAAAAATCTAGGGAAAGTAAATCCTAAACTTTCTTTCGACAATATAAAAAAAGTTGACATTATAGCTTCGGGTGTTGGTACTATCCAATATTTATCTCAACTGTCTGATTCGGTTCAGACCCGCTCATCTCGTAATGGTATAGATGACAAAATGCGATTGAGTGCAGAACTATATCAAAGTCCTTATAAGGATTTTGAATTTGGATTTGAAAACTACTACTTGCCGTCTCCGGATCTTTCTGCCGAAGGTAACTCTTCGGATGCTTTTAGCTTCAAAATAAGTTTCATGGACGCTGGTAACAATATAATAGAAACTCTCAATGTTGATGCGGTTGATAGTAAAACGGGTAAAGCCGTTGTCCTGCATATGGCACAAACCATTGTATTAACAATAGATGGTAATAATGTACAAATACTAGAGTTAGGTAACCCCCATGACTGGTATTCGGATATAGAAGGTACAGATAATAATACTCCAGGTAATGGAGGAATAGAAATGTAATACATATTATAAAATATATTAAACACAATTATTTCGATGAAACATTTTCTAAGATACATATTGGTTTGTTTAACACTCCTTTTGTTTTATTGCCCTCAGTCGCAGGCTCAAGCGATTAAAACGAACATTCCGCTTATTGCGACAGGAAATCCTAATATCGGAGTTGAATGGTCGGTAGGAAAACAGTTAACCCTCAATGGTGACATTCTGTGGGCACCTTATCTTTTCAAAAAAGACGAAGAAGTTTTCAGAGCACTCATTACTAGTGTAGATTTCAGATATTATATCAAACCTAAATTTTATTATACAAATGATTTATGGGATGGTCTTTATGTCGGTCCTTACGCTATGTATGGTAATTTCAATATAGGATTTAAGAATAGCGATGAGTCTAAGATGAGTTATAGAAGAAAGGGATGGGGACTATCCAGTGGTATAACTACAGGTTATAAATTTTATATATCGAGCCGTTTTCGATTAGATGTTAATCTGGGTTTGGGTTATGCTCATATGCAATATGATAAATATCAATTAGGTGGAGAATATGCCGAATACCCACTCGAAAAGAAAAAGACAAAATCATATTGGGGACCTACAAAATTTGGTGTTCATATTGTCTACAATATATTCAGATAATAGTAAGAAATAATGATAAACAGAAAAATAAAAATACGGCTTTTATCCTTGGTTCTTTTATCGGGTATATCTCTTTATACATATTCGAAGGAGATAAAAGGAAGTAAACAAGACAACAAAGCCCGAAAAATAGAGATGAAGGCTGACCGTAAGTTTATCGGGCAGGAGTTCGATAAAGCGATGGAGATTTATGAGTCTGCCTTTGTTAACTCAATGAGTACTGAGTACGCAGCAGCACTTCATTTGAAAACAGCACGGTTATATCTTACATTGCTGGATTATTTGTCGGCAATACCTCATTATGAGGCGGCTATGGCTTCCGGTGAAGAATTATTTACTGCGGTCGATGTATGTAACTACCTAGATGCACTGAGATATTCGGGTCAAAAAATTAAGGCAAGCGGTATAGCCAGACAATATGCTTATCGCGATGTGTATAAACTGGATCAACGTTATCAGAACATATTGCATGCTTTGAATTTCGAAGATGGTTTCTTGCCGGTAGGTGCTCCCGAATATAATGTAGATAAAGTAGAAAGTGCCGGTACTTCCAATTCCGAATTTTGGATCGGTAGGATGCAAAACGACTTTTTCTATGCTACAAGTAATAGTCGGTTTCATGATCCCAATAAGAAATTTTATCACCGGACGAGATACTATTCCTTGGATGAAAATTCAAAATCTTCGTTAAGTAATGAAGATAATCAGAAGGATGCCATATCAAATTCTATACCTGTTTATTTGAAAAACGGATCATTAGGAGATAATCAGAAGGATGCCATATCAAATTCTATACCTGTTTATTTGAAAAACGGATCATTAGGAGATAATCAGAAGGATGACGTATTACGTTCTATTCCTGTTTATTTACAAAACGGACCATTATCTTTTTCTCATGATATGAGCAAAATAATAGTGACCGAAGTGTCTTACGACAAGGGAGATCAGATATCAATGTCAAAGAAGGGTATCAATACATTCCAAACAAAATTATATTATTCACAATACGATGCTAAGCGTCGCGGATGGTCGGCTTTCACAGAAGCTTTTCCACAAAAACAGGGATTTTCTTATGCCCATCCTTATATATTTAACAACGATCGCTCTGTACTGTTTTCGTCCGACATACCGGAAGGATTTGGTGGATATGATATCTACGTAGCACATTGGGACGAAAAAAATAAAAGATGGGGAGAACCTATCAATCTGGGTCCTCAGGTAAATACGGAAGGTGATGAAATATCTCCGTGTTTTTACGAAGACATGCTTGTCTTCTCTTCTAATGGTCATGTTGGCTTTGGTGGATACGATCTTTACGGTATAAGTTATGAAAATAACAGCGTGGTACCCGGTAGCCGAATTCATTTCGATTACCCTCTGAATACCGTACTCAACGATTTTGGTATGTTACGCATCAATCTGAATACAGGTTATATTGTATCGGATAGGCAACGAGTAAACAAAGATGATATCTTTTACTTTGAGCGTAACAAAACAGATAAGAAGAATAGCCTTATTTACGGTATGTCAGAGTCGAAGGCTATATCGAATGGAGCTATTAATCTGATAAATAATGAAGGGAATTATAATAATCTTCGTAAAGAATCTCTACCTCAATTCAATTATACCCAACATATGTTGAGTATATACTTCGATTTCGATAGTTTCAATTTGGATTATGCAGCAACTACGGATTTGGCTAATTGGCTGAAAAAAGTTAATCTGAAAAACATTGAGTCCCTAGTTATAGATGGGTATGCCGACGAAATGGGTACCGAATTCTATAATTATAATTTATCGAATAGCAGGGCTGAAATCGTTGCTCAGTGGCTCGCCGAACAAGGCGTTAATGTCAAGGTAGTTGTTTCCGGGAAAGGGAAAGTTAGAGTCGGCAAAGTTGATTCGTCAGAAGTTCCTTTCCATAGCGATTACTCAAGCAACTATAATTCATGGTCCAATAGAATTTGGATGAATCGCAAAGCAAGGCGCGTAGATATAATAGGAATAATTAAATAACAAATAAATATTTTACAATGCAGTATAGAAAGAGAATATACGGAAGTTTACTGGTTTTGGCTCTTTTAGCCGTATTCTCGGTAGAAAAAGCGAACGCTCAGTATATGCCTATTGTTTATGATAGGATATATGGTGATAATACTAATTTTCAGCATGTTTGCCCGGCATCGTCAGGCGAAGTTGTATTAGTTGGCTGTAATGATGGAAAAACTACAATCTCATGGGTGAAGCGAGACGGAGAAGTACTTTTCTCTCGTAGTCTTCCCGACGGTTTTACAACAGTTAACAATGTTCATTATCTTGGAAATAATAAGATATTGGTTTTGGGGCAGTCTGCTCACTGGAAGGCAAAGAAGAAAACAGCCATAACAGGTGGACGTGCTATTATTATAGATAATGCAGGTGCTGTATCGTCAGATGTTTATATGGGCGAGGATGGCAGTGAATTACTATGCGGAAAACAGCTGAGAGATGGTAGTCTGATACTCGGTGGATATGAAACCAAAATGGGAACAACCCATTCGGGAATGATTGGAAAATTAGATGCTTCCGGTAAAGAAGTGTATAAATATGTTTCCGGAGAAAGTGGTTCATGCATCGGATTTGATGTTTTGGGCAGCAGCACAGAGTATATACATGTGGCTTTCACAGGAGACGAGAACAAAGTAGCATCAGTTGTAAGATTAGACAATAAAGGTAAGCCTGTTTTTGTAACCAGATTGACGGATAATAATTTCCAGATTCAAAAAATGCTGACAGCTGCGGATGATCATATATTCTTGATCGGTAACAGCAATACAACAGGTGGTCGCATAATAAAGATACGTACAGAAGGTGATATTGTTTTCAATAAAGAAATCGCATCATCTTCGGATAAAGCTACAGTTGACTATCTATACCTTGCAAATAACGGTAACATATTAGTGGGAGGAAACGGTTCTAGTAAATCTTATTATTCTCTTTTACGTAATGATGGTACTGATCTTCAAAAGTATATACTTAAAGGTAGTATATCGGGTATGGGCTTGAATCCTGTATCAGGAGAATCGGTGATTGTTGGCTTCGATACAGATCACGGTCGTGGTTCTATTATCGGTTTAGCTAAAGATGGTCGTCAAATATATCAAAAGGCTACCGATGGTAACTTCGATAAAACGCAGTTAACTCCGAATGGTATTTTTCTGGCTAGTAGTGCTACCGGACGTATCTGTATGCTGTCTAATTCAGGTGATCTTCTTTTCGATCGCTATGCTGTGGAAGATGGCCGAAATACATTCGATGAAGTATATTTTACATCTAACGGTGATGTCCTGTTTAAAGGAATGGGCAATCGCTTGATCAAACTGGGACACGGACTGTATGTGTCTGATGTGAGAATAAATAAACCGGTGAATGGTTATACTACGGCGTTGTTTACAGTGACTCTTACGGGCTATTCAACAACAAGTGAAGGTGCTCCGGTACCTGTGACTGTTGAGTACTTCACTAAGGCAGGAACTGCAACGGAAGTGAATAACTATACTCCTATAAAAGGAAGCCTGTCTTTTGTTCCTGCTAATGATGGAGCTACTCATTACATGATAAAACAAGAAATTGAAGTTCCTGTCAAAGCTAATAACCTGATGGAAGGACAAAAAATGTTTGAAGTTCAATTAGCTAATATCAAACAAAGTTATCCTGTTAAACCGGTAGGTATCGGAACAATCGAAGACCATGAGATATTGGTTAAATTGGTTAATACCGAAGATGGTGTAGAAGGTCTCAAAGATGTAGTATATGAGTTGGGTATTTTCAAAACTAATGGAGAACCACTTATTAATTCTACGGGATCAGATATTGTTGTCGACGGTATATATGGTAAGGGTACAGCTGATGTTTTAGATTTCGACATGGGAATTATCCCACGTGTGATGATAACAAAAGGCTCGAAAACGGGACAATTTAATGTGAAAACGCTGAATGATACTCGCTACGAATTACCTAAATCTGTAGTAGTAGACTTCAATAAAATATATGCTATAAATGATGTTAGTATCGGATTCGAAAGTTCTTTATTAAGTTCTACAGGTACTATAATTGATCAACCGGCAATGATCGCCATCAATTCGTTGGGTGACCATGGAAGAATGAATAATATCGTATCAGGATTTTTCAGAGTATCTCTGTTGAGAGCTTCCGATGGAGTATTGTTGACTAATGCAACAGGAGGAGATGTAAACATTTCATGTTCTGTAAGCTCGGAAACTACTGCAACAGAAGGTAAAGATTTTGTATTGACAAACTTACACGATTTACGAATCTGGGGCGATGGTAATAGAAGTGCAGTGAATCTGAATGGTATCATCCTTTTCGATAAAGAAAAACTGGGAGCTAAGAAATTAGTTATTGGTATCGATTCGGTTGCTACACCGGCTAATGCACCTCAAATAAATATTGCGTCCGATGGTAAATATGGCGGCTTCATGATCAACGATTAAGTAGCCTCTTCCATACTCACGTCGTTTGTTTTTAATGTGTTATCCATCTTGAATTAAACTTTAGAATAAGAGAAACAATATGAAAAAGAATATTTTACCCTTGGTTCTATCTTTAAGGAATAGACAAATAAAAGAGTTTAAGATGTTTACTGGTTCCAACAGAGGGGCTATGGAACTCGAAACATCAGATTTAGACCTGAAAAGACTTTGGTTTGATTACATAAGAAACGTAGACACCTGTTACCGGGATTTGGTATTTGCTTTTATCGACGAGTCGAGACTTTGTCTTTTTCCCGATAAAAACATGTATAAGTACCGTTTCGAGAAAGGAGCCTTGCAGATCTATAATGCTCAAAAGGAAGAATGGATAACATTTGCACATGGCGACAAGACGAAGCTAGTCATAAGAAAAGGCTTGACCCATGTCGAAAAACAACATAAAACGAATAAGTGCAGAGTAAAGAGTAGTGATGAGACCTGTTTCGGAGCATTTAATTATGCGGGATTCCCTTCTCTATCTCTGTTGAAAGATAAGCAAGCTAAAATAGCTTGGTGTAATTTACACTACACTTTTCAGTAGACGATCGGAAGAATGCGAAATACAAGTCAATTCCTATACAAGAATTAAGGTTGAGAAATATGGCTTGTATGTCATCATACCATACAAGCTATATTCCTAACTAAAAATGTAAAAAAGATGTACATAAAAATAAAACATATCCTCTCAATTTTAGCTTTACTCATTGTTTGCTTTTCTTGCGGCAATGACGAACTAGCACCGGATTCAGGAGCTGTAGAGGTGCCTGAAACGGGAACGAAAGGTCTCCGAATAAACTTATTTAATGTTTCGGATAACATACGGGATTATTCGGAGGTTTACGTATTTAACGGCGAGGACCCAAACACAAACTTTTTCCATCATAAAATATTGAACAATAACATTGAGCGAACCAGCGAATCTTTAAAAATGATCACAGCTATTGGAAAGTGGAATTTTGTATTAGTGGCTTGCAGCGAAATGGATATCCGTTCAAGATTAACTCCACCTACAGCTTCGTTTATTAGGTCAAATACTCCGATGTGGGTAACTCAACCTTCCGGGGGAATATTGCCTGATGTTCCGGAGATTCGTGTTGCGACTATTAATGGAATAACTATTACAGAGGATACTTATGAAACTGCGGAAGCTATCCTCGAACGAAATGTAGCGAAAGTACGCGTAGTTCTTGCAGATGGTGTTGGGTTTAAAACCGGTACCGGTACTGTTTCTCTTAAAAATGTTCCTACAAGTTTATCTTGGGATGGTTCACTGTTCCCCAATAAAAATACACCTACAGTGGGTGTACCAATGACAAAAACGTTTGCGATATCTAATTCTTCGAATATATCGGGGCATCAGATAAGCGATACAATAGACTTTATCATACCTGCGCATAAGTCTACATCGGCAAGCGATTTTTCAACACATCTGATTACTGTGCAAGTAAATTTAAAAACGGCAGGTTCGACCGACTTCATAAAAGAGGTTGTTGTACCTATTCCTCCTAAAAACAATAAAATTCTGTTGGTAAGCTTAACAGCCAAAGGTGGAGTGGAGGTAAAGGTGGATGTGAAAGACTGGGCAACAGTAGTCTCTAACGAAGATGTCGATATGTATGCCATGTCGCAGATTTCGACTACCGCAACAATGGCTACTTTCAGTATGAATATGAAACAGGAGCGTAATTGGTGGGTTACACTTGAAGACACTAACAATTTTGAGTTTGTCGATGAAAGTAAAACTTTCGGTCAAAAAACAATTTCACCTGCTATTATACAAGTGAGACGCAAAACTTCTGGAGTTGCTCTATCAACAAAAGTAAATCTCTTTATATCCGGTTTGGACGGACTAAAAGAGCAGTATGTCGTAAATAATCTGATACAATAAATTTTTGCTTTATGTATTATAAATATATCCGAAGAATAAGTTTCCTTATTGTTGCTCTATTTCTTCTTTCCTGTTCGGCCGATTTGGATGACGAGCTTGCAAAGTCGAAAGCTCCAATCGATGGAAAGGCAGTTATTGCTTTACAATTGCCTACTGTCCAATCTGATGGTGCAACAACAAGATCTGCAGATAATGAAAGTTTGATTAATAATCTTTCACTTTTTATATTCAATAAAACTACCGGAGCCAAAGAGTTCTATGTACGGTTGAATGTACCTACTGATCCATCTACGGAGGTGGATATGAGCCGATGGGCAAGCGATCAGGTTATAATGTTACTCAATTCGGCAATATTATCGGATTTGAGTATATCCCGAAATATACATGTGGTTGCCAATGTCAATGAAAGTAAACTGAATGCCATTAGCAGTGAAAGCAATCTGAAGGCTGTAATAACTGACGCAATTACAGCTGAGATTGCTGAGCCTGATGCTGACAAACCTTTCGTTATGCATGGTGTGAAAGAAAGCCATGTTTTTGCAACCGATAACAGAGCGTCTGTTTCTTTAGTTCGTAATATAGCTAAAGTGCAAATGACGATTAACACTCAAAATTTCACTTTTGGAGGAGCAGCTATTTCCTTGGCTCCACTTAATCAAAATCCTTCGGTTAAGATGGTGAACGTAGCCGATCGTACTTACCTTGTTTCAAACACAGCGAATCCTGCTACTGCGACTTATTTTTCGTATGCAAATAAGGTAGTTACACCATCTGAAAGGACTGCTACAACAACAAAAACGATAGCTCATTCTTATATCGGCGAAAATTTACGTACGACTTACGATATTGAGAAAAATGCGACCTACCTCCTTCTGCAAATTCCTTATCAGAAAGGTGCTGGTGGCGAAATTATCACAGACAACTATTATAAAGTTCTTATCAATAAAGAAAACGGTTATAAGATTAACCGTAATACAATTTACGACTTAACACTCAATATATCTTCCTTAGGAGGAGAAACAGATGCATCGGCGGCATTAATAGAAGGTACTTTAAATATTCTGCCTTGGGACGAAAATACAGTTATGTCTGATATATCTCAAACATTTCTGACTGTAAAAGAAATAGAAACGGCAATAGGAGTAAAAAAGGATTTCTATTATGCAACCAATGCGGAAACCTCCGATTGCTCCCTAGAATCAGGAGCTCCTTGGTTAACAGCTTCTTTCGATGCAGCTAATAACATTAAGTTGGTGGCCGACGGGGCTGATTATACGGTTCCGCGAACTACTACGTTGAAGATTAAAGTTAAGAATCTCACAAAGACGATTACTGTAAATCAAGCTGCAATGCCAGTCACAAACGGTTCGATAAAACTGGATCCGAAGGTTATTTATATATCTGAAGTATCGCCTAGTAAAAATGTTGCATTGACTGTTAATCCAACTACTTCTTTCTGGACTAAGATTGCAGGTGATCCCACTATGGCCTCTTGTGATGCCATTAATGGCACGGGAAATAAGACTCTCAAATTCACTAGTCAATCGACATATGGTAATACTGAATATCAATTTATGAATACCAGTACATTGGAGTATGATATTGTCAAAGTTTGTAATTTGAGTTTGACTTCTTCTGTAGAAACTATGGAGATTCCAAGTGCAGGCCTTTCTGGAGATATTAGTGGAATCGTAGCTTTGGGTGGAAATGCTGATTGGGTAGTTAAATCGAAATCGTCATGGATTACTAAAGCTCAGAAGGAAGACGGAAAGTTGGTATATGTAATATCGGCGGAAGTCAATGCTCAAGACAGGGAAGGTGAAATTATAATAAATCACGTTGACGATGTCAATCTGATAAGAATTATAAAAGTTAAGCAATCGGCAAAATTCGTCGTATTTCCTAAATTCGATTATTTGGTAATAAGATATAGAGTTGGACTTCACCCTCAACATGCTAGTGGTAAGAGATGGGATATGGATTCAGCAACTTTCTTCGGAGGTACAGGTATCACTACACTTGATAATTATGGGGTAGGGTATGCTGCTACAGGCAATAGTGGTGTTGTACGTCAGGTATTCTATAAATCTGAGGTTGTAATGCAATTTGGTGGAGACAATACGCAGAGTGGATACGAGACAACATATATAAACTTCAAAGATTTAGTGACTTTGTCTACTTTTGATGATTTTCCGCCATCTTTTACTGTGCAAATTTATGCAAGATGGTGGACGACGGGTATAAATAATTACCCAATTCACCTTGATATTGTGACATATTTAGATGGTGATATGGAATCAGACGAGACTTATGATTTTAAAAATGTAGGTGGAACAATAGGTGTAGATGATACTTATTCCTTTATGCTGGAAGTAAACAACCAAACAACGCCGATTGCTCCTGATCATTATGATAGTTCTCAATTGATTGGTTATGTGACATATAATAAAGTAGAGAGTACTGCGGTATTCACAAAAGTGAGTGCAGACCTAGATCCTAACGCTCCGGTGGGAGCATCTGTAACGCCTTTATCTAGCTCTTCACGAGGAGTATCTTTAGATGTAGAGCCTTTACCTGGCGAAACAAAAGATGAGTATGCTATGAGATTATGGAAACTCCGTAATAATAAAAAATAAATAACGTTATAATGAAACACTACATTATATATATCCTATTCCTACTGGCAGCCACTTCGTGTGGGCTGTCGGAGGATCCGGAAGCAATAGAAGAGGGGAGAGAAGTAGAACTATCTTTCTCTCTTGAAATACCGGAGGCATTAAATGAAAATGTAGGCTTAAAAGCCTATGATGAGAATTCGGTACGTTGTATCGACCTGTTGGTATTCGATCAGGCTAATAAGTTTTTGCAAAGAATAAAAGTGAATAGTATCTCCGGAACAGGAGCTACCAAGACTTTTAGTGTAAGAATAGCTGCCACAACTCAAGCCCGTACGTTTCACATTGTTGCTAACGGACGCGACGAGAATAGTGCAGATCTTGTGAATTTCAGTTCTATTACTATAAACACTTTGGAAAGCGTTGCGATCCCTTCGTTAAAAACAAATACCCTAGCCGCCAATACATCCCCCGCATTACCGGTGGTAATGTGGGGAAGGGCTGCATTGACAAGTGTAGCTTCGGGTAGCTCTTTAGGTACGATCAAAATGTTGAGAACTGTTGCTTCTATGTATACCCAATGTGCGACTGCCACGGCTAGTAATGGTATGAGTGATTTCTCATTAACAGCTTTTACAGTCCTTAAGAGTTCAAATGTGGGAAAGGTTGCACCGAATAGCTATACAGTTGAAGCTGCGACACCTACAACTGTCAGTTTGATTGGAGGTTCTGCCTATATCGACTACGTGTTGCCTTCGGGAACAGGTGTATGGGCGAATGCAACCAGTAACAAAACGTCCGAATTGTATATGTATGAAAGAACGAATGAATTAACCAATAACGGCCTTTCTGTTATAATCAGAGGTAAATATAAAGGTGTAGACGGATATTATAAAGTTTGGTTAGCCAATGCATCAGGACAGGTGCTCCATATTGTTCGCAACCATCGTTACCTTATTCAGATCACGAAGGTGTCGGGTACGGGTTATGCTACCCTGCAAGAAGCAATGAATGCTACGTATTCGGCTAATATCTTCGCTGAGATAGTTGATGAAAATAATGAGATTACCGATATGGTAGTGGATGGGAAAAACGAACTAGGAGTTTCGTCGGGTATTACTATTAGTGGAAGTGGCTTAAAGGCTGTCGGTACGGTATTGAATACTAATACAGCGGCTACCCTTACAGCATCAAGTGATGTGGCATGGATAACAAGTATCACATTTACCGGTTCGGGAAATTTCAGAACTGTAACAGCTACTTTTGGTGCTACGGCAGCTGCGCGTACAGGTACTATTACCTTTAGAGCAGGTAGTTTAACAAGAACTATTGTTGTGACGCAGAATCCTTAAAGCCTTTTAGGTTATATATGTCTATAAATAACATATCAAATATTTAAGTTTATGAAAAAAACAATTTTGATTTTCTCTTTAGTTGCAATCTCATTTGCAAGTTGTTCGAGTGACGCAGAGATAAATGATATTTCTGCAAATGGAGCAGTTGAAACAAAGAGTGCTTTAGATAAGATATTTACAGTGGAGAAAGTGGCTGATGACATCCGTTTTGGAGGTGTTAATAGCAATTCTACATGCACAGATTTAGATGGTAATTTATATTTTGTAAAGAGATCAAGTTTGGATGTAATGAAATACGATTTGCAAACAAAAGAAGTTACAGTCGCGTTTAAACTTCCAGAAGGGATATATTCAGGTGGTAGTATATGTGTTGATTACCAGAAAAATTTGTATTATGCTGTAAATAGTAAATTATATAAAATATCAGCAGTTGATGGAAGTGTCACAGATTTGAGTAGTCGTATACCTGTATTAGTTGACCACATAGCAGGAATATGTGCAGCAGAGAATGGGAATGTATTTTTAAGTGGTTATAATAATGCAGAACGCATCTTTAAAATAACACCTCAAGGGCAAATAACAGAAGTGACATCGTATATCAGAGGAGAGTACCCTTATTTAAAAGGTTCTTCTTTGGTTAAATCTAAAGGCTCGTACGTATATGTTGTGAGTTTAATGGAAGAGAATCCTGATAATAAACGTTATTTGAAAATAAATACCACAAACGGACAGATTGAAGATTTATCTGCTCATACCCCTGTACAAGCTATTTCGGCTACGCATAGTAAAGACAATCCATACGCTTTGAGTGGAAATTACATTGTTAGGATTCGTCCAACCGAAACTTCCGATTTATTAATTGGAACTATACCTTCTTATATAACAGACGAAAATGGCGAGCTTGTTCCATTGGAGCACCTAGCAAATTTCTGTATAAATGCCGAAGCAACTGTATTTTATGTGATGTCTTACGATTATGACCAAAATAAAAGTGTTTGCTACAAACTGACTCTAGAGTAGTCATTCGAATTAAAGAAAATAAATAATACTGCATTTTTAAGTAGGGGCAGACCAATGCATTTGCCAATAGCCACATGAGTTTAGCTCCTGCTTAGAAAAGCCACAAATAGAATTAACGGAGAGAAAAACGGGTAATACATACACGGAAAAACCGCTTTTGAGTATTAACAAATAATAGGTGAAAGCAAGATTATGGAAGATATATATCAAATATTGAGAAAAGAAAGAAATGAAGAGAGTAACATCTATTTGTATAAAATGGATGACTATTGGTGTGCCTATGAACGCTCTGCCTTCTATATGTCCTCGATTTGTAAAGTTGATACCATTTTCAAGACAGTGAACGCGATGAAGGAAAGTGTAATGCTTATTACCATTCTCAAGAAGAGAATAAATGATATGAAAAATCCTCATCTGACGATACTGGAACAATCGGATACCAATATGGTTATTAAGTGTCACATAACTTGCAAAGGTTTTTTATTCTGGAAAGAAAGTTTTATCCCGGTGGTTGGCAGCCCGAATTCAATAGAAATAATATAAAAATAGTTGATTTAAATATAGCTGATGAAAGTAAAAGTACTATTCCTGTTGTTCATATTTGTTCCTGTTATTGCACTAAATGCACAGCGTTTAGGTGTGAAAGCAGGGGTTAATCTGAATAATTCTAAAGTCGATTTTAATGGCATGGATGCCGATTTATATACAGGTTTTAATGTAGGCTTGATATCTGATTTTAACTTGCCGTTCAGCGGATGGAAATTTAATACAGGCTTACTATATTCGTATGAAGGATTCAAATTGAAAGAAGACTATGGAAATAATATGGGAATTACTTACCATTTTATAACTAACAATATCGAAATACCGCTTAACATACGTAGAGAGTTCAACCACTTTGTAATTAAACATTATATCCAGGCCGGTCTTAATTCTTCCTACGCTTTGTCAGGAAGAATTAAGGATGGTGAAAGTTCTCGCTCACTCAGTTTCAAAAACAATGCCGATAGATTTGATTTTGGTGCAAGTGTTGGTATTGGTTGCTATCTTACCTCAAAACTCCAACTATTGGCTAGCTATGATCATGGTCTTACCGAAAGCGAGTTGGTTTTCGGTGACCAGATCATTTCCACCAAGAATCGTAGATGGTCGCTTGCTGTGGGATATATGTTTTAACGGTCAACAGACCAAAGGCTGACAAAGAATTTTTATAAGTACAATAAATACAATCTTAAAATAATGTTCAATAAAAAAGCGAAACCAGATACAATCCTTGCAGAAAAGAAATACAGTGTTCTTTCGGAAGGGGTAACTGTTACCGGAGAAGTAAAAATAAAGGATGACCTGAGGGTAGATGGAAATGTTGAAGGTAATATTTCTTGCGAAGGAAAAGTCATTATCGGTCCTAATGGCTGTGTCTCCGGCAATATAGAAAGTAAAAGTATTGAACTGATGGGTAAAGTCAATGGAAATATTTTAGTACATGACATTATCGTACTCAAGTCTTCGTCATATTATGATGGAGATATTACCGCCCTGAATATCGAAATCGAAGCAGGGGCTAATTTCTTTGGGAATTGTAAAATGATTAATAACAGAAAGTCTGAAAAAGATATGATGATTGTTGAAGACAATAGTCTATACAACTAATCATTAGTAGATAAAATTGTATTTAGAATGTAAACCTATATTTTAAATACAGTCTTACGTAGTTTTGTAAAGTTTTTGGAGCCATGTGGGCTGTGAAGTTCGCATGGTTTATTTTTTAAAAATCTTACCTCAAAATAAAGTAAAATAGTATAATATGATTCCGCGATATCCATTTGACTTTTTCATCGTAATTAAAAAAATATTTAACACAAATCTTAGAAATACAAAAGTGTCAATTCTGGAATATATATTTTCTGATTGGCCTGCAAGAGCAGAACAATCTGGACGATTTAGTCCTACAGCTATGGTATGCAAGTCGTTAGCCATAGGCATATTCGTATCACTGATAACAATTTCGTGCTCATCACCTACCCCCACAATTATGACTCAGCGTCTGTTTATGCAGACTAAACGACCTAACATTCAGCTCCCGAATAAAGCAAATTCGGATGAAAATGGAACCTCGATTGTTTCTGAAAAAGTAACATTCAGAGATTCGAGTTCTGGTGTAACTGATGGTGAAGTTGCATTTAAAGAGGGTCAGAACAAATTGGATACAAATGCAGTTTATCGATTGTCTGAGGTTGAAATCAATGCTCAGGGCCGTTTTACCGCAGAACGTGATGGTCGAATAAATGTGGATTTTAAGATTACTGTGCCTAAAGAGATTCTGTCTAATGACTGGCGCTTGGTTTTGAACCCAAAACTTATGCATAATGATTCGGTTGTTCCATTGCAGAAAGTAGTTTTAAACGGGCAGGGATTTGTTGATAAGCAAAAGCAGGATTATGCAGATTATGATAAATATATGAAATCTATTGTGGATAAGTCACAATATGATAGCGTATATCTAGATAAGGCAAATATATCAAAGGATATACGAGCTCGCCAAACCTACTATTATGGTATCTATCAGAAGGATTTCAAAGAGCAGATGGATTACGAGAAATGGAAATATAAGCGTGCAGTAGAAGATGCCTACGAAGATGCCAAGAAAACCAAATACAGGACAGAGCAATATCATGCATATGCCCGTAAGATAATGGAACATAAGGTGCGTAATGTTGTTGAGAAAAAAGATACGACAGGTTTGCATGCTAAATATATGAAAGAATATGAGCATAAGACAAGGAAGTATATAGGACGGTATTTGGATGACTTTAATAATCCTGGTGGCAAAGATTCTGTACAATGGCTGAAAGAAATGGAGTTAAGAGATATTCCGAAAAAATATCGCGCAATACATGAAGAGAAGCGTGGTCTTGGCGATGTTACGAATCATATCTTTACTCTAAATGACTCTGTTGAGATCGCTAAGCACAGATACTTCTTTGATCAGATCGTTCTGAATGAGGTTTCGGCAGCTAGAAGCGATGATATGTTCAAGCATCTGGTGAAATTTCCTTACGACGAGAATAAGGCTGAAATAAGGCTTGATACTATAATTTCTTCAGATAATAATTTTGTTTTCTATTATACGCAAGAGTATCCTGTGGCTCAAGGGCTCAAAACTGTTCGTATAGCAATGGATAGCAAAGTACAGGCTATCGACCGGAGCGAATATACATTCCAGAAAGCTGATACTTTATCTTTTTTTATAGCATCATTAGCTCAACTTGTCGACACATCTCTAATTACTAAACGTACAGAATTGTATCGGAATCTCTATGATCGTATGACAGTTTATACGAAATATAAGACAACTAAAACGCAAATGTCAATTTACGATGCCAACTATCAAGGTAATAAGGAACAGATGGATAGGTTTGTAGAAGCATTCCGCACATATAATAATTCTCCCGAATTTGTAATTGATAGTGTCTCTATGATTTCGACCACTTCCTTAGAGGGCGATTACGATGATAATTATGAATTGACATTAAAACGTGCTGCTTCGGTAAGAAACTATTTGTCTCAAACTTTATCTGGTGAAGTTAATGTAGAAAATCTGTTTAAAATCAATCATAGGGGCGAAGACTGGAATGCTTTACTAGTCCATATTCGAAAAAGAAACGATATTGAAAATCTGAGTGAAATTCAAAATATGCTGACGAATGCTGTGTATCCTGATCAGTGCGAAACTGATATAGCAAAGCAATTTCCGGCAGATTATAAGATTATTCAGGATTCGGTTTATCCATTGCTGAGAAAGGTTGATTTTATCATTGATATGCATCGTACGGGATTAGATGCGGATACTGTAAAGGTTGAATATCGGTCTGACTATGAAGAAGGACTCCGTTTGTTGCAAGATCGTAAATATTGGGAGGCGATTGATATATTGGCTAATTATCCTGATTACAATGCTGCTCTGTGTCTGACTTGCATGGGGTATAACAATAAAGCGTATGATTTATTGATACAGCAGCCTTCATCTGGTAATGCCGAATATTTGTTAGCGATCCTTTCGAGCCGTTTGCAGAAAGAAGACGAAGCAGTTAGTCATTTACTGAAAGCTTTTGAGTTAGATCCTACAAAGGTGTATCGTGCTAAGTTAGATCCGGAGGTATCAGCTTTAGTTAGTAAATATAATTTAGAGTCTCAGTTGGATTGAAGTTTCACTATATTAGTAGATATAAAAGGAAATAAGCAAAAGGGGTTCGAGCCCCCTTTTGCTTATTTATATTAAAGGGGGAATGATAATTTAGTCTTTGCTATTCTGGGCAGAAAACTTACCGGCATAGAAAATGATAAAACCAATGGCTGCTATTATAGCACACGCACCTATAATATAGAGAAAAATAGTGGAGACAACCTTAACTCCGATGACTAATAAGACAATGAATAAAGCTATAGAAATAGCCCCGATGGCGATCAGAAAGTATTTTAGTAATTGCATAATATATTTGTTGAAGTTATTATTCATTATTAGTTTAAACAAGTCTAACGCGGAACTTGTTTACTAATTAAATATGAATCTTCTGCGAGTTTTCGTATATTTATGCAGAAAAGCACCAGACTTTTATTTCTAAAAATAGAAATAACTACTCTTCTATAATTCGGTTAGGTATAAATTCTTAAATATATAAAGTTATGAATGCTATAATTATTCTTTTATTTGCCAGCATTATTCTTCTCGTTTTAAGCCTTGCTATATGGTTTATATCCGGATATATAAACATGAATAGATCTAAAGTGACGAAGAAATATGATAGTATTGCAAGCTACATATTTTCGGCATCCATATTTGGCTTTATTTTGTATTTTATTCTTAGAACAACGCTATAGAAATATTGTTTCCATAACGATGAACGGTTATGGATAACTTACCTAAACGTAACAGAATGTTGATCGTTATTTGTTTAATCCGAAGATCAGAGTGCCTTTGATACAGGTCAATTTTTCTTATTTTCTTTTTGTAATAGTTTGTATACGGGTACTTGTCGAATCATTGCTTATTGCAGTTACATCTCCTGTACAATTTGTAAAGTACACATAATTACCTCTGTCATAAAAGCGGTAAACTTTGCATCCATCATGCTCAAATAAATAATCAACGGTGTATGTTGGGTTATTATCTGACGGGGCTACGAGAAGAGCACTACCACCGCACGATGCGAGAATGAAGGCAACTGCGACGGTCATTAATTGGAGTGTGATTCGTTTCATAATAGGCGTTTTGATATTAGATATGGCAAATATAAACAAATGAGCTGTGATTGATACACAAAAATATTAAGATGCTGTTACTTAAAATAAAAACCACCTACATATAATGTAAGCGGTCTTTAAGTGACCTCGGAGGGGCTCGAACCCTCGACCCACTGATTAAGAGTCAGTTGCTCTACCAACTGAGCTACGAAGTCATTTAACGGGTGTAAAAGTAAAACAATTATTCTTTTCAGTGAAATTTTTGAGGAACAATATCTAAAAATCATTACTTTTGTACCCGAAAAGGAATTCACCTCTTCCGTGTAACTTAGGACTAACCACGTAAAAAACAGAGTAAATATGGAATATAAAGAACCTGCATTAGTCTTGTTCTCAGGAGGTCAAGACTCAACTACATGCCTTTATTGGGCAATCAAACATTTTTCATCCGTACGCACCTTGTGCTTCACATACGGACAACGTCATTCTCAGGAAATAGAAGTCGCTAGAGCTATTGCTGAACAAGCCGGAGTCTCATTCCAGCTAATGGATGCATCTATTATCAGCCATCTTTCAGTTAATTCTCTGACAAGTGATATAGAGATGGATCAGGAAAAACCGGGCGATTCGTACCCGAATACATTTGTACCTGGTCGAAATCTTTTGTTCTTAACTTTTGCCGGAGTAATTGCACGTTCGCATGGTATCCGTCATATCATAACAGGTGTATCGGAGGCTGACTATAGTGGTTATCCTGATTGTAGAGACACCTTTATCATGTCGGCTAATACATCTATCAATTTGGCAATGGATGAGCATTTTCATATTCATACCCCTTTGATGTGGAGAGATAAAACATCGGTATGGCAATTGGCTGACGAACTGGGTGCATTTGATGTCGTACGTTACCAGACGCTTACTTGCTATAATGGTATTGTCGCAGATGGCTGTGGTGAATGCCCATCATGTAAATTACGTCGACAAGGTTTGGATAATTATTTGAAAATAAGAAAATAAAATGAGTATAGAAGGACTTAGCCACTTGGGTGGTAAAACAGAATATAAAGATGATTATGCACCAGAGGTATTGGAAGCATTCGAAAATAAGCATCAAGGAAACGATTATTGGGTAACATTTAATTGTCCGGAGTTTACAAGCCTATGTCCTATTACCGGACAGCCTGACTTTGCGACAATATATATTAACTATTTGCCTGATGTGAAAATGGTGGAAAGTAAAAGTTTAAAATTATATCTTTTCAGTTTCCGCAATCATGGAGCTTTTCACGAGGATTGCGTAAATATTATGATGAAGGACTTGATCGAGCTGATGAACCCAAAGTATATAGAAGTAGTAGGTATCTTTACACCGCGTGGAGGAATTAGTATTTATCCATACTGCAATTATGGTCGTCCGAGTACTGAATACGAACAGTTAGCAAAAGAGCGATTGCTAAGACACAATCCCCAGCAAATCTATAAATAACAGATATAAAAGACTTCAACTAATTTGAGGTCTTTTTTTATTTACTCTCCTATAAACTACCGAGAACCATGTTGGCAATATAATTCCCTTGCATACAGAGGATATCGCGATTGCCCACCATACACCTACAATTCCCATCTGTGAGGCAAGATAATAAGCCAACGGAATACGCAAAGCATTGAATGATATGCTTATAATAGCCGGTTCGATTGTCCGTCCGATACCATTAAACATACCTTGAGTTGTGAGTTCAAACATCATAAAGATCTGCACCAGTCCCATAATCATAAGGTATTGTGCTCCGGCTTTCATCGCATTTTCTTCGGGTACAATAATCCCGAATATTTGTGCTCCGAATAATATAAATGCAATACTCACAAATATCCCGAGTACAAGCATTACACGTATCGTATAGACATATGCCTTTTTTCCTCTGTCCAATTTATTCGCTGCATAATTTTGCGCAACAAAAGCGCTCAGTGCAGTCGAAAATCCTTGCGAAGTGTTCCACGTAACAGCTTCTATTTGTCCGCCTGTTGTCTGTGTCATCAATCCGATATGTCCGCCATGTATAGAAGCTACACGTGCAAGATTCATATTTATGATGGCATACAGCGAATTCATTATAGAAACAGGTGCACCTAGAAAACAAATTCTTTTCAGAAATACCAATCGTGGTTTTATCAAAAATGAGAAGTTTCCTAGTATCCTGCTACCATATTTGATCTGATAGAAGAATAAGCCGAATACAAATAGTTGCGAAACAACAGTACCTATTGCAGCACCGTGCAATCCCATATTAAACGTAAACATCAGAATCGGGTCGAGAATCATATTCAATACAAGTCCTGCTGCATTGTTTCTGAATGGAATAATACTGCGTCCTGCACCGTTGTATATACCCGTAATATTGTAGGACACAAATTGAAAAGGAAGGCAGATGGCGAGTATTCTCAGGTATAATGTAGCAGCTTCAATAATGTCACTCTCCAGTTTGAAGAAAGATAGGATTTGTGGTGCAAAAATAAATAAGAGAGCAGTCCATATACAGCCAAGAATAGTAGCTATTGTTGTTGTATGTGAAGCATAAACGGCAGCTCGTTTCAGTTTTCTAGCACCGATGGATTGCCCAACCGAAACCTCAGCTCCGATCATCGCCAGATATGCAACGGATGCACTTAGCCACAATAGCATCCCGATTGCTCCAATTGCAGCTTCGGCTTTAGTTACATTGCCCGAAGTCGCACTTGCACCTAATCGACCTACCCACGACATAGCCATTAAGGTATATGCCATTTGCAGGAAACTTGTGCCCATTAAAGGTAAAGCAAGGCGAATGAGGCTGGAGAATATCTTACCCTCTGTTAGATTCTGTATTCCGGATTTCATTTATAGTTTTAGTGTTCAAGTGAAAGTTTTATAGGTCTTTCAGCAATTTGTCTTTCTCTTTGAGGTGTATCACCTCTCTTATTTCAAGAATTACTTCCCATTCACTTCTAAATTCGATGTCAGTATCTATCATGAAATCTTCCGAACCATGTAAATTAATTTTATCAAAGAAATAAGCAACACTGATATGATTAATATCTATCGCCGGAATATAAGCCGGTACCATTGTGCTGCCTTCGGATGGTGTTTCGACTATCAATCTTATTTCCTGCAAATAGAAAAGTGTATCGCTTGTCAGTTTTGTTGGTATCTTATAGCGTTCAGATAATTCATCGGCAGTAAATGGAGTATATCCTTTTTCGAAACGTTTTACGATAAGAGTCATTATAAGTAATGTAATGAAATCTTTGTACCGACGGCTAATATTCGATGTTTCATGTTCGAAACTGAACTTATTTACATTCTGATATGCGAATGACAGCTGCACTCCAAATAGAACGAAGAACCACGTTAATTGCAGCCATAATAATAGTAACGGCAAAGCGGCGAAACTACCATATATGGCATTGTATTTCGAAATCCAGATTTGTCCGCTGATATATAGTAATTGGAAGACCTGAAAGCAAATACCCGTGAAAACTCCACCTAATAAAGCACTGCTGAATTTCACTTTCGTATTCGGGATATATATGTAGAGGATAGTAAATAATAAGATCGTGATGAGAAACGGTATAGTCTTAACTAATGGATTGAGAACCAGACCTAGAAAATATTGTTGGTCGGCAGTAGAATTAAGTATAACCGTCAAACCCGCATTACATACTAGAAATACAGGTGCAATAATAATCAATGCCAGATAATCAGTGAACATACGGAAATATGTCCTCCCCTTTTTTATCTGCCATATCATATTGAAATTCTCTTCTATATTCGATAAAAGATTAATCACTGTATATAGTAGCATGATGATACCAATTCCTAAAAAGACACCCCCTTGGGCGTATTCTATCGATTTGTCAATAAAAGCTGTCGCTTTATTAAGCACTTCCTCTTGTCCTGTGAAGTAGCTGAACAATTGCGTCTTAACTATATTCTGAAATCCAAATCCACGGGCTATGGCAAATAGTACCGCCAATAGAGGAACGATGGATAATAAGGTGCTGTATGTGAGAGCTGATGCGCGTGTAAAGAGTTGAGCACCATCTATATTACGGATAGCAAGTATAAATGTTTTAATAATATTATACAGACCTATCTTGTGTGAAGAGTGGCTGGTTGATTTGCTTACTCTCCAGATTCCGTAAGTCAGAAAACGAATAACTCGTTGTACAAACGTTTTTATTTTCTCGATCATATAACTTTATATTTCGTTCAAAATATAGCAGATAAAGAATAAGGCAGAATAATAAAAATACAGTAAGTCTATAAGCCGGGTCCTGTATCTTGCAAGCAAGATGTCTGTCATTTATCTACGGATGCTGTCACCAGCAAACTCTAGCGACCTACCCCCCGACATCGGGCGAGCAGCCCTACATGCGTCGGTATACATGGTCTTACAACTCGCAAGTGGTACGGCTCTGTACATTGCTGCACAGACCGGTGAGCTCTTACCTCACCTTTTCACCCTTACTCCACCGAAGCGAAGCGGTTATTCTCTGTTACCTTAACTCTGCTTTCACAAACAGCTTCCCATTAAGAAGTGCGATGCTCTGTGTTGCCCGGACTTTCCTCTTTCTACCCGAAGGTAGCCAGCGACAAACCGACCTACTGTATGAGGGTGCAAAGATAGGGGTTTTTTCAGTTATGAGTTACAAATGATGAATTATAAGTTTTCTCATTGCCGAATTGACCTGTTTCTCCGTATATCTCACTGATTATTCTTTATCGTACATCTCATTAAATTTAGGACGTATGAACAGACGCAGGGATACATCATAATTGAGATAACTCCATACCCAGTCTATAAATACCGCTAATCTGTTTCGTATTCCCACAATAGATAGTATATGCACCAGCAGCCATAGCCACCATGCAACGAAACCTCCAAATCTGAATTTCCCCAGATCGGCAACGGCTGCATGGCGCCCTATTGTTGCAAGCGATCCTCTATCACTATATTTAAATTTCTCAGGAGCTTTTCCTGTTATCTTATTATTTAAGTTTTTAGCAAGGCATCTTGCCATTTGCAGCGCTACCTGTGCTACCTGCGGATGACCTTTAGGTGTTACCTCCGACATTTGGAGAGATGTGTCGCCTATCGCAAATACATTTTCATATCCATTTACTTGATTATATTGATTCACCACAAGCCGACCTCTATTGTATGCAGATTCATCTAATCCTCTCAATCCATTCGGTTTTACTCCTGCTACCCAGAATACGTTTCTGGTACGAAGGGTAGTATTATCGCTTAGTTCGACAGTGGGTTTGTCGTATGCTTTTACAGATATATCCTGATGTATTATCACACCTCTTTTGGTAAGAGTCTTTGCCGCACCTTCCGATGCATTTTCCGACATGGCAAATAATAGGCGTGGAGAGGCATCTACCAAATGTATTTCCATTTTACTGAAATCTACTTCAGGATAGTCTTTTGGCAATATACTTTTCTTCATATCGGCTAGTGCTCCGGCAAGTTCTACACCCGTAGCTCCTCCGCCAACAATGACAAATGATAGTATTTCTCTCAATTCATCATCGTCTTTTGCGCTTAGTGCTTCTTCGAAACTAAGGAGTATCCTGTTGCGAAGTAGTAGAGATTCAGATACAGATTTTAAAGCAAAGGTGCTTTCTTTCAGGTTGTCATTGCCGAAGTAATTCGTGTCGCAGCCTGTAGCGATTACTACATAATCGTAAGTAATATCGCCGATATTTGTTTCGACTTTTTTGTCTTCAGTAATTATTTGCTTTGCTTCGCACATGCGGAAATGCACATTCTTACTCTTGTTAAATGTCTTTCGATGTGGGTAAGATATCGAACTGGGTTCTAAGCCACCTGTAGCTACCTGATAAAACAGGGGTTGAAACTGATAATAATTATTCTTATCGATTAATACTATTTGATAATATTTCTTGTCTAACCTTTTAGCCAGTTCTAGTCCTGCAAATCCGCCACCAACAATGACCACGCGTTTCTTATCTCCGGCATCGGGGATGTTTACATTATAATTCATTTTATTAAAATATTAAAAGCCAATATTGCATCTAATTAAACAATATTGGCTATTTATAAGTTTTAAATTTAGCTTATTTTAATCGGCTATATCCTTTTTTGCTGTGAATTTTGCCTTTACAACTTCGTATATTGCAGGGAGTATAGACACTACGACTATAATAAGAACTACTTTATCAAGATTTTTTTCTACCCATTCCAATCGTCCTATTAATGCACCTAATGTACAGAAAATAACAACCCAAGCTATGCCTCCGATTACATTATATGAGAAGAAATGTTTATAGCTCATCTTTCCCATACCGGCTACAAATGGAGCAAATGTTCTTACGATGGGAACGAAACGCGCTAAAATGATGGTTTTGCCACCATGTTTTTCGTAGAACTTATTCGTTTTCTCCAGATAGCTTTGTTTGAATATCTTCGAATTGGGGTTGCTAAATAACTTTTGTCCGAAATAACGGCCAATCGTATAATTTACTGCATCACCTATTATTGCAGCAATTATTAGTATAATAACCAAAAAGTATATGTGAAGAGGATTATCAGGTCGTACAGCAATTGCTCCCGCAAGAAATAATAATGAATCACCCGGAAGAAAAGGCGTGACAACTAATCCTGTTTCACAGAATATTATTAAAAATAATATGGCGTAAACCCATACTCCATAGTCTGTTACTAACATATCTAATGTGCCACCTGTATCTCTTAGCAGGTTGAGAAAGAATGTCCATGCTTCGTGTAAAAAATCCATTTTAAGTTTTGTATTATAATTGTAGTGCAGGAGCTAATAAGATTCGTTCTTTTATCCCTACATTATTTTTTTTATACTAATAGCCCCGCAGCAACAGCATCACGTTTCTCTTTTCCGGCAATAAGTTCTACCAGCTTGAGAGCAAAATCGATTGTAAGTCCGGGACCTCTGCCTGTTGTTATATTGCCATCTACTACAACCGCTTTTTCTGTTTGCAATGTTGCGCCTTTCAGGTATTTTTCAAAACCCGGATAACAAGTTGCATTTTTACCATCAAGTAGACCTAGTCCACCCAATACCATTGGCGAAGCGCATATCGCTGCTACTTTTTCTCCTTTTTGAGCGAAAGCAAGTACAGCTTTTTTCAGACCATCATGATCGTTGTATGCAGGCGTTCCACCGGGCAATACTAGCATTTCTGTATCCGAAAGGTCAATTTCATCGAACATTATATCTGCAACAACAGTCACTTGGCGGCTACTTGTCACTTGTTTGCTGTCAGTTAGTGAAACAGACTTCACATTCAGTTCGGCACGACGTAATATATCGATTGTTCCGAGTGCTTCTATTTCTTCAAAACCTGTAGTCAAAAAAACAAATATAGTCTTCATAATAACTTAGTTTAGATTGAATTTATATGTAATGGTTCCTTTTTGATTCGCTGCTTTTTCTACTATGTTGAATTTAGTTTTCCGAGCCGCTTTCAGTGCTTCATTTTTCAGCGTGGCGCTCGGTGTGTTTGTTCCTTTACCTATTGTAGCTTCTGTTACATTTCCCTTAGGATCGACAACAATATCCACAACTACAGTGCCATAGTCGTCTACCGAATAAGTCGGTTTGGCCAATCCACCACTACCAAGGCTACGTCCTCCAAGATCGAACGATCCCCAACCTCCGATGCCCGATGTTTTGCCATAGCTGGCATTTCCGGTCGGTACACCTTGCGTACCTGTGCCCTCGGTGTTTCCACGACTACCGCTGCCTGTTCCATTACCAAAAAGTCCAGCCATCTGATTGTTGATCTGACCTTTCTTTTCAGCTTCTTGTTTGGCTATACGATCTGCTTCCGCTTTTTTACGTTGTTCGGTGGCTTCTTGTTCTTTCTTTTCTTCGGCTTTTTTCTTAGCTTCTTTTATTGCGACAGTTTCCTCAAAATCCTGTGTAACAGCAGACTTTTCGGTATTGGTTGTTGTTGGCTTGGTTTTAGCACTGGTAGGTTCTACCATTGGGATAGGATCTTCACTGACATTTGGCGAGGAAGCTTCTTCTGCCCCCAAATTACCATTGCCACGACCAAAAGGTTCATCGTCGCCGAAAGCATCGGGTACATTGCCGAACATAACGGGCACACCTCCTAAATCTTCAGAAAAACGTGTGTCAATAGAAGGTTTTAAATAGATGAAAAGGAGAGACAGGATAATTATAATATGAAACGCTGCCGTTCCTGCTATACTTATCATTTTTTCTTTTCCGTCTTCCATATTTAGGTGTTTTTTATTAAAGAATCTCTTCCGTATTCTTTAAACAGTTTTTATATCCTATTATTGTCTTCTCAAGTCCGATGTAAAGAGCTTCACTGATAAGAGCATGGCCGATAGATACTTCGTCTAGCCATGGTATGTTCTTATATAGAAAATGTAGATTCTCAAGGCTGAGATCGTGCCCCGCATTTACGCCAAGACCCAGTTTTTTAGCTGCTTTAGCTGCTTCTACAAATGGTGCAACAGCCGCTTCTTTATTCTTCGGATAATTAAGAGCGTAAGGCTCAGTATATAATTCGATACGATCAGTTCCGGCTTTAGCCGCATACTCTACCATTTTTATGTCAGCATCTACAAATATAGATGTGCGGATACCTGCCGAGGTTAGTTTGTCTATTATATCGCGAAGAAAATCCAGATTCTTCACAGTATCCCATCCTGCATTCGATGTTATTGCATCAGGTCCGTCCGGCACAAGCGTTACTTGAGTCGGTTTGATAGTTGTTACTAAATCCATAAACTTAGTAGATGGATAGCCTTCTATATTAAATTCGGTACGTATTCTTCCTTGAAGATCGAATACATCTTTATATCGTATGTGACGCTCATCGGGACGAGGATGTACGGTAATACCATCTGCGCCGAAAGTTTCACAATCACGAGCTACTTTTAAAAGATCCGGAACATTACCTCCGCGCGAATTGCGAAGGGTCGCAATTTTGTTAATGTTAACACTCAGTTTGGTCATAAAAAAACATTAAAAATATCCCGACAAAATAAATACTAAAGAAACAATTCTTATAAGTCAAAACTTTTTTAGCAACTTTGTGCTACAAAAAGAGATACAAATGTAATACGAATTGATGAAATATACGAATCTGACTTCTTATTTCACGCATAAATATAACGATTTGACCTCCTATTTGTTTTATGAATTAATATAATTAGTCTTAAACCAACGATAATGAAGATAGCAATATTCGGTAGCAGACATCAGAAATTAGAGCAGATAGAACGTATATTCAACATCTTGCTCGAAAACCGTGTCGAAATCTATGTGCAGGATCGCTTTTATGAATATCTATCCACCGGATTTGGCTTGCAATACGATGTTGCGGGAATCTTCAATGGTGAGGACTTTTCTGCCGATATGGCAATCAGTATCGGAGGGGATGGAACTTTCTTACGTACGGCTTCGGCGATAGGAAAGAAAGATATTCCCATATTTGGTATCAATACAGGGCGGTTGGGTTTTTTGGCAGATGTCACTGACGAAGAATTAGATTGTGCATTAGCTGATATTCTGGCAGGGAAGTATAGGATCGAAAATCGTAATCAGCTTCAACTTTCTACTAACGAGAAAGCTTTTCATGGTTTTAACTATGCGTTGAATGAAATTGCAATATTGAAACAGGATACGGCATCTATGATAACGCTGCATGCTTATATTAATGACGAGTATCTTACATCTTATGAGGCTGATGGATTGATAATTGCGACACCAACCGGTTCTACTGCTTACTCGCTAAGTGTGGGTGGTCCTATAATGACACCTACTTCTTCGAGTTTTATAATTGCACCTGTTGCACCGCATAGCCTGAGTGCAAGACCGTTGGTCGTAGATAATCATTGTGTGATTACCCTCGAAGTAGAAAGTCGCAGCGATAGCTTCCTTATTTCGCTCGATGGGCGTTCTAATGTGTTTTCTACAGGCACAAAACTGCACATAAAGAAAGCTGACTTCACACTTAAGGTTGTAAAACGCTTAGGTCATACTTTCTATGGCACGCTTCGCGACAAGCTGATGTGGGGTGTCGATCCACGCCAATAATAATATATTCTTAGCCTCCCCAACCTCTCCAGAAGAGGGGCTTGGTTCCTCGCAAGACAAACATCAATAAACTTTATATTGAGCTCACGCGAAGAGTGTTTCGTGTATTATCTCTCCCACAGTAGGATGAGGGAATACTATCTTTTGGAATTCTTCTACAGTGTATTCTTTTTCGATTGCGATTCCTGCTATAACGATCAACTCTGAGGCAGGATTGCCTAGCATGTGGCATCCTACAATTTTTTCGTCGCTATCTATAATTAATTTGCATACGCCGTTTCCTAACTCATTCTCAGCAACAAAACGTCCTGAATATGCCATCGGTAGTTTTAAAATCTTATGCTTTACGTTTTGAGCAATAAGTTCTTCTTCTGTTTTGCCCACTCCTGCTATTTCAGGATTAGTATATACAACACCGGGTATGGCTTTGTAGCTCATCTTATCTTCTATTCCTAGTATGTGATTGATTGCAACCTCTCCTTCGCGTACGGCCGTGTGTGCTAGCAGCGAGTAGCCTGTGATATCTCCACAAGCGTAGATGCTGGGGTGGGAGGTTTGCATATATTCATTTACCTTAATTCCTTTGCGAAATAATTCGATATTTAAAGTTTCCAACCCTAAGTTGCTGATGATTGGTTGACGACCTGTGCTTAATAGTATTTGTTGTGCTTCGATAGCATGTTGTTCGCCATCCTTTTCAACAATAACTTCCTTTTCATTGATCTCTACTACTTTCGTGTCAAGATGAAAACTAATTCCTCTTTTGGCATAGTCTGTTCGAAGCATTGCCGAAAGTTCTTTGTCCATGGCTCCAAGTATTTCGGGAACCATTTCGATTACATTGACTTTCACACCCAAGCTATTGAAGAACGATGCAAATTCTATTCCGATAACTCCACCTCCGATGATAGCTAAAGATTGTGGTAGTTCCTTATTATCAAGTGCTTCTTTTGATGTCCAAAAACTGCTTTCTTTCAATCCTTTTATGGGAGGAATAATAGTTTCGGAGCCTGTGCATAATAATAGTTTCGTTGCAGTATATGTTTCGTCATTGCAAATTATCTGAATGTTTTTATCTGAATCTTCACCAAGAATAGATGCACTGCCATTTACAATTACAACATCGTGTGCAGCTAATTTTTGTTTTATACCTGCTGTCAGTTTGCGTACAGTCTTTTGTTTACGTCCGATAATGCGGCTAAGGTCGAAAGATACTTCACCTTCGACCAATACACCGTATTTAGCGGCGCTTTTAATATTGTCTAATGTTTTAGCCGAATATAAGAGGGTTTTGGTCGGAATACATCCTTCGTTAAGGCAAACGCCTCCTAAAGCGCTTTTTTCAAAGAGAATTGTTTTCATTCCATTTGCAGCAGCTTTTTCGGCAGCAGTGTATCCGGCAGGGCCTCCACCGATAATAGCAATGTCGTATTTCATAATATAATGTGTTTTTCAGTTATTAAGTAGTTACAAGTAATTAGTTACGAGTTACAAGACTGCTTATCAAATAATAAGTCAGTAAAAATATATCAATAAATATTTACAAGAACTTAAGTCTAATCGGATTACATAAAACCCTTTATTCTCTCTCTGATGCCATCCCATTTGTCGTCGGTTATTTTTGCTCCTATAGCTTCGATAACATGTCCCGCCAAGAGTGTTCCTATTTGTCCCGAAACACTAAGTGTGCAATCATGGATGAGGCCGTAGATGAATCCTGCTGCATATAGATCGCCTGCACCTGTTGTGTCTACACAATCTACTTTATTGGCTTCTACAAATACTTTTTCGTTGCCTTTTTGTATCCAAGAACCTTTCTCTCCTGTTTTCACAATAGCTATCTCTGTGTTTGCAGCAAGTAATGAAACCGCTTTTTCGGGAGTTGTGTTAAATAGAGACTTCGCTTCTTCCTCGTTCGCAAAGACAATATCTACATGTTGAGGTATAATGTTAAGAAGGAAATCTCGGTTTTCTTCAACAATATTATAGCTGGCCAAATCTAAAATAACTTTTGCTCCGGCTTCTTTGGCAAGTAGTATGGCTTTTCGTATCAAATCGTGGCTTTGAACAAGATATCCTTCAATATAAAAATATTTATAGCTTTTAAAATCCTCACTGTTCAATTCCTCCGCATTCAGAAGAGCTGCTGCTCCCAGATAAGTGCCAAAAGTGCGTTCGCCGTTTTTCGAAATAAATGTTGTGGCGACGCCGGATGCTTCATCGACTTCGGTTAAATGCGATTTGATATTATACTTTTCGAGATCGCTTTTATAATGTTGTCCGTACGAATCAGATCCTATTCGTCCTATAAAACCTGTACCTATTCCGAGGGATGCAAGTCCTGCAATTGTATTGGATGCTGAACCTCCTGATACAATCGACTTATTTAATTTATTTATTTCTTCAGAAACAACCTGCAATCTTATTTCGTCGATTAACTGCATGCTTCCTTTCGGAAGTTGTAGAACCTCAAGGGTTTTGTCACTTTCTATAATGGCTAAAACATCAACAAGGGCGTTGCCCATTCCTAGTACTTTCATAAACTCTTTTAAAATTTTGTATAAAGATATTGCATAATTCAGAAATATACCCTACTTTTGCCTCACTTTTGAGAAAGTAAAAACACTCTTCAGTAGCTCAGTTGGTTAGAGCATCTGACTGTTAATCAGAGGGTCGCTGGTTCGAGCCCAGCCTGAAGAGCAAAATATAAAAACTCTTCTCAAATAGTATTCTTCAGTAGCTCAGTTGGTTAGAGCATCTGACTGTTAATCAGAGGGTCGCTGGTTCGAGCCCAGCCTGAAGAGCAAAACGAAAAAAGGTAGATGTTTCATCTGCCTTTTTTTGTTGTGTATTGCCTAGACACTCTTCTTTTGAATACTTTTTGAGAGGCTGTGATATACAGTTTTAGTATTCGGCTAGTTGATAAAATAGAAAATTTTGATAACTTCGCCTTGTTGATAAGTATAAATAATGCAATGGAATTACCAAATTATCAAAGAAAATATTAATATAAAGATTCGTTCTTGTTATTCATTATAAGTAAATTGAACAACTGCGCTTTCTGCATGTTAGACCTTAATAAACAAAACAGATTGATTGTATGGAAATGATTTCTCGAAGAATAAAGTTATTCTACATGCTATTCTTCTTTATAATATATACTGCTAATTTATTCGCAAATAATCCCTATATCGTAAATTTTGATAAGAAAAGTTATCAGGCTGCTAATAAAAACTGGTCTATAGCTGAAGATGAAAGAGGTATTGTCTATTTTGGAAATGATATTGGCTTGCTGGAGTTCGATGGTATTGAATGGAATTTGTCAAAGATGCCAAATGCGTCTCAAGTAAGGAGTATAACTGTATTGAATCATGAAACTGTATTTACTGTAGGTTATGAGGAGTTTGGTCGTTGGGATCGGGATGTTTCAGGTCGCCTTGTTTATACATCCTTGAGCGATCAGGTTGATAGCCAACTCTTGAAAGATAATGATTTTTGGAAAGTGTGGATTGTTGATGGATATGTTTATTTTCAATCTTTCAGTTCGCTATTTGTTTACGATTATAAAACAGTTACACAGATACCTACAAATTTTAATATTTTATTTCTGCTGAAAGTGGGAGATGATCTTTGGATGCAAGAAATGAAGGGGCCTTTGTATCGCTTAAATAATAATAAGCTTGATAAAGTTGAGGGCAGCGATGTTTTTGTAGGTAAAGATGTTCGTGTGATTCTTCCATATGATTCTGATAAATATCTGATAGGTACAGCTACGAATGGCTTATATCTTTACGATGGTGAACGTTTTACTGAGTGGAATTCTAAGCTGTCTGACGTGTTTCAGCAAAATGAATTGAATTGCGGGTTATTATCTCATCGTGGTACGTATTTTTTAGGTTCAATCTTAAATGGTATTTACGAAGTCGATAAATCGGGGCAGATATTGAACCATTTTTCGACGGAAAGCCGATTGCAGAATAATACAATCTTGGCCTTGCATGAAGACAAACTGGGTAATCTTTGGGTTGCGTTGGATAGGGGTATAGCCTATGTGCAATATTTGGATAATATGAGCTATTTTACCGATCCCAGTGGCAATATAGGAGCTGTTTATGATGCTGTATTCTGGAAAGACAAACTTTTTTTGGCTACCAATCAGGGATTGTTCTATATATCTAAAGATGAATTAAGATCATCTAATTCATTATCTAAACTAAAACTGGTAAATAATACGCAGGGACAAGTTTGGTCTTTGCAGGTTATTGATGACAAGCTTTATTGCTCTCACAATAGAGGTTTGAAGATTGTAAATGAAAACATGACGATAACTGATTACCCATATTTGAATTCGGGCTTGTATGGAGTTGAGGAGGGTAGGTTAAAAGATCAGGAGGTACTCCTGCTCTCTAGTTATGACCGTCTGAGAATAATACATAAATCTACCAATAAGCTTTATGATATCGGACGACCGAATGACCCGGTGCGGGCAACTGAGATTGATCATTTGGGTAATGTTTGGATGCAGCATCCTTACAAAGGTGTTTATCGTTATATGCTGAATGATAGCTTGACTGAAGTTAAAAATTATGCTTATTATGGAGGGGATTCTAATGATGGCCTGCCATATCGGTTGAGTATGTTTAAGATTGGAGGTCGTATTATTCTTTTAGGAAATGATGAGTTTTTCACATACGATGATATTGAAAATAAAGTGAAGCCCAATGATAAGTTGAATGAATGTTTTAAGTCTATTTCGAATCTGAAAAAGGTTGTTTATATAGGCGAGAGCCTTTTTTGGGCTATTAGTGGTGATTGTGTATTCAAATTTTATTATGATGGGTATAGTGCCTATATTATCGAACGATATGATATCGGGATTCATAACCTTTCTCTGGTCGATGGTTATGAGAATATATCTATACTAGATGATTCGCTTAGTTTAATCTGTTTAGATAATGGATTTCTTCTTTATGATAAAATGACAGCAAAAGCAAATTTGGGATCTATCCAAAATATCCCTCATTTAGAATCTTTTCAGATTAATAATATGAAGGGTGATGCTGTTTATTTAAATCTTTCAGAAAAAGCCGAGGTGCCATATAACTATAATTCCGTTACTGTCAGCTTTACTGTAAATGATATATTCAGTAAGAATCTGTCATTTCAATATATGCTCGACGGTGTTGACCAAGATTGGTCGAGTGCTCAGGAAATAAATAAAATCACGTATGATCGTTTACCTAAAGGTCACTATGTCTTGATGATAAGAACTATTGATAATTTAGGTAACTATTCAGATACGCTGTCTTACGAGTTTCAGGTGCTATCACCTTGGTATCAGACTATCTGGGCCTATTTTGGGTATTTCATTCTTTTTGTTATCCTCTTCTTCATTGTATGGCAAATAATGTTGAAACGATATAGGAATATTCACCTTCAAAAAGTTAGGCTTCGTGAAACAAAGCGATTGAGAGCGATGAATGAAAAATTGCAATTTGAGATTGAAAAAAAGAATGCCGAATTGTTTACTCAAACTTCTTTCATTATTCAGAAGAATGAGTTGATTCTCAAAACAAAAGAAATTGTAGACGAATTTTATCACAGTAGCAAAAACAAAATGCTGGACCCATTGTATCAGAGGATAGGTTCTCTTCTTAGCAACAATCTCAATAGAGAAGATGATTGGAAAATGTTTTTGATAAAATTTGAGCAAAAACACCCTAATTTCTTCAAGCAATTAAAAACTTTATATCCTGAATTGACTACAAATGATCTCAAACTTTGTGCTTGTCTTAAGCTCAATTTGGATTCGAAAGAAATAGCATCTTTTATGAATTTGTCCGTCCGTGCTGTCGAAAATAGCAGGTCGCGGTTACGAAAAAAACTTAATATACCTACTTCGATGCATCTTAGTGACTTTTTATTTTCAATAGATTGATGATCTTAATAGACTCATTATTATATATTTACTATTTAGTGAGAGGTAATGATGAGGTGGTCTATCTGTTAAATGTTTTAGTAGAGTGTTGGTGGTGATGTGTTTTTTTATGTTTTTTTTACTTTCCCTCTCATATTTGTAGAAAATCTGATGCCCTGCAACGAGAATATTGAAGTGATATAATCTTACTTTAAACAAGACTTAGCACTGACCATAAGTCTATCTACTTTTCTTTTCAACGTTGTTCATAGGCGCTTTCTTTTACACGTAACTTAAATTAAAAAAGTTGAACTATGAGATTTAAACTAAAAACCTTCTTTTCACAGAAAAAGAATGATTCTTTGCTCTCAAAGAGTCTTATGCTGTTGGTTTGCCTCTTGCTGGTAAGCACATTTAGCATGTATGCTCAGACAAAAAGCATATCCGGTACTATTACCGATGAAACAAAAGAGCCTCTTATTGGAGTGACCGTACGCGTTAAAGGGACTACTGTAGGTACAGTGACTGATTTTGATGGAAAGTACACGATTTCTGCAAATTCGGGTGATGTCTTAGAATACTCGTTTGTTGGGATGAACTCCCAAGAAGTTACAGTAGGTTCTCAAAACGTTATCAATATTGTACTAACTGATAATGCAACCTTATTGGGTGAAACTATTGTAATCGGTTATGGTAGTGCAAAAGCTAAAGACTTGACATCTCCCATAGCTGTAATCAAAGGAGACGATATCAGTAAGCATCTTACAGCATCTCCAATGCAAGCATTACAAGGAAAGGTACCGGGATTGCAAATTGTGCAAAATGGACAACCAGGTAGCTCACCTAAAGTTCGTATACGTGGTATCGGCAGTTATGATGCAAATAAGCAAGGACCACTCTATGTTGTAGATGGTATGTTCTTCGACAATATCGACTTCTTGAGTAATAATGATATCGATAACATTAGTGTTCTGAAAGATGCTTCATCTTCAGCTATCTATGGTGTTCGTGCAGCAAATGGAGTTATCATTGTCTCAACTAAGAAAGGTTATAAAAACAGTAAGCCTCAAGTTGTTTACGACGGATATATGGGTTTTCAAACAGCATCTAATGTTTTGAAAATGGCAAATTCGAGTCAGTATGCTACAATGATGGGCGAGATAGGTAATACTACAGCCATTAATCAATCGATAAATCGTTTTGGCGGAGCTAACGGAATCCCTTCAACAGATACAGATTGGTATGATGAGCTATTGAGAACAGCAGTGATGCACAACCATTCCGTGAGCATTAATGGTGGTGGAGATAATACTTCTTATGCATTAGGGGTTAGTTATTTGAATCAAGATGGTATTCAGGATAGTGATAATGGCTTCGAACGTCTTAATGTAAGAACAAGAGTTGATGCAGATATAACTAAGTGGATGAAAGTGGGAGGAAATGTAGTTTTAATAAATAGTACTCAGAAACTTGCAAATATGAGTGCTTTTGGAAATGCATATACATCACCATCAATTTATCCTGTTTTTGATGAAAATAATACAGGCGCATTCCCTCGTAAATACGCTTCAGCTCAGGATGTTGGATTAACAACATATTTCTGGAATCCGGTTGCTTTGGCTGATTATTATAATGAGACTTCGCGTATTACACAAGTATTGCCTTCATTCTATGTCCAGTTCTCTATGTTGGACAATAAATTGTCTTTCAGAAGTTCATTCAATCAAGATATAGCAATTACACGCTATCAAAAATTCCTTCCAACCTATTTTGTGTCGTCTTCTCAACAAAATCAAGAGTCGGTTTTGAATAAGAATCAGACATATAGAAATAATTGGCTGGTAGATAATATTTTGACATTTCAAGATACATTTGCCGACAAACATAATTTGACATTGATGGCGGGTAACTCTGTAAGAAGAGATCGAGTAGAGTATATACGATTGACAGCTAAAAATGTGCCGGAAGGAAGAGATGAATATTGGTATATCCATCAAGGTGAATTGCAAAAACCTACTGTTGGTAACGATAATACGCTTTGGATTGATCATGCTGTAGAAGAGAGAAGTGCTTCATTCTTTGGACGTGCAATGTATGATTATGATGGTAAATATTTATTGTCAGCTACATTTCGTGCTGATGGTAGTTCTAAATACCAAGAGAAATGGGGCTATTTTCCGTCTATTGGTCTTGGATGGGTATTATCAGAAGAAGGTTTTATGAAAAACCAAAGTGCTTTCGATTTCTTGAAATTAAGAACAAGCTGGGGACAATTGGGTAATGATAAAATACAGCCTAATGATGGCTTTGGCTCTCTTACATTAGAGAATGCTGTATTTGATAATACAGTAATTCCGGGTACATCAAGTGTATCTTTCTTTAGTAGTCTTAAATGGGAACGCGTAGAGGAATTTAATGTTGGATTGGATTTTGCAACACTGAATAATCGTTTGTCAGGAGAGGTTGATTATTTCAAACGAACTACGAAAAATGCTGTTTTTTCAAGACCTCTGCCTTTTGGTGCAGGTTCATTGTTAATGAATAATGGTGCGGTTGAGAACTCGGGTATGGAACTTACTCTAAACTGGAATGATAAAGTAGGTAAAGATTTCAATTACAATATTGGCTTTAACATGTCAACTTTAAGAAATAGAGTAACGGAATTGGATGGTTTACAGAAAATTGTAGTAACAGGAGACCATGGAATGATAAGGCAAGTAGGAAAAACTGTTGATTCTTATTATGGATATGTAATGGAAGGTATTTATCAAAATCAAGCGGAAATAAATGCCGATCCTACTCTTTCTAATCTGGAACCTAAAGACAGACCTAAGCCTGGAGATATACGCTTTAAGGATCTTGACGGAGATGGACAGATTACAGATGCAGATAGGACTGAATTAGGATCTCCATTACCGAAACTTTTCATAGGAGGTAATTTCGGATTCAATTATAAACAATTTGACTTCAGCACTGTTTTTCAAGGTCAGTTTGGTCATAAAATATTTAATCAAAAGAGATTCCTTAGACAAAAACAAAGTGAGATCAACTTTGAACAGGATTTAATTGATAATAGATGGACAGGCGAAGGTTCTACAAACAAATATCCTTCAGCTGCAGCTTTGTCGAGAGCATGGACTTATAGCAAATTCAACTCTTTCTTTGTAGAAGATGCTGCTACCTTTACTATTCAGAATATTCAGTTTGGATACACATTCTTTGATGTATTCCCAAATAGCAATAGTAAAACCACTTTGCGATTAAGCTTTACAGCAGAGCGACCATTTAGCTTCTTCTCATACAATGGCTTTACCACGGATGTGTCGGATGGTATAGATAATCAGGTTTATCCAAATGCATCTGTTTACAGTTTCGGAGTTAAATTAGTATATTAATAAATAATAAGATTGAAATATGAAACTATATATTTATATTATTATATCCGCAGTACTATTATTTAGTAGTTGCAATGATTTTTTGGATAAGTACCCTGAAAATACTGTAGATATACAAGAAGTTGATTATACAAAGACAGAGGATATGTTTAAACCTGCTGCCGGAATATATGCCAGAATTCGTAGTAATAATGGTTTTGGTTCATGGGCTACTTATGGTTTGATAGCTGTAAGAGGAGATGATATTGATAAAGGGTCATCACCATCTGATCAGCCAGATTTAACAGATGCTGAAAACTTCAACTATTCTCAACTTGGTGGATATTGGGCTCTAAATGGAGCATGGCAAGGGTTGTATAATTTAGTACTTAATTCGAACGCTGCTTTGGTAGCTCTTGATGAGTATAATAAATATACAACTACTGATTCGGAGAAAAAATTGAATACGCAATACCAAGCTGAAGTACGTTTTATGAGAGCATATGCTTATTTCTATCTTGTAAGACTATTTGGTGATATTCCGTTAGTCGTAGATAATAAGGACGTCTTAACTAATTCATTAAAAACACCTCGTGTTGATATCTATAAATTTATTAATGATGAAATAACATTCTGCGTGGCAAATCTACCGGCCTTACGTCCTAATGAAATGCCGTACAAAGGTCAGGTAACAATGTATACAGCATTAGCATTGAAAGCAAAGGCAAATTCCGATATTAACGATTGGGATGCAGTATTGAGTGCCACAAATGAAATAGTAAATAGCGGAAGATTTTCTCTTTATTCTAGTTTTTACGATTATTTCAAATTACCCGGATGTTTGGCTAACGAAAATCTATTCGAATTAGAATACGCAGTAATAGACGGAACAGTATTTGCATCTGATGCATGGTTCGAATTTCAAGGTCCTCGTAATGGATTCGTAGGAGACAAAATCGGTGGAGGATGGGGATTCCTTACTCCATCTCCAAAATTCGAGGCTCTCTTTAAGGCAAGAGGAGAATCTGATCGTTTCGAAACGACATTCTTATTCGCAGGAACAACTACACGTGAAGGTGATGTTTTGAAACCTAGTATTGCTCCGGAAGGATATGACCGTGTATTTAATGGTAAAACTTATTTACCGAGCACACAATTACCTGTAGGAAAAACAACTTATGGTCTTGGAAACAATATCAGAATGCTTAGATATGCAGATGTATTATTGTTGAATGCCGAAGCGAAAGTTCGTAAAGGCCAAAATGGCGATACACCTTTCAACGAAGTGCGAACAAGAGCTAAAATGACAAATTTAACTAATGTGACACTAGATCAGATTCTTGAAGAAAGATCGATCGAGTTAGCAGGTGAGTGGGGTGAGCGCTTCTACGACCTTGTTCGTACAGGTAAAGCGGAAAGTACTCTCAATGGATTCGTGACAGGTAAATCTGAATTTTATCCGGTGCCACAAGCTCAAATAGACTTAAATCCTAATTTAAGGTAAATTATTCCGATAAAGATGTTTAGTTAATTTATCCTGGTGTCGACAAACAGTTGTCGGCATCAGGTTAATAATCTTTTTTCCATGAAGAAAATATTTATACTGACCTTACTATCTTTTGGTTATATATCACTTGTGGCTCAAGAGCCTGAATATGACCATGTCTTTTTCGATAATAGCCTTATGTCAGGTAGTTACTATAATAGCAACGTCGATTATGCATCTCCTAGCTATATAGAAAATATACAGAAAAAATTACCTGTTTCTGAACAGGAATTTTTTACTGCAAAAAATTCACTGCTTCTCAAATATGTCTCAGCACCAAACGGAAGTTGGACTGCTACGGTCTTATATACAGACTGGAGAGGGAAAGACTTTGTTAAAGAAAGCACTTCTCTCGATTTTAGGTTGAAAATAACTTCAAAAACCAATAAAGAAGAATTACCGTCTATAGCTATCGCTATAAAAGATGAAAAACAAATTTCGTCTTATCTTAATCTTGGAAAATATATCACTAATATTAGTAATAATTGGTGTCACGTAAGAATTCCACTTAGTGATTTTCAAAATATAAAATATACACATAGCAAAGAAATTAAGAATGTTCTTTTCAAACAATCGTCACAAGATGGAAAAGAGCATACAATATATATTGATCAAATAGAATTAAGTCCTGCTAAAATAGAAAAACCAAATATCTCTAAAGCTCCTTCAATTACAGCTAAAGGTTATGAAAGACATGTTGATATTGCTTGGAACAAAGCAGGATTAGAAAATATAAAATACATAAAAATTTATAGAGCTTCAGAAAATGGAAGCTATCAGCCCGTAGGTATCCAAGATCCTTCAAGAGGACGTTTTGCCGATTTCATTGGAGACACAGATAAGACGTATAGTTATAAAATTACCTGTCTTGATTATGATTATAACGAAACACCGGCATCAAATGAAGTTGTAGCGAAAACTTATGCAATGACTGACGAGCAATTACTGACTATGTTGCAAGAAGCATCTTTCCGTTATTATTGGGATGGGGCAGAAGAACATTCTGGTTTGGCATTGGAAAATATACCCGGGCGTAAAAATATGATTGCTTCCGGAGCTTCCGGATTTGGTATTCTGGCTATAATAACTGCTACGGAACGTGGTTTTATAACGAGGGAAGAAGCAATCGGAAGATTTAAAAAAATAGTTGCATTTCTGGACAAAACAGAAACTTTCCATGGTGGCTATTCTCATTTTATAAATGGAGAGGATGGCAAAGTCATTCCATTCTTTGGGAATAAAGATAATGGTGCTGATATGGTTGAAACATCATTCTTGTTTCAAGGATTACTTACCGCACGCCAATACTTCGACAAAGATTCGGAAGATGAAACTCATATCAGAAAAATGATAACTAAGCTATGGGAAAACATCGAATGGGATTGGTATAAACAAACCAAAGATAGCAAATACTTATACTGGCATTGGTCACCCGATCAGGCATGGGTTATTAACCATCGGCTTATCGGTTGGAATGAAACAATGATTACCTATTTGTTGGCGATAGCTTCGCCTACTCATGGAGTGAGTAAAGACCTGTATTATACAGGTTGGGCTAGTCAGGATCAATATGCACAAGATTATCGTGCCGATTGGGGACAAACAAGAGATGGATCGATGTATTCGAATGGGAATACTTACCAAGGTGTGAAACTTGATGTGGGCGTATCTACGGGAGGGCCTTTATTCTTTCTTCATTACTCTTACTTAGGTTTTGATCCGCGAGGTATTAAAGATAAATATGTGAGCAAAGATTATTTCGATAATTTCCGAAACATCGCTTTGATCAATCATCGATATTGTATCGAGAATCCTAAAGGTCAACAAGGATACGGAGCAGACAACTGGGGGCTGACAGCAAGTGATGGCCCTTGGGGATATCATGCTGCAGAGGCGGCTCTACATCAGGATGACGGAACAATGGCTCCAACAGGGGCATTGGCATCCTTCCCTTATTTGCCGGAAGAATCAATGGCAGCCTTGAAGAATTATTACCGAAATTATGGTTCTTTTCTTTGGGGTGAATATGGTTTCAGAGATGCATTTAACCTGAATGAGAATTGGTGTGCCAGTATTTATATGGGGCTTAATCAGGCTCCGGTGACTGTTATGATAGAAAATTACAGAACAGGATTACTTTGGAATCTTTTCATGAAAGATCCGGACGTTAGGAAGATGACAGATAAGGTATTCATTAAATAAATTAAAATTGATGGATAAATTATTCAGACATATAGCCGTTTTATTTTTGTTGGGACTAGTATTAAATTCCTGCTCATCCAATTCATCATCAAGAGATGCAGATATGGATAAGTTTGTTGAGGATTTACTAGATAAAATGACCCTCGACGAAAAAATAGGACAAACAGTATTGTACACCAGTGGATATGATATTATCACAGGACCGACAGTTGATCCTAATTATAAAGAATATTTACGCACAGGCATGGTTGGTGGCATATTCAATGCAGTAGGTGCTGACTATACCCGAAGCTTGCAAAAGATAGCGGTTGAAGAAACTCGTTTAGGTATTCCCCTTGTTTTCGGATATGATGTCATCCATGGGCAGCGGACTATATTTCCTATCCCTCTTGCGGAATCATGTAGCTGGGATTTGGAAGCAATAGAACGATCCGGTCAGATTGCAGCAAAAGAAGCATCTGCCGAAGGTGTCAATTGGATATATGCTCCTATGGTCGATATCGCGCGTGATCCTCGTTGGGGTCGTATCGCCGAAGGTGCCGGAGAGGATGTGTATCTAGGTTCGTTAATCGCAGCTGCCAGAGTAAAAGGCATACAAGGTAATAGTTTAAGTGATAAAAGTACAGTAGTCGCTTGTGTAAAGCATTATGCTGCTTACGGAGCGTCGATGGCCGGTAGGGATTACAATACAGTCGATGTAGGAGAGAATGAACTTTGGAATACATATCTTCCTCCGTTTAAAGCGGCGCTTGATGCAGGTTGTGCTACAATAATGACATCTTTCAACGATCTGAACGGTATTCCTGCTACAGGGAATTCATATCTTCTGAAAAATATACTGCGTGATAAATGGAATTTCGATGGTTTTGTTGTGACAGATTATACATCAATCAACGAAATGATACAACATGGTTATGCCTGCGACGAAAAACACTCAGCAGAAATAGCTATGAATGCAGGTGTGGATATGGATATGCAAGGTGGTGTATATATGAAGTACCTCAAAGAGTTGATAGCAGAGGGTAAAGTTTCTGAAAAGGATGTGACTGATGCAGCCCGAAGAATATTGAAAATTAAATATCAATTGGGATTATTTGAAGATCCGTATAGATATTGTGACACAGAAAGAGAAAAAACAGATCTTCTTACAGTTGAAAATAAAGAAGCGGCTCGTGATATTGCCCGTAAATCGATGGTATTACTAAAGAATAAAAACCAATTATTACCGTTAGAAGCGAATAAGCGCATTGCATTAATTGGGCCTTTAGCTAAAGATAAATACGAAATTCTAGGTTGTTGGTCGGCAATGGGTAACAGAGATAGTGTCCCGGTTAGTGTCTACGAAGGGCTGACTGAGGCTTTGGGTAGTGATAAAATAACTTATGCAAAAGGTTGTGATATTCAAAGTGACGATAGAAGCGGTTTCACTGAAGCATTAAGAGTTGCTTCAGCAGCAGATGTTGTAGTTATGGTGATGGGCGAATTTCATAATATGTCGGGCGAAAATAATAGTCGCACAGATATATCACTACCCGGCCTCCAACTCGATTTGCTGAAAGCTATAAAGAAAACAGGTAAACCTGTAGTTCTGGTTTTAATGAACGGACGCCCATTGACAATAAATTGGGAGAATGATAATATAGATGCCATACTCGAAGCTTGGTTTCCGGGAACAATGGGTGGCGCGGCTATTGCCGATGTTTTGGTTGGTAAATACAATCCTGCTGGAAAGTTAACAGTTACTTTTCCTCAAAATGTCGGGCAGATTCCAATATTCTATAATCATAAAAATACAGGACGTCCTTATGATAAAAATGATCCTGAGCTAGCTTATGGATCTCATTACTGGGATGTAACCAACGAACCGCTTTTCCCTTTTGGATATGGATTGAGTTATACAACATTTACTTATTCCGACTTATCACTCTCTTCTACTTCTATTAGTAAGGATAAACCGCTAAAGGTAAATGTGAAGTTAGCTAATACAGGCAAATATGATGGAGAAGAAGTTGTGCAATTATATACTCGCGATATAGTGGGTAGTGTAACGCGACCGGTTAAAGAATTGAAGGGTTTTAAAAAAGTATTTTTGAAAGCAGGAGAAACAAAAGATGTTGAATTTACGCTCTCAGTAGATGATCTTCGATTTTATAATCCTGATTTGAAATTTGTATACGAAACAGGAGATTTCCATCTTTTCGTTGGCGGTGATTCTAATGCTGTATTAAAAGCAGACTTTGTTTTGGAGTAATGCTATTATTGATTTAGGATAGACAGACTATATATAAAATACTAAAATAAATAAGATGAAAAAAATTGTGATGTTACTGTGTTGTGTTTGCATGTTATATTCGTGCTCACAAGATAAAGATAATAAAAAGCAAGATGCAGAAATGAATCGTTTTATAGACGATCTCATGAGTAAAATGACTTTGGATGAGAAAATCGGACAGCTCAACTTACCTGGAGCAGGAGATATAACTACAGGTCAGGCTAAGAGTAGCGACATAGGTGAAAAAATTAAAGAAGGCTCGGTTGGCGGACTATTCAATATTAAAGGAGTAGAAAAAATCAGAGAAGTACAACGTGTAGCTGTTGAAGAAAGCCGTCTGAAAATTCCATTATTATTCGGAATGGACGTGATCCATGGTTACGAAACTGTATTTCCTATTCCTTTAGGCATAGCTTGTACATGGGATATGGCTGCAATAGAGCAGTCGGCTCAGATTGCAGCAGTAGAAGCCAGTGCCGATGGTATTTGCTGGACATTCAGCCCGATGGTAGATATCAGTAGGGACCCTCGTTGGGGACGTGTTTCCGAAGGTAGTGGCGAAGACCCTTATCTAGGCGGAGAGATTGCCAAAGCAATGGTTAGAGGTTATCAGGGAGAAGGTAATACTTTTGCTTCGAATAAAAATATAATGGCTTGTGTGAAACATTTTGCCCTATATGGTGCAGGTGAAGCCGGTCGCGACTACAATACAGTTGATATGAGTCATCAACGTATGTATAATGAATATTTCAGACCTTACGAAGCTGCTGTTGAAGCGGGTGTAGGTAGTGTTATGGCATCATTCAACGAGGTTGACGGTGTGCCTGCAACAGCTAGCAAGTGGCTGATGACTGATGTGCTTCGCGATCAATGGAAATTCGATGGTTTTGTAGTAACCGATTATACAGGAATTGCCGAAATGGTAGAACATGGTATCGGTGATCTTAAAACAGTATCTGCTCGCTCTTTGGATGCAGGTGTTGATATGGATATGGTTGCTGCCGGATTCTTAACTACACTTAAAGAATCGGTGAATGAAGGAAAGATTACAGAGAAACAAATAGATAAAGCATGCCGTCGTATTCTTGAAGCAAAATATAAACTTGGTTTATTTGCCGATCCATACAAATATTGTGATGTAGAGCGTGCTAAGACTGAAATATATGCTAAAGAACACCGTGATGCTGCGCGTAAGATTGCATCAGAAAGTTTTGTTCTTCTTAAAAATAAAGATAATGTATTGCCTTTAACTAAAAAAGGAACAATTGCGGTTGTAGGTCCTCTTGGAAATACACGCTCTAATATGCCAGGCACATGGAGTGTTGCAGCAGATTTCAATAAAGCTGCTACATTAATAGAAGGTTTAGAATCTGTAGTTGGCGGCAATGCTAAAATCGTATATGCTAAAGGTAGCAATCTTACAAGTGATCCTGAATTAGAAGCAAGATCAACAATGTTTGGTCGCGATTTAGGTAGAGATGCCCGTTCGGAAGAAGCTATCCGTAACGAAGCATTACAAATTGCCAGAGGTGCTGATGTAATTGTAGCGGCTCTTGGTGAATCATCTGAAATGAGTGGCGAAAGTAGTAGCCGTACAGACCTGAATATCCCTGATGTTCAACAACGACTATTGAAAGAATTGTTGAAAACAGGAAAGCCTGTTGTTTTGGTATTGTTTACAGGTCGCCCATTGACATTGACATGGGAAGACGAAAATGTTCCTGCCATTCTTAATGTATGGTTTGGTGGAACAGAAGCTGCTTATGCTATTGGTGATGTATTGTTTGGCGATGTAAATCCAAGTGGAAAACTAACGACTACTTTCCCTAAGAATGTAGGACAAATTCCACTATTTTATAATCACAAAAATACAGGACGTCCATTGGCCGAAGGAAAATGGTTCGAAAAATTCCGTAGCAATTACTTAGATGTAGATAACGAACCTCTATATCCATTTGGGTATGGTCTTAGTTACTCTCAATTCGAGTATAGCCCTGTTAAGCTAAGTTCTGCAGCTATTGATGCAAAAGGTGAATTGACTGCTGAAGTAACATTGACCAACAAAGGTAAAGTTGATGGAGCAGAAGTAGTACAATTATATATCCGCGACATAGTAGGTAGTGTAACACGTCCGGTTAAAGAGCTGAAAGGTTTCGAGAAAGTATTTGTAAAAGCAGGTGAATCTAAAACTATAAGTTTCAAGATTACTCCCGAAATGTTGAAGTTCTACAATTACGATTTGGATTATGTGTTTGAACCGGGTGATTTCGATGTGATGATCGGAGGAAACAGCCGCGATGTGAAAACAGCTAGATTTGCATTGAACTAATTACTTCTTTTCGGAAGAAAAGTGGTTTTAAGTTTATCTATATAGAATAAGGTGTTTGGTTATTAGGTTAAGTAGAGAGAAAAGGTAACAAACGAAAACAACATACAAAGTGTCACTTTTGTTACCTTTTAACATTCTCTGATTTAGGTTGGCTATTTTATAGCTTTTGTAAAATTGTAAAAATCAGGTTTGATTCCTGATTGATATTATTTAGAATAATATGAAGAAAATATATATCAGTTTATTTGTAGTATTGTCTATGCTCAACTTTATTAGCTGTAATACAGCCAATAAAGGTTCGAATACTACAACTGTTGCCGAAATATCGGACGAGGCTCTTTTAGATTCTGTTCAGAGAAGAACATTCGGTTATTTCTGGAATGAATCGGAACCGACGAGCGGAATGGCTCGCGAGCGTTTTCATGTTGATGGGATATACCCTCAAAACGATAGGAATGTTGTAACTTCGGGTGGTAGCGGCTTTGGTATCATGGCTATTATTGTTGGTATAGAGAGAGGGTATGTAACCCGACAAGAAGGTCTCGATCATATGGCTAAGATTGTTACTTTCCTTGAAAATGCAGATTCGTTTAAAGGAGTTTTTCCTCATTGGTGGGATGGTGAAACAGGTAAAGTAAAAGGTTTCAGTGATAAAGACAATGGTGGAGACTTAGTTGAAACATCATTCTTATTACAAGGCTTGCTGGCCACTCATCAATATTATATAAATGGTACTGAGGCAGAAAAAGCATTAGCCGCACGTATTGATAAACTATGGAAGGCAGTAGACTGGAATTGGCATCGAAACGGAAAAAATGTTCTATACTGGCATTGGAGTCCTAGTCATTCATGGGAAATGAATTTTGCTATCAGAGGATATAACGAATGTCTTATCACATATGTTCTTGCAGCTTCTTCACCTACGCATGGCGTTCCAGCCGAAGTGTATCACGAAGGCTGGGCTGAGAACGGTAAAATTATAGAACCTCACGAGGTGGAGGGCTATAAATTGAATATGCGTTACCAAAGTAATTCAGGGGCAGGTCCATTGTTCTGGGCTCATTATTCTTTTTTAGGATTAAATCCTACTGGATTGAAAGATCGATATGCTGATTACTTTCAAGAAATGAAAAATTATACATTGATCAACAGAGCATATAGTATCCGAAATCCAAAACAATTTAAAGGATTTGGTGAAGATCTTTGGGGACTCTCGGCGAGCTATTCAACAGTGGGGTATGCTGCGCATGAACCTTCGGAAGAAGGTGATCATGGTGTTATTGCACCTACAGCGGCTTTATCGTCTATCGTTTATACGCCTGAGGAATCTATGAAGGTGATGAGAAGTCTGTATAATATGGGTGATAAACTTTGGGGACCATACGGTTTTTATGATGCTTTTAGCGAAACAGAAGACTGGTATCCACAACGCTATTTGGCAATCGATCAAGGACCTATTATTGTGATGATAGAAAATTATCGTACGCAACTATTATGGAATTTGTTTATGAGTCATCCCGATGTTCAGAGTGGATTAAAGAAACTAGGATTTGAAAGTCCTCAATTAAAATAAGAATTTAACCTGTAGGCCATGAAAAAATTAAAAGTTATATTATTGATATTACTATATGTATTTGTTGGGCAATTATCTGCCCAGCAAAAAACATATTGCAATCCGGTGAATTTAGATTACGCATATTGCCCGATACCCAATTTTACAACATGGGGTAAACATAGAGCTACGGCTGATCCTGTGATTGTGAATTACAAGGGCGATTTTTATTTATTCTCTACTAATCAGGAAGGTTATTGGTGGAGCAGCGATTTATCAGAATGGAATTTTGTATCCCGTTCATTCTTAACTCAGGAAGCTATAGATACAACACCTAATAAATGGGATGACTTGTGTGCGCCTGCTGCATGGGTGAAGGGTGATACACTTATAGTGTTTGGTTCTACTTATTCACGTATATTTCCTATTTGGATGAGTACTGATCCTAAAGGAAATGAATGGAGTAAAGCAGTAGAGCATTTCGATATAGGTGGCTGGGATCCTGCATTCTTTACAGACGATGATAATCGTTTTTATATGTACAACGGTAGCAGCAATGTGTATCCGTTATACGGTATAGAACTCGACCGTAACACATTTCAACCGCAAGGAACCCGCAAGGAATTGCTTTTGCTTGACGATGATAAAATCGGTTGGCATCGCTTTGGTGAACATATGGACAATACTTTCCTTAAACCTTTTATGGAAGGTGCGTGGATGACGAAACATAAGAATAAGTATTACCTTCAATGGGGTGGACCCGGAACCGAATTTAGCCACTATGGTGATGGTGTTGCAATCGGAGATTCTCCTCTGGGACCTTTCGAGCATGTTTCTCTTCCGCTTAGTATGAAAGCCGGAGGCTTTATTCGTGGAGCAGGACATGGTGCTACATTTCAGGATAACTGGAGCAATTACTGGCATACATCGTCAATGGTTGTGAATGTCAAAAACAATTTTGAGCGTCGCATAGGTATCTGGCCTGCCGGATTTGATGCAGAAGATAATATGTATTGTAATACTGCTTTTGGTGATTATCCTCATTATGTGCCGAATGGAAATACTGATCATCTTAAGAGCCGATTTACAGGATGGATGATTTTAAATTATAATAAACCCGTACAAGTGTCTTCTACTTTAGGTGCTTTCTATGCTAACAATATTGTTGACGAAGATGTGAAAACATATTGGAGCGCTAAGACTGCCGAAAAAGGGGAATGGCTGATCACTGATCTGGGAGAGGAATCTACTGTCTATGCTGTGCAAATTAATTATGCCGATCAAGATGCAGAGTTCTTGGGTAAAACTTTCGATAAGTATCACCAATACATGGTATATTATTCTAACGACGGAAAGAAATGGAACACCCTTATCGATAAGAGTAACAACAAGAAAGATGTGCCTCACGATTATGTAGAGTTGGATAAACCAGTGAAAGCCCGCTATCTGAAAATGGAGAATCTTCATATGCCGACCGGTAAATTTGCAATCTCTGGTTTTCGTGTATTTGGGTTTGGAGCGAAAGAAAAGCCATCTCCGGTAAAACAGTTTATGGCTTTAAGGGGAGATCAAACCGATCGACGTAATGTGTGGCTCAAATGGCAACCTGTAGATGAAGCTTATGCTTATAATATCTATATTGGTCTTGAACCGGACAAACTATATAATTGTGTAATGGTTCACGATGTAAATGAGTACTATTACAGTGGTATGGATAAAACAAAACCTTATTATTTTGCTATCGAAGCAATTAATGAGAATGGGACTTCTACTTGGGTAACAGCCGAGGCATTGTAAAGCTCTGGTTTTAATATAAGATACAAGCATCTGATAAAAATCAGATGCTTGTGTTAATTTTATTAGAATTGTTATTTTTTTAGTATATTGCAACAAATATGATACCATTGACGTTATAATATTATTATACTTTGGTATTTATTTACATTTATTTGTATTTGCCATGAAACGCAGGAATTTTTTTTTACTACTACTAATCCCACTTTTTATAGGGGTATTTGCTGCGTGTAGTGATGATGACGGACTTTCTGATACAAGCGAAGCAAAGCATCTTCCATCTAAAATAACAATTAAATTCGTAAATGAGTTTAGTTCAGATTTGGTTGAGTCATATACTTATGATGTCTATAACCGTATTGTTAAGCAAGATGTCCTGGTAACACCCAAGGATGTAGAGTATGGGACATTGTATAGAAATATGTTTGATTATGATAAAGATCAGATAGAAAGCAAGATCATATCGGTAACTTCGTATAAAGAAAATGATCCTAAAGCTACCTATAAAACAAACTATTCATACGGCAATAATTCGTTGGTATATATAAAGAAGGAGGGTGGCGATATCGTTGCAACGATGCAGGTTAATGAAGCCGGCTATATCCAGAAACATACAACGAGTTCTTCTATCGGATTCGGAGAAGATATTACATCTTATCTGTATGACGAAAAGGGTAATATATCAGAATTAGTTATAGAAACGATAGGACAGAATGCTAAAGCTGCATCTTATAATTATATATATGATGAGAAAGTAGGTATCTTTAAATATGTACGTATTCCGCAATGGTTTCTCTTTACTTATGGAGATATGTACGCTACAACATTTAATCCTTTTGTAAACAATGGTTTGAAAATAACCATGGAGGATGAGACCAATCTGATTTATGAGGCCGTTTATGAGTATGATAATTATGGATATCCTGTTGTTATTGAGGTTTATCAACTCACTTCAGGCTCGGAAGAAAGAGTTTTGTACGAGACAATCACAATTGATTATATTTTAGCACAATAGATTGTCTTTTTATCTAATAATTTAGGCCTTTTTGACAACGGATCAAAGCTTTCCGAAAATAGGGTGGTTTTATGTCCAGATCATGTATGAATAGCATATATCTGTCAGTTGTTTCTATTTCATAGCTAATATCTTTCATCAGTTGTGATAAATCTTCGTAATCATTATGCTTATGATAAGTACATATCGCAGCTTTACATTTATATTCGCTGGATGTCAGTGTTTTTTTAGCGCCTTCCAGCGCTTTTTTTTCTGCACCTTCGACATCTAATTTTATGAATATCGAATTTGTGTCAAAAGTGTTAATTAAAGAATCTATGGTTATAGTTGTGTCACTGTTTTCATCCGATACATATTTATTTATAATTTGTACTTTGTCTCCCCATGGCTCAAAGGTTTTTTTCAGTGCTTTTATCCATCGTTCATCGACTTCGAATAATAAAACTTTATATACTTTATCAATCACAGATAAAGATAATATTCCTTCTGCTGCCCCTACATCTAAAAAAATGTCATTAGCGCTAACATTGAATTTGTTAGATAAATAACGATGTGGAGATAATAAATCTTGTTCTATCTGGAGATTTGAATAACATATTTGAACATCTTTATCACTCATCTCTGATGGAAAAAAGAGATTATGTGCATCATATTTTACATATTTAAGATCAGACTCAATATCTCTGAAGACACGAATATTACGATAATCATATTTATTTCTAAACATATAAGGAAAGACGGACATACCTTCTTTCCTTATATATTCTATAGCTTCTTTGAAAGATCCGTCACTATCTTTATGAGATTTATAATATCTCAATATTTCTTTTCGTAATTCCCAGCAGGGGGCCTCAAATCGTCCTCTATTCAGTTTCTTTTTTTGTTTTATTCTTTTGTAAAAATAATAATCAGTGATTGAGGCTAATCTTTTGAAATGTTCGAGTTTCATTATGATTTAGATATAAGGTTATTAGAAGCTGAGGCTAATCCTTGCTATATAACCCAATTGTAATGGATATTATAACAAGGATTCATATTGAAAATTGGCACAGTATAAATATTGAGTAATTCAGGCGTTTTCACCGAATTCCATCAAATATGCTTTAATGAAATCATCAATATCCCCATCCATCACCGCATTTACATTTGATGATTGATAATTGGTTCGATGATCTTTTACACGGCGGTCATCAAATACATAGCTTCGGATTTGTGATCCCCATTCTATTTTTTTCTTTCCGGCCTCGATTAAAGATGTTTCGCGGCTGCGTCTTTCGAGTTCCAACTCATAGAGTTGCGATTTCAATAAACGGATCGCATTATCTTTGTTGCCAAATTGAGAACGGCTCTCAGTATTTTCAATAACTATTTCCTTAGCTTCACCGGTTTCAGGGTCTTTATATTTGTAATGTAGTCGCACCCCTGTCTCTACCTTGTTGACATTTTGTCCACCTGCGCCACTCGAACGGAACGTATCCCAAGTAACATCAGCCTGATTGATTTCAATTTCTATTGTATCATCAACCAATGGAACTACAAATACAGATGCAAACGAGGTCATACGTTTACCCTGAGCATTATATGGCGATACGCGCACAAGACGATGAACTCCATTCTCAGATTTCAGATAACCATAAGCAAATTCACCTTCTACTTGTAGAGTAGCTGTTTTTATTCCGGCTTCGTCACCATCCTGCCAGTTAGTGATGGTTGTTTTGTAACCTTTGTCTTCGCACCAGCGTTGATACATGCGAAATAGCATTGAGGCCCAGTCTTGTCCTTCAGTGCCACCTGCACCACTGTTTATTTTCAGTACAGCACCAAGCTTATCTTCTTCGCGGCGTAACATGTTGCGGAGCTCGAGGTCTTCGAGTAAAGTTATAGCATTGCTATATGCCTCGTCTACCTCTTCTTCAGTAGTAATCCCTTCTTTTTGGAAATCGAATGCCAGCTGTAATTCTTCAGCAGCATTTTTAACCTTATTATAGCCCTCTATCCAGCTTTTTAAACCACGAATGATTTTCATCTGTACTTCGGCGGCTTTAGAATCATCCCAGAAACCCGGAACTTGTGTTCTTAGTTCTTCTTCTTCGAGTTGTATTATTTTCGCATCGACGTCAAAGGTACCCCCTCAACGCGGACTCGCGCTCCAACACTTCTTTTAGTTGGTCTAATGTAATCATAAGATTATCGTTTTATGTTATATGTAATTTAAATTGAGTTGCAAAGGTAGAAAAAAAATAGATAGGAGGTTATGGTAATATGAAAGATAAGTATCTTTGCCTACTTTAGTAGATATATTATTTATGGTGAAAAATACAGTTGACTGGAAAATCAGTCGTTATGAGGATCTTACAAAAGAAGAATTTTACGATATTCTGCATTTACGATGTAAAATATTCGTTGTAGAACAAAACGCTCCGTATCTTGATTTGGATTATAAGGATCAGAAAGCTTTACATTTACATGGTTATGCTGATGGTAAGCTTGTTGCTTATTGTCGCTTATTTAAGCGTGGAGACTATTTTGACGAAGCTAGTATAGGACGGGTTATTGTTGCCGAAGAATGTCGTTCGTTTGGCTATGGACATCAATTAATGGTAAAAGCTATAGATTTAGCGGCCTCTATGTTAAACGAAACAGAGTTGACTATTTCAGGGCAATTATATTTGCAGAAATTTTACGAGAGTCACGGTTTTGAGTGTACCAGCGATGTGTATCTTGAAGATGGTATACCCCATGTTCAGATGAAAAAACGATAAGAGATATCATAAAGACGAAAAAAGTCTTGGAGATTAAGATATTAAACCATAAATTTGCACCCCGAAAATAGAAGGGAGGTTTCATGGTCTTTTGAACTAAACATAATCAAAACAGATGTTTAATATTACGATAAAGTAATGTTCAGGAGGTTATTGAATGATAATCCATATGAGTTTTCGAATAAGATAAAACGGTGTTTTTATCTTGAAAGATTTAAATTAAGAAAGTATAACAAAACAAATAAAATTAAAGAACTATGATCATTGTTCCACTAAAGGAGGGCGAAAATATTGAAAAAGCTCTTAAAAAATTCAAAAGAAAATACGAGAAAACAGGTGTTGTAAAAGAACTAAGAAGACGTCAAGCGTTTGAAAAACCGTCGATTACAAAAAGAAAACAAAGAATACACGCTGTTTACGTAGAGAAACTGCACCGTATCGAAGATTAATGAAATATTGTCTTTCTCGATAATATTATTAACTTCGTTGTTCGTGATACGTAGATAGAAAGAATGACAAAGTTGATAGAAAAATATTTGGATTATCTCCGTTATGAGAAGAACTATTCTTCACATACGGAGATTTCTTATTCTATAGATCTACACCAATTTTCCGATTTCCTTAAGATGTATCATCCTGAAGTAGAAATCCAATCTGCAGATGCAGACGTGATTCGTTTATGGATGGTTTGGTTGATGGAGGAGAAAATGTCTCCCCGATCGGTGAATCGGAAACTGAGTACTTTGAAGTCTTTTTATAAGTTTTTATTACGGATAGAGATTGTGACATTCAATCCAGTGAAAAAAATAGTCGGCCCTAAAATGGCAAAACCTATTCCTTCTTTTGTTAATGATTCGGATATGGAGAGAGTGCTCGATGAGCATAATTTTGATAACTCGTTTCATTCGTTGCGAAATAGGATAATTTTGGAGCTGTTTTATGTGACAGGTATTCGTCGGGCTGAATTAATAGGGCTGAAAGATGCGGATGTCGATTTTTTTGCCGGGTCTATACTGGTGACAGGTAAGCGTAATAAACAACGTCTCATCCCTGTTAGTGGTAGTATGAAATTGCTGTTAAGTCAGTATATGGATGTTCGTAATGCCGAAATTGACAACCTTTCCGGTTATTTCTTTGTTAAAGAAGATGGAGAGCCTCTCTATGAGATGTTGGTGCACCGTATCGTGGTAGAGAATCTTCGATGTATTCCGACTTTGGCGAAAACCAGTCCGCATGTGTTGAGGCATTCATTTGCGACCGGGATGCTGAATAATGGGGCGGATATTAATGCGGTGAAAGAGTTGCTGGGGCATTCGAGCTTGGCAGCAACAGAGATATATACACATACTTCGTTTGAAGAGCTAAAGAAAATATATAACAAAGCCCACCCTCGGGCGTAAATTGAAAAGGAGAATTAATTATGAATATTTCAATTCAATCAGTGCATTTTGATGCAACAGCAGAACTAAAAGCGTTTGCTGAAAAAAAAGTATCGAAATTAGAAAAAATAGCCGACTTTATAGTCGATGCAGAGATTATTCTTAAGGTTGTAAAACCTGAAGTAGCTAATAATAAAGAGGCTTCAATAAAGCTGAATATTAAAAGCGGAGAGCTTTTTGCTAATAAAATAGCAGATACGTTTGAAGAAGCAATTGTGTTATCAGTTGAAGCTCTGGAGAAGCAAGTTCTTAAGGCAAAGGAAAAAGCGCAGGCGAAATAATATTTCGGTCCCGATTTTGCTTTTTGCTCGCAATTGTAGAGTAAATGTTATTAAAAGAAGGACTCTCGAAAAATAAATCCACAAAGTGTTGTGATTGTAAAAAATAATTTCTAATTTTGTCGCCGTTTCGCTATTTAAAGTGCGTAATAGCGGCGAAATTAGAGTATTATGCCTCTTTAGCTCAGTTGGCCAGAGCACGTGATTTGTAATCTCGGGGTCGTTGGTTCGAATCCGACAAGAGGCTCGAAATAAAAGGAGTGAAAGTCGATAGCCTAATGGCTTTTTGTGAGAAGGTTACGACTTAAATTCTATATTTTCTCTTTAAGCAGATAAATAACAAATAAAGGCGTATATTTGTTGACGAGAAAAGAAAGATAAAATATAACGCCAATGTAGCTCAGTTGGTAGAGCACTTCCTTGGTAAGGAAGAGGTCACGGGTTCAAGTCCCGTCATAGGCTCTATTTTAAGATACTGATCAAATAGATATAAATATATACATTAACTAAATAATATTCATTATGGCAAAAGAACATTTTAACCGGTCGAAACCACACGTAAATATCGGTACAATTGGTCACGTTGACCACGGTAAAACTACTTTGACTGCTGCTATTACTAAAGTATTAGCTGACAAAGGATTCTCTGAAGCTAGATCATTTGATCAAATTGATAATGCTCCTGAAGAAAAAGAACGTGGTATTACTATTAATACATCACACGTTGAATATCAAACAGCTAACCGTCATTACGCTCACGTTGACTGTCCGGGTCATGCCGATTACGTAAAGAATATGGTTACAGGTGCAGCTCAAATGGACGGTGCTATTATCGTTGTTGCTGCTACTGATGGTCCTATGCCTCAAACTCGTGAACATATCCTTCTAGCTCGTCAGGTAAATGTACCTAAGCTAGTTGTTTTCATGAATAAATGTGATATTGTTGATGATGAAGAAATGTTAGAACTAGTTGAACTAGAAATGAGAGAACTTCTTTCATTCTATGATTTCGACGGTGATAACACTCCGGTTATCCGTGGATCTGCACTTGGTGCATTGAACGGTGTTGAGCCTTGGGTTAGCCAAGTGATGGAGCTTATGAATGCTGTTGATACTTGGATTCCACTACCTCCACGTGATGTTGATAAACCATTCTTGATGCCAGTTGAAGACGTATTCTCGATCACAGGTCGTGGTACAGTTGCAACAGGTCGTATCGAAACTGGTATCATCAGAACAAGTGAAGAAGTTCAAATTATCGGTCTTGGTGCAGAAGGAAGAAAATCAGTTGTTACAGGAGTAGAAATGTTCCGTAAGATTCTTGACGAAGGTCAAGCTGGTGATAACGTAGGTCTATTACTTCGTGGTATCGATAAAGAAGAAATCAAACGTGGTATGGTTATTTGCCATCCAGGTAAGATTACTCCTCATACTGACTTCAAAGCAGAGGTTTATATCCTGAAAAAAGAAGAAGGTGGACGTCACACTCCATTCCATAACAAATACCGTCCTCAATTCTATCTACGTACGTTAGATATTACTGGCGAAATCACTCTTCCTGAAGGAACAGATATGGTTATGCCTGGTGATAACGTAACTATTCAAGTAGAGTTGATCTACCCAGTTGCTATCAACGTAGGTCTTCGTTTCGCTATCCGCGAAGGTGGTCGTACAGTAGGTGCTGGTCAGATTACTGAAATTACTCAGTAAGAATTAGACAAGAATATAAAAGTCGGTTTGCGATATAGCCGACTTTTTAATACGGGTTTAGCTCAGTTGGTAGAGCACTGGTCTCCAAAACCAGGTGTCGGGAGTTCGAGTCTCTCAACCCGTGCTAAAAAACTCAAAAGAGTAAATGAAAAAAGTAATTAATTATATTAAGGATTCCTATAACGAACTTGTTTACAAGGTTTCTTGGCCTAGTCGTACGGAGTTAACTAGCAGCGCGGTTATTGTTATGATTGCTTCCATAATAATGGCACTAATCGTCTGGGGTGTTGATAGCGTATTCGAGTGGGTCGTTAAGTTTTTCTATAGTCTATAATTTATCAAAAGCAAATGACTGAAATCGAAAAGAAATGGTACGTTTTGCGTGCTGTTAGCGGTAAGGAAAATAAAGTCAAAGAATATCTTGACGCTGAGATAAAAAAATCTGACTTAGGGAAATACATATCTCAAGTTCTTATCCCAACCGAGAAAACTTATATTATGCGTAACGGAAAGAAAGTTTTGAAAGAGAAAGCTTATCTTCCCGGTTATATATTAATAGAAGCTGCCTTAGTAGGAGAAGTTATCCATGAACTTCGCAACATTAATTATGTTGCAGGTTTCCTCCCTGATACTCAAAATCCACAACCATTACGTCAAGCCGAAGTAAATAGAATACTAGGTACGATGGATGAACTGGATGAGCAACAGGTTGAAATGGATGTTCAATATATAGTAGGAGAAAATGTAAAGGTTACAAGTGGACCTTTCTCAGGGTTTTCTGCAATTATTGAAGAAGTGAATGCTGAGAAAAAGAAACTAAAAGTAATGGTAAAGATATTCGGAAGGAAAACTCCTCTCGAATTGAATTACATGCAAGTCGAAAAAGAACAATAAAAATTGGTTACGCAGTTTAATGTTCTATCCAGGTTTTAAATAACTAAAAATTAGAAACAAAAATGGCTAAAGAAATTGCTGGACAATTAAAATTACAGATTAAAGGCGGTGCAGCAAATCCATCTCCTCCCGTAGGACCTGCTTTAGGTTCGAAAGGTATTAATATCATGGATTTCTGTAAGCAATTTAATGCCAGAACTCAAGACAAAGCAGGAAAGATATTGCCGGTGGTAATAACTTACTATGCTGATAAGTCTTTTGATTTTATTGTAAAACAACCTCCTGTAGCAATCCAATTGCTAGAAGCTGCTAAAGCTAAAGGTGGTTCTGCTGAGCCTAATCGTAAAAAAATAGCTGAAATTACTTGGGATCAAGTGCAAGCTATTGCTGAAGATAAGATGACAGACTTAAACTGTTTTACAATGGAGTCAGCCATGAAAATGGTTGCTGGTACAGCAAGAAGTATGGGTATTACCGTAAAAGGGGCTTTCCCTGATGTTAAATAATTAAACTTCAATTGAGAAATGGGTAAACTTACAAAAAATCAAAAGTTAGCTTTCAGCAAAATTGAAGCAGGGAAATTATATACATTGACAGACGCATCTGCTCTTGTAAAAGAGATTACAGTATCGAAGTTTGATGCTTCGGTAGATTTAGATGTTCGTCTTGGTGTAGATCCACGTAAAGCTAACCAGATGGTAAGAGGTGTAGTATCTCTTCCTCATGGAACAGGTAAAGATGTACGAGTTTTGGTATTATGTTCTCCAGACGCAGAAGCTGCAGCTAAAGAAGCTGGCGCTGATTACGTAGGGTTGGACGAATATATAGAAAAAATCAAAGGTGGTTGGACTGATATTGATGTTATCATCACTCAGCCTGCTATCATGGGTAAAGTTGGTGCTCTGGGACGTGTATTAGGGCCTCGTGGTCTTATGCCTAACCCTAAGAGTGGAACAGTTACTCCGGATGTTGCTAAAGCTGTAACGGAAGTGAAATCAGGTAAAATCGACTTCAAAGTTGACAAAGCTGGTATCGTTCATGCGTCTGTTGGTAAAGTATCATTTACTGCCGATCAAATCAAAGATAATGCGAAAGAATTTATCGCTACACTTATCAAGTTGAAACCATCGTCAGCTAAAGGAACTTATGTGAAAAGCGTCTCTCTTTCAAGTACTATGAGTCCGGGCGTGAAAATCGACCCTAAATCAGTAGAAAGCTAATTAAAAATTGATTGAAATTATGAGAAAGGAAGATAAAAGCGCTATCATAGAGACTATTGCAACAACTATCAAAGAATACGATAACTTCTATTTGACTGATATTGCAAGACTCAATGCAGCTAAGACTACCAATTTAAGAAGAGAATGCTCAAAACAGGATATAAAACTGTTAGTAGTAAAGAATACTTTATTACAAAAAGCATTAGATACTCTTGAAGGTGATTACTCAGAACTAGTTCCGGCTTTGAAGGGTAATACAGCTATCATGTTTTCTAATGTAGCGAACGCTCCGGCTAAATTGATAGCTAAATATGTAAAAGAAGGTGTTCCTAGCCTAAAAGCAGCTTACGTACAAGAAAGCTTCTATGTAGGTAAAGAAAACTTGAAAGCATTGGAGAATATCAAGAGCAAAAACGAGCTTATCGGAGATGTTATTGCAGCTCTTCAATCACCAGCGAAGAATGTTATTTCGGCTCTACAATCGGGTGGAAATACTATCCATGGAGTTCTAGAAACTCTATCAAAGAGATAATACTAAAATAAAGAATAATAACAATTTTAAATTATACAAAAATGGCAGATATCAAAGCTATTGCAGAACAACTAGTAAATTTGACAGTAAAAGAAGTTAGCGAATTAGCTGAAATTCTTAAATCTGAATATGGTATTGAACCAGCAGCTGCGGCTGTTGCAGTAGCAGGACCTGCGGCTGCAGCTGAAGTAGTTGAAGAAAAAACAGCATTTGATGTTGTATTGAAAGCAGCTGGTGCTAACAAACTTGCAGTTGTTAAAGCTGTTAAAGAATTAACAGGACTTGGTTTGAAAGAAGCTAAAGATCTAGTTGACGCTGCTCCTAGTGAATTGAAAAAAGGAGTATCGAAAGATGAAGCAGATGCATTGAAAAAACAACTAGAAGAGGCAGGAGCTGAAATTGAACTTAAGTAAAAATAATCCCGTAAAATAGGATATTTGGTTAGGAACCTTCGTTGAGGAAGGTTCTTAACCTTTTTGCGTCAAAAATAATAAGTTCAATAAAATTGGTATCCCATGTCTTCAATAAATAACAATCAAAGAGTCAATTTCGCTTCAATTAAGAATCCATTACCTTATCCGGATTTTCTTGAAGTGCAGCTAAAGTCGTTTCAAGACTTTTTACAACTTGATACCCCACCCGAAAAGAGGAAGAAGGAAGGCTTATATAAGGTTTTCGCTGAAAACTTTCCTATTGCAGATACACGCAATAACTTCGTGTTAGAGTTCTTGGATTATTTTATTGATCCACCTCGTTATACAATCGAAGAATGTATCGAAAGAGGTTTGACATACAGTGTGCCTCTTAAAGCAAAACTTAAGCTTTATTGTACAGATCCAGATCACGAAGATTTCGATACAGTTATTCAAGATGTGTACCTAGGATTAATTCCGTACATGACAGAGAAAGGCACATTTGTCATCAATGGAGCTGAGCGTGTTGTTGTATCACAACTTCACCGTTCGCCGGGTGTATTCTTTGGACAAACAATGCATGCTAATGGTACAAAATTGTACTCGGCACGTATTATTCCGTTCAGAGGATCATGGATTGAGTTTGCGACAGACATTAATAATGTCATGTACGCATACATCGACCGTAAGAAAAAATTACCTGTAACAACTTTACTAAGAGCTATCGGTTTCGAGAGTGATAAGGACATTCTTGAGATATTCGACTTAGCTGAAGAAATAAAAGTTACAAAGCAAAATATTAAAAAAGTTGTAGGGCGTAAACTTGCTGCCAGGATATTAAGATCTTGGATGGAAGATTTTGTTGATGAAGATACAGGCGAGGTAACATCTATTGAACGTAACGAAGTTATTATTGAACGCGAAACTGTATTGGAAAAAGATCACGTAGACCTGATCGTTGATTCGGGTGTTGCATCTATTCTATTACATAAAGAAACTCAGAACTTATCTGACTTTGCAATTATTTATAATACATTGCAAAAAGACCCGAGTAACTCCGAAATAGATGCTGTACGTCATATCTACCGTCAACTTCGTAGTGCAGAACCTGCAGATGATACAAGTGCACGTGAGGTAATCAACAACTTGTTCTTCTCGGAAAAACGTTACGATCTGGGAGAAGTAGGACGCTACAGACTAAATAAAAAATTAGGTCTTTCGACAAGCACCGATATCAGAGTGTTGACGAAAGAAGATATGATCGAGATCATCAAATACCTTATAGAGTTGATTAACTCTAAAGCTATCGTTGATGATATTGACCATTTAAGTAACCGTCGTGTACGTACAGTTGGTGAACAACTTTTCAATCAATTTGGAGTTGGTCTTAACCGTATGGCACGTATCATTCGTGAAAGAATGAATGTTCGCGACAATGAAGTATTTACTCCGATTGATTTGATCAACGCTAAGACGATTTCATCAGTTGTGAATACATTCTTCGGCACAAATGCGTTGTCTCAGTTTATGGATCAAACGAATCCATTGGCCGAGATTACACATAAGCGTCGTATGTCGGCCCTAGGACCAGGTGGTCTTTCTCGTGAAAGAGCAGGTTTCGAAGTGCGTGACGTTCACTTTACCCATTACGGTCGTCTTTGTCCGATCGAAACACCGGAGGGACCAAACATTGGTCTGATCTCTTCACTTTGTGTATATGCGAAAATTAATGATCTGGGCTTTATCGAAACTCCTTACCGTAAAGTTGCGGATAAGAAAGTTGACTTAAGTGAAGATGGTATCATTTATTTAGCAGCAGAAGAGGAAGAAGATAAAATCATTGCACAGGGAAATGCTCCGTTGAACGATGATGGTGCTTTTATCAATACACGTGTAAAAGCTCGTCAGGATGCAGATTATCCGGTAGTAGGTCCTGAAGAAATCGAATTGATGGACGTATCACCGACTCAGATTGCTTCGATTGCAGCATCGCTTATTCCATTTTTGGAGCATGATGATGCCAACCGTGCATTGATGGGATCGAATATGATGCGCCAGGCAGTTCCATTATTACGTACTGAGGCTCCTATCGTGGGAACAGGTATCGAAGGACAATTGATTCGTGACTCTCGTACTCAAATAGTAGCAGAGGGAAGTGGAGAAATTGTTTATGTAGATGCAAGTACTATTAAAATAAAATATGACAGAACAGCGGATGAAGAATTTGTAAATTTCGACAGTGCTGTTAAAACATATGTTATTCCTAAGTTTAGAAAAACGAATCAGAATACAACTATCGACCTTCGTCCTATTTGTAAAAAAGGCGACAGAGTAGTTAAAAATGAAATCTTAACCGAAGGTTATTCTACTGAACAAGGAGAATTGGCAATCGGTAAGAACCTTAAAGTGGCATTCATGCCTTGGAAAGGTTATAACTTCGAGGATGCTATCGTATTAAGCGAGCGCATTGTACGCGAAGATGTTTTTACATCGGTACACGTAGAAGAGTTTTCTCTTGAAGTTCGTGATACTAAACGAGGAGTAGAAGAACTTACATCGGATATTCCGAACGTAAGTGAAGAAGCTACAAAAGATTTGGACGAAAAAGGTATTATCCGCGTTGGTGCACGTGTTGGACCGGGCGATATCCTGATAGGTAAGATTACTCCTAAGGGAGAATCTGATCCTTCTCCTGAGGAGAAACTACTTCGTGCTATCTTCGGAGATAAAGCTGGTGATGTGAAAGATGCATCATTGAAAGCTTCCCCGTCTCTTAAGGGAGTTGTAGTAAATACAAATCTTTTCTCTAAAGCATCTAAAAAAGGTAAAACAAAACTTTCGGCGAAAGCTTTATTACCTAAGCTTGATGAAGAGTATGAGATGAAGATTGCTAAAGTGAAAGGTGTACTGGTAGATAAACTATTGGTATTGACTGAAGGTAAAACATCGCAAGGTGTTAAAGATTATCTGAATGTTGATATCATTGCCAAAGGCTCTAAGTTTACTAAAAGTGCATTAGACAATATCGATTACGAATCTATTCAATTGAGTGGCTGGACAACAGATGCTCACAAAAATGAATTGATCAGAGACGTAGTTGTAAACTACCTGCGTAAATATAAAGAACTAGATGCAGAATTGAAGCGTAAACGATTCGATTTGACTATCGGGGATGAACTTCCTTCAGGTATTATTCAAATTGCGAAAGTTTATGTGGCTAAGAAACGTAAAGTACAAGTAGGGGATAAAATGGCAGGACGTCACGGTAACAAAGGTATCGTGTCTCGTATCGTTCGTCAAGAAGATATGCCTTTCCTTCCTGATGGTACTCCTGTTGATATCGTGTTGAACCCACTAGGGGTGCCTTCTCGTATGAACCTTGGTCAGATATTCGAAACAGTTCTTGGTTGGGCAGGAAAAGAATTAGGTATGAAGTTTGCGACTCCAATTTTCGACGGAGCTAGCCTAGACGACTTGAATACTTGGACTGATAAAGCCAATGTACCTCGTTATGGTAAAGTACGTTTGTTTGATGGAGGTACAGGTGATCGTTTCGACCAACATGCAACGGTAGGTATTATCTATATGTTGAAACTGGGTCACATGGTCGAAGATAAGATGCATGCTCGTTCTATAGGACCATATTCACTTATTACTCAACAACCTCTGGGAGGTAAGGCTCAATTCGGAGGTCAACGTTTCGGAGAGATGGAGGTATGGGCGCTTGAGGCGTTCGGTGCTGCACACATTCTACGTGAGATATTGACTATCAAATCGGATGACGTAATGGGACGTTCGAAAGCTTATGAAGCTATCGTGAAAGGCGAACCAATGCCACAATCCGGTATTCCTGAATCGTTGAACGTTTTGCTTCACGAAATGCGAGGATTGGGATTAAGTGTATCTCTTGATTAAATTATTAAGGCCGTTAGCTTTTAGCTCATAGTTATTAGCTAACGGATTAAATACTCTAATAAACAGCTATCGGCTAATGGCTAATGGCTAACAGCTTTTAAAGACAAAAAGTATATGGCTTTTAGAAAAGAAAATAAAGTAAAGAGTAGTTTCTCGAAAATAACCGTAAGCCTTGCTTCTCCTGAAGAAATTCTGGAAGCATCGAGCGGTGAAGTTTTGAAACCCGAAACAATCAACTACCGTACTTACAAACCTGAACGTGATGGTCTTTTCTGCGAACGTATATTCGGACCTGTAAAGGATTACGAATGTCATTGCGGAAAATATAAGAGAATCCGTTATAAGGGTATTGTTTGTGACCGATGCGGTGTTGAAGTTACAGAGAAAAAAGTACGTCGCGAGCGTACTGGCCACATTCATCTTGTGGTTCCGGTTGCTCACATCTGGTATTTCCGTTCTCTACCTAACAAAATGGGTTACCTTCTAGGTATCCCCACAAAAAAATTAGATACTATCATTTATTACGAACGTTATGTCGTAATACAAGCCGGTATTCAAGCAGAAGAAGGTGTTGCAGATAGAGATCTATTGACAGAAGAAGAATACTTGAATATAATAGATTCACTTCCTAAAGAAAATCAACTGTTAGATGATTCAGATCCTAACAAGTTTATTGCTAAAATGGGAGCTGAAGCTGTTTATGACCTATTGGCACGTATCAATCTTGATTCGTTGGCAAATACACTTCGTCATAAAGCAAGTACAGATACTTCTCAACAACGTAAGAACGAAGCATTGAAACAACTTCAAGTTGTGGAGGCATTCCGTGGATCGAAAGGTAAGAATCGTCCTGAATGGATGATTGTGAAAATCGTTCCTGTAATTCCACCAGAACTTCGTCCGCTTGTTCCATTAGATGGTGGTCGTTTTGCTACGTCTGACTTAAATGACTTGTACCGTCGTGTTATTATTCGTAACAATCGTCTAAAACGATTGATTGATATCAAAGCTCCTGAAGTAATTTTACGTAACGAAAAACGTATGCTTCAAGAAGCGGTTGATTCATTGTTCGATAACTCACGTAAATCAAGTGCTGTTAAGACTGATGCTAACCGTCCTCTTAAATCGCTATCTGATAGTTTGAAAGGTAAACAAGGACGTTTCCGTCAAAACTTGTTGGGTAAGCGTGTTGACTACTCGGCTCGTTCGGTAATTGTCGTTGGACCTGAATTGAAAATGCATGAGTGCGGTTTGCCGAAAGATATGGCAGCCGAACTATATAAACCGTTTGTTATCCGTAAGCTTATTGAGCGCGGTATCGTTAAAACGGTAAAATCTGCGAAGAAAATCGTAGATCGTAAAGAACCTGTTGTTTGGGATATTCTTGAGCACGTAATGAAAGGACACCCAGTGTTGCTTAACCGTGCCCCAACTCTTCACCGTTTGGGTATTCAGGCATTCCAACCAAAAATGATAGAAGGTAAAGCTATTCAACTGCATCCACTATCGTGTACGGCGTTCAATGCCGACTTCGATGGTGACCAGATGGCTGTTCACTTACCGTTAGGTAACGAAGCTGTTTTGGAAGCACAAATGTTGATGCTTGCTTCTCACAATATCCTTAACCCTGCCAATGGTGCGCCGATTACTGTTCCTTCTCAGGACATGGTATTAGGATTGTACTATATTACGAAAATTCGTCCGGGAGCAAAAGGAGAAGGTCTGATATTCTACGGTCCCGAAGAAGCTATTATAGCGTATAACGAAGGGAAAGTAGATATTCATGCACTTATCAAAGTGTATGTTAATGATCTTGACGAGAATGGCAATGTAGCTAAACTTATGCGTGAAACTACAGTAGGTCGTGTATTGGTTAATCAAAACACACCTATCGAAGTAGGTTTCATAAATGAGGTTCTTTCTAAAAAATCTCTTCGTGATATTATCGGTAATATTATTAAGATAGCCGGAGTTGCTAAAACAGCTCAGTTCCTTGATGATATTAAAGATCTTGGTTATATGATGGCATTCCGTGGAGGATTGTCGTTTAATCTCGAAGATGTAATTATCCCTGAAGAAAAAGAAACGCTGGTGAAACAAGGTTATGACGAAGTAGAAACTATTCTGTCGAACTATAATATGGGATTCATCACATATAACGAGCGTTACAATCAGATAATTGATACATGGACACATATCAATTCTAAGTTGTCGAATATCTTAATGAAACAACTTTCGGAAGATGATCAAGGATTCAACTCTGTATATATGATGTTGGATTCGGGAGCCCGTGGTTCGAAAGAACAGATCCGTCAGTTATCAGGTATGCGTGGATTGATGGCGAAACCACAAAAGAGTGGGGCAGAAGGAGCTCAAATTATTGAGAATCCGATCTTGTCTAACTTTAAAGAAGGTCTGTCGGTGTTAGAGTACTTTATCTCTACCCATGGTGCTCGTAAAGGTCTAGCCGATACAGCATTGAAAACAGCTGATGCCGGATATCTTACTCGTCGTCTGGTTGACGTTTCTCAAGATGTAATTATTAATGAAGAAGACTGTGGTACACTTCGTGGACTTGTTTGTACAGAATTGAAGAACAACGAAGAAGTTGTTGCTTCACTTTACGAACGTATCTTAGGACGTGTTTCAGTTCATGATATTCAACATCCGTTGACTGGCGATGTTATCGTAGAGTCAGGAGAAGAAATTAAAGAAGAAGCTGCTCGCATTATTCAGGATTCACCGATCGAACATGTTGAAATACGTTCGGTATTAACTTGTGAATCTAAGAAAGGTGTTTGCGGTAAATGTTACGGACGTAACCTTGCTACCGGACGTATGGTTCAACGTGGTGAAGCTGTAGGTGTTATTGCTGCTCAGTCTATTGGTGAGCCGGGTACACAGCTTACACTTCGTACGTTCCACGTTGGGGGTATTGCTTCTAACATTGCTACTGAAAATAAAATCAGCGCAAAATATGATGGAGTTCTGGAGATCGACGACCTGCGTGTTGTTGATGCTGTAGACGAGGCTGGTAAGAAAACTCAAATCGTTGTTAGCCGATTGGTTGAACTTCGACTTGTTGATCCTAATACCAAAATTGTTCTCCTTACACACAATATTCCTTATGGTTCTAAACTTTACTTCAAAGATGGAGCGAAAGTTAAGAAAGATGAGCTTATTTGTGAGTGGGATCCATTTAATGCGGTTATTATCTCTGAAGCTACAGGTCGAATCAAGTTTGAAAATGTTATTGAAAATGTAACATACAAAGTTGAATCGGATGAGCAAACTGGATTGAAGGAGAAAATCATTATCGAATCTCGTGATAAGACTAAGGCTCCTGAAGCTCACATCTTGGATGAGAAAGGTAAGACAATCAAAACATACAGTTTACCTCTTGGAGCTCACATTGTAAAAGATGATAGCGATACGATTAAGACCGGAGATGTTCTTGTTAAGATTCCTCGTGCAGTAGGTAAGGCTGGTGATATCACCGGAGGTCTTCCTCGTGTAACCGAGTTATTCGAAGCACGTAATCCATCTAATCCTGCTGTTGTATCTGAAATCGATGGCGAAATTTCATTTGGTAAGATCAAACGTGGTAACAGAGAAGTTATTGTTACTTCTAAGTTGGGCGAAGTGAAGAAATACCTTGTGCCTCTATCAAGACAAATTCTTGTACAAGAAAATGACTTTATCAGAGCAGGTATGCCATTGTCGGACGGAGCTACAACTCCTTCAGATATCTTGGCTATCATGGGACCAACCGCTGTTCAGGAATATATCGTAAATGAGGTACAGGATGTATACCGTTTGCAAGGTGTGAAAATCAACGATAAACACTTCGAGGTTATTGTTCGTCAAATGATGCGCAAGGTAGAAGTGATCGATCCGGGTGATACACGCTTCCTTGAACAACAAGTTATCGACAAATATGATGTCATGGAAGAAAATGACAGAATTTGGGGTAAGAAAGTTGTTCTTGAATCGGGTGATTCTGAAACGTTCGAGCCGGGACAAATTGTTACTGCCCGTAAGCTGAGAGACGAAAACTCTATGCTTAAGCGTAAAGACATGAGTCCGGTAATAGTACGTGATGCTATCCCTGCAACGGCTAACCAAATACTTCAAGGTATTACACGTGCCGCCCTTCAAACTCAAAGCTTCATGTCGGCTGCATCGTTCCAGGAAACTACAAAAGTATTGAACGACGCTGCTATCCATGCTAAGGTTGACAGACTGGAAGGATTGAAAGAGAATGTAATCTGTGGTCACTTGTTACCGGCAGGTACAGGACAACGCGAATTCGAAAAGCTTGTAGTTGGTACGAAAGAAGATTTCGACAGAATTACAGCAAACAGAAAGACTGTTGTTGATTTTGATACTGTAGAATAATTATTTCTATTATATAGTTAAGAAAGGAGTGAAAATTTTCACTCCTTTCTTATTTTAATGATATTTGAATCTACTTTTTTTCTACATTTGTTTCATATCAATAATCTAAATGAAATTATCATGAAAACTGAGTATGAAAAGTATTGCTCTAATTGTGGGCAAGTTATAGATATCAATGCGGAAATATGCCCCAAATGCGGAGTAAGGCAATTTACTTCTCCCTACAATAGATATAACTCTTCTACGGTAAATGATGATCCGACCATATCCGATAAAGATTGGTTAACAACAATTGTTTTGTGTGCCTTCTTGGGCTGTTTTGGTATACATCGTTTCTATACCAATAATACGATGATTGGTATTATTCAACTAATAACATTAGGAGGCTGTGGTATCTGGATGTTGGTAGATATAATTCTCTTAGCTCTCGGTAGCTTCAAAGACGGAGACGGACGATATGTAAAGAATAAATAAAGAAAAAAGCCTAAACTCAATTGTTTAGGCTTTTTTTATATAGAATACTCACTTCTTAGAAGTTTTTAAATCCCATTATCTCGCGTACTTCTTTCAGTGTTTTAGAAGCGCTCTCACGGGCTCTGGCGGTTCCTTCCGTAACAACCTTATGCAAGTATGCATCATCATTCTGTATTTCTAGAATTCGCTCACGAATAGGGGATGTTACAGCGATAATATCTTCTGCCAATTGTTTCTTCAGATCACCATAGCGAATTTCGCATGTGTTCCATTTCTCGTCGAAGTGTTTTACTACTTCATCTGTAGAAACAACTTTTAGTATGGTGAATAAATTTTCTATGCACTCCGGTTTTACCGAGTTTGGTTCTTTCGGGCCTTCGTCGGTAAGTGCACGTTTCACTTTCTTCTCTATGCTTTTAGCATCTTCAGCCAGATAAATACAATTGCCTTCTGATTTACCCATCTTTCCACTACCATCTAGTCCCGGAATTTTGATAAGCTCTCCACCAAAGTTGTAAGCAACAGGCTCTTTAAAATATTCAACATTATAGAAGTTATTGAATCGGCGTGCAAACTTGCGGGTCATTTCCAAATGCTGCTCCTGATCTTTACCTACCGGCACTTTGTTGGCATTGTGCATCAATATATCGGCAGCCATCAGAGTTGGGTAAGTAAGCAGACCTGCATTTACATTTTCGGGTTGCTTACGGGCTTTCTCCTTAAATGAAACGGTCTTTGCCAATTCACCCATATAAGCATGCATGTTTAGCAAAAGATAAAGTTCGCATACTTCAGGTACATCGCTTTGTACATATATAGTCGATATATCGGGATCAATTCCTGCGGCAAGATATTCTGTTAGTACATTTTTTACATTACCATGTAATATTTTCGGGTCGGGATGTGTTGTCAGAGAATGATAATCAGCAATAAAGAAAAAGCATTTGTTTTCTTCTTGCATTTTTATGAAATTTCTCAGTGCCCCGAAATAATTTCCTAAGTGTAAATTTCCTGTCGAGCGTATACCGCTTACTACTGTTTCCATATATTTTAAAAATCAATTATCTAACAAAGATAATCAAAATGTAAATTCTTTTTCAATTCTAAAATTCATATCTTTGAATTACGGGATTATTTACACCAAATCAGTCTGTCTTTATATCGGTAAATCTCTAGATGTATCATGTAATTATAACCACTTTGTATGAATAAAAGAATTTACATAATCAGTCTCTTTCTCTTATTTACTATGATGAAAGTTAATTCGCAAACAATAATTAAGCTATGGCCCGAGGGAGCACCTTCGAGTAATGAGCTAAAAGATGCTGAGCAAGTAGGTGATAATTATAGTTGGATATTAAATGTATCGGAAGCCGAGTTATGGATATATCAGGCGGAAAAGGAAAAAGCAAACGGCATAGCTGTTATTATTTGTCCCGGAGGTGGTTACTCAGGGTTGGCATTCAATCATGAAGGCATACAGTTTGCAGAATGGCTCAATAAACAGGGAATTACAGCTGCCATTTTAAAATATAGAATGCCTAATAAACATACAGATATACCTCTTGCCGATGCAAGGGAAGCTATTAAATATATCAGACTTAATGCCGAAAAATTAGAAGTCAATTCCAACAAAGTTGGGGTTGCAGGATTCTCTGCCGGAGGACATTTGGCTTCTACATTATCTACTCATATTATTTCTTCCGAAATTAATATGCGTCCCGATTTTTCAATCTTGTTTTATCCCGTTATCACAATGGGAACCGTAACACATGGAGGCTCGAGGACGAATCTGTTGGGAGATAATCCGTCTCCGGAGGATGTGTTGAAATACTCAAACGAGAAGCAGGTAACAGATGCAACACCTCCAGCTATATTATTGCTTAGTGACGATGACGATGGTGTTCCCCCAATTAATAGTACTCAGTATTACGAAGCATTGAAAAATAAAAATATCCCGGCAACTATGTATATCTTCCCCGAGGGGCATCATGGTTGGGGAATGAATAAAGATTTTAAATACCACAGTCAAATGCTGGATCTGCTGGCTATGTGGTTGAAAGATATAGAGAATAAATAATTTAAACACAATAAGAGATATATGCAGAAAATAAAAGTAGCGAATCCTGTAGTTGAGATGGATGGCGATGAAATGACGAGAATCATTTGGAAATATATAAAAGAAAAATTAATCCTTCCTTATGTAGATGTAGAACTCAAATATTTTGACTTAAGTGTAGAGAATAGAGATATTACAAATGATCAGGTGACAATCGATAGTGCCGAGGCTACTAAAAAATATAATGTAGCGGTGAAATGTGCTACCATCACTCCTGATGAAGCTCGTGTAGAGGAATTCGGGTTGAAAAAAATGTGGAAATCGCCAAATGGTACAATTCGTAATATAATCGGAGGTACTGTATTTCGCGAACCGATTATCATAAGCAATATCCCTCGTTTGGTGACTACATGGACTAAGCCGATTGTGATAGGTCGTCATGCGAATGCCGATCAGTACAAAGCGACTGACTTTGTTACAAAAGGAAAAGGGAAACTAACAATCACCTTCACCCCCGAAGGTGGAGAGCCTGAAATTCGTACTATCTACGATTTTGATGGAGATGGCGTAGCAATGGGAATGTATAATACAGACGAATCTATTTATGGCTTTGCTAATTCATGTTTTAAACTGGCACTAGAGAAAAAATATCCGCTCTATCTTTCTACTAAAAATACTATTCTGAAAGCCTACGATGGTCGTTTCAAAGATATATTTCAAGAGGTATACGAGAAAGATTATAAAATATCTTTCGAGCAAGCAAAAATCACTTACGAACATCGCTTAATTGACGACATGGTTGCTTCTGCTCTTAAATGGGATGGCGGTTTTGTTTGGGCATGTAAGAATTATGATGGCGATGTGCAATCGGATACGGTAGCGCAAGGTTTTGGCTCATTAGGTTTAATGACATCAGTCTTGTTGACACCCGATGGTAAGACAATGGAGGCTGAGGCTGCTCACGGTACAGTGACGCGCCATTACAGAATGCATCAGCAAGGAAAAGAGACTTCGACTAATCCTATTGCTTCTATCTTTGCATGGACAAGAGGTTTAGCTCATCGTGGTAAACTCGATAGTAATGAAGCATTGGTCGATTTTGCTAATAAGCTGGAAGAAACCTGTATCGAAACAGTAGAGCAAGGCAAGATGACAAAAGACTTGGCTCTGCTAGTGCATGGTGATAAAATGCAGTCTTCGGATTATCTAAATACCGAAAACTTTTTGGAAGCTATTGAGCAGGGTTTGCGAGCAAAATTAGCTTAAAAATACATATTATATGATAAAAGGAGATGAATGAGCATTCTATCTCCTTTTATTTTGTTTTTTATGCTTGCCCTAAAAGCAGAATAAATTATCTTTGTAATATTTCAATATCGAACCCTAAGAACAACGCTAAAACTATCATGGCAATCCTGTATCAAGCCGAAGGTGTCAAACTGCCTTCTATAAAAAAGAGAGAAATATCTAACTGGATAAAATCTGTTGCCGCTCACTATGGAAAAAAAGTAGGCGATGTTGCTTATCTGTTTTGTTCTGACGAAAAGATACTTGAGATAAACAATCAATATTTACAGCATAATTATTATACCGATATCATTACTTTCGATTATACCGAGGGTGATATTATTTCGGGAGATATTTTCGTTAGCTTGGATACAGTAAAAAGTAATTCGGAAGAATTCAAAACTGATTATACGGAAGAACTTCATCGCATTATTATCCACGGGATCTTGCATCTTTGCGGAATAGACGATAAAGCTCCCGGTGCTAGAGAGCATATGACCGAATGCGAAAATAAAGCTTTGGAGATGCTGAAAAACTAAATAAGTCATGCAAAAAGTACTGAGTAAACTCTTTTATATTATTCCTGTCTGTTGCTTGTTTCCTTTCTTTTCGCCGCCATTGGCTTTGTTTGCAGGTATTCTGCTAGCCTTTTTGTATAAAGGAGAGGAAGTTGTAAAAACAGGAAAATTGACAAAGTATCTTTTGCAAGCTTCTGTAGTGTGTATGGGCTTTGCAATGTCCGTTAGTGAAGTTATTCATACAGGAAAGACAGGTTTTTTGATAACGATAATCTCTGTTATAACAGTAATTATATTGGGGGTTGTGGTTGGCAAATTGCTTAAGGTCGAAAAAAATACAACATTACTCATTGCCAGCGGAACAGCCATCTGTGGAGGAAGCGCTATTGCAGCGGTAGCTCCGGTATTGAATGCTAAAAATAATGAGATAAGTTTTTCTTTAGCTGTTATTTTTGTGCTGAATGCAGTTGCTTTGTTTGTGTTTCCTATAGTAGGGCATTATTTGTCAATGGATCAGACAGCTTTTGGATATTGGGCAGCTATTGCAATTCACGATACAAGTTCGGTTGTAGGAGCTTGTGCTGCTTACGGCGAAACAGCATTGCAGGTAGGAACAACAGTAAAACTGACACGAACACTCTGGATTATTCCATTGGCACTGTGTCTGGCATTTTATAATAAACAATCGACTTCTAAAATAAGTATTCCCTGGTTTATCCTTCTTTTTGTTGCAGCTATCTTTATCGGTAGTTACTTGCCGGGAATGGAGGATACAAATGCGCATCTTAGTTGGTTGGGAAAGAAAGGAATGACTGTATCCCTCTTTTTTATTGGTACTTCTATAAAAATAGAGGAGGTCAAAAAGGTCGGGTTGAGAGCATTTCTGTTAGGTATTATTCTGTGGATAATTATAAGTATATCATCATTGTACTGGATTAAATTGATGTTTTAAATGAATAAAATTGTAGATAAAGAGTATTTCTCTGAGAATGTAGTCAAATTTGAGGTCGAGGCTCCTTTGATTGCGCGTAGTCGCAAGGCTGGTCACTTTGTAATCTTGAAGGTCGGAGATAAGGGGGAACGTATTCCTCTTACAATAGCTTCGTCTAACAACGAAAGAGGGACGATCACTATTGTTATACAAGCGGTAGGGGAATCTTCTAAGAAAATATGTGCCTTGAATGCTGGTGATTATATTACCGACATGGTTGGTCCGTTGGGACAAGCTACCCATATCGAAAAGTACGGTACTGTTATCTGTGCCGGAGGTGGAGTAGGTGTTGCGCCGATGTTACCTATCATGGAAGCAATGAAAAAAGCAGGCAACAGGGTTATTTCTGTATTAGCGGCACGAACAAAAGATTTAGTTATTCTTGAAAAACAAGTAGCTGAATTTTCAGATGAAGTGATAGTGATGACAGATGATGGTTCGTATGGTCAGCAAGGACTTGTTACTAACGGTATCGAATCGGTTATCAATAGGGAGCAAGTTGATCTGTGTGTGACTATCGGCCCTGCTATTATGATGAAATTCGTATCCCTTCTCACTAAGAAATATAATATTCCTACAATGGCTTCACTTAACACGATAATGGTAGATGGTACAGGAATGTGTGGTGCATGCCGTGTGTCGGTAGGGGGCAAAACTAAATTTGTTTGTGTAGACGGTCCTGAATTTGATGCACACGAAGTAGATTTCGATGAAATGCTAATGAGATTAAAAGCATATAACTAAAGATATGACAGAACAAGAATATATACAGGCTCGTCGTAGCGAACCTTGGAGAGACGAACTCCGTAGAAATATGAAGGCAAAAGAACGTTCGGATAGAACTCGTGTACATATGCCCGAACTGGATGCTGAATATAGAAGTCATTCGTTGAAAGAAGAAGTAAATTTAGGGTTGTCAGAGGAGCAAGCTTTATTCGAAGCTGCACGCTGTCTGGATTGTGCTAACCCAACCTGTATGGAAGGTTGTCCGGTAAGTATCAATATCCCTACCTTTATAAAAAATATAGAAAGAGGCGAGTTCCTCGAAGCTGCTAAAGTTCTCAAAGAAACAAGCGCTCTTCCCGCTGTTTGTGGACGTGTTTGCCCGCAAGAGAAGCAATGCGAAAGCAAATGTATCTACGTTCAGAAGATGAAAAAAGAGGCGGTTGCTATCGGTAACCTTGAACGTTTTGCTGCCGACTATGAGCGCATAAGCGGAAAGGTGTCTTTACCCGAATTAGCTCCTGCTAACAGAATAAAAATCGCTGCGGTGGGTTCAGGTCCGGCAGGTCTTTCTTTTGCCGGAGATATGGCGAAGAGAGGTTACGATGTGACGGTATTCGAGGCACTCCACGAGATTGGCGGTGTATTGAAATATGGTATTCCTGAATTTCGTTTGCCGAACGAAATTGTGGATGTTGAGATCGATGTTCTTCGTAAGATGGGAGTTAAGTTTGTGAAAAACTGCATTGTTGGAAAAACAATCTCACACGAAGATCTGAAAGAAGAAGGATTTAAAGGTATTTTCGCTGCAAGTGGAGCGGGACTGCCTAACTTTATGAATATTCCGGGTGAAAACCTAATTGGTGTTATGTCATCAAATGAGTTTTTGACTCGTGTCAATCTGATGGACGCCTCTAATCCCGAAAGCGATACCCCTGTTCAAATGGGTAAGAAAGTTGCTATCATTGGTGCGGGTAATACAGCAATGGATGCGGTGCGTACAGCTCGCCGTCTGGGTGCTGAGCGCGCTATGGTCGTTTATCGTCGTTCGGAAGAAGAAATGCCGGCTCGTCTCGAAGAGGTGAAGCATGCCAAAGAAGAAGGTATCGAATTTATGACACTTCACAATCCGCTTCAATATGAAGGGGATGCAAATGGACGTGTGCAACGTATGCAGCTTCAAAAAATGGAACTTGGAGAGCCTGATGCATCGGGTCGCCGTAAACCTGTGCCTATCGAAGGTGCTGTGGAATGGATCGATGTAGATGAGGTGATTGTAAGTGTAGGTGTTTCACCTAATCCGCTTATTCCATCATCATTTAAAGGACTTGAAGTAACTAAATGGGGTACAATTGTAGTGAATCAGGACACGATGCAATCTGATCTTCCCGATGTTTATGCCGGAGGAGATATTGTTCGTGGCGGTGCAACTGTTATCCTTGCTATGGGTGACGGCCGTAAAGCTGCTGCTGCAATGGATGCTGCATTGAAAAAATGATATTTAGACTCAGTTTTTTAAAAGTAATTATTATCTTTGTAGTCTAGAAGAAATTGACATTATGCTATTCTAATGACTACTTTATTAAGAATAGCTCTTTGTGTTCTGATGATTTTAATTGTAAAATTGACTTAATTAAAGATAAAAGATAAAACTCTTTTTTTAGTTGCTAATACACAAAGTATCATTCTAAATATAAGAATCGGGTTAATTTCAATATGGAAATTAACCCGATTTCTATTTTTTTTATCTTTCGATGTCCGATTTTATGACTTGATTTGAAGACAAACTAACAAAACTTTATAAAATGAAACAAACCAATAATTTCATCTCTGTTTTAAGTATTCTTGCAATAATCATTTTAAGTATTCCATTAAATGCTCAGGTAACTATCGGTTCGAGTGAGAAAGCGATACAAGGTGCTTTGCTCGATTTGAAAGAGTATGCCCCTGCTGCGGATAACACAACATCTACTAAAGGCTTACTTCTGCCACGAGTAAAACTAACTGTTCCCAACGATCTTGACGATTTACTAACACCCGAGCAGAAACTTGCTGATCCTGATTACAAGCTGAACCATACGGGTCTGTGGGTGTATAATACAGAGAAATGCGATGGTTATTTTTCGGATGGTTTATATCTTTGGGATGGAGACAAGTGGCGTCCTGCGCTTAAGATGTTAGATTATGCTATACCTGGTATTTCATTAAATGGATTGAACCAAAATGTTATGATAGATATTCCCAGTGGCTTAGATGCCCGTGGAGCAACTATTCCTTTGCAAGAATTATCGGTGAGTTGGACGCCTAAAGAAGCAGAAGTTACAATAGCTTCCAGATCGGATTCATATGGCGGTGGTGTCGTTGTAGCATCCGGCAATCCTATAAGCTCGTGGAGTAGTCCTTTGTCTTCTAATCCTACTATTTATAGTTTTCAACCTGCTAATATGAGTAATATTGCCGATATAGCTACTAATCCTTGGCAGACAAGAGAAACACAGGTGGTCTTTACAATACCGAGCAATAAATGTGGTGGAGAAGTAATGAGAACAGTAAGCCTCAATCAAACTAATTATGCGATTAGTCTGATTGAAAGTAGTGTAAGTAATTTTACAGATTTTTCTGTTGCCCCTCTATATAATACAGTTAACAAAAATATTACTGTTAAAGGTAACACCATCTGGAAAGTAACAGTAGAAGATCCTAAGGGCATACTGGAAAGTGCCACTCCTGTAACCGGTGGAGCCGATAACAAAAAAGGATCGACAAATTCTACTTTTTTTTACTACAAGGCGAAAGCAGCAGGGAGTAATACAAGATATGCAGAAGCTAAAATGAGGTTTGAAGATACTTATTCCCCAAAGCGATTTGCCGATATCGTTGTTACAGCCATGTCGTGTATAGGGTCTGAGGGGATGCCTGATGTGAGTTCAGTGCCTCAAGCGCCCGCAAATATTGCTTCTTGGGGAACCCAAGTGCTGAAGCATCAGGATCAAGATGGAAATGATTTTTATTCTGCTTCATTTGGTGCTGCAGGTCGCTGGATGACTACTAATCTGGCTGCTAAACAATACGATCCTGTCCGTACCGATGGTAACGCTGTTCCCCCTGCTATGACAAATAGCTTGGCTGAATCTTTCACCTCCCCTTATTGGACATACCCCAATCCGAGTACAACAGATGCTGGCGATGCTACTTCTTACAATCAAAATAAACATCTGGGTTTATTGTACAATAATTCAGCGGCTACAGGCTCTTTGAATATATCTCAATCGACAGAGGAAAGCGCTGTTAATATTGCGAAACGGCAAGGTATTTGCCCAGCAGGCTGGCATTTGCCATCCGATTATGAATGGACTATGTTCGAAAACGAAATACAAAGGAGTACGTCCAAATATAGTTCTACTCCTGATATTGGTGGTACATTGACACTTCCCGGAGGGATCTTCACTGCTCCTACAGTATTTTCAATGCTTGATATTTGCCAAAATAGCACCTCTACCTCCAATAGTCTAAATCGCGGTGGTTTTTCAGCGCTGCTTGCAGGTTATGCTCAACGAGGTGGCACAGCGTCTTTTGGGTCGGGATTTAGTTTTCACGCGAGCAGCCGGGTCGCTTATAGCAATCGTACATATGGGGTGTCTTACTCCAGTTACTCCGGAGCAGGAGGTATTCTTAGCCGGACAGCTTATGTCAATGTTGTAAGTATGTCGGTAAGATGTAAGAAAGACTAATATATTGTTAGGAATCTTGTATTTTGTTCAGTTCATGCATTAATTTATAGAGTAAGCCATCAGTTAAAAAAACGGTGGCTTATTTTTTATTAACCTCACATTGCATCTATTATGTTCTAACTGATTTTTTGAAAATAAGTTGCAAACTTCTTGCTCACTTATAGGCTGTTTGTGCACTATTTAAGCCATTTTTACGAACTTAAAGAATTAACTTGTTTTTTTATGACAAATTGATAATTTTAGTATTTAAATATTTCTCCTAATTGAAGATAAAGGCTAAATTTGTATTGCTATCAGAGAAATAGTTGTGTAGTTAACGAATTAACAAATTTGAAGGGCAAATAGCTATAATTTAATTCTTTTGTTCTTTCATACCAACATATAAAAACACTATGGGAAGAGAAATCAAATTTAGTCTTGTTTATCGTGACATGTGGCAGTCATCAGGAAAGTACCAGCCACGTGTAGATCAATTAACTCAAATCGCGCCGGTTATTATCGACATGGGTTGTTTTGCCCGTGTAGAGACTAATGGTGGAGCTTTTGAACAGGTAAACCTTATGTATGGCGAAAATCCAAATAAAGCTGTACGTGATTGGACTGCGCCTTTTAACAAGGTAGGTATCCAAACACATATGCTGGAACGTGGGCTGAATGCTTTGCGTATGTATCCTGTGCCAAAAGATGTGCGTCGTTTGATGTTTAAAGTGAAACATGCACAAGGAACAAATATTTCTCGTTCTTTTGACGGTTTGAATGATGCCCGTAACCTCGAATTATCTATTAAGTATGCAAAAGAGGCTGGTATGATTTCTCAAACAGCTCTTTGTATCACTCACTCTCCAATTCATACAGTAGATTACTACCTGAATTTTGCCGATAAACTGGTAGACTTCGGTGCAGAAGAATTTTGTTTGAAAGATATGGCTGGTGTTGGTCGTCCTGCTTTCTTAGGTAAGCTTACTAAAGCGCTTAAAGATCGTCACCCGAATATTCCAATCGAATATCATGGTCATACAGGTCCCGGTTTTTCTGTTGCTTCTATGTTAGAAGTAGCTCGTGCAGGTGCCGACTATTTAGATACTGCTATCGATCCATTGGCTTGGGGTATGATCCATCCGGATATTATTACTATACAAGCAATGTTGAAAGATGCAGGCTTCTCTGTGCCTGACATCAACATGAAAGCATATATGGAAGCTCGTGCTTTGACACAATCTTTCATCGACGACTTTTTGGGTTATTTTATCGACCCGTCTAACAAAATAATGAACTCACTACTTGTAGGCTGTGGTCTTCCGGGTGGGATGATGGGGTCTATGATGGCTGATTTGCGTACAATGCATCCGGCTATCAATATGGCTCTTCGTAATAATGGTAAACCTGAAGTTTCGTTGAACGACTTGGTTGTTGAACTATTCCAGGAAGTAGAATATGTATGGCCTAAATTAGGTTATCCTCCATTGGTAACACCGTTCAGCCAATATACTAAGAATATTGCATTGATGAATATCTTTGCAATGGCACAAGGTCAACCTCGTTTCTCTAACATTGATAAAGATAGTTGGAATATGATACTGGGTAAAGCCGGACAGCTTCCTGGTAAATTAGATGATGAAATCATAGAGCTTGCTAAATCGAAAAATCTGGAATTCTATACAGGTAATCCGCAAGATGAATATCCGGACGAATTGGATAAGTATCGTAAAGAAATGGATGAGAACGGATGGGATTATGGTCAGGATGATGAAGAATTATTCGAACTTGCTATGCATGATCGTCAATACCGTGATTATAAATCCGGTTTGGCTAAAGAGCGTTTCAACAAAGAATTGGAAACGGCAAAAGAGAAAGCCGGAGCTCCAATTATTGTGACTCGTCAGGTGGTGGATGTTCCTGCATTCGATGCAGAAGCTATCCAAGCTAAATATCCTGATGCAAAACCATTGCAGGCAACTATAAGCGGACAGGTTATCTGGCAGATAGATGTTGCTGATGTTTCTACAGCTCCTGTAATCGGTACGCCGGTGAAAGAAGGAGATGTTATTTGCTTTATCCAAACATACTACGGTATAGAGGAGGTAAAAGCATTGGCATCGGGTAAAATTCTTCAAATAGAAACTAAGCAAGGTGCTAAGGTTCAAAAGAATCAAGTGCTAGCTTATATCGGTTAAAAAGATCAACCTTTATATATTGAAAGCGGGGGAAGGATTTTATCTTTCTCTCGTTTTTGTTTTTATCTCAATTATCCGTTTCTTTGTCCGAATAATACAATCCCGATGCTTTATTTAAAAGAAGAAATATCAGATACAATACTAGGTGTATGGCAAATAGAAGAATCGAAAGAAGAACTTTTGCATTTGCTTGACCATCACGATTGGTTGGGAGGAATTCTTTCTATTAAATCAGAATCACGTATTTTGGAAATGCTGGCTGTTAGGGTATTACTCAAAGAGTTGGCAGGTGACGAAAAAGAGATTGTTTATTACCCATCGGGTCGTCCGTATCTAAAAGATGCATCATGCAATATTAGTGTTTCACATACTAAAGGCTATGTTGCGGTGGCTCTAAATCAACATCATAAGGTTGGTATTGATATTGAGAAAATCTCGGATAAAATAAGACGTGTTCAGTCACGTATTATCTCAGAAAGAGAGTATATCGATAAGGATAACGAGTTGATACATCTACTGCTTCACTGGTCGGTAAAAGAAGCAATGTTCAAGTTGCTGGATGTGGAGGGGGTAGATTTCTTAAAGCATTTATACATACATCCGTTTACGCCAAAAATAAGAGGCTGGTTTAAAGCCTCAGAAAGCAGGACGAATGAGGTACATAATTTTAGTGCCTTCTATCAGGTAGAGACTGATTTTGTGTTATCCTATCTCATATTAGATAATTAACCCAAAAAGAATTCGAACTCGAAATCTAGACTGTTATAAGCTTCTTGTTTTAACAAATCCTGATCGTCTTTATATATAGATACTTTTTCCAAAATAAGGTTAGCTTCATCTTTCGATTGACGGCCAATATGTTTTAGGATTAGCAAAGCTGCATTTCTCAGAAATGTATTTTCAGTTATAATATCTTCCCAGATATGTGAAAAGTAATCAGCAGTGAGTACCCCTTCAAATTTCTTTGTCAGTAGTAGTCTTACTAATAACCAATAGCCTGATGTGCGTATATTTTCGTCTTCACTATTTCCCCATGCTATTGCCAGCTGATCGGCAAAAGGAAGCTCTTGGAATAGATTGAGGCATACTTGCTCTCTCATTTCCTGATTAGGGATTTCAGTAACCCATCTGTTCGCTGTATCGGGCGAGAATTTGTCAATAGGGTACAGAAACGTCGATAGAATCTTCAATTCGCGGGTCTCTTCTTTCCAAAGAGTTTCGGCTAACTCTGCATTCGCTTCGTATTGTCCTGCCAAATCTTTGATTTGCTGAATGACTAATCCGAAGTTTAATTTGTAAGTAAGTCCACGTTCGCGCATACTTGCAGAAGCCATGCCGTTCATAGCCATACGGCAACGAGTGCGTATGTCTCTAATAATATCTTCTTGTTTCTCCATTTCTTATATTTCGAAATCCACTGCTTTTCTATCAGCTACAGCTTCTTTTACAAATGGAAGTACAGCTTGGTGTAAAGGATGATTTTGGTAAGTATCCAACGACTCCTTAGTTGCCAGTTCAGAATATAGCGCAACATCATAGTTAGCTCCGCCTAAGAAATCGATACCTACTTCTATTTTAAGCAAACCATCTATTTTACCGCTAAGGGCTTCGAGCTTTTCTTTGATTAATAGGGCATTGGTTTCTTTATTATTACCATGCCCTTCCTCTTTGAGTTTCCAGAATACGATATGTTTTACCATGTTGCTTTTTGATTTATAAGTAGGCAAAAATAGCGATTAATGAGATCATAAGCAAGATATTCGGCTATTGAATTTTATTCTGTTTAAATATCAATTATCAAAACGAATATGTCAATTATTGATACGTGCAACAGGTTGCATCACCTATATTTGTTAACATGTCTTACTATTGAGAAATCTAAATACATCCTACTATTATGAAGAATGCATTAACCATTATTATTGTATTATTATTCTTTTCCTGTAATTCAGGAAATATAGATGATACACCTTCTGATATCAATGATTTTAGCAGCTTAGAGAAAGAGTTTGCCGATCCATCGAAAGAATATCGTACTGCACCACTTTATGTGTGGAATACGAAAGTGACAACCGGTATTATAGACAGTACTCTTACCGATCTGAAAGCTAAAGGTTTCGGTGGTGTATTTATCCATCCTCGTCCGGGTATGGTTACTGAATATCTGTCCGACGACTGGTACAATCTGTACAAACATGCAATAGCTAAAGGTAAAGAGTTGGACATGAATATTTGGATATATGATGAGAATTCTTATCCGAGTGGTTTTGCAGGGGGACATGTGCCCGCCGAAATGCCCGAAAGCTACAATCAGGGTGGGGGATTGGAGATGCTTAAAGTAGAGGTGTTACCCGATACTGTATCTCAATATTATCTGTGTCTCAAAGACGAGAACGGGCAGATGGTCGATATAACTGCTAAAGTGAAAGACGAGCAGGGAAAGAAAGGCACATATTATCTGTTCGCGAAAACCTACGAACGGAAATCTCCTTGGTATGGAGGATTCTCGTATGTCGACCTATTATATCCGGGAGTTACTCAGAAATTTATAGAGATAACGATGGATGGCTACAAGAAGCATATAGGGGAAGAATTCGGTAAAACAGTTCCCGGATGGTTTACCGATGAACCGAATATAAATACGACTGGCGGTATTCGTTGGACTCCCGATCTGTTCGATGTGTTTCAAAAAGAATGGGGCTATGATCTAAAGGTAAACTTACCATCTCTATATGAAGAAACAGGTAACTGGAAAGAAGTTCGCCACAATTATACGCAAACATTACTACAATTATTTATAGATCGCTGGGCGAAACCGTGTTTTGAATACTGCGAGCAAAACAATCTGGAATTTACAGGTCATTATTGGGAACATGGCTGGCCCGATGTGGGTCATGGCGGTGATAATATGGCAATGTACGCATGGCATCAGACCCCTGCAATCGATATGCTTTTCAATCAATTTAACGAAGAATCGCCACAAGCGCAATTTGGAAATATAAGAGCAGTAAAAGAACTGGCTAGTGTTGCCAATCAAATGGGGAATAAAAGAACGCTAAGCGAAACCTATGGCGGTGGCGGTTGGGAGGAAACTTTTACCGATCTTAAGCGATTAGGCGATTGGGAATATGTATTAGGTGTCAATTTTATGAACCAGCACTTAAGTCACCTCACCATATCGGGCGCACGAAAATACGACTATCCACCCTCATTCTCTGCTCATACACCTTGGTGGCCTTATTATAAGACGTTGAACGATCATTATGCTCGTTTGTCTATGGCATTATCATCAGGTCAGCAAAAGAACGATATTCTTGTATTGGAACCGACAACCTCGGTATGGCTTTATTATTCTTATCGAAAAAGTAGTCCCGAATTAATGACTATTGGAACTAACTTCCAGAACTTTGTTACAACACTGGAAAAAGCACAAGTAGAATATGATCTCGGTTCGGAAAACATTATCAAAGATCAAGGGAAGGTAACTAACAATGGTTTTGGTATCGGGAAAAGAAATTATTCGAAAGTTGTGATTCCTCCTTTAACAGAGAATCTTGATGAGCCAACATTTAAATTGTTGAAAGAATTTTCTGACAATGGGGGAACTATCCTAGCTTTCTCTAAACCGACATTACTGAATGGTAAAGCGAGTAAAGAGGTAACAGACTTTTTTGCCGAAAGTAAAAATATAACTTATCTCCAGGATTTGACATCTGCTGTTATCAGTGAGCATTTCTCATCACCTAAAATATCTTTTGCAGATGTTCAAGGGGGCAATTTATTGCATCACCGCCGCGAAATGAAAGACGGTAATGTTTTGTTTCTTGTAAATTCCAGCTTGGATGAGGCTGTCAACGGAAAAGTCTCGATAGTAGGAAAAGATGCTGTGGAATTGAATACACTAACAGGTGAAATACTGGATTATACTGAGACAATAGAGGGCAACAAAGTTATTGTCGATTATAATATTCCTCCTGCTGGCAGTCTGCTTCTATATGTTTTCGATAAAAAACAAGATAAGTTTGAGCCTTCGCCTAAGAAAGCAAATAAATATGAGCCTGTAGTTGCCAAAGGTGAGGTGAAAGTGAAAGCTGATAAGGATAATATACTAGCTGTCGACTTCTGTGATTTATATCTTGGTAAGGATGTATTTAAAGACATTCATATGTTTGATGCAGCGGATAAGGTATTTAAATATCATGGCTTTGTAGATGGGAATCCATGGAATACATCTGTACAGTACAAGGATAATATAGTAAAGAGGGATATATTCCAAACGGGAGGCTTTAAAGTGATTTATAAATTTGCCATCGATGGAGACTTCGATATGTCTGCTATGCAGGCGACTATCGAAAGATCGTGGTTGTATAAGATATCGCTGAATGGCAAAGAAATTAAAACAGAGCAAGGTGTTAGTCCTATCGATCCTCAAATGAGAGTGTTCAATATAGGAGGCATAGTGAAAAAAGGGGAGAACCAATTAGTCCTCGAATTATCACCAATGAAGATCATGGCTGAAATAGAGCCTATCTATATATCGGGTGCGTTTGCTGTAAAACCGATAGCCAAAGGTTTTGCGATAATAGCACCACAATCACAGTTAAATCTTGGTAGCTGGAAAGAACAAGGCTTACCTTTCTACGGACAAATCGTTACATATAGTAAAGCATTCGATATTCCGAAGGTGGAAGGTGCATATCGTGTAAGCTTAGGCGAATGGACTGGTACTGTTGCCGAAGTATTGGTTAATGGTAGATCGGCAGGACTGATTATAACTAAGCCTTACAATATCGATGTAACTAAGCTTATGAATCAAGGTGAAAATAAAGTAGAGATAAAGATCGTTGGTAGTAATAAGAATTTGTTAGGACCATTTCATAAAGCTCAAAAAGGTATTGTAGGACCTTGGCAATTTAGGGGTGTTCCTACTTATCCCGCAGGTAAAGATTATAATCAATTGGATTATGGGTTGATGACTGATTTTAATTTAGAGGTTGGTCAGGTGAATTGATTTTGGATATAATAAATAATTAAAAAGCCTTGCCGTTCAATATACTGCAAGGCTTTTCTATGCTTGGTGATCAGTTTAACGTGAGTTCTATATAAGCATCGTATAATTATGAGTCATTATCTGATATCTATCTTTCGTCTATTCTGTCATCCCGATACGTAGTGAGGGATCTGTTATCCTGTAACAAGGTATAATCGAGATCCCTCACTACGTATCGGGATGACAAAATATTTATTCCATTTTTTTGTTCCTTTCCTTATATAGAACTCACGTTAGGTTTATTATTTTTTAGAAAAAGTCTTAGGATATTCCACAGGATATAGCTTTTCTCCACCAAGTAAACGTATATAAGTCGTAAACTCTCGTTTGCCTTCTTTCATTTCGATAACACGACAACCGTTCTTTCCGAGGTTGTTATAAACTGTTTTACCACCCGAATAACGACCATAAGCAAGATATATATTGTAGTATTCACCGATGTAATCATTATCGTGATCATGTCCTACAAATGTGCCCATCACATCACCTGCCTGACGCATTGCTGCAAACATGCCCGAATTTAGTTTACCATTACATTCATCTTCTCTTTTTTCTCCGATTATCTTCGCATCCTTAGCAGTAGTCATCAATGGATATTCAGCTAGTGGGATATGGAAAAATGCTAGAGCCGGATAAGGTTTCCCATTGTTGTTTTTAGTATAAGCAGCACTTTGATTCGTGTACCATTGTATCTGGCTCAGTCGCATCCAGTCGTAGCTTCCAAGATTCTTTATTGAGGTATATGCTCCCGAATCAAATAAATAAAGAAGAGTTTTTAGCTTTTCATTTTTCTTATCTTTCACTTCTAATATATAGTTGCCCACACCATCAAGACTTTCGTCTCCTGCTTGTGCTAGACAATATGGTTTTTGTACCACATAATCCATTAATTCTTGTCGCGACATGCTAAATTCATCATCATGATTGCCAAAAACATAAGCCCAAGGTATCCCTCTTTCTATAACCGGAGCAAAAACTTCATCTAAGCCTTGTTTTACAGGTTTAGCCCATATAACATCGCCAGTGAATATAACAAGGTCTGGTTTTTCGGCATCCAATACTTCGTTGATTAGTTCTATTGCCACTGCCGATTCAGCTTTTCCTTGTTTGTAATGAACATCTGTGAACTGGATTATTTTAAAATCTCCGCTTGAGTTGAATTTCAATGTTTTTTCTTGTGCTTGTACCGAATAAGTAAATAGTAGCAAGCAAAAAGCTAATAGTAATTGTCTCATGATTAAATTTTATTTGAAAATTAGATTTTGAATACCGCTAAATTACTAAAAAAGAGAAGATGATAAAGCCTTTTTAGTTGCAAAAAGGGTTAATTAGCTGACAGTTCTCCAAAAAGGCAAAAAAAAGTAAATTAAGATTTGACAATATCATTTTTTTTATATCTTTGCAAATACATAAAGAAAGAAAAGATGCAGTTTCAATTATTAAATACATATTGGTGGTGGCGTTCTCAACTCAAAAAGTCGTGAGCAGAATCGCTATGTATTAACTAAATTGAATGAAAATAGAATACAAGGCCTATCGTTACTCACGATGGGCTTTTTTTATGAACAAGAAATAAATAAAAACAAAATATAATGGGAAAATTTAACGTCGATAGCAATGGATTTTATGGAGAATTTGGAGGGGCTTATATCCCTGAAATTCTTTATGATAATGTTGAGGATTTGAAGAATACATATCTGAAAGTATTGAATGATCCTTCGTTTCAGAAAGAGTTTCACGACTTATTAAGAGATTATGTCGGTCGCCCTTCTCCGCTTTATCTGGCAGAACGTCTTTCCGAAAAATACGGATGTAAAATTTATCTTAAACGTGAAGACTTAAATCATACAGGTGCTCATAAAATAAATAATACCATCGGTCAGATATTGCTTGCCCGCCGTATGGGTAAGACTCGTATTATTGCCGAAACAGGGGCCGGACAGCATGGTGTCGCCACTGCTACTGTATGCGCCTTGATGGATATGGAGTGTATTGTCTACATGGGTAAGACTGATGTAGAACGCCAGAACCTGAACGTGCAAAAAATGGAAATGCTTGGTGCGACAGTTGTGCCTGTTACCAGTGGAAACATGACACTGAAAGATGCGACCAACGAAGCCATTCGAGACTGGTGCTGTAATCCATCCGATACGTATTATATTATAGGTTCTACCGTAGGACCTCATCCTTATCCCGATATGGTTGCTCGTTTGCAATCGGTAATCAGTGAAGAGATTCGTAAACAATTGCTCGAAAAAGAAGGGCGTGAGACTCCCGATTATATGATAGCATGTGTTGGCGGAGGTAGTAATGCAGCCGGAGCAATCTACCATTTTATCGATGAGCCTGATGTGAAAATAATACTTGCCGAAGCTGCCGGAAAAGGTGTATATTCAGGAGAATCAGCCGCAACTATTCATTTAGGAAAAACAGGAATTATTCATGGTAGTAAAACTCTGATTATGCAATCGGAAGACGGACAAATAGAAGAACCGTATTCTATTTCTGCCGGACTCGACTATCCGGGTATAGGACCTATGCACGCTCATTTAGCAAAGACAGGACGCTCGGAAGTGCTTGCTGTTACCGACGATGAAGCAATGGAATACGCATTCGAATTGACAAGACTTGAGGGCATCATACCCGCTATCGAATCGGCACATGCGTTAGGTGTATTAGGGCAAAAGAAATTTAAGGCAGATGATGTTGTTGTTCTATGCCTATCTGGACGTGGCGATAAGGACATGGAGACTTATATCAAATATAATGAAGCTAAAAGCTAAAAATATGAACTATAATATAAAGGTAAAAACGACAAAGCTACTTGCCGATCTACAAACACCGGTAGGTATCTATCTTAAGGTACGGGATATATACCCCGAGTCGGCATTGTTGGAAAGTTCTGATTATCATGGTGGTGAGAATAGTTTTTCTTTTATCGGTATTGACCCGATCGCTCGGTTCAAGGTGGAAAAAAATCAAATTACGACGACCTATCCCGATAATACAATTAAGCACCAGGTATTGCTTGATAATGAAAAATTGACTGACAAATTCAACGAATTTATTCATCAATTTAATGTACAAGGCGAAAACGCTACAAACATCAATGGCTTCTTTGGTTATACTTCGTATGACGCTATCCGCTATTTTGAAGCCGTAGATCCTATCAATAAGAAACTGAATAATTCCGATATCCCTGAATTTTATTATATTCTTTACCGTTTTATTTTGGTTATCAATCATTTGAAAAACGAATTGACAATTGTAGAAAATATCGCAGAAGGAGCACAGGCAGAATCATCTAAACTCGAAGGCATCTTGGCGAATAACAATATCGCTTCTTACAATTTCGAAGCAATAGGTAACGAGCAATCGATGATTACCGATGAGGATCATAAAGAGATGATAGAAAAAGGTATTGCTCATTGCAAACGTGGAGATGTATTCCAGATCGTACTATCGAGATGTTTCACCCAACGATTTGCAGGCGATGATTTTAAAGTATATCGCTCGCTCCGTTCTATCAACCCATCGCCTTACTTATTCTACTTCGATTTCGGATCGTTCCGCATATTCGGTTCATCGCCCGAAACTCATTGCCGGATTCAAAAAGGAAAGGCTTACATAGACCCTATAGCAGGAACATATTTCCGTACAGGAGACGACGAAAAAGATCGTATTTTATCGGAAGCCTTATTAGAAGACGAGAAAGAGAATGCGGAGCATGTAATGCTTGTCGATCTGGCTCGCAACGATCTTAGCCGCAATTGCCACGATGTGAAAGTCGATTTTTATAAAAATGTACAGTTCTACTCGCATGTTATCCATCTGGTATCACGTGTTAGCGGTATTGTCGATAAAGACAAAGACAGCATATCGGTTTATGCCGATACTTTCCCTGCGGGTACTCTTTCGGGAGCGCCTAAGGTGAGAGCAATGCAATTGATTCGCGATATAGAAAAACAAATGCGGGGTGCTTATGGTGGTTGTATCGGTTATATCGGATTCAACGGCGATCTTAATCAGGCAATAACGATACGTACCTTTATGAGTAAAAATAATACACTCCATTATCAGGCAGGTGGTGGTATCGTATCCAAATCGAACCCAGATACCGAAGTAATGGAAGTGAAAAATAAACTCGGAGCATTGAAAAAAGCTGTGGATGCAGCCGTGAATCTAAAAAATTAAGAAAATGAAAATATTAATATTCGATAATTACGACTCATTCACATACAATCTGGTACACCTCGTTAAGTCACTTGGTTATACAGATGTCGATGTGTATCGTAACGATAAGATCAGCCTTGCGGACGTAGCGCAATACGATAAAATCATCCTATCTCCCGGTCCCGGTATTCCATCCGAAGCAGGCTTATTACTCCCTCTGATAAAAGAATATGCGGGTAAGAAACCAATTCTAGGTGTCTGCCTCGGTCATCAGGCAATAGGAGAGGCTTTTGGGGCTAAGCTAATCAATCTGGAAGATGTATATCATGGGGTAGCTACACAAATAAAGGTAGTGCGACCCGATTATTTGTTTGAAGGATTGGACAATGAATTTGAAGTGGGGCGTTACCATTCGTGGATTGTCGATCCTCAAAACTTGCCCGACTGCATTGAAGTAACAGCAGTAGACGGTAGTGGGCAGATCATGGCTCTAAAGCATAAGCAGTACGATATACACGGTGTGCAATTTCATCCCGAATCGGTGTTAACTCCTGTGGGAGAAACTATAGTAAAGAATTTTTTAACCTACGAATCAAAATAATTAGAAAACATGAACAAGAAAATTTTATTAAGCGAAAACGATATTCCTAAGCAATGGTACAACATAGTGGCAGATATGAAGACCAAACCTCTTCCTCCACTCAATCCTAAAACAAAAGAGGTCATAAATCCGGCTGATTTGGAACCTATTTTTGCAAAAGAATTAATAGGACAGGAGCTATCTCAAGAAAGATGGATCGATATTCCGGATGAGGTGAGAGAACTATATAAAATATGGAGACCAACTCCACTTGTTAGAGCTACCGGTTTAGAAAAAGCGTTGGGTACACCAGCTCACATCTATTTCAAGAACGAAGGTGTAAGTCCTATCGGTTCTCATAAATTGAACTCTGCGTTACCTCAGGCATATTATAATAAAAAACAAGGTATTAAACGTCTGACTACCGAGACAGGAGCCGGACAATGGGGTACGGCATTAAGTTTCGCTGCAAGCGTATTCGGTCTTGAATTGGATGTATATATGGTAAAGGTTAGTTACGAACAAAAGCCATATCGCCGTTCTATGATGCAAACGTGGGGAGCGAATGTAATACCGTCGCCAAGTAACAAAACCGAAGCGGGTAGAAGTATTCTTGCTAAAGATCCCAATAATTCGGGTAGCTTGGGTATTGCGATATCCGAAGCGGTAGAAATGGCGCTTAAAGATGATGATACACGATACACTTTGGGTAGTGTACTGAATCACGTTTCTCTTCATCAGACTGTTATCGGCTTGGAGAGTGAAAAACAAATGGAGATAGCAGGCGAATATCCAGATATTGTAATCGGTTGTTTCGGTGGTGGATCAAATTTCTCAGGGATCAGTTTCCCATTCTTACGACATAAAATCCTTGATGGAAAAGGAATTCGCATAATTGCTGCCGAGCCGGCAAGTTGTCCTAAACTGTCGAGAGGTAAATTCGAATATGATTATGGTGATAGTACTGGTCTGACTCCTTTGTTGCCAATGTACACACTCGGTCACGACTTCCAACCGGCGGATATCCATGCAGGCGGATTGCGTTATCACGGTGCAGGTACAATTGTTAGCCAACTGCATAAAGACGGGTTGGTTGAGGTACAGGATATTCCACAATTAGAGACTTTCGAAGCCGGACAAATGTTTGCCAATACAGAGGGAATTATCCCTGCTCCCGAATCGACTCATGCTATTGCAGCCGCAATCAGAGAAGCGTTGAAGGCTAAAGAAGAAGGAGTGCAAAAGAATATCTTATTCTGTCTGTCGGGTCATGGATTGATTGATATGAGTGCTTACGATCAATACCTGAGCGGCACAATGACAAATTTCAAGTTGACTGACGAAGATATTGCCAAAACAACAGATACGTTAGAAAAATTAGCCCCCTAATCCCCCAAGGGGGACTTAGGTCAATAAAATAGTAATGATGAATAATAATAGTAAAATCAAAGCCTCTCTTATGGGGAGGTTGGAGTGGCTGATATGAAACAAATACTAAATAGACTTTTTGAGCATCAATATCTCAACCGTGACGAAGCGAAAGAGGTAATGACCAAGATGGCAGCAGGAGAATACAACGAATCGCAAATTGCCGCTTTTATAAGCGTATTTCTGATGCGTAGTATCAATGTCGATGAATTTCTCGGTTTTGCCGATGCTTTGCTCGATCTGCGTACCAATGTAGACGCTTTAGTTCCTTACAATCCGATCGATATCGTAGGAACGGGAGGCGACAACAAAAATACGTTCAATATTTCTACACTTTCGTGCTTTGTTGTTGCAGGCGCAGGATATAAAGTTGCAAAACATGGTAACTATGGTGCGACTTCTGTTAGTGGGGCATCTACTGTAATGGAACAGCATGGTGTGAAATTCACGAAAGATATAAGTAAACTCGAAGAGTCGTTGGATAAACTGAATATTGCTTACCTGCATGCACCATTATTTAATGACGCGTTAAGAATAGTAGCACCTGTGCGTAAAGCATTGGGAGTGCGTACATTCTTTAATATGTTAGGGCCGATAGTGAATCCTATCAAACCCAAAAGGACAGTGTTAGGGGTATTCAATCTTAAAATGGCTCGTATGTATTTCTATACATATCAGCAGACCGATGTGGATTATTCGATAGTACATAGTCTGGATGGGTATGATGAAATTTCGCTTACGAATGACTTTAAGGTTATCAACAAGTTTGGCGAGAGTATTTATTCACCCGAAGACCTTGGCTTTAATCGTTGTACAGACAAAGATCTGGATGGTGGCACAACGAAGGAAGATGCGGCAGTAATCTTTAGCAGTGTCATAAATAATACGGCTACCGAGGCGCAGAAAAATGCAGTTATAGCTAATTCGGCGATTGCTATTCAGACAATAAATTCAAATCTATCTCTTGAAGAATGTATTGCACAGGCTCGCGAGTCGATAGATAGCGGCAAGGTGAAGATTCTGTTTAAGAAATTTATTGAACTAAATAGCTAATTATAATGAACGACTTTACTGTTCCTAAAGATCATATCAACTTTTTGGCAAAGAAATTATTTGACAATTGTGGCGAAATCATTGATGGTTCTATCGCTTACTTAGATGTAGACGGCGGCGGTCCAATTGAATCGCATACTCACGAGCATTCTCATCTGTTTATTGTAATCAGTGGAGAGGCTCGAATAAAGTTAGGCGATAAAGAAACAATAGTAGGGGCTAATGAGTCGTTTCTTGTAGATGGCATGATCCCTCATTCGGTATGGAATAATATAAATATACAAACGGTGATGATTGGTATTTCGGTAAAGAGTAATTAAGAATAGAAAAGGATAACTTATGGAATCAAATAATATTACTCATTGCACTTCCTTAGATGAAGTCCGTCTCAATATAGATAAGATAGACAACGCTTTGGTGAAGCTTATAGCAGACAGAAGCCGCTATGTGGATCAGGCTGCGCAATTTAAAAAGACAACGAACGATGTTGTTGCAGTAGATAGGGTGAGCTTGGTAATTAATAAAGTAAAATCATTAGCAGAACAGCATAGTTTAGACCCTTCTATTGTGGAAAAGGTATATAGAACAATGATTAGAGTTTTTACGGAAGAAGAGCTTGCAAAACAAAATCCATTATATAGTGATATGAAAAAATCATATTATTAATAGAGTTTTAGAAAAGATAAAATGAAAAAAGTTCTGATTATAAACGGACACCCTGACAGAGAAAGTTTTTGTCATGCTTTACATCAAAGCTATAAAAAAGGGAGTTTAAGTAAAGGTAGCGAAGTACAAGAAATAGCTCTTGCTGACATGGTATTCAATCCCAATCTGGCTTATGGATATAGAAAGCGTACAGAATTGGAGCCCGATATGTTAGAAGCTTGGGCAAAGTTGCAATGGGCTGAGCATATTGTATGGATCTATCCTACATGGTGGGCTTCTATGCCAGCTATTTTGAAAGGATTTATAGATCGATTGTTTCTCCCCGGATTTGCTTTCGAGTACCAAGAGAAATCTCCATTCCCTAAAAAGCTATTAGTGGGTAAAACTTCCGAAATAATCAGCACAATGGACTCTCCTGTCTGGTATTACAAATGGATAGTAGGAGATATCGGTGGCAAACTCATCCGTAAAAATATCGGAGCTTTTTGCGGAATAAAAAATATACGCACCACGTATCTGGCTGTAATGAAGACATCGACAGCAGAACAGCGAATCAAATGGCTGCAAAAAGTAGAAAGAATAGCATCTAAGTAATATTAATTAGTTACGAGTTACAAGGTTGTTTTTAAGAACAACAAATCAAGAAATAGAATTTAATGGAAACCCAACAATTACAGCTCAAGCGCATACGTTTAGCAGTCTTTGCATTTTATTTTTGCCAGGGCTTATGCTTTTCGAGTTGGGCAAGTCGCATACCCGATATTAAATCGTTTCTCAGCCTCGACGATGCCGCTTGGGGAACAATTTTATTTATGATACCTATCGGGCAGGTTTGTGCCATGACCATATCGGGGCTACTTGTTTCGAAACTGGGGAGTAGAAATATCTTAAAGTATGCCTTTCCATTATATTCTCTAAGCTTGTTGGCTATCGGTTTGTCAACTACTCAATACTCATTGATCTTGAGCCTTGTGTTTTATGGAATATGTGGTAATTTCTGCAACATATCGGTAAATACGCAAGGTGTCACAACCGAGAATTTATATGGGAAATCTATCATGTCGTCCTTTCATGGAGGTTGGAGCCTGGCAGGATTCACAGGCTCGTTGATCGGACTCTTGATGATCAATCTGAAAGTCAGCCCCTTTCATCACTTTATTTTCATTATTATTCTTGTTAATTGTATTGCGTTCTTCAATCATAAATACTTGCAGCCGGATATGAAAAAAGTGAGGGCTAATCCCGAAGATCAATTGGCTAAAAAGAGAAATAAACCTGAAAAATTCCTCTTTATGCTCGGTATAGTGGCTTTCTGTGGAATGGCAGCCGAAGGCAGTATGTTCGATTGGAGCGGTATCTATTTCAAAGATGTGGTGAAAGTGCCCGAATCGCTTGTTCCGATTGGATTTACAGCTTTTATGATAATGATGGCATCGGGGCGTTTTGTTGCAGACAAGGCTATAAGAAGATGGAGCAGAATGCGGATCATACAAATGAGCGGATTTTTAATTTTTCTTGGTCTACTCATTTCAGTTGCCTATCCACATATTATTGTGACCACTATCGGTTTTATGATTGTAGGATTGGGCACATCGAGTATAGTACCTACAATATATAGTATTGCCGGACAAAAAACAAGGATACCGACAGGTCTGGCACTGACAATCGTATCGAGTATCAGCTTTCTTGGATTCCTTGCAGGACCGCCATTGATAGGCTATATTTCGCATGTAACCAGTTTGCGGTACTCGTATGCAATGGTTAGCTTGTTAGGGATATGTATTATAATACTTGTGTCACAAATAAGAGTGTTTAAGAAAGATAAGACAGAGATCGTCGAGAATGTAGTAATTAATGAATAATTAACCCAAAAGATATGGACAATATATTAGATAAGATAATAGCAAATAAACGTATCGAAGTAGCGCAGCAAAAGAGTGTTATCAGTATCGCTGAATTAGCAAAGAAGATTATCGACACTACGAATAAGTATTCTTTTAAAGAGTCCCTTTTAAATTCTTCTACGGGAATTATATCCGAATTTAAGAGAAGGTCACCATCTCGTGGATGGATTTTCGAGAATGCTAGGATCGAAGAAGTTATTCCTTTCTACTCGAAAAACGGAGCAAGTGCTATATCGGTACTTACCGATCTTGATTTCTTTGGTGGTACGCTCGCCGATTTGGAATTAGCTCGTAGTATAACTGAAACTCCCCTTTTGCGTAAAGATTTTATGATAGACGAATATCAGCTTTATCAGGCAAAAATATATGGGGCGAATGCCATATTGCTTATTGCATCCGCATTATCGGTTGACGAAACAAAACAATTGGCTGCTAAAGCAAAAGATTTAGGCTTAGATGTTTTGTTAGAAATACATAACGAAAAAGAGTTAGACCATATTAACGATAAAGTGGATGTGGTAGGCGTAAACAACCGCAACCTGAGCACTTTCGTTACAGACATACAAATATCGTTCGATTTAGTAGAAAAGATACCCAATGAATTTGTGAAAATATCGGAAAGCGGAATTTCTCAACCTCAAACAGTAATCGATTTGCAAGGGGTCGGATACAGAGGATTCCTGATGGGAGAGAACTTTATGAAAACCGATAATCCGGGTAAAGCATTAGACGATTTCATTAAGCAATTGAAATGAAGATAAAAGTTTGCGGGATGAAAGATCCCAAGAATATAGAGGCTCTGGGCAAATTGCCGGTCGATTTTATGGGATTGATATTCTATCCTAAATCGCCACGGTGTATAAATGATCTGGACCCGCAGGTTTTGAATGTATTGCCTAAAACAATCGAGCGGGTAGGAATATTTGTCAATGAGGATATAGATATCGTTTTAGGGCGAATAGCTGAATACAATCTGAATAAGGTTCAATTGCACGGACAGGAATCTGCTGAATATTGTTCTCAGTGTAAAAGCTTATCTAAAGCCGAGGTGATTAAAGCATTCAATGTATCGGACGAAAAGGATTTTGAGCAAACGAAAGAATATGAGACTGTTTGCGACTATTTCTTATTCGATACAAAAACAAAACATCACGGTGGCTCGGGTCTGAAATTCGATTGGTCTATCTTAAAAGCATACGATGGTGAAACCCCTTTCTTTTTAAGCGGAGGAATATCGATAAATGATGTCGAAAATATAAAAACATTGTCCTTTCCAAAACTATACGCTTTAGATTTAAACAGCAAGTTCGAGACAGAACCCGGAATAAAGGATATTCCATTAATAGAGAAATTTATAAAAGAACTAAGATATGAATAGAATAAAACAACTTTTTGAAAGTAAACAAAAGGATATACTTTCCATCTATTTCACAGCAGGGTATCCGCAATTGAATGATACATGCGATGTGATTCGCGAGTTGCAGGCTAACGGCATCGATTTGATCGAGATAGGTATACCTTTCTCCGACCCGATGGCAGATGGTCCGACAATACAGGCTAGCGGTACAGTAGCTCTCCGTAATGGTATGACTCTAAGAATACTATTCGACCAGTTAAAAGACATTCGTAAAGATGTAACGATACCATTAATCTTGATGGGCTATTTAAATCCGATTATGCAATATGGCTTTGAGGATTTTTGTAAGAAATGTAAGGAAGTGGGTGTAGACGGAGCTATTATTCCCGATCTGCCTTTCAAGGATTATATTGAAGAATATAAACCGATAGCCGATAAATATGATATCAAGATAGTAATGCTTATTACCCCCGAAACTTCGGATGAGCGTGTTCGTCTGATAGATGAGCATACCGATGGATTTATCTATATGGTATCGTCAGCATCGACTACAGGTGCGCAAAAAAGCTTCGACGAGGGTAAACAGGCTTATTTCCGAAAAATCAATGGAATGAATCTGCGTAATCCTCGTCTTATCGGCTTCGGAATATCGAACAAGGCGACTCTTGACGCAGCGCAAGCTAACGCCAGTGGTGCAATTATAGGCAGTAAATTTATTACCTTATTGAAAGAGTCGGCTAGTATAAAAGAAGCGGTGAGCGAATTAAAGAAGAGTTTGGAAAGTTAATCGATAACTTAGAATTTATATAAGAGAGCTTGAATGTGAATATTCAAGCTTTTTTTTTGATACCTTTGTCTTACAAAGATGTACAAAATAAATGTCTGAACCTCTCAAGAAAAAAACAGCAGTAGCTCTTACATGGAGCTTTATAGATAAAGGTGGACAACAAGTTATCCAACTTGTGTTCATGTTTATATTGGCTCGTTTGCTCTCTACCGACGATTTCGGATTAATCGCAGTATTGGCTATTTTTACTGCAGTAGCAAACTTGCTTCAAGAGAGTGGATTCTCTTCCGCCCTTATTCGCAAGAAAGAGGTATTAAATCAAGAATATAGCTCTATTTTTTACTTCAATATTTCGATTAGTATATTTCTATATATTGTACTTTTCTTTTGTGCACCATTCATTAGCGCATATTATGATAAACCGATACTGACTAATCTATCACGCTTCATATTCCTTTCTTTCGTTTTTAATGCGTTAAGCATTATTCAAAACGTGAATCTGGTACGTAATATGGATTTCAAAACCAATACCCGAATCACGCTTATTGCTGGCTGTATATCGGGCATAATTGCTATTGTAATGGCATTTAGTGGTTATGGAGTTTGGAGCCTTGCAGCACAATTGGTAATCCAAAGCTTTCTGCGAAGTGTATTCCTTTGGATTTTTATCAAGTGGAGACCGCAGGGCGGCTTTACATTTCTGCATATCAAGCGGATGTCTTCTTTCAGTATAAAGGTTTTACTGACAGCTATTCTCAATCAGGTTTGTAGTAATATTTATGCTATTATTATAGGGAAATATTTTTCGATATCTCAGGCGGGTATATATGGTCAGTCGGTCAAATTGAACAATATACCTCAATCGGTGATAAGCGATGGCATCAAAAGTGTAGCATACCCATTGCTTACACATATAAACGATGATGAGAGAGGGATCAGAGCCTATCGGAAAATAATGCGCATTACAGCATTTATATCGTTCCCTATTGCGCTAATAATGATTGTGATGGCAAAGCCTATCGTCATGATACTGTTGTCCGAAAAATGGATTGATGCCATCCCTATCTTACAGATATTAGCGGTTGGAGGATCGGTATTCCCACTATATAGCCTTATAGCTACCCTTCTTCAACATAGGGGGAAGTCGGGGCGATTCTTTATTATCGAATTGATACGTAATATTCTATCTCTTACTTCTATTCTGATATCTATCCGATATGGCGTTTTAGGATTGGTAACGGGGGTAAGTATTGTCAATATTTTAGCCTTTTTTATAGGGTATGTGTTTGTAGGTCGGGTTACAACCTATAAGTTGAAACATGTATTATCGGATATATTTCCCTATATCTCAATTGCAATTATATCTTTTGCCCCACTCTATTTTTTTAATAGAATAATTGAGAATAATTTCCTGCTATTGGCTGTACAGTTAATTTTAGGTACAGGGATATATATATTGATCGTAAAACTTCTGGGGTCGAAAGTGTTGGATGATTGTATCAATCTGATAAGGCGAAAAGAGCAGGATTAATTTTATTTTATACGAATGGTTACAGTTATATTATCGGGAGGGTTAGGCAATCAGATGTTTCAATATGCTGCGGCTAAGGGATTAGCAAAACGTTTGAATACATCTGTGGCTATAGATTTATACGCTCTTGAAAAGAAGACTCAAACTACTAACCGATTGTATGCCCTTGATATCTTTAATATAGATGAGAAAATAACTTCATCACTTAAAACCAAGCTATTCGTAAAAGCCCGCCCCTTTATCCAGAAACACTACCCGTTCTTTCAGAAACTGGGATTCTTTTCCGATCGATGGGCTATCTTGTACGAACCGAAGTTCGAGACGCTGGGAGGTAATATTTTTATGTCGGGTTATTTTCAAAGCGAGCGGTATTTTAAAGAAACAGAAGAAGACATTCGACGTGATTTTACGTTCAGATATCCTCTTGATGGCAAGAATTTAGAATTGTCAGAGGAAATTAAAAATACAAACTCTGTTGCGGTGCACATTCGTCGCGGAGACTATGTTACAGATAAAAGTGCAGTTAATAATTTTGTAACTTGCGATAAAGGTTACTACGAAAAAGCTATTGAAATTATCCGCACGAAGGTGGTTAATCCTGTATTTTATATCTTTTCCGAAGATTTTGATTGGGTGAAAGAAAATCTTAGCTTTGGTGATGCTCCTATTCATTATGTTAGAGGAAATAGTGGTAATAAAAGCTATATTGACCTCCAACTGATGAGTTTGTGCAAGCACAATATTATAGCAAACAGCACTTTTAGTTGGTGGGCTGCATGGCTCAACAATAACTCAGATAAAATAGTCATAGCACCCGATAAGTGGTATGCTGATGAGAATAAAAACGAATTACTGGATGAATTTTACCCGAAAGGGTGGATTAAAATATAATAAAAAACGATGCCTAAAGTTTCAATCTTGATGCCTGTCTACAATGCCGAGTTATATATTGCTCAGGCTATTGAAAGTATCATTACCCAGACCTTTACCGATTGGGAATTGATACTTATCAATGATGGCTCAACTGATAGGAGCGAGGCAATAGTATCGAAATACAAAGACAATCGGATTTATTACTTGAAGAATACCGGAAATATTGGCTTAATCAAAACGCTTAATCGTGGTATCGATTATTGTGGCGGTGAATATATTGCCCGCATGGATGCCGATGATATTTCTTTTTGTGACAGATTGGAAAAGCAGGTGGAATTCTTAGATAAGCATCCCTCGCATATTATGTGTGGAACAAATGCATTGGTTATAAACAATTTTAATGATGTTACAGGTCGGATAAGGAATCTGGCAAGTAATAATCTATTACAGATAAATCTGTTATTCTCCGATCCTTTTGTACATCCGAGTATGATGATACGCCGCAATATCTTAATCGAAAATAGGTATGACGAAAGATATAAGCATGTCGAGGATTATGAATTGTGGTGTAGGATTGCTAATCTGGGAGAAATAGCGAATCTTAAAAAAGAACTATTCTTATATCGTTGGCACAATTCGAATGTATCCGTTTTGAATGCTGATACACAAAGCATACTGAAAGATAAAATCATTATCGATGGATTAAAAGAACTCGGTATTCAGCCAAGTGAAGAGGAACTATATTGTCACAAAATTACATTTCAATTATATGCTTTAGGTAAGAAACAAGAAGTCTCGATAGATCAATTTGATAATATAGCCGCTTGGTTTTCCAAACTGACTCGCCAGAATAAGATAAAAAGGAAATACAAACAATCTGATTTTATAGCATTTATTTGGAGTCGGTGGGCTGTTTTATGTATCTCTCAGAAAAAATATAACAAGCTGCTTTTTCCTAAATTTGCTTCATACAACCCGATTGTATTAGTAAAATTAATAAAGCTGGTTTGTATTTTAAGCCGTAAATAATGAAACAAGATATAGAAGATCTAAGTGTATATAATCCCGAAGGTTCTGAGCTAAGAATATTGCAACTGAAAATGTTTGATATTCTTGTTTCGGTAACAGATATCTGCAATAAACACAATATTCCCTATTGGATAAGCGGAGGTACTTTACTAGGTGCTAAGCGTCATGGAGGCTTTATCCCTTGGGATGATGATATCGACATCGAACTTATGCGCAGAGACTATAAGAAGCTGCTTAAAATACTTCCTGGGGAGTTGCCTGACAGCCTCTATCTGCAAACGCCGAAAGAGAAAAGCTATCGATTGCTATTCTCAAAAGTAAGAGATCGGTTCTCTATTGTCTATTCCGAAGAGGAAGATATGGCTTGTTATAAAGAAAAGGGTATCTTTATAGATATATTTTCCGAAGAGAGGAGTTACAGATGGCTTAAAAACAGTGTAGATTTCTTTTATGGTCGTGCATTCAGACGATTAAAGCGTGGACGACCTTTCCATTCGGCAAAATATTTCTATGAATATTCTATCTCTTTGCTGCTTTACCCGATTGGGGTTGTTTCTATGTGGGTAGCAAGGGCAATCTGTTCGGTCACTAAACCCGACAATATCTTGCATAGCTATGGTATCGGTAACTCGACCAACCACAATGCGCAATATATGTTTCCATTAAACAAAATAGAGTTTGAAGGGAAGTCTTTTTCAGCTCCTAAGGATGTTGATAAATACCTGACTAAGCAATACGGAGATTATATGAATATTCCACCTAAAGATAAGCGGCTTACGCACTTTCTTAAAGTGGAATATCTATGAAATGATCTTGGACTTTAATTAGTTTCAGATATTATTTGTCCCTCCATTTTCTGAGCTTTCTTTACCTCTTGTGGATTGGTCGGATCGACATTATATTTATCTAAAGATGGAATGACCAATCTTGTACCGATCGGCACATTATTCGGATTTCGTATCTTTGATTTATTCTCCTGATAGATATATACCCAAAAAGATTTATTCCCATAGTATTTCAGAGCAATCAAGCGGAGGGTTTGTCCTTCTCGAATTGTTTCTTCACCGAGGCTTTTGCTCTTGGTATTAGATTTTATTACCTCTTCATTAACTGCATCCTTGGTTATTTCTGGCTTATTTGGAATTGAATCTTTTACGGTATTTACCGTTGATACGATATTTATTGTATCTGTTTTTCTTGGATTAAGATTATCTTTTTGTTCAGTTATTATTGCAATATCAATAGGTTCTTTATCACTAAAGAATCTGGATATTTCGTTAAAGAATAAGCCTCCTATCGTAAAGCAAGCAAGCATAATTGCAATAAAGAAGCCAAGATAGATATATCTCCATTTTCGGGAAGATTGCTTCGACGACTGATATTCGTCTTCTATATCTCTATCCTCTAAAAATGTAGTAATTTCTTTTTTCTCATTTTCTACAATTGGGAGTTCAGTTTCCTTTTCCTCTTCCTTTATTATTACAGCATCTTCTTTAGGGTCTGATATATCTGATTTACGATCTTGTGTAGAATCTATCTCCGGGCTTTGATCTTCGATTATAATAGTATCTTCCGTTACCTCCTCTTGTATTTTATCTTCAGACTTAGGATTCTCATTAACGATTTCTTCTATGCTATCTTCCTCTAAAATTGTTACCTCGTCCGTACTGTTATACTCATCATTTCCGTCTGCATTGAATGCCTCGTCTTCTATATTGTCAAAAGAAACACCATCTTCTAAAATTATACTTTCGAAATGAGAGAATGGTAGGTTGACAGCTTCGCGAAGAGATTTATCGGGAGCGAAGCTTAACTTATAATGAGCTGCTATTTCTATGGCTTCGCCCGTATTAACGTCTACACTTCGGCGAGAGTTAACTTTCACTAATTTGAACGTGCCAAAATCTTTAATCTTTACAGGCTCATTTTTTTCTATATTTTCTGTGATGAGTGCAATTAATTCGCGCAAAAATAATTCTGCATCTTTCTTCGTAATCTCCTGCTTTTTAGCTAAAAGGTCGATTAAATCCTGTAGTGTAAGTCGCTCATTCATTTACCTCTATTTTTTTAAGGTTATCTTTTATAGTCTGTCCCGGGCGGAAAGCTAATGTAATCTTTGGAGGAATGAGAAATCGCTGTTTCGAAACAGGATTTACAGAGATGCGTTCACCTTTTTTCTTTGTTTCAAACAAACCAAAACCTTGAATATTGATAGAATTGCTATCTTCAAGATTCGTATTAATAATGGATACGGTAGCATCAAGTGTATCTGATGTTTGTCGTTGTGTCCACCCTAAGCGTTTGGCTAAGGCAGCTATTAATTCCTGGTTTGTCATGGGTCTGCGTATTTAGAATTTAGGAAACTATTTCTGCATATAAATCGAAAGGTTGTGCACCTGTTATTTTAACGTTATAGAATTCGCCGATGGTCAGCGATTTGTCTTTGTTGATCAATACTTCCGGATCTACCTCCGGAGAATCATATTCGGTTCTTCCTATATAATAATCCTCTTCTTCTTTGTCAATGATGACTTTAAGGATTTTATCTATTTTTTGTTCATTGGTCTCTAATGCAATTCTTTCTTGCAAAGCCATTAGTTGATCCATTCTCTCTTGCTTAATAGCATCGGGAATACTATCCTTATAGTTGTCATACGCATAAGTTCCATCTTCGTGAGAGTAAGGAAAAGCTCCCATACGTTCGAACTGTACGTCTTTTACGAACTGCAATAGTTCATCAAAATCTTTTTGTGTTTCTCCGGGATGTCCTACCATTAATGTTGTACGAATATGAATGCCCGGAACTTCTTCTCTTATTTGTTTTAAGAGATTATATGTTTGTTCTTTCGATATATTTCTGCGCATCTTGGTCAACATGTTGTCACTAACATGTTGTAAAGCGATGTCGAGGTATTTGCAGACATTATCATTCTCGCGCATTACTCGCAATAAGTCTAAAGGGAAGTTTGTAGGATAAGCATAATGTAGACGAATCCATTCCACTCCTTCTATTTTTGCAATACGTTCAACCAGTTCAGGTAATTTCATATTTTTATACAGGTCTAACCCATAAAAAGTCAAATCCTGAGCGATCATCTGAAATTCTTTAACTCCCGATGCGACTAAACCACGTACTTCTTCTTCTATCTCCTCTATCGCTCTTGACTGATGCTTTCCTGTCATGATAGGAATAGAGCAATAAGAACAAGTACGGTTACATCCCTCTGATATTTTAAGGTAGGCATAGTGCTGAGGAGTAGTAATGCTACGCTCCAGAGCCATATCCTGATTATATGATTTTCCTAAATCGCTGATTAATGTTTTCCAGTTGAACTTACCGTAAAAATTATCGACTTCGGGAATCTCGGCTTTTAGCTCGTCCATATACCTTTCAGTAAGGCAGCCCATTACAAATAGCTTATTAAGCCTACGCTCTTTTTTTGCTTCGGCAAATTCAAGAATCATATTTATCGATTCTTCTTTGGCATCGCCGATAAATCCACATGTATTGATTACTACGATTTCTCCTTCCGATTTTTCGGGATCGTGTTTTACAGTATAGCCATTTGCTAATAGTTGCTTCATAAGCAACTCTGAATCTACAAGGTTTTTCGAACAACCAAGAGTTATGACGTCTATTCTATTTTTCTTCATCCTAAAAATTACTCACCAAACAAGCTATCCACAAATTCTTTTCGTCTAAATACCTGAAGGTCTTCTATGCCTTCGCCCAGTCCGATGTATTTTACCGGAATCTTGAACTGGTCTGAAATACCAATTACTACACCACCTTTAGCAGTCCCATCCAGTTTAGTGATAGCAAGTGCTGTAACATCGGTAGCTGCTGTAAATTGAGTGGCTTGTTCGAATGCGTTTTGCCCTGTCGAGCCATCAAGAACCAATAAGACTTCGTGCGGAGCTTCGGGTATGATTTTATCCATTACTTTTTTGATTTTGGATAATTCATTCATCAAACCTATTTTATTATGAAGACGCCCTGCTGTGTCTATTATCACAACATCCGCATTGTTCGCTTTAGCAGAACTCAATGTATCGAATGCTACAGATGCAGGATCAGATCCCATTGCTTGTTTTACAACCGGTACGCCGACTCTCTCTCCCCAGATAACCAATTGTTCTACAGCAGCAGCTCTAAAGGTATCGGCAGCCCCGAGATAAACAGATTTGCCTGCTTTCTTGAACTGATTGGCTAGCTTTCCTATTGTAGTTGTTTTACCTACACCATTAACTCCTACAACCATTATTACATAAGGTTTTTTGTCTTCAGGAATGCTGAAGTCTTCGGTATCCGTTGTATTGTTTTCAGTTAATAATGCAACAATTTCTTCTCTTAGAATATTGTTTAGTTCTTCTGCATTTACATACTTGTCTTTCTCTGCACGAGCTTCTATCCGTTCTATAATCTTCAGGGTTGTATTGACGCCTACATCAGAAGTAATCAGTACCTCTTCAAGATCATCAAGCACATCCTCGTCAACCTTCGATTTTCCGGCTACAATTCGTGATAGTTTAGAGAACATCGATTCTTTGGTTTTTTCGAGCCCTTTATCTAATGTTTCTTTTTTCTGTTTTGAGAAGAAATTAAACAATCCCATAGATTTATATTTTCAGGTCAGAGACCTATTTGTTATTTCCGGATCATAACAACAGTATCTGTTATGATTGCAAATATGTAATATTAGTAATTTGATAACACTTGGTACGATCCGGCACTATATACTTTGCCGAATAAGATTCTTTGTAATTATATTGTGCATCTAAGGTATTACAAAGCTAGTAAATGGGAAACAAAAAACCTCCCTGCATAAAAATGAAGGAGGCCTTTTAGATATTTTTAACGAAATTATTTCGTGAAATAGTCTTTTACTGATTCGTTAGGAACCATTTCCTCTTTAAATGTGTAAGCACCTGTTTTAGGTGATTTTTCCATTTTGATTACTTTTGCGTAGTTACGACCATCTTTAGACGATGGGTCACGATAACCAGCGACTGTTTTCTTTGCCATGGTTTATGTCTTTTTACTTGATTTCTTTATGAACAGTTACTTTCTTCAAAACAGCGTTGTATTTTTTCAACTCTAGTCTTTCTGTTGTGTTTTTTCTGTTTTTAGTAGTAATGTAGCGAGATGTACCCGGCATACCACTTTCTTTGTGCTCTGTGCACTCCAATATTACTTGGACTCTGTTTCCTTTTGCTTTCTTAGCCATTTCTCGATCCTCCTAATTATTAAGCGTTCAAATAACCTGCTTCAGCCGCTTTCTTAAGAGCAGCATCTAAACCTACTTTGTTGACTGTACGTAGACCTGCAGCAGATATATTTAGGCTGATCCAACAATCTTGTTCTACCCAGTAGAATTTTTTTCTGAATAGATTGACATTAAATTTTCTCTTAGTCTTTTTGTTAGAGTGAGAAACGTTGTTGCCAACCATAGCTTTTTTTCCTGTAATTTGACAAATTTTGGACATTGCTATCTATTTTATTTATTGTTTATTTTCTTCTTTTCCTGCTTAAATTGGGATGCAAATTTAGTTATATTTTTCAAAATCACAAATAATTATACTGTTAAAGTTCTTTTTATCTTTTATTTTGACAATCAGGTAGAAAAACATAGTTGGTGCAATATCTCGACAATGCTTATTTTTACTACCTTTGGCAAAAATATCTGAGTGGCTCTGGATAATAGCAAACTAAACAGAATGCTTTTTAATAGCTTCATCTTTATTGTCTTACTTTAGGTGATTTGGAACTCAAAGGTTGATTGAATGAATAAAAAGAAGATACTCATTACAGGTGCTAGCGGATTTATAGGTAGCTTTCTCGTCGAAAAAGCTTTGGAGAAAGGATATGCTGTGTGGGCTGGTGTGCGTAAAAGCAGTAGCAAGGAATATTTGCAGGATGAGCGTATTCAATTTATTGATCTGAATTTTGCTAATAAAGAATCTTTGACCAATCAATTACGTGAATTTGTTTCTTTGCATGGTAAGTTCGATTATGTTGTTCACAATGCAGGAGTCACCAAATGTCTCAAGAAGGAAGACTTCAATAAAATAAACTACCAGTATACAGTCAATTTTGTAGATGCGCTCAAGGCTGCAGATTGCACTCTTCAAAAGTTTGTTTTGATGAGTAGCCTTAGTGCAATGGGGGCCGGCGATGAAATCAACTATACCCCATTAAAATCTACAGATAAGCCAAATCCTAATACGGAGTATGGGAGAAGTAAACTCAAAGCGGAGCAATATTTAGAATCAATAACTGACTTTCCTTATATAATACTTCGCCCGACAGGGGTGTATGGACCACGTGAGAAGGATTATTTTCTCATGGTTAAGACGGTAAGATCAGGATTGGATGTTGGAGCAGGCTTCAGACCACAGCATCTTACATTTATATATGTAAAGGATTTAGTAGATGCTGTGTTTCTCAGCCTGGAAAGCAATATTAGTAATAGAATATACTTTGTTGCCGATGGTGATGTATATACCGATAAGGAATATACGCAGCTTGTAAAGGAATCGATAGGCAAGAAGCATGTCTTGAGCCTGAAAGTCCCTTTGTGGTTGCTTAAAGTTATTTCTACAATTGCCGAAGGTCTTTCTGTATTTACGAAGCAACCTTCGACCCTCAATAAAGATAAGTACAAGATAATGAAGCAAAGGAATTGGGAGTGCGATATACAACCGCTTGTCGATGATCTTGGTTTTTCGCCACAGTATAATCTTCGCCAAGGTTTGGCTGAATCAGTACAATGGTACAGAGAAAACCACTGGTTGTAAGTTAAAAATAATGAACATTATACCCCCAATAAGAAATATTTTTGCTATTTTTGTACTGCTTTTAGATGGAAGCTTTTTTCTTTGTGGAAAAGCAATATTTAGTCTAAAATACTAATTACGGATTTATTCAATTTTTTAACCAATAAAAGTAAAACAAAATGATTAAAGTAGGTATTAACGGTTTCGGACGTATCGGTCGTCTAGTTTTCCGTGCTGCTCAAGGCAGAAGCGATATTCAAATCGTAGGAATCAATGACCTTATAGATGTAGAGTACATGGCTTATATGCTACGTTACGATACTATCCACGGAAGATTCGACGGAACTGTTGAAATCAAAGACGGTAAATTAGTAGTAAACGGAAACGCTATCCGTGTAACTGCTGAAAGAAACCCAGCTGACTTGAAATGGGATGCTGTAGGTGCTGAATATGTAGTAGAATCAACAGGTCTTTTCCTTGACAAAAAATCTGCTCAAGGTCATATCGACGCTGGTGCTAAATATGTAGTTATGTCTGCTCCTTCTAAAGACGATACCCCTATGTTCGTTTGCGGAGTAAATGATAGCTCTTATGTAAAAGGAACTCAATTCGTTTCTAACGCATCTTGTACTACTAACTGTCTTGCTCCTATCGCTAAAGTATTGAACGACAAATTCGGTATCGTAGAAGCATTAATGACAACAGTACATGCTACAACTGCTACTCAAAAAACAGTTGACGGACCTTCTGCTAAAGACTGGAGAGGTGGACGTGCTGCTGCTGGTAATATTATCCCTTCTTCTACAGGTGCTGCTAAAGCTGTAGGTAAAGTTATTCCTGAATTGAACGGAAAACTTACTGGTATGGCTTTCCGCGTTCCAACTTTGGACGTGTCTGTAGTTGACTTAACAGCTCGTTTAGCTAAAGAAACTTCTTATGCTGACATCTGTGCTGCTATGAAATCTGCTGCTGACGGAGAATTGAAAGGTATCCTTGGATATACTGACGAAGAAGTTGTTTCTTCTGACTTCATCGGCGATGCTCGTACTTCTATCTTTGACGCTAAAGCTGGTATCCAATTGAGCCCAACTTTCGTTAAAGTTGTTAGCTGGTATGACAATGAGTGGGGTTATTCTAACAAAGTTCTTGAACTTGTTGCTAAAATGGCTAAAGTTAACGGATAATTATAAATTATCTCTATATAAGAAAGCATCCCAATATTGGGGTGCTTTCTTGTTTTATAGCCCATCGTGCACTTTCTGTATAATTTGCTTGATCTCCCCTTATTTTCCGGAAATGTTAAAAGGTAACAAAAGTGACACTTTTTACAATTTTTTTCATCATTCCTTTTTTGTTACCTTTTATCAACCTTAATTGCTAGTTATAGATAAATTATAGAAGTCGTCTTGACTTTTCAAAAGATTTTCTTTTTGTTTGTTTTTTACTCTCTTTGTCATTCTGAACGGTAGTGAAGCATCTCCTAACCGAGATCTTTCGTTCCTCAGGATGACAAAATAATACGAAAAACAAAAAGTCAAGACGACTTCATAGTATAATTGATCTGTTCATTTATCCCTTCTATCAAAAAACAATCAATTAGTATCACTTTTCAAAAAAGAGATTGTATCGGCCTGCCTTATTTTTGCTATGAACCTAAATATCTATAATAATGAAAAAACTCAAAGTTGGCGTAGTCGGAATAGGATTAGATACATATTGGACGCAGTTTGACCAATTACTTAACCACCTTCAGTCATATCAAAATACAATTGCAGCGAATATGCAGCAAGAAGAGATAGATATAATAAATGTCGGGATAATTGATAATATGGATAAGGCTTTGATTGCTAAAACAAAAATGATTGTAGAGGAAGTCGACATTATCTTTCTCTATGTTTCTACGTATGCACTTTCATCGACGATACTGCCACTTGTGCAGCAACTCAATAAGTTCGTCGTTATTCTTAATATACAACCGGCAAGTCGGATTGATATTGATAGACTTAATAGCCTGCCTGACCGGAAAGATAGAACCGGAATGTGGCTTGAGTATTGTCAGGCATGTGCTGTGCCTGAATTGTGTTCGGTATTCAATAGGGCGAATATCCGATACGATATTGTTTCGGGGTATATGCAGGATGAAGGCACTTGGCTCGAAATAAAGCAATATCTGAATGCGGCGAAAACTAAAAAAGGGCTTCAATGCTCTACTTTCGGAATACTAGGGCATTACTATAATGGTATGCTCGATGTATATACAGATGTCACTCGTCAGCAGGCTACTTTTGGTTCTAACTTCAAGATGCTTGAAATGTGTGAAGTGAAAAAATATAGAGATGAAGTCGAAGAATCAGAATTGGATAATAAGATAGTTGAATTTTCTGATGTATTTGATGTTTCTAAAGAATGTGATTCTTATGAGGTAAAACGTGCAGCACAAACATCTGTTGCATTGGATCGCCTGATTGAGGATAATGATCTTGCCGGATTAGCTTATTATTATGAAGGAACAAGCGGCAATGAATATGAGAATATTGTGACATCTGTAATTGCAGGCAACACCTTGCTGACAGCTAAAGGAATACCGGTAGCGGGAGAGTGCGAAGTGAAAAATCTGATAGCAATGAAAATCTTGTCTTTATTGGGTGCCGGCGGTTCGTTTGCCGAATTTTATGCGCTCGATTTTGATAAAGATATAGTGATGCTCGGTCATGATGGTCCGGCTCACGTTGCAATAGCAGAAGAAAGGGTGGGACTGGTTCCGTTACCTATCTATCATGGTAAACCGGGCAAAGGACTGTCGATACAAATGACTGTTAGGCACGGGCCGGTAACACTGTTGTCGGTAGTCGAATCGAACGATGGAGTATTTCTTCTTATTGCTCAGGGTGAATCTGTTGCCGGCAAAATACTTCAGACCGGAAATACTAACAGTTGCTATAAATTCCCTATTTCGGCAAAAGAGTTTATTAATAGCTGGTCGAAAGCAGGTCCGTCACATCATTGTGCAATAGGGGTAGGGCATTGTAGAGAAACAATAGAGAAGTTAGCTCAATTACTATCGATTCCAGTGAAAAATATATGTTAATGCTTTCTCTTTAGCAGGGGCGTGTTACCTTTTTATTTTACTTTGTCTTACGTCATCAACCTTTTATGCTAAATACTATGACACAAGATAGGCTTACCATTGTAAAATACTTAACTATAAACGAGCGGGATAATGACTGGGGAAGTTATGTTACGACCCTCGGTTATCAGAAAGTGAAGGCCGATAGCCCTTACCCTCCTCTGGGGCATCCCAAGGGGTATATGTTCGATAAATGCAAAGGACGGGTATTAAAGGAATATCAATTAATCTACATTACCGAAGGTGAAGGCTATTTTGAAAGTTCACATTGTTCGAATATGGTTGTGACAGCTGGTGATATGATTCTTCTTTTTCCAAACGAATGGCATACTTACTACCCTAGTAAAAAAACAGGTTGGGCTACCTATTGGGTAGGATTTGAGGGGGAATATATTGATAACCTGATTAAGAAAGATTTCTTTTCGATCGAAGAGCCTGTTTTCAATATTCATCTATCGGAATCTATTACAAGCCTTTTCATTCAGGCTATAACTACAGCTCAATCCGAGTATAGCGGTTATCAGCAAGTGTTGGGAAGTGTTGCTGTCCTTTTGTTGGGGTTGATGCGTTCCGAATCTATAAATAAGCAATTTGAAAGGAATAAACTAGGCTCTATTGTCGAGCGGGCACGACTCTTGATGAAACAGGATGTTGATAGCAATGTCAGCCCACAAGATATAGCGTCCGCTCTTGATGTAGGGTACTCATGGTTCAGAAAACTATTCAAAAGCTATACAGGTATATCTCCGGCGAAGTATCAAAGCCAGTTGCGTGTAATACGTGCGAAAGAATACCTGACCTATTCGGCAATATCGATTAAGGAAATTGCATATCAGATGAATTTTGAATCAGTTACTTACTTTTCTGCATTCTTTAAGAAAAATACAGGACTCTCGCCTTCGGAATATATTAATAGATATGTTGTAACTAAACAACTTGTGGAATAGATTATTTAAAGTGAGCTCGATATAAGGAAATAAACAATAAAAGCTTCATTTAAATTTGTCATCCCGATACGCAGTGAGGGATCTGTTCTCCTATAAATCAAGGAGTAGTCAAGATCCCTCACTGCGTATCGGGATGACAGAATGGGCGAAAGATAAATTGATCCTAGCTCATAACTTATAATTGCATAATGCTTATATTGAACTCACATTATTTACAATTCTTTTCCTTCAAATTCAGAAATGGCTTTTCTCCAAATATCGGGTATTGCCATCGATGATTGCGTATCGGGATTGTATGTAACGAATACAGACTCACATCTGCACTTTATTTCGTTTGTTTTGATATTTCTGATTTGTTGAAGGCAGACTCCACTTTTCTCTCCCAGTTTTATAACTTTGGTGTCTACCGCAACAATCTCTTTGTAGTAGATAGGTGAAAAGAAATCGACACTGATATGTGCAATAACGACAATACCTTCTGTCCAATTTACCAACGAAGATTTTATTTTCTCGAAATAGTCAGTCTTTCCAAGATCGAAGTAGCTGAAATATATGTTGTTGTTGATGTGTCCTAAGGCGTCGATGTCACTAAAGCGAATTTGAATAGGGAGTGTGGTTTTAAATGTTTCTTCTTTTATTTCCATAACGGTTTATCTGAATATTATATCATTTACAACAGGCATGCCGGCATGCTTATTGAGATTTGTAATTAATCTTTCTTTTGCCATCAGTAGTTCAGACCTCAGTACCGAAGAGCTGAGGTGTACATATAATATACTGTTTCGCAAATAAATATTTGTTGTATATCCGCTGATAGAAGGACCTAACAGTTTAGACCATCCTGAGATAACACGGCTTTCGGCAAACTTCTTTTTGAAAAACTGATTTTCTTCGAAGAACTGCCTGAGTACTTCACCAATAGTTTCTGTATTCTTCTTTCTCATACAGTAACATTTGTTTGAATAACAGCACCTTTGTATACACTGTACAAGTGGTACAGGCTATTAGTCCGTGATAATATGTGGTCTAGATGCTCTCTATTGGTATCAGTGATAAATATCTGCCCGAAATCTTTATCTAAAACAAGTTTTACAATTTGCTCTACGCGCGATGAATCCAGTTTATCAAAAATATCGTCGAGTAGTAATATCGGAGTAGTGGCAGTAGCCTGTCTCAGGAAATCGAATTGAGCTAGTTTAAGAGCTACTACATAAGTTTTATTCTGTCCTTGCGAACCTACCCTTTTAATTGAATATCCGTCCATCTGCATGTCCAGATCATCCTTGTGGACGCCAATGCTTGTATAGCCTAATATCTTGTCCTTTTCTCTTTTTTGTTTGAGTAAAGCCTCAAAGTTATTGTCAGAAAAATGAGATTCGTATTTTAATTCTACTCTTTCATTCGAAAGGCATATAAAATCATAGAATTTCTGGAATGTAGGGATAAATTTTTCTATAAAATCAAATCTCTTCTTATAGATAATTTTACCTTCTTCTATCAGTTGTTCGTCCCAAAGTTCCAGAAGTGTTTCGTCGATACGCCCATCACTTTTTAATAAAGCATTACGCTGTTGAAGGGCTTTGCCGTACCTTATAAGTGAGTGTAAATATTCTTTGTCGAATTGCGACAGAAAAAGGTCCATAAACTTTCTTCGTTCATCACTTCCTCCATTTATTAAATCGGTGTCGGAAGGCGAAACCATAACAAGTGGTAATGTTCCTATATGGTCGGAAAAACGTTCGTATTCCTTTTTATTTCGCTTAAACTGTTTCTTTTGTTTTCGTCGCAGACTACAGAAAAACTCTTCTTGCTTCCCCTCTAATTGATACCAGCCTTGCATAACGGCAAAGTCTGCATCATGATAGATATTTTGCGAATCGATAGGATTGTTGTGACTTTTACAGAACGAAAGGTAATAGATCGCATCCAGTAGGTTAGTTTTACCCATACCATTGCTGCCTAAGAAGCAGTTTATCTTAGGAGACAGGCTCAAGTCGGCTTGCTCTATATTTTTATAGTTGAGTATGGATAAACGTTCTAGAATCATTCACATATAAATTTGCTCTTACAAAAATACAATTTTTATATGTGATATCGGAAGTTTATAATAATTTAAAGGTATAACCTTGCTCTTTAAGCCACTCTATGCTCTTAGGTAGAGCATATTTCATATTCTTCTCTGCTTTTATTGAATCGTGGAATACAATAATAGATCCGTCACGTGTATATTTCTTCACCGCATTCAATACTTTATCGGGAGTCATACACTTGCTGTAATCGCGGGTGACAACATCCCACATAATAATCTTGTATTTTTTTCTCAGAGTGAGATATTGAGGTATTCTCATATGTCCGTGTGGTGGACGGAAGAGATCGGAATCTATGTATTCAGATGCGAGACGGGTATTTTCCACGTATCTTTTTGTGAACTTACGTATACCCTGAATGTGATTGAATGTGTGATTGCCTACACGATGCCCTCTGTTGAGTACCATTTGATAGATATCGGGATGTTTACGGACATTATCGCCTACGCAGAAAAATGTCGCTTTGACCTCGTATTGATCCAACAAATCTAATACCCATGGAGTGATCTCCGGTATAGGTCCATCGTCGAAAGTTAAGTATACCGTTTTCTCCCCTTCTACAGGTATCCTCCATATAGAGTCTTTGTATAAGAGACGGTATAATATAGGCGGCTGTTCTATTAGCATAAACTTATTTTATGAACATAAACAGACTTGCAGCACTTTTATTGCTGCAAGTATATTTTAATTCATCTTTTTTATTGACCAAAATATTTTTGTAAAAGTTCAGGTTTGTATTTTTGTATCAATCCGGCTGCTTTTTCCATTGTTGCACCTTCTGCTTTTTTAGCAGTGGTATCCTCTTCGATCATATAGCCTCTTATGGCTACTCTCATCAAAAAGTCAAGTGGATGGGCACGATCGTTGAAACTTACTCCATTGCTTAAGAATAGATCAGTTTCAGCCATAATCTGATCAAGTAGCGGTTGATATTTTGTTCTGTCGTATCGTTGATAAATATCTAATATTTTCAGTTTGATATCCATATACTCTCTGATATCCGAACTGCAATATACCATATCTTGTTGTTTCAGACGTTTGTACCATTGCAATGATGCATCAACCCGATCCATAATCTCATTTGCAACCATTTGCCCCTTCTCTTTCTCTCCCAATTCGAAGTATGCATCCGCAAATAGTATGGATTCTCCTCCTCTTGGAACGGTGTTGCCCGGGATGGCGGTAATACACTTGTCGAGAGCTACCAGAGCTTTGTCATTTTTTCCTTGTTCTAATAACGCTGTGATAAGTCTGTCGAACATCATGCGGAACGAACGGCACATTCTTAGATTATTTTCATCCAGATATACTTTCGGATTCTCTATTCCACCCCACTGGTATTTGTTTACCATATTGTCGAACATTACTTCGGTATTTACTCCGGTGCTATCCAGTACTCCCGGAAGTATTCGATAAGTAATACCTTCAAGCATTGCTTGATCAGACAGGTTTATAGGGCTTTCTCCAATTGTTACAGCATAATATAATGGGCGCTTCCAATCATCTTTATTAATGTTGTAAAGCATTTCCATAATCATAATCTCTTGGCGGTATACTGCATTCTTATCATCACCCACGTTGATCGTAAAATCTGATTTAGGCTTAGTTCCCAATTTAGCCCAGTCTACATTCGCTGTATTAATTGGAGTTGTGTATATGCTGCTCGGTATAACTACGCCTTTCTCGATAAATGGATTGCGTGGCACATGGTTATCCTGCGTTTTCAATATCTCTGTTACCTCACTTAGTTGCATTGTGTCTTTAAATGCTGCTACATCGAAGTAATCATTGAAACGAATATGTCCCATGAAATTCTTCATATCCGATTGTTGAAGCTGGCTTGTAATTGCTTTTTCAAGATCTTTTCTCGATAAAACATAAGCAGCCTGACCTTTATTACCGAAATAACGATCTCGTTCCCAGTTGATAGGTAGTGGTTCCGAATCGTATGCTTGTCTACGCATTTGATCTACATACCAGTCTGTTTGCAGGTAGCTGAGATTACATACACGTACATCGGTACGGAATCCTTCTACTTCCTGTGCATACCATAACGGGAAAGTATCATTGTCTCCCATCGAGAAGAGTATCGAATTCGGTTCGCAACCACGTAAGTAGTTCATACCGAAATCTCTCATCGTATATCTGTCCGAGCGATCATGATCGTCCCAGTTTTGACTGGCCATTTGTATCGGAATCAGTATTGTGGCAACTGTTGCTATGGCAGCGGCAGGTGCTTCGGGCAGTACCTTTTTGAGTAGTCTCCAAAGGAATGCGACTCCAAATCCTATCCATATACAGAAGGCATAGAAAGAGCCTGCGTAAGCATAATCACGCTCGCGTGGTTCGAATGGTTGCTGATTCAGGTATAATATGATGGCTATACCGGTCATAAAGAACAACATGAACGTAATTAGGAATTGTTGTTCCCCTTCTTTTTTACGGGTCAATTGGAAGAAAATTCCAAGAACTCCGAGAAGGAATGGTAGTGCATAATATGCATTATGCCCTTTGTTGTCGGCTATATCTGGTGGTAGATTGTCTTGCGGACCTCTGCCCAGCATTTCATCTACAAAACTGATGCCTGTTATCCAGTTTCCATTATTCAAAGAACCTGTTCCTTGTATATCGTTCTGACGACCCGAGAAGTTCCACATAAAATAGCGGAAGTACATGAAATCTAACTGATAGGTAAAAAAGAACTGAAGGTTTTGGAACATCGTAGGCTGTACCTTTGTATCTTTTATTCCTCCCCATATCTGATAACCGATCAAATGTCTGTTTTCATCGGAATACATACGTGGGAATGTCATTGTATTTGAATATTCGTAAGTTGGAGCTGTTCCGCTTACAACATACATATCTTTTTGATCAGGCGATTTTTTTACAACCTTATCATAATTCTTTTTTTCACTTACCGGCGGTTTGATTCTTCCTGTTTGAGGGTCACGAGCTTCGCTCGAAGCAAATGTTTTTCCATGAAAAAGAGGTCTGTCACCATATTGTTCACGATTCAGGTAATTGGCTAATGTAAACAGATGCTCAGGTGAGTTCTGATCCATAGGCGGATTTGCAATCGAACGGATAGGTATTAGTGCAAATGAAGAATACCCTATAAGGATAACCATCAGACATAAAATAGTTGTATTTAATTGTCTGAAATTTATTTTCTTATTGATAAATATAAATGCAACTAAAGCACCTATTAGCAGAATAGACAGAATAGCGTTCGACCCGATGAATGTAACACCACTTAATATCATGCAAATGATAAAAGCAATCTTCGCTCTGGTCATATTTCCTTTGACTGACATTGTTTCGTACAATCCCCAAATAATAGAGATAGCTATCAAGATGATGTATACGAAAGCACCGGTATTGTATGAGAAGCCTAAATCGTTAACGAAAAGAAGTTCGAACCATCCGCCAACTTTTGTAAAGCCCGGTATTATACCGTACATTAACAATACGATAAGCGCAAATGAGCCAGCCAGAGCTAGTAATGTTCCTTTCAGATTGGCATTTTCTCTTTTCTTAAAGTAGTAAACCAATACAATGGCCGGAATACATAATAGATTTAATAGATGGACACCGATAGATAGCCCCATTGCATAAGCAATGATTATCAGCCATTTGTCCGATCCGGGTTTGTCTGCCCTGTTTTCCCATTTAAGTATCAGCCAGAATACGAGAGCTGTAAACATAGATGAATAGGCGTACACTTCGCCTTCTACAGCCGAAAACCAGAATGTATCTGTAAATGTATAAGTCAAAGCACCTACCAGTCCGCAGCCCATGATAATGATAAGCTGCCCTAAAGTCATTTCATTACTTTTGTCACTATATATAAGCTTCTTAGCTAAGTGTGTAATAGTCCAGAAAAGGAACAGAATAGTCAATGCACTGAGTAGTGCCGACATTGCATTCACCATCATGGCCACCTGCGAAGTATCAGACGCAAATAGTGTGAAAAACTTTCCTGTAAGCATAAAGAACGGCGCACCCGGCGGATGTCCTACTTCTAGTTTGTATGCTGAGGTTATAAACTCACCACAATCCCAGAAGCTTGCTGTAGGCTCAATGGTCATTAGGTAAACAATTGCTGCGATAGCAAAACTAAACCATCCGAAGACGTTATTTATTAAGTTATATCTTTTCATATCGAAAATGGTATACTTACAAAATTCTTTGTAATAAATGATTGTATTTTATACATTTGGGTGCAAAGATAGTTAAAACACTGAAAGTATCGGTTCACATATCTCTGTTTTTGAGTTCGAAATTTAAAAACTTCTTAATTTCTGAACAGATATACATTGTTTGATCGTTTCCTTTTGTGTGATGTATCGATACTTGTGTTACTTTTGTATAAAACGATTACTTTATGCGAATACTTCTTATCGGAGAATATAGCCGTGTGCATCTAACCTTAGCTGAGGGCTTACGGGTTCTAGGTCATGAGGTTGTGGTAGCTTCAGACGGAGACCGGTTTAAGGATTATCCGCGTGATATAGATTTGACGCGTAAGAGCTCGGGGTTTATTGATACACTATTATGTTTAGTATCAGTCTTCAATAAATTCTCTAAATTCAAAGGCTATGATGTCGTGCAAATAATTAATCCCTGTTTTGTAACGCTTAATGTACGTATCAATCAATACCTTTACAAACAGCTGAAGAAAAATAACAAACGGGTTTTCTTAGGTGCTTTCGGAGATGATTCCTACTGGGTAAGGGCTTGCTTAGCGAAAAATGTTTTTAAATATTCTGAGTTTTTTGTCGATGGCAAAAGCACAAATTTGCAGTATAATCAGAAGCTGGAGTCTCTATGGATTAATTCAAATAGGGAGATTGCTAACAATGAGATGGCTGTGTCGTCTGATGGTATTGTAGCTTGTCTCTACGAATACTACAAATCGTATGAGCCTTATTATTCGGAAAAGCTTGCTTATATTCCTTTACCTATTAATACGTCAAAGATAGAATTTCAACCCATTGATCGTATTCCGGACAGAATCAATTTTTTTATTGGAATCAATAAAGACAGAAGTGAATATAAAGGTACTGATGTAATGGACAGAGCATTGATTCGTTTGGCTCGGAAATATCCTGATCAGGTAGTTGTCTCTCGTGTAGAATCGGTAGGTTATGATGAGTATCAAAAACTTATGATGCAGGCTCACGTCGTCTTGGATCAGCTTTATTCGTATAGTCCGGCAATGAATGCCTTACTGGCGATGGCGCAGGGAAAGGTTGTGGTAGGAGGTGGAGAGCTCGAAATGTATGAGTTATTGGACGAAGAAGAGAACCACCCAATTATAAATGTCTACCCAACGGAAGATGATGTGTTTAATAAGTTAGAATATATCGTTCTGAATAAGTATAAGATTCCTGAATTATCTCAAAATGGGAGATTGTTTGTCGACAAGCATCACGATTTTATAAGTGTCGCCCGACAATATCTAAATTTTTGGGGTGAGGAAAAATAAGATTACATGTCTTTCTCTCTCTGTCATCCCGATACGTAGTGAGGGATCTGTTATCCTACAACAAGGAGTAGCCAAGATCCCTCACTACGTATCGGGATGACAAATTCAAAAAAAGACATTATTGTACCTTTCCTTATATCGGACTCACCTTAAAATCTATAAGTCATCATTAGATAGCCTTCTTTTGCATGAGCTCTCACATCCTCATATTGGTCATAATTAGTTATGCGACTATAAAAATAAGACATGAGTGTAAAGTATATGCGTCTATGAAGTTTCACATCTGCTCTCAAACTAAAAGCTTGAAGAGTAGCCTGAGATTTGTCTCCCTGTACATTTAAAGTATTAGGATCGATAGTATTCCAATCTATTCCGACGGGATAACCTTTCCATGTAAACATACGGTAACCTTCGTAGGTACTATGTAATCCGAATATATCTTTATATGTTAAATTAAACCCTGCTTGCCAGCCCAAACCACTTCCCATATTATAATTACGCATATCCACTTTGTAGTGATCACTTAGGGATGCCCCTAAAATGACAGCATTGAGATGTGTATACGCATCAAATAACCAACTGGCAGATCTTTTGTTTTGATAGATTAATCCTCCTCCAAAAGATGCCGGAACAGAAAATCGATAGGGTATTCTGTTCGATTCAGATGAGATGGTATCTGAATCGTAATAGGCAAAGTGTTGGTATAAACCAAGACTCAAGTAATCTTTCTCGGTATCTATCAGCTCGGTTCCGTGAAGCCGCGCGGTTAAATTAAATCTGCCTAGGATAGGTTGTGATTTATGGGCATTTAAACTGGCTCTGAACATAAAATAATCGTAGGGCTGTTTGTTATATGTGTCGAATCGATCTCCATATTCGACATTAAGATTTGTTGTCCAGATCATTTCTTTCGCCCAATATGTTTTTCCAAGACTCAATGTCCTCACTCCTGTAGATGCTTCTATACGTATTTCGGGTATACCATATTGCCGTCCCGAAGTTGGTTTCTTTTGCCATGCATCACCATTCATAATACGGGTAAGCCCACGAGTAGGTGATATGAGAAAGGCTGCAAATTCACGTCCTAAACGTTCTGTACCTTCAGCTCTATTGTCCAAAACTAAATCTGATGCACTATAGGACACTTCACCTATAACAATTCCTCCGATAGAAGTGGCAATTAGATCGTTGGTAGATGGAGGTTGATTTTCAAGAAGGACTTCCCATATAACACTGCCTCCAAGGGTAAAAGCAGCAGATTCCCAAAAATTGAATCCATTTGCACGAGCTGAGTTGTAATACAAACTACCGGTATATGGATGCCCGAACATATTGGTCGCCATCTGATCGTTATCCCATTTAAAGCCATTTTTTAAATTATTCTCTACTGTATTGATACTGATATAAGCATAATTTGCTTTTAGTGCGTATCGGTCAAATGCCCAGAGTCCTATATTCATTCCTACAATCTGTCCTACTGCCAACTTCCAGTTCTTTTTAGAGTTGTAAGCTATGTCTATTGAGTCAGGAAGTACACGTTTCATCGCTGGCGCCTGATGCATAGAGTATTGAGCAGATACAGAAATGCAAGAAAAAAATGCAATTACTGATATTAAAAAAAATAAGCCTTTCATTGAAATATACTTATCCAGTTTGTATTATGTCGATATAAAATATTAACATAATACATCTTAAAATGTTCGGCAGATTTCAATATTAAGACAAATCTGATTTTTAGATTATGTTCAGATTTTCAGCACTTTATTTTCTTCTTTAATTCTGACAAACAGCATTATACTATTAAGTAATGTGAAAATAATGGCAGTGTAATATAGACCAAATGCAAGAGGGATAATTGCTATCTCAGCAATGACAATGATGTAATTAGGATGCTTGAAGTATTTATAAGGGCCTTTCTTTATCAATGGAAAATTGGGTGCACGGTATATTTTTGTATTCCAAAATCTACCTAGCGACAAAATAGTCCATGCCTTTAAGGCAATCAAAATGAAAAATAATATAAGCAAGAGGTAGTTGTACGAGCCTGTTCCTGCAAGAGTGTATTCTGTGATCAACGAAATGAAAAACAAGGTATGAAGTGCAATCATAAACGGATAGTGCTTCTGCCCGTATTCTATCGCTCCGTGTTTTAAAAGCCATTGTCCATTACTTCGGGCAAGAATTAATTCACCGATTCGTAGTAGAATTACAAATGAAATAAAAAAGAAAAAGGCCATATTATTTTTTCATTTGAAGTAGAACAATCTCACAAGAAAATCCCGGTCCCATAGACATCATCAATCCATAACCGTCTTCAAAATCATGAGTGAAAAACTGTTCCAAGACATACAATACAGTGGAACTCGACATATTGCCGTAATTGTTCATTACCGTTCTGGTTGTCTTCAAAAAATCACCTTCTACACCCAGTGCTTCCTCATAAGCAGCAAGTACTTTTTTACCTCCCGGATGAAAAATGAAATTCTTTATATCTGAAATTTTCAACTGATATTTGGCTAAGAAAGAAGAGACATCATTGTGTACATTTTGAGCAATAATAGCAGGAATACCCGAAGAAAATAAAACTTTAAAGCCATTATCTGTAAAATTCCATCCCATTATTTCTTGCGAATCGAAATATAATTTGCTTTCGTTACCAACAAATTTGATTTGGTGCTTAGCTTTATTTATACGATTATCTCCCATAACCAGGCAGGCAGCAACCCCGTCCGAAAATAAACTGGAACCGATAAAGTTGCTTTTACTAAAATCATCACGCAGAAAAGTAAGTGAACATAATTCTACCGCTACTAACAATACCACAGCTTCAGGATTTGCTTTAGCTACAGTACATGCTTTTGCATAACCCGATACGCCTCCTCCACATCCCAAACCAAAAATAGACATGCGGTTGACATGCTGGTTGAGCCTCATTTTATTTATTATCAGGGCATCCATGCTTGGAGTGGCAAGTCCGGTGGTTGAGATGAAAATAATATCGGTTATATCGTCCTTATTAATTTGTGCGGAAGAAATACACTTTTCAATCGCCTTGACGGAATATTCAAGAGCAAGCCTGATGTATTCGAGATTCTGCTCTTGAAAAGTATGCACGTCAGAATAGTAATCAAGCGACTTACACAAATTTCTTGTTACAATCTCTGTGTTATCAAATGCACCCAACATTCTTTCTACTGCAGGAAATGATACAGCAAATAAACCTTTGGCATACTCTTTTACATCTTGTTGATTCGTTTTGAAAGGAAAATCTATTGTAGATATTGCTGCTAATGAGGGCATAATTTATAATTTTATGAAATAAATAAAATGAAGGAGTCTGCTGTAATATTGTCGTTTTAAACAATTAACAGAGTATAATAGTTTTGCCTTACTCTTTATCTTTATTCATAATTCTAAAATTACCCGATAGTTTCTCATAAAAGGTAAGGAAGGAATGAAGAACCAATCGAAGATTTCCGACGTGATAAACTAAACAGAAATGGCTATTCGATTAAGAATAGCCATTTCTGTTTAAACATTTATATATTACACCACATTAATACAAAGTTATGGATGATAACTTTGTGGTTCGAAGCGTATTCTCTTTAATTAAACATCTTGTCAATCACAACAGGCTGATGATCTATTATATCGTCATCATCGGAGGCTCTGTCGCACGGACTATATTTGGCCGATTGAAACTGGTCTGTTTGCTTATACTCTAAATCGGGGTCGGCATATACTTTTTTCATAAATAATCCGAATATAGGTAATGCCATACTAGCACCTTGGCCGTCGCTTGTGCGATCGAAGTGAATAGAGCGATCTTCTCCACCGACCCAACATCCGGCAGATAATTTCGGCGTGAAGCCCATATACCAACCATCGGAGTTGTTTTGTGTTGTACCCGTCTTACCACCCATCGGAGCTGTTATCCCATAATTCCGTCTGACGCGGCCTCCTGTTCCTCCATCCACTACGCCGCGGAGCATATCTATCATTTTCACATAAGTGCTTTCTCCGAATACTTCATCGAGTTTAGGAGTGAAAGTAGCTACAATGTTTCCGTACATGTCTTCGATGTGAGTAACATATATAGGATTTGATCGGATACCCTTGTTTGCAAATGCAGTGTAAGCAGCAGTCATTTCAGCGACAGATACATCATGTGTTCCCAACGACATAGATACTACGGGATCTATTCGTCCTGTAATTCCAAACGAGTGTAGCAGACGTGCAAATGTATAAGGGGATGTTTGTTTCATTAAATAGGCTGTAACCCAGTTGTCAGAATTTTGTAGCCCCCATTTGATAGTTACTACTTCGCCAACTCTACGTGCGCTCGCATTTCTCGGACGCCATTCTTTTCCGGTTTCGGTTATAAGAACTTGCTCCACATGCAGCATTTCATCGCAAGGAGTCATACCTTCCTCCATAGCAAGCGTGTACAGATATGGTTTGATTGTTGAACCAACTTGTCGTCGTCCCATATTTACCATATCGTATTGAAAGTATTTGAAGTCAATTCCGCCGACATAAGCTCTCACAAAACCTGTTTGAGTATCCATTGCCATAAATCCGGTACGGAGAAATCCTTTGTGATAACGAATCGAATCCCATGGAGTCATCGTGGTATCGATTTCTCCCTTCCACGAAAAGACTTTCATGTCGGTAGGCGTCTTGAATTCTTTGAGGATTTCTTTTTCAGATAATCCTTGATTCTTAAGCCCTCTGTATCTGTCAGTCACTTTCATTGCGCGCAGCAAAAGAGAATCTACATTCTTGGCTACAGAAGATGAAAATGGAGCATACGAACGGCCTTTCTTTTCTCTGTCGAAATCGGGTTGTAACTCTTTGCTGAAATGTTCTTCTACAGCTTCTTCTGCATATTTCTGCATGCGGGAATCAATTGTAGAATATATCTTTAACCCGTCAGTTGTCAGATTGTAATTTGAGCCATCGGCTTTTTTATTTTTGCTACACCAACCGTACAACGGGTTTGTTTCCCACTGCAGCGAATCGGATGCAAACTGTTCTGTTTGCCATGATGCGTAGTTCGATTTACTGGGTTTTTTTGCATTCATTGCCATGCGCAGATATTCGCGGAAATAAGGAGCAAGCCCGTCCTTATGGTCTACCTTTTTGAAATCTAGTACTAATGGCAATTGCTTTAACGAATCCAGTTCTTGTTTTGTAATGTAGTCGGCATTATACATTTGCTCAAGCACAACATTGCGCCGTCCTCTGGTGCGTTCATTTTTACGAAGAGGATTGTAATACGAAGGATTTTTACACATCCCGATCAGGGTTGCTGCCTCTTCTATTTTTAAGTCTTTAGGTGTTTTGTTGAAATATACCTGAGCGGCAGATTGGATACCCACTGCATTATATAAGAAGTCGAATTTGTTGAGATATAGGTTTATAATCTCATCTTTGGTGTAATATCTCTCCAATTGAACTGCAATAACCCATTCAATAGGTTTTTGCAATACACGTTCTACTACATTTTCGGCAGTAGGCGAATATAACTGTTTTGATAATTGTTGAGATATGGTACTACCTCCGCCTCCGCTGGATTGCTGAAGAATTCCTGTTTTTACAACAGCGCGGATTAATGCGAAAATATCTATTCCCGAATGGGAGTAGTATCGTGCATCCTCTGTTGCAACAAGAGCTTCGACAAGATAAGGCGATAAGTCGCTATAGCTCGAGTTGATCCGATTGTTCTTATCTTGAGAAAATGTTCCTAGCAACTGTCCATCTACCGAGTATACCTGTGAAGCGTATTTGTCGATGGGATTCTCAAGGTCTTTGATAGGAGGCATATAGCCGATAATACCTGTGCCTATAAGGATAAATATAAGTGTAACTGATACTATGCCTGCTATGAAAAGTACCCACAATGCTTTAACAATCTTGTTGGGACTAAGTTGCTTAAAGAATGTGTTTTTATTTTTCTTTGTTTTCTTGCTCATATATAGAACTTCTAAATTGCTGCAAATTTATATAAAACGTTTCAATTATACAGATAAAAAAACTTAAATGCCTATGCTATTCATTTCTCTGTTTATAATATTCCTCTCTGGATATAGCCGCATACTCACACCGGATCGACATCGAAATGAAATAATACGGCCTTGAATGCAGGATCGGTCAGTAGAGTTTTCTGATGAAAAACAATAGACTCCCTTACCTTTTGTATCGATGCCTGATTTTCTATCTTTAATAGGATTTTTCTGATATATAGTGCCTGCACTCGGGCAACAGGCGGTTTGCTTGGGCCAAGTATGCGATCGCCGAATGATTGTTTCAGTAATTGAGTGAAGTGTCGTGCGCCACCATCAACAATATTTTCATCTCGTCCTCGGATAACAATTGCTATTAATCTGAAAAATGGGGGGTAATGAAACAGCCGCCTTTCGTCCGTTTGAAGTTCGTAGAATGATTCATAATCATTATTCCTAACATAATTGATAACAGGATGTCCGGGATGCGATGTTTGAAGAAGTACAAGCCCTTGTTTGTTTTTGCGACCGGCTCTTCCGCTAACTTGCGTCATCAGCTGAAACGCTCTTTCGTGTGCCCTGAAGTCGGGATAATTGAGCAGATTGTCGGCATTCAGTATTCCTACAACACTAACATTGTCGAAGTCCAGACCCTTAGATACCATTTGTGTGCCGATAAGGATATTTGTTTTATTGTCTTCGAAATCAGAAATGATTCTCTCATATGATCTTTTCCCTCGAGTTGTATCAAGATCCATTCTTCCGATAGATGTGTCGGGGAAAATGGTGCTTACCTCTTCTTCTATACGTTCTGTTCCATAGCCTATTACCTCTAGGGTGGGGGTTTCGCATTCTTCGCAGACCGAAGGTGCAGAATAAGTTGCTCCACAATAATGGCAGATCATCATCCGTTGTCCTTTGTGATAAGTGAGACTCACATCGCAGTGCTTGCAATGCGGAGTCCATGAGCATGTTTTACATTCTAATAAAGAGGAGAAGCCTCGTCTGTTTTGGAATAATATAACCTGTTCTTTCTTAGATAAAATATCTTTCATCACCTCAATTAGAGGAGGAGATAAGACAGATTTCATTTGTTTCTTCCTTCGAAGTTCCTTCGTGTTGATAACAGATATATGAGGTAGCTTTATATCTTCGTGTCTTTTGGTTAGTTTTACTAATCCATATCTCCCGTTCAGTGCATTATAGTAGGTTTCGATAGCAGGTGTTGCCGTACCGAGTAGTGTTTTTGCTTTATGTATATTTGCCAGAACAATAGCAGCATTACGGGCATTGTACCGTGGTGCAGGGTCTTGTTGTTTATACGAAGCCTCATGCTCTTCATCTACAATAACGAGTCCAAGATCGGTGAAGGGTAAAAATACGGCAGATCGTGCACCTAAAACAACTTTGCATTCATCATTTTTCAGTAGTTTATTCCATATTTCGGCTCGTTCGTTATCGTTGAACTTGGAATGGTAGACAGCTAATTGATTTCCGAATACACTTTTTAACCGCTCTGTAATCTGTGTTGTCAGGGCTATTTCTGGCAATAGGTACAACACCTGTTTGCCTTTACTGATCATGTCTTTAATCAGATGAATATATATTTCTGTTTTTCCGCTCGATGTTACTCCGAATAATAAAGTTACGTCTTTTTCTACGAATGAAGTTTGGATTTCATTATATGCCTCTTGCTGATAGTCATTCAAAGCGTATGCCGATTCTATATTCGATTCTCCATAGTAAAGCCGATTGACTTCGTTGTTGTATATTTCTAAAAGACCTTTTTTTACCAGTTCATTAAGTACGACAGATGATACATCAGCTTTTTCAAGAAGCTGTTTTTTTAATATGAGACCCTGGTTTTCATTGAGATGCAAAAAAGTCGTGAACAAATGCTGTTGCTTTTTGGCTTTACTGAGGCTGTCTAATAAGTTATTCAGTTCTTCGTCTGTATGCGATTTTGTTAGTCGAACGGCTGATTGTGTTTTTGGAGAATAAGTATTCTGGATATCTTCGCTGATGAAAGCTGCCTGCTTGTCTACTAATGATTTTATTGCAGGAAGGGGATTCGGTAAGCCTGTTAGCTTTTCTATATCTGCAATTGTTTGAGCTTTTGTTGGTGAAAGCTGATTGAAAACCTTCTGTTCATTTGGTGTAAATATTTCTTGTGCCTCAAATTCGGGATTAAGAATCACAAAAGTTTTGCTTTCAAGTTTGAGGGAAGACGGAAGTGCAGCCTTATATACATCACCGAGGGTGCACATGTAATAAGTGGAAATCCATTCCCAGAAACGCAATTGAGTAGGTAAAACAATTGGGTGATCTTCCAGTATGGACGTGATTTCTTTTATCTCATTTCGGGCTTCCGATTTGTATACACGGAAAATGATACCTGTGTAGTATTTCTTTTTGCCGAAATGCACCACTGCCCTTACACCCTCTTTCGCTATATTACTTAATTCGCTGGGAACTTCGTATGTGAAAAGAGTATCTAAGGGCAGTGGCAATATTAGATCGGCATATAGTGGCATTTTATAAGTACTATAAATGTATTGTTGTTACGCATCTAGTCATAACAAGCTTGTTTATGACACCTATAAAATTACAAATTAAAAGTAATATGCAGCAGTTATAGACCAGATATTTCTATCTACCTTGTTGTATCGACTAAGATCTGTAGTAGAACTAGAATAGGTATCACCTAGTTTGTGACGGTAGATAAAACCTAATTCCAAATGATTTAATAGGCTAACTCCAGCTCCCCCACTTAATCCGGTTTGGAAACCTTTAGCTTCATATTTTGCTCCGTCTAGTGTAAGGTCGCCACCACTTAGTTTAATGTTACCATATGCACCAGCAGTAAAATATAAGCCAGCAAGACCTAATATAGAGAATTTCTGTTTTATAAATGCAGGTACTTGCAAATAGTTAAAGCTAGATATGTCATTGTTTTGATTTTGCATAAGACTATTTGAGTCGTAGTTGTGACGACCGAATAGTGCTCCTGTTTCTAGACCAAGGCCTATAATAGGTACTGTTAAGTCAAGAGATGCTCCTAATTGATAGCCAACACGATTACTCACTTTAAGAGCATCAGAGTTAAAGCTAGGATTTATAACATCAATGCCTCCTCTAAAGCCATAGCGAACTATTTGGGCTGAGGCTGTTTGTATGCTTAGTACAGCTAGGCTGAATGTTAAAGCAAGAATAATTTTCTTTGTCATTTTCATTTTTAGTTTTTGTTTGTTCTACATCGAATACTATAGCAGTTAAACAAATGTGGTTTTCTTTTGTTCGGTTCCTGTTAAATTATGTTCACAGTCATTGCGTTAGTGAGTAAAAGTAGCACAGCCGGGAATCGAACCCGAATCTAAAGTTTAGGAAACTTCTATTCTATCCATTGAACTACTGCGCCAGATATTTCACTTTGGTCAGAGTGAAAAATTCAACTGCAAAAGTAAAAGAATTTCGGACAATAGTCAAATAGAATTCAATTTTAATCAAATTGTGTTAAAAGAAATCTCTCTTTTGCTCAATTAGCAGTTCTGATAATGGCATGTTGTAGCAAAAACAGTTATCTTTGCTAAGTAATTTTTTGATAACTGCAAACAATAAAAAATGTTTCAAATAAACGATACGATAGTTGCAACAGATATAGTTGAAGAGAGCTTTTTGTGCGACTTGTCTGCCTGCAAAGGTGAGTGCTGTGTTGAGGGAGACTCCGGAGCTCCGCTAGAGGATGAGGAAGTGAAAATAATTGAAGACATATTGCCTCATGTATGGGATGATCTATCTCCCGTAGCTCAAGAACTAATAAAAAAAGAAGGTGTTGCTTACAAAGATAGTGACGGTGAGATGGTAACATCTATTGTCAATGGTAAAGACTGTGTTTTTACTTACTACGATGAGAAAGGTATCTGCAAATGTGCCATAGAAAAAGCTCATAAAGAAGGAAAGATTGATTTTTACAAACCAATTTCTTGCCATTTGTATCCCATACGTTTACAGCGTTATCGTGAATTTACTGCGGTAAATTATCACCGATGGAAAGTCTGCAAAGCAGCAGTAGCTTTGGGTAATAAAAACGGATTGAAAATTTATCAGTTTTTGAAAACTCCGCTTATTCGTCGTTTTGGCGAGGGGTGGTACAACGAACTGGAATTGATAGCCGAAGAATATGCTAAGAGCAAAGAAAATCAGTAATTCGCTATAATCTAATGAAAAATACCCTACACCCATTATCTCAGTTTCGCTTTTGCCCCAAATGTGGCTCCCACCACTTTGTTGAGAATAATTTCAAATCGAAAAAGTGTGAAGATTGTGGTTTTGTGTATTATTTCAATTCCTGTTCATCTACAATAGCCCTCATCATAAATGATAAAGACGAGTTGCTAGTAGCTACTCGTGCTCATGAGCCGGCTATGGGTACACTCGATTTGCCTGGTGGTTTTGTAGATATGTACGAAACCGGAGAAGAGGCTGTTACCAGAGAGGTAAAGGAAGAAACTAATCTGAATATTTTAGACCTACGTTATTGGTTCTCTATTCCAAATACTTATGTTTATTCCGGATTTGAAGTTCACACTTTAGATCTTGTTTATTTGTGCAAAGTTTCGGATAAAGAACAATTAAAAGCGGATGACGACGTTGAAAAATTAGAGTTTATCAAAATATCGGAACTCGATCCTGAGCGGTTTGGGTTACACTCGGTAAAAGAAGTAATTAAGAAAATAAAAAATACTACTATATGAAAAAAATACTCGTAGTACTGGGTATCGCTGCAAGTGTACAATTTGCACACGCACAGAAATCTGTGTATGCCGAATTGCCTAACAGGCTCTTTACGCAGGGCCAAGAAATGTTTATGAACAACAACTATGTGGGGGCTATAAATGCTCTTGAAGAGTTCAAGAAACAGTCGAAAGATGCAAAACTTCAGCAAGAGGCCGATTACATTATTCTGAGTTCTATGTTTTATCAGGGTAAAGCGGGAATCGGTAATATGTTGAAAGATTATCTGGAAAAATATACTGAAACCTATCACCGTAATCAGTTGGCTTTTTTTATCGGTTCGACTCACTTTAGTGAAAAAGACTGGCAGAAAGCTGTTTACTGGTTATCGCAATGCGATGTGGATTATCTCTCCATAAATGAGCAGGAAGATTATAGCTACAGAACTGCTTTTGCAAATTTACAGATTGGCAATACAGCTAAGGCAGTACAATTGTTTGAGGTACTATCGAGAAGAAGCAATAGATATGGTGAGCCTGCATCTTACTATCTGGCATATATCCATTTCCAAAATAAAGATTATGCACACGCTACTCCCATATTTCGTAAGTTGAAGAATAAGCCGGAATATAAGGAAAATGCAACATTCTTTTTAATTCAAAGCGCATATATGGAAGGTAATCTTTCGGAAACCATAACTGAAGGATTAGATTACTTAGCTTCTTATCCAAATAGTAAAAATTCGACAGAAGTTTATCGTTTATTGGGTAATAGCTATTATCGCACAGGAAATACGAGTAGCGCTATAAGTTATTATGAAAGATATTTTCAGGCAGAATCGAATCCGATTCGTGAAGATATGTACCAACTTGGAGATGCTTATTATAGTATAGGTAATTATACAGAGGCTGCACACGCTCTTAAGTTCGTAGCTTCGAGTATAGATCAGCTGGGGCAGGCAGGTAATATGTTGCTTGGTCAATCTTATCTAAAACTAAATGATACTCAAAATGCTTTGTTGGCTTTCGATGCAGCGGCACGTAGTCAGTTTGATTCTACAATCAGCGAAGAAGCTCTGTATAATTATGTAATGCTGGTAAACAGAGAGTCTGTTTCTGCATTTGGGCAGTCGGTGACAGCTTTCCAACGCTTCCTGACTGAATATCCGAATTCGAAACATGCAGATGAGGTGAACAGTGCATTAGCTACAACCTTACTGTCTGTGAAGAATTATAAAATGGCGCTCGATGTGATAGATAAGATAAAATCGCCCGGTAAACCGGTATTGGATGCCAAGCAGGTAATACTTTATCAATTAGGTGTTCAGGAGTTTATTGACGGGGACTATGTTTCTGCAACAAAAGACTTCAATGCAACCATCAATATGGGTACTTACAATACGGATGCTAAAAATGAAGCTTATTTCTGGAGAGGTGAGACGGCTTACCGTCAATCGAATTATCAATCGGCAGCCAAAGATTATAGTACATATATCGGGCAGGTAAGTTCTTCACAAAAGAATTATCCGTTGGCACTATATAACTTGGGTTATACCAACTTCCAGACAAAAAACTACAGTGCTGCACTGACAAACTTTAAGAAATATGTATCTGTCGAGAAAGATCGCTCATCGTCTAATTATCATGATGCACTTAACCGAATAGGTGATTGTTATTTGTACAGCCGTAATTTCTCCGAAGCGGAAAACTATTATGCACAAGCCGTAAATGCTAACCCTGCGAATGCAGATTATTCGGAATTCCAAAAGGCTTTCGTTTTAGGACTGCAACGCAATTATAGTGGTAAGATTACTGCTTTGAATAGCATGATGTCTAAATATCCAAATTCTCAATATTACGATGATGCTTTATTTGAAAAGAGCAGGGCATTAGTTATGTTGAATAAAGAGCCGGAAGCAATATCGGTACTGGAAAAGCTATTGAGTGAACACCCTAAAACAAATCTAGCTCAAAAGGCAGGTGTGCAATTGGGACAATTATATTTCAATACAAATAATCCTCAAAAATCTATTGCAGCTTACAAGCAAGTGGTATCCAACTATCCGAATACAGATGAAGCACGTATTGCAATTCAAAGTATGGAAGGGGTATATAAAGATATTAACGATATCGGTTCATATGCTTCGTACGTAAATTCGTTGGGTAAAGGAAATATTCTATCTGCAAGCCGTCAGGATTCATTAACTTATCTGGCTGCCGAGAATGTATTTATGAAAGGTCGTAAAGATGAAGCAAAATCTGCGTTAAATAAATATTTACAAGCTTATCCTAAAGGAGTTTTTGCTAGCGATGCCAGTTTCCATTTAGGAACTATGGCGTTCGATACTAAAGATTTTACGACAGCGCTCGATAATTTTAAGAATGTAATAAGTTCTAATAATCCGAAATATCTGGACGATGCACTTATTTATGCTTCGGGTATAGAATTCGATAACAAAAATTATGCAGCTGCGTATGCTACATACGAACATCTTAACCAATCGGCTTCAAGTGCTGAGAATAGAGATGTGGCACAACTCGGTATGTTACGCTGTGCATATCTGATGAAGAAAGATAATGATGTTGTTACCGCAGCAAGCAAGATTTTAGCTAGTACTAAGGTTTCAGCTGATGTTGCTAACGAGGCTCGCTTTTATAGAGGACAATCGCTGAGAAATCTGGGTAAGGTAGATGAGGCTATTGTAGACCTGCAATTTGTAGCTAAAAACACCAGAACAGTATTCGGTGCAGAATCTCAGTTCTTATTGGCAGAGGCATATTATAAAGCCAAATCGTACGATAGGGCAGAAGCGCAAGTGGTTTCATTTATGAAAGAAGGTACTACTCACGAATACTGGATGGCACGAGCTGTGATCGTTCTGGCAGATGTATACGTTGCTAGAGGAGATAAATTCCAGGCACGTCAGTATCTTGAAAGCTTGCAGGCGAATTATAAAGGTTCGGAGCAGGATATTACCGATATGATAGCAGGACGTTTATCTAAATTGAATAATTAATAATTCTGTTACAGATGGAATCAATAAGAACGAATTCAAAAAAGAGTAAAATGAAAAATATACATAAATCCATTTTAGTAGCAGCGTTAGGTTTAATAAGCCTTACTACCGCAGCACAGAAAGATACAACACTCACCCGTCAGGTAATGCTCGAACGTGAATACACTCCGACATTGCAGGATGCGTCTAAAATAAATTCGCTCCCTTCTATTTACGAGCCAACAATAGCTAAGAGGGATGCCCGCTTTGTAAGTCAGCCGCCACAAATATCTTTAGCTAACAATCTGTTGGGCAGTGTAGCTTCGGGTGATATCAAAACAGATATAGAGTATAGCAAAAAGCGTGGCTATCTGATATTCGGGGGAGGTACTAATGCCAATTTAGATGGAGCTTTCGGATATAGATTAGTAAACTCCGGCAATGATAGATTAGATATATCGGCAACTCATAATTCGATGAATGGTGACGTTAAGTTCGCCGATCAGGGATATGTATTCGATGAGGTAAAAGCAAAATATGCCGATACCAAAGTAAAATTGAAATATGAGCATGCTTTCGAACCGTCTGTTTTATCGTTCTATGGTTCTTATTTCAATACAGCTTATAATTATTATGGTAACAGTTTCTGGTCTCTGTCAGCAGCTGAAACTTTCCCTTACGATATAAAATCGAAACAGAATGTCGATGTTGTAAGTTTTGGCGCAGGATTGAAATCGACCGATACGAATGGCGGCTTGTTGAAATATAAAGGGAATGTAAGCTACGACTATTTCAAAAGTAAATACGGACTTCAAAAATCAGATAAAGCTCCCGGTGGAGGAATTATAAATTTGGATGCTGATATTTATACAGAGTTCGGCTCTGATAAGGTTGTAGGGGTGAAAGGGTTAATAATGAATCAATCGTTCAATAGCCCTACTGAGCATCTGAAAGATGCCTATCATTCGTTTACGAATGTCACAGGAACTCCTTATATCCGTTTCGAAGGTGTATCATGGACTGCTGAACTGGGTCTGAATGCCAGTGCATTGTTCGACTCTGATAATGCAATATTTTTGAGCCCGAATATTATCGCTAATGTTCATGTTGACGAAACAAGTACACTTTATGGTGAGATTACAGGAGGTGTGAATAATAATACATTCTTAGACATTCTTCAAGAAAACAGATATACATCGCCGATGGCTCGTGTAGAGTATTCCAAAACTGTTTATGATGCTAAAATAGGATTTAAATCGGGAGTTGTTCCCGGTTTTGAATTCGATATATTTGGTGGTTATAAACATACAAAGAAAGACCATCTGTTTATTGCACGTCCAATGTTTGAATGGGGAAATATGAGTGTACCTGTTTATGCGAATATATCGACTGGTCATATTGGTGGTTTGCTTAAGACAAATCTGATTCCTTATACAACTTTGTCTGCAAAGGCTATTGCTTATTTCTACAATGTGAAATATACGAAACCTTTTGTTTATGACAGGGAAAATCCGATAATGGATACTTATCCTACCGAGCAAAAAGCATGGGGGCTTCCTACTTTTACCGCTGAACTGAATGCTGATGTGAAACCAATGGATCAATTAACGATGTCAGCAACTTTTCTGTTTGCCGGAGGACGAAAAGCGTATTTAGAAGATATTACTCCTACTAATAGAGTGTCATCTGTAAGCATGAATGATATCACAGAACTGAATCTTAGAGGAGAGTACCAGATTAACGATTGGGTATCTGTCAATGCCAGACTGAACAATATACTATATGGGAAATATGAATTGGTGAAAGGTTATACTTTGCAAGGATTTAATATCTTGGGTGGAGTAAGCTTGAAATTCTAAGTTACCTATCAGATAAAATAAAAGCACCTGTAATTTCATATTACAGGTGCTTTTATTTTATGACTACTATCTTAATCTCTTCTTTTCAAAAACAATTCTTGCCCAGAACCAGTATACAAATATGCTTACTACACAGAGAGCAGAACATATCAAAAATAAGAATTCAAATGTTTTGATTCCTGTTATATATCCGCCAATGAGCATGCCTAATGCCAGACCTAAATCGAATCCCAGCAGGTAGGTAGAGTTGGCTGTACCGCGTTGGTTATTTGGGGCGAGATTGATATAGAGCGTTTGCAAGGCGGGTGCCATCATACCGAATCCAATACCGATAAATAATCCGGAGGCACAGAATGCATAAATATTATGGACAGTTGCGAAGGCGAAAAATGAGAGTGCAACAATGACCATTGCCGATACATTTACGATATGTATTTTACCTCTGTCGACTAATTTCCCCGAAAAGACACGTGAAGCAATAATACCTCCAGCCCAGAAAATAAAGAATATACCGGCATTCGATATATTTACTTGTTTGGCATACTGGGCAACGAAAGGCCCGATTGTACCCCATGCAAAACATGGAAGTAATTGATTTAAGAATATAGGCCAGCCCTTGAATAGGAAGAAGCGGTCTAACGAGAGCTTTTCCCGTTCCACTTTAGGTCTTACAGGTGCTTTTATTAATGAAACGGCTACGATTCCGAGCATTCCCATACCTACAGCTCCCCACAATAGTATTTGGAAACTGTAGTGATTGTAGATATGCAGAGCGACAAATGGTGCGATAGCCATTGCGACATTCATAAATGTACCATAATAACCAATCCCTTCGGCTCGTCTTTCGGATGGAACTACGTCAATCGCCAGTGTACTGGATGATACGGTGGATAATCCCCATGTGATTCCATGTATGAATCGAACGAGGATAAATAATAATACGGTGGTAGCAAAGAAGTATCCGAAAAAGATAAGCACATAGCATGTGAATGCAAGGAGCAGTACTTTTTTTCGGGGGAAGATGTCGACCATATATCCCGAAAATGGGCGGACAATGAGCAATGCAATAGCATACGAAGCTAGTACGATACCGGTTTTAGATTGAGCAACACCCATTTGCTCTGTAATATATAAGGGGATGGCAGGCATTAACAGGTTAAATGAACATGCCATCAGAAAGTTAGCTATACATACATTCAGGTAGCTTAACGACCAGAGTTTGGGTTTAGATAATACTTCCATTTTTTGATTGCTTATTGAAAAGAAAACACTTCTTATTTATATATGTTCACTGAGTTCTATCCAACGCATTGTTTTTTCGTCAATTTCATTAATAAGTTCACTGATACGGCTCGATTTAGCTAGGAGTTCCTCGTTCGAGAGTGAACCAGTGGATAGTTCATTTTCTATTTTAGCTTTCTCCTCTTCAAGTTTGGGTATCAGAGCATCGAGTTGTTCAAATTCACGTTTTTCGTTGAATGTGAGTTTCTTTTTTTCTTCTTTCTTTGGGGCTTCAGCCTGTGGTTTTATTTCTTTAGGTGCGACAGATGCAGATACTTTTTCTTTTTCTATTAGTTCGCTGACTTCTTTCCATTCGCGGTAATCAGTATAGTTTCCCGGAAAATCTTTAATAGCAGCATTTCCGCTGAAAGCCAGTAAATGATCTACAACCTTATCCATGAAATAACGGTCATGAGATACAACAATAACACAGCCTTTGAATGTTTGCAGATATTCTTCCAGAATATTCAGAGTCATTATATCCAGATCGTTTGTCGGCTCATCGAGTACAAGGAAGTTCGGATTCTTAATAAGAACAGTACAAAGATATAAGCGTCTTTTTTCGCCTCCCGATAACTTGTAAACGAAACTGTGTTGTTTCTCAGGTGCGAATAGGAAGTGTTGTAAGAATTGCGATGCAGTCAATTTATTTCCATTACCCAAGTCAATAACTTCGGCAATGTCCTGAATAACATCGATAACTTTCATTTGCTCGTCAAACTTCAATCCATCCTGACTATAATAGCCAAATTTGACTGTTTCGCCAATATCGAATAATCCTTTGTCGGGAGCAACTTCACCCATCAGCATTTTGATGAAAGTCGATTTACCTGTTCCGTTGTTTCCAACGATGCCTAATTTCTCATAGCGTGAGAATACATAGTTGAAATCTTCGAGGATTTTGATATCACCGAACGCTTTATATACGTGCTGTGCTTCGAATATTTTGTTTCCTATATAAGAGCCTTTCATTTCGAGTTTCACATTACCCGCATCACGTGTTTGTTGTGCTTTCTTTTCCAAATTGTAGAAAGCCTCTATACGTGATTTTGCTTTTGTTGCACGAGCTTGCGGCTGACGGCGCATCCATTCCAATTCTTTGCGTAAAAGGTTATTCGCTTTGTCTAATACTACATTTTGTGTGCTGACACGTTCGTCCCTCTTTTCCAAAAAGTAGGAGTAGTTACCTTTGTATTGATAGATCTGTTTTTGATCTATTTCGATAATCTCAGAACATACACGATCTAGAAAATAACGGTCATGCGTTACCATTAGCAGGCTAAGGCGTGAGCGTTGCAAATATCCTTCGAGCCATTCCACCATATCCAGATCGAGGTGATTGGTCGGCTCATCCAGAATGATAAGATCGGGTTCGGTAATAAGTACATTAGCGAGTGCAACACGTTTAAGTTGTCCTCCTGATAATTCCGATATTTTCTGATCGAAATCTGTAATTTTCAGCTGGGCTAATATTTGTTTCGCTCTGTGTTCATAATCCCATGCTTGAAGCATATCCATGCGTTGAAGTATATCGTCAAGAGTAGAATGTTCTGTCGAATTAATAACCCGCTCGTATTCAGCAATAAGATCGGTTACTTCGTTGCCCGATAAGAAGCAGGCTTGTAAAACTGTAATATCTTCGGGGTAACCGGGATCTTGCTCGAGGTAAGCTACACGTAAATCGCGACGAAAGCTTATAGTACCTTTGTCGTACGACTCTTTTCCTGTAAGAATATTTAGTAGAGTTGTTTTACCTGAACCGTTTTTTGCAATTAGTCCGATGCGTTGTCCTTCGGCTATACCAAAAGAAATATTTTCGAATAGAATCAGATCACCAAAGCTCTTTGTTAATCCTTCAACTTGTAAATAGGATGCCATATATAAGTACTGTATATTTTCTACAAAGGTAAGTAATTAAGATTGTTCTAATCTGTAATAGCTATATAATCTAAATTAAATATAACAAAAGAGTTACATACCTTCTTGTAATACTCTTGAACACAGTAAGAAAAAAGTCATAAAAGTTGAATACATCGTTTATTTTATTATTTTTGCAATAATAAACATTCTTTATGAAAAGGGACATCTGACACACCTTTAATAAATACATTTGCGCTTATCACGAAATACTTTTACAACATATTACTAAATTAACCTATTCATGAACAAAAAAAACACGCTATTACTGCTTTGTATTTTGATACAAAGTAGCTTGCTTTTTGCGCAGCAAAAGGCTGATGTAGTCGTTCCTTTCGGAGCGAAAGTCGAATCAATCTTAATCAACCACTACACAGGAAGTGTTATCGTTAAGGATCGGGATGCTGTTCAGAGTTATAACCCTGAAACTAACACTATAGAGTGGAAGATAAATGATAAAGAGATATCGAATGGTAATGCTCTCAATAATGCTCAGGCTGTTATAGATAATGTCGAAAGTGGCGATTTCCTGAAATTGCTGGAAGCTAAAAAAGACGAAATTAACTTTATCGATAATTCGCCCTTCATCTCATTAGCTATTGATAACAAGGATGTTATTATTAATTCTGCAGATGGTAAAGTTGTCTATAATTCCGGAGAATTTGGGTATCGTGTGTTGCAATCCGAATTTATGCCGGCAGAAAATGCTTTGCTTCTGATGGTGATTAACAATAAAACATATAGCTGTGTATATTACGATTTGGAAAAAGGAACCCAGAAATGGATAACTGAACTTGCTTCGGTCGATTCGTTTTTGAAGTCGTTAAAGTCTTTGCTTAGCTTCAAATCCGAGAATCTTTCGGAGGATAAAGTTATTACTACCGATTCGGATTTATATGTTTCAATAAACGGATCCTTATATAAGATGAATAAGGCAGACGGTAAAATTGCATGGCAGACCGATTTCAAGATGAGTAATTTTTTCCTGTCGGAAAGTCAAAAGAACTTAGTCATGATACGTACAACCGGTAATATTTTATCATCCAAAATAGCATTGAATCTATTGGATGTTAAAACCGGAGACAAACTTTGGAAAGATGATATTACGACTAAGTATATTACATATATAGAAGATGCCGGAGACAAAATTCTGATTGCCCATGCCAACGGGTTTAATTTCTACTCATATGCAGATGGCAAAAAAGTGTGGAAGAAAGATGCTAAGGGTAATAAGATAAAAAAAGTAATCTCTGTTGGAAATGACTATCTCTATGTTGCCGATAAAGAAATGAACCTGATTGGTAAAGATGGTATAAGCAAATGGAAGAAATTCATTGAGATTTGTGATAATGATGAGGATGAGATTTATAATTTAGGTAAAGTAGACAATAATCGTGTTTTCTATTTGACAGATAGCTATGGAAATATGGTAGATTATACGACCGGTAAGAAGGTATGGAAAAAAGATATCAACTTCGATAAGAATCGTCCCGTTCTATATAAATATGATGAAGGACAGAAAGTTTATCTTGTATACAATGACAAGAAGCTGTATAAGTTTGATCCTAAAAGTGTTGATGAAAAAAAGAACGAACCTTTTGCTAAACTGAAAGATGTAAAAAGCGATCATACAATGGCCGATATTGAATTGTTTGATTGGGGAGTATCTTTGATTGGTCAAAGCGATGCAATTGGAGTTGGTTTCGATGGCGAAGTTAAATACCACAATACATATAAAGAACCGGGTGGTAATAAACGAGGATGGCTTAAAGGCGGAAGAGCGTTGTATTCATTTGCTACAACAGGGCAGGCTTCGTTTGCAACAGATTCAGGAAAAGGTGGTTTCGGTATGAGTTTTAGTGGTGCTGAAGACGAAAATGGGAGACCTGATTTTAGCAATACAGATCCTTTGTTTACTGCAAGAATGGAATCTCGTTTCAATGCTCTTAAGCACAACAGCGAATATGCCTTCCTGATAAATAAAGCAGAAAGCGGTGGCGAAGAATTGGTGAAAGTGCGTAAATCGGATGGCAAAGAAGTCGATAGAATATCAGTCGAAAGTGAAAAGCCAATCTATGAGATCGATCATGTAACAAACAATGTGTATTATATATACGACAACGAAATGAGAGTTTACAGCCAGAAATAAAGGTTCGGTAAACTAATTAAGAGTATAATTATGCGCTCAGCAGAGACTTGTGTAAGCAAATTCTGTTGAGCGTATTCTTTTTAAAATTGGTGAAATAGATATAAATATAGATATTCTGTTTTGCTGAAAATACTATCTTTGGGTCGATTTTAAAACTAATTGTATAATTCTAACGACATACGATATGGTAGATATTCTTTTTGGTTATAAGGCTTTGATGGCTGATTATTTAAATCCTGCAGATGTCTTGTTTTGGGGCATTGTCGGTGGTTTAATTGGTTTTACAATAACTCTTCTTGTTGAGCTTCTACTTCGTAAGAAGATTATGGTTAAACGTTGTCATTGGAGTTTGACAATTTTATCATATGTTTATATGTTCTTTTTACCTCTTTATGCCGGATTTTGTTTTACACAATGGTTTGCATTCCATAATTGTGAAACCCAATTGGTTGAAAATATGCCGAAGTACTTAGGGGATACCAAAACATTGTTCAATACATATCTGAACGATGAGATACAGGAAGTGGTGGCACAGAAATACCCAGAGTTTGCCGCATCCATGAATGGTGTATCTGTTGCTTCATTGGCAAAAGGGTTAGGCATGAATGAGAATGATTTGAGAGCTAAAGCTGTTGAATACATTGAATCTAATCCCGACGAAGCCGATTTTTTACAAGAGAAAGCAAGGGCTTATGTGGAACAAAAGATTGCCCCTTTTATAATAATAGATAAAGATCTATCAGAAAGATTGGCACGTGTTAGAATCGAAGATTTGTTGGTAGATGGTGCATTGAATATAATAGTTGAAGATCAGATTAGACAATTTTTCGGTGGTCTTAAACTACAAGCAATATTGCTGTTATTAGTTGGTATTCTGATTCCCGTAACAGAAATTGTTATCGCCAATCGATTAGAAAAGAAACGGTTGTCTCCTCCACCTTTCCCTCCGCATATAACTGCTTAAAGTATCTGATGTATAATCGGAATAAGCAGTGCTGTAATAACACCCATCAGCCCGATTGCTAGACCGCTTATCGCACCTTCGAGTGCTCCCATTTCCATTGCTCGTGCTGTACCCACACTGTGCGCCGATGCTCCCATGGCCAGTCCTTTAGCAATACTGCTTTTGATGCGAAGTAGTCGCAAAACGGGAGGTCCGATGATGCTGCCGAATATACCGCAGAAAACAACGATTATGGCAGTTAGTGATACGTTACCGCCTGATTGTTCGGCGATACTCATGGCAATAGGTGTCGTTACCGATTTTGGTTCGAGGGAATGTATCAATATCTGATCGGCTCCTGTCAGGTTAGCCAGGATTATAACGCTGGTGATCCCTACGATACTGCCAATAAATACAGATGTAAGTATAGATATAACATTGCCTCGCAGATAGTCTAACTGTTCATATAATACATAGCCCAAGGCTACAATAGATGGTCCGAGCATGAAACTAACAAACTGACTGCCTTGTTCAAATTTTGCATAGTCAATATCTGCAATCTTGAGAAAGGCTATAACAAGTGCGATAGATATAATTAATGGATGGAAAAGTGCAAATCTGGTTTTCTTAAATACCCATTGTCCAAACAGATATGTGCCGAAAACGAGGATAAGACAAAATTCTGTAGATTCAAATAGTGCTCTCATTTTTTTTGTTTCTCCATTTTTTGTTGAACGATGCCAACTACGGCAATTACCAATATTGTGCTTATAGAGCATACAATAAGGATAGACATCCAGAATTGACTAATTATACCATAAGAACCTAATAATCCGGCTCCGGCAGGTATGAAAAATATAGCCATATTTCTAGTGAATGCATTAGCTATATCGCGTACGCTATCGGGTGAGATTGCTTTGAAATAAAGACTTAGGAATAATAATATCATTCCGATTATGCTACCCGGAACAAAGCCGTTTATAAGATAACTGAGACATTGTCCTACAAAATAGAACAGCAAAACGATGAAGATACCCTTTACCATTTTCATAATGAAAACCTTCTAAATTAAATAGAGTAATAAAAAAAAGTCTGTGACTCTAAACTGCCGCAAAGGTACTACAAATTTGAACCGGAGATAAGGCGGCAGAGTTAAAAAAATAGCTGGAATGTTATTCTTCGTAAACGTCCAAAACGAAATTCTCACCATCCCATACTCCATAGGAGAAATAACGAAGCCAGTCGCCGAGTATAACAATCCGGCCTGACTGTGAAAGCATCAGATCGAGCATAATGTGACGATGTCCGAAGATGAAGAAATTAATATCCGTCTTCGTCTTTAATTCTTCCTTAGCATAAAGCACAAGGTGTTCTTTGTCTTCACCCATATAGTCGGGCATCTCGCCTGTACTTCTGTTATGATTAGACCACCAATGGGCAAAGCCTACTGTCCAACGGGGGTGTATTGCGGCAAAAGGTATTCGGCATATACTGCTATGGAATAGTTTACGTAGTAATTTAAATGATCGGGAGTCATCTCCTAATCCGTCGCCATGTGCGAGGAAGAACTTCTTACCTAAAAGCTCTGTTGTTAATGCCTCTCTGTGGATAATCATTCCACATTCATTTTGAAGATAATCGGTAAGCCAAATGTCGTGATTACCAATAAAAAAATGTACTTCTATACCCGAATCAGTTATTTCTGCTATTTTTCCTAAAAAGCGTGTATAGCCTCGAGGAACAACATTCTTGTATTCGAACCAGTAATCAAATATATCTCCCAACAAATAGATTGCTTTTGCATCCTGTTTCACCATGTCGAGCCATCGGCAGAGTTTTTGCTCTACTTTGAGTTGGGCATAATGGTTGATGTCTATCCCTTTAGATGCCAGTGATATCGATTCGTCTTTATTCACGTGTTTTCTGTGATAAGCCGAACCTAAATGTACATCTGACAAGAAGTAGATTTTTTTCTTCACACTGTTCTGTTTAGAGGAATCCTAGTTCCAGTTTAGCTTCTTCGCTTAGCATATCTCTGTTCCATTCCGGTTCGAAAGTAAGATTAACAAGAACATTGTTAACCTCTTTTACCGATTGTACTTTCATTCTTACATCTTCTAATATGAAATCGGCAGCCGGACAATTAGGTGCAGTCAATGTCATTGTGATTGTCACATTCTTGTCATCGTCGATCTCTACATTATATATAAGTCCAAGGTCGTAAACATTCACAGGTATTTCGGGGTCGTAAACTGTTTTTAGCATGTATACGATATCTTCTTCTAATTTTAGTAATTCGCTCATTCTCTTTTGTTATTATGTTAAAAAGTGACAAAGGTGACACTTTTACGCTGTTTTTGATCGTAACTTTTCTTGTTTACTTTCGGACAATATTACCGTGTATTATATAGATAAATCAGGAACTAATATATCCATCGATATACGGTTATTACCGTCTCTTATAAACATACAGAATAATAGATAGTTTATAATACATCTAAATTCTATCGACAAAAATAATCAAAAAACAGATATAAACCTTACAATCTTCCTTTATCCAGATAACTGTAATACGAATGATCGCATACAATAATATGATCGAATAGTTGGATATCCATTATTCGTCCTGCTTCTTTCAACTTCTGGGTAATTGTATCGTCTTCTCCGCTTGGATTTGCGCTACCAGATGGATGGTTATGGCATAGTACCATGCCCGAGGCTAGGGTCTCTATTGCTTCTTTCATTATCATGCGTATGTCGACCACAGTTCCTGCTACGCCGCCCTTGCTGACTTGTACCTTCTTCAATACTTTATTTGCCCTGTTGAGTAATAGTACCCAAACCTCTTCGTGTCTCAGATCGGCTAGCACGGGATGGAAAATTTGATAGACATCTTCACTTGATGTTATCTGTGGTTGTGTGATAACTTCAGATAATTTTCGTCGTTTGCCTAATTCCAACGCGGCTACAATCGTAATAGCTTTTGCTTCACCTATCCCTTTAAAGTTTTTGATAAGGTCTTTTATTTCAAGCTTACCAAGGGTGTTGAGATTATTGGATACATTGTGTAGAATGCGTTGGGATAATTCGACTGCTGTTTCATTTTTATTGCCCGAACCAATAAGAATAGCTAGTAGTTCGGCATCAGAGAGAGCAACCATACCTTTAAGTAGCATTTTCTCTCGTGGGCGATCTTCCTCTGCCCAATCTTTTATGTTGAGTTTTGTAATGTTATTCATGTACAGTAAAAATATAGATCAAAGATATATCTCTTTTGTGGAAACTTAATTTGTTTTGAAATAAAAAGGCTCATAAACTTTTATGAAGTTATGAGCCTTTCAGTATTTTATATAAAAAGAATTATCCTTTTACTCTTTCTACGTACGAACCGTCTTTTGTGTTGATTTTGATTTTCTCTCCTTCGTTGATGAATAGAGGAACACGTATTTCAGCACCGGTTTCTACAGTTGCAGGTTTTGTTGCATTTGTTGCAGTATCACCTTTCAGACCCGGCTCGGTATATGTGATTTGGAGTACTACTGTTTGAGGAAGCTCTACTGTAAGAACAGTTTCGCTTTCTGCATGTACCTGAACCTCTACCATATCGCCTTCTTTAAGAAATGCCACACCTTCTATTTGGCTCCCTTGCAGTGATATTTGTTCATAAGTCTCGGTGTTCATAAAGTTGTACCCCATATCATCCTGATAAAGGAATTGATAAGGACGTCTTTCGATACGCACTTCGTCAAGTTTTATACCGGCATTGAATGTTCTGTCCAGAACGCGACCTGTAGCTACGTTTCTCATTTTAGTACGGACGAATGCAGCGCCTTTACCCGGTTTAACATGCAGGAACTCAATGATTACATAGTATTGTCCTTCGATATCGAGGCACATTCCGTTTCTTATATCTGATGTAGTTGCCATTAATTATATTATTAATTTATTGTTATGTTTCTTTTTTCGAGTTGCAAAGATAATATTATTTTACAAAACCTCTATTTTTCAATAAATAGATTGGATTTGGTTCTGCACCTCTGAATTTTTTGTACAATACCATCGGGTCGTCTGTACCACCTTTCGATAATACATTTTCTCTGAATGATTTTGCTGTTGCCTGATCGAAAATATTACCTGTAGCTACAAATGCTTGGAAAGCATCGGCATCCAACACTTCAGACCACATATAGCTATAATATCCCGCAGAATAACCACCACTGAATATGTGAGAGAAGTATGTGCTTCTGTATCTAGGTATAATATCCGAAGGTAATCCTATTTCGTTCATTGCATCAGCTTCGAATTTACGCACATCGAAGTCTTGCGCTTTGTCTATTGTATGCCATTTCATATCCAAGATAGATGCTGCAAGGAATTCTGTAGTTGCAAATCCTTGGTTGAAATATGATGCGTTTTGTATCTTTTTAATTAGTTCATTTGGTATAACAGCTCCTGTTTCATAATGCTTAGCATACATTTTTAGCACTTCCGGTTCGAATGCCCAATGTTCCATTACTTGCGATGGTAATTCTACGAAGTCACGAGGAACCGATGTGCCGGATAGTGTATAATATGTGCACTTAGATAGTAAGCCGTGCAGACCATGTCCGAATTCGTGGAAAAGTGTCTCTACTTGTTCCAGAGTCAACAGAGATGGTTTGTCACCAATAGGAGGATTGAAATTTCCTACATTGTAGATAATAGGATGAACAAATTTTCCTTTATATATTTCTTGTTTACGGAAGCTACCCATCCATGCACCGTTACGTTTTCTGCCGTCACGGGCGTAGTAGTCAAGGTATATGATACCGATAAGTGTACTGTCTGCGTCTGTAACCTCAAATACTTGAACATCTTCTTGATAAACAGGAATGTCTGTTACTTGTTTGAAATTGATGCCATATAGTTTATTTGCAACCATGAATACACCATCACGTACATTATCAGCTTTGAAATATGGTTTTAATGCTTCTTCGTCAAGGGCATATTTTTCTTCACGAAGTTTTTCAGCATAATACCACCAATCCCATGATTCCAGTGTTATATCCTTTCCTTCTTTTTTAGCTAAAGCCTGAAGTTCTGCCGATTCTTTTTGGGCTTGAGGTAATGCATATTTCCATACATTATTCAGTAGTTCCATTGCGGCCGCTGGAGTTTTAGCCATTGTTTCGTCAAGCGAGAAGTCTGCATGAGTTGCATAGCCAAGCATATTTGCTTTTTCTAGTCGAAGGTTTACGATCTTGTTGATGATTGCTTTGTTGTCGTTTGCATTATCGTTATCACCACGGTTATACATTGCTTTATACAATTTCGCTCTAAGATCGCGATTGTCTGCATATTGCAAAAATGGTACCCAGCTCGGTTTGCTAAGGGTAAACATCCATTTACCTTCTTCTCCATTGCTTTTTGCGGTTTGAGCAGCGGCAGCTATTATATCGTCAGGCAGACCGGCCAGATCTTCTTTTTTATCTATCGTTAGTTTGAAAGCAGCGGTTTCGGCCAATGTATTATTGGCGAAATTAAGGCTGAGCATACCTAATTCTTTGTTTATTTCGCGTAGGCGTGCTTGTTTCGATCCATCTAATAAAATTCCTGAACGAACGAATCTTTTATAATATTTGTCGATTAGTTGATTTTGCTCTGTCGTCAATTTTGTACGGTCAGCATTATCGTATACCGATTTAATGCGGGCAAATAATTTTTCGTTAAGATAAATATTGTCACTATGTTCAGATAGTTTAGGATTTATCTCCTCATCTATTTTTTGTAAAACAGAATCCGTCTGAGCTCCGGTTAGTGCACCAAATACAGAGGATACTCCGCGTAACATCTGACCCGATTCGTCGAGAGCTACAAATGTGTTTTCGAAAGTTGCCGGTTCGGCGTTGTTCGCAATCGAATCTACTTCGGCTGCATTTCTTAATATTGCTTCTTCAAAAGCCGGAAGGAAATGCTCCGCTTTTATTTTATCGAACGGAGGGACTCCGTTAGGGGTGTCAAACTCAGTGAAAAACGGGTTGTCACTTTTTTTCTGATCGCCTGTGCTATTACATGAATAAAGCATAGTTAACAAACTAAAGATTAATAGAAACTTTTTCATATAGTTCTAATTGTATGATTGAAATGATTTTAGCTGCAAAAGTAATCAAAAAAACAGAACAAGTCGAAAGATATTAGAATCTTAGGTTTAAAAAACACACTATTTTATCAAAAAATCGGATTAAATTTAGTAAACTTGTAATAATTAAGAACATGAATTTGTTTGTGATTAATTATATTGAAATTAAATGGAACGAGTTTGCTTAAAAAAGATTTTCATTTTCTCTTTTGCAGTTATTTTATCCTTAATATTTGTACAATGTTCGAATGCTAATAAGGTACAGGATGAGCTGGAAAAATATGTCGAGCGTGAAAATAAGAATTATCCTAAAATAATAGATGATTTCACACGGCTTGAAGGCTGTGAGGCTCTGCCTTCGAATACATTACGATATAATTATACAATACAGGTCGAAAGCGCCATGCTCGATACTGTTGTACTGAAAAAAGCATTGAAAGAAAAGCTTATACACTCGATAAAAACAGAACCGGGTTCAGCTTTTCTTCGTAATAATAATGTGACGTTTCAGTATCAATATAATGACGCCGCTAATAGCCCTGTTTTTAGAATAGATATACCATCGGAAGATTACAAATAACAGACAATGATTGTAGGAAGTTTAAAAGATACAGAGAGATACGAAGATATTCATCCGTTATTTAAAACGGTATTTGATTTTTTAAGGAATACCGATTTCTTAAAATCGGAGGTCGGCACGATAGAATTGCAAGGAAAAGATGCTTTCGCCATTATAAGCGATAGTGATCTGAGAAATAAAGAACTTGCTAAACCGGAAGCACATAATAGATACCTTGATATACAGTTGCCAATCAGTAAGGCTGAAACATTCGGATGGAAATCCCGATTGGATTTGAATGAAGAATGCGAGCCGTTTAATGATGAACGGGATATTCAGTTTTTCGAAGATAAAGTTGAAACTTACTTTTCGGTTTCTCCCGGTGATTTTGTAATATTCTTTCCCGAAGATGGACATGCTCCATGTATTGGTGAAGGAAAAATAAGAAAAGTAGTCGTGAAGATAAAAATCTAAATTAATAAACATTGTTGCCTTATGCTAAAGCTAATAAAAAATGATACGTGGCTAAAGCCCTATTCCGAAGCTATCGAGGGACGTTATAAATACACGCTCGAAAAAGAGGCTGCATTGACAAATAATGGGTCAATCTCATTGTCTGATTTTGCTTCAGGGTATATGTATTTCGGATTACATAAAACAAAGAACTCGTGGGTTCTTAGAGAATGGGCGCCCAATGCTACTGCCATATATATGGTCGGTACATTCAATGGATGGCAGAAGCAAGATGATTTTAAATTGCAACGTAAGGATAATGGCGAATGGGAGCTGGAACTTCCTCTCGATAAGGTCCAACATGAAGATTTATTCAAGCTGATTGTTTGTTGGGATAGCGGCGAAGGCGAGCGTATTCCTGCATGGGCTAATCGTGTAGTACAGGATGACCATACCAAGATATTCTCTGCACAGGTTTGGAGTCCTAAAACTCCGTATAAATTCAAGCAAAAAACATTTAAACCCGATACAAGCCCTTTATTAATCTACGAATGCCATATTGGCATGTCGTCGGAAGAGGAAAAGGTTGGCACATACGACGAATTCAGAAGAAATATATTGCCCCGTATAAAAGAAGATGGTTACAATACCATTCAGATAATGGCTATTCAGGAACATCCTTACTATGGATCGTTCGGTTATCATGTATCCAGTTTCTTTGCTGCATCATCGCGTTTTGGTACACCCGATGAATTGAAACATCTGATAGACGATGCACATGCATTGGGTATAGCAGTAATTATGGATTTGGTACATTCGCATGCCGTAAAAAATGAAGTGGAGGGCTTAGGGCGTTTTGATGGGTCGTATGATCAGTATTTCTATGCCGATTACAGAAGGGAGCATCCTGCTTGGGATTCACTGTGCTTTAATTATGGTAAGAACGAGGTTGTTCATTTTTTGCTTTCTAATTGTAAATTCTGGCTCGAAGAATATAAATTCGACGGTTTCCGTTTCGATGGGGTGACTTCGATGCTTTATTACAGTCATGGGCTTGAAGAATCATTTTCGGGTTATGCCGATTATTATAATGGGCATCAGGATGGTGATGCTATTTGCTATCTGACTTTGGCTAATAAGTTGATCCACGAAGTAAATCCCACAGCGATAACAATAGCCGAAGAAGTTAGTGGTATGCCCGGTTTAGCTGCTAAAAACAAAGATGGAGGCTACGGTTTCGATTATCGCATGGCGATGAATATTCCCGATTACTGGATAAAGATAATTAAGGAAAGAAGAGACGAAGACTGGCATCCGACAGGTATATTCTGGGAATTGACAAACAGGCGGGAAGATGAGAAAACAATCTCGTACGCCGAAAGTCACGATCAGGCATTGGTAGGAGATAAGACAATCATATTTCGACTCATAGATGCCGACATGTACTGGTATATGTCGAAATTGAAAGAAAGTTCGTTTATTACCGATAGGGGTATCGCCTTACATAAAATGATTCGTTTAGCTACGGCTTCGACGATCAACGGGGGGTATCTCAACTTTATGGGGAATGAATTCGGTCATCCCGAATGGGTTGATTTTCCGCGTGAAGGTAACGGCTGGTCGTATAAATATGCCCGTCGCCAATGGAGTCTTGCTGATAATTATGATTTAAGATATCACTATTTAGGTGACTTTGATAAAGCTATGCTGGAACTGATAAAATCGGTGAAGCAATTTGAGAAAAGCGAAATATTGAGGCTTTGGGACAAAGATGATGATCAGGTGTTGGCATACCAACGCAAAGATTTGATTTTTGTTTACAATTTCAATCCGAGTCAATCTTTTACAGATTATGGATTTTTAGCTCCTACCGGTAAATATGAAGTTGTATTGGACACAGATAATCGCGACTTCGGTGGTAATGGACTTACAGATGCTAGTATCCCTCATTATACAGTTGCCGATGCGCTTTATCAAAAAGATGGGAAAGGCTGGCTGAAATTGTATATTCCGGCACGGACTGCTTTTGTGCTGAGAAAAGTAGATTGAGAGTGTATATGATATATTAAAGAAAGACCTGAGTAATCGGGTCTTCTTTGCTTATATGATTCATTATCTGTAGTTAGAAGTTCAATAAATAACGTGAGTTCGGTATAAACATCTTATAATAATGAGTTCCGATATTTATCTTTCGTCCATTCTGTCATCCCGATACGCAGTGAGGGATCTGCTCTCTTACAACAAGTAGGATTCGAGATCCCTCACTGCGTATCGGGATGACAAATTCGAATGAAGATTTTATTGTTCTTTTCATTATATTGAACTCACGTTAAGTAAGAGCTGTTTTTTCTTATATCGAAATACATCGAATTGCCAATAACTTTAGTTATTTTTGTGGAATCATTTTAAATAACCAATAAAGAAATAAAATATGAATTTGTATCCGTTAAAATTTAAATCTATCCTTAAGTCTATTATCTGGGGTGGCGATGAAATATGTAAATTTAAAGGTATAGCTCCTGAGCAGGATGGTGTTGGCGAAAGCTGGGAAATATCTAGCGTCGAAGGCAACGTTTCTGTTGTTGCCAACGGTGAATTAGAAAATAAAAGTTTGGATGAAGTAATTGCTACTTACAAAGAGCAATTGGTCGGAAAACAAAATTTCGCAACATTTGGTACAACTTTCCCATTACTTATCAAATTTATTGATGCTCGTGACAATCTTTCTATACAAGTACATCCTGACGATGCTCTGGCTAAAGTGAGACACAATTCGTTCGGTAAAACCGAAATGTGGTACGTGATCAACGCTGCTCCGGGCGCATTTCTTTATTCGGGATTTGCAAAAGAGATGACTCCCGATCAATATGTGCAAAGTATAGAAGATAATACATTCGTAGATGCATTAGAAAAACATGATGTGAAAGCAGGAGATGTGTTTTTCCTTCCGGCAGGCCGTGTGCATGCTATCGGTGCAGGTACGTTTATAGCAGAAATTCAGCAAACATCTAATATTACTTATCGTATCTACGATTATAACCGTAAAGATGCAAACGGTAATGGTCGTGAATTGCATACCGAATTAGCGAAAGATGCAATTGATTTCAAAGTATACGATAACTATCAGAATTCATATACAAGAAAAGAGAATGAAGCGGTAGAGCTTGAATCGTGTAAATATTTTACAACTAATCTTTTGGAATTGAACCAATCGGTTGACAGGGATTATTCTAAAATAGATTCTTTTATAGCATATATCTGTATGGGTGGTGCTTGTACGATAAAAGATAATAAAGGGAACGAATTGAGTGTTAAGCAAGGAGAGACAATTCTTATCCCTGCCGATACTACAAGTATGAACATTAAGCCCGAAGGAAACGTTCTTCTTTTAGAAACATACGTATAACCGTAAATTATAATCATAAAAATGATCACCACAAATTTTCGACTAAAGGGAATCTGTGGTGTTCGTTTTTTATATAAAATTGTTAGATGAAAGGAGTATTATTAGTAAATACAGGCAGTCCCAAAGCGTGTACAAGAGCTGACGTAAAGTTCTTTGTGGGAGCGATGCTGTCTGATCCCAAAGTGATGACTGTTCCCGATTGGTTCCGTCCTATTCTTGTTAAAGGAATTATTTTGCCATTGCGACAATTCAGCTCTACGGCTCATTACTCACTTATCTGGGATCATAAGCGTAATATATCACCTCTGCTTTATAATATGCAGCAATTGGCTGCAAAACTCGAAGAACAATCCGAAATGCCGGTAGAAGTGGCGATGAGGTATGGCGAACCCAGTGTTGCCTTAGCTCTCGAACGATTGATGGAAAAAAATGACAGATTGCACGAAGTGATTGTTTTACCAATGTTTCCTCAATATGCCGAATCGTCTTACAAAACAGTGGTAGATTGGATTGGGCAAATTTTCTTTCAGCGCCCCTATCCGTTTCGTCTGAAAATTATAGAGCCTTATTTTAATCATCCTGCATATATCAATGCTTTGGTCGAGTCATTAAAGCCTTACATCGAGCAGGATTTCGATAAATTGGTCTTTAGTTTCCATAGTCTTCCTCTTTCACATGTGGAAGAAGCATGGAAAAAAGGGAAAGAATTCGATTATGTGTATCAAACAAAGGAGACAGTTCGTTTGGTGCTAAATCAGTTAAATGTAGATGTGAGAAAAACAAGGCAGGTGTATTCGTCGGCTATGGGGAGTAAATGGTTAAAGCCCGGACTAGACGAAACTATACAATCGTTAGCCGAAGGAGGAGCAAAGAACATAATTGTTATATCTCCCGGATTTTCGGTTGATAATCTTGAAACATTGTATGATGTGGGTGTTCGCGCTAAAGACTTATTTATTAAACATGGAGGCACTCGGTTAGACTTTGTACCATGCTTGAATAGTCGGGACTGCTGGGTCGATGCAGTGCAGAAAATAATATCTTAGGTGATGAAACGTATTCTTATTTTTAACGATAGCCTGGCACAGGGAGGTACAGAAGTGCTTCTTGTCGATTTGGTTAACCATCTTGCCAAAGAAGGATGTGTTGTCACTCTTCTTTTGCCCGAACAATCGGATAAAGATGTTTTATTGGAGCAAGTATCGTCAAGAATAAATATAAAATACCTATATGATAAAGGAACATCGCATCTGGAAAAGAAAATAGGTGAGAATATAATGATTTTCTTTCCTTCAGTTTTCTTAAAATTAAAAGGGTTGAAGGATTCGGATTACGATGAGGTAATTTGTTTTAAAGATTCTTTTTTTGCAAAGATGTTTACTAAAATGGGTATCCCTAAACTATTGTGGATACATAATATTCTATATAAGCGTACTTATGAGATTCGCTCTTTTCGTGAAAAAGTATCCGTTTGGCTGAATAAAAAGCAGTTGAAAACAACACAACGCTCTTATAACCGGTTTGATAAAGTGATTTGTGTGTCAGATGCCTGCAAAAATGCTTACATTAATGTGTTGCACGATGGTGTTCATCCTCAGCAGGACATCGAAGTGTTGTATAATGCAATCGATTTAAGTAAGGTTGTTGAAAAATCTAAGCAAAAAATCGAAGACTTGCCGCAGGGGGTAACCAATTTTGTTTTAGTAACACGCAGTTCACCCGAAAAACGGACAGATCGATTAGTGAATGCTGCTAATAGATTGAATCAGGATGGTTATAATTTTCATGTATATATTTTAGGCGAGGGTCTTGATAACGAAGATATGATAGCAAATCTTGCATCATTAGGATTGAAAGATAAGATAACCTTGATGGGACGCGTAGATAATCCTTATCCATATATTTTACAAAGTAATTGGTTGTTGTGCGTGTCGGAACGGGAAAGCTTTTCGCTCGTTTTGCTGGAGGCAATGGCTCTCGGCACACCTGTTATTACGACCAACTGTGGGGGACCAGCTGATATTGTAGATGGAGGTAAATACGGCATTCTAGTAGATAATAGTACCGAAGGTGTATATGAGGGTATGAAGAGGGTTCTCGACGATTCTACTCTTTCGGTTCAGTATAGTGCTTATTTGGATAAGGTCTTAATTCGCTTTAGCTATAAAGGATGGCTCGAAAAAATAGATACTATATTGGGATTGATATAAACATCGTACTTATTAACAATAAAGTGGACTTTTCAACAACAATAACAATGTTTCACAAAATTAACGCTAAACTCCTGTTTTTTATTATTTAATTTGTTCTCAGAAACTAATTGTACAACTTTTATGGGTAAAATAATAGCTCTGGCCAACCAAAAAGGAGGAGTTGGTAAAACCACTACAACAATAAACCTTGCCGCATCCTTAGCAGCTCTTGAAAAAACGGTTTTGGTAGTCGATGCCGATCCGCAGGCAAATGCATCGTCTGGCTTGGGAGTTGATATTCGAAAAGTGAATAAAACTATCTATGAATGTTTGATCGGGGAGACACCTGCCAAAGAAGCAATTGTGAAAACCGAAATAGAGCGTTTAGACGTTCTGCCTTCCCATATTAATCTGGTGGGCGCCGAATTGGAAATACTGAATGTTGAAAATAGGGAAAAACTTTTGTCAGCCGTTCTTCAGCCACTCAAAGATGATTATGACTTTATTTTGGTCGATTGTTCTCCGTCATTAGGGTTAATAACTGTGAACGCATTGACTGCTGCCGATTCTATAATAATTCCCGTGCAATGTGAATATTTTGCACTCGAAGGAATCAGTAAACTTTTGAATACGATCCGTATCATAAAGTCGAAATTAAATCCTAATCTTGAAATAGAAGGTTTCTTATTGACAATGTATGATGCTCGTTTACGCTTGGCAAATCAGATATACGAAGAAGTGAAAAATCACTTCCAGGAATTGGTTTTTACGACTGTTATTCAGCGAAATGTGAAATTAAGCGAATCACAAAGTTTTGCTCAGCCTGTTTTGGTTTACGATGCGACTTCGCGTGGTTCGATCAATCATATGCAGCTGGCAAAAGAGCTAATTGAGAAAAATTCTTAACTTTGTCAATCTTACTTTATATTTTTTTAAACTGTTATGGCTAAAAGACCAGTTTTAGGAAGAGGGCTCGATGCTCTTATTACTATGGATGAAGTAAAGACGCAAGGTTCTTCTTCTATCAACGAAATAGAGTTATCCCGAATAAATGCAAATCCGGATCAGCCCCGTCGTGCATTCGACGAAGAGGCTTTGCAGGAGCTTGCTGTGTCTATTGGTCAGTTGGGCGTAATTCAGCCGATAACATTGCGTCAGATAGATGATGAAACATATCAGATAATAGCAGGGGAGCGCCGATACAGAGCCTCTTTGTTAGCAGGTTTGACATCTATTCCGGCATATGTGAAGACAGCCGAAGATGAGACAATGATGGAAATGGCGCTGATAGAAAATATACAGCGTGAAGACTTGAATTCTATCGAAATAGCTTTGGCTTATCAGAATCTCATAGAATCTTATAATCTTACTCAGGAAAGATTGAGCGAACGTATTGGAAAGAAAAGAACGACCATCGCAAATTATCTTCGTTTATTGAAATTACCTGCCGAAATACAGATGGGTATAAAAGATAAGAAGATAGATATGGCGCATGCCCGCACAATTATAACTCTTGACGATGCAGCGGCACAATTGGAAGTTTACGAACTGATACTGGAGGAAGGTTTGTCTGTACGTAAGGTAGAAGAATATGTAAGAGCTATCACGAAGGGTGAGAAATTAGAAGATTTATTGAAAGAAGAAAAAGCTATCGACGCTGTTAAAAAAACAGGAGTTAAGCAAGCTACACCAGAGGAGTTTGAGTTACTGAAAACTCACCTGTCCAAATTCTTTCAGACTAAAATACAATTAACCTGCAACGATGCAGGAAAAGGGAAAATAAGTATCCCTTTTAAATCGGAAGAAGAACTTGAACGCATAATTACGTTATTTGATCAAATAAAGAAATAAAAAACAGTTTTCTCCGTATTATAAGTATCGTAACTTTTTAATGATGTATCTCCAGCTATGATTGACTTTGGTTATTTTGATAATCAAAGTGAAAAATAAGATCTGGACAATAAAATATGAGAAAAGAATCAGTCGTTTGTTTGTTGCTTTTGTTGGGAGGATTCATATTTTCTCTGAGAGCGCAGACTGATAATAAGTTGGATTCGGTAAAACAGATAAAAGAATCTTCTTTATCGAATAGTAGGAATCCTAATGTAAAAGTGGCTTTGTCTACCGATTCATTAATGCCTGCTGAAAAAGAAAAAGTGGCAGTTTTAGAAGACTCTGTCATTTTTAACAATTCTGAATTTAAACCTAATCCAACTAAGGCAGTCATATATTCTGCTATATTTCCGGGGTTGGGACAAATATATAATAGAAAGTACTGGAAACTACCTTTAGTATATGGTGGTTTTGTTGGTCTTTCGTATGCTATATCTTGGAATGCAGGCATGTATAATGATTATGCACAAGCGTATCAGGATTTAGTAACAGGTAATGGGACGAGTTGGAAAGATTTTGTATCAAACCCTAATCTCAGCGAATCTCAGATACAGGCGCTAATACCTAGTTTTAAGCGAAAAAAGGATTATTTTAGAAGGAACAGGGACTTGGCTATTATTTGTACAGTTGCATTTTATGGGCTCGTTATGCTTGATGCCTATGTCGATGCCCAGTTATATGATTTTGATATATCGCCCGACTTATCGATGAGAGTCGAGCCAGTAATGTACCAGCCAACTATGTTTACCAAGAGAACATTTGGCTTACAGTGTAGTATAAATTTTTGATTCCGGAGATTACATCTGTAATCGTTTGGAAGATACCATTAAAAACGCATATGTTGAAGAAAATAATATTTACCGGATTACTCCTATGTGTTACATTCGCAGTTTCAGCACAGTCTCAAAGAGAACTGTCTGATCGCGAAAAAGTGACGGATTCGTCTATAGTATATCCTGCCGATATGGAGCGTAACTACGATCAGCTTCTGTCGACATGGAGTAAGGATGTGAAGTACGCAGACGATTGTACCAATTCTATTGATGAAACAACAATAGCACCAGACTCTACTTATATCAATCGTTTATATTCGCTACCAACCAAAATGGAGCTTGTATTCAATCCGGTTGTTCGTACTTATATAGAAATGTATGCCGGACGTAGACGTAATCAGGTTAGCTATATGCTTGGTGAAGGGAAATATTATTTTCCGATGTTTGAAGAAGCATTGGATAAAGAAGGGATTCCTCTAGAACTGAAATATCTGCCTGTTATAGAATCTGCACTTAATCCGATTGCCCGATCACGCGTTGGGGCTACAGGCTTGTGGCAGTTTATGGCAGGAACAGGCAAAATGTACAATCTGGAAATCAATAGTTTGGTTGACGAACGGAGCGATCCGCAAAAATCGACTGATGCCGCAGCGAAATATTTGAAAGATTTATATTCTATTTATGGCGATTGGAATCTTGTGATTGCAGCTTATAATTGTGGTCCGGGTAATGTAAATAAAGCAATCCGTCGTAGTGGCGGACTTACCGATTATTGGGCAATTTATCCTTATCTGCCTAAAGAAACGAGAGGATATGTACCGGCTTTTATTGCTGCAACATATATAATGAACTATTACGGAGAGCATAATATATGTCCGGTAGAATGTAGTAATCCTGCATCACTCGATACATTGGTTATCGACAAAACTGTCCATTTCCAACAAATTGCAGATATAATAGATATACCTGTCGAGGATATTCGAAAATATAACCCTCAATTCAAAAGCGATGTTGTACCCGGCAATTATAAGGGCTATGCAATAAATCTGCCGATTAAAAAAATAGGAGCATTTATAGACAATAAAGATACAATTTATGCTCATCGCTCAGCAGAGTTGTTGACTCATCGTAAAGTTGCAGGAATAGATGCAGTTAGTGGTATAAAAGGAGCATCTGGCAGTGTTACTCACCGCGTGAAAAAGGGAGATACACTAAGCAAAATTGCAAGTTCGTATGGTGTGACATTGGCGCAAGTGAAAAAATGGAATAATCTCAGAACCAATAGTGTTCCTGTTGGTCGACGCCTAACTATATATCAAGCAGTACCGACTAAAGAAAAAGAATCAACTGAAGTGCAACTCGCTTCGAACGATTCGCCTGTTTCGGGAAATACCACCACGCAATCTGTCACTACCACTTCTTATTATAAGGTGAAGAAAGGTGATACATGGAGCGGAATAGCCAAGAAAAATGGTGTTACAATTGCCGAAATAAAGAAGTGGAATAATATAAAATCAAATTCCCTTATTGCCGGTAAACAATTGAAGATACAGCAAGTGAAAGAAGTTGAGGTTGTGGTAGAGGAAACTGTCAAATTACCAGAACCTAAATTGTCGGTAGTTGCTTTAGATTCGGTCTACATTGTAAGTCTGGTCGATGATTACATGAAGAGGATTGAAAGAGATGAGTCTTCTCTTCCTCTGATAAGAATAGCATCATTGTCAGATACACCTGAACGAAAAACAGGAGATGACACTAAAATTATTTATCATAAAGTGAGAATAGGAGAGACGATCACTCAAATTGCTACTCGTTATAATGTTTCAAAGAAAGATATCGTTTCTTGGAACAGGCTTTCATCTAATGTGGCAAAAGTGGGGCAGCGTCTACTTATTCGTTTACCTGAAGCGGATCAAAGCGATGCTGTAAATAAGGCGGAAAAAGGTACAGAAAGCAGTGGCTCCTTGGTGTCAAATAGATAAACGCATAAATGAGTGTCTTGGCTTGAATATTAACTGACATATATTCTCTTATTAGGATTGAATTTATTAATTTTGTTTACTAACTAAGAATATATGGCTAAAGAAGACAAACATATTCAAGACGATTTACTGATAGAGAAAGAGTATAATGCTCTTATCAACGATTACCTGAACACAAACCACAGGCGTAAAGTCGATATAATAAACAAAGCATTTCTTTTTGCAAAAGAGGCTCATAAGGGGGCGCGTCGTCGTTCCGGAGAACCTTACATCCTTCATCCTATTGCTGTGGCGCGAGTAGTCTGTGGCGAAATAGGTCTGGGGTCTACTTCTATATGTGCGGCTTTGCTTCACGATGTAGTTGAAGATACCGAATATACGGTGGATGATCTGAAAGGCCTTTTTGGTGAGAAGATAGCCATGATTGTGGATGGACTGACCAAGATATCGAGTGGTATGTTTGGCGATAATGTTTCAGCACAGGCTGAGAATTTCCGCAAATTATTGCTTACCATGTCAGATGATATTCGGGTTATTCTCGTTAAGATAGCCGATCGTTTGCATAATATGCGTACTCTTGGTTCCATGGCTCCTGCCAAGCAATATAAGATATCCGGCGAAACAATGTATATATATGCACCTCTGGCGCATCGCTTGGGCTTGTTTGCTATCAAGACCGAACTAGAAGAACTTAGTTTCAAATGGGAAAATCCCGAGGTATATAAAGATATTGTCTCTAAGCTCGAAAAAACACATAAGCAGAGAGCGAATGTTTACGATCGCTTTGCAGAACCGGTAATCGAAAAACTCAATACATTGGGTTTTAAATACGAAATAAAAGCTCGCGAAAAATCTGTTTATTCCGTCTGGAATAAAATGCAGTCCAAGAACATTCCATTTGAAGAGATATACGATATATTCGCAGTTCGGATAATATTCGAGTGTGAGCCCGATGTAGACGAAAAGAAACGATGTTGGGATATATATTCTGCTATAACCGATATATATAAACTTCGACCCGATAGAATCAGAGACTGGGTTAGCCGCCCGAAAGCGAATGGTTATCAGGCTCTCCATCTTACAGTAATGGGACCCGATGGGCAATGGATAGAAATCCAGATTCGTAGCCGCCGAATGGATGAGATCGCCGAAAAAGGTTTTGCCGCCCATTGGAAATATAAAGAAGGGAAAATAGAAGAAGACACCGAGTTGGATAAGTGGTTGAAAACCATTAAAGAAATATTGGAGAATCCTAGCCCCAATGCATTGGATTTTCTTGATACAATAAAATTAAACCTTTTCTCTCAGGAAATATTTGTTTTTACCCCTAAGGGAGAGATCAGAACCTTAGCACAGGGTGCAACAGCCCTCGATTTTGCATACGAACTACATTCCGATATAGGAGACCATTGTATCGGAGCTAAAGTAAATCATAAATTAGTGCCGTTAAGCCAAAAGCTAAATAGTGGTGATCAGGTTGAAGTACTGACTTCTAAATCGCAGCAACCAAAATCGGAATGGCTAAGCCTTGTTACTACGGCTAAAGCTCGTACTAAAATAGAATATGCTTTGCGCAAGATACGCAGGGAATTGGCCAAACAGGGCGAAGAACTGCTAAGAGAAAGTATGGTAGGTAGTCCTATTGAATTAACTCCTGCAATATTGGATAAGATTCAGGACTATTATAAAATGAGTAACAGAGAGGATTTGTTTTATGCTATAGGAAACCATGATATAGACCTTCCTCAAAAAGTAGAAAAACTACTGACTATACGTAAGCAAAATACGAATAATGTATTGCTTAAATATATGAAGCAGGCTTATCGTGCCGTTCGTAAAACAGAGAAGGGTGGGCTGGCATTGGATAATGAGCCAATTGACCCCAAGAAGACTTATCTGCTTAACGAGGGCATGTTTCATAAGAACTTTAAATTGTCGCCTTGTTGTAATCCTATTCCGGGAGATACAGTATTCGGCTATCTTACAGATAATAATGAAGTAGAAGTGCACAGTATAAATTGCCCTGTTGGTCTGAAATTAAAGGCTAGTCATGGTAATAAAATTGTAAACTTGGAGTGGGATGATAGTGCGCAACTAGCCTCACTAACGACCATTATTATAACAGGAATAGATCGGGTAGGCATGTTGAGCGATATTACGAGGATTATTTCAGGTAGTTTATTGAATATCAAAAGTCTTAATATAGAATCGAACGATGGTATATTCGAGGGGCGCATTGTTGTATATGTGCACGATGTAGACGATATACAGGTGCTTTCTTCCCAATTATCAAAAATAGATGGAGTGAAAACAGTGAATAGAATTCAGAATATTTATAATCCCTCCGATAAAGCATAAATATTAATTTGTATAAAACACAGAGAGCCGACTTATCACAAGTCGGCTCTCTGTGTTTTAGTTATATCAAATGCTTAATAAGTACTTTGCTCAATATTGTATCCGTCTGTAGCAATAGAGAATGCTCCTGTTCCTTCAGGTAGGTTTAACTCTACAAAGCGTTTTTCGCCCGGTAATAAGTTGAAATAACCTTCGGAGAAATAAGCAGGGAGAATAATTTCACCACTAGCTTTATTTACTGCATTTAGTTTTATTGCAGCGGCGATAGAGCTGGAAGGGTTCGAAACCTCAATGATACTCTTGTTGCCTGCAATTCTTAGATTTTTAACAGCAATATTAAGTTTTACCGATGCTAATTCATTCATCGCTTGATTGGCTTCAAGATTACCCCAGTTCTTCCAATAGTCATTGGTCGAAACAACTTTGCCTTTACTGTCTTTCAATTCAAGACGAGCTAGTGTATAGCGAGGTATATCTCTTGTCAGAAGTTGAGGTATGAAACACTCTGTTTTTTGATTAGCCGGAGCATCGAACTTTCCTGATTTCTTGAAATATTCTTTGCCATCGATATGATAATAGGTAACAGTAGCGGTCAGTCCTTTTTTATCTTCACGAGTGTTGTTCAGTATGATAACTTTATTATCAGGTAAGTTCATTTGAATGTGAAGTGCTTCTTGTGCTTTCTTCGCTCCAAAATACGAACCCGGAGTTTCGTAGTCATACGTATATGTTTGCCAAGTCATGCTAGGCCAAGCCGGATGGCTCATCCACAGGATCAAACCAGTAGTGTTATCCCACATTTTGCTGTTCCACGATTCTATCATTGCTCTCCATGTGTCATATGTTACCATTTGAGCTTTTTTAGAAAATTCTTCCATGCCTTTTGCCTCACCGTAGCTATTTACAGCGGCCATAAAATCTTGGAAGAAATGGGTGGTATGGTGCAAATCGTGATATGCCCACACATCATTTATAGGCCATTGATCTTCCGGTGCAATAAATTTGCGGATCGTATTAGCCGTAGGGATTGCTTGTGCGCCAAATTCGGTATTGAATCCGTTTGCAACCTGTGTATAATAGCGTGACTGATCTTTGAAAAATCCGTAAGGTCCGCTGTTTACACTATTTAAGAAACGGGAGTTGCCGTGATAATGTCTTGTCGGGTCTTCTTTTGCTATCATCTCATTAAGTTGAGGCTCTAAGCCTTCGGGTGCATAACCCTCATTACGAGGACACCAGATTGCAATAGACGGATGCATTCTGAATCGGCGAACCACATCTGTTGCATTTTTCATGAATAATGCATGATCATTAGGGTCGATAGTATCATCAGTTGTAATCCAAAAGTCATTCCAAACTAATAAACCGTATTCATCAGCCAATTCATAGAATAATTCTTCGGTGTTTTCTCCTGTCCAGTTACGGATAAGATTGAAGTTCGCATCTTTATGTAGTTGGAAGTAAGGTTCCATTTTCTCACGCGAAACTCTTTTCATCATTTCGTCCATTCCCGAAGTACCACCTTTTATAAAAATACGTTTGCCGTTTACGCGGAATACGAAGAAATGACCAACAGGGTCTTCGTTCGATAATTGCTCAAATACTTTCGATTCATCAACACCCTCTTGAATAGTTGGTATTGTTTGGTTCGATTTCGGATTACCTACAAGCATTACTTTTTCGTAATTAAATACAGGTTTTCCATTATTTTCTGCATCCACAGGGGTATAAGCAATTCTATGGTTTCCTTTGCTTGGGCTGTTAACCATCAACTCATACGATAGTTCGCGAATACCAAAGCGAGTTTTCTTTATATCTGAAGAAGTTCCATTTACAGAGGTTTCTAATTCAAGATTATATAAAGCAGGTGCTCCATAGCCGTTAGGCCACCACAATTTAGGATTCTTGATATTTAGTTTTGAGAATTCTTCGGGTGCGAATGTGAGTGTAGTTTCTGCATTAGCAGCAAGTGTATATACTTTTTCGACAGTTACGCCTTCAAATTTAGCTGTGGCTTTTCCCAATACAGGTGCATTTGTAAGATTCTTAATAGGCATTAAGATTGTAACTTTTGCCTGAGTCGTGTCAGGTAAAGGAAGATTAGTGATTACATTCGGGTCACCTATTGCTACCTCGCCTCCAACTTGCAGGCGAACATCTTGCCATAAACCACTGTTGCGGTCTCTGATGCCCGGTATCCAGTCCCAACCCATCGATGCAATGAATGTTGGTCCGTCAAGACTTAGCTGACCACCATTTAGTCCTTGTCCGGCTTTCATTGTTTGTTCGTGAGCAATACCCGGATTGTTTGGCGGCGAAATTAATACAGCCAATACATTTTTTGTTCCTTGTTTTACAAGAGAGGTCACATCGAAGTCACCCCTTATAAAGGCGCCGTCTATATTGCCAATCTTTTTTCCATTCAGATATACTTGCGCACGGTAATTGATACCATTGAATAATAGTCTTACACGTTTGCTATCGATATTAGCCGGCAAATCGAACGTTGTGCGATACCACCATTGCTTATGCGCAAGGTCTTCGGGTATAGCCATATTGTTTAATCCGTAGGTCGGTTCGGGATATACTCCTTGATTGACAAGTGTAGTCAATATCGTTCCCGGAACAATGGCGTTATACCAATCTTTTGTATCGAAATTAAGACTGAATATAGATTCTTTTGCTTCGATAACCTGACTGAATTCTGCCAATTCCCAGCCGTCAGATATAATCCACTCATTATGTTGGGCAGGAATAAGTTTAGTAGGTATGTTTTGTTTTGCTACTCGTTGAGCAATTTGATAAGGGGCTTTTCCTTTTGGCATTTCAGATTCGGGTTGTCTTTGACGAATACCTTGCCATAGAGTAGCTGTCCCTGTTTTGCCCATCATATCTTGGGCATTTGCAATGCTTGGACCTATAATACTTGAAAGTAGTAAGGCTCCAATGCACAATTTCTTGGAGTGTGTTCTTAAATTCATGGAATTATGTTAATTAAAATAATTTAATAATTTATAAGTTTGACAAATATAATAAATAAAGATGATATTTTTTTTGATTTTTTTGGAATGAGCCATAAAAAAATGTATTTTTGCATTCATTACAAAGAGGGAGAGGAGGCTAGGGCTTCCTCTTTTTTCTTCATTTTGGTATACAATGATAGATAAAGACTTAATAAAAGGTATTGCAGAACCATTTCTCGAAAACACTTCGATGTTTTTGGTAGATGTGCTTGTCCGTCCGGGCAATCTCATAATTGTTGAGGTGGATAGTGATGAGGGGGTAAGTATTGATGATTGCATTACTTTGAGCCGCCATATTGAATCGCAGCTGGATAGGGAAATCGAAGATTTCGAATTGGAAGTGGGTTCGGCCGGAGTAACATCACCTTTGAAAATTCCTCGTCAGTATAAGAAGAATGAAGGTAATGAGGTTGAAGTATTAACTCTGAAAGGACAAAAGCTTTCGGGTGTGCTTAAATCGTCTGATGATAATGGTTTTACTATAACCATAACCAAATTGGTGAAACCGGAAGGGGCTAAAAAGAAAATCGCTGTAGATGAAGATTTTTCTTTTGGCTATAATGAAGTGAAACATACAAAATACTTAATAAGATTTAAATAATATGGCTAAGAAAGAAGTTATCAGCCTGATTGATACGTTCTCAGAATTCAAAGAGCTGAAGAATATCGACAGAATGACAATGATCAGTGTTCTTGAAGATTCGTTTCGTAATGTGATTGCGAAATTATTTGGAACTAACGATAATTACGATGTTATTATTAATCCGGACAAAGGAGACTTGGAAATCTGGAGAAATCGTACTATTGTAAACGATGACGAGCTTGAAGATGGAAATATTCAGATATCTCTTTCCGAAGCTAAAAAAATAGACGAAGATTTCGAAGTTGGTGAAGAGGTAACAGATGAAGTGTTTTTCGAAGACTTTGGTCGTCGTGCAATTCTGAATTTACGTCAAACGCTTACTTCTAAGATTTTAGAACTTCAAAAAGAAGGATTGTTTAACCGATATAGCGAAAAAATCGGAGAGATTGTTTCTGGTGAGGTTTACCAAATCTGGAAAAAAGAGATTTTGCTTCTGGATGATGAAAAAGAAGAGCTTTTATTGCCTAAAACAGAGCAGATTCCTAGCGATTTCTTCCGTAAAGGAGAGCATGTTCGTGCAGTTGTAGAGCGTGTAGACAATAAAAATAATAATCCTAAGATTATCTTATCGCGTACATCTCCTGCGTTTTTGGAGAGACTTTTGGAACTTGAGGTTCCCGAAATAAATGACGGTTTGATAACTATTAAAAATATAGCTCGTATACCCGGTGAAAGAGCTAAAGTTGCAGTAGAGTCGTACGATGATCGTATTGATCCTGTTGGAGCTTGTGTGGGTATGAAAGGTTCACGTATTCATGGTATTGTCCGTGAATTACGTAACGAAAATATCGATATTATCAATTATACGTCGAATATGGGTCTTTATATTCAACGTGCACTTAGTCCGGCTAAAATCACATCGGTGAAATTGAACGAAACTGAGCGTCGTGCAGAGGTTTTGCTTCGTCCCGAAGAGGTTTCACTAGCCATCGGTAAAGGTGGTTTGAATATCAAGTTGGCAAGTATGTTAACGGGGTATACAATAGATGTTTACCGTGATATCGACGACTTCGACGAAGAAGATATTTACTTGGATGAATTCCGTGATGAAATAGACGGATGGGTTATCGATCAGTTGAAGAAAATTGGTTGTGTTACCGCTAAAAATGTTTTAGCTACAGATAGAGATAAGCTAATACAAGAAGCCGATCTGGAGGAGAGCACTGTGGATGAAGTGTTAGCGATTTTCCGTGCTGAGTTTGAGGAAGAGGCGTAATTCAATTATTTGGTCGTTCGCCAATTTCTTAGTACATTTGTGTGATTTTGAGAAGTCTAGGTGATTTGTCAAGATATAAACAGTCAAAAGGACTTCCGATTGCTGTTCAATTTTTAGATTTAAAAAGAATATATGTCTATAAGGTTAATAAAAATATCCAAAGATTTAAACGTAGGAATCAACAGTTTAGTTGAATTTCTGCAAAAGAAAGGTTTTGATGTAGAGTCTAATCCAAATACAAAAATTGATGGCGCGCAATATGAATTGCTTGTTCGTGAATTTGGAAAAGATTCGGATATCGAGTCCTTACTTAATCGTAAGAAAGCAGCAGCGAAAGAGGCTGAGGTAGAGGCTGCGAAAGTAGACGAATCTGAAAAAGAAGAACAATCTGGTCCGAATGAAATTAAGACTGAAGTGCCTGAGGATTACAAGCCTCATGTACAAATTGTCGATAAAATAGATTTAGACTCTCTGAATAGAGTCAAGAAGGTGACAGTCGTAGACCATAAAGACGAAAAAGTGGAAGTAGAGAAAATAGAAAAAGAAATTCCCAAAGAAGAAATAATAGTTGAAGAGAAGGTTGCAGAGCCAATTATCGAAGAGGTAATTGCTCCTGAACCCGTAGCGCCAGTGGAAGAACCTGTAGCTGAAGTTATTGTAGAACCTGCTCCGGCAGAGGAGTCAGAGCCGCAATTGGCAGAAGAAGACGGTGATACAGGTGTTTTCAGACTCAACAATCCGACGATTAAATCGAATATTGTACTAAAAGGAACTATAGACCTGAGTGCAATAAATGATAAAACTCGTCCGGCGAAGAAAACAAAGGCTGAAAAGAAAAAAGAACGTCTGGATAAAGAGCAACAAGATCAGAAAAAGGTAAAAGAAAATACTGTTCGCTTGTTGAAGAAAGAGACTGACGAAGAGAAAAAAGCGAAAAATAAAGAAGAAGAAAGCGAAGACGCTAAAAAGAAAAAGCGTAATCGTATCAAAAAAGGTAAAGTAGACATCGAAAAAGGAACTACTCCTGCCGTATCAGGACCGCCAAGTGGCGACCATAGAGCGAAAATTGCTATACGCAAACCGCTTGTAAAATCGGCAGTAAGTGACGAAGATGTTCAAAAACAAATAAAAGAAACTCTGGCACGTTTAACCGGAAAAGGTGGCAAAAACAGAGGTGCTAAATATAGAAAAGAAAAACGTGAACTCTTCTCTCAAAGACAACAAGAGGAGATCGAGCAACAAGAGGAAGAAAACAGAACACTGAAAATAACAGAGTTCGTTACAGCTAACGACTTGGCTAATATGATGAACATACCTGTGATAAAAATTATATCAACATGTATGAGCATCGGTATGATGGTGTCGATCAATCAGCGATTGGATGCAGAGACAATTAATATAGTAGCAGATGAGTTCGGCTTCAAAACAGAATATGTAAGTGCCGAGGTAATTGAAGCGATTGCCGAAGAGATAGATAATGAAGAGGACTTGGAGCACCGCGCACCTATCGTTACCGTGATGGGACACGTAGACCATGGTAAGACTTCGTTACTTGATACTATTCGTCAGACAAATGTTATTGCCGGAGAAGCAGGGGGTATAACTCAGCATATCGGAGCTTATAATGTTAAGTTGAAATCGGGTCGTCGTATTACTTTCCTCGATACACCGGGTCATGAGGCGTTTACAGCCATGCGTGCTCGTGGAGCGAAGGTAACGGATATTGCGATTATTATAGTTGCTGCCGATGATAATGTCATGCCTCAAACAGTGGAAGCCATAAATCATGCTTCTGCAGCAGGTGTACCTATTGTTTTTGCAATCAATAAAATAGATAAACCGGGAGCTAATCCTGAAAAGATAAAAGAAACTCTAGCCAATATGAATTATCTGGTCGAATCATGGGGTGGTAAATACCAGTCTCAGGATATCTCGGCAAAACAAGGGTTAGGAGTTGATGAATTATTAGAGAAAGTATTGCTTGAAGCTGAATTGCTGGATCTGAAAGCTAATCCGAATAGGAGAGCAAGCGGTTCGGTAATTGAGTCGTCTCTTGATAAAGGAAGAGGTTACCTTTCTACTGTACTTGTGGAAAATGGTACTCTTAAAAAGGGAGACATTGTTTTGGCAGGAACTTATTATGGTCGTGTGAAAGCGATGTTTAATGAGCGTAATCAAAGTGTAGATACGGCATCACCATCGGCACCGGCATTAATCCTTGGGTTGAATGGCGCGCCACAGGCAGGAGATTTATTCCATGTGTTAGAGTCAGAGCAAGAAGCTCGTGAGATTGCAAACAAACGTGAGCAATTGCAGCGTGAGCAAGGTCTGCGTACACAAAAAATACTAACATTAGACGATATAGGTCGCCGTATTGCTATCGGAAACTTCCAACAATTGAATGTTATTGTGAAAGGAGACGTGGATGGTTCGGTAGAAGCATTGGCTGACTCGTTGATCCGTCTGTCGACAGAAGAAATACAAGTGAATGTTATCCATAAAGCGGTAGGGCAAATTTCCGAATCGGATATAACGTTAGCAGCAGCATCTGATGCAATTGTTATCGGCTTCCAGGTTCGTCCTTCTCAAGCTGCGCGTAAAGCTGCAGACAAGGGTGGAGTTGAAATTCGTCTGTACTCAATTATCTATGATGCTATAGAAGAAGTTACTTCGGCAATGGAAGGTATGCTTTCTCCTGAGATTAAGGAAGAGATTACCGGATATGTAGAGGTTCGCGAAGTGTTCAAGATAACTAAGGTAGGAACAGTTGCCGGATGTATGGTGAAAGAAGGTAAGCTTAAACGAGCTAATAAAATCCGACTTATCCGTGATGGTATTGTTATCTATTCAGGAGAACTGGGTTCATTGAAACGCTTCAAGGATGATGTGAAAGAAGTTGCTTCAGGATACGAATGCGGATTGAATATCCATAACTTTAATGATATAAAAATAGGGGATATAATTGAACCTTTTGAAGAAATAGAGGTGAAGAAAACCTTATAATACGAAAATATTAATATCTTTGTATGTACAAATTAACCTAAGAAACCAATTGATAGTTGTTGACAAGCTATAATGCCTTGAAAGTCGGTGGTATTAACCTGCCACCGAAAACACAACTATTAATCTGGTATGGGTTATTTGATTTCTTCGTGAGATTTAATATATATTTGCTACCACTACAATTAAGCAATTATCATGATGAAAAAATTAATTCTAATATCTTTCTTTATTTTCTCATTCCTTTTCGCCGGAAATATTGTTGCACAAACAGTACAGCAAATAGCCTTTCTAAACTCGAATGAGATATTGGATGTTATGCCTCAGAAGATAGAGGCTTCGAAAACGATAAATGATTTAAATCAAAAATATAAAACTGAATTGAAGGTAATGCAGAATGACTACAATAAGAAGTATTCTGACTTTATCTCGTATCAGAACACAATGGCTGATAATATTCGTTTACGACGTATGCAGGAGTTATATGAACTGGAACGTCAGATTAATGATTTTATGAAGGTCGCACAAGAAGATATTCAAAATCAGGAGAAACAATTAATAGAACCTCTTCGCCAACGCCTCAAAGATACCATCTATCAGGTAGGGGTAGAGCAAGGGCTTATTTGTATTTACGATTTGGCTAATCCGGCAATAGCTTTTGTTACTCCCACGGCAGTAGATGTTACACCGCTTGTGAAGCAGAAGTTGGGCATAAGGAAATAACTTTATAAAGGAAATGCTTCTATTTTATGGAAGCATTTTTTGTATATAATAAAAACGTAGGATAAATGCTAAAACCAGGGCCTATAGGTGTTTTTGATTCGGGTTACGGGGGGCTGACTATTTTGTCAGAAATACAATCTCTGATGCCCGAATATGATTATTGCTATCTCGGTGATAATTCGCGTGCTCCTTATGGCTCTCGTTCGTTCGATGTAGTATACGAATTTACACGACAAGCAGTCGAGGCTTTGTTCGATATGGGGTGCAATCTCGTTATACTAGCTTGTAATACAGCTTCGGCAAAAGCATTACGTACTATTCAGCAGAATGATCTGCCTAGCCTCAATCCCGAAAAACGGGTACTCGGTATTATCCGCCCTACGGCAGAGATCATTGGTTCTGTAACTAAAAGCAGACATGTTGGTATATTGGGGACAATAGGTACTATTCAATCAGAATCTTATCCGATCGAAATACATAAACTTCATCCCGATATACAAGTAACAGGTGAAGCTTGCCCTATGTGGGTACCGCTCGTAGAGAATCGGGAGTATGATAAAGAGGGAGCAGACTATTTTATAAAAGAAAATCTGGACAGTATTTTAGCAAAAGACCCTCTGATAGATACTTTGATATTGGGATGTACACATTACCCCTTGTTATTGAATAAGATCAAATCATTTCTTCCTGAAAATATACAGCTTGTTTCGCAGGGCGAATATATTGCGCGTAGCTTAAAAGATTATCTGAATCGCCACCCTGAAATGGATGCTGTGTGTACAAAAACTGCCAATACTCATTATTTTACTACCGAATCACCTCAAAAATTTTCAGAAGCGGCAACTGTTTTTCTGAATAAAGATATCGTTGTCGATCGTCTCAGTCTCGAATAAGGAACCCAATCAATATGCGAAAAATAATTCATATAGATATGGACGCTTTTTATGCTTCTATCGAGCAGCGTGACAATGTGGATTATAGAGGTAAGCCATTAGTTGTAGGATATTCCGGAAACAGAGGTGTTGTGGCTGCTGCCAGCTACGAGGCTCGTCGTTATGGTGTGAGGTCGGCAATGGCATCGAAAGTAGCATTACGCAAGTGCCCACATCTAATCTTTGTTCCTGCTCGTTTCGATGTCTATAAATCGGTGTCGAGGCAGATAATGGAAATATTCCACGAATATACAGATTTGGTTGAGCCATTATCTCTCGATGAGGCCTTTCTTGACGTAACCGAAAATCATAAAAATATATCTTCTGCTACACAAATTGCACAGGAAGTAAAAGACAGGATACATGAGGCGACTCAGTTGACAGCTTCCGCTGGTGTCTCTTTCAATAAGTTTCTGGCAAAAATAGCATCGGATTACAACAAACCGAATGGGCTTTTTGTAATAAAACCTAAGATTGCAGAGCGTTTTGTTGAATCATTGGCGATAGAGCAATTTTTCGGTGTGGGTAAAGTTACTGCCGAACGTATGCATCAGCTGGGTATAAAAACCGGTATGGATTTGAAGCAGCGCTCGGAGCAGGAATTGGTATCTTACTTTGGCAAAGCGGGGCACATTTATTATCAGAATGCAAGAGGTGAAGACGACCGTCCGGTAGAATCGCATCGGGTTCGTAAATCAATCGGTGCAGAGATAACTTTCGAAGGGGATATCGATGATTTTGACGAATTGTGTTTGGAACTAGATGAAGTAGCAAAAGATGTAATAGAAAGAATCAGTAAACGTGGTTTCAAAGGGCGTACAGTAACACTTAAAATAAAATTCGCTGACTTTAAAACCATATCGCGAAGCAAGACTCAACTTGACTTTGTTACTGATTTCGATACTTTATACAAAACGGGAGTAGACCTATTGAAAAATGTAGATATTACCCCTAAAGTGAGACTGATAGGACTCACAATAAAAAATAACGATGACGAAATCTGGTCGGAAGCGATTCAACTTCGAATCAAATTTGATGAAGATTAGCTTGTAGCTGGTATTTTAGTGAATATTCTCTATTAAATACTTTCACATTATGGGATAAGTATTTACTTTTGCAGAAATGAAGTCTAAAAAGAAAGCCAACGTAGAGGCAAATCGCACTAAGCATGTCAACTTTTCACTCAACGAGAAGGAATATGCTTTTATCTGTGCTTATATCAAAAAATATAAGATAGAAAATCGTTCGCGTTGGCTTAGAGAGACTATCATATCTAATATACTGAAAAACCTCGATCAGGATTATCCTACACTATTTGACGAAAACGAAATGCGCCGATGACGACTAATATACTTAATGATGAATATTTTATGCGTCAGGCTTTAAATGAGGCTAAAACAGCATTCGAAAGAAATGAAGTTCCCGTGGGAGCTGTTGTCGTTTGTCAGGGTCGTATTATTGCCCGTGCTCATAATCTTACCGAAACCTTGAATGATGTAACAGCCCATGCAGAGATGCAGGCTATTACTGCGGCAGCTAATGTGTTGGGCGGTAAATACCTAAAAGACTGTACACTTTATGTTACACTAGAACCTTGTCCTATGTGTGCCGGAGGGCTTCTCTGGTCGCAGATAACTAAAATTGTTTGCGGAGCTAGAGATGAGAAAAAGGGGTACAGTTTGTTTTCTCCGAATATATTGCATCCTAAAACGCAAATTGTTACAGGTGTTATGCAAGAAGAGTGTGCATCACTGCTGACTGAGTTCTTCCAACGCAATAGATAGTGTTCTCTTTTAAATTCAATAATATACTTTAACCTTTATTAAAATCGATCTGCGCAGCATATTTTATATCTTGCAACCCCTTAATGGATTATAGAGAGAAAAATAAGATTAACTAAAAAGAGAGATTTGAAAGGTTATGAAAAAATTAGTAAAATTATTTTCAGTATTGTTTTTTTGTGGAGTATTGGCTCTGGGTATCTCATCATGCTCGAATGATGATGGACATTCTTTAGGTGATTTTTATCTATCGTGGGCAACGACGAATGACGAAGGTAGAACCTTTATGCTGGACGATAAAGATAGTACAACATTATTTGTATCAGCAACCAGCACGAACTATCAGCCTAAAAACAAGCGGGTAGTAATTAATTTTACAATCCTGTCGGATCAATATAACGGTTATGATCATTTGATAAAACTGAATGGTTATGTTGCAGATGTTCTTACCAAGAATGTTATCTATTTAGATCCGAATGATCAGGCACAGCAAGATAGTATAGGCAATGACCCGATCGAGATAAAAGGTATCTGGGAAGGTGGCGGATATTTGAATATTAAGTTCGCTTATTTAACAGCGAATCAAAATCCACATCTTATAAATTTGATTTCTACAAAACCTGATAAATCTGTGACTGATGATGTTGTAGAATTAGAATTCAGACATAATCGAGAAGGAGATCCTCAGAATTATATGACAGAGGGACTTGTTAGTTTCGATTTAGCTCCATATAGTAAAGAAGGGCGTGATACGGTTGCTTTTAAAATAAAAGTAAAACTATCGGATACAGAAACTAAGATATACGATATAGAGTATAAATATGGTAAGCCCTGATTTCGTGTTTGCTTATCAGATGCGGATTTAGGGAATAAAAAAACGATTTCTTAGAATATTAATAATATTCTTTTTTATTTCATTTTGAAAAGAGAACTTGAGAGAGTTCTCTTTTTTTGTATTCTTATGCTTTTTCTTCCTTGGTTTATAAGGTATTCATTCAAAAAAGATGTATTTTTGTTCATGCCGGATTTTTTTCAGAACTAAATGGATAATATAAAAATAAAAGAGCAGGTCAAAAACGAATTTACAGATTATCTTAGTCTGCATAAACATCGGAAGACCCCGGAGCGGTATGCTATATTGGAGCATATTTACTCTACAAAAGGGCATTTTGATATGGATTCACTTTATAATTCGATGACTCAGTCTCATTTTAGAGTGAGTCGCGCTACACTTTATAATACAATCGAATTGTTGCTTGATTGCGGGCTGGTTGTTAAACATCAGTTTGGGGCTAATGTGTCGCAATATGAGCGGGCTTATGGTAATGAAAACCATGACCATTTGATCTGTTTGGGTTGTGGAGAAGTAAAGGAGCATAAAAACGGCAATCTGTTTACTCCGGCTCAGCAGAAAAAATTGCAGCGCTTCAAGGTGAGCTATTATAGCATGTATATCTATGGTATATGCAATAAGTGCATGCGTGCCAAAAAGGCAGAAGAAAAGAAAGTTAAAACTGTAGAAAACAAAAATACTCGTATAAAAAAGAAATGAAAGTAGATGTATTGTTAGGTTTGCAATGGGGTGATGAAGGAAAAGGTAAGATCGTAGATGTTCTTACTCCCGAGTATGAAATAATTGCCCGTTTCCAAGGAGGCCCTAATGCAGGTCATACACTCGAATTTGAAGGAAAAAAATATGTACTTCGTTCGGTTCCATCCGGAATATTTCAAGGAGCAAAGATAAACGTAATCGGTAACGGTGTTGTTATTGATCCTGCTTTGTTTAAAAGTGAGATAGAATCACTCGAATCATCCGGTCATCAATTGACAAAGCGTCTTTTGATTTCAAAAAAAGCCCATCTTATTTTGCCTACTCACCGTCTCTTAGATGCTTGTTTCGAAGAATCGAAAGGCGACTCTAAAATAGGTACCACAGGCAAGGGGATTGGTCCTACGTATACGGATAAAGTAGGTCGTAACGGACTACGTGTCGGTGATGTGTTACATAATTTCGAAGAGAAATATAATGCAGCTAAAACAAAACATCTGAAAACATTGGCTCAATATGGATTCGATACCAGCGCTTTACCTCAATTGGAAAAAGAATGGTTCGAAGGCTTAGCGAAGTTGCGTGAATTTACATTTATAGATAGCGAACATTATATCAATAAGGCAATAAAAGACGGAAAGAAGATATTGGCAGAAGGTGCGCAAGGTACAATGCTCGATATTGACTTCGGTTCTTATCCTTTCGTTACGTCGTCTAATACAATAACAGCCGGTTCATCCATCGGATTAGGTATTGCACCTCAGGCTATAGGCGAGGTATATGGCATATTTAAAGCCTATTGCACGCGTGTCGGTAGCGGTCCTTTTCCAACAGAACTGTTTGATGAGACAGGAGATGAGCTTCGTAAACTGGGATTCGAGTTCGGATCAGTAACAGGACGTCCACGCCGTTGCGGATGGATAGACTTAGTTGCACTTCGCTATGCTATTATGATTGATGGCGTTACTCAACTGATAATGACAAAGAGTGATGTTCTCGATACATTCGATACGATCAAAGCGTGTGTAGCATATGAAATCGAAGGACAACAAGTATCTGATTTTCCATTTGAGATCGGAGACGATGTAAAATCTGTATTTGTGGAAATGGCAGGATGGAAAACAGACATGACCAAGATGCATAATGAGAGTGAATTTCCTAAGGCGTTTAGTGATTATGTGGAATTTTTAGAAAAAGAATTAAATGTTCCGATTCGTGTTATATCCCTAGGTCCCGACAGAGAACAAACAATCATTAGGAAATAAAAGGTATTTTTAGATAATTAAGAATGTGCCAATATGAACTATTGGCACATTTTTTGTGTTTTAACTTTTAAGGAATCAACGTAAAAACGAGAGAAATAATAAATAATAGGTTATTGACTATAAAAAATAAAAGAACAAACTATGTATTTAAATTGGATACTATTCGGAATCATTGCTATTGTCAGTTATGCTGTATCGGCAATGTTACAAAGCAAATTCAAGAAATATTCTAATGTTCCTATCGATCGAGGTTTGACAGGACGTGATGTCGCAGAAAAAATGCTACATGATAATGGTATTTACGATGTGAAAGTCGTCTCGACACGAGGGATGTTAACAGATCATTACAATCCGGGTGATAAGACTGTTAACCTCAGTGAAGGAGTCTATTCCAGCAATAGTGTGGCTGCCGCAGCAGTTGCTGCCCATGAATGCGGACACGCAGTGCAACATGCACGTGCATACGGACCATTGAAAATGCGTTCGTCGCTTGTGCCTATTGTCAGCTTTTCGTCTAAATGGGTGATGTGGGTCATTTTAGCCGGAGTTTTATTGATAAACTCGTTTCCTACACTCATCTGGGTTGGTATTGGCTTGTTTGCCTTAACAACTATATTCAGTGTTGTAACTTTACCCGTTGAAATAAATGCAAGTAGCAGAGCTTTGACATGGCTTAATACGGCTGGTATAACCAACGTGAATAACCATGATATGGCCAAAGATGCATTGAAATGGGCTGCATATACTTATGTTGTCGCTGCTCTTGGTTCTATCGCTACATTAGTTTACTATGTAACGATAGCATTAAGCGGTAGCAGGCGTTCATAATAACTGATTCTTTATAAATAAACGGGAAAAGAGTAACTAATATTGGTTGCTCTTTTTTTTGTGCTTATGTTTTATTGTATCATTAATTAAAATTATAGAATCAGATATAACAACTCTATTGTAAATCAATATTTTATATTTGTAAATATCTATAACCCTTTATTTGATAATTGAAGCTAATACTTGCTAAATATAAATCACATTCAAAATGGTACATGTTAATAACCGATTAGTGGTAAGTTTTTTAATGTTTGTTTTTATGCAACTTATCAGTAGTATAGATATTTCTGCACAGAAAAACGTAAAGACAGTACAGAAGGAATACGATGTTGCTGCATTTCTCTATCCAGCTTATGCGTCGGATGATCCTCGTTTACTTCCGTTTTGGCCAAAAGGAATAGGAGAGTGGGAAACAGTGGCTAATATGCAGGAGCGTAATCCGGGGCATTATTGGAACAGGAAACCTCTCTGGGGGTATATCAACGAAGCCGATCCGTCGGTAATGTCTATGGAGATAGAAGCTGCGACCAAACATGGTGTGGATGTTTTTATTTTTGACTGGTATTGGTACGATAATCGTCCTTTTATGGAAACAACACTCAATAATGGGTTTCTGAAGGCCGATAATGTAGAAAAAATGAAATTCTATCTTATGTGGGCTAATCACGATGTTGGGAATACATGGGATACACGTATTTCGCACGAGCCTAATATTATTTGGGAAGGAAAAGTAGACAGGCAGGAATTCGAAAAAATATGCAAGCGTAATATTGAGAAATATTTTAAGCATCCTCAATACTATAAAATTGAGGGCAAGCCGGTATTTATGATCTATGATATACCGCAATTGATCTCGGGGCTTGGAGGTGTGGAAGAAACTGTAAGTGCTCTGAAATGGTTTAACGACGAAACTAAAAAAGCGGGATTTCCGGGTGTCGATTTACAACTTACAATGTGGTCTATAAATCTTAATCATAGTGGCTTCGATGGAAGTAAAACCGAAAATCCGGAAAGAGAGTTTGTGAAAAAGCTGGGTTTTACGAGTGCTACTCACTATCAGTTTGTTCATTTTACAAATGTAGATCAGGATTACATGGCAATAATGGAAGCTGTGAAAAAAGAATGGGCACGAATTGATGCTAACTTTGATTTTAAATATTATCCCCATGTAAGTGTTGGATGGGATAATAGCCCGCGTTTAGGGTCTAGTGCCGTTGTGAAAAATAATACACCGGAGAACTTTCAGAAAACACTTCAGATGGCAAAAGAATATGTAGATAGTCATCCCGATCAGGCACCTCTTATTACTATAAATAGTTGGAATGAATGGACAGAAACCAGCTACCTCCAACCATGTAATATTTTTGGCTACGGATATCTTGAAGCAGTAAAGAAAGTCTTTAAAGGTGAATAATTCACTCAGGCTAATAGCCTAAGAGAGGCCGGAAGAAAACAATCTTCCGGCCTCTTATGTTATTAAGGTTGACTCTTTCTTTTTTTACTTTTAGTAAATTATTGTGCATCGGATTCTTTATCTTTGCTCGTCCAAATACAATATATTAAATTATCGATGAAAGCTATAATCTTTATTCCTATAATACTTTTATACTTTGCCGCAAACTTTTACGTTTTTCACCGTCTGTGGGTGGCTATGCCTCCTAATCTGATTGGTCGGATATGCCTTATTTCATTTGCTAGTATTGCGATATTGTCACTGTTCATATCCTTCTTAGTCGGCGATGCTATGCCGGTCGGTATGGCGTCATTCTTCTATCGGATAGGGACTTCTTGGGTTTTTATATTGATTTATGCTTTTATTGTAATCTTTTTCAAAGATCTGTTTGGGCTGACCAATCGTGTCCTTCATTTTATGCCTAGCGATGCACTAACCCGTTATACGAAAGATAACTGGATGGGATTGGGGCTTATGGTCGGATTTATTGCGATGCTAATGATTTGTGGTTACCTTAAGTATCAATGGAAGGTTCGGGTGCCACTTTCGCTGACAATCGAAAAAACGATGGCAGACTCTAGTTTATTCCGACCATTGCGAATCGTTGCCATAAGTGATTTACATTTAGGCTATGGAATAAACAAGAAAGAACTGGAAGGGTGGATTGATCTGATTAATGCAGAGGAGCCCGATATTGTGCTGATAGCAGGAGATATTATAGATAATAGTATCCGTCCGCTCAATGAAGGTAATTTTGCAGAGAGTTTTAAGAAAATAAAAGCGCCAATGGGTATTTATGCCTGTATGGGTAATCATGAATATATCAGTGGAGCCAAGGAAAGTATGGATTTTATCAATCGGGCAGGTATACATTTACTTCGCGATTCGGTAGCCGAGATCGATAGTTGTTTTTATGTCGTTGGTCGCGAAGACCGATCCAATCTGCGTCGTAAACCTCTAGCCGATCTTGTAGCCAATCTTGATAAATCTAAACCTATTATTGTATTAGATCACCAGCCTTATAATCTCGAAAAAACAGAAGCAGCAGATGTTGATTTGCAGATTTCGGGACATACGCATCAAGGGCAGGTGTGGCCCATCTCTATGATTACAAATGCACTCTATGAGATAGATCATGGATATTTGAAGAAAGGAAATACAAATATATATGTTAGTTCGGGTATCGGTCTCTGGGGTGGAAAATTCCGTATTGGTACACAGTCCGAATATGTAGTTATCGATATAAATAAGAAGCTATGAGAGTTTTTTTCAATGCAATAGTTATACAGATTCTGCTTAATGCCTATATTTATTGGCGTGGACGGCAGGCTTTGCCGAACCGTAAATTTATACAGATACCTTTTGCTCTGGTATTTATATTCGAATTATTAGTTTATTTTGTAGGATACTTTGGTTCTCACCGTCTTCCTTTCGAGTATTTACACGATCTGACGTGGATTGGTACCTCGTGGATGATTTTTATTATTTATACAGGCTCGTTGTTACTTATCTACGATTTATTTCGCTTTATAAATAAAAAGAAAAAAATATTTCCCCGATCTGTCGATCTGCAAAATAAGAAATTGAGGCTTAGTTATTTTTGTATGTCATTGCTCGTAGTCTTAAGTTCGATGGCGTATGGTAATTATAAGTTTCGCCATCCTGTCGTTAAAGAGTTGAATCTGACTATTGATAAATATTCCCCTGAAGTCAAAAAACTAAAAATAGTAGTTGCTGCCGATATTCATGTTGGCTATCTGATCGACCGAGATATTTTAAAAATGTATGTCGATAAGATAATGGAGCAAAAGCCTGATATGATTCTGCTTGTCGGAGACATAATCGATTATGATCTCAAGTCGGTGAGAGAGCAAAAAATGGAGGAAGAATTTAAACGATTATCAGCTCCTTTTGGCGTGTTTGCTTCTACGGGAAATCATGAATATATTCAATTGGCCGAAGAGGAAGAAAATGAGAAAATAAAGTGGCTGAGGGACGAAAGTGGATTAACTTTGCTTCAGGATACAGCTGTTTTTATAGCTGACTCTTTTTACGTTGTAGGGCGTGAAGATGACAAATGTTTAACACGTAAACCATTGTCTCAGATAATGCAAAGAGTGGACAGGCAGTATCCGATTATTGTAATAAACCATGAGCCGCATCGTTTGCAAGAAGAAGTCGCTGCCGGAGCAGACATTGCTTTGTATGGGCATACACACGACGGGCAGGTATTTCCTAACAATTTCCTAGTGAAAAGGCTTTATGAGTTGAGTTACGGATATAAGAAGAAAGATAATACACATATCTATGTGACATCGGGATTAGGACTGGCTGGTCCGCAGTATCGCATTGGTACAGTCTCTGAAATTATGGTTTTGAATGTGAAGTTTGATAAATGATCATTATATTTAGCAATGCTAAAATCTCTATACATAAAAAATTACGCACTGATTGATAGTCTCGAAATAGATTTTGAGGCAGGGTTCTCTGTGATAACAGGAGAAACAGGAGCCGGAAAATCAATTATTTTAGGAGCTTTGGCTCTTATCTTAGGTCAGCGTGCCGATATAAAAGCCATAAAGCAAGGAGAAAATAAATGCATTATAGAAGGTGTGTTTGATGTGTCAGCTTATGATCTCCGCGAATTTTGCGAAGAAAAAGATATAGAATATGATGCAGATAACTATATTCTTCGTCGGGAGATTCTTTCGTCGGGAAAATCGCGTGCTTTTATCAATGACACCCCGGTTGCATTAACTGATCTGAAAGAGTTGGGCAGTCAGCTGATAGATGTTCACTCGCAGCATCAAAACCTGCTGCTAGCTGAAGATCATTTTCAAATGCAGGTAGTCGATGTTCTGGCTGGAAATAAAAAGCTGTTAAAAGAATATCAACAAGCTTTTAAGCTATATAAACAATCGGAAAAAGCACTTGAAGTGCTTAACGATTCTGTAAGAAAGAGCAAAGAAGAAGAGGATTATTTACGTTTTCAATATGAGTCCTTGCACGAAGCATCTTTAGTTGAAGGAGAGCAGGAAGAACTTGAATTGGAACAGGAAACATTAAATCATGCTGAGGAAATAAAATCGGCTTTGTATAAGTGCCACATCTTATTGTCGGATGATGAAAGAGGTATTGTCCCCGAACTAAAAGAAAGTCTGTCGGTTTCTCAAACATTACTAAAAGTCTATACAAAAGCCGAAGAAATATCGCAGCGTATACAGACTGCATATATTGATCTGAAAGATCTAAGTTCCGAATTGGAGCGATTGGCTGGCGATGTGGAATTTAATCCGAATAGATTACTCGAAATAAGCAATCGCTTAGATCTTATTTATAGCCTACAACAGAAACATCGATTGTCATCTGTCGCAGACTTGATTCAACTTTATCATGAATTGGAACTAAAGATAGAAAATATTGATTCGTTTGATTTACAGATAGAAAAGTTGGAAAAAGAGGTCGCTGAAAATAGAGTAAAGATGCTTAGTTTAGCCGCAAGCCTAAGCGAAGAAAGAGCAAAGGCAACCGAATCGATAGAAAAGGATTTAGTGGATAAAATAGCTGTGTTGGGAATGCCTAACGTTCGTTTCGAATGTAAATTGACAACCAAAGCACAACCCGATATTACAGGGATAGACCATCTTCAGTTTCTATTCTCTGCAAATAAGAATATACCTTTGCAACCCGTATCTGACATTGCATCGGGTGGTGAAATCTCACGTCTTATGCTTTGTCTGAAATCGATGATTGCAGGAGCAACAGCTTTACCTACAATTATTTTTGATGAAATAGATACAGGTGTATCAGGTGAAATAGCTGACAAGATGGGGCAAATCATGCAGGAATTCGGACAGAATATGCAGGTAATTGCTATTACTCATCTGCCGCAGATTGCCGCAAAAGGTAATGTCCATTATAGAGTTTACAAGTCGGATAATGCAGAAACAACGACAACTAATCTTATCAAACTGTCTAATGAGGAACGTCTCGAAGAAGTGGCGCGTATGCTTAGTGGCGCTACTCTCACAGATGCTGCTGTGCAAAATGCCAAAGTAATGTTAGGTCATAAATAGAATAAAGATGAGTATAATCCCCTTTCTTGATCTGAAAAGAGAATATGAGCGATATGCTGTTGAATTACGGCAGGCTACATTGCGGGTGTTAGACTCTGGCTGGTATATTTTAGGCGAAGAGAAGAAGAAATTTGAGCAAGAGTTTGCTTCATACTGTGGCGTAGATTACTGCGTAGGGGTAGGGAATGGTTTGGATGCAATCCGATTGACGTTGCTGGCATACAAAGAAATGGATATCTTCAAAGATGGTGATGAAATTATTCTACCGGCGAACGTATTTATTGCAACAGCGTTGGCCGTTTCACAGAGCGGACTTATACCAGTATTAGCCGATTGCGATATAGCGACATATAATATAGACCCTATTTCGGTAGAGAAAAAAATAACGAGTCGGACTAAAGCTATTATCGCTGTTCACCTTTATGGACAGATTGCGCCGATGGACGAACTGTCACAACTAGCTGAAAAGTATAATCTTAAACTTATAGAAGATGCAGCTCAGGCACATGGTGCAGTTTATAGAGGTAAGAAAGCAGGTAATTTGGCAGATGCAGCAGCTTTTAGTTTCTATCCGGTGAAGAATCTGGGGGCATTGGGTGATGCAGGGGCAGTTACAACAAATGACAGCGTATTGGCAGGGATTGTTGCCAGCCTGTCGAATTATGGATCGAGTAAAAAATATCTTCACGAATATAAAGGATTAAATTCTCGCTTGGACGAAATGCAAGCTGCGGTTTTATCAGTTAAATTGAAATATCTGGATGATGATAACAATCGAAGAAAAGAGATAGCCAGATATTATTCTGAGAATATAAAAAACGAGGCGGTTATTTTGCCGATAATATCGGATTATGACAGTCATGTTTTTCATATTTATGCAATCCGTTGTCAGCAAAGAATGAAAGTGCAAACAGCTCTTTTACAGGATGGTATTCAGACTCAAATTCATTATCCGATGGCCATTCATAAGCAACCTGCATATAAAGAATTGGAGGGGGATAGTCTACCTGTTTCTGAAAAATTGCAGGATGAAATATTAAGCCTTCCCATATATCCAAGCTTGACAAATGAAGAGATGGATAAGATTGTCTCGTGTATAAATGATCTGAAATAAATAATCAGACTTGTTTTCTCGCATTTTATGCACTTCTTTAATGTTTTTTTCCATTATTAAAAAAGCGGAGAATGTTTTTTATTATATCTTTGCAGTACATACATAGTAGGTAGTGATATCGAATGAAAAAGAATAATATATACTGTTTTTAAAAAACACAAAATTCCTTATAATAGAATGAAACTAAGTCCTCTGACAGCCATATCTCCGATCGATGGCCGTTATCGTAGTAAAACCGATAATCTGGCTTCTTATTTTTCCGAATATGCACTAATCAAATATCGGATATTAGTTGAGGTTGAATATTTCATCGCATTATGCGAATTACCTCTTCCTCAGTTGAAAAATGTAGATAAAAATGTTTTTCCTCAATTGAGATCAATTGTATCTGATTTTACGGAAGAAGATGCTTTGAATATAAAAGAAATAGAAAAAACTACAAATCATGATGTAAAGGCTGTTGAATATTTCATTAAAGAAAAATTTGATATTTTAAACCTGCATGATTATAAGGAGTTTATTCACTTCGGGCTAACATCTCAGGATATAAATAATACGTCTATTCCTCTCTCGTTGAAAGATGCTTTGAATGAAGTATATTACCCAATGGTAGAAGAATTGATTACCAAGCTTAAGGCTAAAGCAAACGACTGGGCTGATATTTCTATGTTGGCAAAAACACATGGTCAGCCGGCCTCTCCGACTCGTTTAGGAAAAGAGATAATGGTTTTTGTCAGTCGTCTCGAAGGACAATTGGCAATATTAAAATCGGTACCATTGTCTGCTAAATTTGGTGGGGCTACTGGGAATTATAATGCTCATAATGTTGCTTATCCGTCTTATGACTGGAAAGCTTTTGGTAATAAATTTGTTTCGGAAAAGTTAGGTTTAGTAAGAGAAGAGTGGACAACTCAAATTTCTAACTATGATAATCTGGCTGCGGTATTTGATGCAATGAAACGTATTGATACTATTATGATCGACTTAAATAGAGATTTTTGGCAATATATCTCTATGGAATACTTCAAACAAAAGATCAAGGAAGGTGAAATAGGATCATCAGCGATGCCTCATAAAGTAAATCCTATTGATTTTGAAAATGCAGAAGGAAACCTCGGAATAGCAAATGCTATTTTGGAACACCTATCTGCTAAATTGCCTATATCCCGTTTGCAAAGAGATTTGACAGACTCGACAGTATTGCGTAATATCGGAGTGCCTATGGGGCATATAGTGATAGCGCTACAAAGCACGTTGAAAGGCTTGGATAAATTATTGTTGAACAAGGATGCATTATACAGAGACTTGGAAAACTGCTGGCCTGTGGTAGCCGAAGGTATTCAAACAATTCTTCGCCGCGAAGGTTATCCAAAGCCTTATGAAGCTTTGAAAGAACTTACCCGTACGAACGAAGCTATAACAGGGAAGTCTATTGCCGATTTTATAAATGGGCTGAACGTGAGTGATTCCGTGAAAGACGAATTAAGAAAAATAACACCTCATACCTATACAGGTATATAAAGAAACGTAACCGTGAGGTTATTTTAATAACAATTTATTTAAACAGAAAAGAAATGGTAACAGACAATGGTAATGAAAGAGAAAGCCGTGATGGTGACTCTTCATCAAATGGATCAGATTCAGTAAAGAAAAAACGCACGCGCGTAGGTGATCTGCGCAAGCAAAACTATGATGCTCCGGCTTCTGATAGGGACAGAAATCCTTACAAATCAAATTCGGAAGGATCATCTCGCTCATCTTACGGCTCATCAGATAGTCAATCAAGACCATCTTACGAAAGAAGAGATAATAGCGAACGACGCCCTTATAGTAATCAAGGATATTCAGATAATCGCGGCGGCGGAGGTTATTCCGACAATCGTGGTGGTGGCTACTCTGACAACCGTGGTGGCGGTTACTCAGATAATCGTAGCGGTGGTTATTCTGACAATCGTGGTGGCTACTCTAACAATCGCGGAGGAAATGATAATCGTGGCGGTTATTCAGATAATAATCGTGGTGGTGGCTATTCTAACGATCGCAGAAGTGGCGGTTACTCTGACAATCGCGGCGGTGGTGGCTACTCGAACAACCGTGGAGGCGGAGGCTATTCTAATAATCGTGGTGGTAATGACAATCGCGGTGGTGGTCGTCCAAGCAATCAGGATAGAGGCGGTCGTCCTTCGTTCAGAACGAATGATGGTCGTTCATCATACAATAATGCAAGTGGTTCAAGAGGTTTCAACGGTCCGGAGCCAAGCGGTCCAAAGAAACTGATGAAGCCTGTTAAGTATAAAGAAAATGTAGATCCAAGTACTCCTTTACGTTTGAATAAATATTTGGCTAATGCCGGAGTTTGTTCTCGTCGTGAGGCTGATGCTCTTATCACATCGGGAGTAATCAAGGTAAATGGAGAAGTTGTAAATGAATTAGGAGCTAAAGTGACACGTGCAGATATGGTTACTTTCAACGATCAACCGATACGTCTCGAAAGCAAAGTATATGTATTGCTTAACAAGCCTAAAAACTGTGTGACAACATCGGATGATCCTCAAAATCGTACTACGGTAATGGATCTGGTAAAAGGTGCATGCCCTGAGCGTATTTATCCTGTAGGTCGTCTTGATAGAAACACAACAGGTGTACTTCTTTTGACAAATGATGGTGATTTGGCATCAAAGCTAATGCATCCGAAATTCAAAAAGAAAAAAATATATCAGGTAACTCTTGATCGTGATGTTACAATAGAAGATATGCAAACTATTGCCGATGGTGTTGAGCTCGACGATGGAGAAATTCATGCAGATTCAATCGCTTATCAGGCAGAAGATATATTAAATGTGGTTGGTATTGAAATTCACTCTGGCCGTAATCGTGTTGTACGTCGTATATTCGAAAAACTGAACTATCAGGTTGTAAAACTGGATCGTGTTTATTTTGCCGGATTAACGAAGAAAAATGTACAACGTGGAAAATGGCGTTACCTGTCGGAAAAAGAAGTGAATATGCTTCGTATGGGAGCTTTTGAGTGAGAAATAAAAATTAAAGATACATGGAAACTATTCGTAGAACAAAGATTGTAGACATATTTCGTAAGCCTGATTTAGGCGCAGTAGTAAGCATAAAAGGTTGGGTCCGTACTATGCGTGGTAATAAATTTGTGAAATTTATTCACATGAATGACGGCTCCACAATAAATAATATTCAGGTTGTAGCAGATGTAGAAACTTTTGGCGAAGAATTCTTCAAAAGAATAAGCACCGGTGCATGCCTCCATGTTGTAGGACTTTTGGTTGAATCTCAAGGTCAGGGACAAAATTGCGAAATTCAGGCGAAAACAATCGAGATTTACGGAGAAGCTAATCCGGAAGAATATCCTTTGCAAAAACAAAAAAATGGTCCGTCATTAGAATTTTTAAGGGAGATTGCTTATTTGCGTCCTCGTACGAATACTTTCGGAGCTATTTTTCGTATACGCCATCACATGTCTTATGCAATACATAAGTACTTTAATGATAATGGATTCTTCTATTTTCACACACCAATTGTAACAGGTTCTGATGCAGAGGGTGCAGGCTCCATGTTTCAGGTAACTACACTCGATGTAAATAATCCTCCCCGCACGAAAGAAGGAGCGATTGATTATAAAGAGGATTTCTTCGGAGGGCAAACAAACCTTACAGTCTCGGGTCAGCTTGAAGGAGAACTTGGAGCAATGGCATTGGGTGGTATTTATACTTTCGGGCCGACATTTCGTGCCGAGAATTCAAATACACCGCGCCACTTAGCCGAATTTTGGATGATTGAACCTGAGGTTGCATTCAACGACATTCATGATAACATGGATTTGGCTGAGGATTTTATGAAGTATCTGATTAGTTACGCTCTCGAAAACTGTGCTGACGATATCGCTTTCTTATCTGAAAAATACGATGCGGAACTTATAGACAGATTGAAGTTTGTTGTTGAAAACGACTTTGTGCGTTTAACTTATACCGAGGGTGTCGATATTCTTGAGAAATCAGGACAGAAATTCGAGTTCCCTGTTTATTGGGGTGCCGATCTTCAATCAGAACATGAGCGTTATCTGGTAGAGAAACACTTTAAACGCCCTGTTATTTTGACAGATTATCCGAAAGAGATTAAATCTTTCTATATGAAACAAAATGAGGATGGGAAAACTGTTCGCGGAATGGATGTACTTTTCCCTAAGATTGGTGAAATCATTGGCGGATCGGAACGTGAAGCAGACTATGATAAATTAATGGCTCGTGTGAAAGAATTGGATATGAATGTAGATTCTATCTGGTGGTACACCGAGATCCGTAAATTTGGAACAGCTCCTCACTCGGGATTTGGATTAGGATTTGAGCGTTTGATATTATTTATTACAGGTATGGCAAATATCCGTGATGTAATACCTTTCCCTCGCACTCCTAACAATGCAGAATTTTGATATTTGAATAATACGATATGTAAAAGCAGCAGGATTTAATTCTTGCTGCTTTTGTTTTTTATATTACTTTTGCTAATGTTACTTTACAAGGAAGAAAATGAATTTCGTACAACCGGATATATTTAACCGCAGTGTTGCATTTGTGAGCAATTTATATGATAAATTAGAATCGAAGTTTACGTCTATCAGTCATAATAAGTTGTCGGGAAATATATCATGGATTTTGGTAATACTAATCTGCTTTAGTATTCTTCTTATTCTCAATATTTTTACGCCAATGACAGCCGATGATTTTGGCTATCTTTATATTCATGCCGAGGATGGTGCACGCGTTACCTCAATAGGTGATATCTTTCAGTCTCAATACAATCATTATTATATGTGGGGTGGGCGCAGTGTAGTTCATTTTATAGCACAAGCACTCTTGTTATTACCTCCGTTTGTTATCGATTTGTTGAATACGCTGGCATATATGGCTTATACTTTTCTTATTTATTGGTTTATAAAGGGGCGAAAAGCAGGTAGCATATTATTATTTATATTAGTCAATCTGGCAATCTGGTTCATTCAACCTGCGTTTGGAGATACTATTCTCTGGATCACAGGCAGTGCTAATTATTTATGGGGAACAACCCTTATTCTTCTATTTCTTCTTCCTTTCAGGCTTTATAATGGTCATAAACTGAATAGAATTTCTATGATAATCTGTTCTATCACCTTTTTTATCTTCGCCTTTATTGCGGGATGGACAAATGAGAATACGGCAGGTGCAATGTTGCTTATGGCAATCTTATTTTTAATTTATTATCGTTCCCGAAAATGGGATATTCCCGTATGGGCGATAACAGGTCTGATAGGAGCATTGATAGGATATATTATTATGATTCTTGCACCCGGAAATGCTGTCAGAGCAGGAGAGGCTGGACATCTAGGTCTGTTCATTATATGCTATCGTCTTTTGATGCATACATTGACGCTGTTTACTGATTATGGAATACTTATTCTATCTTATTTAGTTATTTGGGTACTCTCTAGACGTTTCTCTAGGGAAGAATCGAAAGATAGCCTGGAGTTGTCTCTAATCTTTTTAGTTGGAGCTTTAGCTGCTATCTATACAATGATATTCTCCCCATCGTTTCCTCCTCGGGCATGGTTCGGTATTCTAACATTTTTCATAATAGCTATTGGTATTTTGTTTTATAATTTTGATTATAAAAACAAGTTCCTGCGTCAGATAAGAGTCTCTATGCTCACGGTCGGATTTATTGCTTTCGCTTTCTCGTTTTATTTGGCGGCAAAAGATGTAAGCAGATTTTATTCTGTTTATAAAGAAAGGCAGATGTTAGTTGAAAAAGCTAAAAGGGAAGGTGCTACGACTTGCGAATTTGAAAGATACATTGCCGATACAAAGTTTGTACATACCGAAGAGGTTCTTTCGAGGCACATGATGCATGGTTATTATGGTATAGAGATCGTATTTAAAGAATCACTGCAAGAATAGTTACATAACGTTATATAATAGTCAAGCCTGAGAAGATTCCGACTATTCCGACCAAAATTAAAATAGTTCCAATTATCCGATTGAAAATCTGAAGTCCTCTGGGGTTAAATCTCCTGCGTAATTTATTTACGAGATATGTAATTAGCAGCCACCACAAAAATGCTCCTACGCCGATGAAAAGCACAGTTACCAGATCGAAAAGGAACGACTTATTAGCGTCAATAACATTGAAGCGTGCAAAAAGGGCTATATAAAGAAAGAGGGTTGCTATATTTGAAATGGTGAGGATAAGGGAGGATGCAAAAACTTTCCAGTATGATTTTTTATTTTCGCTAAGCTTAGCTAAACTTTTAGACGGATTTTTTCTGAAAATGACATAACCGAAGACTATGAGAACAAGGCTACCGATGATTTTTAGAGGACCTTCGTGCTGCTGAATAAATTCGGTACTAAAGCCAAGCCCTAGTGCTGCTATTATGGCGAAAAAAGCGATAATCATATCTCCGCCGACAGCTCCGAATCCAGTAGCTAGTCCGTATTTTTTTCCATCATTCAAAGTGCGTTGTACACAAAGCATTCCTACAGGACCCATAGGGGCAGAGGATAGGAAGCCAATGAATAATCCTTTTATAATGATTTCTAACATCAATTACCTTTTTCTGGTAAGTATTCCGTCATATTTCTATTCCGTAAATTGGTTGAATAACTAATACATATGCGAAATATTGCCCGCTCATCAAGGCAAAGATACTATCAAAAACTTAATAACCCGTGTTATATTTATTTAAAATAGTAAAGTACTGCCATATTATGTTAATCTGACAGTACTTCATTTCTGTTATAAGGAGCTTAATTTCAGTCCTATAAAGAATGTTCTGGGTAGCGATGGTCCATAAATATATTCTGAATCCCTATTAGGTCCTTTATCAAAATCCTTTTGCCTCTGATCAAACATATTCTGGATTCCACCATTTATTTCCAGATTATTTGTTGCATTCAGATTGAAAAAATAGGATAGTTTAATAGTCATATCCATAAAACTCGGCGTTCTTACTGTTCTATCTACCATTATTCCTTCTGCTCCTGCAAAATGAGGGGTAAGCATAGGGCCTGTATATACACCTGATAGTGATGCGGCATAGCTCTTTTTAGGGGTGGCAGTTGCCGTGAAAAATCCATAGGTGTCGGGAGAACGGAGCATTTCTTTCACAGGAGGAAGTGTCGGTTCGCTAGACCAGCTTATAGGAACAGTGTATCTACTTCTTTGCAGAGTAAATCCTCCTTGCACTTCTAGCCAGTTGACAGGCTGTATTGTAGCTTCCATATTTACGCCATATACATAAGCTCCATCTCCATTTTTGCGGGTCATAATTGTATTACCTTGTTCGTCGCTGCCTGTTTCTTCAGTAATGAATACTCTATTTATTTTTGTGTAAAAGCCTTCGACTAAAAAATACGAATAGATTTTATCATTATAAAAAGTGAAATCAGCCCCACCGTTTATTGAACTCGAATATTCGCGTTTGAGATCTTTATCTAAAACTGTAATGGTAGCACTGCCTCCTATAATAGGTACATCAAGATCTGACGCTGTTATCTGAGGTGCGCGATATCCCATCGAATAGGCGGCTCTTAAGTTTATCTTCTCTGTCAATTTGTAACGTAGGCTACCACGAGGAATGATATTGATGTTGTGAAGCATATTGTGTTTGTCGGCTCTTATTCCTAGGATAAGTGTCAGGTTATCATCTTTCCATTCATTCTGAGCAAATAGGCTACCGATATTTACTATTTGTTTGATATCCCTGCTATGGATAGAGTCATTCAGATTCGTATATTCTTGTGTATATCCGATAGTGAATTTAGCAGGCATAAATAATAATTTATCCATGTTGATTTCGTACAAAGCAGTTCCGGTCGCAGCTATCTCATATGTTTTTCCATATCCGTTCGGATCAAAACCTGCTCCGTAGTATCCCGTTCTTCTTGTGTCTTGGAGGGACGCATGTATAGATAGTTTTTTCTTATGGTCTTCGCTAAGGTGAGTGTATCCCGCACCTCCCGAATGGATATAATAATCTGTAGTTTCTGCAATCATAGCTTGATGAGGAGGTTTATCCATATTGTCTCCCCCTCTTCGGTATTCAGATATATAATGGTATTCGAAAGTTATTTTATCGCGAAGAGTTGGTTTTACAAACGATCTTAACCCAATAGATGAAGCTCTGTTTTTTCCAATTTCGGAGAAACCGTCACCATTAGCATCCCAAGGATCACGACTACGCATATTGGCAAAAAGCGAAATTCCCGATGTTTTGGATCTGTCTACAAATGATGAATTGAGGAACACGGTATTGTCTGCAGATTTTCCATCTATCATAGATAGGTTATATCTGACCTGATATGAATTTTTTTCCGGTTCTTTCGTTATTATGTTCATGACACCCCCGATGGCATTCGATCCATATAAAACGGAACCTCCTCCACGAATAACTTCTACTTGTTCGATCATATTGGTTGGCAATTGCTCTAAGCCGTACATTTGCGTTAACGAACTGAAGATGGGCTGACCGTCCATCAGCATTTGAGAATATTGTCCCTCCAGCCCGTTGATTCTGACTTCTTGCGTTCCGCAGTTCTGGCAGTTCGTTTCGACTCTAAGTCCTGGCATATAATTTAATCCCTGAGAAAGAGATACGGAGTTGGTTGCTTCAAATGTTTTTGTTGTCAATTGGTTTACTACGACTGGTGATAGCTTTCTGTTTAAAGCTCTGGCTGAGGCTTCAACTGAAACTTCATTTAAGAGCTGGCTTTCGGGTTCTATGTATAAACTTACATTTTTCGTTTCATTGTTAGCTATGTTCACCTCCAATCTCGAACTTGCATAACCTAAATATTGTGTGGTTAGTATATATGTGCCTGCCGGTATATTATTCAGAGAGAAATGTCCTGTCTCGTCCGACATAACTGCACGCTCGGTATTTTCTATTTTTACGATAACTCCTGGTAGGTGTTCTTCGGTTTGGCTGTCGAGAACATGCCCTTTTATTGCTGAAGCTCTTGGCTGTTGAGCCGATATGCTGAGAAAGCACACTATATAAAATGATAAAAGTATAATCTTTTTCATGTCAGTATATATGTTATATGGCTATAAACAGATGGGTTAGAACTAGTTTATACGCCAAATCATCGCCTGCAATAAATTATTATTTCAGACTATGAATAAATAAAATGTAATGAATTAAGATCGGATAGGTTTATCTCGATCAATATGGATTCTGTTCAGAATTTTATTAAGAAAGAATGCCGATGATAGAATTAAGAGTAGAAGGAGGAGCTCTTAGGTTGAAATAAGGGACTTCTATTGGGGAAACTTCGCTTAATATGGGCTGTTGGTAAGGTATTACCCGAAAAGATAGATGGACGAACGCTATTGTATTGCCCGAAGCCTCGAAAGAAGTAAGATTGGATAATTGATTAAGCGTGAAAAATCCTGCTGCATTGTGGCTATGCGTTTCAAAGGGAGGTATGTCTTTATCTCCCGGATTTTGAGTCGCTTTGTTGTAAGGATGAGAGTGTACATATATTGCACCTTGGTATACGTGCATATGTACAAAATAAGAAACACAGCCATAATATCCTATGTATAACAGGAGTAATAATCTGGCTGTGTATTTTATTTTATTTGCAATCAATTTTATTTAGGTTATTCTCTGTCCGAATATCTACTAAAGATAAGTCCCATTTTCATGTTTTTCTCATCTGTTCTCAATATAGCAGATGTAGGACTCATTAAGTTATAGATACCTGATGTCACATTTACATACGAAGATCCTGAAACAACTCTTTCCGTAAGCCTGTTTACCGGTATTATGGTGTATTTGAGATCAGGGATAGAGTTTTTGTCCATGTTTTTATAATGATCGGCATAGTAATTGATCAACTGGGATATATTATAGCTATTAAGCGAGAATTCGTAAGTATTTGTACCTGTATTTCTTGGCATAAGGAAACTCGATATATTATTCTCAAGTCTCTTATTCGGGAAGAAAGTCGGAAGAGAATCGCTATTTACAAATAAAAGCATTGCCGGTCTTTGTAATTTTGAAGCAGTCTCTTCTTCAGTGAAACCTTTTATGTTGAATGTCGCTGAATTTACTATTTTATTAGCACCCATTTTTCTGATTATCTCACCTAACGGAATGGTCAGCTCGGTAGCTACACCTGCAGGTGTTTTCAGATAAGATCTTGTAAGATCGGTGTTTTCTAAAAGTGCCGGATCTATTTTGTTTTGAATGCGATTCATCTGTATAACCTCCGGTGTCACAGCAAGGCTGAATATCGAAGTTCTGATTGAATCTGCAGTGTCACCACTATTACGACCTACATACTTATAAAAAATATCTAATGTAGTGTTGCTAACATTTAGAAGCGTACCATTACCAAAGTTAGTAGTAACATATATTCCGCGGAAGAATGTCTTTCTCAGTGATTCTGAATCTTTAAATGTTCCGGGATTTGTTTTCCACTCTTTAAGGAATCTTTGTCCGAAAAGTGTATCTACCTGCGTTGTAATCATTCTAGGTCCAACAGAGCCATCGCTATATTTTATTTGATATGCATCATTAACCGTAAAAGATCCGCTACCCAATAGATCTGCCGGGTCATAAAAATCTTTTGGATTAATATTTGTATAGAAGTTTTTTACTAATGGCGTGTTAAGTTCGTATGTAGATATTCCCATTAGATTTGTGGAATCTCCGCTGAAGCTCGAAAAAACAACATTTACTTGTACAGAATCTATCGAAAATGTTTTGTTTTTGAATGCCATGTCTTTAGGACAATAAAATTCAGACAGATAGTCTGATTTAACTTTTCCGAATATCGGATCAATATACTCGCCAAGAACTCCTGCTGCTGTACGAGCATAAATGCGATCTTCTAATGAAATAGTTTTTGCTGTGATCACAACAGTGTCAACACTAACGTATATACTGTCACTCTCGGTCTGGATAGAGCTTCCAACCGAATGTAAATCGTCATCACAAGCGATAAAGCTTATAGCAAGAAGTGCTATTATAAAACCTAATAATGTCTTTATTTTCATTCAGAATTAATTATTAAATGAATTTGGGCATCAAATATCCACAAAAAATACTGTTCTCAAAAGATAAACAGTATTTTTCTAGTTTTATTTTAGATACTTTAAATATTATCGTAAAAATTATTGATTGCATCCACCGAAGCCGCAACGTCTCCTTGGTAAGGAAGGAATTTTTTACCTGAAGCATTGGCATATTCCAGTACGGTAGGGTTTATTGTTTCTTCGCTTTGTATGATTCCATCAGCATATTGCATAGCAAACTTGCAAAGAGCCTCATAGCTGACCTCTCCTTTTGTCAAGTCGGCAACATCTGCATCTTTAATTCCGTCGAATTTTAATTTATTTGCAAAATTAGCACTGAAAGGTTGTTTAAAGTCGTCATTGTATAATGAGTATACAATTTTTGAATTTTTGAAGCAAGGATCGTCAGCGTATGCTTTTTTAATATAAAGACCGGTAAGTGCAGTCATCCATCCATGGCAGTCTATAACGTCAGGTATCCAGCGTAATTTTTTTATTGTTTCCAACACTCCTCTTATGTAGAATATACTGCGCTCGTCATTATCTGTGAATTCAACGCCTTCGTCTGTTGCGGTTGTAGCTTTGCGTTTGAAAAAATCCTCATTGTCGATAAAGTAGATTTGCATTCTGGCTGCTTGTATAGAGGCAACTTTGATAATAAGAGGGTGATCGGTGTCGTCTATAATCAAATTCATTCCCGAAAGACGGATAACCTCATGGAGTTGATTTCTTCTCTCGTTGATATTACCGAATTTAGGCATAAATGTCCTGATTTCCTTACCTTTTTCTTGTATAGCTTGTGGTAAGTATCGGCAATTTACTGAGATTGGAGACTCCGGAAGATAAGGTGTTATCTCTTGGGTAATGTATAAAATTTTCTTTGTGCTCATTTGTCTTATTTTACAGAACTGAATTGAAAGCACAAAGATAATAAAAAAAAATCTTGTTATTTGCAAACCAGACTTAACAAATTGCTGATTTTTTTGGTTTTATCTCAATTGTTATGAATTATTAGATATCTGTCTACGTTAAATTTGAAAACAAAAAAGAATGATTGTTTCACCGTTACATAAATATTTAGTTGCTTTGTATCCTCTTTAGGAATATATAGACTAAAAGAATGGATTTAATACACACCGTTAGTAAGTTGCAGGAGGCGATTTCGGCTCTGCGAACAAGTGGTAAAACTGTCGGCTTCGTTCCGACAATGGGAGCGCTTCATGCCGGACATTTATCATTAGTGAAGCAGTGTCTTATCGATAATGATATTTGTGTAGTTAGCATCTTTGTTAATCCTACGCAGTTTAATAATAAGGAAGATCTTGTAAAATATCCACGTAACCTTGAGCGGGATAGTCAATATCTTACTCAGGCAGGAGTCTCGATAATTTTCGCTCCATCCGAAGAAGAGGTTTATCCGGAACCTGATACCCGTCAGTTCGACTTTGGTCAGATCGACAAGGTGATGGAAGGGAAGCATCGTCCCGGACATTTTAACGGGGTAGCACAAGTGGTAAGCAGATTGTTTGATATTGTAAAACCCGATAAAGCATATTTTGGTGAAAAAGATTTTCAGCAGTTAGCGATTATCCGGGCAATGGTTAAGCAACTTGCCTTACATGTGGAAATTGTCGCTATGCCTATTGTCCGCGAGAATTCGGGGTTGGCGATGAGTAGCCGTAACGAGCGACTGACGGCTGAGCAAAAAGAGATTGCGATAAATATATCGAAGGTTCTTTTTCAAAGTAAAATATGGGTCGGTGATTATTCTGTCCAAGACCTGGTGAAAAAAGTAGTTGAAACTATAAATTCATTCGACGGTCTTGATGTCGAGTATTTTGAGGTTGTAGACGGGTATTCGCTACAATCTATTACTGATTGGTCAGAAGCCAATTACGTTGTAGGATGTATAGCCGTATATTGCGGAGAAGTACGCCTCATTGATGATATTGTTTATATTAAAGCATAATAGCTAAATAGTAGAAAGATATGATTGTAGAAGTTGTAAAATCGAAATTACATCGAGTTACAGTAACTGAAGCTAATTTAAATTACATAGGAAGTATTACTATTGATGAAGATTTGATGGATGCCGTGAACCTGATAGAAGGCGAAAAGGTACAGATAGTCGACAATAACAATGGTGAGCGTCTCGAAACCTATGTTATCAAAGGTGAGCGCGGTTCGGGAGCAATCTGCCTTAACGGAGCTGCTGCGAGAAAAGTGCAACCGGGTGATATTGTTATCATTATGTCGTATGCTCAAATGGATTTCGAAGAAGCTAAATTGTTCAAACCATGGGTGGCATTTCCCGATACTAAAACAAATAAGCTTGTGAAATAACAAGTTTTTTTCTACTAACTTTTCCACATTTATGTACTCCTATAAAGATATATGGCGGGTGAGCGTTCCTATAATGCTCGGGTTGCTGGCTCAAAATGTAGTTCAGGTAACCGCTACCTATTTTCTTGCATCTATTGGTGAAGGAGCTAAGGTTGCGCAGAGCGCGTCCGGTTTAGCCGGTATTTATTACATTGCTTTCTTTACGTTGTGTTTCGGTTTCAGTATCGGTGGTCAGATAATGATCAGTCGTCGTAATGGAGAGGGGAATCATAATAAAATAGGAAGTATTGTCATACAAGGTGTTTTGTTTTTAGAGTTACTTGCTCTCATTCTTGTGGTGGGCTCGTCTTTAATGACAAAGTTTATCCTACCTAAATATATAGACTCGGCAGAAGTATATCAAGCTATGCAAGCCTATCTTTCGTGGCGTATATTCGGATTGTTCTTTTCTTCTATAAATGTAATGTTCCGTGCATTTTACGTCGGTATTGCCCGTACTCGCGTCCTTACAGTGAATGCTGTAATTATGGCAGTCGTAAACTGTATAGGTGACTATGTGCTAATCTTCGGGAATTTTGGATTCCCTAAAATGGGTATCGAAGGTGCCGGTATTGCTGCCGTTATATCTGAAATAGCTTCAGTCCTGTTCTTTGTTATCTACACATTGAAGACAGTCGATTTGAAGAGATACGGATTTATGAAAATGCGGTTTAGATTTTCTATAATACGTAGTATATTAAATATTTCGTCTTTTACGATGGTGCAGTATCTGATATCTATGTCCACTTGGTTTCTGTTCTTTATGGCAATGGAGAAGCATTCGGTCGATGCGCTGACTATAACAAATATCGTTCGTAATTTCTATATGCTATTCTTTATTCCGATGAATGCCTTCGCTACGACTGCCAATACGCTGGTCGGAAATACGATGGGAGCTGGACGGATAAAAGATGTGATACCACTTGTTAAAAAAATATGCAGCTTGAGTATAGGGATTATATTTATTGTAATGCTCTGTACTGCCATTATGCCCGAATTTTGGATATCATTTATTACTCCCAAAGATTCGCCGGAATTAATTGGCTTATCAGTAAATCCTTTGCTGGTAGTTGTGTTAGCTTTACCTATTTGTAGTGTCAGCACTGTAATATTTAATTCTATATCAGGAACCGGAAATACACGTGCGGCTCTTTGTCTGGAAGTGATAACTCTTGTGGCCTATATCCTCTATATGATTTGGATCGTAATGTATAAGCAAGCTTCGGTTGCAGTATGTTGGACTGTTGAGTATGTATATTGGGGTGGCCTGCTCGTTTTGTCTTTTATTTACCTCAGATATGCGAGGTGGCAGAATAAGCGAATTTAGTAGGGTCACAGCTTCAAATAAAAGTCTTTCGTTAGATTTTTGAAATCATCAGTATATACATGCCTTTCTTTTTCAATAACCAGATCATCCTCTACTAAAGGAATATTTGCCTTTGAAAATTCCATTAGCACTCTTTTGGCTGTAGACATAGGGGTAGGAAAGATATTTGTAATGTGAGATATATAGAGTCCACTCTTTGCAGCTAAAGTAATAAGGGTATTCTTTTGCTCGTAAGGAAATATTATAGACAAATGTCCGTTATCTGCCAAATGCTTTGAGGATAGGGCAATCAGCTCTTCAATATATAAACTATCGGTATGGCGTGCTAAAGTGCGTTGCTTATCGGGCGATTTTAACGATTGCAGGAAGAATGGGGGATTAGAAACAATTACATCATATTTGATACTATTCCGTTTTGCAAAATCCTGAAATGATATATGTTGGCATTTGATGAGTTTGAAAAAAGGTGATTGTTTTATATTATCATTAGCTTGCTCCACAGCATCTGTATCAGTGTCTATTGCATCTATTTCAGTATCGTTTTTTCGCTGTGCCAGCATTAAAGATATTAAACCGGAGCCTGTTCCTACATCAAGTATTCTCTTTGCGCCTTCCAGTTTGGTCCATGCACCAAGTAATGTGCCGTCTGTACCTACTTTCATGGCGCATCGGTCATGATAGACAGTAAATTGTTTAAATTGAAAATACGGATTAGCCATGCGGTTTGATCAAACTGACAGATTCTTATACTTTTAAACTCTTGGCATAGATTTTGCTCTATAATCAGACAAAGTTAGTTATAATTCTGTACTTTTACACCCTCTTAAATTTAAAAGAGAAATATATAAAAAGGACATAAATATGTTTAAAAATAAGAAAGATCTTCTAGGTATTGGTGAAAGTGATGAACCTGTTATTTCAATCATTACAACCGATTTGATCGATGGAGACTGCTATATAAACGAAAAGGATTTGAAGGAAGAATTGTTTATTCTACCCCTTCGTAATACTGCTATATTCCCGGGAACAAGTTCGCCGATTGCTGTGGCAAGGAAAAAGTCGATGAAGCTGATAAAAGCCGCTAACCGCCAAAAAGGCAAGTTGGTCGGCCTTATTTGTCAAAAGGATTCCGACATAGACGATCCGGAAAAGGACGATTTGTATCCGGTGGGTGTTATTGCCGAAATTATACGTGTGATCGAGTTACCCGACAGCGATAATGTTACCGTTATATTCCAAGGTAAAAAGCGCTTCAGATTGACAGATGTAACGCAAACAGAACCGTTCTTAAAAGGACGTTATGAGATATTAGAAAGTGTTCCCGCATTGAAAACCGATTCCGAATATAAAGCATTACTTGATTCTATTCGTGAATTAATGGTTCAGATGCTACGCATGTATGGAGATCCTCCCAAAGAGTTTATTCAGCGAATGAACTCGGAATCTGTTAAATCTGTTTTGGTAAACTATTGTTGCACGAACCTTCCGGTATCGGGCGCTGAGAAACAGGCTTTGCTGGAGATTAACGACGAGAAAGAACGCGCTTATAACTTGCTGGTCATTCTCAACCGCGAGACTCAGATGATGGAAATGAAGCTCAATATCCAGATGAAGACTCGAGAGGAACTGAATCAACAGCAAAAAGAATATTTCCTACAACAGCAAATAAGAACTATTCAAGATGAGTTGGGTGGCAATCCACAGCAAGCCGATATCGAAGAGTTTAAAATCAGAGGTGCGAAGAAAAAATGGAGTAAGGATGTTGCTCAGGCATTTGAGAAAGAAATAAGTAAACTGGAACGTTTACACCCTCAATCGCCTGATTATTCAACTCAATATACCTATGTTGAGACATTGCTCGACTTACCTTGGAACGAATATACAAAAGATAATTTCAATTTAAAGAATGCGCAAAAAGTACTTGATCAGGATCATTTCGGACTTGAAAAAGTAAAAGAGCGTATCATAGAGCATCTTGCTGTGTTAAAACTGAAAGGCGATTTGAAATCTCCTATTATTTGCCTTTATGGCCCTCCGGGAGTTGGTAAAACTTCTTTGGGTAAATCGGTCGCAAAGGCTTTAAATCGCAAATATGTGCGTGTCTCGTTCGGTGGATTACATGATGAATCTGAAATCAGAGGACATCGTCGTACATATATCGGTGCTATGCCCGGTCGCATTATTCAGAATATACTGAAAGCGGGTTCATCTAATCCGGTATTTGTATTGGATGAGATCGATAAAATAGGATCAGATTTTAAGGGTGATCCGTCATCGGCTTTGTTAGAGGTTTTGGATCCAGAGCAAAATTTTGCATTTCACGATAACTATTTGAATATAGATTACGACTTGTCGAAAGTGATGTTTCTGGCAACAGCCAATAATCTATCTACCATATCGCAACCGTTATTGGATCGTATGGAGTTGATAGATGTTAGTGGATATATTATCGAAGAGAAAGTGGAAATTGCTTACCGCCATCTTGTTCCTAAGCAATTGGAAAATCACGGCTTAACAAAAGATGCGATTAATATTCCGAAGAAGACATTAGAAAAGATTGTAGAAAACTATACAAGAGAATCGGGGGTTCGCGAATTGGATAAAAGAATCGCGGAGCTTATGCGTAAACTTGCTCGAAAAGTTGCTTCTGACGAGGATTACAAGAAAACGATAGAGCCTGCTGACTTGCAAGATTATCTTGGAGCTGTAAAATATAGTAGAGATCAATATCAAGGTAATGATTATGCCGGAGTGGTTACCGGTTTAGCCTGGACGTCGGTTGGTGGAGAGATATTATTTATCGAAACATCTTTGAGCCGAGGTAAAGGTAGTAAACTCACCCTTACGGGGAATCTAGGCGATGTTATGAAGGAATCAGCTGTTTTGGCATTAGAATATCTTCATTCGCATAGTCAATATTTAGGCATAGATGAATCCATTTTTGAAAACTGGAATGTGCATGTGCATGTGCCCGAGGGTGCTATACCAAAAGATGGCCCATCGGCTGGTATAACCATGATTACATCTTTAGCTTCTGCTCTTACTCAACGCAAGGTTAAACCTAATCTGGCTATGACAGGTGAGATTACTTTACGAGGAAAAGTGCTTCCGGTGGGTGGTATCCGTGAGAAAATATTAGCTGCTAAACGTGCCGGAATAAAAGAGATAATTCTTTGCAAAGAAAATAAAAAAGATATAGAGGAGATCAAACCGCTTTATTTAAAAGGGTTGACGTTTCATTATGTTGGAGATATCAAAGAGGTTCTCGATATAGCCTTGTTGAAAGAGAAAATAAAGCATCCGCTCGATTTAGTAGCGAAAGATAATAAATCGGTAAATTGATAATTAAGTAAGTGTAAATCCCAGATTTGCACTTATTTTTTAAACAAAATTCTTACATTTGTACCTCAATAAAGTAAACATGGAAGAAAAGAAAGCATCGATAATCAACTACGCTATGCACTATGGCGCTATATTGGGGCTTTTCTGGGCTTTTAAGTATTTGGTTTATGTAGGAGCCAGTTATTGGGAGCATTTTATCTATCTGTATTATTTGCTGAATGCAGGGACCTTCTTTCTTATCTATATTTTTTATTTTAGATATAAGGAATCCGATACAGAAAAGATGAAATCGGCATTACAATGTGCTGTTTTTACTATTTTGGCTTGTTTCTTTGCATCCTTTTTCGAAGGAGCAATGATATACCTTCATTATAAGTTTATCGACCCGGGTTATTTTGCCCAAATGATTCATCCTTTTACCGAGTCTATAGAGCAGGTAAAGAAGATGGATATGATGTCGGATGAAGAGTTTGCCGAATCTAAAAAGATTCTTTATTCGATTTTCAACAATAGAGGAACTTATATATTGGGTAAATTTATCGGTAATACCTTCATTGGGCTAATTTTTGGTGTATTGATAGGAGCTCTTGGTAATAAAAAATATAATTAACCGGATGGATATATCTGTAGTCATACCACTGTTTAACGAAGAAGAATCTCTTCCCGAACTTTATGCTTGGATTAAGCGAGTAATGGACGAGAATAGTTTCTCGTACGAAGTTGTCTTCGTTGATGATGGAAGTACAGACCATTCGTGGGATGTTATATGTGGACTACAAAAAGATTCGCCGAATATAAAGGGTATCCGTTTTAGACGAAATTATGGCAAATCACCTGCTTTGCATTGTGCTTTTCAAAAAGTAGAAGGCGATGTTGTTATCACGATGGATGCTGATTTGCAAGATAGCCCTGATGAAATACCTACTCTTTACAAAATGATAAAAGAGGAGAAATATGATTTGGTATCGGGCTGGAAGAAGAAACGCTACGATCCAATATCTAAAACTCTGCCTACAAAACTATTTAATGCTACTGCTCGAAAAGTATCAGGTATAAAACTACATGATTTTAATTGCGGGCTTAAAGCCTACCGCAAGAAAGTCGTTAAAAATATAGAGGTGTACAACGATATGCACCGTTACATACCTTATCTGGCAAAAATCGCAGGATTTAATAAAATAGGGGAAAAAGAAGTGTGTCATCAAGCCCGTAAATACGGACAAAGCAAATTTGGTATGAGCCGTTTTATCAATGGGTATCTTGATTTGATGACATTGTGGTTCTTATCTAAATTTGGGCGCAAACCTATGCATTTCTTCGGATTGTGGGGTAGCGTTATGTTTTTTGTTGGGCTTATCGCTGTTATTATTGTTGGTTTTAATAAATGGTATGCTATGTATCAAGGAGTACCACATCCATTGGTTACCAACTCTCCATATTTTTATATTTCGTTGACAATGATGCTTTTGGGTACTCAGTTGTTTCTTGCAGGTTTTCTGGGTGAGATTGTTTCCCGAAATTCGAGTGAGAGAAATAATTATAAGATAGAAGAAGAACTATAAAGCAAAGTGCCGGTTTCCTAGACGACCGGCACTTCTTTATTTAATATAAGATCACTAAAAAATGAATTTGAAAGACCTTAGCGAAAACCGTTACTCGGTTAGAGCTTATTTGCCGCAGGTAGTAGAGCGGGAAAAAATAGACTACATTCTCAATTGTGCAAGACTCGCTCCTTCTGCTTGCAATTTTCAACCTTGGCAGTTTTATGTTATTACTGATCAATCTGTAAAACTCAAAATTCATGAAGCGTACGATAGAGAGTGGTTTAAGACCGCACCTCTTTGTATCGTCGTTTGTAAAGATTCGGCTTCATCGTGGAAGCGAACAGCTACCGACCAAAAAGACTTTGGAGATGTAGATGCAGCTATTGCAGCAGAACACATTTGCCTTGCAGCAGCTGAAATCGGACTAGGTACATGCTGGGTGTGTAATTTCAAACCCGATGTCTTGGCTGAGGCACTCAATTTAGATGCAAATATAGAGCCGATAGCAATTTTTCCTTTAGGATATATTGACGAAGAAAAGAGTAGAGTTCCTGAGAAAAAGCGTAAAACTCTTTCTGATATAACCCGATGGATATGATTCAAATGAGTATTCTTGCCATTGGTTTATCCATGGATAGTTTGATTATAGCCCTTACAAGTGGTGCTATAATTCGCGATCATCGCGCGACCAATGTTATGAAGATAGCGGGTATGTTAGCATTTATTCAATTAGGGCTGACTGTTTTCGGATGGTTTATAGGATCTACGTTTGCTGAGTATATAGATCAATATGATCATTGGTTTGCATTCGGAATTTTATCGCTATTGGGTGTAAGAGTTATTTACGAGGCCTTTAAGGGAGAGCAAGATAAGAGACCGTTCAATCCGCTTGATATACGTGTAATGTTTAGTCTGGCAGTAGCAACAAGTATAGATGCTATGGCTGTCGGTTTATCCTTATCTCTCGTTAATCGACCGATTTTCACTCCAGCCATAATAGTAGGGCTTGTGACCTTTACCGTTGCTGTGTTTGGTGTTGTGTTCGGTTGCAAGGTTGGAAGGCGTTATAATCTGCGCATAAACCTGGCAGGCGGTATTATTCTGATCCTTATCGGATCGAGTATTTTAGTAGAGCATACGCTTCTGAAAATATGAATAATCTGCTTTTGTTTATTAATGAGAAGTCTTGTTAAATATAGTAAATAAGTGTACATAGGATTCACTAAGTTAGTATATTTGTTATACAATTTCAGTGAGAAAAAATATAGGTAGTTGTTCGTAAAAGTAACAAATTGGTCTGTGACCTTTTAATTTAATAATTGATAGATGAAAATTTTATTATTTCTTGTTATAACATCACTAATGCTTGGCATTATGTTGATTTTATCTGTTTTCAGAAAAATAGCATCTATGTCAGGTAAGCACTCCCCATACTCAAAATATAATGCAAATAACCGAAATGCAAATTCTCCGGTACAGGATGATGTACCTAAGAAGATATTTTCAGAGAATGAAGGAGAGTATATAAAATACGAAGAGCTGAAAGATTAACTTTTACCTTCGAGTTAAAATAAAAAGGATGTATCTTGTAGATACATCCTTTTTTATTTATTTGATTTTGGCTTTACTTCCGAAGCAAATCTTCGTATTGCTTATCATCACGGATGATTTCATAAGCTTTCTTGTAAATATCGCTGTAATCGTTTATGATTTTGAAATAGGTTGCCATATCGTACAAATCACGTGCCATCAAAGCTTTTATCTGCATCGCTAGGAATGGCTTTGCTTTTTCATATTCTTTTTCGTTAAATACAACCTTTTCTTCTTCTCCGGCTGCAATTACCTTCTGCATGATTTCTTCTGAAATAGTATAGTTCTTGTAAAAAGATTCAGCATTCGGATATTTGGCAAGAATTTCTTTCCGGTTATTGTCAACCTCGTTATGAGATATTTTGAGTGTAACGCCTTTTCCTACTATTTGTCTTAAATACATAGGATAAGCAGTTGTGTCTACCGGAACAAAATAGTCGGGCATAATGCCTCCACCGCCATATACTGTACGTTTATTGATAAGAGTCTGATATTTTAGAGAATCAGGAAAATGTATACTGTCAGCACTCATCATTTCTCCCTTATTGTATCGTTCTATAACATCCATCTCGTAAGCATCCTTGTCGCCACTTGTATATGGTTTCTGGATACAACGTCCGGTTGGGGTATAGTAACGGGCTACAGTCAATCGTATCATCGATTCGTCGGGCAATGGTATTTGTCTTTGTACAAGACCTTTTCCAAAACTGCGGCGTCCAACGATAATTCCTCTGTCCCAGTCTTGTACAGCTCCTGATACAATTTCGCTTGCTGAAGCCGATCCCTCATTGATGAGGATTACTAGTTTACCTTGTTCGAAAGAACCTTTAGCTGTTGCTGAATCTAGCTTTTTGGGTTGGCGCGATCCTTCTGTATATACTATTAATCGATCTTTCTCTAAAAATTCATCGGCTAACTCAATCGCAGCGGAAAGATACCCTCCACCATTATTCTCCAGATCGAGTATAAGGCTTTGCATTCCTTCGGCTTTCAGTTTTTTAGCAGCTTCCTGAAACTCCTTTGTGGTAGTTGCTCCAAAACGGCTCAATCGGATGTATCCTACATGCTTGTCTATCATATAAGCTGCATCTAAGCTATAGATAGGAATTTTTGCTCTTACAATTTTAAACTCAAGTAATTGAGGTTCTCCTTTACGCAATACCTTTACATTAACCGAAGTCCCTTTTGGACCTCTAAGGCGTGACATAATATCTTTATTGCTTCTTTTTACACCGGCAATCAGTGTGTCATTCACATATATGATTTTATCACCTGGTCTTATGCCTACTCTTTCGGAAGGACCTCCTGATATAGTTTCTATAACATACAGTGTATCTGTCATCATATTAAAAGAGATACCTATGCCATCGAAGTTTCCTTCAAGCGGCTCATTCATTTCTTTTACTTCCTCGGCACTTGCGTAAGTAGAGTGGGGATCGAGTTTCTCCAAGAGCGCTCTGATGGCATCTTCCGAGAGCTTTTGATCATTAACTTCATCTACATACAGATTTTCTATAATTGCCATTGTTGTTGCAACTTTCTTTGAGCCTTCACTCATTCTTAATTGAGCAGAAGCTGTTGTTACAATAGCACAAATACAGAGTACGAATATTGTTGTTTTTTTCATATTAAGAGTTGTATTTATAAGCTTAAAGGCTTATATATTAAAATCTTATTTTAGTCTTGAATATCTAAATTCAATCCTTCCGGAACAAATTTACTGACATCATGATTGTATCTTAATAACTCGCGTACGATAGTAGAACTAATATGTGTTAGTTCTGGTTCAGTAAAAAGTATAAAAGTTTCAATTCCGGATATATTTCGATTCATGTCTGCGATGGTTTTCTCATATTCGAAATCATTCACAGAGCGTATACCTCTAACTATGAAATTTGCTCCGACTTCTTTCGCATAATCTACCGTCAGGCAATCGTATGTTCCGACAGTAATGCGTGAATCATCTTTGTACAGCGAGCGGATCATGTTCACCCGCTTTTCTAATGAGAAATAACTTTTTTTGGAATCATTTACTCCAATAGCAATAACGATCTCGTCCATAAGGCCTAGAGATCGTTTTACTAAGGAATCATGACCGATGGTGAATGGGTCGAATGTTCCTGGGAAAATAGCTTTTTTTTTCATTCTTAATTTGCCATATCCGAAATGAATTTGATTCTGACCAATCGGATTTCATCTTCAGTATACATACCTAATTCGTCGATAGCATCGGCTAGAGAATCAGATTCAGCTTCCTGAAAGTAGCTGAATATATCATCCATGTGATCTTCATCAATCACTTCGCGAAGGAAATAATCGATATTTATTTTTGTTCCCGAATAGACAATTGCCTCTACTTCATCAAGTAATTCGTGGAATTCTATTCCTTTCGATTCTGCTAAGTCGTCGAGTGCTACTTTACGATCTATTGCCTGTACAATTGCCACTTTAAGTTTCGACTTGTTTGCAACTGTTTTGACACGTAAATCCTCAGGACGTTCTATTTCGTTTTCTTCAACATGCTTTCTTATGATTTGTACAAACTCGTCACCATATCTCTTAGCTTTACCTGCACCTACACCCGGAATATTTTGCAATTCATCGGTAGTTATAGGATAGATTGTTGCCATAGCTTCGAGCGATGGATCTTGGAAGATAACATAAGGAGGTACATTTAGCTTTTTAGCCATCTTCTTGCGAAGATCCTTCATAATAGAGAATAGTACAGGATCCACAGCAGAGCCGCCTCCGCCACCTTTCACTGCTACTTCATCCATATTACCATCATCATCCATATCTTCATCTTCGTCTGTCGATATTTTAAACGATACAGGCTTCTTCAAGAAATCTTTACCCTTTTTGGTTACTTTGAGCAATCCGTAGTTTTCTATGTCTTTATCAAAATATCCGGCAATTATGGCTTGGCGAATCAATGCATTCCATGTGTCCTCGTCAGTATCATCACCTGAGCCGAAAACTTCTAAATCTTGATGATTGTACGTCTCTATTTCTGATGTTTCTTTTCCTACCAGTATATTGATAACATACTCAGGTTTAAATTTTTCTTTTAATTCAATTACAGCTTCTAGGGCTGTTGATAATAAGTCTTTAGCTTCCACTTGTTTTTTAGGGTTTATACAATTGTCACAATTACCACAATTCTTTACTTTATATTCTTCTCCAAAATAATGGAGTAATACTTTTTTACGACAAAGGGCAGTTTCGGCATAAGCAGCGGTTTCCATAAGTAATTGCTTACCTATTTCTTGCTCTGCAACCGGTTTGCCTTGCATGAATTTTTCTAATTTCTGCAAATCTTTGTATGAATAAAATGCTATACATCTGCCTTCGCCACCATCTCTGCCGGCACGTCCGGTTTCCTGATAATAGCCTTCGAGGCTCTTTGGGATATCATAATGTATAACATAGCGTACATCGGGTTTATCTATTCCCATCCCAAAAGCAATGGTTGCCACAATCACATCAACTTTCTCCATTAAGAAAGCATCCTGATTGTTGGAGCGTGTATTTGGGTCTAAACCTGCGTGATATGGGAGTGCATTAATATTGTTGGTCTGAAGTATTTCTGCAAATTCTTCCACTTTTTTGCGACTGAGACAATATATAATACCCGATTTATCACCTTGCGATTTGATATACTTGATGATATCTCTGTCTACATTATTCGTTTTGGAACGAACCTCGTAGAACAGATTTTCTCTGTTGAATGATGCTTTAAATACATCGGCATCAGACATTCCCAGATTTTTTTGTATATCAAGTTGCACTTTTGGAGTGGCTGTCGCCGTGAGTGCTATAAGTGGATGTTTACCAATCTCTGCCACTATCGGACGAATTCGTCTATACTCGGGTCGGAAGTCATGCCCCCATTCCGATATGCAGTGAGCCTCGTCAATAGCATAGAACGATATTTTTATCTGACTTAAAAATTCAATGTTTTCTTCTTTGGTCAACGACTCGGGAGCAACAAAAAGTAATTTTGTCTTCTTCGATAAGATGTCGTTTTTTACATTTTCAATAGCCGACTTATTGAGTGATGAGTTCAAGAAATGTGCTACACCATCCTCCTCGCTAAAGTTCCGCATGGCATCTACCTGATTTTTCATCAGAGCGATGAGTGGCGAAATAATTACTGCCGTTCCCTCCATCAACAGTGCTGGAAGTTGATAGCATAATGACTTTCCTCCGCCGGTAGGCATCAGTACAAAGGTGTCCCTGCCATCCAGAATATTCTGAATGATCTCTTTTTGGTTACCTTTGAATTTATCAAAGCCAAAATGCTTTTTTAGAGCAATAATTAGCGTATCGTCTTGATTAGACATATTTAAACATCTCTAGGTCGTTTTATTTTATGAAGCTATGCAGCTATGTTTTAAACTTCAACCGAAAGTAGACTATTTTTTATGAAATAACCAAATTTATACAGCTTTTTTTAGCCTGTCTAAGTTCGATTTTCCTAATTGGTCTACTGCATATTCTTTAGTTATATGCAATTCTGTTTGTTTTGTAGATGGTATAGTGAACATCGAATCCATCATAATAGATTCTACAATCGACCGTAAACCACGCGCTCCAAGTTTATATTCTATTGCTTTATCCACCACATATTCGAATACATCTTCGTCAAATGTCAGATCGACATTGTCCATCTTGAATAACTTGATATATTGCTTGATGATAGAATTCTTAGGTTCGGTCAGTATTCGGCGTAATGCAACTCTATCTAACGGATTCAAGTAGGTGAGGATGGGTAACCGACCAATTATTTCGGGAATCAACCCGAAAGATTTTAAATCAACTGGAGTGATGTATTGCAACATGTTTTCGCGATCTACATCTGCTGTTTCCAACAATGATGCATAACCTACTACACGTGTGTTGAGACGCTGAGCGATTTTACGTTCGATTCCGTCAAAAGCACCACCACAAACAAAAAGAATGTTTTTTGTGTTTACAGCAATCATTTTTTGATCAGGATGCTTGCGTCCACCTTGTGGTGGCACATTTACTATCGAGCCTTCGAGTAGTTTTAGCAGACCTTGCTGTACACCTTCACCACTTACATCGCGTGTAATGGATGGGTTATCGCCTTTGCGTGCTATTTTGTCGATCTCGTCTATAAATACAATACCCCTTTCTGCGGCGGCTACATCATAGTCGGCAGCTTGTAGCAAGCGAGTTAAGATACTTTCTATATCTTCTCCTACGTATCCGGCTTCAGTTAGAACAGTTGCATCTACAATCGCAAACGGGACATGTAGTAACTTGGCAATAGTACGTGCTAAAAGCGTTTTACCTGTACCCGTAGGCCCTACGATAATGATGTTAGATTTTTCAATTTCTACATCGTCGTTACTATCTTCCTGTAGTATTCGTTTATAATGATTGTATACAGCTACAGACAGATAGCGTTTGGCGTTATCTTGTCCTATGATGTATTGATCCAGATACTCTTTTATTTTCTTCGGATCGGGTAGCTTATTTTTGTCTAAACCGTGGGAGCCTGATTTCTTTGTGTCAAGACCTTCCTTTACAATCAGATATGCTTGCTCAACGCAGCTATCGCAAATTTCGGCAGACATTCCCGAGATAAGTAAGTTTACATCTTTCTCACTTCGTCCACAAAAACTACAATGTGTGCTATTTTCTTTTTTTGCCATCTATTTTTAAGCAAATTGGTTATATAAGTACAGTTAAATATAAATCTTATTCTGGTAAGGACAACAAATGCTTGTTATTGAGTAGAATAAAGTGTAAAAATAAATAAGGTCGCAGACCTTATTTATTTTTTAATAGTACGTCGTCGACCATACCATATTCTTTTGCTTCAGCCGAAGTCATCCAGTAGTCACGGTCAGAATCTGCCGCTACTTTCTCTATTGGTTGTCCGGAATGATCAGATATGATTTTGTAAAGTTCTTGTTTAACTTTACCTATCTCGCGTGCTGTGATCTCGATGTCAGATGCTTGTCCTTGTGCTCCGCCTAGTGGCTGATGAATCATTACACGTGAATGTTTCAATGCCGAACGTTTACCTTTTTCTCCGGCTACAAGTAATACAGCAGCCATAGAAGCAGCTATACCGGTACAGATAGTAGATACATTGCTGTTTATAAATTGCATAGTGTCGTAAATTCCATATCCTGCATAAACAGAACCTCCGGGAGAGTTGATATATATAGATATGTCTTTACCCGAGTCGGCCGAATCCAGATACAACAATTGTGCTTGGATTACATTCGCTGTATAGTCGTCTATCTGTGTACCAAGGAAGATAATTCTATCCATCATCAAACGGGAGAATACATCCATTTGTGCAACATTAAGTTGACGTTCTTCGATGATTGTCGGAGATATATAGCTGCTTGTAAAACCTACGTAGTTGTCAAGAGCTAATCCGTTCATCCCAAGATGCTTTGTCGCATATTTTCTAAAATCATTATTCATAATCTTCTATTTTTATTTTTAATAATAGTATTGAATGTAGGATTAACAATTACCGTGCCAGCATATTGTGGCATAATGATAAGGTTTTGTAAAAGACATTTTCTTACCTAAACAAAGTTATAAATAAAAAATTGAAATAATGGGTAAATCTTTTCTTTTACCTTAATTATTAGCAGAAAAAAGAAAACGAGCAGGGATATAATTAACCTGCTCGTTTCTTATTATTTAGTATGCTGTGATTAAGCTTCTGTTTCCTCTGCTGTTTCGTTTTCGAAGAATTTACGGAATTCTTCAAGTGAAATTGCTTTTTCTGTTACACCTAGTGTTGATTTCAAACTTTCGATGATTTTGTTTTCCATTGCGCGGTCAACAAGATTACGAGCATTATCTTGGTTTTTCAACATGTCGTTAGCGTAATTCTCAACCATTTCGTCAGGAAGACCCATCATGCCGTATTGTGCAAATTGCGCACGCGCTGCTTGGATAGCAATGGCTTTAACGTCTTCGTTCTCTATTTTGAGGTCTTTGTCTTTTGCTATCTGCTCTTTGATTAGATGGAATTTCAAATCTTCTACAATTTTCGGATATTCAGCCTCTACCGATTCTGCTGTTCTTTCTTTTCCGCTGGCAATTAACCATCTTTTTAAGAATGCATCAGGGAATTCAATATCACCGGCTTTTTTCTCCAGTAATTCTTTTGCATCGAGCAAGAATTTGTAGTCACTGTCAGGAGTGAATTGTTGAGCAACAGTTTCTTTTACTTTTGTTCTGAATTCTTCTGCTGTTTTCACAGTGCCTTCGCCAAATATTTTGTCGAATAACTCTTGATCTAGGTCTGCTTCTTTATAACGGGTAACTTCTGTTACCTCGAAGCTAAATTCAGGAGAAATAGCTTCAACTGCATCTTTTTCGATATGAAGAAGTGATGCTATTTCAGTTTCGTTTCCTTCGTAAGCTTTACCCGGGTTGAATGTGATAATATCACCTGGTTTTACACCTACAAATTTAGCTTGCTCTTCAGCATCTTTTATATAAGAAGCCATAACAACACCAGCTTCTACTGAAATGCCATTTTCTTTTGCTTTGCCATTTTCCAACTCGGTGATTTTACCTTTAGTCAGGTCAGTTTCTTTAGCACCTTCGCTGATAGTTTCGTATTTGCCATAATTTGCTTTGTACGAATCTATTTGTTTTTCAACAAGCTCTTCATATACGTCGATAGCGTAATATGTGATTTTGTCCTTTTTAGTTAATGCAAGTTTGATTTCGGGAGCAAGAGCTATATCGAAAAAGAATTCATAATCTCCTTCAGTAGCAAAGTCAACAGGTTGTTGCTTTTCTTCATTTGGAAGAGGCTCGCCTAAAACGTTTAGTTTGTTTTCTTGGATATAATTGTATAACCCTTCGCCTACAAGTTTATTTACTTCTTCTGCAATGATAGATTTGCCATACATCTTTTTCACCATACCGGCAGGTACTGTTCCCGGACGGAAACCTGGTACATTTGCTTTCTTGCGGAAGTTTTTAAGTGAGCTTTCTACTTTTTCTAGATAGTCTTCTTTTGTAATGATTATTTGTAGAACAGCATTTACACTGTCAACATTTGTTAGAGATATATTCATCTTAACGGGTTTATGGGGTTAGTTTTTATTGTTTATCAAATCCAAACCGATCTAAAGGGCTGATTTATACAGATTATAATCAGTCATCCTTTTTTAGGTGGTGCAAAAATAGTCTTATTATTGTAATATTCAAAGTGAAATACCTATTTATTCATTCGATTTTAAGAAGAAATAATAAACGTAATGTATTATAAATATGTTTTGTAACATGTTTGTAAATAAAAAATATTAACTTTGTTTTCGATTGTATTTGATTCTAATAGTCATATTTCTTTATGGTGGCAGACAAGAGTGATGTAATTAGTCTATCGGAAAGCATTCCGGAGATATGGAATTTACTGAGTGACAAAGAGCGTGAGATTATTACTATAAACACAAGGATTCTTGAGTTTAAGAAGAATGAGGTGATCTACCGAGAGGAAGAAACCCCACAGGATCTTATGTGCTTGTGTAAAGGCAAGGTGAAAATATATAAAGAAGGAGTAGGAGGGCGTAGTCAGATAATCAGGATGATTAGGCCTACTCAATATTTCGGATACCGTGCTTATTTTGCCAATGAGCCTTATGTTACGGCAGCTTCGGCTTTCGAGTCGGCAACAATCTGTTTCATACCAATGAAAATTATAGAAGAATTAGTCTTGTCGAGTCCTCGATTGGGTATGTTCTTTATCCGCGAATTATCTACCGACCTGGGAATTGCTGACGAACGTGTGGTGAATCTCACTCAAAAGCATATTAGAGGACGTTTAGCCGAATCGCTGATATTTCTTATTGAAAGCTATGGCTTGGAGGAAGACGGTGCCACTATTAGTATTTACCTTTCCCGCGAAGATTTAGCAAGTTTGTCTAATATGACAACGTCTAATGCTATCCGTACTTTATCCACATTCGTGGAAGAGCATATTATTGCACTCGATGGACGAAAAATAAAAGTTATTGACGAAGAAAAACTTCGAAAAATAAGCAAAATCGGATGATTACCCGTCTCGTTCATAAATATCTTGATCATGGTTACAGGGAAGTCGACAGGTTTATAAACAGGCCTTTTGAAACCCAAAGTAAGGTATTAGATTATTTGCTCCGTAACGGAGAGCATACCTTTATTGGTCAAGAGTATGATTTCGTATCCATAAAAACTAAAGATGACTTTCGTAAGAAAGTTCCAGTTTTTCATTACGAAGATCTACGTCCTTATCTGGACAAAATTATCATAGACAAACAGAATAATATCCTTTGGAATAAGCCGGTTAACTGGTTTGCTATGTCGTCGGGTACTACCGAAGATAAGAGTAAATATATTCCTGTTACCCGTGAGTCGCTCACTAAAGGGCATTATAAATGTGGCGAGCAAATGCTTTCCATTTATGCACAAGCCAATCGTGATGCTAAGTTCTTCTTTGGTAAGACGCTTGTAATGGGAGGTAGCAAGCAGATCAATAACATTGGCGATAGTGTCTTCACCGGAGATATATCGGCTATCCTTATTCGCAATTTATACTTCTGGGCGAAGATGAGCCGTACACCAGAACATATATCATTGTTGCCCGATTGGGAAATTAAACTACAAGCTCTGACGGACTATGCTATTAAGCACGATGTTCGTGCATTTATGGGTGTCCCGTCATGGTTGCTGGTTCTTCTAAAGAAGATTAAAGCAGATACAGGTCGTGAGTTGACCGATATATGGCCTAATCTCGAAGTGTTTTTTCATGGAGGAGTCAGTTTTACTCCATTCGAGGAGCAATATAAGAAGCTGATCCAGAAGCCTGATATGTATTATTGGGAGACTTATAATGCTTCGGAGGGATTCTTTGGAGTTCAGTTTTCTAACGATTCTAAAGACTTGTTGCTTATGCTCGATAATAGCATTTATTATGAGTTTGTGCCGATGAACGAATGGGATTCGCAAAACCCTCATACATTGACTTTAGAAGAGGTTGAAGTAGGGCAGAACTATGCAATTATTATTTCGACCAATGGTGGTTTATGGCGTTATATGATAGGCGACACAATCGAGTTTACGTCTACTAACCCTTATCTATTCCGAATAACAGGGCGCACGAAGAACTTCATAAATGCTTTCGGTGAAGAGATCATAATAGATAATGCCGAAAAAGCATTGGCTGAAGCATGTAAAAAAACGAGTGCGCAAATAGCTGAATACACTGCTGCACCGGTTTATTTTGGTGATGAAAATACAGGTGCACACGAGTGGCTTATAGAGTTTGCCGAAGAGCCGAATAATCTACATGCTTTTATTCAAGTGTTGGATGAAACCTTGAAGAAAGTAAATTCAGATTATGAAGCGAAACGTTCATATAATTTATCCCTAGGAACCCCTATAGTGAAAAGTTTACCGAAGGGCACATTTAATGAATGGCTTAAGTTTATAGGCAAGTTAGGTGGGCAGAACAAAGTGCCGCGGCTATCCAATAATCGTGAGTATATTGATAAGCTTTTGGCTTTTATCGATAATAAAAAATAGAGATATGATCTTTGTTATATAAGATGATATTTTACCTTTGACAAAACTTTTAGTGTAAACTGCGCTTCGAAAATATATTGAGTATATAGATATGTTGATAGTTTTATTAGTATGGGTCGCAATTACTATTGTACTTCACTCATACGGTGCTTTTTTTATTCACTTATATAACCGCATTTGTAATAAAGATGAGCAATACTCATTGCTGGATACATTCTTATTAGGTATTCCTTTTGTTTTGATTGTGTTATCAGCAGTTTCATTTTTCTTCCCGATAAATGTTATAGTAGTATCTACATTCCTCTTATCTAGCCTTCTCTATAGTGCATTTATGTGCAAAAAAACTCATCTGTTTACGAGAATAAGGGAATATTTTGAGGGTTATAGCCTGTCAGAAAAAATATTTTTATTTTTATTTGTTTTGCCATTGGTTATTATTGTGGCTTGGGGAGCATCTAATTTCGATCCGGCATGCTACCACTATCAGAGTGTGCGATGGATTGAAGAATTTGCCGCTGTGCCCGGGCTTGCAAATCTCGAAGAAAGGATAGGTTTCAACTCTAATTATCTTCTACTGAGTTCTCTTTTTACATTTCGTTTTTTATTGGTTGAACCTATATTTGCCATTCAGGGTTTGTTGAGTGTAGGTGTTTTTCTTTGGGTTTTTCACGAAATGGTAAAGAGTGGATATGAGCTGAGACGTTGTTTTTTACTTTTTCTTTATTTGCTATTCCTTTATTTAGGTTTTATCCATATTGGCGATTCTTCTACGGATATTGTGCCTAACCTAATCGTTTTCTACCTTGTCTCTAAGCTTATACTAAATCCGCAGATACTGAAAAGCAATATTTTATTATATACCGTCGTGCTTATTACGTTGGCAACATTTAAACTGTCTATCGCCTTTATTGCATGTATCAGTCTATTTGTAATTATTACTCTATATAAGAATAAAGAAATAAAGTCTCTTGTTTTTATTCTGTGTATGTCTTCTTTGATATTCGGTATGTGGATGGGGCATAATGTTATAATTTCGGGATACTTAATTCACCCGCTTTATGAAATCGATTTGTTCGATTTTGATTGGAAGCTCCCAAGAGAGATTTCAATTATAGAGAGGCGTTATATTCATGATGGTGCATTGTGGCAATTAAAATATGTGTATCATGGTGCATTAACGTTATTTTATGCGCCGTCGACACTTAAAATGCATTACTATTTTACGGCGCTAGTATATGTGCTTGCCGGAGTATCGCCAATAGCCTTTCTATTTGCTTTTTATAAAAAAGCGTGGAAAGAATCAATACCTCTGGCCTTAATTTATGGGGTATTAATTATATGCTTACTTGGAGGTTTTGTTTCGACTCCTGATATAAGATTTGTTTCAGGTATATTGTTTTCTATGATATTTATATCTGTTGTTCAGGTGTTTAATGTAGTGGGCACTACTTGGTTTATAAAAAAAAGAGAACTCTTTTTAGCTGTAATGTTATTACCTTATTTATTTCTTGCAGCATTCTATTTGCAGGGGGTAGCTACACCGGCGTGTAATATGAGGACTGTGGTTCGTACGATTGTTAGGCCAAGACCCTTGCGTGAAAAAATCTGGTATCCAGAAGAGGTGCTTCAATATGATACTTTTAAATTGAATGATGATGTGGAGATTTACATAATTAAAGAACCTTCCGGTTTGGTCTTTTATAAATTCCCAAGTGTTCCTTATGATAGTGAAATTCATCAATTTTGGAGATTCCAAAGTTATAAATCAATAGAGGCAAGGGGTACGAGTCTAAAGGATGGATTCAGAATGAAAAAAGGGTATTACGAATAAATAATCATATGATATAAATAAGAAAAAGGATCGTTTAAAAACGATCCTTTTTCTTATTTATGATTTATTGTTTACAACAAGCTAGCGGCTTCAGAGTCAAGAAACCAATATAAATAACCGTGCTTAGGGTTTACCTTAGCTGCAGGATACTTCTCGCTAAACAAATGTCTCTCTTTGATTATATCTCTTACTTTCTCAGCTTTATTCTTGCCAGTAGCTAAGAAAACTACGTATTGTGCATTATTAACCACCTTCCCGGTTATGCTGACACGTTCCATGCCACTTTCAGGATGTTTCCCTACAACACAACTTTCGGGTCTGTCCCATAGTTCTATTTGGTCAGGGAATATCGATACAGTATGACCATCATCACCCAAGCCGAGCATAATAATCTCGAAACAAGGAGTATTGTCACGTTGCAGGATTTTCCGTTGCAATATTTTATTATACCACTGTGCCTCTTCTTCAGATTCATTTTCACCATGTATACGGTATATACTCTTCGGTTTGAGTCTAGGTATCTTGTCGAAAAGATGCTCTTTAGTCATCCCGTAGTTATTCATTTTATTTTCTGGTGGAACACATCTTTCATCTCCCCAGAAGAATGATATACGCTCCCACGGAATTGATTCTTTGCAATGTTCTGCCCAATAATCGAATATAACCTTGGGGGTTGACCCTCCCGATAATGATAAGTTGACATGAGGGTAAACCTCTAGTAACTTCATTAAAAACTGACTGAAACCTTCACTTAAAGCCTCTGTGTCTTGAAATACTTTAATTTCTTCTTTTATCATAATTCACAATATATGCCATCATCAGATAGATTTTTACAAGGGTATCTCCACGTTAATTGCTCACCTTCTATAAGGTCGTCGGCACATGCCGGACCCCACGAGCCGGCGGGGTAGCCATAGAGTGGAGCATCAGGATTATTTTCCCAAAAGTCGATAAGTGGTTGTACAAATTTCCATGTAGATTCTAAAGCATCTCCACGAATATACAATGTAGAGTCACCAATCATACAATCGAGTAATAACCTTTCGTATGCTTCCGGTACATACATACCTTCCAGTTGAGTATAGTGGAAATCCATATTTACATTCTTAACCTGATAGCCGCTGCCGGGTACTTTCATTCCTGTTTTTAGAAGGATTCCTTCGTCGGGTTGAATACGGAGTACAAGTATGTTGCCATCATTACAAAACTCTTTATTCTCAATAAATAGATTTTGTGGTGTAGGTTTGAAATGGATAACGATTTCAGAAACGCGTGTCGGTAGCCTTTTTCCACTGCGAATATAAAATGGAACACCTCCCCATCTCCAGTTATCTATAAATAGTTTCATCGCAAAAAACGTATCAGTACGTGATTCTGGATCTACATCTTTTTCTTCACGATAACCTTTTGTGTAATTTCCTTTTATTTTGGAAGAAGTATATTGACCACGAATAACATTGTTAACTAAATCCTCCTTGCTCATTGGGCGTAGCGCCTGAAATACTTTTAGCTTTTCGTTGCGGATAGCGACCGAATCGATCGCCATTGGGGGCTCCATAGCCACAAGGGCTAATAGCTGGAGTAAATGGTTTTGAACCATATCGCGAAGTGCACCCGAATGGTCATAATAGCTACCACGATTCTCGACTCCAATACTTTCTGCAGCCGTAATTTCTATGTGATGGATGTAATTTCTGTTCCAAAGGGGTTCGTATATGCCATTGGCAAAGCGTGTTACCAATACATTCTGAACTGTTTCTTTGCCCAGATAGTGATCTATGCGATAAATCTGATCTTCTTCGTAATCTTTCATTAAAGACGCATTCAGGCTAATTGCCGTTTGAAGGTCAGTACCGAATGGTTTCTCTATAATTATACGCCTGAAATTACCTTCTTCTTTATTTAATCCCTGCTCTGCTAAATAGCGTGGAATCAAAGGATAAAGAGTTGGAGGAGTAGATAGATAAAATATATAATTTCCGGCTGTTTTATCAGTTTTGTCCAATTCAGCCAATCTGTCTTTTAATTTGCTGTATTCTTTTCCATCATCTGTATTTATGGCCAGATAATGAAGCATTTTGCAAAAGCTATCAAGTTCTTCATCAGAAGCGTCTTTTGCAGTTGCAAATTTCTTAACCCCTTCTTTCATTTTTTCACGAAACGAATCATCTGAAAAAGGAGAGCGAGCAACCCCTAGTACTGCAAAGTTAGCAGGTAATGAACCCTGTTTATGTAAATCGAATATTGCAGGAATTAATTTCCTGTATGTCAAATCGCCTGACGCACCAAAAATGACAAGCGCTTGGTCTTGTATCGGTTTTGATTTCATCTTGTATATGGTTGTTTTATATTTATATAACAGACTGACTACTAATTAAGCCATGTAAATGACTCAGATAATTAATTGTCTAAACTCTACGAAGTTACTTATTTTTTCATGATTCCAAGTTGAGTTTGTAGATTATTTTAAGAGGTTGTTGATTGTTAGTGTTGGTTGTCAATAATTTATGAGCGAGAATGTTTTATAAATTATATCTATAAAATGTGATGATTTATTTGATTTGCATATAATGGATGCTTTAAATTAGGACGAAATGAAAAAAAACTAGGCGATTAAACTTAGATGTGTCCTATGTTTTTAGCTAAAATCAAAAGGTAAACTGTGGGAATTTAGGTCGATGGTCTGAACTGTTTGTGGGTGTATGGATGGGTATTTGTTCAAGTATGATGGAATTACTGAACAATGGATTTTAAGAAAAGAGGTTTCAACGGAAGAATTAGATTTAGTTACTATGTGATGAGCGAAAAAAAGAGCTACCCAAATGGATAACTCTTTTTTTATATTGAGATTGAATCTTATTCAGAAACTACTTCAAAAGGTATTTCAACAGAAACCTCTTTGTGAAGTTTCGCGATTGCTTTGTAAGTACCTACTTCTTTAACAGCATCCTTGATAAGGATTGTTTTTCTGTCTACATTGTAACCCAGTTTTTCCAGGGCTTCTGAAATTTGGATATTAGTAACAGAACCAAAGATAGTACCTGTAGAACTTGTTTTTGCTCCTATCGATAGAGATACTCCTTCTAGTTTTGCAGCTAGAGCTTGAGCGTCTTCTTTTATTTTCGCTAGTTTATGAGCACGTTGTTTCAAGTTTTCAGCTAGAACCTTTTTTGCTGATTCAGTAGCTATAACACCTTTACCTTGGGGAAGAAGGTAGTTACGCCCGTAACCATCTTTTACGGTTACGATATCGTCCTTAAATCCTAGATTTAGAACGTCTTCTTTTAGTATAACTTGCATATCTTTTTCCTCCTTTTATTATTTCATTAAGTCTGTTACGTAAGGAAGCAAAGCCAAATGGCGAGCTCTCTTTACAGCTTGAGCGATACGACGTTGGAATTTCAAAGATGTTCCTGTAATACGACGAGGAAGAATTTTTCCTTGTTCGTTCAAGAATTTCTTCAAGAATTCAGGATCTTTGTAATCAATATACTTAATACCATTCTTTTTGAAACGGCAGTATTTCTTTTTTTTGACATCAACTGAAGGCGGAGTCAAATATCTGATTTCTGATTGCTGTGCCATAATTTAATTCTCCTTTACTTCTTCTTTTTTGGTTGATTTTAAACCTCTTCTCTTCACTGCATACTCGTGAGCAAATTTGTCTTGACGGAAAGTCAAGAAACGGATCACGCGTTCGTCGCGACGGAAGTTTGTCTCTAATTTAGCGATCACTGTCGGATCAGCTTCGAATTCTAGCATAGCGTAGAAGCCTGTAGATTTCTTCTGAATTGGATAAGCCAATTTGCGAAGTCCCCAGCTTTCTTCACTAACTATTTTCGCGCCCTCTTCTACTAGAAGAGCCTTGAATTTTTCTACCGCTTCCTTCATCTGAACGTCAGATAAAACGGGAGTCAAAATGAAAACGGTTTCGTAGTTGTTCATAATTAAATCTTAAATAAATATTAAACATATTCTCATTTCCGTAAAAATGAGGGTGCAAAGATAAGTGTTTTATCGGATTTTACAAACTTCAAAGTTAAAAAATATTGACCTGTTATTGTTTTACTATCTATAAATTATATCTTTACACTCAATTAACACCTAGTTATAATAAAATGGAATTAAACGAAGATCAGGACCTAGACCTCATCTTTCCTATCATTAATGGAAAGGTTTCAATGGCGATAAACAGAATGATGTACCGAAACTTTAGAAAAGAAGGGTTGGACATCACGCCCGAGCAATGGACTGTCCTTGCTTTTTTGTGGCGCGAAGATGGGGTAACCCAACAAACATTGTGCAATTCTACATTTAAGGATAAGCCAAGTATGACGAGATTGATAGACAATTTGGTAAAACAAAACTTGGTTTGTCGCAATGCCTCTGTCAAAGACCGCAGATCTAATTATATCTTTTTGACTGACACTGGGAAATCTATAAAAGAGAAAGCTCGAAAAGCGCTATTCGATACAATGAATGCCGCTTTAGCGAGAATTGACGAGGAAGGTTTGCAACAGGTGCGTAGTATATTATCCATCGTTTTTGGTAACATCAGAGAAGCTTTGGACGAAAGATAAGTTTTACTCGTTTATCAATAGGTCCATGTGAATGGGCAGGTGATCACTTGTGCCTCCCAGATATTTATATCCAACATAAGTTCTGAAAGGCTTTTTATTTCCATACTTTACATCATTTTCCAGCAAAAAATCAGCAGAGTAGATTGTCGCAGTTCTGTCTTTAATTCTCACTTTGGTGTCGACATTTAATAAGTTACCACTAACGACAAACTGATCGAGATAATTCCATTTGCCACGATATTTGTAAGTTCCCTGGCTTTTATCATCGATCTTGTGAAGAAACATATTATAGAGTTCTTTTGAGGAAGCGGTTGACTCTATACTCTGCGCTCGCAGTGTTTCAGTCATGCTGATGTCATTCGGATAATCGTTAAAGTCTCCCATTATAATAATATTGGCTTTTTTACGGATACGGAAAAGACTATCGCTTTTTTGCTTTAATAACTGGGCACAGTTTACTCTGAATGGTCTGGTTTTCTTTATTCCTTCGGTGCGGGACGGGAAATGGCAGACGAATATATCGAGGGTATCTCCACTAATAACTTTTCCTGTGATATGTAATATATCACGTGTTGTTCTGTCTTTTGCATCTAATACAGGAGTGTATGTGTTTTTTTTAAGAATCCTTATCTGATCTCGTTGATATAATAATGCTACATTAGAGCCTCGTAAGTCTTTCGATTTGGTAATGATATATTCGTATTTCTCTTTTTTTAGATTAGCTTTTTGGGTGAGATCATGTAATACAGAGTCATTTTCTACTTCGCAAAGTCCAACTAAAGCCGGTGCAATACCATTGCCTACCGATATTATGACTTTACTTATATCATTCAGTTTCTTCCAATATCTATAACTTGTCCAGTGGAGATTTCCCCCAGGTGTGAGGTCGTCGTCATTCGTTTTAGGATTATCCTTTATGTCATACAAATTCTCCACATTGTAAAACATGACACGAAATTTGTTCTGTGCCTGTATTTGAATTAGACAGAAGAAAATTACAAAAACGAGTATTCCGGATCTTACCATTTTAATTCGCAAACCATTCATAGCACCCTATATCGGGGTTCGAATCACTAAGGCGTGATCTGCCGATTAAATCAAAAGGAGCTTTTATCGAGAATATCTTATCTGCTTTATCAATCGCCGGAGAGGATGATTTTAATTGAAAATCATATACATAATTACCTTCATAATTCAGATTCCTGAATAGAGGATCTTCATTCCATATTGTATTAACAAATTGTGGATTACTTGTTTGCGGTGACTTCACTAAGCAGTTTGTAAATTGATAGACGAAAGGTACGGTATTTGTCCCACTCAGACTAATTTCATTACTTACCGAACCATAAATAATTGAGTTGATTATATCGCATTGAGTAAGAGGTAATGCCTTAGATAAGCCAAGAGTGTTTTTTATTATTAAAGCTTCCTTTTGTCTAGGCGACCAAGTATAATAATTGGCAATAGTGCAATGTAGAAAACTATATTTCCCTCCGTTTAATTCCAAAGCTGCCCCTTTCGAATTGACGAGTAAACAGTTTTGTGCATCTATATCACAATTGATAGCAAGTACACCATTCTCCGAATTATTCTGGACGACTGTATTTATCAAAGAGGCTTTTTTGATAGTAGGCTGAGATTCTAAAAAAATCATCCCATTAGTTGCATTCCGAGTATGGAAGTTTTTTAGGTAATTATTATAGCTGTTTGAAGAAAAGTATATACCATCCCATTGTCCTGAAACATTATTGTACGAAATATCTCCTTCTATATTGTCGAAGCGGTCTCCTCTCAAGATGATAGGTTTTTCTATGGTTCCTTGTGCATTTAATGTCCCATGAATAATTAGAGAGGCATTGCGACGAAAAAAGAATTTGGTACCTTCCTTCACATCCAGTGTTACACCCTCTTTCACTACTAACGAATCATAAATCAAGAACGGCTTTTTATTGGTAAGAGTTGTATCTGTGGCGATTATTTTGCCTTTCCAGATATACACATCCTGCCCGATGGCTTCGAGATGAACATATTGCGTATTTCCATTTGTGACAAAACGGATAGAATCTCTGATTATGGTCTGGCTGTTTGTTTTCGGATTTACAGTCACTTCAACAAATGCAAAAAGACTGTCGTTTCTCAGAATTGGTACATCCGAAAAACTAGTGCCTCTTTGCCCGTCTATATTCATTCTGAAACCACTAACTGATGCATTAACCAATTCTATAGATTGAATAGTCAACGAATTATTATTCCTGTTAAATATTTTAAACTGTCTGGTCGTTGAGCCAATAGACGAAAAAACAGTATCGAATTGTACAGAATTCGTCGAAAATTCTAATTTGAGTTTTGAATCGGATGAAAAATTATCATTGTCATCGCATGCCCAAAAATAAGAACAGCAAATAGTTATTAGAATAATATAAAGTAGTTTTCTCACAAATTCTTTAGTTTTTTAGCTGCATACACCATCAATAGAACACGATTGTCCGCTAATGATATCACCTCTGTCGTTAGAAATACCATTCTGTTCCCATTCATCGTACGATTTTTTCAATACCTTTAAATACTCTTCTGGGGCAATAGAGCCTTGAACAATATGCTTATTATTGAATAGATAGAATGGAATATATTCCAAATTTAGTTCATTCTCGCTATATTCAATATCTTTCTTTATATCATTAATGTATTTATCGCTATCAAGCATCTTTATTATCTGGTCTTGACTTAGTCCTACTTCCACGCCTAGTTCTATAAGAACCGATCTGTCGCTTATATCTTCGCTATCCACAAAGTACGCTTTGAAAAGCACCTCTTCGGCTTCTGTCGCTAACCCCGATTCTTTGGCTAGTTTTATGAGTCGCAGGGCATCGGATGTATTTGCAACAACAAGCTGGTCAAAGTTATAATCTAGACCCACTTCTTTCGCTAGCTTAATAAGTTCGACATGATCTTCCTTTATTGCGGCTTCAGTTGTATTATGGGTTTCGGCAAAGTATTGATAAAATGTTTTGTCTAAAGCCTTTTTGGGAAGTTCTGGATTTAGTTCGTAGCTATGCCATACAAGTTCTACTTTGTCCTTATGAGGAAATTGAGCCAGTGCTTTTTCTAATTTACGTTTTCCTATATAACAATATGGACAAGCTATGTCTGACCATATTTCTATCTTCATTTTATCCATAATTATTTTTATTTGTATGATTTTAGTTTTCTGATTGATGCTGTGTTGTTTAGATCGAATAAAGTAACAAAGGTAACACTTTTATGTTGTTTTTTTGATTGTCACTTAGTGTTACTTAAGATTATTTATTTTCATTGAGTATGTAACCCTTATTATAGATAAAACCCGAAGTATTTATACTATAAGAGGCCCCTGCTTTCGTATAAAACGCTTTCAAAGACTAAAAGATCCTTGTTTTGCAGAAATTAACCTTTTAATAGCGATGCAGTAGACGGCCTTTGTTTATTCGAATTATTATTAAATATATAGTGCAAAATCTACAATTATTTTACATCTCATTTATCTATATATAGAAAACTAATGAATAAGAATAAATGAGAGTAGTACAAACACTATGGAATGGAAATAAAGACATTTTGAATGATGATTTTGGCTGGGTAAGCTCACAATATCATTTAATGTCGTGGGCTTTGAGTTGCTTAAGTCTGAAAGAAAACTATGAAAAAGTTGTCTTATACACAGATTATGCCGGCTATAATATTCTGGGTAAACTTTTAAAATTGCCTTATTCCGAGATCATTATTCAATACGACAATCTTTCTTGTCCTGAACACCATTGGGCATACCCTAAGTTACTAACGTATTCTCTTCAGAAAAAGCCATTTATACACATCGATGGGGATGTTTATTTACCTAAAAGGCTGGGAGTAAAAATGGAAACAGATGGGCTAATTGCACAGAACAGAGAAATAGGTACCGATTACTATAAGAATATGATGGATGGAATCTTACAAGAAGATATAATTATTCCTGACTTTTTGAAAGAAGTGCTAAAAAAAGATTCCATTCCATCCTACAATGCCGGAATAATCGGAGGAAACGATATTCAGTTTATACAAAAATATTGTCGGACTGCTTTCGACTTTATAGAAGGTAATCGATTAAACGACATTAATCGTAAAAATGTCAATGTCAATTATAACATTCTTTTCGAGCAGATATTATTTTATGCTCTTTCAGAAAAATCGAACAAGGCTGTTACAACTGTGCTTAACCATAGTGTACAAGATAATGGATATACTTATCATGAATTTTGTGATTTTTATTCTTATGATAAATATAGTCTGATGCATATTATTGGTGGGCACAAAAGGAATGCGAGGATTTGCGAATTACTCGGGCGGACTCTATTGAATAAATATCCGGAATATTATGAGAGAATTACAGACCTGTTCCCGGAACATAATAAACGACCTCAGCCCAAAGAAACAAGGCAATTGATTTTCCCCAATCTGACAAAACCAATGGGAATAACTTCTTACCAAGATTATTTAAACAATTTATCTATAAAATGGAAGGATATCCCAGATAGTTATTTATTCGATTTAGATAAGCAATCGTGCAACTATTTTGAGTTTTTAAATAAATCGAAGGGCGATAGACTTCCTGTCGTAATCAAGAGCAATCCACATTTATCTATATACGAAATTGGGGATGATTGGACATCAGAAACAAAACTACTAATAAAGGAAAAAATAAATAAGAATTATGCTTCATCTCATTTTGACATAGCATGTATTCCGTGCTTATCCACTGATGGGTTAAAAGAAGTCCTTATAAATGATTTGGCATATAATATTCTGATTCTTCTGAAGATCAGTAAAACTTTTGAATGCTTATTTGAGGAATTGCAGCAATGTTTTTATCCTGAAATTGAAATAGATAAAAGTCTTATTTATAATGTTATGGTAGCAGAATTAGAATATCTATTTTATAACAAACTGATTATTTGTTCGTATCCGAATTGATAAATGACTTATTAATAAATAGCAATACCATCATATCTAAAAAGTTAACCGCATATGGATATTAAAAATATAATAGAGCTTTTTTTAGGACAGTTAAAAATAAAATACACAAAAAGCTATTTGAATAAACTTTATGACGAACATCCATACAAAAACACGCTTTTCGGTATTTCAGATATTTTATCGAAGTATAATCTGAAAACAACAGGACTTCAGATAAACACAGATGAAAATATGGGTGAACTTAATACTCCTTTTATAACAGGTATCAATAATAAATTTGCTGTTGTATCTAAAATCACCAATGATAATGTTCAATATTTAGGGGAAGATGATCGTAAAACAATCCCGATTAATGATTTCTTAAATCGCTGGAATGGCACCATACTGATCGCCGAACAGAACAATGAGTCAATAGAACCAAACTACTCACAACACAAGAGGGTCGAGACATTCAATTTTCTACGTAATAAAGTACTTCAGGTATCCATTGTTTTATTATCGATATTGGGGATTATATCTGGCCATTCGTACTCTGATATTGGATTCTTAATGTTGCTGTCAATAAATGCAGGAGGGGTTTATATCGGCTATTTGCTTTTACAAAAACAAATGCATATCTCTAACAATCATGCAGACAAAATTTGCTCTTTGCTAAAACATGGGTGTAATAGTATTTTAGATTCATCCGCTGCCAAAATTATGGGAGCTATCGGCTGGAGCGAAATCGGACTCGGCTACTTTCTTTCTAATCTATGTGTTTTGCTTTTTTTCTCTTCTTTTAGTCCTTATTTAGCTTTAATTAATTGCTGTGCTCTCCCTTATAGTTTATGGAGTGTTTGGTATCAGAAATTTATTGCTAAAGAGTGGTGCCTTCTATGTCTTATTGTACAAGCTCTCCTCTGGCTGTCATTCATTATAAATCTGGTATTTGATTACATATATGTTCCCCGTTTATCCTTTTTTGCAATTTTTATTGTTGGATGTCTTTTTATTATGCCATCGGCTATAATTAATATACTGCTACCCTATTTTATAGATAAGAAGCAATTGAAAGCAGTACAACTAAGATATAGTAGTATAAAAATGGATGCAGGAGTATTCGAATCCAAGTTAAAAGTACAACCGTATTATGAAGTAAATAGAGAAATATCTCAAATTTTATGGGGTAATAAGGATGCTGAAACGCTTGTAACCCTTGTTACCAATCCTCATTGTGGATCTTGTGCAGCTATACATCAGCAATTAGATAATTTATTAGACAGAGTAGGGGATAAAATATGTGTTCAGTATATACTCACGTCTTTTTCAGAAGAATTAGAATCCAGTGCAACTTTTCTTACGGCTGTTTATCTGTCTGATGAAATAAAGCCCGATGAGAAAAGAGAAATCTTCAATCGATGGTTTAGCCATGGAAAAAATAATAGACAAGATTTTTTTGATAGATATGATTTTGATATCACGAGTCAAACTGTCTTAGACGAAATAGAGAGTCATCGAAGATGGTGTAAAACTGTCTCTTTGAAGGGTACGCCTACTATAATCATGAATGGTCATGAATTACCCGAAGGATACAATATAGATGATGTCGCCTATTATACAGATTTAGCTACAAATAAATAAAAATAAACCTTTTGTTAAGTTGTAAACAAAAGAAGCAGCTGCAAACAATTGAACCTACAACACAATAATTAAACATTAAAAGAAATGGAAAAATTAAAAAAAATCAAAGTCTTAAATGAGCAAGAGCTAAAAACATCAATGGCGGCCTCTAGTGCGGCCGATAATTTGAAGTCGGGGTCATTCTATGGAGTTTCTTGCCCTACTGGCGATTATGTTGGATGTCAGTATAATAACTATTATACAATACATAGTTCCCTAGTCGAAGGAACGCTTAAGCCTGTAGGTGTTACATGTGATAGCGGCAGTGGAGTATACTGTCCTGGATATTCAGGTTCAGGTTCAGGCTCAGGTTCAGGCTCAGGCTCAGGCTCGGGTTCTGGTTCTGGCTCAGGTTCTGGCTCAGGTTCAGGTTCAGGTTCGGGCTCAGGCTCAGGCTCTGGTCTAAAGAACTGTAGTGAAATCGCTCTATTTGGATCAGGAGCAAAGAGTGTCTCACTACGTCCTTATTCCTATCACATTAATTTAAATATGAGAGACGACTTTCCCAACGAAGAACCGCAAAATTGGGGGCTGTGCTTTGCAGCTTGTGTTCAGCAAATGCATCTAAAATTGGGTATCTATGGAGATAGGCCAGATTCTTTCCTGAGGAAATTTATAGAAATTGTTAAGACAAGCGATAGCTATGAACATAGAAAACGATATGGCTTTAGCCATTATGAGCAAGAGAAAATCCTGTCATATTATTTCGAAGCGAACAAATCTTATGAATGTCTGCATCCTCTATCTTTTTTGTTTAATGATAGATGTCTTTTTGCTATGGTAAAAGATTCAAGCGATGCAAGAAGCCGTCAGGTCCTTGTTGCCGGATATGATGAAACTCGCCCTTCCGAGAAATATGAGTTAACTCTTACTTATTGGGATCCGGCAGATACCAAAAATCTTAAAACAGCTTTAATTCAGAATTTCGATGAATTTTATTTCATTGGAGTTGCGAAAAAGAAATAACAGAAACTCATTAGACAAACCCTAGTTCGGTAGCAACTATTTAAATTTTAAAAAAGCGGATTGATGTTTCGAGATCAATCCGCTTTTCATTTTATTTCTTTGCAGGTATATTTTTCAAAACCTCAAGCAAGAAGTCCCACCATTTGGCAACTGATGGTATATTAATTTGCTCAGCCGGCGAATGTGCATCCGTTATAGTCGGGCCACATGATATCATATCCAGATGAGGATATTTCTCAAGGAATAACCCACACTCCAGTCCCGCATGAATTGCTTTAATCTCGGGTTCTTTATTATAAAGTTTTTTATACGTTTCTTTTGCAATATTCAGAATCTTAGAATCCGGATTTGGTTTCCATCCTGGATATCCGTCAGAATGTGTTACCTCTGCTTTAGCCTGTGTAAATATTGCATTTACCATATTGGCAGCATTTTCTTTCTGCGATTCGGTAGAGCTACGTTGGCTTGTTCCTACAACAATCGTATTGCTGGCTTTCATTTTGATAGAAGCCAGGTTAGTTGATGTCTCTACCAATCCCGGTATATCGAAGCTCATGCCTAATACTCCATGAGGGCAACCATAGATAGCATTCAATAGATTATTTGTTGTATTCTTATCGATGAGTGATGTAGGGGTGTCGGTCGATTCAACTGTTATTCTAAAGTTCGGATCCACAGCCTTCAGCTCAGCTTCTATTTGTGGAGCGAGAATATTCAGGTCGATAATAATGTTCTCTTTCTTATTGTAGGGAACACCTGCTATCGCATAAGCTTCGCGCGCAATGGCATTATGAAGATTTCCTCCGCCAATCTCTGCAAGAAGAAGATCGTATTTTCTGTTCAAATCCCAAAGGTAGCGATTGAGTATCTTGTTAGCGTTGCCTAATCCTTTGTGTATCTCGGCGCCGGAATGTCCTCCGTTGAGCCCTTTTACTTGTACCTTGAACCAGAAGAAATTAACAGGAGTCGATTCCGATTTATATGTGAAAGTCGCTGTCGTTCCTTTCCCTCCGGCACAACCGATATAAATCTGCCCCTCTTCTTCTGTATCCAGATTAATGAGAATATCTCCGGTAAGAAAGTCTTTGCCTAAAGCATAAGCACCTGTCAATCCGGTTTCTTCGTCTACCGTAAATAAGCATTCCAGTTTGCCGTGTTCTATATCATTCGATGCTAAAATCGTTAAAGCTGCTGCTACACCCATGCCATTATCTGCACCTAAAGTTGTTCCTTTAGCTTTCAGCCAATCACCGTCTATATAGGTTTCGATGGGGTCTTTGTCGAAATCATGTACAGTATCGGTGTTCTTTTCGCATACCATATCCACGTGTCCTTGCAGAATTACGATCGGTAGGTTTTCTTTTCCTTTTGTTGCTTCTTTGGTGATAAGGACATTGCCTGTATCATCTTTTTTTACACTTAAGTTATGTTTTTTTGCAAAGTCAAGTAAATAAGTAATTATTTTTTCTTCTTTCTTTGATGGACGGGGTATTTGAGTGATTTCATGGAAATAATTCCAGATAGGAGCGGGCTTTAAATCTTTTATATTCATCTTTTTTATATTTGATAATATTTTTTCACAATCTTAATAACATATAAAAATATACAGATAAAGGATAAAAAGCAATATTTTTACAACTTTTAAAGGTTTATTTGTAGCGTACTTTTAACATTATGATATATCTTTGCCGGGTCGTTCTAAAATAAAACTTGTATATTTGGAGCCTAGGAGTAAGATTAACTAATTTTTTATAGATAAATAATGAAGAATATTTCTTATGTGATTAATGGTGTTTTGGCTGTTGCTATTATCATTTTATTTGTACTGTTCTTTACTAACAAGGGTAATTCAAATGAAGAAGATAAAACTCCTTTGGCTTTCGAGCCGGGAGACTCTACTGTAACATTGCCTATAGCATATGTAAATGTAGATTCATTACTTGCTAACTACGAATTTGCAAAAGTGTCGGGAGAGCGATTGATGAATAAATTTAAAAGTTCGAATAATACAGTAGCTCAAAAACAACGACAGTTGGAAACTGAAGCTACCGATTTCCAACGTAAGGTTCAGAGTAATGCATTCCTAAGTCAGGAGCGTGCTCAAGCAGAATCGCAACGTATCCAAAAATTAAATGCAGACTTGCAACAAATGGCTCAACGCTTAGAAAATGAGTTAGCGCAAGAAGAGCAAAAAATTAATGAGCAGTTAGCTGATTCGGTACGTGTTTGTTTAGTAGAATATAACAAAAAAGCAAATTATCAGATTATTTTCAGTAATAAAGGTTTGGATAATATTCTTACTGCAAAAGATAAATACGATATAACTCAAGATATCTTGAAGTTGTTGAATAGCCGCTATAAAGCGGAAGCAGCTAAATAAAAAGCATAAGAAAGATAGTATAGATAGGGTGGCCCGATAGGATCACCCTATTTTTTTGTTTTTTTCTCGATTGTAGATTATGAAATTTGAAGTGGAAATGTATCTATAGTTTTAGAAATACATTTTTAAACAAACATAATACTTAACTATCATGAAAAAAATGATCGCTTTCTTACTTGTTTTCATGGCTTTTGTCGAGCTGAGTTATGCCCAAAAGGGAATTCGTGTAGGACTTATGCCTATAATAGATGTTTCTGCATTAAGGTCAAGCGAATCTCCTGTCCGCATTTCGGAAGTAAAGGTAGATGTCAAGGTTGTCGGAACTATGGCTGTGACTACTGTTGATATGGTATTTTACAATCCGAATAATCGCATTCTGGAAGGAGAACTACAGTTCCCTTTGGGCGACGGGCAATCTGTTTCGCGCTTTGCTTTAGATATTAATGGGAAGTTACGCGAAGGTGTAGTTGTAGATAAGGCTAAGGGTCAGGAAGCTTTCGAATCGGTGATCCGTCAGAAAATAGACCCGGGATTATTCGAAAAAACACAAGGCAATAATTTTCGTACCCGCGTATATCCATTACCTGCGAAAGGAACACGTAGAATTGTAATCGCTTATGAGCAAGAGTTGATAGAAAATAATGTTAGCTTTCGCTTTCATTTGCCTGTGGAGTATGGTAATGTGTTAGATCGTTTCGACTTGAATCTTACAGCTTTTGCAACAAACAGTCAACCTGTGATAGATGAAACTCCTTGGGGCAAATTTTCGTTCGACAGGGCAGGGGATGCTTATGTCGCTTCTTATAGTAGTACAAATTATGACGCTAAGGGTCAGCTTGTTTTTTCTATTCCTAGCAAGAATAGTCAGACACAGTTTGTTGAGCAAGGAAAATTGAGTGGTGATTTTTATTTTTATACGAATGTTAAGCCGGAAATCAAACAAAAAAATCGCGAAAAAATAAATATTCCTGCCACCATTGCATTATATTGGGATGCATCCGCATCTATGGAAAATAGGGATTTAAATAAAGAATTTCAATTTTTGGATAAATATTTCGAAGGAGTAAGTGATAAAATAGTATTCTTATATTCTTTCAATCTTAATGTAATAAAGTCTCAAACGTATATTATTAAAGAAGGGAACTGGTCTGAACTCAGAAAAGTATTGGAAAATATAAAATATGATGGAGCCACCCAATATGGTACCTTGAATCTGAAAAACTCTCATAGGTCGATGCCTAGACCATCAGCGTCTGCGCAATCGATGAAAAGGCTAAAATCGTGGAATGAACCCGATGAAATATTGTTCTTTTCGGATGGATTGACAAATTTCGGCGAATCGGAGCCTGAAATAGGGGGCATCCCAGTGAATACAATAACTTCTCTATTATCAGCGGATCATGCTATGTTGAAATATATGGCATCAGCTACGGGTGGTAAGTTCATAAATCTTATGCAAGAAACGGTGGACGAAGCTGTGTCGAGAATGCATACGCAAGAGCTTCAATTCCTTTATGCTGATTATGATAAAGGTGAGATTTCTGACATAACGCCCTCTATACCACAAACTGTAAATTTATCAAGTATTTTTTCTCTGGCTGGTAAGCTTAAAACCAAATCTGCGACTATTACATTACACTTTGGAGTAGGAGATGAAATATTATATTCTAAAACAATAAAGATGAGTAAGTCTGATGCTGCTGATTACAATAATATTGTGGAGCGTGTCTGGGCAGAAAAAAGAATAGCAGAATTATATATTCGTTATGATAAAAATAAGCGAGAAATAGAAACCTTGGGCAAACAGTTCAATATTGTAACCCGCAATACTTCTCTTATCGTTTTGGATAGGGTAGAAGATTACGTGCAATATGAAATAACTCCTCCTGAAGAACTGCTCGCTGAGTATACAAAACAAATCAACTATATAAAAAAGAATAAAAGTAATTATGTACAAGAGCACATAGAATCTGTAGTGCAGATGTTTGATGCCCGTAAAGCTTGGTGGAATAAGTCATTTCCTAAAACGTGCTCGAAGCAATCTCAAAATAGGAAAGGTTCTGAACCTCACTTTGTACCACCTGTTATTTATGAGGATAATATGGTTATGGCAGATATGTATATAGCGAGTTCAGATGAAGAAGACATGGTGCTTAGAGAAGAAATTAGTATTAGTAGAATGGCGGTGTCTAGTAGTTCTATATCAGGTGTTTCTATCGAAAGTTTATCAGAAAATAAGGAGATGGAGAGAGACATAAAATTGAAGCCTTCTACTTCTCTGCAACAAGTAAAACAAGCGAAAATTGAGTTAAAGGTTTGGAGTCCGGATACACCATATATGAAAATTCTGAAATCTAAATCAGATACTGAGCTTTATCGGGTTTATCTGGATATAAAAGAAGATTATAAAACTACACCATCTTTCTATCTTGATGTGGCGACTCTATTCGAAGAGAGGGGATTAAAACAAGAGGCACTGATTATATTATCTAATCTGGCAGAACTAGAGGTCGAAAACTATCGTTTGCTTCGTGTTTTGGCTAATAGGTTAAATCAACTCGGTTACACTGGATATGCAATTGTATTTTTTGATAAGGTTTTAGAGCTTCGTCCAAATGAGCCACAATCATATCGTGATTTAGGACAAGCCTATGCAGCCAATGTTGATTACCAAAAGGCAGTAGATATAATGTGCAAATTGGTACAACGTTCTTGGGATGGTCGCTTCCCGGGCATCGAAGTTATCGTTGTCGAAGAGATAAATAAGGTGATCATAGAGGCAAAAAATAAGAAAGTGAAATTAGACTTGTCAGCAATAGATAGTCGTTTAATTTATGAGATGCCTGTGGATATTCGTATTGTTCTCAATTGGGATACCGACAACAGTGATATGGATCTCTGGGTAACAGATCCTTGTGGTGAGCAATGCTTCTATAATAATCCAAACACACGAGTTGGAGGCTATATTTCCAGTGACTTCACAGGAGGATATGGCCCCGAGGAATTCATGATAAAAGAGGCCATATCGGGTAAGTATAAAATTCAGGCGCATTATTTTGGTTCAAGAGAACAAACGCTGGTTGGCCCGACAACGGTTTATCTGGATATTTATACTTATTACTCTACAGTAAGAGAGAAAAAGGAAACGATAACATTACGATTGACTCAAGATGAGTCTACTGTAGATATTGGCGAAATTATTTTTGATGGGAGATAAGTAAACTGTTTTTTAGAAAGGATAGGCGGAAAGTAGAAAAAACTTCCGCCTATTTTTGTTTGTTTCTGTATAGTATTTATCTTTGTTCAAATTATAGATGATATGAATAAATACGGACTTATTGGTTATCCGTTAAAACATTCTTTTTCCCAACGCTTTTTTACAGAAAAGTTTGCTAAAGAAAATATTGAAGCAGCGTATTTGAATTTCGAAATACCACAGTTGCTTTTATTTCCCGATATTATAAAATCTCATCCTGACCTAAAAGGACTGAATGTGACCATTCCTTACAAGGAGGATGTTATGCAATTTCTTGATGAATTAGACATTGAGGCCGAAGCTATAGGTGCTGTAAATGTTATTAAGTTCGATAGGAGCAAGGGCGGTGTGAAATTAATTGGCTATAATTCTGATATAATCGGTTTTCAAAACTCGATATTTCCTTTGGTCAAGCCAGCTATTCATAGAAAAGCATTAGTATTAGGTACTGGGGGGGCTTCTAAAGCTGTAGTGCGTGCCTTGCAAAATCTAAATATACAACCAGTATATGTTTCACGTACTAAAAAAGAAGGTGCGTTCATATATCAAGATCTGAGTGAAAAAATACTGACAGAGTATACTGTAATAATTAATGCTTCGCCATTAGGTACATATCCTAATGTGAATGAGGCTCCTGATATTCCTTATCAATATATATCAACAAATCATCTGGTATATGATTTAGTGTATAATCCCGAAGAAACTAAATTCTTAAAATTAGCTAAAGAAAATGGGGCTATAATCAAAAACGGAGCTGAGATGTTAGAATTACAGGCACTTGCTGCATGGGAAATATGGAATAGATAAGACGAAAATAAATTAAATACGAAATACCATTATGGAAATAATAAATCTATCAGAACAAAATACCATTCTTAATCGCTTTGTGAGCGAGTTGCGGGATGTAAACATTCAGGGTGACAGCCTCCGTTTCAGACGGAATGTAGAGCGTATCGGCGAAATTATGGCATACGAAATAAGTAAAAAGCTGTCTTATACTCAAATAGAAACACAAACACCATTGGGTGTATCTACGACCAATGTCCCTACAGACCAGATTGTAATTGGTACAATATTGAGAGCAGGTCTCGTATATCATAGTGGATTCTTGAATTGTTTCGACAAAGCTGAAAATGCTTTTGTTTCGGCATACCGTAAATACAGAGAAAATCATCAAAGTTTTCATGTACATATAGAATATATTGCTTCTCCTAAGATTGAGGGAAAGGTGTTGATTCTTACCGATCCTATGCTGGCAACGGGTGGCAGTATGGATTTATCATATCAGGCATTGTTGACAAAAGGTCAGCCTAAGCACATTCATGTGGCTACTATAATAGCAAGCCAGCAGGCAATCGACTACTGTAAACAAACTTTCCCGGATGCTAAAACGACTATCTGGGCTGCGGCAATCGATCCGGAGTTGAATGACTTGGCTTATATTGTCCCAGGATTGGGTGATGCCGGCGATTTGGCGTATGGTGAAAAAGAATAATACTTGTCTCTGAATAAATCATAATAAAAAGAGTCGGATGAAATTTCAGCCGACTCTTTTTATTATAATTACCTAAGCAATTACTTATTTCTAGTGGAAAACAGCCAAGCTGTTTCATATTTCGGATTTTCTTTACGGAAATTCTCTAAGAAACTTTCAGCCGTTTTTTTATCATCAAAACTTTCAGCAGATATTCTGTATCTATCCGCAGACTGGATTATTTCTGCATGAGGAAAGTCTGAATTTTGTATTTTTTTCAGAAGGCTGTTAGCTCTTGCAGTATTATCCTCTCCACCAATAATAATGTGATATTTACGAGATGGTATTGTTTTTTCTGCTTGAATATCTTCTCCCTCTAAATTAGCCTTATTCGTTGTTGAAACAAGACTCGCTGTCGATTCAGTTTTAGAGGCTTGAATGTTAGCTGACGAACGAAATGATTTTGTTAGCGACTGAACAAAACCAGCTTCTTGCTTATTTGTATTACTACTATCGATTATGCTTGTGGATGGGGTAATAAATAATAGTACTGTAGCTGCGATAGCAGCAGTGGTAGCTAACGCATGCTTTAATCTTGATGCATTTTTTCTTTTACCTTCCGAATTATAAATACCCGCCAGAGGATAAAGTTCTGTATGTGTTAAACCCCAAAGCTGAGGATGAATAATTACAGGATTCGCTATGAAGATAATATTATTATAATCGTCTAATTCTAGCCGTCCTACTTTACCACACTCAAAAATCCTTTCGGTTAAGAGAGTTTTTCTAATAGTAAATACTTCCTCTTTTACTTTTTTTGTTGCTATATTATATGATATGCACTCATTTCTATGTATATGCGAGATAAGTATGCCGTCATCATGACCTAGTTCTTTGTTGAAACTTATGGTATAAGTGGGAGGGAGGATCTTATTATTAGTGTATTTTGCAGGCTCTATATTTGTAATAAAGCCGCCAAAATCGGGTATAATTACACAATTATGCCTTGGAAGTAGAAAGTTTATATATTTAAATATTATAGATTCCATTATACAAAGATAATGCAATAGTTGAAAATCAAAAGTCTATTTTAATATAAAATTATCGTATGTAATACTTGGTTTAAGCTAAAAGTTATCTAACTTTGTACCGCTAAAATAACTAGTGGTTTTAGATCATGAATAATGTTTGAATTATTTTTTCGCTGGTTAGTATGATATATTCTGTATAATGAGAGGCGATTGCTTAAAACAAACCTATTAGTCGATATACACATAATAAAAAAAATATGAAGTTTGTATTGAAAAAGTTTTATTGGATACTCTTTGTATCTATGTTGTTAACTTCTTGTAATTCGTATAAAACAATCCCTTATCTTACAGAGGCAGAGTCAATATCTTCCGAGGAGTTTGCAAAGGTTGCAAAAAAGTATGAAGCAACAATTATGCCGAATGATATTCTGACTATTACGGTGAATACCCCGACAAATAAGGCTTCTTTGGATTTTAACTTACCTCTTGTTCCTCAGGAAGCAAGCGACCTTGTGCAATCTAGGGTTTCTTCCGCTGCGGGTGGGTATGGTAGCCTACAGAATTATATTGTAGAAAAAGATGGGTGCATTAATTTCCCTGTTTTAGGTAAGTTGAAGATAGGTGGGCTCACAAAGCAGGAAGCTCAGCAAAAAATATCATCCATGATTTACCCCCAATATCTTAAAGAAGAACCAATTGTGAGTATTCGGTTTCTGAACTATAAAGTCGCAGTATTTGGTGAAGTTACAAAGCCTGGTGTTTATTCTTTCACGAATGAACAGGTTACAATTCTTGAAGCTTTGGCTACAGCGGGTGATTTGACTATTTATGGAAGGCGAGATAATATTATGCTTATAAGAGAGGATGCGGATGGTTTTCGTAGCGTGAAGCGTATTGATCTTCAGAATAAGGATGTGCTTTTGGAAAATGATATATATTATCTTCAACAAAATGATAAATTGTACATTGAACCTAACAAAGCTCGAGCACGAAATTCCCAAATTGGTTCAGTTGAGACACTTACTGCTACAGCATTGATATCAGGGCTGTCTCTTATAATTACAATTGTTTCAGTTATAACACGATAAGTTTCTTTATAAATATGAATAAATTTACTACGAGTCCCGCAGATAAAGTTCTAGATGAAACTGAAGAAGAGATAAATTTGAGAGAAGTATTTTCTAAATATTTTTCTCATTGGAAATGGTTCATTCTGTCTATAATCGTATTTTTAATAATAGGCATGTTCGTTTATTTATGTTTAGATAGAAAATATGAAGTGCAATCAGCGATTTTGTTAAAACAAGATAAAAACTCACCTTCTGGAGGGGCTGCTGGAGCCATGGCTAGTATGGCAGATTTGGGTTTATTTAGTAGTGCTAGTAACATAGATAATGAGGTTGCAGTATTGTCTTCTCCAAACCTGATGAGGCAGGTTGTATCAGATTTAGGTTTACATACATCATATTTTGAAAATGGTTTGTTTCGTAATACAGAGGTCTATAATAAATGTCCTTATATCGTCCATCTAGAAGATATATCGCCAGATGAATTGAAAGGTAAAATATATTTGAAACTAGAGAAGGAGAAAAATGGGATTCGTATTATAGGGGAATATCTCGTAAAAAAGGATGAGTACGAAATAGATGAATTTTTAGATCAGTTACCAGGATTTATTACTTTACCGGAAGGTGTGGGACGCTTGTCTATTTCTCACAGACCGGATTTTATAGTTGAGGAAGGAAAAGAAAATGAGGCTTATAGAGTACATATAAATAACACCCAAAAAGAAGCCTATGCATTGGGTGAATTGCTAACCATTGCCCCTACATCTAAATCATCATCCGTATTAAATCTAACCATAACTGTTCAGAATGTTGATAAGGGTGTCGATATTTTAAATAAAATTCTTAAAACTTATAATAAAAATAATGTTGATGATAATAATGAAATAGCGAGGAATACGTCTGTTTTTGTAGATGAGCGTTTGGTTGCTATATCATTAGACTTGAAAGATATAGAGAATAAGGTTGTTGATTATAAGACAGGTAATTCAATAACAGATTTAGGTGAGGAAGCTAAATTATTTATCGAGAATACATCTGAAATAGAACAACGGCTTATTGATCTTGGAACGCAATTACAATTAATTGATTTTATTGAAGATTATCTTAAAAAGACAGAAAATAGTTATAGAACTATACCTACTTTAGGTATTTCTGATGGTGGTTTGGCAGGTTTGATATCTAGTTACAACTCCCAAGTATTACTTTATGAAAGTTTAGAGAGGAGCACAACGGAAAGTAACCCTTCTCGTATAAAAGCACTATCAGACATAAATAATTTACAAGCAAGTGTTTTATCGGCAATAGTAAATCAAAAGAAGACACTGAATATATCGAAAAAGGAACTCGAAAAACGATCGTCTCTAATATCCTCTCGCATTCGGTCTGTACCAAATCAAGAGAGGGATTTATTGGATATTAAAAGGCAGCAACAGATCAAGCAATCACTCTATCTTTATTTAATGCAAGTTAAGGAGGAGACCAATATAGCGATGGCTTCTTACTCCGATAAAGCAAAATTGATTACAGATCCGATTATCCCAGATTATCCAATTTCACCAAGAGGGAAAGTTATATTATTAGGCTTTTTCATTCTGGGCATAGTGCTTCCTATTGGAATAATCTATGTAAGAGAATTGATGCAAGTAAATATAGTGAGCAGGAAAGAATTAGAGAAGTTGTCTAAAGTGTCAGTTATTGGTGAAATAATGAAAGCCGATCTTCACAATGAGGTAATTGTTGTTAAGCCAGGCCAAGTAACGCCTATTGTAGAGTTATTCAGAACATTGCGTAACAATATGCAATTTATATTAGGCTCTACCGATACAAAAACTATATTAGTTACGTCTACAGTGCCAGGCGAAGGAAAGACATTTGTGAGTATAAATCTTGCTGCATCTTTTGCTTTATTAGAGAAGAAGGTTCTTTTAGTTGGCTTGGATATAAGAAATCCTAGGCTTGCTGATGATATAGGCTTTTCAAAAAAGATTGGTGTTACTTCTTATCTTTCAGGTGGTGAAACGGAATGGAAACCATTAGTGAATAAGTTAAAGGGTTATGGCAATTTAGATATTCTCCAAGCAGGAGTTATACCTCCTAATCCGAATGAATTGCTGATGAAGCCAATATTGAAAAAACTACTGGACGAGGTTAAAGAAGAGTATGACTTGGTCATAATAGATTCCGCTCCTATCGGTGTTGTCTCTGATACATTCTTACTGGCTCCTTATGCAGATGCGACGGTTTATGTTACTCGCGAAAATGTTACACCTAAGGAGGCCGTGAATTTTATTAATGAAGTTTATAAAGATGATAAGCTTCCCGATATGTATTTAGTTCTTAATGGAGCCGATTTATCTAAAAATAAAGGACGCTATGGGTATGGAAATACTTATGGGTATGGAGTGGATAAGCAGTCTTAATACTAAAAAAAATAATGAATTAATATATGTCATCCCCCATTTGAAAATCAATTTTCAAATGGGGGATGATAATTTATAAATTATATTGTATGTACAGTTTTTTATTTTAATTTAGACGACATAAACTTTTGATATATGGCCGAATCCCTTACTATCCCAACTACTTTCTCTAAGGAGGAAAAATACAAAACTCTCTTACCGCAGTTTAAGGCTTTAATAGGAGGAGAGACAGACGTTATTGCCAATTTTGCCAATATATCTGCTGCTTTAAAACAGGCATTCTATTTTTTTTGGGTTGGATTCTATATCGTAAAAAGAGACGAGCTTGTTCTAGGTCCATTCCAAGGGACTATTGCATGTACCCGAATTAAATATGGTAAAGGTGTTTGTGGAACGGCGTGGAAAGAAAAGCGAGTTGTTATTGTACCTGATGTAAACGAATTTCCCGGACACATCGCATGTGATGCACTATCTCAGTCCGAAATTGTTGTTCCTCTTTTCTATAAAGATGAAGTTATTGCAGTGTTGGATGTTGATAGCGAATTAATCAATCACTTCGATCAGATAGATGCTACTTACCTCCAACAAGTAGTTAACTTGTTAGAGGCGAGTTTATCCGAAGCTTAATTCCTTTCTTTTCTTTTATTTTTACTTGAATGGGAATAATATTGGAAGCATAAGTATCATTACTATACCCATTACAACCTGTAAAGGTAATCCTACTTTTATATAATCCATAAATGTATATCTACCAGCGCTCATAACCAGTGCGTTCGGTGGTGTTGAGAATGGCGATGCGAAGCACATGCTTGCTGCAACAGCTACTGCAAATAAAAATGGATATGGGCTCACATCCATTCCGATAGCTGCCTGCATTGCAATTGGTGTAAATAATACTGCAGTTGCAGTGTTGCTTATAAACATAGTTAGGAGTGATGTACAGAAGTATATCCCCGCTAGTAGTGCGTAGGGCCCCATGTCTCCTAGTTGATCAATCAAGCCGTTTGAAATCAGTGTGTCGACTCCTGTGTTTTTAAAAGCGGTAGCCATTGGCAACATAGCTCCAATGAGAACAATGCTTTCCCAGTTGATACTGCCGTATGCCTCTTCTACATTCCGTAGGCAGCCTGTTATTACCATGAAAACAGCGGCAAGAAGTATCGCCACGACTGATGGTACTATGTCGAAGACCATGGCCACAACCATTAATGCCATAATAATAGCAGCGATAGGAGCTTTCTGATTGAGAGTTACTTTAGCAGCTTCTTGTAACGGTTGACCCACAAGTACCAAGTCATTTTGGCGATCGCCTAGATTTGCAATGTCAGCCCATGTGCCTTGTATTAGTAGAGCATCACCCGAATGGAGTTTTGCACCCTTTATATCATACATCTGATATTCTTTCTGGCGTTGTATGCCAAGTACATTTACATTATATTCTTCTCTGAAACGAATTTCAGAAATCGTACGATTTATCAGTTTAGAATTGGGCATTATAAATATTTCGGCAATGCCCGATTCTTGAAAGTCAGAGAATGCTTCCTTATTCTGTTTTCGCTCAAAGTCAAGATTGTTTTCAGATGCAAATCGCTCCAAGCTGGATGCTTCTCCTTGACAGTACAGTATGTCGTCTTTTTGTATAATCGAGTTTGGCCCTGCGATTTCCTCGATGTATTTTTTTCTTAGTTTCGATGAGCCTACTTTTCTTATTATTTTACTTATACTAATATCATAATGTGTAGCAATCTTTAGTTCGGCTAAGCTCTTGTTGAGCAGCGGCGAATTGTTATTAACCTCTACTTTATATGATTGTTGTAGCAGATTGTATTCGCTAGTCAGTTCCTTTAATGATTTGCCCTGATTCTTTTTCGTTTTTGAATCATCATTCTTAGATATAAGTAATTTACTAAGAAAGAAAAGTACGACAAGTCCTACTGATAGGGCAATAAAGCCGATCGGGGCGAAAGAGAAAAAGCCTAAAGGCTCAAATCCGGCATTAATTATTGCATCTTGTATAACCAGATTGGGAGGTGTACTAATCAATGTAAACATACCCATGCTACTTGCGAAAGCCAAGGGCATTAAATATCGGCGAGGACTGATGTTGGCACTATTAGCTAAACTCACAATGATAGGCATCATCACAGCCACTGTACCGGTATTACTTACAAAAGCTCCAATACCTGCTGTTACAATCATAACCAGTACAAATAACAAATTCTCGTTACCACCTGCAAGCTGTAGTATTTTACTACTTATCATTTTTGCCAAACCCGTCCTGAATATCCCTGCGCCTACGACAAATAGGCCGATCATCATTATAACCACAGGATTTGAGAATCCGGCTAATGCTTCAGATGGTTGTAATATGCCGAATAAAATAAGGGCAAGTAACGAGCATAATGCTACAAGATCGGAGCGGACTTTGCCTCGCATGAAAAAGAATGAAGCGATAGCAAGAATAGTCAGTGTTATATTGATAGGCGTTAAAAGCGATAGTAGTGACATATCTAATTATATTGTGATGTTATTAATTTGCGGTACAAAGATAACGATTACAGGTATAAACTGTAATCATTTTTATTTAACATTAACAACATAAAAGTCTCAAAATTGTTTTGAAGTAATGTCTTAAAGTTATTGTTGATTGTTCTTAGTGAAAATGTATTTGAAATACATGCCTTTGTCTACTTTGGCAAGCCTTTTGCATTAAATGATATGCCAATATTGACAGAAAATATCAATTATCTGTCATGTGTGTTCTATTTGGTTGATAACAAGAATGATATTAGATATGAAAGAAGAAAATAACGATTTTAATCAAGAAAAAGAGGAAGAATTAGCTGCTGATAATATGACAATAAATCAGTCGGAAGAGGTTTCTGATGAAAATATTAATGACAATGTGACTGATTGGGAAGCTAAGTATAATCAATTAAATGATTCTTACCTGCGTCTTAATGCTGAATTCGATAATTACAGAAAACGTACATTGAAAGAGAAAGCCGAGCTAATAAAATCGGGTAGCGAACGTGTGCTGTTAGATGTAATAAGTGTTGTCGATGATTTTGACCGTGCATTGGAAAACGTATCCAAGACAGAAGATGTGGATGCTGTAAAAGAAGGAATAGATCTTATTTATGCAAAATTCTTGAATTTTTTAACAAAGCATGGTGTAAAGGAAGTAGATGCGATCGGACACCCTTTCGATACGGATAAGCATGAAGCGATAACCACTATTCCAGCTCAGGAGGAAGAAGATAAAGATAAGATTGTAGACTGTGTACAAAAAGGATATACACTTGATGATAAGGTGATTCGTTATCCAAAAGTAATTGTAGCAAAATAAACAATAGAAGAAGCTAATGGCAACGAAAAGAGATTACTACGAAATACTGGAAGTAACTAAAACTGCATCCTCAGAAGAAATAAAAAAAGCATACAGGAAAAAGGCTATCCAGTTTCATCCTGATAAAAATCCTGATAATAAGGAAGCCGAAGAAAAGTTTAAAGAAGCTGCTGAAGCTTATGAGATATTGAGCGACGAGCAAAAGCGTGCGAAGTATGATCGTTACGGTCATTCTGCGCCCGGAGGCTTTGGCGGACACGATGGCGGTTTTTCTATGGATGATATATTCTCTCAATTCGGAGATATATTCGGTGGACATTTTGGTGGAGGCTTTGGTGGTTTTGGCGGACAGCGAGGACCTCGTGCAAACAGAGGTTCGGATTTGCGTGTAAAAGTGAAGCTGACCCTAAAGGAGATTGCATCGGGAGTAGAGAAAAAAATTAAAGTAAAGAAATACGTATCTTGTTCTTATTGTAGTGGTACAGGTGCAGATAATGGCACAGCATACGAGACATGTTCTACCTGTAAAGGTTCGGGTGTTGTTACTCGTATAATGAATACGATGTTGGGGCAAATGCAGACACAAAGCACATGTCCTAGCTGTAATGGAGAGGGTAAGAATATAACAAAGAAATGTGTTCATTGCTCTGGCGAAGGTATTGTGCGCGAAGACGAAGTGATTACAATAAATATACCGGCAGGTGTTGCTGAAGGTATGCAATTGTCGATGAGTGGTAAGGGAAATGCTGCACGTCATGGAGGTGTTAACGGAGACTTGTTGATTCTGGTGGAAGAAGAGCCGCATGCAGAACTTTTCAGAGATGAAAACGATGTTGTTTATAATCTTCTGTTGACTGTTTCTACGGCTGCTTTAGGTGGTACTGTAGTTGTCCCTACTATCGACGGAAAAGTAAAAGTTACTATTGAGCCGGGTACACAACCGGGAAAAGTACTTCGATTGAAAAATAAAGGATTGCCAAGTATCAATAGATATGGTACAGGTGATTTATTGATCAATATAAGTGTTTATATTCCTGAGAACCTAAGCGATAGTGAGAAAGATACGCTTACCGGACTAGAGAATTCACCGAATTTTCAACCAAGTAAGTCTGTAAAAGATAAAATATTCAGTCATTTCAGAAAGATGTTTGACTGATCAAAATATAATAGCGAAAAAGCAATCTAATTTTAGATTGCTTTTTTTTATACGCTATCATTTACATATATGCTGTCTTCCTCGAATTAATTATGTTGGCTTTAACAATTATAAGATCTGCAATATAACTGAATGATTTTCTATCTTTCAATTTAAATTTTATCTTTGGTATTATAAAATGAAGAGATTATGAAAATAAAAGAGATACTTCATGCTATAGAGCAGTTGGCTCCCCTTTCTTTACAGGAAAGTTACGATAATAGTGGAGTTCAGGTGGGAGATACCAATCAGGAAGCAAAAGGTGCGATAGTCTGTATCGATATTACTGAAGCAGTTTTGGATGAGGCTGTTGCTTTAGAATGTAACCTGATAATCTCACATCATCCGTTAGCATTTCGCGCATTTAAATCGTTGACAGGCAAAAATTATATAGAACGTTGTATGATGAAAGCGTGTAAGCATGACATTGTGATCTACGCGGCACATACCAATCTCGATAATGCGATGGGAGGCATAAATTACTATTTGGCTGATATGCTTAACCTGCAAAATGTTAGAATACTTGATCCTCAAAAAGGTAAATTGCTCAAACTCGTTACTTTCGTGCCTCAATCTCATGCCGAAACGGTACGTAATGCATTGTTTAATGCAGGTGCCGGAAATATCGGTAACTATGATTCATGTAGCTATAGTGTGGTAGGTGAGGGTACATTCAGAGCAGGAGAAGGTACGAACCCATTTAGAGGGGAAGTTGGCGAACTGCATTTCGAAGGTGAAATAAGGATTGAAATGATACTTCCTGTTTTCAAGCAATCGGAGGTTTCACGTGCTTTGATAGCGGTGCATCCTTATGAAGAGCCTGCCTATGATTTCTATGCACTTGAGAATACATGGTCGCAAGCCGGTGGCGGAATAGTTGGGACGCTACCCGAGGAAATGGAAGAGGAGGATTTCTTGTATTTCTTAAAGGACACTTTCAAACTGACTACCTTGCAATATTCTCCATATAACAGAAAGTCAGTGCGTGATGTGGCTATTTGTAGCGGAAGCGGTTCGTTTCTGATACCGAAGGCAATTTCGTATGGAGCAGATGCATTTATAACAGGCGAGGCTAAATATAATGACTTCTACGATGTTGAAGATAAAATATTGTTGGCGACGATAGGGCACTACGAATCTGAAATTTTCACAAAGAATATATTTTTCGATATTATTTCGAAAAAATACCCTACCTTTGTAGTCTATATGTCAGGAGCTGATGTGAATCCTGTCAACTATTTGTAACTAAGTAGCGATATACTCCTACCCATTGCAAATGATGTAGTAAATAAGTAGTTTCGGCTGTTTAATTACTGCATTTTTTTATTCGTATTTATTAAATTTATATATAATCATGGCTAAAAAGCAAGAAAAAGAAATTACAGTAGAGGATAAGCTAAAAACGCTATACTCCCTACAACAAAAATTGTCTGAGATAGACTCTATTAAGATTCTTCGTGGTGAATTGCCACTAGAGGTAGCTGATTTGGAAGATGAGATTATCGGATTGGATACTCGTATCAAGAAACATGAGGCAGAATTGAAAGAATCGGAAACTACTGTTTCTCAACAAAAACAAAAAGCTAAGGATTCTGCTTTGAAGATCGAAAAATATAAAGAGCAGTTAGATAACGTACGTAATAATCGTGAGTTCGATCATTTAAGTAAAGAAATCGAATTCGAAACTCTAGAGATTGAGTTATCGGAAAAACGTACGCGCGAATTTGGTCAGGAATCTAAAAATCTTGCTGAACAAATCGAAAAAAGCAAAGCATTCTTAGAGGAACGTAAATTAGACCTTGCTCAAAAGAAAGATGAGTTAGAGGGTATCGTATCTGAAACAAAACAACAAGAAGAAGAGCTTCGTGAAGAGGTGAAAAACGTAGAAACTCAAGTTGAGCCTCGTTTACTTCATGCATTCAAGCGAATTCGTAAAAGTGCACGTAACGGCCTAGCTGTTGTATGTATCGAGCGTGGTGCTTGTGGTGGTTGCTTCAATAAGATTCCACCTCAAAAGCAAATGGATATAAAATTAGGTAAGAAAATTATTGTTTGTGAATACTGTGGACGTATTATGATCGACCCGGAATTAATAGCTCCGGCAGATTAAATATATTTCTTTAATATAGTAACGCCCGTTAGGTTGTTTTTTAACAATCTGACGGGCGTTTTAGTGTCTTTTTACGTGAACTATATGTGTTATGTTTTTGTTTATCATAATGTGACATCGAAAAACAAAATGGAAAACTTTTTGGATATTCTAAAAATTTAATCAATTGATTAGTAGATATTTGAAAAATAAAATGGAAAACTTTTTAAATTGTTCATAAATTAATCTTGTAAAATTTGTTTCGTTTTCGATTAATTTCTAACATTGTACATCGAAAGAAAAATAAGACTTTATATTACAATCAAAATATATAATAACAAAAAAAATGGCACAAAAGGTTTACACTTTTGATGAGGCATGTACTGCCGCACTGGCATACTTTGATGGCGATGAACTTGCAGCAAAAGTGTGGGTAAATAAGTATGCATTGAAAGATGCAGCCGGTAATATTTACGAGCAATCGCCCGAAGATATGCACTGGAGATTAGCTAATGAAATAGCTAGAGTAGAAGCTAAATATGAGAATGGCTTAACCAACAAAGAATTATACGATTTATTTGATCACTTTAAATATATTATACCTCAGGGAAGTCCGATGACAGGTATCGGAAATAATTTCCAGATAGCATCTTTGTCTAACTGTTTTGTAATAGGGCTGGATGGCCAGGCAGATTCATACGGTGCAATTATTCGTGTCGATGAAGAACAAGTTCAATTGATGAAACGCCGTGGTGGAGTAGGACACGATTTATCCCATATCCGACCTAAAGGTTCTCCTGTGAAGAACTCTGCATTGACATCTACAGGGTTGGTTCCATTCATGGAAAGATATTCGAACTCTACACGTGAGGTGGCACAAGATGGCCGTCGTGGGGCATTGATGTTGAGCGTGTCTATCAAACATCCCGATTCTGAATCTTTTATCGATGCTAAAATGGAGCAGGGTAAAGTAACAGGAGCGAACGTATCCGTGAGAATTGATGACGATTTTATGCAAGCTGTTGTTGATGACACATTATATACACAACAATATCCAATCGATTCTAAAAATCCGACAACAGTTAAAGATATAGAAGCATCGCAACTTTGGAAAAAGATTGTGCATAATGCATGGAGATCGGCTGAACCCGGTGTTCTTTTCTGGGATACGATTATTAGAGAATCGGTGCCTGACTGTTATGCTGATTTAGGGTTTAAAACCATATCAACAAATCCTTGTGGTGAGATTCCACTTTGTCCTTACGATAGCTGCCGTTTATTGGCGATCAATTTATATTCATATGTAGTTAACCCATTCAAGGATGATGCCTATTTCGATTTTGATTTATTCAAAAAGCATGTAGCATTAGCTCAGCGAATTATGGATGATATTATCGATCTTGAAACTGAAAAGATCGAACTTATCCTTAAAAAGATAAATGATGATCCTGAGTTGGAAGAAGTAAAATCTACCGAGAGACATCTTTGGGAAAAAATTCGCAAAAAAACACTTCAAGGTCGCCGTACCGGAGTTGGTATAACAGCCGAAGGTGATATGATTGCTGCTATGGGTCTTCGCTATGGAACAGAAGAAGCTACTGCTTTTGCTGAAGAAGTGCACCGTACATTGGCTCTTGCTGCTTATCGTTCGTCTGTAGACATGGCTAAAGAGCGTGGAGCATTCGAAATATTTGATATCAAACGTGAGAAAAACAATCCGTTTATTAATCGTTTGGCAGAAGCAGATCCACAATTATATAAAGATATGGAGAAATACGGTCGCCGTAATATTGCGTGTTTGACTGTAGCTCCAACAGGAACAACAAGTTTGATGAGTCAATCATCGTCGGGTATAGAGCCTGTATTTATGCCGGTTTACAAACGCCGTCGTAAGGTGAATCCAAATGATAAAGAGGTTCGTGTCGACTTTATTGATGAAAATGGTGACTCGTGGGAAGAATACATTGTATTCCATCATAAGTTTGTTACATGGATGGAAAGTAAGGGCTATTCTACAACAAAACGTTATACAAACGAAGAAGTGGATAAGATGGTTTCCGAATCTCCTTATTACAAAGCCACATCGAATGATGTAGATTGGTTGCAAAAAGTGAAGATGCAAGGACGTATTCAAAAATGGGTCGATCACTCTATCAGCGTAACTATTAACTTGCCATCTGATGTGTCTGAAGATCTTGTTAATCAACTTTACGTAGAGGCTTGGAAAAGCGGATGTAAGGGTTGTACTGTATATCGTGATGGTTCACGCGCAGGTGTACTTTTGGCTGCTGATGATGAAAAGAAGAAAAAAGCGGAAGAGGATTGCAACTGCTACGAGCGTCCGTTAATCGTTCCTTCTCGTCCTAGAGAATTGAGTGCAGAGGTTATCAAGTTCCAAAATAATAAAGAAAAATGGATTGCATTCATCGGGTTGTTAGATGGTCGTCCTTATGAGATATTTACCGGTCTTGCCGATGATGACGAAGGTCTTATGTTGCCTAAGAATGTAAATCAAGGAGCTATTATTAAGACAACAAACGACGAGGGTGAGCGTTCTTATGACTTCCAGTTTAAAAACAAAAGAGGTTACAAAACGACTATCGAAGGTCTTAATGATAAATTCAATCCTGAGTATTGGAACTATGCTAAATTAATTTCAGGAGTTCTTCGTTACGGTATGCCTATCGATCAGGTTGTTAAGTTGGTACAAACACTAGAGCTAAACAGCGAAACCATTAATACATGGAAGAATGGTGTAGAACGTGCCTTAAAGAAATACCTCCCGAATGAAACGGAAGCTAAAGGTCAGAAATGTCCTGTTTGCGGATTGGAAACGTTGATCTATCAGGAAGGTTGTATGAAGTGTACAAACTGCGGTGCATCTAAATGCGGATGATCGTAATCATTATATAGAATAGAGAAGAAGGAGCAATTGTATTGTTCCTTCTTTTATTTTATCTTTGTTGTTAACGAAAAGAATAATCCTGCTTATGATAACAGTTACTATTGAAGAGAGAGCCTTAATAAACGAAATAATAGCAAAGAATAATACTTGCTATGTCGGTATGATAGACACGGAGGGTATGCCTTATGTAATACCGATGAATTTCGGGTATGCCGACGATATTATATATCTGCACTCCGGACAGGATGGAGGAAGTATAAGGGCGTTGGAGAATAATCCTAATGTATGTATTACATTTTGCTCAAGAGCCCAGCTGACTTACCAGAATGTAGAGGTGGCTTGCAGTTACCGTATGCAGGGGAGTAGTGTAATCTGTAAGGGTAAAGTCATTTTTGAAGAAAATTTTGATGAAAAAGTAAAAGCCCTGAATATAATAATGAAACAATATACAGACAGAGCTTTTACATATTCTGTGCCGGCAGTAAATAATGTACGTATTTGGAAAATAGAGGTTGATAAAATATCAACTAAAATATTTGGTGTTCCACATCCTAACTCGCGTAATTACAAAGAAGGTCCGGTATTCTAACTAATTTTAATCAATGGTATATGATAATAATTCATGCAGGATTTCAGCATTAGGTCTTTCATCCTTTTTTGTATATTGATTGATATGTTTGGTAAATAGGACAATTGTCCCGATCAGATTTGTTTCTTTAATTTCTGGCGATATACGTTCATCACTATTAAGTAAACCGGTAATCTTGAATGCCTCACCACATTTTGAATTAAATTGGGGGATAGGTTGAAATTTATAGCCCATCCAAATAATTCCATTTTCTGACCATCGACCCCAATATGTAGCAGATTCTTTGTTTTTAACTATTATTACTTTAGGTTTAATTATATCCTCAATTATATGTTGAGTCAAATTAAGTTGTTCTGCTAAAAAGCTTCTACCATCATTCGACTTAAGGATAACATTCGTTAGAAACTTTTGATTCATTTCTCTAAAATGAAAAATATCTAAATATGCTGCATTATTAGTATAGTCTAAATCTGATAATTCGGATTTAAGTATTTTTTTAAGTGATGACCAATAGTTATCCCATTTATTATTTCCTAATATATCCTTAAAATTAAATGAATATATTTCTTTTTTATCGTCATTTGTTCTCCAGGATGGATTAATTCCTGTGATAAGGATATCTTTTTGATCTGTATTTTCAGAATACATAAATCCACGCTCTAAAATACTATCATGTATACTAAGCTCAAATCTTTTCCAGATATTGGAAACTCTCTCATGAATGTTTATCATAATATTTATTTATAAATTAATATCACAATAGTACTATAAATATATTTACCGTCGAAAAAAAAGTGTACCAACTTGTCCTTATTCTTCAATGTTTTTTCTAACCTTAGTCAGAAAATCAAGCATAGCTTCACTATCCTTATTTTCTATGATATTGAGCAAGCTTTTCAATTCCGCACGAATGTTCTCTACTTGTGAGGGTGTATATGGATTGAATAAGATCTCGGTCAGTAGGTAATTATCTTCCGACAACAAGCCTTTAGCAATGTCCATATGACGTTTAAATGTTGTTCCCGGAGCTTCCTGATGTTTCATTACCGATGCAAATACAAGAGTAGATGCAAAAGGGATGGATAGGGAATAAGCGATTGTTTCATCATGCTCTTCGAAAGAGTATTCAAATACACGAAGATTTAGCCCTCTGTATAAATTGAGGAAAAACTCCTTGCCTTTGGGACTAGACTCCGATATCACAATTGCGCTTTGTGTGCTTAAGTTGCGAAGATCGGCAAATGTAGGTCCAAACATAGGATGGGAAGAGGCAAAGGGTTGTTCGACACTTGCATAAAATTCTTTCAGTCCTGTTTTTACCGAAGCTATATCGGATATAATACAATCTTTGCTAATATAAGGCAGTATTGCTTTAAAGGCATCAATCGTATATTTTACTGTAGCTGCATTTATCACCAATTCGGGGTTAAATTCTTTGATCTCCTTCGGATCACTCATCCGAACGGTATTGTATATGAATCTCAATCGCTGAGGATCGGTATCAAAAACTGCTAATTCGTGATCGAAACTAAGCACATCACCAAAGAAGGAACCCATTTTTCCGGCACCAAGTATAAGTATTCTCATTGTCTTCTAAATTAGAGATATTATATCACTTCCCACAACAGGGAAGAAATAACCCCTCCTAAAGAGGGGTTTGAAAAGCTATTATTTGTTTAAAATATCTACTTGTTGTCTTACCGACTCTTCGTGGATAGCTTCCAAAACAACACGCATGAATTCAGGATTCATACCCATGCCGCTAGCCTGAGAAATACGCTTGTTCAAGATCTCATCATAACGTTCAGTTTGAACAACTGTCATGTTATGCTCTTTCTTGAATGTACCTATTTCGCAAGAGATACGCATACGTTTAGCCATAAGCTCTAATAGTTGATCGTCCATTTCATCAATTTGTCTGCGAAGATCAGATAAGTCTTCTGTCGATTGTTTGCCATCACGAATAACCAATGCAGAAAGTATTTCTTTCAGTCTGCTAGGAGTTACTTGTTGCGATGCATCACTCCACGCGTTATCAGGATCACAATGTGTTTCGATGATTAAACCATCGAAATTTAGGTCCATAGCTTGTTGAGACAGTGGCTGGATTAAATCGCGTCTACCACCGATGTGGCTAGGGTCGCAGATGATTGGAAGATCAGGGTAACGGCGTTTCAATTCGATAGGAATATGCCATTGAGGAAGATTACGGTAGATCTTTTTGTCATAAGAGCTGAATCCACGGTGAATAGCCCCTAATTTAGTTAAGCCTGCATTGCTAAGGCGCTCTAATGCACCGATCCACAATTCAAGATCAGGATTTACAGGATTCTTTACAAGGACAGGAATATCGACGCCTTCCAGTGCATCGGCAATTTCTTGTACAGCAAAAGGGTTTGCAGTTGTACGTGCACCAATCCAAAGAAGATCCACTCCGTATTTCAATGCTTCGTAAACATGTTTTTGTGTCGCTACCTCTGTAGAAACATAAAGACCTGTTTCTTGCTTTACTTTTTTTAGCCAAGCAAGTCCCTGACTGCCGATACCTTCGAATCCACCCGGTTTAGTACGGGGTTTCCATATACCGGCACGCATAATTTTTATACCATCAGCAGCTAATGCTTTGGCCGCGCTCATTACTTGTTCTTCTGTTTCAGCACTACAAGGTCCTGCAATTACCATCGGACGCTTAGCGTCAACCCCGGGTAGTAAAATTGATTCTAGTTTCATGTCTATTTTTATTTTTAATTGATTATTCTTTTATTCTTAATGTCATTATAATATTATCTATATATCCGCCCAATTTTGTTTTGTAGTAGTACTTTCTCTTCCCTTCTTCTACAAAACCCATTTTTTTGTAAAGCGCAATGCCCGCTTCGTTCTCGGCAAATACTTCTAAACAAAGAATCTCTAATTCGGGATTACTTTTAGCCCAACGAATTGCATTTTCAAAAAGGGCTGTGCCTAAACCTGTATTCTGCCATTCTTTTCGTATAGCAATAGCTAGCTCATTGGTATGACGTAATTTTCTCATTTGTTTACCCAGTAAACCGAAAGTTGCAATTACTATATCATCTGCTGTCGCTATAAGGAGCAGGCTATTGTCGTTATCATAAGATTTAATCCAATTCGTTTCATCCTCAATAGTCGGGTTGAACTCTTCTTCATACGAAAGGAGATAGTCGCTATCTCTAAGATAGGATTTTGCAGCAGTAATTAATCCTTCCGCATCCTCTATCGTAGCTTCCCGTATTGTTACAGATTTGCCATTCTTGAGCGTTATATGTATTGGTTCAAACTTCATGTCTTTTTATTTTTAATGTCATTATAACATTATCGGCATAAACTCCCGATGCTATTTTAATGAAATCTTTTTGTTTACCGACTTCTTCAAAACCATATTTTTTATATGTAGCTAAACCGATTTTATTCGTATTATAGGTTTCTAACCACAAGAGTTCGAGTTCAGAAATTTTAGCCCAACTAATCATAGCCTCAAATAGAGCGGAGCCAACTCCTTGATTTCGCCATTCGCTCAACAAACCGATTCCGATACCAGCGGTATGCTTCATCATCGCCCTTTGAGAACCGTTTAGGCTTATATTTCCAATAATAGAATTATCACATAGTGCCAGTAATAATAAACTATTTTCTTGGTTGATAAAAGATTGTATCCAATTTTTCTCATCTTCTATTGTCGGATTAAATTCTCCTTCAATATAAGGGATAAACTCGCTTTCCTCCACATACTCTCTAATAGTCACTATCAATTCTTCCGCATCACTTACCGATGCTTCCCGTATTGTTACTGTCTTACCATTCTTGAGTTCTATATGTATTGGTTCAAACTTCATATTTTAAATCGGATGTTTATTAAACGATCTCTTTTATTCGTTTCAACGCTTCTTTAAGCATTGTTTCGTTGCAACATAATGATATGCGTATATATCTTTCCCCTTTGTCTCCGAAAATAAATCCGGGAGTTAGGAATACTTTCGCATCATACAATATTTTATCGGCTAGTTCTTCGCTTCCTTTATACTGTGCCGGTATTTTTCCCCATAAGAACATTCCGACTTGATTTTTATCAAAAGTACAGCCAAGTGCATCCATTATTTCTTCGGCATACTTGCGGCGAGTACTATATAGTTCGATATTCATAGTCTCATGCCATTCTTTCGGATTATGAAGTGCTGCTATTGCAGCCTCTTGCATCGGTTTGAATTGTCCGCTATCGATATTGCTCAATACTTTCAGCACCCATTGTATGAATTGGGGATTCGAAGCTAGCATTCCCATACGCCAACCGGGCATATTATGAGATTTACTCATCGAATTTAATTCTATGCAGATATCTTTAGCACCATCTACTTGCAAAATGCTAAGTGGTTTTTGATTTAGAATCAAGCTGTATGGATTATCATGTACTATTATGATTCCATGTTTCTTTCCGAAAGCAACAAGTTTTTCAAATAGCTCGATCGTTGCATTTGCACCTGTTGGCATATTCGGATAGTTTACCCACATTAGTTTAATATTGGATAAGTGCATTTTTTCTAATGCATCGAAATCTGGTTGCCAGTTATTATTTTCATCCAAATCGTAACTGTGGATTTTTGCTCCTATCAGTTTATTTATAGATGTATAAGTCGGATAGCCCGGATTAGGAATTAAAACGCCGTCACCCGGGTTTATAAATGCAAGCGAGATATGTAGTATTCCTTCTTTCGACCCGATTAATGGCTGAATTTCATTCGCAGGATTAAGAATTACACCATAACAATCTTTATACCAGTCGGCAAATGCTTTTCTCAACTCTGGTATGCCTACATGAGGCTGATATCCATGTGTATCGCTCTTAGCTGCTGACAAACTTAGTGCATCAATTGTTTCTTTCGATGGTGGAAGATCGGGGCTTCCGATACCTAAACTGATCACATTTTTGCCTGCTGCATTCATCTCAGCAACTTCTTTCAATTTGATTGAGAAGTAGTATTCGTTTACCGAGTTAAGGCGCTCTGCCGGTATAATAGTTTTCATTGTATTTTCTTATTTGATAGTTTTACGATTCGCTTTGTCTTCCTTCGGGATAGTCTCCCAAAACCTTCAGTTCACTGATTAGCGGACGAATAGCATCTAACGATTGTCTATAACGTGCCAAATCTGAAAATTTGAGGTCTACATAAAACTGATATTCCCACTCGCGACCAATGATTGGCAATGATTGTATTTTAGTCAGATTAATATCGTAGAACGAGAATACCGATAATACTTTCGATAAGCTACCTTCGTTATGAGGTGTTGTAAATACTATGGATGATTTATTCAATACTTCATCTTTCTGTATTTCTTCGACAATCCATGGATTACCAAAAATAAGAAAGCGAGTAAAATTGTGTTTATTCGTCTCAATTCCCCTCGCCAATATATTCAAGCCATATATTTCTGCAGCTTTCGTGCTACATATTGCTGCACAGCCCAACGTCTTATTTGCCGCTATATCGCGGGCAGCAAGAGCTGTATCTTCGTGTTCTACTACCTTTACTTCTGACAGGGTATCTAAGAACTCTGTACATTGCATAAGGGCAATAGGATGAGACTGTACTTCTTTGATGTCGTGAATAGTTTGTCCGGGTAAAGCTGCTAAACAATGCGATATGCGTTGTTTGTATTCTCCGGCAATAGGTAATTTGTTGATTTTAAGTAGCTCATAGTTTGGTAATAGACTTCCGGCAATCGTATTCTCTATAGCCATGATGCCTATTGTGTTGGGATCTTTCTTTATTACAGTAAAAATATCCCTGAATGTAACGCAAGGCACTATTTCAACTTCTTCCTCGAAAAAATTCTCTGCCGCAATGCCATGATATGCACCTAGACCTCCCTGAATAGCAACTTTCTTCATCTTAATTTTTTCAAAAAAAAATCCCGTCGTTTCGGACAGGATTTTATATATTTCTATTTTGTTATTTCATTTCAAATTTCTCATACAAAATCCTATTTCACTTTTTAAAGTAAAAGTAAAAAAAGAAAAAGTATGTATAAGAAAAGTTCTTCATTCTAAAATATTCTTAGCTTTATTTATGACTACAAATGTAATACTTTTTTGAATAGTGCAAACAAAAATGTTATTTTTTTATCAGTTATATCATTCATATTCTCTTTTTGATGTCATTTATAAAATAAACAGCATCCTTAAATCGTCTGCTTTAATTGATAAACAGCAATTATTCTGTAGGCAATACTTCTTTCTTATTCGATTTAAGTAGTACTTCAAACTCTTCTTTGCTTCCAACGAATGCGTTTAAATCGACAAATGAATCAATTCCCTCGATACGCCCTCTGTTAGTATACTGCCAGAATAACCATTTCCGGCCATCGGGTAAATTAGGAACAGATAGAATATCGCGTATCCATATAGGATTATCCATAAACTTATGTAGAAGATAGGTTTTATAAAATTCGTTTGTTGTATATATAATCGCTTTCTGTTGATAGTGATCTTCTATTATCTCCAGATAGTTTGCTATCTCTTGAATAATATCCTCTTTGCGATTTGCTTCCTGACAATTACCGCCATACTCGAGATCTATAATAGGAGGAAGGTCTATACTGTCTTTCGGGACATAATGGATGTAATTGCGGGCTTGCTCGTCGCCTCCTTTACAAAAGGTGAAGAAGTGGTAAGCACCTGCAGGTATATTATTCTTTTTCGCCTCTCTCCAATTCTCGTGAAAGAGTGAATCTTTGTGATTTCCTCCTTCCGTAGCTTTGATAAAGGCGAATTGAACAAATTTTCTGTCTAAATCCTTCCATCTGATGATCCCCTGATGATGGGAAACATCAATCCCTTGAACCGGATATTCTTCCAACGAAGGGTAGTTTGCTCTTATGTACCCTTGGTAAAAGGCATAACGTAGTCCTCCGGCGATTAAAATCAGCAAAGCAATTCCGATGACAGAATAGATTATATATTTTTTCTTCAAACGATATTATAGTTTATGCGATTACTTTTTTGAAGTGTACCATAAATTCTTTGGCTTGCTCCATTGTCAGACAAAGAGGTGGTAGCAAACGGAATACATGGGTTCCAGTAGATCCTGTAAATACTTTCTCTTCAAACAGTAATCTGGTGCGCATTTCTTTGATCGGTTTATCGAATTCCATACCTATCATTAAGCCTCGACCACGTACTTCTTTTATTTGGGGGAGTTTCTTCAACTCCTGCATTAAGTATTCACCGACGTTATATGCGTTTTCCACTAATTTTTCCTCCTTCATAATATCCAGCACGGCAATAGCTGCTGCACAAGCCAGATGGTTTCCTCCAAAGGTAGTACCTAATTGACCATATACAGCCTTAAACATCGGATGAATTAATACACCCGACATTGGAAATCCATTACCGATACCTTTAGCTACAGTGATTAGATCAGCTTCAATACCTGCATATTGATGAGCGAAAAATTTACCGCAACGTCCATATCCCGATTGTATTTCGTCTATAATAAGGATTGTTCCTGTTTCGGTGCAAACTTGACGGAGCTCTTTCAAAAAGCTATCGTCAGGTATTTGTATTCCTGCAACACCTTGTATACCTTCAATAATTACTGATGAGTATTCTTTTGTAGCCAGTTCTTTCTTTACAAATTCGATATCGTTGAAGGGTGCAAATACAAAGTTCTTGCTTTCGTTTACCGGAGCCTGATAGCTCGGTATGTCCGTTGCCATAACAGTTGCAGAGGTACGTCCGTGAAATGCTTTGGCAAAAGCCAGAACTTTTTTACGTCCATTATGGAAGGATGCAAGTTTAATTGCATTCTCATTAGCTTCTGCTCCCGAATTTATAAGGAACAAGAAGTAGTCAGAATAACCACATTGTTCGCCTAATTTCTGAGCAACTTCTTGCTGTAATTTATTGATTACAGAGTTAGAATAAAAACCTATCTTGTTTAGTTGATCAGTCAGTTTTTCTACATAATAAGGATGTGTATGTCCTACCGAAATAACGGCATGACCACCATACAGATCTAAGTATTTATTTCCTTTGTCGTCGTATACATAACAACCTTCTCCTTTTACTATATTCAGATCGAATAGGGGGAATACGTCAAATAGTTTCATATATTTTATATTTTTTTATTGTCAATTTTTGTATTGCATACCAGGTGCATCCGGTGAGCGTTCTTCAAAATTATTTTTCAAATAAAACTCTTTCTTTTCTTTAGCACAAAAGAGTTGAATGTCATTGATACTTGCACTCTTTATTTGATCTACAAGGCGATTTAGTATTTCTGTTCCGATTCCTTTTTGCTTATATTCAGGTAAAATTATTAAATCTACAATGAATGCGTGCAAATATCCGTCAGAAATAACTCTGCCAAAACCAATCAGATTATTATCTGCGAAAGCAGAAATAATATACCAACTGTTTTCGATAGCATTATACAGTTCTTCTTTTGTTTTTCCTTCTGAATTATTCCACCCTGTGGATTCATATAACGCGAAAAAAGAATTTATCTCGGGAATCTTATTTGAATATTCTATTTTCATTTATCGTCTGTTATACTGTTTATCTGCTCAATCAGCCTCTCTTTATTTATGATATACATTCCAAGTCTCACATCAGATACACCTTCTTTTAGCTTATAAGTATAGGTTGGTATACCATCTGGTTGATCTACTTCAAAATAACAGAACTTTATTTTAGTATTGTCGTCGAGTTCTTTTGCTACTTCAACAATATGGGTCGATACTACAAAGAAAGAGCTTTTTATGCGGGAAAATGCTGATACAATAGCTAAAGTTCCATCGTAAGCATCCTTTACATTTGTTCCTCTGAATAGTTCATCAAAGATAACAAGCATATTTTTATTAGACGATAATTCTGCTGTCACATCTTTTATCCGCATTACTTCTGCATAGAAGTGGCTGTAGCCCGATTTTAAATTATCGGCAATGTTTATTGTCGTACATAATCCCGATAAGACGCTTAGAGTCATTCGACTTGCCGGTACAGGAAATCCTACATGTGCCAGATACACGCAAATACCCAGTGCTTTGAGGAAGGTTGATTTACCTGCCATATTAGGACCCGACACGAATAGAAGGTTCGACGATCCGTCGAAATGAATATCGTTAGGTATCGCATTTTCGACAAAAGGGTGGAACAATCCTTCTATATTAAGGCGATTCTCTGTTTCGGGTAATATTTCGGGATATGATAACTTATATTCGCCTGCTGCTTTAGCTACTGATCGAAAAGCGTCATATTCATAAATAAGGCTTAGGAAAAAACGTATGTGATGTCTGTCTTTATAACGAAAAAGATAGTCTAACCTTGATGTATCATAAGCTTTTATTTTTTTTAAGTTGATGATTTCCTCATATTCGGGTTGTGAAAAAATCTCCAGAACCTTCTCATTGTTTTTCTGTAAAAGGGTCGGGTAACTTTCTGACTGTTGAAATTTAGCTGATAGTTCTAGTGAAAACTGATGGATGGATTTTAATAAATTAACGGTTGAACTTACCCCTTTTTCTATAAGATAATATTCGCTGTTGGGACTTATCTTATCCATTATCTTCCTTTCTATAGCAATAGCTTTAGAAACAATTCGTGTGGGGTATGAACCATTTTTTAAATAAAACTCTGTGAAATCCAGACTGTTTTTATCAACCTCTAATCCTATTGGGAGGTATTTCTGAAAATATGCAATTGCGGCTTTCCTCTCTGTGAGTTCAGTAAGATCGGTAACCGGAGAAGACAAGAAGCTTCTAAGTCTCTCTTTCCCTCCTAAGCATTGAGTGAAATTGAAAAGAGCAAACACAGATTGTCCATTCTGAGCAGTGTCGAAAATGTCCAGATCTTTAAATGTTTGATTATCAATTTTGAATTTCATATACTTACTCTTTTAAGGATAAAGGTGTTTTAAAATGCTGCCGATTTCAACTTTAGACCTATTGTTTCGTCCAATCCGAAAATTAGATTCATATTATGTACAGCTTGTCCCGAAGCGCCTTTTATTAAGTTATCGATACATGACAGGATCAGTAGTTTATTGCCATGTTTTTCCAAATGCAATGCACACTTATTGGTGTTTACTACTTGTTTCAAATCTATATTTTTGTCTGAAATAATCACAAAAGGGCTATCTTTATAAAAATCCAGATACAATTTTTCAGCTTCTTCCAATGTTCCATCGAACTTGAGATAGGTAGTAACAAATATGCCACGGGTAAAATTGCCGCGTACAGGTATAAAGCTAATATCTTCTCTAAAACTATTTTGTAACTGAGTCAAAGACTCTTTTATCTCAGTCAGATGTTGATGCCCAAAAGCCTTATATACAGATATATTATTCTCTCTCCAGCTAAAATGGGATGTTGCCGAAGGTTTTACTCCAGCCCCGGTCGACCCTGTTATCGCATTTACATGGATTTCGGTATTAAGCAATTTTGCTTTTGCTAAAGGTAATAGACCTAGCTGAATAGCAGTAGCAAAGCACCCCGGATTAGCAATTCGAGAAGCTTTTTTTATCTCTTCTTTATTCAGTTCGGGAAGACCATAAACAAAATCATTACCTTCTGCTTTATGGCGATAGTCTGTCGATAAATCGATAATTTTTAAATCTTGAGGTACATCATTCGCCTCTAAAAATTTCTTTGTGTCGCCATGTGCCGAACAAGAAAATAAGACATTTATTTTATCGTAAGGCAATTGGTCTGTGAATGTCAAATCGGTTTCACCTAACAATCCGCCATGTACATCCGTTAATTTATTTCCTGCATTGCTGGTGCTGTTCACAAATACTAGTTCTACTTGGGGGTGATTGAGTAATATACGGATCAGTTCGCCTGCCGTATATCCTGCACCGCCTATTATTCCTGCTTTTATCATTGTATGTTTTTTTTACAAACCACAGAGTGACACAGAGGTCACACGGAGTTTTTACATTATAAATCTTTTTATACCAAGCTTCAACGATCTGACATTAAAGTTCATGAGATAGCCGATCTTACAGCCGGATAACTTTAAGTAAGTTAGTAATTGTGCTGTATGGATGTCTGTCAATTCTTCTACCGATTTCAGCTCGAGTATTATCTTATTTTCCACTAATAAGTCTAAACGATACCCTGCATCAATTTCAATTCCTTTATAAGCCACTGGAAGTTCAACCTGTTTTTCTGCAAATAAACCACTTTGTCGTAGTTCGTGATAAAGACAAGTTTCATACGTTTTTTCGAGTAACCCCGGACCTAATTCTGTATGAACTGAATATGCACAAGCTAATATTTTCTCTGTTAATTCTTTTTCAATAAACATAGTTAATTATTACTCTGTGAAAACTCCGTGTGACTCTGTGGTTTATTTTTTATCGTATTACTTTCCGTTTTTCTTCTGCACACTATGAAAAATCTTAGTAGGTACGCCGTATATTTTAGTGAATCCTTTAGCGTCGTCAGCAGTCCATGCCTTATTCACTTCACCATATTCGCCAAAATCAGCTTTCATCAAATCGAAATCGCTTTCCACACCAACTAATGTATAGTGATAAGGTTTCAATTCGATAATTACACGACCTGTAACATTATCCTGAGAGCTTTCCATCATCGCTTCAATATCACGCATCACAGGCTCAAGATATTGAGCTTCGTGTAGGAACATACCATACCAGTTTGCTGTTTGGTCTTTCCAATATTGTTGCCATTTGCTCAATGTGTGTTTTTCAAGCATTTTGTGTGCATTGATAATCACCATAGGGGCGGCGGCTTCGAAACCTACACGTCCTTTGATACCGATGATCGTATCGCCGATATGCATATCACGGCCAATAGCATAAGCCGATGTGATCTCTTCGATCTTTTGAATAGCTTTTACTTTGTCTGTATATTTTTCACCATTTACAGCATCTATCTCACCTTTTTCGAAGTCGATGGTAAGGAACTCCGAGCCATTCTTTTTCAACTGAGAAGGATAAGCACTTTCAGGAAGAGTTTGGTTAGACTTCAACGTTTCTTTTCCACCGATACTTGTTCCCCAAAGACCTTTGTTGATAGAATATTCCATCTTCGTGAAATCGGCTTCGTAGCCGTGTTCTTTCAGATAGTTGATCTCATATTCACGAGTCAATATCATATCACGGGTAGGTGTGATTATTTCGATGCCCGGAGCAAGCACGTCGAAAGTCAGATCGAAACGAACCTGATCGTTACCTGCACCTGTACTGCCATGTGCCACAGCATCAGCGCCTATTTCTTTTGCATAATTGATAATTGCAATCGCTTGAAAAATACGTTCCGAACTTACCGAAATAGGATATGTGCCATTACGAAGTACATTTCCGAATATCATATATCTGATACTCTTCTCATAATATTCTTGTGTAATGTCTAGTGCTACATGTTTGGCAGCACCTAGTCTATACGCTTTTTCTTCTACCACTTTCAATTCTTCGGGTGTGAATCCGCCTGTGTTGGCAATTGCAGTATATACTTCGTAACCTAAATCTTCTGATAAGTATTTTGCACAGAATGATGTGTCTAATCCTCCACTAAATGCTAAAACGACTTTCTTTTTCATTTCAATTGCTTCTTTAAATCTTTGATTATATCTTTTATTTCTTTTTTATCTTTTTGTTTTTCAGGGTCGAAAAGCATAGCTGTGCAAATGCAATATTTGCGTTCTGTTCTTGTAAGCACATCGTAGTTTATGCAACCCTGACATCCTCTCCAGAATGACTCATCATCTGTCAACTGAGCGAAACTAACAGGTACATAACCCAGTTCTGTATTTATTTTCATAACAGCGGCTCCCGATGTCAATCCGAAAACTTTTGCCTGAGGATACATAGCACGAGCGAGCGAAAAAGCATGACGCTTAATTCGTTTAGCTAATCCGTGTTGTCTGAATTTATCAACAACAATAAGTCCCGAGTTAGCAACATATTGTTTGTTTCCCCAAGATTCGATGTAACAGAATCCTGCAAATTCGTCTCCGGCCAAAGCTATTATTGCTTTACCTTCTTTTATCTTCAATTCGACATATTCCGGCGAACGCTTAGCAATCCCTGTTCCACGCACTTTTGCTGCAGCCTCTATTGTATCGAGTATGGTTTGCACATACCCAACATGGCTTTCATTAGCAATTATTACTTTTATATCCGGTGTATCCATTTCTTGTTTCTGAAAAATAAATTGTTTTATAAGTTTATAAACACTGTGCTACCTATTTGATAGGTATAAATTGTGATAAGGATTTAATTACTTCTTCTCGTTTGATGCCTTCACGTGGTACGAGTAATATCGTATCGTCGCCCGCGATTGTTCCTATTATGCATTCAGATGCTTTTCTATCTATCTCGCCCGCAATTGCCATTGCATATCCGGGACGTGTTTTTACAACTGCCAAAGAGCCCGAAAATTCGATACTAACAAATTTGAAGGAGGAGAAAGATACTTCAATCTCTTCTTGTAGCGAAGGTATACTTTCCGAAAAACGATAGGCATAGCTTCCTTTCGGGGTAGGTACTTTTATTATTTTAAGTTCCTTAATATCGCGAGAAAGTGTGGCTTGAGTTAACTCAAATCCTTTCTCTGTTAATATATTGAGAAGCATATCCTGACTGATAATGTCGTTATTACGAACTACTTCCGTTATTATTTTATGTCTGTATTGCTTTGTCATGTATGTATAAATATACAATTGTGATGCAAAAATATACATAATATTGTATATTATAGCATTTAGAAGATACTTTTTTACAAAAAATAAGGTTACCTGATGAGATAACCTTATTTTGTATAAATGATAAATTGTAAAATCTATTTTGTTCCCGTCATGGGATCACGTCCAAATCGTTTTGAAGTTTAGTATTATTGGATGCAGAACCTATCATAATATTGAATATACCGCCTTCTACTACCGGTTTCAAATCTTTACCAATCAGTTCGAAATCTTTAGAAGTTAGTCTAAATGTAACTATTCTCGATTCTCCGGCTTTAAGGTGCATACGATCGAAACTTCTTAGTTGTTTCACAGGGCGTACGGTCGATGCCACTTTGTCTCGTAGATATAACTGAGCAACCTCGTCACCATCGTATTTACCTGTATTCTTTACAGTAAAGCTTACTCGATAATCAAGACTTCCATTTTTTTCAATCGTTAAATTACTATAGTCGAATGTGGAATAACTCAATCCATATCCGAATGAATAAAGCGGTTTTGCCGACATTTCCACATAATCGTGTCCAGCCGGATTTTTCATATTGTAGTATACCGGTAATTGTCCTACCGAACGAGGAACCGAGATAGGTAAACGACCCGCCGGATTGTAGTCGCCAACTAATACATCAGCGATGGCGTTTCCTCCATCTTGCCCCGGATACCAAGCACTTAGTAAAGCATCGGCATTTTCGCTAGCCCAGTTCATATTCAATGGACGACCTTGTATATAAACTACAACCACAGGAGTACCTGTTGCTTTAACGGCTTTCAGTAATTCCAGTTGTTTTCCCATGAGGTCGAGAGTCGCTCTATCATAGCCTTCGCCGCTTTCCATATCGCTCACACTATTCTTATCAGCTACGGCTGCACCTGTATCGATATACTTAGTCTTGAAATCGCGTGCACTCGATCCGCCTACTACTACGATTGCCACATCGGCTTTTTTAGCAGCAGTTACAGCCTCATCTATATTTATATCGGTAGTGTCTCTGATGGCACAGCCTTTCACATATTCTATTTGCGAAGATGTAAGTTTTGCCTTTAAACCATCGAGTACAGTAACAATATTACTTCTTTCTTGTGGTGCTGTATAATCTCCTAATTGATTGTAAATGTTATCGGCATTAGGCCCTATTACAGCTACTTTTTTTATGTTCTTGTTTAAAGGAAGAGTATTATTCTTGTTTTCCAGTAAAACGATCGCTTCGCGAGCCACTTGCCTTGCTAACGAAATATTCTCTTTTGTTCTCACATTTTCCTTTGCGGTTTTCACACTTACATACGGATCTTCGAATAATCCCATTTTGAATTTCAAACGCAATAATCTACATACGGCAGTGTCAATCACCGATTGTTTTACCTCACCTTTTTTTATGGCATCTATCAGATTTACATAAGCATTGCCTCCTAGGTCGCAATCCAACCCTGCAACAACTGTTTGTTTAGCTGCATCAGCTACCGATTCTGCAACATGATGGCTACCTTTTAGACCTTCTATACTTCCCAGATCGGAAACTACAAAACCTCTAAAGCCCCACTCATCGCGGAGAATATCATTTAATAAATATTCGTTCGACGAGCAAGGAATACCATCTACCGAATTGTAAGCAGTCATAACCGACAATGCTCCTGTACGAACAGCTTTCTCGAAAGGGGGAAGGAAATTCTCTTTCAGATCTCTCATTCCCACACTATTGCTATTGCCATTATGACCTCCTTCGGGTACACCGTAAGCAACGAAGTGTTTAAGGGTCGAAATCAGGCTAAACTCTTTTGTCAGATCACCACTACCCAAGCCTTTCACAAAAGCCTCTCCCATGCTGGCAATCAAAACAGGGTCCTCGCCATAAGCTTCTTCTGTTCTCGACCAACGAGGTTCTCTTGCTAAGTCTAATACAGGGCCATAACCGATGTGCGCTCCTTGCATGCGGGCTTCTTTCGATATGGTTGCGCTCATTTGTTCGATAAGTTTAGGATTCCATGTCGCTGCTTGTCCTATGGCTGTCGGAAATACAGTCGTACCTATTGCCATGTGTCCGTGCGGACATTCTTCTGCTAAGAAGATAGGAATACCTAAGCGTGTGTTTTCCACCATATAACGCTGAAGCGCATTACAAGCTTCTGCCGATAAGGCAGGATTTAATCCTGTCTCTAACGTTTTTTGCGTCCATGGGTCGGCACGAAGAGTAGCCCAGAGCATACCGATATGTCTCTCCTTTACTATATTTTCAAATTTCTTCGATTGAGATACTTTATTACCTTGTTTCTCGTACATTTCCCAACCAAGCGGGCATAATAATTGTCCGACTTTTTCTTCTAATGTCATCTGACGGAGAAGGTCTTGGGTACGTTCTTCTACACTTAGTTTCGGATTTTTGTATCCGTTTTTTTGTGCATGAATTGATTGAGTAATTACCATTGAAATGATAATAGCAAAACAATAGGAGTAAATGTGTTTCATGTTTAGTTATAATCAGTTTATATAATATATTTTACTTCTTTGAAGGCGAACTTACGTTCCACGCCTTCCATCGTTTCCAATACAAGAATGCCGGAGGGTTTTATGTCTTTTATCTTGGCAAGAAAATCCATTACGCCGTCGTGATATAAGTGATAACCTTTGCTTCGGAAGAGAGAATCTTTGTATTGTTGAACTATCGGATTGAAATTGCCTTCTTTTACATACCCATAATGAAGTTGAATTTGGCCTGCTAACTCTGTCAGTATTTCTTTTAAATCATAGCTGTTGCCTGTTATCTTTTTTAGGGATACAGGATTTGGAACTTCGGAAATAAATCGCTCTTGATTTATATTTATGCCGATGCCTATAACAGACTGGCTTATTTTATTTTCTAATAAGGCGTTTTCTATCAGAATACCGCAAATTTTCTTCTCTTTCCAATAGATATCGTTTGGCCATTTAATCGTAATATTATCAGTATATTTACTTAATGTATCTTTGATAGCCAATGATATGAATTGCGATATGATAAACTGCTCGTTTGCATTTATCATTGTCGGATAAAGCACAATACTGAAAAGCAGATTTTTTCCATGTTCAGATTCCCAGTTATTACCACGCTGTCCTTTTCCGGCAGACTGGTAATCGCTGTATATAATAGTGCCCTCTTCTACATCTTGTTTCAATAACAAGTCTTTAAGATAAGTATTAGTAGAAAAGGTTTCTTCTAAATGAATAACAGGAGGCATAAATTGTCGGATTAACTGTTATGGTATTCTTCTTGTTTCTTTTTAGGCAGTTTTTTGATAACTTCATCTACAGAATGATGAATGAGTTCTTTTGTCAATTCATCAGGCACACCGCTATCTAAAAAAATAGAAATCCAATATTTTTTATTGAAATGAAAAGCGGGGGTGATTCCACTATGATGTTCCCTTAAATCTACAGCCCTTTCCGGGTCGCATTTCAAGATAATATTAAAATCATTATTCCTAGGTTCGAGAGGCAAACATGCAAACATTTTCTCCATAACCTTGAAAACAAGTGTGGTATCATCAAAAGGGAGACATTCGGAAGCTCCTTTAATCGAGAGGCAATATTCTCTAAGTTGTTCAATATTCATATCTTATCAATTAACAGGTGATAAAAAAGCATCGTCAATATGATCTATTTCAAAAGATTTCCCTGTCGGAGTAATTGCTATTACATCGAATCGGGCAGGCAGATCGATGTCAAATTCATTCAGATAAAAATCAGCTGCTTCTACAATACGTTTTATTTTCCCTTTCGAAACGGCATCTTCGGGATTACCCCATTGATTCGAACTTCGGGTTTTCACTTCTACAAAAACGATAAACTCATCATTCTGGGCTATAATATCTATCTCATACTTATCATAAGCCCAATTGCGCTTAATTATCTTATAACCGTTCTGCTGAAGATAATATACGGCGGCATCTTCGCCTTTTTTACCGAGTTCGTTATGTTCAGCCATGGTATCAGATAAGTGTAAGTTTCTTAGTTTCCTTATTGTAAATGGGTACTAAATTCACTGTGTCTAAAGTAAGGCAATAATCTACAGAGTCTTGTAGATTATTAGCCTCTAATCTCTTTATATGTTCTGATTTATTTATGTATGCACGAATATCAGGTTTAGCCTCTTTCCACATAGACAGAGCGACTTGCGTCGCATCTGATGCAGACAGATAGCTTCCTTTCTCTATCAGGAGTTCGGCTAAAGCACCGCCATATAAACTATCTTCCAAGTTGAATCGGTTATTCCATCCCGCACAGAGTACTATCACATCCTTCTGCTTCTCGATACAAAAATCGACAATTGCATTGATATTAGAAAAAGCACCAACTGCCAACGAATAACAATCAGCAGCTATATTTATAGCTTGCGTGCCATTCGTGGTTGTAAATACAACATCTTTATCTTTTACTTTCTCCACTGTATAGTCGAATGGAGAATTACCAAAGTCGGCAAAGTCGCAACGCTTCACATTCCGTTCAGCTCCTACCAGATAACCTTTAGCTTTGTAAGCTTTTGCTTCTTCGATAGAGGCTACAGGGATAATACTTTTTACTCCATTCTGGAATGCAGCACACATTGTGGTCGAGGCTCTAAAGATATCGACTACAATTACTATCTTATCGTTATTCTCAGCATAATAAGGATAGAGTGCAGGCGAAAAACAAACTTCTACTTTCATCTTATAATGCAGCTTTTATTCTTGATAGTTTAATTAATAGGGCTTCCAATTGATCGAGCGGAAGCATATTTGCTCCATCGGACAGAGCATGAGCAGTATCGAAATGTGTTTCTATAAACAAACCGTCTATGCCCGTTGCAATACCGGCTTTACACATTGTTTCTATCAACTGTGGTTGTCCACCTGTCACACCCGACGATTGATTTGGTTTTTGCAAACAGTGGGTCGCATCCAATACTACAGGAAATCCGAATTCTTTCATTTCGGGTATTCCTCTGAAATCTACAACTAAATCCGAATATCCGAAAGTCGTACCTCTATCTGTTATGACTACATTGTTATTACCTGAATCCACAACTTTTTGAGCTGCAAATTTCATTCCACCCGGTGCAAGGAACTGCCCTTTCTTTATGTTTACAATCTTACCTGTTTTTGCCGCAGCAATCAATAGATCAGTCTGGCGACAAAGGAATGCAGGGATTTGCAGCACATCCACATATTCGGCAGCCATAGCTGCTTCGTGTGTTTCGTGAATGTCTGTTACCGTAGGTATGCCAAATGTTTCGTTTACTTTGCGGAGTATTTTCAAAGCTTTCTCATCTCCAATGCCTGTGAATGAATCGACGCGAGAACGGTTTGCTTTTTTATATGATCCTTTAAAAACATAAGGGATATTTAGCTTTGATGTAATCGAAATTATTTTTTCGGCAATACGTAATGCCATTTCCTCTCCTTCTATGACACAGGGTCCTGCAAGAAGAAAGAAGTTATCTGTTTTCAAATATGAATTATCCATGTAAAATAGAGTAAATAAGTACTGTAAATAAATTGTTATTTCTTTTTTAAGTGACAACTAACTTAGTTGATAATATCTTAAGAAACCTGCTTTAAAAAGATTCCCGAATATACTAAAAAACTCTTAGATGTGGGATAGAAAAAAATTAAAATAAGGGAATCATTGATATTCTGACAGTTGGATCAAATATCATTTTTTGTTTGCATTTCAAGATCAAAATGCCCGTATTTATTGTTATATGATAAATTGCGAGAGTTATAATTAATACAACTTAATGAAATTATATTATGGGGAGAAGTAAAAAGAAAAACTTCGTTTTAGATACAAATGTTATTCTTCACGATTTCAGATGCTTGGATAATTTCGAGGAAAATGATATATACATTCCTATCATTGTACTCGAAGAGTTAGATAAATTTAAAAAGGGGAACGAACAGATAAATTATAATGCTCGCGAATTTCTTCGTCAATTGGATGCTATAACAGACGACGACCTTTTTTCGAAAGGTGCTGCAATGGGCAATGGTATGGGTAAACTTTATGTGGAGACAGGAATGAAATCTCAGCCGAAAGTTTCAGCCATATTCCCTGAAATGATACCCGATCACCGGATATTGGCAACTCTGATGGATATTTCAGAACGAGACCCGAAAACGAAGACTATTCTTGTGACGAAGGATATTAATCTGCGAATGAAGGCACGTGCAATAGGATTGCTTACCGAAGATTACATTAATGATAAAGTTCCTGATGTATTTCTGTTCGAAAAAGAACATAAAACGTTTAAAGATATGGATTCGTCCGTTATCGATAGACTTTATACACAGGCAGAAGGTATTGATATCTCGGAGTTTGATCTGGATAGCCCTGTGAATCCGAATGAATGTTTTATTATGAAGAATGGCAAAAAGAGCGCCTTAGCTCGTTTCAATCCATTTACCAATAAAATAAAGAAGATTGAGAAGCAGGTTGCTTATGGTATCCAACCACGTAATGCCGAACAGGCTTTTGCCCTTGAGGTTCTATTAGACCCGAATGTAAAGTTGGTGGCACTTACAGGGAAAGCCGGTACGGGAAAAACCTTGCTTGCTTTGGCTGCGGCATTGAAACAGCACGAGAATTATGAACAAATATTGCTGGCACGTCCTATCGTAGCATTGGGGAATAAGGAATTGGGTTTTCTGCCCGGAGACGAGAAGCAAAAGATAGCACCTTATATGCAACCGTTGTTTGATAACTTGTTGGTGATAAGAAATAGCTTATCATACGGAAGTGCAGAGGCACGTAGTATAGAAGAAATGCAAAAGAATAAAAAGCTGGAAATAGAGGCCTTGGCATATATACGAGGACGAAGCCTTTCGGAAATGGTCTGTATTATAGATGAGGCACAGAATCTGACTCCACACGAGATAAAGACAATCATAACACGGGCAGGGGAGGGTACAAAGATGATATTTGCAGGAGACCTTCAGCAAATTGATTCACCTTACCTCGATGCTCAGTCGAATGGTTTAGCTTATGTAATAGATAAAATGACAGGGCAGGATTTATTTGCCCACGTCAATCTGCTGAAAGGGGAGCGAAGCCGATTGTCTGAACTGGCTAGTACTTTACTTTAAAAGTATAGAAGATAATGTATGGGAGAGGTTGTACAAAAAGTACAACCTCTCTTTTGTTTAAGCCGTTTTGTCTATATTTTAAAATGTTAACATCATTTGAGAATTTAATACTTTTTCCTTGACAATATAAGCATCTTAGATAGCGTTAAAGCCTTAACCAATTAAAACAACACATCTTATGAAAAAAATCTTGTTAGTAGTTATTATGAGTATCGGTTTTGGCTGTATACTGTCTGTGAATGCTCAGGAAGATTCACGATTTACTTTTGGAGTGAAAACCGGAGTCAATCTATCCAACTCGAGTTTATCTATTGCTGATCCCAGAGTCGGATTTAACATCGGAGGAACTGTCGATTATGAATTGTCAAAAGGCTTTTTCTTATCATCGGGACTCGAATTTACGACCAAAGGAGCTAAGTTTAGCGAGCGTTATTTTGTTACTGAAATATCAGAATCAAGTAATATTGTGATTGGTGATAAAGAAAGTAATTTCAATCTGATGTACCTTCAGGTACCTTTGACTATCGGTTACAAGATTCCACTGGCAAAATCTCTATCATTAAATCTGAATGCCGGTGGTTATGCAGCTTATGGTATTACATCACGAAATAAAATTTCGTTGACTACACCAATTGAAACTGATGGTTATTTATATACATCTCATAATGAATATAAATCGACAGGTTATGACAAAACAGGTCTTGATCGTTGGGACTTTGGTTTGCTTGGAGGGATTGGATTGCAATATAAGAAAATTGTACTTAATGTGAATTATGAATTTGGTCTTCGCGATCTACAAAAAGGTCCGACATCGTATGTCGTTACTTATGGCCAATATGGAAGTCCAACAGGAACTATGAATAATGACAAATGGAAGACTCGCAATTTAAGTTTTTCAGTAGGGTATAAGTTCTGAAAAATGGGGTAAGATATATAAAAAAAGGGTCGCATTTGCGACCCTTTTTTTATATTACATATTCATCCGATTACCAGATGTCAGCACGTTTTTCTTTTGGAATATACAATGCATCTTTGTCTGTTATATTGAATGCATCATACCAAGCATTAATATGAGGTAATGTTCCGTTTACACGCCATTTACCTAGCGAGTGCGGATCCATTTTGGTAAGTCTAAGCGCTTCTTCATCGCGGATATTACCTGCCCAAACACCTGCATAAGAAAGGAAGAATCGTTGTTGAGGTGTGAAGCCATCTATTTTCTCTCCTTTTTGAGCTTGTTCTGTTTTAGAAAAAGCATTGTATGATATTTGGATTCCACCAAAGTCTCCGATATTTTCTCCTAATGTAAACTCACCATTAGCAAATACACCCGGTAAAACTTCTATTTGGTTAAAATGATTGACAAGCACTTCTGCTCTACCTTTAAATTCTTTAGAATCATCGGCTGTCCACCAATCTAGCAAATTACCATTCTTATCGTATTTAGCACCTTGGTCGTCAAATCCATGCGACATTTCGTGACCGATAACTACACCGATAGCTCCGTAATTAACGGCATCGTCAGCATTCAGATAAAAGAACGGAGGTTGAAGAATACCGGCAGGGAAGCATATTTCATTTGTAGTAGGGTTATAATATGCGTTCACCATTTGAGGAGGCATATGCCATTCTGATTTATCTACCGGTTTATTGATTTTGTTAATCAGCTCGTTGTAGCTAAACTCGCTTGCACGAACAATATTTTCCCAATAGCTGTCTTTCTTGATCTCAAGCGTTGAATAATCTTTCCATTTGTCAGGATAGCCTATTTTTACAGTAAATGCATTCAGTTTTTCTTTCGCTTTTTCCTTTGTTGCATCACTCATCCAGGCTAGGCTCTGTATACGTTCTCCAAGAGTAACCTGAAGATTGTCTACTAGTTTTAGCATTCTTTCTTTCGCTTCAGCCGGGAAGTATTTTGCAACGTACATTTGGCCAACAGCTTCACTTAACGATCCGTCTACGGTTCTGACAGTGCGTTTCCAGCGAGGTTGTTGCGCTTGACGACCACTCATTTGTTTTCCGAAGAACTCAAAGTTTGCATCTACGAAATTATCACTTAAATAGTTTGCTGATGCATTGATTACACACCACGAAAGATATGCTTTTGTTTCATCGATAGGGCTTGTTTGTATAAGCTTAACGGCAGTAGCTACCGGTGCAATCTGAGATACATTGAGATCTTCAAGTCCTTTTGCATTTGCTGCATCGAAGAATGTTGCCCAGTCGAATTTAGCAACTTTGGCATCCAGTTCTTCTACTTTCATTTTATGATAGTTTAGTTCAGGCTTTCTGGTGTCTTCTTTCTTGAAGTGTGCCTTAGCCAAAGCTGTTTCAATTTTAAGAACAGCATCGGCTGCTTTTAGTGCATCGGCTTCTGCACAACCGGCATTCATAAATTGAACCTTAATCAGATTGTGGTATCCGCTGCGAAGTGCTACAGATGTAGAATCTTGTTCAATGTAGTATTCGCGGTCGCCCAGACCTAGTCCGCTTTGATATAAGTGAACAATATTCATGGAACTATTCTTATCGTCAGCACCAACATACATTCCGAAGAATGGAGTTTCTGCATATTGTCTGATTTTTCCGACTAATTTGATAATGTCGGTAGTATTGGCTGCTTTATTTATTTCTTCCAATTGGCTTTTGATAGGACTAGCACCATCGGCATTCAGTTTTACGCTATCCATACCCATAGCATAAAGATCACCGATTTTTTGACCAATAGAGCCTTGTTCATGTGTAGTCTTTCCCAACTCCTCAATCAGTCCCCTTACTTGTTCTTGATTTCGCTCTGCAAGTTTATCGAAAGAGCCATAACGAGAATATTCGGCAGGCATAGGATTTGCTTTAGACCATCCGCCTGTGGCAAACATATAAAAATCGTTACCCGGAGCAACTGTTGTGTCCAGATTACTCATGTCGAAATTTGCACTTTCGGCAACCTCTTGATTTTTAGATTTATCACTACACATTGACGATGTGAACGCAATTGCAGCGATAGGTAAGAAATAATAAATCTTTTTCATCGTTCTTTTATTTTAATTTTCTTCTACAAAATTTCGGATCTGATTGACCCAAACAGTATATCCTTCCTCATTCAGATGCAGACCATCAGTTGTGTATCTAGCATTTAACTGTCTTTTCTTTATTAAGAATGAAGGGTAGATGTTAATGAAAATCAGATTTTCTTTTTTACTTAATTTATGGAGTTCTTTATTTAGTTTTTCTATTGTCTTCTCTTTCTTTTTTAGTCGCGAATAAATTCCAATCTCATTATTGATAGGCAGTACGCTTTGAAGATAGATTTGAGTGTCGGGGCTACCTTCCTTTATCATTACAATCATTGTACTGATATTGCTTACAATCTTTTTATTCGATCTACTCAACGATATATCGTTAATACCAGCCATAATAAAAAGCTTCTTTGGTTTAGCCGCAATAATTTCGTCTATTCTGGCTAGCATTCCTTCTGTATTATCACCTGCTATTCCTCTGTTTGCAGGTTGTTGACTAGGGAAATACTCATTCCATTTTCCGGCTTGAGTAAGGCTATTACCAAGAAATATAATTTGCCCTTCTGTTAAGGGATGCTGTTTGAAATATGTCATTCGATCGATATAAGTCTTATTCTCCTGAATCTCTTGTCCCATCATATACCCAGAGAAAAATAGTAGCAACATTACAAATTTTATTCTCATAATGGTAAAGCTCAAGCGTTAGTAATACTTTCTAACTCCATAGTCAATTCTTCCCATTTAAGCATATCCTGCTGAAGCTCTTTGTTTAACAGTCCATGTTTTTCAAAAAGGGACGTATTAGCTGAATCTTCAGGAGTAGCCAGTCTGACTTCAAGGTCGGCGATCTCTTTCTCTTTCTTTTCGATAGAGTGTTCCATCTCTTTTATTTGTTTCTCAACTCGTTTTATTTGGCGGCTTAATTCTTTGCGCTCCTCGTAAGACAGCTTATTTGTCGGTTCTGTTTTCTCAGATTCTTCTGCTTCAACGCTTTTACTGTCGTTTCGACTAGTTTGAGTCTCTAATTCCTGTAAAGAATCCATTTTCTTTTTTTCAAGGAACTCATATATACCATATAAGTGTTCTTTCACTTGCTGGTTGCCAAACTCGTACACTTTATCCACTAAGCCATTAAGAAAATCTCTATCATGGGATACTAGAATTACTGTTCCGTCAAATTCTTTTAATGCCTCTTTCAGTACATCCTTCGATCTCATGTCGAGGTGATTAGTAGGCTCATCGAGAATAAGCAGATTGACAGGCTCCAACAATAAACGAATCATAGCCAAACGGCTGCGTTCTCCTCCCGAAAGGACTTTTACTTTCTTATCGGAAGCTTCTCCTCCGAACATAAATGCTCCGAGTATGTCGCGTATTTTGGTTCGGATATCGCCTGTTGCTACATAATCAATGGTCTCGAATACAGTTTTGTTCTCATCTAATAGTTGAGCCTGATTTTGAGCGAAATAGCCTATTTTTACGTTGTGCCCCAATTCCAATTTACCTTCGAAACCGATCTCACCCATTATACATTTGACAAGGGTAGATTTACCTTCACCGTTTTTACCGACAAAAGCTACTTTATCTCCGCGATTGATAGTCAATGTAACGTTCTTAAAGATAAGATGATCTCCATAGCTTTTTTCTACATCCTCCGCTATTACGGGATATGAGCCCGAACGGGGTGCAGGAGGGAATTTCAGACTAAGCATGGCTGTATCTTCGTCGTCGACTTCTATGCGGTCTATCTTATCAAGATGTTTTATCCGTGATTGTACTTGTACCGATTTGGTCGCTTTGTAGCGGAATCGCTCTATAAACTCTTCGGTTTTTTGTATTTGTTTTTGCTGATTTTCGAAAGCACGCATTTGTTGTTCGCGATATTCTTTACGAAGTTCAACGTATCTGGAGTAAGGTACTCTATAATCGTATATCCGTCCTAGTGATATTTCGATGGTGCGTTGTGTCACAGCATCTAGAAAAGCACGGTCATGCGAAACGAGTAAAACGGCATTCGCCCGTGTAGAGAGGAATGTTTCGAGCCATTGTATAGATTCTATGTCTAAGTGATTGGTAGGCTCATCGAGTAATAATACATCCGGACGTTGGAGCAATAGTTTTGCCAATTCGATTCGCATACGCCATCCTCCACTGAATTCGGACGTAGCACGATTAAAGTCTGAACGGGTGAAGCCGAGTCCGAGCAAAGCTTTTTCTATTTCAGCCTGAAAATTGTTTCCGCCCGACATTAGAAACTGCTCGTTCAGATGAGCAGAACGGTCTATAAAATCGTGATATATTTGTGATTCGTAGTCCGTTCTTTCAGCCAGTTGTTTATTTACATACTCGAGTTCGGTTTCCAGCTTATGGATATGGTCGAAGGCCAAAGCGGCTTCTTCCAGAACTGTATTACCTTCGTTCAATGTCATGTGCTGAGGAAGATAACCGATGGTTATATCCTTAGGTGATGAGACATTGCCGCTTGTAGGTTGCTGCAATCCCGCAAATATTTTGAGCATGGTAGATTTTCCTGCTCCGTTTTTTCCAACGAGGGCAATTCTATCTTTTTTGTTTACAACAAACGAAACACCATCAAAGAGGGTAAAACCTCCAAATTCGACTGTAAGACCTTCTACTGAAATCACAATTAAAATATGTTTAAAATCAGCACAAAAGTAGAGAATTTAACTGAAATACAGTGACGTTTTGTTATTTTCTTCAATAGCAGTCTGTTCCTTATGTTGCTTATTCTATGATAATATCATATCTGGTAAGTAATCCTTTGATTCCATCCGCCGAAAATCGTGCTTTTTTAATTTTGTTGCTTTCCGGATGAATCGAGTAATTATGAGATGTACTGAAGTCTGCTTTTTCAAGATTTGTCCGCTCAAAGGTAGCTCCCTCAAGATCACATTTATAGAAGGTCGTACCTGTCAGATTCGTTTCTACAAAATCGACATCCTTCATATTGCAATTCTTGAAAACGATATCTTTTAATTTGAGCTTAAAGAACGAAGAGAAATTTAGTATGCAATTATCGAATTTGAGTGCTAAAGAAAATTGATTGCAATGATCGAACCGTAAGCCCATGAGTTTACAATTTTTGAATGTCACGCCCCGAAAAGCTGTATTGCCAAGTTTTGCCATACTCAGATCGCAATTATCGAATGTGCAATTCGTAAAAGCGATCTCCAATAGATTTGCATTTAATAAATTACAATTAATGAAGCTACAACCGTCGTAATCTCCTTCTTCTAAAAGATTGGTAGTAAAATCGATTCCTTTAAATTCTTCGTCCTCAATGAAAATTCTGCTCATAATACGTGTGGTAAAATTATAATTTAAGTAAAACGAATAAGTGTCAATTAGCAATACCCTTTCAGCATGCTGTAAAAATAAAGAGGTTTTAGCCCATATACTTTTAGTAGCCATGCGGCATACTGTTCTTTGGACGTGTCTAATAGAGTGAATGGAAACGATGTGTCAGAGTCTTTGTTATAGTCGAACTCGCATAAAAGAACGTTTCCATAACCCGTAATAATAGGGCATGCGGCATATCCGTTATATTTCTCTTCGGGAGTTTTGCCTTCCATCAGCAAAACGAGATTTTTAGCTGCAATAGGTACTTGCTTTCTGATTGCAGCAGATGTTTTACTTGTAGGTATTCCAGCGCAGTCTCCTAAGGATACAATATTCGGGTATGTTTTGTGGACTAATGTTTCTTTGTCTACCATAACCCAACTCTCTGCGGCGAGCTTACCTTCTGTCCAGCCTAATCCTGAATCGCGGACAAAGTCGGGAGCAGACATCGGTGGTGTGAAGTGTAGAAAATCATATCCTTCGGTGAATGGAGTCGTAATAAGTTCTTCACCGATAGTTTCTCTTTTTTCGAAATATACTTGTTTGGCGGCAGTATCGACACCTTTCACTCGAACATTCAGATTAATATTTACATTACGCTCGTTGTATATTTCCAGCAGACGAGGTGTATAATAGGCTACATCATAAAGTTCAGGATCGGCAGTGTAATAATCTAAAGTAACATTGTCGCGCGTACCTTGTTTCTGTATATAATCTTCGGTCAATAGGCATATCTTTTTGGGGGCTCCACCGCATTTGTGCTTTGTATAGGTATCTGTGAAAATACCTTTACCTCCGGTTTTCGAAAATTCCTGCATGGCCGCCCATGTTTTTTGAGCACTTACAAAGTCATATATGCAATGGGCATTTCCTTCACCCAATGTGGCTTGGGTAATACCTTCTACTTTCTCCCAATTTATTTGTAATCCCGGTGTTAAAACCAGAAAATCATAATCTACGTTTCCATTTTCAGCTGTTGTGATTGTATTCTTTACAGGGTCTATTGCTTTTACTGTGTCTTTCAGCCATGTGATGTCGCTAGGTACACAATCTTCCTGCGATTTCCATACATCATCTGCTTTATAAACCCCCGAAGCTACAAGTGTAAAGCCCGGTTGATAGTACTGCTTGTCGCTGGGGTCGATCAGGGTAATATTCGGTTCGTCGAGCCACCTGTTCAATAACGCAGCCATACTAATGCCGGCAGCGCCTCCGCCTACTATTACAATCTTGCCTTTGGCGTTGCTCGAAAATTTATTGAGCTGATAAGCTCCAATGCCTGTTACCACTCCGGCAGCAGCTGCAATTTTGAGGAATTTTCTACGATTGATTTTTTTGTTACTTAATTTGTTTAATTTGTTCAGATTTTCATCTGATGTGTTGTTTTCCATGCTTAGATATATTGAAATTTATTTTTCCAGTAGGATGATATTCATTGTTACATTTTTGAATGGTCTGTCGCTCTGATTTGTTTCTACATTCTGAATTTTGTCTACAACATCTAGACCTTCTATTACTTCTCCATATACGGTGTAGCCTCCATCCAATCGTGGTACTCCTCCAACAGTTTTGTATGCTTCTTTTTGTTCGGCGGTAAATAATGCTTCCGATTTTCTTGCGTTAGCCTCTTCTTCGGCTTGAGCCTGAAGTTTAGTTCTGAACTCTGTCAACGCATTTCGGTCACCTTGTCGATATAATTCTTTGACGGTATCCGTATTTGCTGCTTGAAGTCCTTTTAATATTTCTTGTTTCAGTTTTTCGAAACGCTGTCTCTCCAAAGCTTCAAGTTCATTGTCGGTATAAGTTTTTCCCATTACGATATAGAATTGAGAAGCCGACGAGCCTTTTTCGGGATTTACATCATCTCCTGTACGGGCCGCCGCCAAAACACCGCGTTTGTGAAATATCTCAGGTGTTCTGAATTCAGCATCTATCATATAGCCCAGATCTCCATTCCCAAGAAATGCGGTATCTGCTGCCAGACGAGAATCGGGATCACCACCTTGTATCATAAAATCTTTTATAACCCGATGAAATAACAAGTCTTTGAAAAAACCTTCATCGATCAACTTTAAAAAGTTATCTCTATGCTTAGGTGTTTCGTTATAAAGTTTGATCTTTATATTTCCGTAATTGGTTTCGATCAATACAATCGGTTCTTTTTCTTGCGATTTCATATTCATTGCTGTTGCTAAAATGATGATAAATAATACTATTTTTTTCATATTTATATATGTGCTTTATTGACTGATGATACTGATTTGCATTTTAATATCCTGCATGGGGCGATCATTATCATTTACTTTTATGTTTTGTATTTGATCTACGACATCCATTCCTTCAATCACCTCTCCAAATACAGTGTACATTCCATCCAGATGAGGTGCACCACCTATTGTTTTATAGATTTCTTTTTGTTGGTCGTTAAATAGTATTTCCGATTCTCCGGCTGTTGCATTTTTTTCGGCTTGTGCAGATAATTCTTCTCCTAATGTGTATAGACCGTCTTGATCTTTTTTGTCATAGAGGAGTTTAATCTTATCTATATTCTGAACTTGTAGCTGATCGAAAATATCTTTCTTAAGCTTTTCAAGACGTTTGTCTTCGATGTCTTTTATTTCGGACTCGTTGAAGTGTGCACCTGTTACAATGTAAAACTGATAAGCGTCAGATAACTTCTCAGGATTCTTATCATCGCCCCAACGGGCTGCACCCAAAGCTCCTCGTTTATGGAAATAACGAGGGTACACACTATCTATCTCGGAAGGTATGCCGGCTAAAGTAGAATCGGTTTTTATTGTTCCGCCTTGTATCATAAAATCTTTAATTATCCTGTGAAAAAGAACATCATTGTAACTGCCTTCGTTAATCAATTTTATAAAATTGTCACGATGGAGTGGTGTCTCATTGTAGAGTTTAATTTTGATATTGCCATAGTTAGTCTTGACTAAAACAATCGTTTCTTTTTCTTGTGATGTGCCTTTACAAGAGGTAATAATCAGTATTAGTAATAATAAAGAATAAAGATTTTTAATGTATTTATGTTTCATGATATCTCGAATTTCGGAGTCGCAAGATACGAAATAGACTTGTATCTTCCATTTCCCTTACTCCTTAATTTTGTCTTGTGATGGTAAGAACTGTTTCCCTATATATAATAACAAGTTGTAGTTCTTGATGATCTGGCTTTGTATTATCTTAAAAATATATTAGATTTGCATTGTTATAAGAATGAGTAAATTTTATTACCCGAATAAACTTTACTTATTAATCTCACATACTAATTTAATAAAGTGCAGACTTTAAAATAGAGGAATGATAAAATATAAAAGAATACTTCTCAAACTAAGTGGCGAGTCGTTAATGGGCGAACAGCAATATGGTATTGATGTTAATCGGTTAAATACTTACGCTACTCAGATAAAAGCGATTGCTGATATGGGAATCCAGATAAGCATAGTAATCGGAGGAGGTAATATATTCAGAGGGCTGAGCGGTGCCTCGAAAGGTTATGATCGTGTAAAAGGTGACCAGATGGGTATGCTGGCAACAGTGATCAATAGTCTTGGTCTAAGTTCGGCATTCACTGCCATAGGGCAGAAATCTCGTGTGCTGACTGCTATCCGTATGGAACCCATCGGTGAAATATATAGTAAATGGAAGGCAATAGAAGCGATGGAGAATGGAGAAATTGCTATCTTGTCGTGCGGAACAGGAAATCCTTTTTTTACAACAGATACAGGTTCTTCTCTTAGAGGAATCGAAATAGAAGCCGATGTTATGCTGAAAGGCACCCGTGTAGATGGAATCTATACCGCCGATCCTGAAAAAGATCCGACAGCTACCAAGTTCGATAAAATATCTTATGATGAGGTATTGAACAGAGGATTGAAAGTGATGGATCTAACAGCAACGGTGATGTGTAAAGAAAATAATCTGCCTATTGTTGTTTTTGATATGGACACAGAAGGCAATCTTGAAAAAGTAATGCGAGGTGAGAATATCGGTACTTATGTACATGCCTGATCTTATAACTAGGGAATAAATCAGAAATCAAATATAAATAAACATTATAAAGCTATTTTTATGGCAGTAGATATAAAAGAAATAGAAAAGAAAGCGGAAGCTAAAATGGCTTCTTCGATAGAATTTTTGGATGAATCTTTGGCGCATATCCGTGCGGGAAAGGCAAATCCCAGAATTCTTGATGGTATTAAACTGGATTATTATGGAAGTTTAACGCCTCTTAGTGGTGTTGCTTCTATCAGCACACCCGATGCGAGAACAATTATTGTTCAACCATGGGAGAAGAATATGATGCGCGATATTGAAAAAGCAATCATGGACTCGGATGTTGGTATCACTCCCGATAATAATGGTGAAGTTATCCGTTTAAGTATTCCTCCGTTGACAGAAGAGCGTCGTAAATTGCTGGTAAAACAATCGAAACACGAAGCCGAAGAAGCAAAGATCAGTGTACGTAATGCTCGTCGTGATGCTATCGATGCAATCAAGAAATCGGTTAAAGACGGCCTGCCTGAAGATGTAGCGAAAGATGGCGAGAACGAAATGCAAAAACTTCACGACAGATATATTAAGAAGATCGATGAAGTATTCGCAGCAAAAGAAAAAGAAATATTAACTGTATAACACCTGTATGTTCCAATATTCAAGTATGTTGATTGTGTGTTTTTGCAATTGATCGGCATATTTGGATATTGGTTCATTGATTTATGAAGAATGGCTTAGTAATAAAAAATACAGGTAGCTGGTATCTGGTTCGTACTGATGACGGACAGGATATCGAATGCAAAATAAAAGGAAACTTCCGCCTCAAAAGCATACGAAGTACAAATCCTATATCGATCGGAGATAGAGTGACTATTATACTTAATAATGAGGGTACCGGTCTTATCTCTGAAATTGAAGACAGAAAGAATTATATCGTTCGCCGATCATCGAATCTTTCGAAACAATCACATATAATCGCAGCAAATCTCGATTTGTGTTTCTTGATTGTAACAATTAATCATCCGGTAACATCTACGGTTTTCATCGATCGCTTTTTGGCTTCGGCCGAGGCATATCGTGTCCCTGTAAATCTGATATTTAACAAGATCGATATATATACAGAAGAAGAAATAGAATATTTGGATGCCCTTATTGATATGTATCAGTATATAGGTTATCAGAGTGCTAAAATATCTGTACTCGAAAATATGGGAATAGAAGATTTGCAAGAAACAATAAAAGGAAAGATAACACTGTTCTCCGGGCATTCGGGGGTCGGAAAGTCGACACTTATAAATGCATTGGTTCCTGATATGAACCTGAAAACAGGAGCAATTTCAGATTATCACAACACAGGAATGCACACTACTACATTTTCTGAAATGATAGAGTTACCGCAGGGCGGTTTTATAATAGATACTCCCGGTATCAAAGGTTTTGGAACAGTTGATATGGAAAAGGAGCAGATTTCACATTATTTCCCTGATATATTTAAATTTTCGACAGATTGTCGGTTCAACAACTGTATTCATATGAATGAACCCGGTTGTGCTGTTCGCAATGCTGTGGAAAAACATTATATCAGCGAAAGTCGTTATAAGTCTTATTTAAGCATGATGGAAGAAGAGGCTGATGGGAAATACAGGAAATAAATTGCAAATAAGATTTGATTTCAGATCATTTGTTGTTTTCTTGATCATATTTGCTGTAGAGGTTGTTATCGCTTTGTTCGTCGATGATAAAATCATACGCCCTTATGGAGGGGATATATTAGTTGTTATATTAATATATTACTTTGTAAAGTCTTTTATTCGGATCAAATCGTTATATTTGGTAATTGGCGTTTTGTTATTTGCCTATGCTGTCGAGATAGGACAATATTTTCGATTAGTTGAAGTTTTAGGCATGCAAAATAATAAAGTAATGAGAGTAGTTATTGGTTCCACTTTTACGTGGGGTGATACTTTTTCTTATACTTTAGGGGTTGCTATTTGTTATTTTATAGACCGTAAACAAACTGATCTAAAATAGAACAATGATTCAACAACGAGAAAAAGATTATCTACAGCGCATTATTGAAGAGTTTTTTGCAAAATTGCAAGAAATGGATAATAATACAGAAGGATTAAGCCTCCCGGAAAGAAGGATTATCTTAGAGGATTGTTATAAATTTTTCGCTGATAATTTTGAGGTTACAAAAATAGATACGGTTGAGCAATTGGCCGAGAAAATTGATAGCGTAGAGCTATTTGAGCAATATGCTAAATTATTGTTGAACGAGTATGAGATAACAGACAATAAAGATAAAGCACTGTTGTTAAAAGCTTTTTCGATTGTAGAAACGTTAGAAAATACAGATACTACCTACTCATGGGAGCGCACCGTCCTGCGTGAGGATGTTCTGCGTTTGCTGGAAGAAAAAGCTGATCAATAATAAAGATTTGATTTTGTACTCTATCCAAGGAGTATTTTGTATAAATATTTTTTATGGAAGCAACAAGTAATCTGATTCTTGTTTTTCAAATCCTATATGTCGTTACAGCATTAGGGACGATGATTGTAGTCATCTCAGAAAACAGGAACCCACTGAAGACGATTTCGTGGGTGTTGGTGTTATTGCTTTTGCCATTAGTCGGGCTTATTATATATTACTTCTTTGGTGAAGATAGCCGCAAACAACGCCTTATTTCGCGAAAAATGCATAACGAACTCAGTCGCAATGCAATTGAGCATCAAGACTCTTATGAGAAGATAGTTCCTCCAAAAGAACATAAGCCATTGATTAATCTGCTCGATCGGGTAGGTGAAGATCCATTATATGAAGGAAATGAGGTTACATTCTATTCGGATGGAAACGAGAAATTCGAGGCCCTTTTCGAAGAGATGGAAAAGGCTCAGAATCATATTCATATCCAATATTACATTTTCATGGACGACAATATTGGACACAAAGTAAAAGATCTTTTGATAAGAAAAGCAGCAGAAGGTGTGAAGGTACGTCTTTTATATGATGACGTAGGTTCGTGGAAAGCAAAACGTAAATTCTTTAAGGAAATGCAGTCTCAAGGAGTTGAGGTGCAATCGTTCTTGAAGGTTGCTTTCAAACTGCTGACAAGCCGTGTTAATTACCGGAACCATCGTAAGATTGTGGTTATAGATGGTAGAGTAGGTTTTGTTGGGGGGATGAATGTTGCGGATAGGTATGTCGATGGAGTTAGTTATGGTGTATGGCGGGATAGTCATATTAAGATAGAGGGTAAAGCGGTTGTCGGATTACAGATATCCTTTCTTATAGACTGGTATTCGTCGCGCAGGGAGCTTCTTTCCTCTAAAGACTATTTTCCACCGCTGGAAAATAAAGGGGATAATCTTATCCAACTTGTCACGAGTGGGCCTGTCGGTCAATTTAAGGATATACACTTAGGTATACTTCAGGCAATAGCAAATGCTAAAGACAGCATATTTATGCAGACGCCCTATTTTGTGCCTACAGATTCGCTGATGTTATCGATTCAGATGGCCGCCATGCGAGGTGTAGATGTGCGTTTGATGCTCCCCCGCCGCTCAGATACTACATTCGTACAGATAGCTACAATGTCTTTTCTGAAAGAGATGCTTGACGCAAAGGTGAGCGTTTATTTCTTTGAAGCAGGCTTTTTACATTCGAAGTTAATGGTTATAGATAATTCGTTGACCATAACAGGGTCGGCTAATATGGATGTTCGTAGCTTTGAGCATAATTTTGAAATAGATGCTTTTATATATAGTGAAGAGACGTGCCAAATGGCAAAAGATATTTTTTATAAAGATATGAGGCAGTCTACACTACTATCGATAGAAGAATGGGAGAGCCGTTCGCGTGCAAAGAAATTTAAAGAATCGGTAATTCGAATGTTTTCGCCGTTGTTGTGAAGATAATATGTCTTAATAAGATGTATGATAAAATGGATTTTAATTTCAATCAGTTGTAAGAGAAATAAAATGAGAAAAATAATAGTCTTTGGGTTTCTTATTGTTGTTACCCTATGTGGTATAAAAGCCCAACAGGTAAATATAACGCTGCCGCAGGATGCTAATAAAGAATATGTATTCATATTGAATAAAGGTATAAATCAGGATACAATACAATCAGGACGATTGAATTTTGCAGGAAATGCAATTGTAAATATACCTCCAAAGGATAAAGGATATATAGGGTCAGGAGCTCTTATTGTAAAGGATACTCCAGCCTTGAATATGATTGTGGACCAAGAAAGCTTTTCAGTGCATCAGGATGCTGATAATAAATATATTTTTAAGAACTCGAAAGAAAACGAATATCTCTATTCTTTTATTCAAGATAAGGAAAAGCCGGCTGAAGATACTAGTTTGTATGCAGACTATCTTATAAAACTTATTCGTTATATGCGTGAACTCAATCAGGTTACCAATGGCCAGGGTGGACTTATGGAAAAAACATCCGTTCGTCTTTATGCTTTAGATAAATTAGATATAGATCGCTTATATACAAGTGGCCTGTGGTATAATATTATTGATGGAATTACCCGGTTGACAGCCGATCAGGAGATTTTAGGTCAGGATATGGTTCAAATACTGAAGCGCATAAATTCTGATGAGGTATTTGAGCATTTAGCCGATAATTTGGTGACTATTACAGAACAATATGGCTGGGATGACGCTTTCGATATTATTGTACCTTATGTACAAGAGTCGGGTCGGATCGAAACACCACGAGACAGAATGTATGCAGCATTCACAATGGCTAAGGTTCGTAAAGGGATGCCTGCTCCGCCTGTTGTTGGTTTGGCAAAATTAGCCGATGATCAGGTATTTGATAAAATCTTATTGGTCTTTTATCAGCCAGATTGTCATAACTGCGAAGAACAATTGGAGTTGTTAATTAAGGATTATAGTCGGTTTAAAGAACAGAATATAAGAATTGTATCAATTTCTTCTGATCATAATAAGGAGACTTTTGTATTAGATTGTGAAAAATTTCCATGGTCTGATAAATTATGTGATTTCAGAGGATTTGCAGGGGTTAATTATTTGAACTATGGTGTATTAGGGACTCCTACGTTTTTTTTATTAGATAAAAATTATGTTGTTTTAGGGCGTTATGCTCGTGTAAATGATATCTTATTTTAAGGGAAAAATAAGAAAAATAGGGCGTTTTGGGCTAAAATAAAGATATATTTGTTTGTCTTTGTTAAAAAATATATATCTTTGTACTCTCTATACTTGTTTCTCTTTTGAAGAGGTGTCAAGCGAAAAAGGGCTTTGGTAGCCTAAGAGGTTTGTTTTTATATAAAAAAAGAAAATGGGAAAAGTTGCACTCATCACAGGCGTTACAGGTCAAGATGGAGCTTATCTTTCAGAATATTTAATAAAGAAAGGTTATACTGTTCATGGAATTAAGCGTAGGTCATCTATGCTTAATACTGATCGTATAGATCACTTGTATCAAGATCCTCATGATGAGAATCGGAATATGATTCTTCACTATGGTGATATGACTGATAGTATGAATCTGACTCGTATAATTGGTGATGTGCAGCCCGACGAAATATATAACCTTGCGGCGATGAGCCACGTTAAGGTTAGTTTTGATACGCCGGAGTATACTGCTAATGCTGATGGTATAGGTACTTTGCGGTTGCTGGAGGCTGTTCGTTTGTTGAATTTAACTGAAAAGTCTAGGATATATCAGGCTTCAACATCTGAATTGTATGGTCTGGTTCAGGAAATTCCTCAAAAAGAAACAACGCCATTTTATCCTCGTAGCCCATATGCTGTCGCAAAGTTGTACGCATATTGGATAACAGTGAATTATCGTGAAGCATATGGGATGCATGCCAGTAATGGTATCCTATTTAATCATGAATCTCCTCTTCGAGGGGAAACTTTTGTAACTAGAAAAGTGACGCGCGCTGTATCTCGTATCGTGTTGGGGCTTCAGAAAAAAGTATTCATGGGTAATTTATCCAGTAAAAGGGATTGGGGTCATGCTAAAGATTATGTAAAAGCAATGTATCTCATTCTTCAGCAAGATACTCCCGATGACTATGTAATATCGACAGGAGTGACTACGACTATACGTGATTTTATAAAAATGTCATTTGCGGAGGCTGGTATCACTGTTGAGTTTAAAGGAGAAGGGGAAAAAGAAGAAGGTTTTATATCTGCAGTTAATGAAGACATTTTTTCGAAAGTTGTTGGTGCAGAACATTTAGATATATTTAAGAAGAGAATAGGTGAGTCTGTGGTTGGTATTGATCCAGCTTATTTCCGTCCAACGGAAGTTGATATTTTGATTGGAGATAATACAAAAGCTCGTACAAAATTAGGATGGGAACCTACATATGATCTTAAATCGCTTTGTCAGGATATGATGTTGCATGATATCTATTTGATGAAGAAGGAAGAATATTTAAAAAACGGTGGGTATAAGATTTTGAACTATTTTGAATAGAGATTCAATGATAGATAAGAATGCTAAAATATATATTGCTGGTCATAGAGGCTTAGTCGGTTCTGCAATTCTTAAAAGTTTACAAGCGAAAGGCTACACGAACTTTGTTTTGAAAACGCATCAAGAATTAGATTTGACGAATCAGGCAGATGTCGCTAATTTCTTTGAAAAGGAAAAACCTGAATATGTTATATTGGCTGCTGCTAAGGTTGGTGGGATTATAGCAAACAATACTTATCGGGCGCAGTTTATATATGAAAATATGATGATCCAGAATAACGTGATACATCAGTCTTATATAAATGGTGTGAAAAAGTTGGTATTTTTAGGGAGTACTTGTATTTATCCCAAAGAAGCACCGCAGCCGATGAGTGAAGATGCTTTGTTAACATCACCGTTGGAATATACAAATGAACCCTATGCTATTGCTAAAATTGCAGGTATTAAGATGTGCGAGAGCTATAATCTTCAATATGGGACTAATTATATAGCAATAATGCCTACAAACTTGTATGGTCCAAATGATAATTTTAACTTAGAGACTTCCCATGTTTTACCAGCGATGTTGCGTAAAATTCATTTGGGTAAGTGTCTTGAGCAAGATGATTGGAATACTATTTTAAAAGACTTATCTTTAAGACCTATAGAAGGTATTTCTGATAAATCGGCAAAAGAAGAAATTTTAGCTATTTTAGCTAAATATGGTATCAAGAGAGATGCTAATAATATTATTGAAATAGAGCTTTGGGGTACAGGAAAACCAATGCGAGAGTTCCTTTGGAGTGAAGATATGGCTGATGCAACCGTTTTTATTATGGAGACTGTAAACTTTTTAGACTTAACAAATGTTATAAAAGGGAACGAAATTCGTAATACACATGTGAATGTGGGTACAGGAGTTGAAGTATCAATAGCGGATGTTGCAAATCTTATCAAAAAACTGGTAGGGTTCTCTGGTAATTTGTGTTTCAATACAGATAAACCGGATGGTACTATGAGAAAGTTGACTGATGTGTCAAAGTTAAATTCTTTGGGGTGGAAACATACTGTTAACGTGACTGAAGGCTTGACAACAATGTATATGTGGTATAATGAATATATTAGAGAATAAGAATAGAAGAATGTTTAATTATAATTTAAAACAATTATTATGAAAAAAGTAAGTTTACTTTTAGTTTTAGTTTTTGCGGCTATTACTGTTTCTGCTCAAGATAGCGGATTCAGTACTAAAGCTGGACGCAAGGCTACTTTTGCACGCAATGGTTTCTTTGACAACTGGTTCGTAGGAGCTGGTGCTGGAGCAAACATGTATTTTGCAAAGCCTGATGGTGATGCAAGTTTTTTTGATCGTCCAACTCTTACAGCTAACCTTCAATTGGGTAAATGGTATAATCCTTATTTAGGAATACGTGCCAAAGGTACTTATGGTAAGATCCATACATTTGCTAATAATGCAACTGTAATGAGAACCCAAAAAGCTCTTACTGGAGAAGTTGATGTAATGGTTAATTTGATGAACTATTTTGGTAAATATAACGAAAAACGCCTATATAGCCTTATTCCTTATGTGGGTATTGGTGCTGCTTATGGTGGTGGCTATAGTATCAAAAGCCCAGGACGTGCTACTTTTGGTGAGCAAGAGAATCAAAAAAGTTTAACTTTCAATGGTGGTTTAATCAATAACTTTAGAATTACAGACAAACTATCTCTTGCTATTGAGCTTTCTGCTGTAATTTTGAAAGATGACTTCGATAGAAGAATTGGTGGTGATTGGAGTTATGACCTATTAGGTAATGCTTCTGCTAACTTGATTTACAAACTTGGTTCTAAAACTGACTTCTCTGAAGCTCTACTAATGGATCAAGGTCTTATTGATGACTTAAACAGCCAAATCAACAGACTACGTCAAGAAAATGCTAAACTATCTGTTCCGAAAGAATGTCCTAAATGTCCAGATCCAGTTACTAAAGTTGTTGAAGTTAACAAGGGTACAGGTGCATTTATTTCTAATGTGGTATTCTTCCGTATCGGTAGCGCAGTTATCGACAGAAACCAAGAAATCAGTATTTTCAATACAGCTAAATATCTACAAGACAATCCTAGCGCTAAAGTTAAGATTGTAGGTTATGCAGATAAGAAAACTGGTACTCCTTCTATCAATGAAAAACTTTCTGAAAAACGTGCTAAAAATGTAGCAAATGCGTTGATTAAGAAATATAACATCGATAGCAACCGTGTAACTATTGAGTGGAAAGGTGATACAGAGCAACCATATGCTGAAAACGCATGGAACCGTGTTGCAATCTTCTTCGCTGAGTAATTTCAATTGCGATATAATTAAAAAGAGAGTGGATTATCCACTCTCTTTTTTTTGTTTTTAGAGGTCATCTTTAGATTGTGATATATCATAAGGTAAATACTGTATAGGCTTTAGTCGTTTTGCAATGCATCTGAGCGTGGAATTACAGGGTAAAGGTATTGCTGTACAAAGTATTTATGAACCTCGCACACATAAGAAAAGCCCATAGTTATAACTATGGGCTTTTCTTATGTGTGTATAAGGATTCCTTATTTATTCAGCGCTTATTACTTCTTCTTCTTCTTCTGAAACTTCATCTTCCTTTTCAAAATCTATACTGGCATTAGTTAGGATATTGTACCAGCCAATTATTTTCTTAATATCCGTTGGATATACACGGTCTCTGTCAAAATTAGGAAGTACTTCTTCAAAATATTTTTTCAATTCTTCAGGCTTAGCACTTGTATTGATAGATGCCTTAGCATTGTTTTCTTTTTGTTTGATAGTAACCAATATATCTTTTAGTGGGGCTTCAGCTTCGTTTGTATAAATAGAGATGTCTCCTAATGAAACAACTTTGTCGCGAGCATGAATCGGTATCTTCTTGCTGTCAACCAAAGATTCTACTATAACCATATTCTTTCCACTCGAAATTAGTTTGTATAAGCCTGGTTTGCCCGATACGGATAAGATTGTCTTTAGCATGATAATAATCAAATTTTGTTTAAATTCTATTTAAGTCTTATTTCAGTTAAACGACAAAAATAACATGATTGACCTAAATAATGCTATTTTACCTTAGATAAATTGAATTTAATTCCTTAAAAGATTTAAATTGTCGCCTAATGAGCTGATAATCTGAATTAAAATATTTTCTTATATATGTGGCAATAAGGAGTACTTCCTTTATGTTCATAATATTGCTGATGATAGTCCTCGGCTTTCCAGAAAGCAGAAGCCGGTTTTAGCTTCGTAGCTACTTTATAATCTTTATTCTCTAATATTTTGATGTACTTCTCAGCTATTGCTTTCTGCTCTGCGTCCGAATAGAAAATACAAGATAGGTACTGTGGACCAATATCGGGACCTTGCCCATTTGTTTGAGTAAAGTCGTGTGTCTCGAAGAACAATTTAACTAAATCCTCATAAGAAGTCTGAGTCGAATTATATTCTACCTGTGTCGTTTCCAAATGCCCGGTATTCTTTTGGCATACTTGTTCGTAAGTCGGATGATCGACATGTCCACCCATAAAGCCAACAGCAGTATGTGTTACCCCTTTGGCTTTCATGAAATAGTATTCGGTACCCCAGAAGCATCCTGATGCAAAATACGCTACATCCAGATCTGGTATGAATTTCAACGATATAGAGTTTACACAATGGCGGGTATCTTTAGGAGTGAATCTTTCGTGTAAGAATACATGACCTAGATGAGCGCCACAATTGGCACATACAATTTCGGTACGCATGCCATCTGGATCGGGTATACGTTTTACAGCTCCTGTAATCTCGTCGTCGAAAGAAGGCCATCCGCAATCTGAATCGAACTTATCTGTCGAGCGATAGAGCGGAGCATCGCATCTTTTGCAAACATAGATTCCACTGCGTTTGTTGTTTACATACTCTCCCGTGAAAGGTCGTTCCGTTCCTTTGTGAAGAATTACGCGTTCTTCTTCTGCTGTTAATTTATTGTATTTCATATTGTCTAAGTTAGTATTATTTTTATTTTGAGCGCATGATATACTTATCATGAACATATATATATAAAATAGAACATGTATCCTTTTCATGATGCGACTGTTATAATGTTAAGCAAATGTATTCCTTATGAACAGATGTTAGCAACTTTTGTTTCGCAAATTTTGTTAAGGATTATATTTTGAATAACTTTCCATTAGATTTATAAAGTAGGTCGTAGGTCTTAATCAAATTAATTATATGGAATATATCTTCGCCGCAATAATATTAATACTGAGTATTGCTGCCATTATTGTGTTACAAAAGAATAGCAAACAAAGGGAACTGGATTTAAAGAATGAAATGGCTAAGCATATTTCTGAGAAAGAAGCTTTGCTACAAAGCCAGTTAGATTATATCCGGGAGATTGCTCAACTTAAAGCAAACCTGCAATCGAAAGAGGAACTGTTACAAACCCAACAGGAAGAGCTTCTCAATACCCGTAATCAACTCAATAAGGATTTCCAAGTGTTGGCCAATCAGATATTGGAGGAGAAGACACAGCGCTTTACAATAGCCAATAGGGATAATATGGAGGCGATATTAAAACCTCTGAACGAGAAACTGATCGAGTTCAAAACAAAAGTAGAAGAAACTTACGATAAAGAGTCAAAGCAGCGATTCTCGTTAGAAGAGCGTATAAGGGAGCTTGTAGTTCTTAATAACCAGATCAGTGAAGATGCAAATAACCTGACCAAAGCTCTTAAAGGAAATAATAAGGTACAGGGCAACTGGGGCGAAATGATTCTGGAATCAATCCTCGAAAAGTCGGGATTGAAGAAAGGAGAAGAATACTTCGCCCAGGAATTCCTTACTGATGACAATGGGCTTCGTGTTCAAAATGATCAACATAAATATATGCAGCCCGATATAGTTGTAGTCTACCCGGGAGGACGCAAAATAATTATAGACTCCAAGGTTTCGTTAAATGCTTATGTTAAATATGTAGAGTCGGAAACTGATCATGAAAAGCTTGTTGCCGAAAAGGAGCATATTCTATCTATCAAACAACATATAGATGAATTAAGCCAAAAGTCTTACCAGGATTATGCAGAGTCTTTAGACTTTGTTATGATGTTCGTACCTACCGAACCTGCATATATACTAGCTATGCAGCTTGATTCCAATCTATGGGATTATGCCTATCGTAAACGTATTCTGTTGATTAGCCCGACTAACTTAATAGCATCCCTCAAAGTTGTCTCCGATCTGTGGAAACGAGAGTATCAAAGTCGGAATGCTCAGGAGATAGCTAAAAGGGGGGCGGTACTATACGACAAATTTGCTGGCTTTGTAGACACGCTTCAAGATGTCGGTAAAAATATAGAACGCTCTCAAAAGGCTTATGATAAGGCTTTTGGGCAGCTAAAGGATGGGAATGGAAACCTTATTCGTCAAGCGGAAATGCTCAAAGAATTAGGTGTAAAAGCTCAAAAAGAGTTACCAAATAGTGATACATAATTAAATTATGTTAATAATGCATGAAAAAAGTAGAAACATGTTGTATAACATAAAAATTAGCTTATCTTTGTACTGTGTTTTTCATGGTATTAGATTTAAGGTTAACAATGAAGATTGGTTGTCGGGATGACAACCTTTTCTTTTTTATATATGTTCCCATATAATCTCGGTCTTAGATAATTTCTTTGTTCTTCCCTTATGATTCTTAGAATAAGCTCTATCAATGCATTTTTCAATTCAAAAAGTAACAAAAGTAACACTTTTACACAGTTTCTATATGTTACTTTAGGTTCATCAAGTTCCATTTTGTAACCGATCACGAAGAATTCTCAAACTCTCAGCCGTCTTTTCATTATTTGCAACAAAAGTTAATTGCTTAGGCTGTACATTAGTCTCCTCTTTTTTATCCATCTTCTCATCATATCGTTTCAGAATAAGCTTGATAGATCGGGTATCAGGCGCATATTCCTTTTCTTTGACAACTACATTTTTTACTATTAGCTGAGACGGGTCATCTTTATCAGGGATGTAAGTCGTCTTTTTCTCGGTCAGCGTATAGCCTTCTATTTTTCGCTGCAATGCCTTTCGTGCACCCATCATCAGCTTCTCATCCCGACGATCCATAGCCTCATCGAGTTGACGAGCGAACTCAGGCTTGAAGTTTTTCCATTCGTAAAACGATTTTCTGCTGATTGATAATATTTTGCAGACTTCAGATATGGTATAGTTGTTATCTTCGATAAGGGTTATAATCTTTCCTGCAAGTTTCTCGCTGTATTTTGCCATAATTAATCGGTTTTCTTTTTTGATTATAGATAAATATGTTTCAAGTCTGTTCATAAGAGAAAAATAGTTATTTCGGGTTCTGTTATACAAAACAAACCCATCTTGTATTATGTTATATATATTTATGCATCTAAAATATAAGCAAGTTGGCTAAGCACTGTTTGAATTGTAATAATATAGTAAAAGGAAATTTTTGTGCTAATTGTGGACAATCACTAAAGGAGACAAAAATAGGCTGGAAAAGCCTTTTCGATGAACTACAGTTTAGCATTCTACATATAAATAAGGGAATTATTTTTACAATAAAAGAATTACTCTTAAGACCGGGAAGTACTATAAACGGATATTTGGGAGGAAAAAGGGTCGACTATTCTAAACCATTCGCTTATCTGTTTATTTTAGCAACGATTTATAGTCTTGTTATACATTTTTTTAATGTATATCCTGAGTCAGAAATGCATCCGAATAATAATTCGTTGTTCGATAGTAATGCTTTATATAGTTGGTATTACGGTCATTATGCCATAAGCCTATTGCTGATAATTCCCTTCTATGCGGTATCATCCTATCTTATATATAGAAAAAGAGGTTATGATTATATTGAGCATCTAGTGATTCATTCTTACATTAGTGGTACTAAGGTTTTTATCCTGCTGCTTTTGTATCCTTTGTTCTATTATTCTCATTCAGTATACGTTTATCATATGATGAATGTTTTCACATTCATCTATATTCTATGGGCCTTGATTCGGGTATTCAGATATCCATCCTTTTTCAAAACTCTGTTTAAGGCTATTTGGTGTATTGCTCTTACATTAATATTTGCCACATTTGTAGCGGTTGTTGTTGTGGAAATATTGAAATCTGCCCATTAAATATATCGGTGTCCTTATTGCAAACTATTATATTCTGCCTGTTTCATTTTAGGTAATTTCTTTATTACCTCACTTACCGAAATATCTACCAGTTCTTTAATCACTGAATCGGGTACGTCGCTTTGGAGGTTGACCGCATTCCAAGTAAAACTGTTTCCTGCATGCTGACCGTGTGTAATACCTTCGTAGCTATCCCGTAATTCCATCGATCTGCTTGGTTCGCACTTTATGCTGACACGAAACTCACCGTCTTTGGGTTCTATATTCAGGTAAGCAAACATTTTCTCCATCACCTTGAAAACAAGAATCCGTTTATCGAAAAAAGGAAAACTGCCGGATGCTCCTTTTATCGACAAACAATAATCGCTGAATTCTTCGATATTCATAATCTGAAAAATTAGATTAAATCGTTGTAAGTGTATGTTTTCAAATGTTTTCCATAAATTTGTCCAATGCCCCAGCGTCCATTTTTACGTTGAGTATTGTTCCATCTTCATCCAACAATAATCCATCTGGTATCGTAGAAACATGATATGTATTCATGACCTCTCTAATCTTATTTTCCGGAATTAGAAGGTGTATCCACGGCATGTTGTACTTTTTCATAGCTGCTATCCAATTCGGTCTTTTTTCATCAATACTGATTCCGATCACGAGCAGTCCTTTGTCCTTATATTTTTCATATACTTCTTTCAGATGAGGCATTTCAGCTATACAAGGGCTACACCATGACGACCAAAAGTCAAGATAAATGTATTCATACTTACCTACATAATCTGATAATTGTACCAACTTGTTATCGGAAGTCAGTAGTTTTACGTCTTGATATTTAGTACCTATAGATTCTCTTTTTTTCTTTCTTTGATTATCGTATTCAATCTTTTCTTTAATTACAGGCGCAATCATTGGGCTATTCTTAAAATCTTCACTAACTTTTGAACATACATCTTCAAAATCACTAGTGGGGAAAGTTGAGGTAGCCCTTGCGAAGATCAATTTGCCTGCTATATTATCTTTATTTTCTATAATCAAATTCTTTACAGCTTGAAGGCTAAATATTGAATCTGTGAAATTTTGATATACATTATTCAGTGGCGTGCCGCTCACTTTAATTCTGGAGCTAATATCTGAACGTATATTGCCACGTTCTAATATTATATCTGTCCATCCCCAATCCTGATCACTCACACTAAGTTGTGTGGCCCCATTCAGATATTCTTCACCTTCGAAATGAAACTTACCATCTTTTATGATTGTAGAATCAATGTTGAAGATGTCTTTCATGTTTTCTTTGTAGCTGGTGATTGTGACCGTTTTTCCATTCATTTCATCACTGGCGGTTCCATTTAGATAAAACATATTGTTCTGTCCAAATAGGCCGAAAGAGGAGAGAAGTGTGAGATAAAATATAGATATAAGTTTTTTCATGATCGTATTTTGTTGCAACCGTCACGTTATAGGCACTGCGTTCAACCTTATTCTTCTTTTCTGAAAATACTGAAATTCACACTGCCGTATACTCGCTGATCATCGAATAAAGGCAATTCAGAGAAATTATAATCTTTCGAATGTTCCAGTATAAATATTCCTCCGGCTTTGATTAGGTCTTTTTCGAAAATAAGTTTAGGAACATCTGCGAAGTTTTTCAGATCGTAGGGAGGATCAGCAAAAATAAGATCAAACTGTTGAGTGGCGTGTTGTAGATATTTGAATACATCCATCTTAAACAGGGTGAGTTCCGTAGCTTTCAATTCAGCCTTTGTCTTTTCGATAAAACTGCCATGAACAGGTAGTTTTTCTACACATATCACCTTAGGGCATCCCCTCGAAACCAGTTCGAAGCTGATACCACCCGTACCCCCGAAAAGGTCTAAGGCTGTGGTTTCTTCCCAATCAATCTCGTTATTGAGTACATTGAACAGGTTTTCTTTTGCAAAATCGGTTGTAGGACGAGCCTTGAAGCTTTTAGGAGGACTGAATCTCCGCCCTTTATACTTTCCGCTGATTATTCTCATAATGATAGTGTGATTAAGTCGAGAGGTGCTTTCAATGCATCCTCATTCCATAAATAAACCTCGCGGGGCGTATCTACAGGATTTATATTTTTGATGTACTCTTGTAAAGTATGTTTTATTTCTTCTTCGGGCGATCCGGCAATATATAAATGATCGGTTAGCTGATCGAATCCGCACTGTTCCCAAAGCTTAAGGATAAAATAAACCAGATTGCTTGCAGGTTCACTTTCGTATGTTAGGCAATGAGTGAATTTTGAATTCTTGAAGCATATGATATCCAGTAGGTTGTTATGGAAATTCAGGAACATCTTGGAAGTGAGGCTTACCGATTTGCCCTTATCTCCAAACAAGTCTACTAACAAGCTTGTATGATGCGTGTATTTCGGATTGAATAAGCTACGCGACAGAAATTCATAGATATCTTCATCTATCTTGAACTGATTTACACAACTGTATTTTTCATTTTTATTCGATAATATACGTTCAGCTTTATCCGTATGAGTACGATTGTAAAGATCGATTTTTTCGTGTTCGCCGAAGTAGGCAGACGGGACAAAATCATATTCGGGAGAAACAATGATAACATTCGTTTCCAGAAATTCCTGCGTAAGAAAATTGAAGTCGAAAATAATTCGCTGAATATTATTCAACAGTGTTATTTCGGTCGAAAATGTAGTATCCCGAAGACAAAAGCTTTTTCCGTAATTAGGTTCCGAGATAGAGAACATAAATCTGTTCGGTTCTATCCGGATAGATAAGATATATTTTTCTGATTGTCCGAGGTCTATATTTTCGGGTATAAACATAATTGTTGTTTTATATCTACAAATGTAGAAAAAGATATTTTTATAAGCTACTTTTGATATTCATTTCAATATCCCATGTTAGTATGCTGAACGATTTTTTCCTTGACAAGATTAAAGATAATTTTCCTTTCGAGCCAACCGAAGAGCAGGGACAGGCTTTGACGAAAATTGTCGGGTTCTTATTCTTGCAAAAGGAAGAAACTTTATTCTTGCTCAAAGGTTATGCCGGAACAGGTAAGTCTTCGCTATTAGGTTCTTTGGTCAAAACAATGACCGAGTTCAAACAGAAAACCGTTTTGTTAGCCCCCACTGGTCGCGCGGCAAAAGTTTTTTCGGTTTATGCAAGCCATCCCGCATTTACCATCCATAAAAAAATATACAGACAAAAGAAGTTTTCGGCCGAAGCCGGCTACTTCGCTTTGATGGATAACCTGCATAAAGATACACTATTTATTGTTGACGAGGCTTCTATGATAAGCAATAACGGATTGGATTCGTCCGTTTTCGGTACAGGGCGACTTTTGGACGATCTTATTCACTATGTATATTCGGGTGAAAACTGCCGTTTGCTCCTGATCGGCGATTCGGCACAGTTACCCCCGGTGATGGAGGAGGAGAGTCCTGCTTTGCAATTAGAGGTGCTCGAAGGCTATGGCTTGGAGGTTATGCACTCGATGCTGTCGCAGATCGTGCGACAAGCCGAAAGTTCGGGAATACTCTATAATGCAACGAATATAAGGAATATATTGAGGAAGGGTAAGACCGAAGCCTTTCCAAAATTAAAACTTAAAGGCTTTTCGGATATTATCCGTATATCGGGCGAAGAGTTGATAGATGAAATATCGGCGGCTTACGATCGTGATGGAATAGAAAACACAATGATTATCTCCCGATCTAACAAACGCTCGAATATATATAATCAAGGGGTGCGCAATCGTATTTTATACCGTGAAGAAGAAATTTCTTCGGGCGATCTGCTGATGATAAACAAAAATAATTATTTCTGGACAGAGAATGTAGAGGGTATAGAGTTCCTTGCAAATGGCGAAATTGTAGAAGTATTACGTGTTCGCCGCGAACAGGAACTATACGGCTTTCGCTTCTGTGATGTTTTGGCCAGAAGTCTAGATTACGATATGGAAATCGAAGTAAAGATACTGATGGATACACTTTCTTCCGATACGGCGACATTATCACGTGAGCGGTCGCAAGAATTGTTTCTGAATATACTCGAAGACTATTCCGATATATCGACCAAGGCGGGCAAGATGAAGAAACTGAAAGTCGATCCTTTCTTTAATGCTTTGCAGGTTAAGTTTGCTTATGCCGTCACTTGCCACAAAGCGCAGGGCGGTGAGTGGAACAATGTCTTTCTCGATTTAGGCTATATTGCAGAAGAACATCTCGGTGTAAATTTTTATCGCTGGCTGTATACGGCGATTACACGAGCCAGCGATAAGTTATATCTGATAAATTTGGCAGACGATTTCTTATGAACCTAGTCCGTTTGCTCTAAGATAATCTTTAATTCCGAACTTCTTTTTCATTTCCCGTTTGTTTAAATCCTTTACATCTGTGTGTATTATCAGGTTTTGCTTTCCGATTACAAACTTATCTATAAAGGTATTGATCTCATTCAGATTTTCCGACATAGGCGTATTTGCTATCTCGTGTGCAGCATTCTCGACGCTGTAGAAGTAATAAGGATATTTTTCTTTGCTTAGCTTTTCAGCAATATGCTTCGAACCGTAGAAGCCGAATTTGGTAAATATAATAGTCAGTTTATTATAGGGCACATTACTATCTGCATCACCATGAAACATAAGCATAGGAGATGGTTTCTCCTGCCATTTCAAATCTCCTTTTATGCTGAATATTGCTCCTGCAAAAGAAATAACTCCTGCATAGTTGAAATCTTCGGGCAGGCGTTTAGCCAATTCTGTATTATTGCTTATTTCGTATTCGCCATGCAGAACTGTGATAGCTCCCGCACTCGAGCCGCAACTGATTATTTTGTCTTTATCTATATTCCATTCTTGGGCATGTTGCAGAACGAAATTAGTTGCGTCAAACAGGTCTTCTACTGCTATTGTAATAGCATGATCCATAACTCCGACAGCTTCACGTCCACCCATTTTAGCTTTTTTGCCTGTTTGGGCTTCCTGCTTCTTGCCAGCTTCCAAAGCCATCTTGATACCTAAACGGTAATCGATAGAAACAACGGCATATCCTTTAGCTACCAGCTGATTGAAATAATCCACATATGCTTTCTGATCGCGTTCTCCGCTGGTGAATCCGCCACCGAAAACGAATATAATGCAAGGCTTCTGCCCTGTTATAGACGGTAAATCATATTTGTCGAGTCGCAGCGTGTCATTACCTTTTATCGAGAAAATAAAGGTCTCCTTCTTTATCTCATCATCTTTTGTGAAATCGCTACCGAACGATGAGATACTGACTAGCAGTGCTAAGAATAGCGTATAAATGAATTTGTTTTTCATAACTAATGAGTTATTTTATATAACAGTTCTTTCAGTAATTGTCCGTCGGGGGTAGATACATTATCCACACCTTTGCATTTCCCGTCGTATATTCTTAGCAAGCTAAGTATATTCATGCATTTGAAAGCATTGTAGTTGCGAAGTGCAGCTACATAATCTTTCGCTTGATATGGGTTTCTGAACCCCAATTCGGCAGCGATGCCGTTTTCCGATTTATCCTTTGCCCAATAGCAGATCATCAGATTGCTGAAAAAGTTGAATAGTACGACTAATGTTACTATCAGCGGATTATTTTTCGGGTTACTTTCGAAGTAGTCGGCTATCTGATTCACCTTGAATGTATTCTTCTCGATAATGGCTTTCAGTAGCTCGAAGTTGTTGAAATCTTTGCTTATTCCTATATTTTGCTCTATCAGGTCGGCTGTTATCTGTGCCTGACCTTGCGGTAGTGTAATCAGCAGTTTCCCTATTTCATTCGTTAGTTTACTAAGATCGTTACCCAGATAGTCGGTCAGCATCTGTGCCGATTTCTGGTCTATTCTCAGCCCTTTAGTTCCAAGATAAGATGTAATAAAAGCAGGTATCTTATAATCGGGTATCTTTTTAGACTCGAGTACGACGCCATTCTTTTCTATCGTGGCCGATAATTTTTTTCGCTTATCGAGCGTTCCGTTTTTGTAGTTGAGTACAAGTATTGTAGTCGAGAGCGGATTTTTCGCATAAACCTCAAGTTCGTCTATCTTGCTTAAGCCTTGCGCTTCCTTGACTACTACAACCTGATAGTCTGACATCATCGGGTAACTGCGAGCCAATGTTATGACAGAAGGAACATCGGTCTCCATCCCATAAACAATAGTTTGATTGAAATCACGCTCGTCTTCGGGCAGAACGGTATTGATCAATAAATCTGTCAATTCATCGATATAATACGGTTCATCACCCATCAATAGGTAGATAGGCTTGAATCGTCTGGCCAGTATGTCTGTTTTTATCTGCTCGAAACTCATATTGGGATATTCATCTTGGATTTACTATTTAGAAGCGTAGATGTTTAACCGTTTCACCGTTATTGATCAATGTTTTCAACGACTTTATACCGATCAGCACATGTTCGTCGACGAAGTTCTGTGTCACAATATTGTCGCTTTTCTCAGTCTTTATACCGTCGGCTACCATCGGTTGATCCGATACGAGAAGTAAAGCACCGGTTGGTATCTGATTGGCAAATCCGCATGTAAATAGTGTAGCTGTTTCCATATCGACCGCCATAGCACGAATCTTGCGCAGGTAGTCTTTGAAAGTGTCGTCATGCTCCCACACACGGCGGTTGGTTGTATAAACTGTTCCTGTCCAATAATCCTTATTGTGATTACGGATAGTCGACGATACCGATCTCAACAGGCTGAAAGCTGGCAGAGAAGGTACTTCGGGCGGATAATAATCGTTCGATGTCCCTTCGCCTCTGATAGCAGCAATAGGAAGTATATAGTCACCTAAGGCGTTGTGTTTTTTTATTCCACCGCATTTACCGAGAAATAGGACAGCTTGTGGCTGTACAGCACTCAATAGATCCATGATAGTTGCAGCGTTGGCGCTACCCATCCCAAAATTGATAATGGTGATACCTTCCGCACTGGCATTAGGCATATTACTGTCTAAGCCCACGATAGGCACATTGAAATGATTGGCAAAAACTTCTACATATTTCGAAAAATTGGTAAGAAGTATATGTTTGGTAAATTGTTCCAATGGTCTCTTCGTGTAGCGAGGTAGCCAATTTTCTACAATCTCTTGTTTTGTTTTCATATAAACTCTACTTTTGTTTAGAACGATCCTACTGTATACAAAAACAAAGATTACTCCGATTTGTTTTCATAGGATGCTTTTAACAAAGGTAGCAAATGTTGAAGTTAAATTTACCCCCTTTCAATATAAATGTCAAAAAAATAGATGGTAAGTTATCTGTTTTTGATGAATTGAGGCGCAAGTATGTTGTGCTTACACCCGAGGAATGGGTAAGGCAGCATTTTATAAATTACCTGATTACAGAAAAGGGTTATCCCAAGTCTCTAATCTCGAACGAAATCCAGATTAATCTGAATCAGCAGAAAAAAAGGTGTGATACAGTGATTTACAGCCGTGAGCCATCTCCCTTGGTAATCGTAGAGTATAAAGCTCCCGAGGTGGTTATTACGCAAGATGTGTTTGATCAGATAGTGCGATATAATATAGTACTTAAGGTGCAGTATCTGATTGTCTCCAACGGTTTGAGCCATTATTGCTGCAAAATGGATTATGTGAATCAGTCTTTTGAATACTTATCTGATATTCCTTCCTACAACGAACTATAATAAATAAGTCGTTAGCATTACCACCAACCAACTACAGTATTTTTATGTCATCCCGATACGTAGTGAGGGATCTGCTCAGCCTCCCCAACCCCTCCCAAGGAGGGGCTCTTGTATACTCTCTTTGTGTTCCTCCCCTTGGGGGAGGTTAAGAGGGGCTTTCAGTTCGGAATGATAAAACAGCCATTAGGATGGCAGATATGAGTCTAAACGTCAAAATATACTTAAAAAGAAAAAAGCACCTCGGACTGAGATGCTTTTTTTTATGTTTTAACGAATACCAATATTATTGATTTTCTGCCGGAGTTGTCGGTGTTGGAGTTGTTGTTTGACTCGGCGCAGGAGTTAGAGGTGCAGCACCCGGCATTCCTGTAGACATGTCAGGAGTAGTTGTAGCAGGAGTAGCTAGAGGAATCGTTTGGATTTCTGATGCTGGTCCGGCAATTTGTTTAGGTGTTACCACCACATAAAGGATACTCATAACAATAATAAAGCTAGCTAATCCCCATGTTGCTTTTTCTAAGAAGTCAGTAGTTTTTCTAACTCCCATAATTGCATTTGAAGAAGAGAAGCCCGATGAAAGACCGCCACCTTTAGAATTTTGAACAAGAACTATTAATATAAGTACAATAGCTGCTATAACAATTAATACAATAATTAGCGTATTCATTTTTTATCTTTGAATTTCGAATTTATAATCAGTTTTTCCAGAAAACTCAATTGGTCTGCAAAGTAAATATTTTTTTTCGGATAATTCAAACTTAAGTGTTTAATTATTTTATATGCTTTTTCGTACTTCCGCTGTTTTATGTATATTTTAGCCAAAGTCTCAGTAAAGAACATGTCGTCACTTAGTTCGTCATCTGTATCTACTTCCTTGCTTTCAGCTGTAATGGGTGCGTTAATACCTTCTTTGTCGATATGTATTTTTATACCGCCATCTTCTTTCGATCGTTCTATAAAAGAATCGATAATCACTTGATGTTTGAGCGGAATTGCCTCTTTCTCTGGCTCTTTTTGGATGTTTTCTTTAGGCTGAATCTCCAGATAAGTGAAATAATCGGTCGAAGCAAGGCTCGAATTGATCAAATTGTATTCAAATTCGGGGTCGTCATCGTTGTTATCCAGCGTATCGAAGAAAGCATTTAAGAGAATACTGGTCTTATCTTCGGATATTTCTTTTTTTCCTGTATGTGTGAAAAACTGGTCGTATTCTTCACTTAATATATAGTAAAAAAGAGCCTTTCTGTCGTTAACAAAGATTGCCAGACGGGTTAACTCCGATTTATATTCGTCATTATTGTATAAAAATAATGATTTAAGATAAGCAAAAATACCAATTTGAAAATAGGGATATTCATCAACAATGTTCCTTAAGCCTGCTATTTCAGAATCCGAGGGAACTTTGCTGTTATCTACCAATTGATTAAATAGTTGAATATCCATATGATTTTAAGTTGATAAAGGGATTACCAATCAGACATTGTTGAGTTAAATATCTGATCGACAATTTCTTTTGTCAATTCTTCAATCAGTGCGTCCTGTACTTCGGTTAGCATCTTGCTACTGTCAAAATCCTGGAATGCAGTAAATGTCTCTTCCTTATCTTGCGATGGGTCTACGTTATTTCTGAAACGCATTCTGACACTCATCGTCAAACGTGTTTCAGCCGCAAAGGCATCTGCCTGAACGGATAAAGGCATAAGGTCGTATTGAGTGACCTCTCCTTCTATTTCGAGATCGGGACTAACAGTCGTGAAAATCAGTTTGGTATTTCTATCGAATACATCTCTTATCCTGTCATTAAATACCTGTGTCAATGGTGGATATACAAGAGGTGCCTGATTCGGGAAATCTCTGATTTCGATTGTTTTGGTTTTTGAATAATCGAGTGATGCTCCGTTAAATTTATAAGATATGCTGCAAGCATACATCAGGAATGGGAGTACTATAAGCAATAATGCCGTTTTTTTCATAAATTTTCCAGGTTGTATTCTTTTATTTTCCGATAAAGTGTGCGTTCTGATATTTTCAGATCCTGAGCCGCATTTTTGCGTTTCCCATTATGACGTTCAAGTGCTCTTATTATCATATCTTTCTCTACATCTTGCAGTGAAAGTGTTTCTTCTTCGTAATCCCGTGCCTCCACAATATCAGAATCATCCACTTTGGATGACGATACTATGGCTGGCATATCCTCTTTGGTAGAGAGCGATGTATTCCTGTCGCTACTAACAATGATAGGAGTGAGGGAACTTTCCGAATTATGCTTTATCGACGATGAAATGTCAGAAGGTTGTATATTTCCGGCAACAATATCGTGAACAATTTTCTTAAGGTCGTTCATATCCTTTTTCATATCGAACAGTACTTGATATAGGATTTCACGCTCGTTGTTAAAACTTTTAGAGTCGCTATGATCTTTTGTACTTATCGGAATAAGTCCTACTTCGTTGGCAGGTAGGTATAATTTTAATATTTCGGAGGTAATATCACGTGCCTGCTCTATTACAGATATCTGTTCTGTAATATTTTTTAGCTGGCGAATATTCCCCGGCCAGTAATAATCCTTAAGTGTTTGCTTTGCAGCTTCTGTAAGGACAATCGGCGGCATGTTATATTTTTCCGCACAATCACTGGCAAACTTTCTGAAAAGAAGCGGAATGTCTTCTTTTCTGTCCCTAAGGCATGGGATGCGGATAGGCACAGTGTTCAACCGATAATATAAGTCTTCACGGAATCGTCCGTGCTTTGTTGCGCTGATCATATCCAGATTGGTCGCAGCTACTACGCGAACATCTGTCTTTTCTACTTTCGACGAACCTACTTTAATGAATTCGCCTGTTTCTAATACACGCAGCAGACGAGCTTGTGTCGATAACGGCAATTCACCTACTTCATCAAGAAATAAAGTGCCTCCGTTAGCAACTTCAAAGTAACCTTTGCGTTCGCCGGTAGCACCGGTAAACGAACCTTTTTCGTGTCCGAATAGCTCCGAATCGATAGTACCTTCGGGTATAGAACCGCAGTTGACAGCAATATAGCTACCATGCTTACGGTGGCTATAATTATGTATTATTTGAGGGAAGCTTTCTTTGCCCACACCGCTTTCACCTGTAATAAGTACAGACATATCGGTAGGAGCTACCTGAAGAGCTATATCGATAGCCCGGTTCAGTTCGGGATTATTTCCAATAATACCAAATCGCTGCTTTACTTGTAGAATATCAGGTTTCGCCATAAGGAGCAAGACTTATAAAGGTCATCGACCTATTTATTATTTGTACCTGTGCCATGTGCAAGAATGCTTGGCAACAGATATTTATAGAATTTCAAGAAAACTAAGTAAAAGAATGTATTTAATGTCGCATTTCAAAAATATAACTATCAATCATTGTTATACTTGGACAAACTATAAGTGAGTTTGCGACCTTAATACTGACAAAATTACATATTTTATTCATATTCTGTCAGCCTTTTTAGTAAAGATTTGTGAAGATCGGTTTTCAGTCTGTTGGTTTAGCTAATGCATAAGTCTTAGCTTTGAGGAATTCGCCAAACTCTTTTATGTCTGTGTATATAGCCTGTTCTTTTGGCATGATAGGTTCTCCCAATCTAATATGTATTGTTTTACCTCTCTTGTTATATACTTCGTGTCCGAGACGCAACGAACGTAATTTCCAGCTTACTAAATCCAGAAAATTGAAAAACCAAGAGTTGTGCCCACTGAAGTACATTGGGATTACAGGTACTTTTGCTTTCTTTATCAGTTTTACTACCGGTTCTTGCCATTCACGGTCTTCGACCTCCATTTTGAGGCCTTTTAGTTTCGTCTTGGATACTGCTCCCGCAGGGAAAAAGCCGAGTGGATGCCCTTCTTTCAGATGATCTATACATTGCTTTATGCCTTCGAGGCTCGAACGTGCAGCCAGCCTTCCGCTTTGAAACGGATTGACAACAATGAAATGCATAGCCATTGTATCGATCATACCGAGAATATAATTCACCATCATCTTATAGTCGCCACGTACCGAACCTACTTTGTCGATGGCCGCTATTCCGTCTATGTGTCCGTAGGCATGATTGGATACTGTGATGAACGCCTTTCCTTCAAATTGATCGAGGACTTCTATATTTTCTACAATGATATTTACTCCTACATCTTTCAATAGGTTGTCGCAGAAAGCAACTCCTTCGTATTGCTTAGAAGTATCATAGATGCGGTTCACTTTGTTGAGCCCGGTCAACCACATTGCAAAACTGATTATTATATTGCCAAATGTTCCTTGAAGAATAGGATTCATTTTGCGAAGTTCGTCTTTACTTATAAGTTTTTCTTTCATGCGAAAAATGCATTTAATGAATAACAAAGGTGGTTAAAAATAGGAAAACAGGCAAATATTCTTTTCTGCTAATTTGCTAATCTTTTAGTTCGATAACTTCTAAGTCTCGGATGTTACCATTATCTAAAATAAATCTGACAAGAGTTCTGACTTTATGAAAGCCGTATTTGCCGGCAGCACCGGGGTTAATAAACAAACAATTATATTTTTTATCGAACATTACTTTCAGTATATGCGAATGCCCGTCTATGAATAATTTAGGCGGATTGGTATTTAATATTGTACGAATTCGAGGTTCATATTTTCCGGGGTAACCTCCGATATGAGTTATGAGTATATCTACATCATCTACGGTAAAGCGCAGAAATTCGGGATAGGCAGTACGCACTTTACTGTCATCTATATTTCCATATACTGCTCTAAAAGGTTTTAGGGCTTCGAAACGAAGAGCCAGATCCATAGAGCCGATATCTCCTGCATGCCAGATCTCATCGCATTCGGCAAAGTATTTTTCGTATTTTTCGTCCCACCAGCTATGTGTATCCGATAATAGTCCGATCTTTTTCATATGCGATTATAGATTTATACAAATAGAAAACGCAACGGATAATAAAAATGTTCCCATCGATGTGTATTTGAGGTAGGGGTCTAAAAGCCGATTTTCTTTTGTGCGAATAATATTGGATAATATTTTTATGAAAAGTAAAAATACAAGAACGTAAAAATACTGATAGCAGTTCGATAGATATAAAATTCCATAACCTACAAAACAAGCAAGTGAACCAATAGTCAGAATGCTATGATATCGTTTTGCCTTATCGAGCCCTATGCGAACGGGTATTGTGACTTTCCCCGACTTCTTATCGTTTTCAAGATCACGCATATTATTAATATTAAGTACCGCAGCCGATAAAAATCCTAACCCGATAGCAGGTAGCCACGCCCTGAAATCTAAGGCATGCGTATGAAGAAAATAGGTGCCGACCACAGGGACAGGACCGAAGAAGATGAAAGAAAACAGATCGCCTAGTCCTTTATATCCGTATGGGTTTTTTCCTGTCGTATATTTTATAGCTGCTACAATGGCTGCCAAGCCTAAGCCGAGAAAAATAAGAATATACTTTATATCCATAAATTGCAATGCTATATATATAAGGAGTGAACCCACTATTGCAGCCAGTCCGATAACTATATAGATGCCTCTTTTCATTTGCTGAGGTGTTATGGCTCCGCTTTGTACCGTACGCTTGGGGCCGACTCTTTCGCCTGTAATATCTGTTCCTTGCTGATAATCGCCAAGATCGTTCGCCATATTGGATAACAATTGCAGAATAGTTGCGATAAGGATGGTTAAAATGCAGACTGTAATATTGAATTTGCCTGTGCTGAAAGCCAGGCTACTACCACAGATAGCCGTAGCTACTGCAAGAAAAAGTGTTCGGGGGCGCAATGCTGAGACCCAAGAGGATATTGATGCCATTCTGTTTTAATATATTATCGATCTGAAAGCATCTATGCCAATGCTTAATCGAACGTCAAATTTAGTGTATTTTACGTTATTAAAAGAAGTGAATGCTCCAAAAGATATTAGTCTGGTGAGATTAATAGAATATCCGGCCTCGGTATAGAATTTATTATCGGGGGTATACAGGCTTTTCAAATGAAGTGTTTCCATAAATGGCTGCCCCTGAAAAAACGGGATACGTTTCAGCAGGATATATTTACTGGTATAATTTATACGCGTATCTATCCAATGGCGGTTGGTAGAGTATTCATAACTGTTTAGCATCAGGTACGAATCGAATGGGTTTTTGCATGTCAAGAATGAATTTACAGCATCGAAATGATGATAGTCGGCAAAATGTACCCTGTCGTTATTGCCGATAAATGTTCCTGCTTCTGCCGAGTAGTTGATATGGCTGAAATAGCTTAAAGCTAAAGATTGATTTATTCCTGCCTTTATTTTTCTGAATTTAGAATTGTTTGTCTGCCAAGAAGAAAACCCCTCTTCATAATCAATTAGAAATGTTGGCGACGCATAGTTCTCATATCTCTTTACTCCCTTTTTTATAGAATAATAAGCGTATGGTGTATATTCGAGACCGACATTATAAGACGTTTTATCAAAACTGTCATCACTATATATATTCGGTCTGATATTGCGTCTGGCTCCCCAGATCACAAAATCAGTATTGTTGCTTAATCCTCGTCGTTTGGCAATCTCGAATCCTGTATTCAATTTGAGTCCGTTCGCTAAATCGATTGAATTCTGTACGGCAACGAAATCTTTTTGATAAAAATAACTAAGGTTTTTGCCTTTCGATAATGACGAATACATATTGTCTAGACGAGCAGCCCCTAGTGGGTTAAAATCGGCGGACGTGGAGCCGGCTGATAAGCTTAAACTCCCAAGTTTCATAGGTGCATAATCCAAATCCATATTTGTACCTCCAATAAAACGTTCTCTGGCTGTGGCGTAATACAGATAAGGGCTGATTCTTAATTTTTGTTTCTCATTGAGTTTGTTTGTAATCGTAAATTTTTGCCCGATCCATGCCCCGTCCACAAAATTATATTCAGGTAGGATTCTTAGCAGACCGTCATATCTCACCCTGACCTTACTTGAGTCCGAACCCGTTTGTCCTCCCATCAGCAAATTTCCAAACGAAAATCTGGATGGTTTATGCTTTTCGCGAACCGAATCTATGCGTTGTTGTATTGAATCTTTTCTGACAAAACTTATAGCCTCCCTTTCGTCCAAAGGGATAACTCGTATCTGCTTCCAATACGAAGAGTCCCTATTTTGTGCCAAACTGTCCGATAAAGTGGTGTATAAAGAATCTGTTTTGATTTCAAAATTTCGCTTCGTGTTTTTCTTTTCGGCGATTATTTTCATCGCATCTTTATTTACATCTACATGTTTGTATTTAAGCGATGCATAATAGTTGAGAGCTCCGCTTATACCTAGAAAATCAAGATTGGAAGCGACAAAATAGCTGACAGGCAGATAAACATCTTCTGCTATTTTCTGATAAGTAATAGTATATGTTCGGTTGTCACCTAAATCATGGCTGCTCAGTTCGGCAAGATTTATATGCCATGTACCATCCACAATATAGATATAGCCTTCGAATAAAATGGGGTCTTTTACCTTTGGGCTAACTTTAATCTTGTTTATTGTCGTTCCATCTTCTTCGCTGTATCCTTCATATCTGAATTTGTAGTAAGAAAATGCATTTTCATTTAGCGGTGATATAAACTGTCCGAGTTTGGATGTATATAGTGACCCATTCATAATACTTATAGCTTCTTTCGAATCAAAGTTGTCGGGAATGCTGCTGGAAAAAGCTATTACCGTTTGCTTGTATTTGTCGGGGGCGTTATATTCTATTTCGTTGAATGTTTCCTGAACGAACATTTGGTTTCTAAGCTCCGAAGCCTTCATCCCTTCTGACTTTTGAATCATTCTGTCTAATAGTTTTGAGATTTTGAATAATTCCATATTCACCTTTATATATGTATCGGCAGTATATCCTTTTACTGTATTTGCATAATAGGGGGCTTTAGCGATTGCTTTTCGCATTATTTCATAGGCTGGGTCTTCGGTATTTGATACGGTTACCTCTTTTAGATCAAAAGGTTTTTCTTCCAAAGAAATATTTACGATAGTAGTTTCATTAGGCAGTATTTGTACTCGGCGTTCGATTCGTTCAAAGCCCAGGCATTTAAATTCGACCAGATAACTGCCGGTGGGCAAGGTTGTCTGGTATTGTCCATTTTCATTGCAGACTAATCCGTGATTAATCTCCTTTATATACACGGTTCCTCCATGTAAAGGTTCGTTTGCTTTATCTGTAATTTGTCCTTTGAAATTTTGTGATGAAAGGTTGAATGTAAAAAAAAGGAAGAAGGATAAAATACCGAAATACTTCATGTGTTATCTGTTTTGCGTAATATCATTTAAACTGCAAATATATTAGAAATATTATACTTGGAAATTAAGAATGTGAAAAAGTGACGCTTTTTCGACAGGTTATGCTAACAAATGTTTATAAGGGTATTCGGTTTTAGATTATTTTATTATTTTTGCTAGTCAATATAAGTCAAACCTAACGAGAGAAATGCTAACTGTAGAAAAAATTGGTGGGACATCTATGTCTCAGTTCAAGGATGTATTGGATAATGTAATTGTAGGAAAGAGAAAACCGGAAGAACTATACAATCGTATATTCGTGGTATCAGCATATAATAATGTGACCAATTGGTTGCTCGAACATAAAAAAACGGGTGAGCCGGGAGTTTATGTTCAATTTCTCGAAAATGCCGATTACAGTATAGGTTTGGATAGCTTGTGTCAGCGCCTTCTCCTTATTAATGACGGATTCGAAAGTATCGGTTTGAATCTGGCTGAAGCTCGTGAGTTTATTACCTATCGTATCAAGCAGGCTAAAACGATGTTGCATAGCCTAAGTAAAGTATTGGCTTCGGGTTATGTCAATGCTGACGATATCTGTTTGGCGGCGCGCGAAATATTGGCGTCAGTGGGTGAGGCTCATTCGGCATGGAACTCTGTTAATATTTTGAATAATAGTGGTATATCGGCAAGGTTTATCGACCTGTGTGGATTCAACGACTCGTTGCCACTTACTATAGATGAACGTATTCATCGTGCATTTAAAGATATAGACTTCGGTAAAGATCTTTGTATTGCAACAGGTTATACAAAGGGGACAGAAGGTATTATGCGTGCTTTCGACAGAGGATACACTGAAGTTACATTCAGTAAAATCGCGGTAGAGGTTCACGCTAATGAAGCAATTATACATAAAGAATACCACTTATCGAGTGCCGATCCTAATATTGTTGGGGTCGATAAAGTTGTTCCGGTGGGCTATACCAATTATGTTATTGCCGACCAGTTGGCGGATATAGGTATGGAAGCTATTCATCCTCAGGCTGCAAAGCCGCTCGAGTTGGCGAATATCAATATTCGTATAAAAAACACATTCGAATCGGAGCACCCTGGGACTATAATAACGAAAGAATATGTTTCTGAAATTCCAAAAATAGAAATAGTATCTGGTACAGATAAAGTATTAGCCATCGAGATACATGATCCTATGATGGTCGGTGAGGTTGGTTTCGACTTACGTATCATGCAGATGTTTTCTAAATTTGGAGTAAGCTATATACTAAAATCGACCAATGCTAACTCGATTACAATGGTAGTCTGGGATAATTATAAGTCTCGTGAGTTGATAGCTAGTCTTGAGCAGGCCTTTTACCGTGTTATTTCGGAGCGCGTAGCGTTGGTGTGTGTGATGGGGACTAATATTGCAATGCCGGGATTCTTATACAGAGCATCTAAAGCTCTGTTCGAACAAGGTATCAATGTCGAAAGTTTTGCACAGTCGCTTCGTCAGGTAAATATGCAGTTTGTTATTAAGAGAGAACACTATAAAAGCGCTGTTATAGCTCTAAACGACGAATTGTGCCTCGATAAATAAGGCGAAATAGTATTTTAATATTTTTTTTATTGTAAATAATAAATTTAAATTCTATTTTTGCTAACTGAATATAGCAAAATAGATACTTTAATACCATCGTGGAACACTTCTAATCATTTTAGACATTCCATAACAAAATATAATCTTTTTGTCTCATTAGGATGTTTTTCTATCTAAAATTCTTTATTTTAGACGAATAAAACGAGATGCCGAGCGTTCTGATTAAAAGAAAGGTATATCGATGTGTATTTTTAATATATAAAAATCTTTGAAAGATAAAATGGATTTGTATATTTGTACGCTTGTACAAACACTATTTACGCCATTTTTACTGGATTTAGAATAAATATTGTATAAACAAATATTATAAATTTGAAAATTAAAAATTAATTCACTAAACTTAATTTATTTATTATCACTATGGAAACTAAGAGACAACAACCAAAACAAAAGCCTAGATCAAAAGGCGTTTCAGCTGCGATTGTAATTGTTGGCTGTGCTATTGTAGCATTCTGCTTTTTCATCTTTGTTTGTGGAAATCCTAGCGGTTTCGACGAAAAAGGGCATCCACTTCCAGGTAATGTTTTCGGAATTTTATACCAAGGGGGGTATGTGATACCTTGTGTAATCACATTGCTTCTTACTGTACTTGTTCTTTCTGTTGAGAGATTCTTTGCATTGAACAGAGCAAGCGGTAAAGGAAGCACGTCTAAGTTTATCTTAAATGCTAAAACTAAATTAGCTGCTGGCGACATCGCTGGAGCTGCAAAACTTTGCGATGAGCAAAAAGGTTCAGTTGCTAACATCCTAAAAGCAGGTCTTGTTAGATATGAAGATGTAGAGAAACTTACAGATCTTCATAACGACGAAAAAGCTGCTATTATCCAAAAGGAAATAGAAGAAGCTACTACATTAGAGCTTCCTTACCTACAACAAAACCTATCGATCATTGCAACAATCTCTTCATTGGGTACATTGTTCGGACTATTAGGAACAGTACTAGGTATGATCAAGTCTTTCCAAGCTATGAGTAGCGAGGGATCACCAGATTCAACAGCACTGGCACTAGGTATTTCTGAGGCCCTAATGAATACAGCAATGGGTATCGGTACAGGTGCGTTAGCTATCATCTCTTATTCTTATTTCTCTGGTAGAGTAGAAGAAATGACCAATGCAGTAGACGAAGTTGGCTTCGCTGTTGGTCAAACTTATACTCAAACTCACGGAGGTTTGTCTAAATAATTAATATTTTTAGATTAATTTGTGGAATTTCTATGAGATTCTACTCTAATAAGAAAACAAAGAGAAGATATGGCTAAAGTAAAGGTTAAAAAACAGGATACGTTTATCGACATGACGGCGATGAGTGACGTTACTGTGCTCCTGCTTACATTCTTCATGCTTACATCAACATTTTTACCAAAAGAACCCGTACAGGTTTTGACTCCGGCATCCGTGTCTGAGGTAAAGATTCCTGAAAACGACGTTTTAACAATACTAATCGATCCGCAGGGCAAAGTGTTTTTAAACATGGACAGACCTGAGAATAAGGTTGCAGTATTGAAGTTGATGGGGCAGGATTATGGTATTACGTTTGACGACAAACAAATAAAATCTTTTGTAGAATTGACCCATGTTGGGGTTCCTATGAATAGAATGTCTGGCTTGTTGAACTTACCAATGGATGAGCAGAGTGCTGAGATTAAAAATTTTGGGGTGCCTACAGATAGTACAAATAATCAACTATCACGTTGGGTAAAACATTTTAGGGAAGTAAATGAGGACGCATCTATCGCTATCAAAGCAGATCAGTCGACTCCATATCCATTAGTGGATGGTGTGATGAAAACTTTGATCGAATTGAAAGAAAACAGATATAGTCTTATAACCACTCTTAGGGGAATGCCGGAAGGCCTATAATAATCAAAAACTAAAAAGAATAAGATTATGTCAGAAGTACAAACCGGTGGCGGCGAAAAGAAAAAAGGCAAACCCCAAAAGCTAAACCTACGAGTAGACTTTACTCCGATGGTTGATATGAATATGTTATTGATAACCTTCTTTATGTTTTGTACAACATTGAGTAAGCCGCAGATCATGGATATTGCGATGCCTACCAATGATGAGAACTTAACAGAAGAAGAGAAAGATAAAGTTCCTGAGTCTAAGACGGTGACTCTTTTGCTAGGTGAAAATGATAAAGTATATTATTACTTTGGAAAACCTAAATATGAAGATTACACATCGTTGAAAGAGACTGATTATTCTCCCGAAGGTATTCGTGGAATTCTTTTAGAACGTAATGCGGCAGCTGTTCAAAAAATGACTGAGCTGAAGCGTGAAAAACGTGAAAATAAAAGAATGTCCGATGAAGACTTTAAGAAACAAGCAAGTGAAATTAAGAATGATAAAGAGTCTATGATTGTTGTAATTAAGCCGACAAGCGATGCAACATACGAGAATCTGGTTGATGCTTTAGACGAAATGCAAATTTGCAGTATCGGCAAATATGCAATTGTTGATATGGCCGAAGGCGATCAATTCTTAATCGAGAACTTGAAAACGAAAGGTGCTTATGGCGCTCAAGCTGCAACTCCGAAGTAATCACATTATTAAAAGAAGAAAATTATGGGAAAAGACATAAATTTGAATTCAGGCGAATGGTGTGATGTAGTCTTTGAAGGAAAAAACAAGCAGTATGGTGCTTATAGACTTCGTCAAAGTTCTTCAAAAAGACACATCGCGGCATTTATTGTAATGCTTCTGTTCGCTACGTTTGTCGCAGCGTTGCCAGGGCTAATCGGTGTTGTGAAAAATCTTACAGCGAAAGACGATCTTGGTCCGATGGAAGACACTTTTGCAATGTCGAATATACCTGTTGAAGAACAAGTACAACAAGAGAACCTGATTAAGCAGGAGACTGCACCACCGCCACCACCGTTGAAAACAACAGTGAAGTTTACACCTCCTGTTATCACAGAAGATGACAAGATTGATGAAGATAAGTTGATGAAGTCTCAAGAAGATTTGACAACAACTAAGATCACTATCTCTGTGGCTGACGTGAAAGGTACGGACGATAAGCATGGTGTTGATATTGCCGAACTAAAGGAACATAAAGTAATTGTTGAGCAAAAAGTAGACACTGACAAGCCATTTGTTACAGTTGAACAAATGCCAACGTTCCCTGGAGGCGAAATGGAAATGCATAAGTTTATTAACGAGAACCTAAAATATCCTGTTGTTGCACAAGAAACAGGTGTTCAAGGTCGTGTAACTATTCGTTTCGTTGTAACTAAAACAGGTGCAATTTCGGATGTAACAGTTATCCGTGGTATCGATCCTTCTTGTGATAAAGAAGCAGTAAGGGTTGTAAAAGCGATGCCAAACTGGATTCCTGGAAAACAAAATGGTTTGAATGTACCAGTATATTTTACACTTCCGATTGTATTTAAGTTAAGACAATAATAAATACTCTTCTTGAGGTATTTATTGCAAAACATAAAACTTAGTAAAGAAGAGAAGTTGGACTAAAAACCTCTTCTCTTCTTTTTAAATAATAGAGATGAAACAAAACAAATTTTCCTTTAGAATCGTATGGAGTCTACTAATGGTATTCTTTTACCTGTGTGTCGCTGTACTACTTGTATTCACTCCTATATTTGCGAACGTATCTTTGATTATTCGTATTATAATGGGCGTGCTGTTCTTTGTCTATGGATTGTTTAGGGGATATAGAATGTGGAAGTCATTGTAATTTTTCAGATTAAGATTTTATAAATATAATTTTATTATAATGAAAAAGCTAAGTATTATTTTTTGCACAATAATCATTCTCTTATCATCCTGTGGTGATAGAAGAAAAATAACACGGACTGATACGCTTACCAGCGGTATTGCCGAAATAGCCGTAGATGAGTGTTTTGCACCCATTATACAACAGCAGGTAGATGTTTTTGAAGCACTGAATCCTGATGCTACAATCATTCCTTTATATACAAGTGAAATAGGAATGTTTGATTTATTTATGAAAGATAGCTTGCGGTTGATTATCGCTGCACGCGAACTGACGCAAAACGAGATAAATGTAATAAAAGACCGGCAACGTACTCCTCGGTCTCAAAAAATAGCAACAGATGGTATTGCTATCATTGTAAACAAGGCTAATACAGATACACTTGTTTCTGTAGCCGATTTGAAAAAAATATTTACCGGAGAAGTTCGTACATGGAATGAACTCCGCCCCGGTTCTTCATTAGGAGATATTGCCATTGCCTTCGATAGTCCAAATTCGAGCATGGTTCGATATATAAAAGATTCTATCTGCGGAGACGTACCTTTAGGTTCTAACCTACGGGCACGGGCAGAAGACGCACAGCAAACAATTGATATAAATTCGGAACGCACACCTAATCAGATGGTGATTGACTACGTGGCATCTACCCCTAATGCTCTCGGTATAATTGGTGTGAACTGGATTAGTAATCCGTCGGATACCACTAATCTTAGCTTTATAAATAATGTAAGGGTAATGTCTGTTAGCAAAGAAGAAAAAGCGACAGTGAAGGATAGCTATAAGCCTTATCCGTATCAACTTGCATTAGGAAAGTATCCACTAACCAGAGATATTTATGTAATAATTTCGGATGTTAGCGGTGGTTTAACATCAGGTTTTGTTACCTTTGTTGCTGGTGATCAGGGACAACGTATGATTACAAAAGCAGGACTGTTGCCCGCAACTCGTCCGATGCGATTGATACGTGCAAATCCTGGGTTTGTAAAATAATATTAGCATAAACAAATTAATCTAAATATATATAAGACAGTATGAAGATGAAGTATTTATTAAGTTCATTATTAAGTTTGGCAATTAGCTTGACAGCATTTGCTCAAAATAGCCCGGGTGCAGATTACTTTGCGTTGGGAGAGATAAAATTAGCGAAAGAGTATTTTACAAAGAATATTGGACAAACACCCGCTGAGTCCTATTATTATTTGGGTGAAATAGCTTTTCTTGAAGGTAATATGACAGAAGCTAAAACCAACTTCGAAAAAGGTTTGGCCGCTGATCCACTATCTGCTTTCAATGCAATTGGTTTGGCTAAATTAGAATTGAAATCTAATACAAAAGTAGCAGAAGATCAATTATCTGAAATTTTTAAGAAAAATAAAAAAGACGTTTCTGTTATTCTTGCAATAGCTAAAGCATATTCAGATAATGGAATGACTGAAAAAGCTACTGCAAAAGTAGAAGATGCCCGTAAGGCAAATAAAAAATCTCCGTACATCTATATTTTTGAAGGAGATCTTTTAGCAAAAGCTGGTAAAGCCGGTGATGCAGCTATGCAATACGATCAGGCGATCAACTTTGATCCTAATTGTGTATTAGCTTATGTTAAAGGGGCTAGGGTTTATGAGTCTATCAATCCTACTACAGCAATAGGAATGCTTAAGAAAGTAACTGCAATCCGTCCGGATTATAAAATTACTTACAGATATCTAGGGAAATTGTATTATGCAAATGGTTTTTATGCTGAAGCAATAGCTGCATATAAAGAATACTTTAGCGCTGGCGACTATACTGTTGCTGATATTATTGATCTTGCAGCAGCTCAATATTTTTCTAAAAATTATGGCGATGCTGTAACTGTTATCAATGAAGGTCTTGGTCGTGAGGCTGACAATTTCGTGCTAAATCGTCTATTGATGTATAGCGATAACGAATTGAAAGAATATGACGAAGGTATGGCTGTTGGTCAAAAGTTCTTCAGTATTCCAAGAGATACAGCAAAATATATCGTTCAGGATTATATGACTTATGGTAATATTCTAAGTGAGGCTGGTCAAAAAATAGATGCTATTGCTCAATACAAAAAAGCAATAGAGTTAGATCCTTCTAAAATAGAATTGAATAAAGAGATTGCTATTATCTTAGCAAACGAATCAATGAATGCAGAAGCTGCAGAGTTTTATAAAAAATATATCGAACTTATGGGAGAGAAAGCAGAAGCATCTGATTTCTTCCAACTAGGTCGTTATTATTATATGGCAGGAACAGCTGCATCCAAAGATTCTACTCTAACAGCCCAAGCTCCTGCTATGTTTAAGGACGCTGATGCTGCTTTTGCTATTGTTGCAGAGCGTATACCTGAAAGCCACTTGGGTAACCTGTGGAGAGCCCGCACGAATGCATCACTTGACCCTGAGACTATACAAGGTTTGGCGAAACCATATTATGATGAAACTGTAAGAATTATCACAGCTAAAAATGATGGTGAGAATACTAGAGAGTTAATTGAAGCTTACCGATATTTAGCTTACTATTATTATGTACAGTTTGATGCAACAGGAAGCGCAGAAGCAAAAGCGAATACAAAACTTAATTGTGAAAAGCTACTGGAACTAGATCCGGAAAACTCTGTTGGTTTGCAGTTGCTTGAAGTTGTAAAATAAAAGAACTGAAATTTATAAATATTAAGAGTTCGCACAACATTGTGCGAACTCTTTTTTTGTAGATATGTGTCCATCTGTATAAAAAGTTCTATCTTTGTATCAAATTTCGTGGAGGGATTTGTATGATTGCAACCACATAAAAAAAATGCTAAACCATTTTATGCAAGCTGCGCATATTATCTTTCCTTTTTTTAATTAGATAAATTGATTAAAATGAGTTATTTATTTACTTCTGAATCCGTTTCGGAGGGACACCCGGATAAAGTAGCTGATCAAATATCAGACTCTTTATTAGACGAATTTCTGGCATACGATGCCGAATCGAAAGTAGCTTGCGAAACCCTTGTAACAACAGGTCAGGTCGTATTAGCCGGAGAGGTTAAGTCAAAAGCATATATAGATATTCAAGAGACAGCTCGTAAAGTAATAGAACGTATCGGTTATACCAAAAGTGAGTATCAGTTCGAAGCTAAATCGTGTGGTGTACTATCTGCTATACATGAACAATCGGACGATATAAACAGAGGAGTTGACGGACGAATCGATCCAATGGATCAAGGGGCCGGAGACCAGGGGATGATGTTCGGCTACGCAACTAACGAGACTGATAACTATATGCCTCTTGCATTGGATTTGTCCCATGCATTGCTTTTCGAATTGGCAGCTATACGCAAGAATGAGCTTCATTTGATGCCTTACTTACGTCCTGATGCTAAATCGCAGGTTACGATCGAATATGATGACAATGGAACCCCCTTGCGTATAGATACGATCGTTATTTCTACACAACATGATGATTTTGCTGATGATGTTACTATGCAAAGTCAGATTAAGAATGATGTAATAAATATTCTGGTTCCACGTGTAAAGTCTAAATATAAGACCAGAGAAGATGTGATAAGCCTGTTTACAGATGATATTACATATCATGTCAATCCTACAGGTCGTTTTGTAATAGGAGGACCTCACGGTGATTCTGGTTTGACAGGGCGGAAGATTATTGTGGATACTTATGGTGGAAAAGGTGCTCATGGAGGTGGTGCTTTTTCAGGTAAAGATCCATCTAAAGTAGACCGTTCGGCTGCTTACGCAGCTCGTCATATTGCTAAAAACTTAGTGGCTGCAGGTGTTTCATCAGAAGTGCTGGTTCAAGTTTCATATGCGATCGGTGTTGCTAAGCCTATGAATATTTATGTAAATACTTATGGTAAGAGTAATGTCGCTATGGCAGATGGAGAAATTGCGAAAGTAATAGACCGTATGTTCGATATGCGTCCAAAAGCAATCGAAGAGCGCTTAAAACTTCGTAATCCTATCTATTCGGAAACAGCTGCTTATGGTCATATGGGACGAGAGCCCCAGATTGTAACCAAAGAATTCAAATCTCGTTATAATCCTAAGGGTATTATCCGTGAAGTGGAGTTGTTTACATGGGAGAAGTTAGACTATGTAGATGCTATTAAGAAAGAATTTAATTTATAATAAATAATATAAAAAGGTACATCCCTGTAGATTTCTAACAGGTATGTGCCTTTTCTTATCTCGTCTAATACATTGGTTAAAGATTCGATCTCATATATTGATGTTAGTGATGGAACTCGTGTTGCGATGCAGGATTCTCTTCACTTAGACTTTTACCGTCTTAGGCAAGTGAGTATGGGTGATACAGCAAGCCTGTCGAAGGATGGATTGCCATATTATTACACAAGTAAAGGCGACTCGACTAATAATAAAGGTCACGAGGGAAGCTTGCTGCCATTCGCATTGGAACAGACAGATGGTGTCTTCGGACTTCTCCTGTTGTGTTTTCTGTTCTTTGCCCACTTATACAATGGAGGTTTTAATTTTCTGAAAGAAAATATACGTTTAATTTTCTCTTCCGAAAAAAGCTATAGGGTGCACCGTCAAACTACGGTAAAAGAGATTTTCTATTCCTATTTTCTTATTTTTCAGGCAATAGTGCTAATCTCTATTTGCTTGTATGATGTATTTATGGAATATAGTCCATTGGGCAGGGAATCGCAGACACCTTTTATAACAATAGCTTCCTTTATAGTGTTAATATCCATTTTCCTTCAATTGAAGATTCACTTATATAAATTTATGGGATATGTATTTGACGCCAAGTCTCTCGCGTTGTCTTGGATTCGGACCTATATTGTTGTATTTGAGTTATTAGGTATACTGTTCTTTCTGCCGACGTTGGTGCTTATTTATTCGGAATATTGGCACTTTTTTGTTATCGGATTTATGTTAATTTTATTTCTAATATCTCAAATAATACTTTTTTATAGGATAATAATCTATTTTATATCCGAAAAATTTAACTTTTTGTATTTGATTGCCTACCTTTGCACTATCGAAATATTACCTTATGTGTTTTTAGCGCTGGGGTTGGTTTATTTATATAGATTTGATGTATTAAATGTACTATGGCTCTTAAAGTAAAAAAAATATTGGTGTCGCAACCGGCACCTCAAACAGAGAAATCGCCATATTTTGACATCGCGGAAAAATATCATTTGCAAATGGATTTTCGTCCATTCATAAGAGTGGATGGTTTGGATGCAAAAGAATTTAGGCAACAGCGTATCAATATACAAGATTATTCTGCTGTAGTGTTTACAGCTAAAGTGGCAATAGATCACTTTTTCTCTCTATGTGAGGAACTAAGGATACCAATGCCCGAGACGATGAAATACTTCTGTATATCAGAGTCGGTAGCTTTGTATTTGCAAAAATATATAGTATATAGAAAACGTAAAATTTTCTTTAGTGCTACGGGTAAAATGGATGGTTTGGCAACAGCGCTGACCAAGCATAATAAAGAAAAGTTTATAGTTCCGGTATCGGATGTGCATAGTGATGATCTCATTAATGTGCTGGATGACAAAAAAGCTGAATACACAAAAGCAATCATGTATCGTACGGTAAGTAATAATATTACTCAGGATGAAATATTGTCTTACGATATGTTGATATTTTTTAGTCCGGCAGGTATTTTATCATTGCAGAAAAATGCACCAGACTTCAAGCAGGGAGATATAGCTATCGGATGTTTCGGAGCGGCAACGGCTAAGGCTGTACGCGATGCAGGTCTGCGTCTCGACTGTGAAGCACCTCTGCCAGGAATGCCATCGATGACGGCTGCATTAGAGGCTTTTATAAAAGAAAATCATAAAAGTAAATAAAACATTTACATATAATAATAGAGAAAGCTTAACTTTACGGTTAGGCTTTTTTTATATGCTTATTTATGGAAATTTGGGACGAAGATTTAGGTGAAATTAAATTGATAAAGAGCAATCGTGCTCAACAAATTACTGTTCGTGCTAAGAATGGTGCTTTGCAATTGACTCATCCTCATTTCGTAGGATTGGGGGCTATTGAAGCGGCAGTTCGAGAAATGAAACCACGATTGTTGAAACTGAAAGAAAAATCACCACCTCAATTAATCTTTACACCACAAACTGAATTTAATGCTATTAGCTTTCAGCTCGACTTAAGGGAAAACACATGTGATAACTATTACATGAAATTAAAAAGTGGCGTTTTGTCTATTACGTGTCCTGCTAACTGTAATTTCGAAGATTCGGAAGTGCAGTCTAATATTCGTAACGGAATCGAAAAAGCACTCCGATTCGAAGCAAAGCGACTATTTCCACAAAAGGTAAAAGAGCTTGCCCAAGCTCATGGTTTTACGTATTCTGATGTCAAAATAAATAAAAGTCGTACGCGCTGGGGAAGTTGCTCTTCGAAGAAAAGCATAAACCTATCTTATTTCTGTATGATGATTCCCGAGCATTTGACTGACTTTGTCATTTTACATGAGCTTTGTCATACCATAGAAATGAATCATGGCGACAGATTCTGGAAGCTGCTCGATAAGGTTTCGGCAGGTAGGGCAAAAGCCTTGACGCAGGAACTAAAGTCGATCAAATTAAATTGGTAATATCTTAAATAAGTGAACTTTTGCCGAAGCTCAAGGGTAGTAGCCGCTTTATTGAATCCACTTCACATATCTTACTTTTCCCATACATTACTATTTTTATCGGATGGTTGTAGCGATTCTCTACTTCTAGAAGTGTCTGTCTGCACGAACCGCAAGGTGTACAAGGATTATCGGTATATGCGCCATCATGATATGCTGCAACGGCAATAGCTTCCACTGCAATGTCAGGATATTGAGAATTGGCATGAAATATGGCTACTCGCTCGGCGCATAGCCCCGAAGGATAGGCGGCATTCTCCTGATTGTTGCCTGTTATTATTTTTCCGTTCGCGAGTAATATTGCCGCTCCTACATGAAACTCAGAATAGGGAGCATAAGCATCCTTTGCTGCCAGTTTAGCCTTATCTATAAGTTTTTTTATGTTTTCGTTACACTCTTCAAAGCTGTAAACTAGTATCTTTGTTGTCAGATTTAAATTTTCCATAATTTACTGTCTATATTAAAATATTGAATGTTGTACTTCCAAGACGAAGAGATTGCTGCATTTATACTAAAAATAATAATAAATAGGTCTTCGGCCTTAATATTCTCAAATATATGAAATATCCTTCGATTGCCTTATCCAAATTGATTGTTTTATCGGTTCTGATTTTATTGCCAACCATATCTGCTTTTTCTCAGGCAAAACGCTATAAAACATACGATGACTATATTGATACATACAAAGGGATTGCGATCGATCATATGAAAAAATATAAAATACCTGCCAGTATCACACTCGCACAGGGATTGTTAGAATCGGGAGCAGGTAAAAGCTCTTTGACTCAAAGTTCTAATAATCACTTCGGTATTAAATGTCATAACGATTGGAAAGGCGAAAAAGTTTATAAAGCAGACGATACACCTAACGATTGTTTCAGAAAATATAAGAAGGCAGAGGAATCATACGACGATCATTCCCGCTTTTTGGCGGAAAAACCTCGTTATAAGAATCTTTTTGCCTTAGAGATAACTGACTATAGAGGTTGGGCAAAAGGTTTGCAACAGGCTGGTTATGCAACCGACAAGGCTTATGCTAATAAGTTGATCAAGCTGATAGAAGACTATGAATTGTATCAACACGATCGTCAAGGTAAGAGCGCTTCTAAAATAAAAAAGGAAGAAGAACGGTTCATTCAACAAAACTATAAGCACACACCATACAAAACACATAATCTGGTCTATGTTCTTGCTCAAGATGGTGATACCTATGAAGCTATTGCGGTAGAATTTGGTTTCAAGCCGAAAGACTTGTATAAGCACAACGAAGTACCCGAAGGTTTCCCGTTGAAAGCAGGAGACTTGGTGTATTTCGAGAAAAAGAAATCGAAAGCAGATAAGCCATATTATGAGCATACAGTACAAGTCGGAGAGTCTATGCATAGCATATCCCAGTTGTACGGAATTAAGGTGAAGAACTTATATAAAATGAACAAAAAAGACTTCGAATACGTTCCAGAGGAAGGAGATGTCCTTAAATTAAGATAAATTAGGAACTAAAAGAAATCGAAGTGATGAAGCGTTTATTAATAGCGTTGATACTTGCTGCTTCTACGTCGGCTCTATATGCGCAGGCGCAGACGGAAGATGCAGACGAGAACAAGGATAAAATGGAAAACAACAAATGGTATCTGAAAGGTATAAGCGGTTTAAACTTCTCGCAAACGAGCCTCAGTAACTGGGCGGCTGGAGGAGATAATGCTTTTGGTGGTAATCTTTACCTTAACGGATCATTAAACCGAAAGAGCGGGAATTGGCTTTTCGCAAATACATTCGCATTCGAATATGGACTGAATAATACAGCATCTGCCGGAACTCAAAAAACAGTTGACAGGCTCGAATTTTCGTCTCAATTAGGATACTCTACCGATCATATATGGTATTATACAGTGATGGGGGATTTCAGGTCTCAATTCGCTAAAGGATTTAATTATCCTGACAAAACGAATTATATATCGAAATTTATGGCTCCGGCCTATTCCAACATATCTGTGGGCTTGGAGTATAGACCCAATAAGATATATTCTGTTTATATGTCGCCTATAGCGACTAAGTTGACATTCGTCGAAGACGATTTCTTATCAGGTATAGGTGCTTTTGGCGTTGATCCGGGAGATCGTTTTATGGCCGAAATGGGTGCTTTTTTCAAGATAAGAGCGCAAAGACCCCTTATGGAGAATGTAAGTGCAATAACTGTTGCCGACTTTTTTACCGCTTATGACAGTTCTTTCGGAAATATTGATATTAACTGGGATTTGATGATCAATATGAAAATAAACAAATACCTGTCGGCAACAATCAGTACCAGCCTGAAATATGATGATGATGTTAAGATCAAATCATTTGACGAACAAGGGCAATTAAGTACAAGAGGACCAAGGGTGCAGTTTAAAGAGGTAATAGGAGTTGGGCTCGCCTACAATTTTTAAGGAGAGATAATTGATTGATATATGAATGGCACTAATCTATGGTTAGTGTCATTTTTTATTTAACTTTGGTATAAAAATTAGAATCTAATGAAGAAAATAGCATTGATAACAGGAGCGACATCCGGTATTGGTAGGGCGATAGCCGTTAAATTAGCTCAAGAGGGGTGCAATTTGATTATTACAGGACGAAGGGCAGATCGTTTGTCTGAATTACAAAAAGAAATTCAAGATAAATCGGAAGTAAAAGTGCTGACTCTCAATTTTGATGTCAGAGTTTATAAAGAAGTAGAGGATTCATTGTCAAATTTACCGAAGGAATGGAAGGATATCGATATTCTTGTCAATAACGCAGGCTTAGCAGTCGGACTCAATCCTATCCATCAGGGAGTCGTTGACGATTGGGAGCGAATGATAGATACCAATGTGAAGGGCTTGCTTTATGTAACACGCCTTGTTACACCGGGAATGGTAGAGCGTAAATCAGGGCATATTATCAACCTTTGTTCTATTGCAGGAAAGGACTCTTATGCAAACGGCAATGTTTATTGTGCAACCAAACATGCAGTAGATGCTTTAAGCAAGGGAATGCGAATCGATTTATTGCCTTATAATATAAAGGTAACTCAGATTTGTCCCGGAGCAGTGGAAACCGAATTTTCACTGGTTCGTTTCAAAGGTGATGAGTCTAGGGCGAATCAGGTGTATAAAGGATTTACTCCACTTTTTGCCGATGATATAGCGAATGCTGTTTTTTATGCTGTTTCTCAACCAACTCATGTGGACATACAAGATATGTTGGTGATGCCGACTGCTCAGGCGACGGGAACGATTTTTCATAAAGAAGGATAAGAAAAGTCAGTTATAATATAGAATAGAGTATGCTTTAGTAATAAAGTATGCTCTTTTTCGTTTTTTACCTACCTTTGTGTTTAAATAAAAAGAACTCATGCGAATAGATATAATAAGCGTACTGCCCCAGATGTTTACCGGATTAATTGATTGCTCGATTCTCAAACGTGCACAAGAAAAAGGTTTGGCAGAGATTGTAATCCATAACTTACGCGATTATACAACCGATAAACACCGTAAGGTAGACGATTATCCGTTTGGTGGCGAGGCTGGTATGGTTATGCAAATAGAGCCGATAGATAATGCAATATCATATCTGAAAAAACAACGGGTTTATGATGAAGTGATCTATACTTCTCCCGATGGAGAGGTTTTCAATCAGCCGATGGCAAACCAGATGTCTTCGTATGAAAATATAATTATACTTTGCGGACATTATAAAGGAATTGACTATCGTATACGTGAGCATCTTATTACGAAAGAGGTGTCTATCGGAGATTTTGTTCTTACCGGAGGTGAATTGGCGGCAGCTGTGATGGCCGATGCTATTGTGCGTCTGATACCGGGAGCAATAGGGGACGAGCAATCGGCTTTGTCTGATTCTTTTCAGGATAATTTATTGGCACCGCCTGTTTACACTCGTCCGGCAGAATATAAGGGATGGAAAGTACCCGAAATATTACTATCGGGGCATCAGGCTAAAATAGATGATTGGAAGTTGCAACAGGCTATGGAGCGTACCGAGCGTTTGCGCCCTGGTCTATTGGATAAAAAATATTAAACTTAAAACTTAATTTTTACTGTTACTCGTTGCGAAGCCACAGTCCATTTAGATCCGGATAAAATTAAGCGGATAGCTTCTTTATCGCAGGTTTGGCACAAGCTTTGTTTTATATTTAATTGATAAGGCTGCCCTTTTTCGTCAATAGAGAATTCTACAACGACTTCGCCTTTCACATCCTTACATGCTTCGTCGGTAGGTCTTACTAAAGAAGATATTAAATAAGCATCGTATTTCTCATAACCAATTATCGGTTGAGGGATTGGAGCGCTGGCGGCCACAGTCGGAACTGCTTGGTCTGCCTGAATATTCTTCATTCTGGAGGCCAATTTATTGCTATTACCCTTTTTAACAAAATGTTCTTCCTCTTCTTTTCTTATTTCTTTAGAAACCGAACTGCTTGCATATCCGGCAGCGGGTGCTTCTGTTACTACCATTTCAGCAAGAAGATTATCGCTACTGTCCATCGCAATTTGTCCGACAGTAATACTTTCATCTATATCAGCCGCTATGGCAGCCATCGGACTATTTTGGGCAAGGAGGGGTTCAGGCTCGTTTGCCGATTGTCGGATTGCATTTTTGTATTCTTTATTATTCTCGCTCGGTACGTATATATCAATAGGGTTATTCTCTGCAAGTAAAGTTCCGGCCAGCATTTCAAGTTCGGATTGAGATACATTCGAATCTATATCTTCGTCAACTGTAAAACGATTTATATTAGGCTTGTATTTTCTTACCAGTACAGTATTTGTTTGAGCAATTATTGCTATGTTTTCCACATAGAATTGTTCAGGTACATATATTTCTATGAGTCCCGCATAATTAGCTTCCTGTGCATGAAGATCACTTTTGTGTCCATTTACAAGAAAATAACCCCCAATTCCTAGCAAAAGCACAATACTTGCGGCAGCACTTTGCCAGATAGAGCGACGCTGCCCCATCCTGCTCGATCTTGCACCGATCAGATTTTGTATTTTATTAATTCGGGCGAGATGATCATCGTCTATACTGTCAAATCCTTCGATGGCTTCGGACAAAAAAGAATCCTTCATCGCATCTTTTTCAATTCGATTAGCATCTTTACCTCTTCTTTGTCCTTTTATGTAGTCTAATAAACTCATACCTTCAGATTCTTTTCTATACAGATTTTCAGATTCCGCTTTCCATTTTGAATATAGCTTTTTACACTTTTCAGATTAAATCCCGTTTCATCAACAATATCGACATATGATTTATCCTCATAGAAAAATTTGGACACCGATATACGCTGAGGTTCGGGGAGTTTTTCTAAACATTGATTCAGTGCAGTCTCTTTATCATTATCTATATCTTCGCTAAATAGATCCAAAGTGTCATCGGATTCCATAAGCTGCGAATCAAAATTAACGATAATTTCTTTTTTGTTTTCTCTCAGTATGTGGAAACAATGATTTGTGACAACGCTATATAGCCAATTTTTGAATATCTTGATTTCATATCCTGCAATTCTTGTCGACAGGTTTTCATATATGTCTATAACAGCATCCTGCGACCCTTCCGGCTGCTGCAGATACTTGAGGCATAGACCATATATAAGAGGAATATAACGTTCGTAAAGCTGTTGGAAATACTCAGCCTTACCCGTTTGTTTGAAATTAGCGAGTAGTTCTTCGTCGCTATATTCCTGCATTTTATTTTTATGTGAGCTGAAAAATCGCAATAAATTTCTTTTTAGCACAAATCTACATGATTTTATGTAATATGCAAATTGTTTTCTGTAATGATACTAAGTGAGTGGCTTTGACAATTTGTCCGTAGATATCCAGATTGTGTTGTTATAATATAGTTAAAATGATTGATAATGTTAAATTTTGATTACAATTTAACCACAATAGTAAAAAAGTATGGATGAAGTTTGTTTAAGTTTTAATAATTGTGTATTTTTGAACTAGTTAATGGTATATATGACCACATATTTCTAAACAAATTTGTTATGAAGGAGAAGATAGGAACAAATGCCGGTGTAATCTGGACACATTTAGATGCCGGAGGTAAAAAAACGTTGAAAGACATAAAAAAAGCTAGTAAACTAACAGAAAAAGATATGTACGCAGCTTTGGGTTGGTTGGCAAGAGAAGGTAAGATTGCTTTCAATGAGTTGAAGGACGATATTGAAGTAGTATTGCTTTAATTGAGAGAATAACATAGGAAAAAGGCAGTTTGCAGTATTAGCAACTGCCTTTTTTGTATTATTATCTATATTCTTGCGCTTAAGCATGAATTTAGAAGAGTAATATTTTGTATATTTGTGAGCAATTTTTATTTTTGTGTTACATTTAGTTGTGTTATGGCAGAAAAAGATGAAAAGCTCTTAGCTGAATTTGAATTAAGAATGAGGCAGCTTATGTTTTTCTGTGATTCTCTTAAGTCGGAAAATATTCGTCTTAAGCATGAGATTGCACAGAAGGATATAGCAATTGAATCTTTGACGAAAGAAGCAGAACAACTAAAAATAAAATATGATAATCTGAAGTTTGCAAAATCGTTTTCGTCACCCGATAGTGATGAAATGCAAATAGCTAAAAAACGATTATCGAAATTAGTGCGAGATGTAGATAAGTGCATCGCCATATTGAAAAGCTAAATAATGTTGAATTATGGACGAGCATTTAATAATTAATCTACGAGTAGCTGATATGAGGTATCCTCTCAAAGTAAAGAGGAAAGAAGAAGAAATGTATCGGAGAGCTGCAGATGAAATAGATTATAAACTAGGTCAATATAAGAATTATTTTACAGGCCAATCGTCGCAACCTTTGCGTAGCGCCGATTATATGGCAATGACAGCGATACAGGCTGTAACAGAGAAAACAGAGCATCAAATGCGTGTAGAGCTGTTTGAAGCTAAACTGAAAGAGTTGACACTTGAATTGGATAGTTATCTCAGGAATCTGTAAGAATAAATCCGGATATTGGGCAGCTATATGGCACTGATTGTAAGTAAAGGACTTGATTCCTATGCTTCAGTTGGTGTTTTTTTATTGAGTGAAAATGAAAAACCAAATTAGAAACTATTGATTTATAAATAAAAGTATAAAATTATGAATATATTATTTATTGTTATAGCCTTTCTTGTCGGTGCAATACTGACCTGGCTGACTTTGAATTTTATGGCAAATTCGAAGTTTAAGCGTCAGGTAAAGGAAGCTGAACAAGAAGCCGAGGTGATTAAGAAAAATAAGCTGTTGGAGGTTAAAGAACAGGCTTTGCATATGAAGTCGGAGTTCGAAAAACAAGTAAACAGCCGTAATTCGAGATTACAAGTTGCCGAAAACAAAATTAAGCAAAAAGAACTAAGTCTTAATCAAAGACAAGAAGAGCTTCAGCGTAAAAAGAACGAAGCTGACACGATTAAGGCAAACTTGGAAACACAACTGGAGGTTGTAGAGAAAAGAAAACTGGATCTAGATAAGCTTCACAAACAGGAAGTTGAACGATTGGAAGCATTGTCTGGATTGTCAGCTGACGAGGTGAAAGAGAAGTTGGTTGAGGCTTTGAAAGATGAAGCTCAAACACATGCCCAATCTTATATCAACGATATAATGGAAGAGGCTAAAATGACAGCGAATAAAGAAGCTAAAAAGATTGTCGTTCAATCTATCCAACGTGTGGCTACGGAAACTGCTATCGAAAATGCAATTACAGTATTCCATATAGAATCTGACGAAATAAAGGGTCGTATCATCGGTCGTGAGGGTAGAAATATCCGTGCGCTCGAAGCTGCTACAGGTATCGAGATAGTAGTAGATGATACCCCTGAGGCAATTGTGCTTTCAGGATTTGATCCTGTAAGGCGCGAGATCGCCCGTTTGGCTCTTCATCAACTGGTTGCAGATGGTCGTATCCATCCTGCCCGTATCGAAGAGGTTGTGTCTAAGGTGAAGAAACAAATCGAAGAAGAAATTATCGAAACAGGAAAACGTACTACCATCGATTTAGGTATACATGGTTTGCATCCTGAGTTGATCCGTCTTGTCGGTAAAATGAAATATCGTTCGTCTTACGGACAAAATCTGTTGCAACATGCTCGTGAAACGGCTAATCTTTGTGCTATTATGGCTGCAGAGTTAGGGTTGAACGTGAAGAAAGCAAAACGCGCGGGTCTATTGCATGATATAGGTAAAGTGCCTGATGATGAGCCAGAATTACCTCATGCTTTATTAGGTATGAAACTGGCAGAGAAATACAAAGAAAAACCTGATGTATGTAATGCTATTGGCGCCCATCATGACGAAGTAGAGATGACAACGCTTCTTGCTCCTATTGTGCAAGTATGTGATGCTATATCCGGTGCTCGTCCGGGGGCTCGTCGTGAAATTGTGGAGGCTTATATCAAGCGATTGAATGATCTGGAGCAATTGGCTCTTTCGTATCCGGGTGTTTTGAAGACATACGCAATTCAGGCAGGACGCGAATTGAGAGTTATTGTCGGAGCTGATAAAGTAGATGATATCGAAACAGAAAAATTATCGACAGATATTGCAAAACGTATTCAGGATGAAATGACTTATCCGGGTCAGGTTAAAATTACGGTTATCCGTGAAACCCGTTCGGTAAGCTATGCTAAATAAGTAGAGCAAAATATAATAAAAGATATAAAGAGGTTTCCACGATGGAAACCTCTTTGTTTTTATAAGAATTAAAAACAGAATAATAGTTTTGAGTATAAAGGTTATTTTGATTACTTTTGCAATAACCTAAAACTTTATAATCATTCATATTTCACCGAATAAATTAAGATTATGGCATACAAAATAGCAGTTTTTGACGCGAAGCCTTACGATCAGGCGATGTTCACCAAAGTGAATGAAGAGTATGGGTTTGAATTGACATTTTACAAAGAACACTTAGATATACACAACGTAATTCTGGCCAGCGGATACGACGCTGTTTGCATATTTGTGAACGCAGTAGTTGATGCCAAAGTAGTGGATAGGTTATGTGCTTATGGTGTAAAACTTATTGCATTAAGATGCGCCGGGTTTAATAATGTAGATATTGCTGCTGCGGCAGGCCGCATTAAGGTTGTTCGGGTTCCAGAATATTCTCCGCATGCTATTGCCGAACACACATTAGCACTGATGCTTTGCTTAAATAGAAAAGTACATCGTGCATTCCTGAGAACACGTGATGGAAACTTCTCTCTGAATGGATTTCAGGGATTCGATATGAACGGAAAAACTGTAGGTGTTATTGGTACAGGAAAGATTGGTAAGACTGTGGTGGGTGTATTGAAGGGACTGGGAATGAAAGTCCTTGCTTATGATTTATACCCTGATAATGCATTTGCAGAACGCGAGAATATAAAATATGTGACTCTTGACGAACTCTATACCAATTCGGATGTTATAACTTTACATTGCCCTCTGACTAAAGAAACGGAATATCTGATTTGTGATGAGTCGATCTCGAAAATGAAAGACGGCGTAATGATTATCAATACCGGTAGAGGGAAGCTTATAAATACGAAACATTTGATAGATGGGCTGGTAAGCCGAAAAATAGGCTATGCAGGTTTGGATGTTTATGAAGAAGAAGGTGCATATTTTTACGAAGACTATTCAGATAGTATTATGACGGATGAGGTGCTGGCACGTTTGTTATCATTTAACAATGTTATATTGACTTCGCATCAGGCATTCTTTACGGATGAGGCAATGTCTAATATTGCGCATACCACAATGGATAATATTAAAGATTTCTTTGAAGGAAAGGAATTGAAGAACGAAGTTGCTTATAAGGCCTAAAGGAAAACTGCTGAAACTACTTTTTATATAGAAGCATGAAGATTATTTTATCACTATTTATTTGTTTACTGACATTCTGCGGGCTAGTTTCTGCAGCAGACAATAAGTTTGTTGTCGTAATCGACGCCGGACATGGAGGTAAAGATGGTGGCGCTGTGCGTGCAAGCTATAAAGAGAAGAGTATAAATTTAGGAGTTGCTTTGGCTCTTGGTCAATTAATAGAGAAAAATTACAAAGATGTAAAGGTTGTTTACACCCGAAAGAGTGATGTATTTGTAGACTTGGATCGAAGAGCAGAAATTGCGAATAAAGCAAAGGCTAATCTTTTTATATCTATCCATACAAATTCGACAGCTGCAAAAACCACTTCAGCATCCGGGGCCGATACTTATATTCTGGGTTTGGCGCGTAGCGAAGAAAACTTAGAGGTTGCCAAGCGTGAAAACTCGGTGATATTATTAGAGGATGATTATACTACTAAATATGAAGGATTCGATCCTAATTCTCCCGAATCGAATATCATATTTGAGTTTATGACTAATAAATACATGGAGCAAAGTTTACAATTTGCTTCGTTTGTTCAGTCCGACTTTAAAAATGTCGCAAAGCGTAATGATCGCGGTGTGCGACAAGCAGGCTTTCTAGTGTTGAGAAAAACAAGTACACCAAGTGTACTTATCGAACTTGGTTTTATTAATAATATTGAAGAGTCCCGATATTTAGCTTCGTCAGTGGGTCAAAAAAATATGGCTACTGCAATTTATTCGGGTTTTAAGAAGTATAAGAGGAATTTCGATAAGATGCAGGGTAATCAGAAAATTACTTCGTCGAATGATAATGACGATGATGTAATAGTGGTTGATGAAATTGATATCGTAGAAGAATCTCCTATAGTAGTAGCTTCTGCAAGAGAAAGCAATGCTAATACTTCATCTTCGACAAAAAATAATACTCAAACTAAAACGGCAACAAATAAAAATAACGAAATTGAATATAGAGTTCAATTTTATGTATCGCCGACCAAACTTGCTAGTGATGCTAAGGTATTGAAAGGTTTATCGCCTGTGGATTATTATCGTGATGGGTCTTCGTATAAATATACGTATGGGGCAACTACCGATTATAATGAGGTCTTAAAATTGCAACGACAGGTCAGAACTAAATTTAAAGATGCCTTTGTCATTAAATTTAGAAACGGAGAGCGCTTAAAATAGAAACAAATTAGGAATTAAGAATTATAGATTATGGACAAAATTTCGAAAGAGGTTAAAATTGGTTTAGCTTTTATAATAGCTATTTTTATATTGTATTATGGGATTAATTTTCTGAAAGGAATCAATATATTTAAACCGTCGAATTCGTTTATTCTGGTTTTCGATAATGTCGAAGGGCTTACTCAATCGACGCCGGTAACTCTCAATGGTTTTCAAGTTGGGCTGGTTTATTCGATGGAGCTGGATCCAAACAACCCGAGCCGTGTTATTACATATCTTAATATGGATAAGGGATTGAAAATACCTACGGGCAGTAAATTCTCTTTAGATGTGTCTGTACTGGGTAGTGCCAGCATTGCTCTTGAAATGAATCCATATACAAAAGCATATATTTCATCCTCTGATACAATTGTTGGTGTTCGTAAAAAAGGTTTGATGGATGCTGCGGGTGGTATGCTCCCTCAGGTTGAATTGTTGCTGCCTAAAATAGATTCTATACTTTTGGGAATACAAGCGCTTGTAAATAATCCCGCTTTAGCTCAGTCTTTGACTAACGTGAACCAAATAACCGAAGACCTTGCTAAGACCTCTAAGCAGTTTAATGCTATGGCTGTTAGTTTGAATAAGGATGTTCCGGTTATTACCGGTAATCTGAATGCAATGTCGAGCGATTTGGCTAAAACGACAAAGCAGTTTAATCAAATGGATTTTGTGTCTACTTTTAATTCGGTAGACTCTACTATGAAAAATATTCATTATCTATCGACTAAAGTTACGGCGAAGGATAATTCATTAGGATTATTGCTTAACGACCGCGAATTATACGATAGTATAAACTCGACAATTGGCAATGCATCTTTGTTACTTAAAGATGTCAAAGAAAATCCACAACGCTATATTAATATTAAAGTATTTTGATGATTATTTAGAACTGATCTAAATAATACAAAAAGTGTCTTTTTTTAAAAGGTATAGCCTTAAGCACTTTTGAATGGTTGTGAATAATTATTAAAAGGTTGAACAAATACTTTTCTGAATTTATTTGTTTGATTATTAGGCTTTTGTATTTTTATGTAGGGCTGATTTGAATAAAACACTCTAAGTTGCTGAAACTAAATCAGATATTTCTTTTGCTGGAAATCCTAATTAAAGATGACTTTTTTATATAGATTTTATTTCTGAATTTTACATAACCAAACGGCTAAGATTTAGCTAAGAATTTTCAATATTTAAAGATTAATGAATAACAGTACTCAACATTTGTGGAAGAATTGCTTGGACGTAATTCGGGATAACGTTCCTGAAGCAGCGTTTAAAACTTGGTTCTTACCTATTGTGCCACTTTCTTATGAAAATAAGGTGTTCACAATTCAGGTACCCAGCCAATTCTTTTACGAATATTTAGAGGATAAGTTTGTTGATCTGTTGAAGGTGACTTTGCACAGAGAGATTGGTCAGGATACAATTCTTCAGTATCGTATCTTGATGGAAAATACAACTAATACGGTTGTAGACTATAGAGGGGATGCAAAATCGATGGCGGTAGATAAAATCGTCCTTAAGAATGCAAATAAAATCCCTAACCCATTTCAAAAAGTTGTAGCAGACGATTTCGAATCGCAGTTGAATACGAAATATACGTTCGATAACTTTTTCGAAGGAGAAAGTAATAAGTTAGCTCGTACTGCGGGAGATGCTATTACTAAGAACCCGGGAAAAACGGCTTTCAATCCTTTATTTGTACACGGAGCATCGGGAGTGGGTAAAACCCATCTTTGTCATGCTATCGGTACACAGATAAAAGAAATGTTCCCGGAGAAGCGTGTATTGTATGTCTCGGCTCATTTATTCAAGGTGCAATATGCCGATGCCGGACGTTACAATACAACCAATGATTTTATCAATTTCTACCAAGGCATAGATGTTCTGATTATCGACGATATTCATGAACTTGCCGGAATCGAAAAAACACAAAATACTCTGTTTCATATATTCAATCACCTGCATCAGAATAATAAGCAACTTATCCTTACTTCGGATAAAGCTCCATCAGAATTGCATGGAGTTGAAGAACGTTTGCTAACCCGTTTCAGATGGGGACTGACCACTAAGGTCGATCATCCCGATAAAGCCCTTCGACTAAAGATTCTTCAAAATAAGATTCTTCACGATGGATTATCTATCCCTGAAGATGTTGTAGACTATATCGCAGAGAATGTAACTAATAATGTACGTGATCTCGAAGGAATTATAGTTTCTATCATGGCTCACTCCCTTGTTTACAACAAGGATATCGATTTGGCATTAGCTAAACGTGTAATAGGGCAGGCTATAAAGAAAATAGAAAGCAAGAAGATTACGATAAGTGCTATCGAAGCCATTGTTTGCGAATATTATAATATAAAGAGTGAACTTATACACTCTGCATCTCGTAAACGCCAGATTGTACAAGCTCGTCAGGTGACAATGTATTTGTCGAAGACATATACCGAAATGTCGTTAGCACAGATAGGTTCGTTGGTTGGAAAGAAAAACCATGCGACGGTGTTACATGCCTGCAAAATGGTGCGGGAACAAATGGAGGTAGACAAAGTTTTCAGAGAAGAGATTGTCGAGATAGAGAAGAAATTAAAGAATTAAGAAAAGTTGGAAACGAAAGTTTTCAACTTTTTTCTTTTAGGTACATCCTGTATTGTTTTATATTCAGAACCACAGAAATAAGAATAAGTAATTCGAATGGAAAACTGAACCTAGAGTTCGTACCATAAGTAATAAGGGCTTGCAGTAGTGATGCAGTCAGAACAACTACTGAAATCGTAAATTGCGGAGTCAGATCTTTTCTTCTGAAATAACGGGAAATATTGTATGGAATAAGCATGACAAACAGGATCTTTATCACTTGAAATATAAGCCTTTCAGCAAGCGAGACATATTTAATCATTGGGGCGGTAGAGGAAACTTTTATATGATCATATTCGTAATATAATGAAGTTTTCCAGAAATCTAACCATGATATTCCTATTTGCTTTACATAGCCTATCGGATTCATCGAAATTGTAGTTAAGCTATAATCATAAAGTTTCTTTGATAAATCGGGGAATGACAATCCTGTTTCTTCTTTAAGTTCGGGGTAAGCCTCCCAAATGCTCATCGCTATATCTTTATCCATTGCTGTGTTAATACCCCTGTATCGGGCGTATATGTGCCCTATCTCGGCGTATTCATCCGATGTGTATTCTGCAAAACTCACACAATTCTGTGCTAGGTTGAATCCGTAGAAAGTCGTAGATGTAAAATAGCCTGTATTGACTTTGTTTATGTACGACCATCCTAAGAATATAAAGGCAGGCAGAATGAGGATAGATATGTATGCAGCAAATTTCCTTTGTATCAATAAATTGGAACAGAGCAAGAATATTACTATCAGGACAGGAATGAAGATATAGAATGGTTTTATCAGTACCAAGTATCCGCAAGATAAACCGAGCAATGCGTAATCATTCACCCTGCTTCTTTTTTCTAATATAATTTTGAAAAATAGATAAAAAGTAATTGTAATAACGAATAGAGTGAGCGTTTCGCTAAGAATAGCGAATTCAAAAAATAAGATGGGCAGATAGCATGCTACAAGTAATGTAATGGTCAAAGAAAATTCTTTTTTTATACCGGCCAACAGCAATGTTTTATAAGTCAACACTAGCGTGATAATGCCAATAACCGATTGGAATATACTTGTAATTACAAACGAATTATGAGCAAGGCTTAATAGTAATGGATAGCCGGGCGAACGTTCTCCTCCATATCCGTTTAGATCGAAATTGAGTAATCGATTTGCGAGAGCAATATAATCTTCACTATCTGGATAAATAGTTATATGTTGATATAAAATAGTTACCAGTATGCGAATGCAAGCAGCTATAATAACGATTGTTTTAACCGGATTATCTATTGCCCAAAGACGGATTCGATCTATATTTTTCACTCGGTTATTTTTTGCTAAAGATAAGGTTTCTCACTTTCTTATTCAATACGAATTCAGAAAATGCTTGTTTTCGGTAAATCTTTTGAGAACTTTTTTGTTCTTAATTGTTTATATAATTAGAACAGATTGATAATAACATAAATACAATTTAAATGCTTGATAATGATAAGAGGGCTTTTGTTGCTATCTCAGACACATCAGAAATATGTTTAGTATCTAAAATGGCGAATCGTCATGGATTGATAACAGGTGCAACAGGTACAGGTAAAACCGTCACTTTACAGACACTTGCCGAAACTTTCAGCCAGATGGGTGTTCCTGTTTTTGCAGCCGATGTGAAAGGCGACCTGTCGGGTGTTGCCGGAGTGGGAGGTAATAAGGATAGTGTTAAGCAACGTGTCGAATCTTATCATTTGGCCGAAAAAGGATTTAAATTTCAATCTTTCCCTGTACAATTTTGGGATGTGTTTGGCGAACAGGGAGTTCCTGTGCGTGCAACGATCGCAGATATGGGGCCATTGTTGTTGAGTCGTTTGTTGATGCTGAACGATACCCAGTCGGCGGTGCTTACTATTATATTCAAAATAGCAAAAGATAAAGAATGGGAGCTTATAGACCTGAAAGACTTACAGAAAATACTCGAATATGTGGGTAATGATGCGAATAAGTTCACCACTAACTATGGTAATATATCTGCTGCCAGTGTCGGAGCTATTCAGCGTGGGCTGATTACATTGGAGCATGATGGTGTAGACCAGTTTTTTGGAGAACCCAATCTCAACATAGACGACCTGATACAGACCGAAGGTGAAAAGGGCATTATCAATATACTGGCTTCGGATAGGTTGATGAACTCGCCCAAGGTATATTCTACTTTTTTACTCTGGTTGATGACCAAGCTTTTCGATGTCTTACCCGAAGTAGGGGATGTCGACAAACCGAAATTGGTTTTTTTCTTTGACGAAGCACATTTATTATTTAACGAAGCACCGAAAGTCTTGACTGATAAAATAGAACAGGTTGTTCGTCTGATCCGTTCCAAAGGTGTCGGAGTTTATTTCATATCTCAAACACCGTCCGATATTCCGGATGCTGTTCTAGGGCAATTAGGCAATCGGGTTCAGCATGCTTTGAGGGCATATACTCCTAAAGATCAAAAAGCCTTGAAAGTTGCTGCGCAGACATTTCGAGCCAATCCGGCTTTTAATACCGAGACAGCTATTTCCGAATTGGGTACAGGTGAAGCCTTAGTTTCTTTCTTGGATGAAAAGGGTACACCCCAACCTGTGGAACGTGTATTTATCTTACCGCCACAAGGCCAGATAGGGCCTTTGGATGTGGCAGTCCGTACACAGATGACTCAAGGTTCATTACTTTACAGGCATTATGCCGAAACGCAAGATCGTAATTCTGCCTACGAAATATTAAAAGAACAACTGGCAGGTGTTCAGGCTGAAAGAGATCAGGCAGCACAGGCAAAAATAGATGAAAAGGCTCAAAAAGAACAGGAAAAAGTGCAGAAGGCTCAAGACAAAATAGAGCGGCAGGAAGCAACTCAAAAGAAACGCTTCTGGGGAACTTTGGCTACTGCTGTTCTTGTACCTGTGGCTCGGCAGGTAGTAAATGCGCTGTTTAAAGGGGCAAAAAAGAGATAACTGGTATCAGTTAGTTCTTATAACGATTTATTTTCGGTATATTTCTTTCTGTTTTCATGTATAGTCAGGGTGTTTTCTTGTGCCCATTCTACGAGTCCCCTTAGCGGATTTAAGAGCGTAGCGCCCAAAGGCGTAAGCTCATATTCCACACGGGGAGGAACTTCGGCATATATCTTGCGGTTTATCAATCCGTCGGCTTCCAGAGAGCGCAATGTGACTGTAAGCATACGTTGGGAAATATCTTCTATATCTTTTTGTATTTCGTTGAATCTCATTGTTCCGTTTCGGCTTAATACGATAACTACCAGCAACGACCATTTGTCGCTCAAGTGAGACAATACATCCCGTATGGGGCAGAATTGATATTTTGAAATATTTTCCATTTATTTTAATTTTTATTGTTCTCATTATCAACAATAGTTACCTGTCTGTTCGTTTGTTCTCGCATGATGCGTTCTTGTTTTCAGAAACAAACTATTGTATCTTTGCATCCATAAAGGAACAAAGTTACATAAAGTAACTATCATAATCAAATAATTTATATTATGGGAAAGAAAGTAGCAGTAATCGCGTTGAATCCGGTAAACGGATCAGGATTGTTTCAGTATCTTGAAGCATTTTTCGAAAACGGTATTTCGTATCAGACATTCGCAATAGCCGAATCGAAAGATATCAAGACTAATTCGGGAATCAGTATTTCATTAGATCATGCAATTGCAGATCTGAAAGGAAAAGAAAACGAATATGACGCTCTTGTTTTTGCTTGTGGAGATGCTATGATGAAATTAGCAGAGAACGCCGATAAGCAATATAATAAAGATATGTTCGAGGTTGTTGCAAAGTTTAACGAACAAGGTAAACTTATCGCAGGACATTGTGCCGCTGCGGTAATCTTCGATAAGTCAGGAATAGCTGATGGTAAGAAAATGGCTGTTCATCCTTACGGAAAAGCAGGAGTATTGAAAGGTATACCTACTGACGAAAAATCGGTTGTGGATCATAATCTATATACAGCACAAACTGAAAGCTATATATGGACACTCCTACCGGAGCTCTTAGCTGCTTTGAAGTAATTGTTGCTAAATACATAGAATAAGGAAGGGCTGTCTAAAATTATTTTAGACAGCCCTTCCTTATATTGTAAACTGTATATCCAGTTATTATTTCATCGCTGATACACTTCCCGAACCTGAAATTGATTGTGTGATTTGTGGTTCACCTTTGTATTGAACACTACCGCTGCCCGATACATGTACATCAAGTAATTTGTTTGCATGCACAAAAAAGTCACCACTTCCCGAAACATTGCATGATACAGTGTCGGCAATCAATTCCGAAGCTTTCACTTTACCACTGCCCGATATGTAGCTGCTCAATTTGTTAGCTTTACCTGCCAGCGTAATATCGCCTGATCCAGATACATCGGTTTTCAGTGAATTACATGTTATATTATCTACAATAATACTACTGCTGCCAGAACTTGATATAGATAAATCTGTTGTTTGGATACTACCTTTCAGATGAGCATCTAAAGAGCCACTGATACCAAGTTTAGATAAGTTTGTAGAGTTGGTATATATAGTATACTTAGTAGGGCTTATATTTTCTTTACTGCCTATCGATAATACTCCATTTTCAGATTTTATTTCTAATAAAGGAAAAATATTTTCGTCTACTTCTATTCTAAGGTATGGAGCAGTGTCGGGTTTTTGTTCATAAACAAGAGTGCTGCCACCGCTGAATTTAAACTCGCTATAATCGGTTATGTTAACTTCCTGAGTAACGATTGTGCCGTTTCCTCTTACGGAATTAAAAGAACACGAATGGAGGGTAAGAGAGATCAGGGCTATGCTACAGATGTACAAAAGTGATTTCATTTTCATAAATTATTAAATTAAAAATTGTGATTTATATATATGACTTCCTCATCACATGTTAGGTTACAAGAAAAGTAATTTATTTTCAAAAAACTTTATTTTTTATAAAAAACACAATAAGTAAAACCCATCCTGCTATCATAAATCCACCACCTAAAGGTGTAACCGGACCTAAGAATCGTAGATTCACATTCCAATATTCAGAGAAAGTGAGAAAATAGATGCTGAATGAGAACAGAAATACGCCTATCATAAGGCAAATTGCCGACCATCGTTCAATGGATGTGCTATATGAAAAGGCAAACCCGATAACGAGCAAGACTATAGCATGATATATTTGATAACGTACACCTGTTTCGAAACTGATCAGCTTCTCAGCAGATAGCATGTTTTTGAAAGCATGGGCTCCAAAGGCTCCCAGTATAATGCCTAGCAATCCATATACGGAGGCAACAACTAATACAAATTGTTTCATTATCTATTATTCAAAGGTATATATTCTTTCACTTCTCCTGCATTTTTGTAAGCAGGGCGAATAATCCGTTTTTGTTTGAAATTCAGTTCTTCAATTCGGTGAGCGCACCATCCTACAATACGAGCCATAGCAAACAACGGTGTGAATATCTCTTGTGGCAAGCCTATCATATCGTATACAAAACCCGAATAGAAATCGACATTGGCGCATACTTGCTTATTTACCGATGTTCCTTTAAACTCCATAAAGTTCTTAATGGCGCGTTCTTCGAGTAGATTGTAAAATTCAAATTCCTTATCGCGTCCTTTTTCAAGAGCCAAATCTTTTGCCATTTCTTTAAGGAGCATCGTTCTGGGATCGGAAACGGTATAGATAGCATGTCCGATGCCATATATCAGACCCGATTTGTCGTATGCCTGTTTATTCAGCATCTTTTGCAGATAGGTATCTATTTCTTTTACATCGGTCCAGTCTTTTATGTTGCGTTTGATGTTTTTCATCATGTCCACCACTTTCAGGTTCGCGCCACCGTGCAGGCGTCCTTTGAGTGAGCCTATTCCCGAAGCAATAGCCGAATAGGTATCAGTTCCTGTCGAACTGGTTACACGTACAGTGAATGTCGAGTTATTACCACCACCATGATCAGCGTGAACCATCAATGCCAAATCTAATGTTTTTACATCCAATTCGGTATAATGGCGCCCCTTCATCATGTAAAGGAAATTTTCGGCAAGAGATAAGCCTTCCTGCGGGTGGCGGATATGTAATGATTTACCGCAATTGTGTCTTAGCGAATTATAGGCATAAGCTATAATCGTAGGGAAAGTTGCTACGAGATTCAGCGATTGTTTAATCAGATTTTCGGCTGAGGTGTCGTCCGGCTTATCGTCGAAAGTATATAGTTCGAGTACACATCTTGCCAGATTGTTCATGATATCCTGTCCTTCGAGATCTAGAATATGCATTGTAATCTTAGGATTCAGATCCATGGTGCGGCTCAATAGATCGGAAAATTCTTTCAAAGTATCTTTCTCAGGCAGGTTACCCGAAAGTATCAAATAAACTGTTTCTTCAAAACCCAGCCTGTTTTCTCTTTGTGCACCTTTTACTATATCTTCGAGACTTACACCTCTGTATATCAATTTGCCGGGAATAGGCTTTAGTTTACCCTCCTCGTCACGTTCGTATCCTACAACATCACCTACTTTCGTAAGACCGACTATCACCCCTGTATGATCTTCGTTACGAAGTCCGCGCTTTACATTGAATTTCTTGAATAAATCGTCTTCAATACTTGTCGTGGTTTTTATCGTATCTGATATTTTACTGATGATATTTTCCATATTTTAGTCTATTATATTATAAAGTGTTTCTTTTTTTATTGGTTGCAGAAATTATCTATGTCTGCATCGTTTTGCCAGTTGTATTCTATTCTGAATGCAATCTCTTCCGCTTTTTCTAAACTGTAAGTATCAGAAATGAAGCCTAGAGCCATATCTATTCCTGCGCTTATGCCCGATGATGTGTAATACTTTCCGTCAACTACCCATCGAGCTTGTTTTATCCATTGCACTTGACTGGATGATTCTCTCACCCAATCGAATGCACGTTTGTTCGAAGTAGCTCTCTTACCATCAAGCAATCCTGCCTTTGCGACTAATGTACTTCCGGTACAAACTGATAAAACGTATCGGCTTCGACCGGCTAACTTTTTTATCAGGTTAATGAGGTCGGCATTCTTGATTTCTATTCTCGTTCCCTCTCCTCCGGGGATAAGCAACACATCAATTGCCTGATACAAATCATGAATACTTTTCGTTACGATCGATATATTATCCTTGTTCGAAATAAGTCCCCCATTCAATGAATAATATTGAATAACCGAATTGTCTAATTTTCCGAAAATCTCGACAGGACCAAAAACGTCTAATGTTTCAAATTTATCGAATAGGATAATGCAGATATTCATAAATGATTTATTACAATATTAAGTCGCAATTCATTTCCACGTCATCGATAGTAGCGCCAAGGCTTTCGTAGAATGTTATAGCATGATTGTTCCAATTAGAAACCTGCCAGCGCAATTTATTACAATCGCTTTCTTTGGCAAATGAAATTGCTTTATTGATAAGGATTGTACCCAACCCTTTCCCCCTGTATTGCTGGCGGATGTATAGGTCGTCCATATATAGTGATTTTCCTATCCATGTGTAGTATGCGAAAAAGAATGTTACATACCCCGCTATCTTGTTATCCTTATCTTTAGCGACAAAACCAAGCAGGAAATCTTTTTCTCGCATCATTTGCTCTGCTGAATTTGTCATCTTTTCGGGTAATTTCTCGAAGTTGGCAAATTCATGAAATAAAGAAATCAATTCTTCGAAATGAGATTCCTGAATTTTCTCAATAACAAATACCATTCGCTATCAGTTTTTTTTCATATAGTTCAAGGCACTACCTGCTTTGAACCACTCTATTTGTAATTCGTTATATGTATGAGCCACTTCGAAAGATTCTTTTGTTCCATCTTTATGAGTTAACTCTACCGTCAGGTTTGTTCCGGGTTTGAAATCGGTTAAGCCTAATATGCTTATTTTATCATCCTCACGCACTTTGTCGTAATCTTCTTTGTTGATAAAAGTCAGTGCAAGCATACCCTGCTTCTTCAGATTTGTTTCGTGAATACGGGCAAATGATTTTACAATAATTGCTTTCACATTCAGGAAGCGGGGTTCCATGGCAGCATGTTCACGAGAAGAACCTTCTCCATAATTTTCTTCTGCCACTACAATCGAGCCTAAACCTTCGGCTTTGAATTTTCGTGCCAATTGAGGTACGGGTATATATTCTCCAGTCTGTACATCGAGTATAGCATTTGTCTTGTCGTTAAACGCATTTACTGCACCGATTAGCATATTATTGGATATGTTATCCAAATGTCCGCGGAAGCGTAGCCATGGTCCGGCCATCGATATATGGTCGGTAGTACATTTTCCTTTTGCTTTAATTAGTAGTGGTTGTTCTACAATGTCTTTGCCATTCCATGCAGCAAAAGGTTGTAATGCTTGCAAGCGTTGAGAGTCGGGAGCTATTTCCACAGCAATATTCTCACCGTCTTTTGCAGGAGCAATAAATCCTAAATCTTCTGTATCGTATCCTTTAGGAGGAAGTTCATACCCGTGAGGTTCTTGCAGTTTGACCTGCTCTCCCTTTTCATTCGTAAGGGTATCTTTCAGCGGGTTGAAGCATAAGTCTCCCGCAATTGTCAATGCAGCTACTATCTCGGGCGATGCTACAAAGGCGTGTGTATTCGGGTTACCATCATTACGTTTCGCAAAGTTACGGTTGAACGATGTAATAATCGAATTCGGACGCTCTGGGTTCTCTGTTTCACGTTTCCATTGTCCGATACAAGGTCCGCAGGCATTTGCCATAATCGTAGCCCCTGCCTCTTCGAATACGGAAAGTATTCCGTCTCTTTCGGCGGTATAGCGTACTTGTTCCGAGCCGGGATTAATTATAAATTGGGCTTTTACTTTTACATTCTTTTTGTTGGCATCCTCGACGATTGACACGGCACGTGACATATCTTCGTACGACGAATTGGTGCATGAACCTATTAAGCCGACCTCCATTGTTTGAGGATAGTTTTTCTCTTTTACTATTTTTGCAAATTCAGAAATTGGATGTGCAGCATCGGGAGTAAACGGACCATTGATATATGGCTCCAGTTCCGAAAGGTTAATTTCGATTACACGATCATAATATTTTTCAGGATTAGCGATTATCTCGCTATCCGGTTGTAAGTATGAAATTATATTATTTGCGGCATTCGCAACATCTTCGCGTTCGGTTGCTTTCAGATAATCTGCTGATTTGCTATCGTAAGGGAAAATCGAAGTGGTTGCACCTACCTCTGCGCCCATATTACAAATAGTAGCTTTTCCGGTAGCGGATAATGATGCCGTACCTTCTCCGAAATATTCTATAATGGCATTTGTTCCTCCTTTTACGGTAAGAATACCAGCCAGTTTCAAAATAACATCTTTAGATGAAGCCCATCCCGAAAGTTTTCCGGTCAGCTTCACGCCTATGATCTTAGGCATCTTCAATTCCCACGGCATACCTGCCATGACATCCACAGCATCGGCTCCACCAACACCAATCGCTATCATACCAAGACCTCCGGCGTTAGGAGTATGTGAGTCTGTACCGATCATCATTCCTCCGGGGAAAGCATAGTTTTCCAAAACTACCTGATGAATAATTCCGGCACCCGGTTTCCAGAAACCGATACCAAACTTATTAGAAACGACACTTAAGAAATCATACACTTCTTTATTTGTTATTTCGGCAGTCGATAAATCTTCTTTTGCAGATTTATATGCTTGTATCAGATGATCACAGTGTACTGTCGATGGAACAGCAACCGTCGATCTTCCCGAATTCATCAATTGAAGCAAAGCCATTTGAGCTGTTGCATCCTGCATTGCTACACGATCGGGAGCAAAGTTGACATAATCGGTTGCACGTACATAATCTTTCACTCCTTCGTTAGGAGAAAGATGGGCATATAAAATTTTCTCGCAAAGAGTTAAAGGTTTATTGAGAACCTTTTTGGCATTATCTACTTTCGTTGGAAAAGATTCGTAAAATTTGCGAATCATGTCTATATCGAAGGTTGTACTTGGTGTCATATTAATATTCTTTTTTCTATTGTCTCTTTTTAGTGAATGAAAGTAACTAGCAAAAATAATAAAAATATTCTGTATTGCGGCTCTTTATGTCTCATTTTCTCGTATTTGCCTCTTGTGTTATAGCATTTTGAAAGATGTATTTATTAATGTCTGTCTTTTTGTCTTTCGATAGGCTTGAGTCTATCTTATTGAATTGTATAGAGTTAATTGTTCGGATAAAAGTAATTTAAGTTCAGAGCGATTGCTGATGACTGATATTAAACCTTTTTACCCTTAAAAATGTCTAAGAGTTTTAACAATACCGCTAGGTTTGGAAGATTTTCTTACTTTTGTAGATTCAAATCGTTTTATATTTATGAAGAGCTTTTTTACAATTATTATATTTCTTTTATTTTCGACACAAATTGTGAATGCACAGGTATCATCCGAGAAACTTATCCGTCAAGGAGTAAGTTTGCATGACAAGGGACGTTATAAGGATGCCATAGCTTGCTATGAGGAGGCATTAAAGATAAATCCAACATCTATGTCTGCGGTATATGAAATGTCTTTATCTTATCTTCAGCTGAAAGACTATACGAATGCTCTGAAATATAGTACGAAGGTAATCAATGCCAATTTCCAACCATTATTGGTTGACGCTTATACTGTAAAAGGAACTGCTTTAGCCGATATGGATAAAACCGATGATGCCATCAAGCTGTTCAGTGAAGCATTGGTACGTTGTGGAGATGAATATTTGCTACATTTCAATCTGGGATTATGCTACTTCAATACAAAAAATAATCAAATGGCTGTTCAGCATTTGCGGAAAGCCATTGAAATAGACGCTACGCATTCGAGCGCATTTCTGTTATATGCTTATGCATTGAGTGATGCTGATAGGTGGATACAAAGTTTTTACTCATTTCATTTTTTTCTTTTGTTAGAGCCTAATACGCAGCGATCGAAAGATGCTTTTGCCGAAATGTATGATATAATTGCCACTAAGCTTCCCGCTAATGCACCTCAGTTGACACCCGAGGATGGAATAAACAGACAAAAATTATACGAATCGTTAGTGAGGATACAACCACAAGGCAACGATGCTATTTCTCAATATAAATATTTTGAAGAAGCATCTAAAACTATTTTCTTTGCATTGAGCCAAATGCAGAACGATACTCAAAGCGGATTGCTGTGGGATTTCTTTGTACCTACGTATGAAGAAATACTCGGTTCGGGGTATTTTGATACCTATTGCCGTTATGTCAGTGTCGCCTATTTCAACGAATCGTTGGAATGGTGGAATAATAATAAAACACAGGTAGATAGTTTTATTGAGTGGTTTGAACATGGGCAAGGAGGTATTGTAGATGAGGAGGCTGAATTCGGCGACGATTCTGATTTGGATGATGGAGCTTTGTAAAAATGCTCAGATATAATAAAAATAAAATAAATGTCACAAGAGCAAGACGAAAAGCTTATACAGAGGCTCCATAACAGCGACACACAGCGTGACGCTTTTGCCGAATTGGTGAAGGAGTATAGCGAGCTGCTTTATTGGCAAATACGAAAAATCGTATTGAGCCATGATGATGCGAATGATGTCCTTCAAAATACATTTATTAAGATATGGACAAGCATAGATAGTTTTAGAGGTGATTCTAAATTATCTACATGGCTGTATAGGATAGCTGTAAACGAAAGTATTACCTTTTTGAATAAGCAGCGGGCTCAAAATAATGTATCGATTGATGATACGGATACCTATCTTGTCTCTAAACTCGAAGGCGATGACTACTTCGATGGCGACGAAGCTCAATTGAAACTTCAAAAAGCGATATTGACATTGCCCGAAAAGCAGCGTATTGTATTTAATTTGAAATACTTCGACGAAATGAAATATGAAGAAATGTCAACAGTGCTCGATACCTCTGTTGGTGCACTAAAAGCCTCGTATCATCACGCCGTAAAAAAAATAGAAGAATATTTATCAACCGAGCATTAAACCTTTTTGGATATCTATAGTCTATAATAGTGTGGGTTAATATGTACAAGTGATATTATTAAAAAAATAAGCAGTTATGTTAGAAAAGGATAAGAACAAAGCGAATCCGTTTAGAGTTCCAGAAAATTATTTTGAGAACTTTAATGCGAGCATAATGGACAAACTGCCGGAGAAAGAAAGGAAGGTGGCTAAAATTGTTCCATTATGGAAGAAAGTACTCCCTTGGACTGCAATTGCAGCAGTGTTTGCAGGGGTAATCTTCTCTACGGGAATTATAGATCATCAGAGTATGCCTAATGATATGGGTACAAAAGATATCAAGGATATGACATCTTCTGCCTCTTCAATATCATCTGTAGATGAAGAAGATTTCTATCTATTCTTGCAAGAAGAAGCTATGTCATCGGCATACGATGATGCTGTTTATTCTATAGACTAAAAAAAATAAAAGATATGAAAACTAAAAATATATTACTGATACTTGCTTTCTTTTTGAGTTTGACATCTATAAATGCTCAACGAACAGGCGAAAAAAAAGAGTTTGATGTTACTAAGTTTAAAGAACAAAAAGCAGAGTTTCTTAAGAAAGAATTAAACTTGACGGATGCAGAAATGAAAGGTTTCATCCCGTTGGTGAATGAGTTTATGGATAAAAAATTTGAAATAAACAAAACCACACGTGACGAATCCAGACAGTTGCGCAGAGCGACCAATAAGACAGAAGCCGATTATAAAAAAGCGATAGAAAATTATCTGGATACTCGCGAGAAAGAGGTAATTCTGGAAAAAGAATACTATCAGAAATTTAAAGCTGTATTACCTGCCGAAAAATTGTTTAAGTACCAGAGAGCCGAACAAAAGTTTATGCAGCGTGCTCTGGAAGACTTCAGAGGTAAAAGAGAGGGGACTGGTAAGAAATAAAATAACTGACAAAAAGTTTGTTTATTATTTAATAATGTATACTTTTGTCTTATAGAAGAGAATTAAAATGAAAAAAACAATATTTCATCATCATTGCGAATTGCTGACCACAGGTAAGTAACATGATGATGTATTGTGTAAAATATATGAAAAAGCTTACCACTCGTGGTAGGCTTTTTTTGTTTCATAACGAAATAATATAAAACGAAATAATATGGTATTAAGAATTGCAGTCCAATCTAAAGGACGCTTGTTTGAAGAAACAATGGAGCTTTTGCAAGAAGCAGGTATTAAATTGAATAACAAAAAACGTACTTTGCTTATTCCTGCAAAAGATTTCCCTCTCGAAGTCCTTTTTCTTCGCGATGACGATATTCCTCAAGCAGTAGCAACAGGTGTTGCAGACATAGGTGTTGTTGGCGAAAATGAATTGGTAGAAAAAGACGAGGATGCAGCTATTATCAAGCGCCTGGGTTTCAGTAAATGCCGTTTGTCTTTGGCTATTCCGAAAGATGCAGAATATGCAGATTTAAAATGGTTCGAAGGCAAAAAGATTGCAACTTCTTATCCTCATATTCTGAAAAAATATTTGAACGAGAAATCTATTTCTTCTGACATCCATGTGATTACAGGATCAGTAGAAATATCACCTAGCATTGGTTTGGCAGATGCGATCTTCGATATTGTAAGTTCAGGCGGCACGCTTGTTAGCAACCGACTGAAAGAAGTCGATGTTGTTATGCAATCGGAAGCTTTGTTGATTGCTAATAAAGGTCTTGAGCAAGAGAAAAAAGATATCTTGGATGAACTTATTTTCCGTATCGAGGCTGTGCAGGCAGCAATAGATAAAAAATATGTTGTATTGAATGCGCCGGAAGATAAAGTAGATGAAATATTTGCTATCTTGCCCGGTATGCGTAGCCCAACTGTTACGCCATTGGCTACAGAGGGTTGGTGTTCAGTTCAATCGGTAGTGGATGATAAACGCTTTTGGGAAGTTATAAGTAAACTTAAGGCCTTAGGGGCAGAAGGCATTTTGGTATTACCCATCGAAAAAATGATATTATGATACAATTATCAAGTGATACCTATCTAAGACCATTATCGGCCGAAGATACACCTCTTATTTTTAATGAAATAATTGCAAATAGGGAGTATTTGAGAGAGTGGTTGCCATTTGTCGATTTTACGCAGGAAGTGGAAGATACGGAAGCTTTTGTAACCTCTACGCTCGAATCGGGTGAGAAACAATTTGTTATCTATCATCACGAACAGTTTGTGGGGTTGATCGGTTTCACTAGGACTGATGCGGCTAATAAACGAACCGAAATTGGTTATTGGTTGGCAGAGGCGGCACAAGGAAATGGTATCGTAACCAAAGCAGTGGTCGAATTACTTCATCTGGCATTTGGTGAACTTGATTTTAATAGAGTACAGATACGGGTAGCGGTAGCTAATACAAAAAGCCGGAACATACCCGAGAAACTCGGGTTTTGCTTTGAAGGAATTGAGAGGGATGGGGAGCTTCTTGTCGATAATGCTTTCACCGATCTTGCAATTTACAGTATGCTTAAAAAAGAATTTGGAGGATAATGAATATTCGGCTTATACCTGTAATAGACATTACATATTACGATCAGAATATTGTAAGTTCAACCAATGGGCCATATTGGGAGCATACAGATGAATGGAGCCTATTCAATAAAAAATGTCTTAAAGCGGCAGGTTTTGAAGGTGAAATGAATCCATATTCAAAGGGTTGTTCCTTGTATGAATTAGCGAAAATAACAAATCGAAATCTGACAAAATTGGTATTCGACGAAATAAAAGATATAGATAAGGATGGTAATGATATGGATTGCGTCGGATCACTATCTGGTGGGTATATATTGAATGTTGATGACGAAGATATACTTTATCCTCAATGTTGTGGTAGTTTGAATGATATTAAATCTTGGGAGGAATTGATTGGTGATGAAGATCTTTCTTTTTGGATAGGGCATCCATCTCCGAGTATAATAAAGAATGAAAATAGTATTGTGTTTGATTTGGAACATAGCAATGTGAATGAAAATTATGTTCCCAATCCAAATAAATTTATAGTTGAGGTCAATAAAAATAGTTTAACGAAGGCTATTGATGATGCCAAACTTCAGCTGGAAATTTTTTCTGTACAATTATTGGCAATCAATGCAACAAATCAATGGAATATTTCTGATATTGATAAGTTGCTTATTTATGGAGAATGAATAGTAATCAAAGAAATTAGAATTATGCAAATAATAAAATACCCCCAACGAGCCGATTGGAAAGCAATACTTGCTCGTCCTACATTCGATACATCCAGTTTGAACGAAACTGTTAGTGCAGTATTGTCAGATATAAAATCACGAGGCGATAAAGCGGTTTTTGAGTACGAAGCTAAGTTCGACAAAGTTAATCTTGCAACATTGGCTGTTTCGGAAGAGGAGATAAGTGCGTCTGCGTCACTTGTGCCCGAAGAGCTGAAATCGGCGATTCGTCAGGCAATACAAAATATAGAAACTTTTCACCGCAGCCAGATATTTGAAAGTAAAAAAATAGAAACTACTAAAGGGGTAACTTGCTGGCAAAAAGCAGTAGGTATCGAAAAGGTAGGCTTGTATGTTCCCGGTGGAACAGCACCACTTTTTTCTACCGTATTAATGCTTGCTATTCCTGCTAAGATAGCCGGTTGCAAAGAAATTGTTCTTTGCTCACCTCCAAACAAAGAAGGTAAGATACCTCCCGCTATTCTTTTCGCAGCGAAAGAAGCCGGAGTGAATAAAGTATTCAAGATAGGGGGTATTCAAGCTATCGGAGCAATGGCATACGGTACGGAATCTGTTCCCAAGGTGTATAAGATATTTGGTCCCGGAAATCAATATGTAATGGCGGCTAAACAATTGGTTAGCCTTAAGGATGTTGCTATTGATATGCCTGCCGGACCATCGGAAGTTCAGGTAATTGCCGACGAAACGGCTAATCCTCGGTTTGTAGCTGCCGATTTATTATCGCAGGCAGAGCATGGAGCGGATAGTCAGGTTATATTAACTACTACGTCCGAAAGATTGATATCGGAGGTGTTACACGAAGTTGAAAAACAAACGCTTGAGCTTCCTCGTTGCGAGATTGCTCAAAAGGCGTTAGCTCATAGCAAATTGATTCTGCTCAAAGATGAACAGGAGATAATAGATATGACAAATCAGTATGCTCCCGAGCATTTGATAATAGAAACTGCCGATTATATGGAAATAGCCGGACAGATAATAAATGCGGGTTCAGTTTTCCTTGGTCACTATACACCCGAGAGTGCGGGCGATTATGCATCGGGTACAAATCATACCTTGCCGACCAATGGTTATGCAACAACTTATAGTGGAGTAAATTTAGATAGCTTTGTAAAAAAAATAACCTTTCAGGAAATAACAAAAGAAGGCATCTTACGTTTAGGGCATACCATAGAGGTAATGGCTGAGAATGAAGATCTTCACGCACATAAGAATGCTGTAACTTTAAGACTTTTAGAATGATGCAATTTGATATAATAAAATACGATACGCCTGAGTATCATGAGATGGTCGCTTTGCGTTACCGCATCTTACGTGAACCTCTAGGGCTGTCTTTTACAGAAGCTGATCTGAAAAAAGAGGCTGATGATATTTTTTGTATTTGTAAGGATAACCAGTATATAATAGGCTGTGTTATATTATCGAAATTAGATACCGAAACGGTAAAATTCAGGCAGATGGCTATCGCTGAGCAATATCAGGGAGAAGGTATAGGTTCGCAATTAATAGAGTTCGCAGAAAAGGCAGCAAAAAATCATGGCTTTAAACGAATAACATTGCATGCCCGAAAAGTAGCGAAAGGTTTTTACGAAAAAAACGGCTATGATACAGTAGGGGATGAGTTTACCCTAGTGGGTATTCCTCATTACGAAATGGTGAAATTGATAGATAATAAATAGTTACAAGTAATTAGTTACGAGTTGCAAGATTGCTTGTCAGATAATAAACCTGTAAAAATACATCAATAAATAGTTACAATAACTTAATTGAAAAAAATATAGATATGAATAGTTGGGATGATGAGAAAAAGCAGGTAATAGCTGCTGTTTCCAAATACGTTGATCTTACGGTTGTACCTTTTGGCAAGCCTCAAAGGACTGTGCTGGATATAGAAAAACGTGATCCGATGTATGGAGGAAACGGGGTTGTTTACATGCTTTCTTTATTCGAAGCAGATGAGCTGGTTAATAATCGTATCGGGGTTTATATGGTGCTGTTGAATAATGGCGATCAGGCCGGATTCCATGAGCATGGCAGTAAAAATGAACAAGAACTATATGTAATTGTAAACGGACAGGGCGAATATATCGAGCGTTTAGGGCTGGATAACGAAACACGTAAATTGAACCTGAAAAAAGGGAATATTACTTCTATTCAGGGAAACGATAACTATCATTCTATTATAAATACAGGCGATGAACCGCTGATCATATTTGTAGTAACCACTTACCAACCTAAATAAGAAAAAATACGTATGGATTTACAACAATTAGTCCGCAAAAATATCTGGAATCTTAAACCTTATTCATCTGCCAGAGACGAGTTTAAAGGCGAAGCATCTGTTTATATAGATGCCAATGAGAATCCATTGAACGACAAATATAACCGCTATCCAGATCCATTGCAATGGTCTCTTAAAGAGAAGATTGCTAAGGAGAAAGGAGTAAATATATCAAGTATATTTTTAGGAAATGGGAGCGACGAACCTATCGATCTGGTAATACGCATTTTCTGCGAGCCGCAGATTGATAATATTGTGGCGATAGATCCTACTTATGGTATGTATCAGGTGTGTGCCGATATAAACAATGTGGAGTATAGAAAAGTATTACTGAATGAAGACTATACACTCGATGCCCAACGCTTATTGGATAGAGTGGATGAAAATACGAAATTAATATTTCTATGTTCTCCCAATAATCCCTCAGGTAATTTACTGAATAGGGTAGAAGTAGAGAAAATTATCACGTCATTCAAGGGTATGGTGATACTCGACGAGGCCTATATCGATTTTGCTTTAGATGCCACTTGGCTGAACGATTTAGACAAATATCCGAATCTTATTATTCTGCAAACATTTTCAAAAGCGTGGGGCTTAGCCGCAGTCCGTTTAGGTATGGCTTTTGCTTCTGCTGAGGTTATCTCATTTTTCAATAAGGTGAAATATCCTTACAATGTGAATATCTTGACTCAGAATTATGTGAGTGGAGAGTTGGATAAGGCTGATCAGAAAAAACAATGGGTAAATACTTTACTGAAAGGACGCGATTATTTGCAGATCGAACTGGCGAAACTTCCTTTTGTAGAAAAGGTATATCCTACAGATGCTAATTTCATCCTTATTAATGTAGGTGATGCAAATAAATTATATAAACAATTGGCCGAAAAAGGGGTGATTGTCCGTAATCGAAATTCTGTATCGCTTTGTCTCGGTTGCTTACGAATAACAGTAGGGACAGATGAAGAGAATAAGACGTTGATAGAAACCTTGAAAAGTATTTAATCAGATTACCGAATAATATAAATGAAAAAAAAAGCACTCTTTATAGATCGTGATGGAACGATAGTTATCGAACCACCTATTGATTATCAATTGGATAGTTTAGAAAAATTGGAGTTCTATCCCAAAGTAATACGTAACCTTTATTTTATTCAAAAGAATCTCGATTTTGAATTTGTAATGGTTACCAATCAGGATGGACTGGGTACATCTTCTTTTCCCGAAGATACCTTTTGGCCTGCGCATAACAAAATGATGACGACACTCGAAGGTGAAGGCATTACTTTTGATGATATATTGATCGATCGTAGTTTTCCCGAAGATAATGCCCCAACACGCAAACCTCGTACAGGTATGCTGAATAAATACTTATCGGCAGAATACGATCTTGAGAATTCGTATGTAATAGGCGATAGATTAACCGATGTGGAGTTAGCTAAGAATTTGGGAAGCAAAGCTATTTTTCTTAGTGATAAGGTAGAACTTCCGTCCGACTTGAAAGAATGCTGTGTTTTGCAAACTACCGATTGGGATGTTGTAAGCGAATATCTTTTTGCAGGAGAACGTAGGGCAGAGGTTAAGCGTACTACAAAAGAAACAGATATTTACATTGTACTCAACCTTGATGGGAAAGGGTATTGTGATATTTCGACCGGCTTGAGTTTCTTCGATCACATGCTCGACCAGATAGGTAAACACTCGGGTATGGACTTAACTATAAAAGTAAAAGGTGACTTGAATGTCGATGAACATCATACCATCGAAGATACGGCTATTGCTTTGGGCGAAGCTCTCTATCAGGCATTGGGCAATAAACGTGGAATAGAACGTTATGGCTATTGTCTGCCTATGGACGATTGTCTTTGCTCGGTAGCTCTCGATTTCGGAGGCAGGGCATGGCTTGTTTGGGACGCCGAATTCAAACGTGAAAAGGTAGGGGATATGCCTACCGAGATGTTTTTACATTTCTTTAAATCGTTGAGCGATGCAGCCAAAATGAATCTTAATATAAAAGCAGAAGGAGCGAATGAGCATCACAAAATAGAAGGCATATTCAAAGCTTTGGCACGAGCTATTAAAATGGCAAAAAAACGAGATATATTCAATTACGAACTGCCATCGACCAAGGGGGTTATTTAGTTGAATACTGTATAATGAGGACAAAATAAAAGTCTTAAAAAGAGGGATAGAATGCAATAAATACTATTCCTCTTTGTTTTTAATAAAAACATTGATTTAGCATTTCTCTTTTTTGTGTAAGTTTGCACCAATGAAAAAATATGTATCTATTATCCTTTTATTTCTCTTTATCTCTTTCGGAGCGAATGCTCAGGAAAAGAAATTAGAGATGGCATTGGATAGTCCCGCAAAGCAAGATTCTTTGAAACATAAGGTTGATTCGACAGCACTCCGCATTGCGTCGGCATACGTTTGGAAAATAACGCCTCGTTTGGGCGAGCGCGAAATGACAGTGAGAGATTCTGCTGCCGTTGATTTTCATCAAAGCTCATTGGTTGACGGTAAAGATGTCGCAGTAGGTTATCTGGGTAATATTGGTTCGCCTGCTCAGTCGAAAATATTTTTCAACAGGCCCGAAACTTCTCGTTTCACATTTCTTAATGGCTTTGATTATTGGAGGAAAGGACCGGAAGATCAGTTATTTTTGAATACAAAAATACCTTATTCTAATATTTATTATCAAAGTGGTGGTGGAGGAGAAAGTAAAGAAGAACGCCTAAGAACAGAACTATCTTCGAACTTTGGTAAAAAGCTCAACGTTGGCTTCAATTTCGATTACTTATATGCCAGAGGTTTTTATAACAATTTGTATAATAGACAGATCAGCTACGATTTCAACGCCAGCTATATTGGCGACAAATATCAAATGCATGCGTTCATTGCAAATAATAATTACAACAATTCTGAAAATGGAGGTATACGTGATACAATGTATATAACAAACCCTAATGCAGAAAGTATTAAATCGACTACGTTCAGAGGCAGTTCTTTAGATATTCCCGTAAGGATACAAGGTGGTGGGCTTTGGAATAGACTCCGCGGACGGCACGTTTACCTGACCAACCGTTACAATATAGGCGACGATATGGAAGAATATGCTGTTAATGACAGTGTAAACAGATGGCGAAAGAAAAAAGATTATATAGCACCTGCAAGTGTAATACTTACAACTCATTATAACGATCAGCGCCGCCTCCTCCATGCCAATAATACGGATATGGACGATCTTTATTTGAATTTCAAGAACATAAACGGCGATGTTGCTGATGGGCCTAAATATACAGGACCTATGGATGACTATATGTCGTACTTTTCGCTAAAAAATACACTTGCTTTGGCAATGAATGAAGGTTTCCGCAGTTGGATGAAATTTGGACTGACAGCCTTTATTGAATACGATATGCGGAGATTCTCTGTGCCAGGTTCTCTTCCCGGATTACATGACCGATATAGTGAAGATGCTGTTTTTATTGGAGGTGTTCTATCCAAAGAAAAAGGCAAATATCTTAGATATAGAGCTGTGGGGGAAAAAGACCTGTTGAACAGTGACTTCAAGTTGGAAGGTGAATTGACTACTATGCTTAACTTTAAGGGTCGCGATATGTCGGCAAAAGCAACAGCTTACATTAAAAATATAACTCCGAGTTTTTTCGAGAATCGCTTCTCTTCCAAATTATGGAATTGGGATACTCAATTCAACGATACTAAACGAGTATTTATAGGGGGTGAAATCGAAGTACCATTTACCAAAACGAAAATAAGTGGTGGGGTCGAAAACATTACAGGCTATATATACTACGGACCAAATGGCCTTCCGGCTCAGAGAACAGGTAGTGTACAGGTTGTGGCACTGCGTATAGATCAACAATTGGAAAAAGGTATTTTCCATTGGGATAATCAGGTTGTATATCAGACAACAACTGATGATGAGGCAATTCCACTTCCATCGCTTAGTATTTATTCGAATGTTTATTTGAAAACCCGAATATCCAAAGTATTAACTTTGCAATTAGGAGCGGATGCGCGTTTCCATACTAAGTATTATGCTCCCGGATATGAGCCTTTGACTATGCAGTTTTTTAATCAACGAAATCAAGAAATAGGAAATTTCCCTATTTCTACAGCGTATGTGAATTTGCATCTCAAAAATACCCGTTTCTTTCTTATGATGTACAATGTGGCTCAAGGTATGGGTAATTCCAATTATTTCTCATTGTATCGCTATGCTGTTGCGCCTCGTGTGCTAAAGATGGGTGTTTCGTGGAACTTTAATAATTAAAGCAATCTTTATGAAAATGAGTAAAAAGTCTATATTGGGCATCGGTATTGCAATCTTACTTGTGATATTTGCTATATACTTGTTTTCGAAAACGAATAAGGCTGATTATGCCGAAAAAGATTATCCTCAAATATCAGATGAGGGAATATTGCGCATTGTTACAGATTACAATTCTGTAGGTTATTTCGTTTCAGGTGATACTATTGCCGGATTCAATCACGATCTTATTCAATTGTTACAGACATACACACCACTTAAAATAGAGCTTTCGCTCGAAACAAGTCTTTCTAAAAGTATAGAAGATCTAAGGAAAGGTAAATATGATGTTGTGGCTCGCAATATACCTGTAACATCAGATTTGAAAGATTCTTTAAGTTTCACAGATGTGATAACTCAAAATAAACAGGTTCTTATTCAGAGAAAGAAAGAGTTTAATAATGATATTGAACCGATCAGAAGTCATCTCGATTTGGCAAAAAAGACACTCTATGTGCCATATAACTCTCCGGCTATACTACGGGTACGCAATCTGTCGAGCGAAATAGGTGATACGATATACTATGTAGAGGATAAACTGTATGGTGCGGAACAACTGGTATTGAAAGTTGCAGCGGGCGAAATCGATTACGCTGTGTGTGACGAGAAGGTTGCGAAGAAACTTTCGAAGTCTCTCCCCGAAATAGACTATTCAACTCTTATAGGTTTTACTCATTTCGAAGCGTGGATAGTAAGAAAGAATTCACCTGCCCTACTCGATTCGTTGAATGCATGGATCGGACGTGTAAAAGATACACCTGAGTACGATCTCATATATAAAAAATACTATGAATAAATATTCAGATATAATATGCCCTAAGGTGTATGCCGTAATATAAAATCAAATTAAATAACACTCTTATAAACCTGTTTCAAGAGAGTTTATTATCTTTGTTCGCGATGTTGTTACACTTTCCTTAATCTTGCCATAAACAACATTTTTGATAAAAAATGATTAAAATTGCTATCTAGACTTTGCAATGAGATAAAAAAAAATTACCTTCGTTGGGTTTAAAAGAGTATCAGTGGAATCTTTCTTCAGAACGCATAAATATTTAGTAGAGCACCTTGACGGAGTAATACCCAGACAATTGATGGAGCAAATAGATTGGTCTCATCGTTTGATTGGTATAAAAGGGACAAGAGGTGTTGGAAAGACCACATTCCTCATTCAGTATGCGAAAGAGTTTTTTGATATCGAAAAAAAAGACTGTTTGTATATCAATTTAAATCACTTTTATTTCACTATAAGAACGATCACTAGCTTTGCAAAAGAGTTTGTAGAGAATGGGGGACGAACTTTGCTGTTAGATCAGATATATAAATATCCAAATTGGTCGGCAGAATTAAAAGAGTGTTATGAGCAGTTTCCTCAATTGAAGATAGTATTTGCGGGTTCTACTGTTATGAAGTTGGATGAAGATGTTGAGCTTTCTTCCATTGTGAATAGCTATAATCTTCGCGGCTTTTCCTACAGGGAGTTTTTAAATATTTTGCTGGGCAAAAATTTCTTATCCTATTCTCTTAATGAAATTATAACTAATCATAAAGCTATAGCAGAGAGTATATGCAAAGAGATAGACCCTTTAGAACTTTTCTGGGATTATCTGCATCACGGTTACTATCCGTTTTTTCTTGAGAAAAGAAACTTTTCCGAAAATTTGCTGAAAACCGTAAATATGATGCTGGAGGTCGATGTCTTATGTATACGACAAATAGAGCTTTCATATTTGCCTAAATTGAGAAAATTATTGTATTTGTTGTCTTTATCCTCACCGGGTAAGCCCAATATAAGCCAGTTGAGTATCGACTGCGAAATATCGAGAGCTACTGTGACTAATTATTTGGAATACCTGAGAAGTGCCAGATTGATAAACATGCTTTATAGCGAAGGGGAGGAGTTCCCCAAAAAACCGGATCTGGTATATATGCACAATACAAACCTGATGTTTCCATTAAGGCTTTCGCCGATAGAAGATCAGTCGTTGCAAGAGACATTTTTTTACAATCAAATACATCATAGCGATTGCAAATTGAAGAAAGGGTCGAAAACAGGTATGTTCATCGTTGAAAAAAACAATAATAAATATAAATTTAAAATAGAAGGACAAAAAGGTCGGGGGAAAAAGAAGTCGGATCTTATATATGCGGTTGACAGACTAGCTATAGGCGACAATAATGTAATTCCTCTTTGGCTGTTCGGTTTTTTATATTGAAATATAACATTCTATCGATAAAGATTTATATACTCTATCGATACATAACTATCAAAATAAATAAGCTAAAAAAATAATCAATCTATTACAAAAAAAAGTATGGCTAAACAAAAGAAATTCCTAACATGTGATGGTAATCAGGCAGCGGCACATATCTCGTATATGTTCAGCGAAGTTGCTTCGATTTATCCAATCACACCATCATCAACAATGGCAGAATATGTTGATGAATGGGCTGCTGCCGGACGTAAAAATATATTCGGTGAAATACTTAAGGTACAAGAAATGCAATCGGAGGCTGGTGCTGCCGGTGCGCTTCACGGATCATTGCAAGCAGGGGCTCTGACTACTACATATACAGCTTCTCAAGGTCTTTTGCTGATGATACCTAACATGTATAAGATCGCCGGAGAACTTCTTCCATGCGTATTTCATGTATCGGCACGTGCATTGGCTGCACAGGCGTTATCTATCTTTGGTGACCACCAAGATGTGATGGCTGCCCGTCAAACAGGTTTTGCTATGTTCTTCTCAGGATCGGTACAAGAGGTTATGGACCTTTCGGCTGTTCCTCACTTGGCTACTTTAGAGTCGCGTATTCCTTTCATGAATATATTTGATGGTTTCCGTACTTCTCACGAAATCCAAAAAGTAGAATTGATGAGTCAGGAAGATTTAATTCCACTTATCGATCAGGAAGGTATTAAAGCATTCCGTGACAGAGCATTGAATCCAGAAAATCCGGTAACACGTGGTACTGCACAAAATGATGATATTTACTTCCAGTCTCGTGAGGCTTCAAATAAATTTTATGATGCAGTTCCTGATATCGTAGAAAAATATCTGACAGAAATAGCTAAAATCACAGGTCGTAAATATGGCTTATTTGATTATTACGGAGCAGAAGATGCTGACCGTGTAATTATTGCTATGGGATCGGTAACAGAAGCTATTCGCGAAACAATAGATTTCTTGAATGCACAAGGCGAAAAAGTGGGATTGGTTTCAGTTCACTTATATCGTCCGTTCAAAGCAGAGGCATTCATGAACGCAATACCTAAAACAGCGAAACGTATTGCTGTGTTAGACCGTACTAAAGAGCCGGGAGCTCCCGGACAACCGCTTTACCTTGATGTGAAAGATTGTTTTTATGGAAAAGAAGATGCTCCGACTATTGTTGGTGGTATCTATGGTCTTTCGTCTAAAGATACAACTCCTTCTCAGATTATGTCTGTGTATGAGAATCTTGCGATGAAACTTCCTAAAAATGATTTTACAATCGGTATCGTTGATGATGTAACATTCAAATCGCTTCCTCTTAAAGATGAAGTTTCGGTAGATGACTCGAACTATGAGGCTAAATTCTACGGATTAGGATCGGATGGTACAGTAGGAGCTAATAAAAATACAGTTAAAATTATTGGTGATAATACCGATAAATACTGTCAGGCATATTTTGCTTATGACTCTAAGAAATCGGGCGGTTTTACTGCATCGCATTTGCGCTTCGGGAACAATCCTATCCGTTCTACTTATTTGGTAAATACACCTAACTTCGTGGCATGTCACGTACCTGCATACCTTCACCTTTACGATGTGACTAAAGGTCTGAAAAAAGGTGGTACATTCTTGTTGAACTCTGTTTGGAGTAAAGAGGATGTAGGAAACAATTTGCCGGACAAAGTGAAGAAATATTTAGCAAAAAATGAGATTAACTTCTATATTATCAATGCTACTAAGATTGCTACTGAAATCGGTTTAGGTGGACGTACAAATACAATTCTTCAATCGGCATTCTTTAAAATCTCGAATGTAATTCCTTTCGATCTGGCTGTGGAGCAAATGAAGAAATTCATTGTGAAATCATACGGACGTAAAGGAGAGGATATTATTAATAAAAATAATGCAGCTGTAGATCGTGGTATCGAAATCGAAAAAGTTGAAGTACCTGCTGAATGGGCTAACCTGAATGTTGAACCTGTAGTGGAGGATGATGTTCCTGCATTTATCAAAGACGTAGTACGTCCTGTTAATGCTCAACGTGGATACGATCTTCCTGTGTCGGTATTTAACGGTCGCGAAGATGGTACATGGGATCATGGTACAACCGAATACGAAAAACGTGGTGTAGCTGCGTTCGTTCCTGTATGGGAAGCCGAAAACTGTATTCAATGTAACCAATGTGCCTATGTTTGTCCTCATGCTACAATCCGTCCGTTTGTATTGGATGCAGCAGAACAAGCTAAAACTCCGCAAGATGTTACACTTCTGAAAGCACAAGGAAAGCAATTCGATGGTATGGGATTCCGTATTCAGGTTGATGTTCTTGACTGTCTTGGTTGTGGTAACTGTGCAGATATATGTCCCGGTAAAAAAGGAAATTCAGCCCTTAAGATGGTTGAGATCGGTGGTCAATTCCCAGAGCAAGATAATTGGGATTTCATGATCAAAAATGTAACAAGCAAGGCTCATCTTGTAGATACTAAATTGAATGTGAAAAATTCTCAGTTCGCAACACCACTGTTCGAGTTCTCAGGAGCATGTTCGGGTTGTGGAGAAACTCCATATATCAAACTTGTTACTCAATTGTACGGTGACCGTATGTTGATTGCAAATGCTACAGGATGTACATCTATTTATGGTGGATCGGCACCTTCTACTCCATATCGTAAGAATGAAGAAGGAAAAGGTCCGGCTTGGGCAAACTCATTGTTCGAGGATAATGCAGAGTTTGGTTTAGGTTATGCATTGGCAAATATAACTATGCGCGACCGACTTCAAAAACTGATGACACAAGCACAAGATTGTGCAGATTGTCCCGCAGAATTGAAGCCGTTGTTCTTAGACTGGATTGCTAACAAGCAAGAAGCAGAAAAGACGAAAGAATTATATAAGCAAATGTTGCCAATGATCGAAGCTGCAGCTCCGAAATGTGAGTTCTGCAAAGAGATTCTTTCATTGAAACAATATATTGTTAAACGTTCTATCTGGATATTCGGAGGAGACGGCTGGGCTTATGATATAGGTTTTGGCGGTTTGGATCACGTGATTGCTTCTGGTGAAGATGTAAATATTCTGGTGCTTGATACAGAGGTTTATTCTAATACAGGAGGGCAGTCTTCTAAATCGACACCGGTAGCTGCTGTTGCAAAATTTGCTGCTGCAGGTAAGAAAATCCGTAAGAAGGATTTAGGTATGATTGCTACAACTTATGGTTATGTATACGTTGCTCAAGTATCGATGGGTGCCAACCAAGGCCAATGCTTGAAAGCGATCAAAGAAGCTGAGGAGTATAAAGGACCATCTTTGGTTATTGCATATTCACCATGTATCAGCCACGGATTGAGAAAAGGTATGGGACACGCTCAGGATGAAGAGAAATCGGCTGTTGCTTGTGGATACTGGCACTTGTGGCGTTACAATCCTATGTTGGAAGAAGAAGGTAAAAATCCGTTTACAATGGATAGTAAAGAGCCGGACTGGACTAAATTCCAAGACTTCTTGGGTAGCGAAGTTCGTTATACTTCACTTCAAAAATCGAATCCTTCAGAGGCTTCAGAGCTTTATATCGCTGCTCAAAATAACGCAATGTGGCGTTATAAGAGCTACCAACGCTTAGCGGCTGAGGTTTATGATAAATTTGATGAAAAGTCGGAGTTGCAAAACTGATTAGACTAAATACTTAATATACAGGGGGGATATCTGTCGGATTTCCTCCCTGTTTTTTTTGTGAAATTCCCCTCTAAAATCTTAATTTACTAGGAAGTGCGCAAAATATTGAGAAAAATATATTACCTTTGCCGCATTCGTTTAAAAGTTGTTATATAACTGCTGTAAGACATATGAATAAGAAAACTTTACTAGCTTCACTACTACTATTAATTAGCATGCCAATCTTTGTGCATGCGCAAAATGAAAAGAAGGAAACACTGAGTTCTCCTTCTAAGAATGAGTATCTGATAAAAGATCCGTTGTGGACCCTATCTATTGGGGCCGGTGCACAGATGTATATTGGAGAGGATGATAACAAGGTTGCTACCAAAAAGCGCTTGACTTTTTCTCCGACAATAACGCTTAGTCGACGCCTGAACAATTTGTTTGGTTTGCGCTTAGCTGTTACAGGTGGATCGCTACATGGGTATAATGACGGTGATTCCGGATTTTATACCAAATGGACAGGTGGGGATAATTATAATCCAAGTAGAATAACTATCGATCCTCAATGGGCTCATATGGGTTGGATTGAGGGACGCGATTATGCATTATTGCAGGGAGCAAATGATGCGTATGGATATACTTCTTTACATAGGGATTATTATTTCTATCAGCAAAGTATGCAGTATGTTGCTCTCTATGGAGATCTGACAATAGACCTTTTCAATTTATTTGAAGGTTATAGACCTAATCGCAGAGTTAGAGTTGTTCCTTTTCTGGGACTCGGTATAGCTCAGAAATTCTCAAATAATCGTGGAATGGAAGCTAATACTTTCTTTGCTACGACTGTGGGTTTGAATGCGTCATATCGCTTCTATAAAAATTTCAGTGCATTTGTTGAAATGAGAGGTGTTCTTGTTCCTGATTCATTTGACGGGCAAGTTGCCGATTTGCATAAGTTACCTAGCGATGGTATCCTTAGTTTAAATGGAGGTATATCTTATAGCTGGGGTTCATCCCGATATATAGATCCAGCTCTTGAAACTCGCTTGAATATGCCGTATAATATTGCCCGAGCAAAAGACAATATGGTTTTGGTTCCGGGTGGAAATATCGAATTAGGGTCTGGTGTCGATTTGATATGGGGAGATTCTGTTCCTCGTAAAACTGTTTCTGTTAGTCCATTCTGGATGGATGAAACAGAGGTTACTAATAGACAATATCGTGAGTTTGTTTATTGGGTTCGCGACTCAATAATTAGAGAACGTCTGGCTGATCCCGCTTATGGTGGCGATCCAACATATAAAGTATTGACAAGACCAAACGGAATTGGAAGCGAGGCTGTAGGTCAACGATTGAACTGGCAGAAGAAAATTCCATGGAGTAATCCAACCGATAGAGAAGCTATGGCTATTACAAGTGTTGTAAAAGGACATCCGACTGCGTTAGGTCTGGCTGGTTTGAATGAAGATGCTTTGAACTATACTTATGATTGGTTTGATACAAAAAGCTATTATGCTGCACAAATTGAGTTGAGGAAAAATAATGCGGAATCAATTGCAATATCAAAAGATACTGCTTACGTTAATTCTCGCGGAGATATTATTCGTGAAACGTTGAGTCGGACATCTCATGGCGATCCTATCGATTTTACCAATACATATATCGTAAATATATATCCTGATGTGTATTCTTGGATGACAGACTTTGCCAATGCAAAGAATGAGCAATATATGAAAAACTATTTCATTGTGCCGGCCTTCGACGATTTTCCTGTAGCAGGAGTTTCTTGGGAACAAGCTGATGCATTTTGTAAATGGCGTACAGATATTTTTAATGCAGCAAATCCGAAAACCGCTGGTTTTGAAACATATCGACTACCAACAGAAGCTGAATGGGAATTTGCAGCAAGGAATGGCCGTTCGGAACTTAAATACCCGTGGTTCTCAGACGATACACATACACGTGATGGCCTAGCATATTCGAACAACAGAGGTTCTAATGATTTGAAGGACCTGATGACACCAGTTGCTTCATTTCTACCTAATCGCTTTGGTTTGTATGATATGTCAGGTAATGTTTCGGAATGGACTACTACAACATATTCGGAGTCGGTAGACTTAATGTCGGATGAAATAAATCCTGATTATAGCTATAGAGCTGTAAATTCAGATCCTGATATTCTTAAACGTAAGATTGTTAAAGGTGGTTCTTGGAAAGATACAGACTCTTTCGTACGTGCAGATATCAGATCGGTTGAATATCAAAATAAAGGTCGTTCATATATCGGATTTAGATGTGTGAGATCTTGGGGGCTTAACAAAAAAGGACAAATGATCTTAAAATAAGATTTACATTTAAATCTCAACAAATAAAAATATACTAAAATGAGAAAAAAGAATAATTTAGAAGCTTTCCTATCTAGTAATGCAGGAAGACGTTTCTTTAATATTTTCTATAGTATTGGAGCTTCTGTTGTCATTATTGGTGCTTTATTTAAAATATTACATTTTAATTATGCGAATGAAATCCTTATGATCGGTATGCTTACCGAGGCCTTAGTGTTTTTCATCTCTGCATTTGATAATCCATCGTCCGATGATGATACATCAGTTAAGCAACAGGCATCGAATGTCGCTGTAAATTCAGCTGATAATGCTTACTTGTCTCCTGAGTATATTGATAAAATGTCTTTAGCTACAAAAAACATGGATGGTTTTGCAAAAGTTATGGACTCTTTGAATGAGGTTTCGTTGTCTCTTTTGGCTTCATATAAACAAGTAACAGATAGTTCTCAGGGAATATCTGCTAACAGTCAGGGATTTGCAGATAACATAAAATCGCTGAATCAAAATGTTTTAGGTTTAAATAACGTATATGAGTCGCAATTTCAGTCTATCAATGATCAGATTGCAACAATTAAATATATAAATGAAAGTCTCGAACGTATTAAAGGTTTATATGATGGTGCTATTACGGATAGTGCATTATTCAAGGATGAGACTGAGAAAATGACGAAGCAAATTGAAGCTTTAAATAAAGTGTATGCTCGATTATTACAAGCTATGACGGCTAATAACACACCTGGTTGATTGGGAGTGATATACTGTAATAAAGAAAAGAGAGATGGTTAAGGACATTTTATTAAACAAAAAAGATAACTAATGGCTTCAGATAAAAGACAATCACCGAGGCAGAGGATGATAAATCTTATGTACTTGGTATTTATTGCCATGTTAGCATTAAGTTTCCCTGAAGAGATTCTTGATGGTTTCGATTTGGTCAATGATAGCCTACTTGAAAATGTTGATAATACAACGACCCGTAACAACCAAATATATGCTGAAATAGAGGCTTCATATAAAATGAATCCTGAGAAAACAAAAGTTTGGTTTGAACGAGCACAAGAAGTAAATCAGAAATCAGATTCTCTGTTTAACTATATTCAATATCTGAAATTGGAAATTGCAAAAAAGAGCGATGGACCAGAAGCAGATGCTGATAATCTTAAATACAAAGAGAACTTGGATGCTTCGCCGGAAGTAATGATTGTTGGAAAACAAGGAAATAAACTTAAAGATGCGATAGATCAGTATCGAAATGATATTCTTTCTCGTATTACAGATGAGAACAAACAGAAGATTATCGCAAATTCCTTGTCTACCGAACCAAGACCCAAGTCGGCGGATGATAACAGAACATGGGTACAGGCATCTTTCGAGAGCATGCCGAGTATTGCGGTACTGACATACCTATCTAGTTTGCAATCAAACATAAAACAAGCAGAAGGAGAAGCTCTGAATAGTCTTTTGAAAAATATTGACTTTAGCGATTTCCGCGTTAATAATGTGGAAGCATTTGTTGTTCCTCAGTCCAATGTAGTAATGAGGGGTACATCATACAAAGCAAATATTGTATTGGCAGCGGTTGATACAACTCAACGCCCTCGTATTGTGATTGATGGCAAAGAATTACCTTCAGAGAATAATGGTATATACCAAATACCTGCTGGTGCTACGGGGCTACATTCGTTTAGTGGATATATCGAGATGACTTCTAGAGATGGTGTGTCTATGAGAAGACCATTTACTCAAGAATATACGGTAATGGAACCGATGGCAACTATTGCACCACTATTGATGGATGTCGTTTATGCCGGAATAGATAATCCTTTGAGTATATCGGTTCCGGGTGTTGTGGACAGAGATGTGACAGCCCGAGCAGAAGGTGGTACCTTGACTAAGAGTGGCAATAATTGGGTTGCAAGGCCTGCAAGAGCCGGACAAAACTTTGTAGTAACCGTTTTTTCGAACATGAATGGTGTACAACAGACGGTCGCTCGTAAAGAGTTTCGAGTTAGGTTGTTGCCAGATCCCACTCCTTTTATCGAGTATAAAGATGAAAATGGAAATTCTAAGATGTTTAAACGTGGTGCTTTGGCTCGTTCGATAATATTGAATACAAATGGGGTGAAAGCTGCAATAGATGATGGAATCTTAAATATTCCATTTACAGTTATTGCATTTCGCACTATTTTTGTTGATGCTATGGGTAATGCAATGCCAGAAGTATCGGATGGAGCAAATTTTTCTGCACGTCAATTAGATCAGATCAGAAGAATGGCCAGAGGTAAATATTTCTTTATTTCCGGAGTTAAAGTAAAAGGTCCCGATGGTATAGAGCGTGAGATTGCACCAATGGAAGTGCGTATAAATTAGTAATAAATTAATATAAAATAATAGATCTTATGAGATTTATAATATCAATGATGATTAGTGGATTTTTTATGATAAGTCCACTCCTTACACAAAACTTACAGGCACAGTCCACCGAATCGGCAGAAGATGTAATAAAAGAAGTTACAGCCAGAGAAAGAGTAGTTGTTAACAGTTCATTAAATGATTATGAGACTACAGTTTGGATGAGAGATGTTTATCGGGTTATATCAATAAATGATGATGCCAATGCAGCATTCTTTTATCCTATGGTATCGGATGCAAATCAGGCTAATCTGTTTTCGTTGTTATTCAATTTGATAAAAGATAATGCTATTGAAGCTTATAGATTTAATCTTCAAAATTCAGGAGTTAACGATGATCTTGAAACAGTTGGTTTTAGAGGTTTTTTAGATGTATATTCTATACCTTATGCTGTTAATGCAGATAATACCTTGTCTGTCAATAGCTATGATATTCCTTCTGATGAGATATTGGGCTATTATGTAAAAGAAAAGTGGTTTTTTGATTCTAAAACAGGGAAAGGCGATGTGCGCATAGCTGCAATTTGTCCGGTATTACACCGTGAGGGAAGTTATGGTAGCAATAGTTCTAACGTGCTCAGAAGCCCTTTGTTTTGGGTTTCATTTGATGAAATAACACCGTACTTGCTACGTGCAGAAAATTCAACATCTATTTCAGATATTACTAAACTTAGTAATAAACTTTCGATGTTCGATATTTTAAGAAAGAGATATTATAAAGGTGAAATTTATCAAATAGGAGATAGAACTCTTGTTAAGTATTTCACTACACCTGAATTGTTATCGCAAGAGCAAGACCGTTTGGAAAAAGAACTAGCCGCTATTCAAACGAGATTTAGCAAGATTAAATAAGTTATTAGATAATACAAAAAGGTCTTATGATTACTGTCATAAGACCTTTTTTATGTTGTAAAATACTGTATTTGTGCTTTAATATTATTGTGCTATCATATAAATGTACCTATCTTTGTAGGTTAGTAAGAATTTTTTATCTGTTTGCGCAATGAAAATTGACTGAACCTATAAAATAATACCAAATTAATTTTAAAAACAGCAATTTATGAAATCAAAAAAAAATCTTCTGGGTAAGCTCGTTGGCACAGGTTTGTGTTTGGGTCTTACTTTAGGAGTATTATCTTCATGTGAAGATAAAAAACCGCAGAATGATCTAGCGAACCTAACCCAATATGTAGATCCTTATATTGGTACAGGTGATCATGGACACGTATTTGTAGGGGCAAATGTTCCTTTCGGTGCTGTTCAATTAGGACCATCTAATATTACACAAGGTTGGGACTGGTGCTCTGGATATCATATCACAGATTCTACTATACTAGGGTTTGCAATGACTCATCTAAGTGGAACCGGAATCGGTGATTTAGGTGATATTTCTCTTATGCCTCTTACAGGTGATGTGCCATTAAGAAGAGGTGTACATGGAGATCAAGCTTCAGGTATGTACTCTTTGTTCAATAGAGATACTGAAAAAGTGAAACCTGGCTATTATGCTGTTCATTTAGATCGTTACGATGTAGATGTTGAATTGACAGCAACAAAAAGAGTTGGTTTTCATAAATATACATTCCAAAATAAATCTGTATCAGATCCTAGAATCGTTATCAATCTCGAAGCTGGTATTGGATGGGATACTCCGGTAGAAGGTTATATTACACAAGAGAACGACTCTGTAATTTCCGGATACCGCTATTCTAAAGGATGGGCAAAAGATCAACGTATTTATTTTACAGCAATCTTCTCTGAGCCGATTAAAAAATTCGCCGTATCTGATTCAACAGCTGTGCAAGAAGGTACTACTCTGAAATCTCGCAGAACATTCGGACAAGCATATTTTGCACCTGCTGAAGGCAAAAAAGATGTATATGTGAAAGTTGCGATCTCTCCGGTTAGTATCGAAGGAGCAAAAGCAAATATGGTTGCAGAACTTGCAGGCTGGGATTTTGAAAAAACTATTGCAGATGCAGACTTGGCTTGGAATCAAGAACTGAACAAAATAAAAGTGACATCTAACGAGCCATCGGTAATGCGCAATTTTTATACTGCCCTTTATCACACAATGATCGCACCGTCGTTACTTAACGATGTTAATGGTGATTATCTTGGATCGGATCTTGCTATTCATAAAAACGAAGGTTTTGTAAACTATACTACATTCTCTCTTTGGGATACATATCGTGCGGCTCATCCATTGATGACCCTTATCCATCCTGAAAAAATGTCGGATATGGTGAATACAATGTTACATATCTACAAACAACAAGGTAAACTTCCTGTATGGCATCTTATGGCTAACGAAACTGACTGTATGGTTGGTAATCCGGGCATAATTGTTGTTGCAGACGCATATTTGAAAGGATATGAAGGCTTTGATAAAGACCTTGCGTATGAAGCAATGAAAACATCAGCAATGCTTGATGAAAGAGGTTTGAAAGAATATAAAGAACTAGGGTATGTGCCTTATGACAAAGTAAACGAGTCAGTAGCAAAAGGTATGGAATATGCTATTGCAGACTGGGCTGTGGCACAAGTGGCAAAACAAAGAGGCGAAACCGCCGACTATGAATATTTCTTGAAAAGAAGTAATTCATTTACTCATTACTTCGATAAGAATATCAATTTCATGAGAGGAATAGATTCTAATGGTAAATTCAGACCGGGAGCTTTAGATCCTTTCAAGTCTGTACATCGTGAAAATGATTATACAGAAGGTAATGCATGGCAATATACTTGGTTAGTACCTCAAAATGTACAAGGATTGGTTGACCTATTCGGTAGCGAAGATAAATTTACGCAAAAACTAGACTCTTTATTTATTGTTCAAGGTGATCTAGGTGCTGATGCATCTCCTGATATTAGTGGTCTTATCGGTCAATATGCGCATGGTAACGAGCCAAGCCATCAGGTATTGTATATGTATCCGTATGTTGGACAGCCTTGGAAAACTGCCGAAAAGGTAAGAGAAGTATTGACTACTCTTTATCATGACGCTCCTGCTGGACTTTGTGGAAACGAAGATGTTGGCCAGATGTCTGCATGGTATGTATTGTCAGCTCTAGGCTTCTATCAGGTAGCTCCGGCTGGTGGTGTATTTGTATTTGGTAGTCCTATTGTGAATGATGCTATTATCAATGTTGGAAGTGGTAAGACATTCAATATAAAAGCAAATAACAACAGCAAGGATAATATTTACATCCAACGCATTACGCTTAATGGAAAAGATTATACCAAATCATATATCGAATTTAAAGATATCGTGTCTGGTGGAGACCTTGTATTCGAAATGGGTAACACGCCATCTAAAACATTTGGTGTAAATCCGGAAGATAGACCTAAAACTATTCAATAATAGGAAACTTTTGTTTCTTAATTCAAAAGGGGAATAACTTATTAGTTATTCCCCTTTTTTGTGTACAGGAATCGTCTGTAAAAGAAACATTTCTTATCTTTAATCTCACTTAAACTCTAATTGATCTAAAAATACAATGAAAAAAAAATTGCCACTACTCTCTTTTTTATTATTCTCTTTATTATCCACATTTGTTTCAGCGCAAAAACAATTTGTTCTGAAAGCACCTTATGGAAAGCTGCAAGTAAATATTATTATTGGTAAAACCCTAGAATATTCAGTTGCTCATGATGGAGATATAATGTTGGATAAATCGCCTATCTCGATGACACTTACAAATGGACAATCGTTTGGTGTTAATTCTAAACTGATTGGGTCGTCAACGAGAATCATTAATGAAGTGATTGATGCTCCGATTTATAAAAAGTCAAAAATTACAGATAATTGCAATGAACTTACATTAAGGTTTAAAGACTATAATGTTATTTTCAGGGCATATAATGAAGGTATAGCTTACCGCTTTGTTTCAACATCAAAGAAGCCATTGATTGTAGAAAATGAACAGGCTACATTTAATTTTCCGGCTAATAATCAGAAAGCATATATCCCCTATGTAAAACATGCCCGAAATAGCATTGAAGAGCAGTTCTTTAATTCGTTTGAAAATCCGTATGCTTATATCCCATTATCTGAATGGAATAACAAGCGTCTGGCTTTTTCACCTTTAGTTGTGGAGGGAGTAAATGGAAAGAAAGTTTGCCTTGCCGAGTCTGATCTGCTCGATTATCCGGGAATGTATCTTTATAATGCCAATGGTTCTAATGTGCTGACAGGTGTATTTGCTACATATCCTAAAGATGTAAAACAAGGAGGACATAACCAATTGCAAGAATTGGTCGAAACCCGTGAACCTTATATTGCAAAATGCAGTGGTGCGACAAATTTTCCATGGCGTATAATCGTTGTGTCAGAAAATGATAAGGAATTAGCTGATAATGATATGGTGTATAAATTGGCTACCCCAGCTCAATTTACCGACTATTCGTGGATAAAACCCGGTAAGGTTGCATGGGACTGGTGGAATGACTGGAATTTATATGGCGTCGATTTTCGTGCGGGGATAAATAATGAAACCTATAAATATTATATAGATTTCGCTTCAAAATATGGTATCGAATATGTGATCCTTGACGAAGGTTGGGCAGTGAACTTGCAAGCCGATTTATTACAGGTTATTCCCGAAATTGATCTGAAAGGCCTGGCTGACTATGCAAAAAGTAAGAATGTAGGTCTTATTCTTTGGGCAGGTTACTATGCCTTCAATCGGGATATGGAGAATGTGTGTAAGCATTACTCAGAGATGGGTATTAAAGGCTTTAAGGTAGACTTTATGGATCGGGATGATCAGCAGATGGTAGACTTCCATCACCGGGCGGCTCAGATGGGAATGAAGTATAAGCTCTTGATGGATTTTCATGGAACTTATAAACCTACCGGATTGCAACGGACTTATCCGAATGTAATAAACTTCGAAGGTGTTTATGGTTTGGAGAATATGAAAGGTAATCTGAATGTAGATCAGGTTACGTACGACGTTACTATTCCATTTATCCGACAATTGGCAGGTCCTATGGATTATACACAAGGTGCTATGCGCAATGCTACAAAATCGAATTATCGTGCCGTTAATAATGAAGGGATGAGTCAGGGAACACGTTGTCGTCAGTTAGCAGAATATATTATTTTCGAATCACCATTAAATATGTTATGCGACAGTCCATCCAATTATATGCAGGAAGACGAATGTACGCGCTTTATAGCTACTGTTCCTACTGTATGGGATGCAACAGTGTCTATAAATGGCGAAATAGCGAAATACGTTACCATAGCGCGTAAAAAAGGCAACGATTGGTATGTGGGTTCAATGACAGATTGGAATGCTCGCGATTTAGATATTGATTTATCGTTTTTAGGTGACGGAGTCTTTAAAGCAGAAGTATTCCGTGACGGAATTAATGCCGATCGTGCAGCTCGTGATTATGTCAAGGAAATAATAGATGTTCCTGCTAATAAGAAATTGAAGATCGCAATGGCTCCTGCCGGAGGCTATGTAATGCGAATTTATAAAGCAAACTGATCATATAGATCTAAAAATAAAAAATCCGAAAGGCTGACTTTCGGATTTTTTATTTTTATGATAATTGCTATTTAAGCAGGTCTTTGTACTTCTTCTATTATCTCCATTCCTTTTTGGATGGCTTGCTCATTCATCGGAAGCAATTTGTGATGACGTTCGGGCAATGATTTTTTTAACCCGAGCATAACATGTGTAAGATCGACCATCGGACAAATTTTTAATAATCCACCAAGAACGATCATGTTGAACGCTTTCGAGTTTTGCATCATAGTTGCTGTATCCAATGCAGCTATCTTGTAAATAAAAATATCTGTTCTTGTTGGCGGATGTTGCACGCCATTAGGGTCGTAAATCAGAATTCCTCCCGGCTTTACAGTCGGTTCGAATTTACCCATAGATGGTTGATTCAATATAATGGCTATATCAAATTCATTTATAATAGGTGAGCTTATTGGTTGGTCGCTCAGTATAACTGTTACATTCGCAGTTCCTCCGCGTTGCTCAGGTCCGTAAGACGGGAACCATGATACTTCTTTGTCTTCCATCAAACCGGAGTAAGCAAGTATTTTACCCATCGATAAAACACCTTGTCCTCCAAAACCTGCTATAATAATTTCTTGTGTCATTCTTCGTTATTTGATTTTAGATATTCTTTATATCACCAAGTGGATATGCAGGGAACATATTTTCTACCATCCAGTCGTTAGCTCCGGCAGGAGTCATTTTCCAGCCTGCGCTACAAGTCGAAACGATTTCAACTATAGATGTTCCTTTGTTAGCCATCGAGTTCTCAAAAGCGAGCTTAATCATGCGCTTAGCTTTCTTTACAGAGGCTGCTGTATGCACACTTTGTCGGGTTGCCAGACATACACCTTGAAGTTGAGCTAAAAGATCAAGAATCTTTAAAGGATATCCTGTTTCGTATGTGTCACGGCCATTAGGACTAGTCGATGTTTTCATCTGAGGCAGTGTCGTTGGAGCCATTTGACCACCTGTCATACCATAGATACCATTGTTGATGAAAATAATTGCAATATTTTCACCTCTGTTGGCTGCATGGATTGTTTCGGCTGTGCCAATAGCAGCTAAATCGCCATCGCCCTGATAAGTGAATACCATTTTGCTCGGATTCAAGCGTTTTGCAGCAGTTGCCAGTGCAGGTGCCCGTCCATGAGCGGCCTCCTGCCAGTCTATATCAAGATAGTTATATGCAAACACGGCACAGCCCACAGGAGCAATGCCTATTGTTATTTCCCTAATATTCAGTTCGTCTATAACTTCGGCAATCAGTTTATGTACAACGCCGTGGGAACAACCTGGACAATAATGCATGTCGGCATCGTTCATCAGTTCAGGCTTCGCATAAACTAAGTTTGCTGGGTCTATTATATTTATACTCATAATCTTTGTAACTTTAATTGTAAAATAGTTAGCCGACTGTCTTTAGCAATCGAACTTATTCTTTAAAGCATCTAACACCTCATTTGGTGTCGGTACAATACCTCCCATACGGCCATAGTGTTCTACTTTCACTTTTCCATTTACAGCCAGGCGTACATCCTCTATCATTTGTCCGGCATTCATTTCTACGGTTAGAATACCTTTTATTTGTGATGCATATTTATCTATTGCTTTCGATGGATAAGGCCAAAGCGTGATCGGGCGTATAAGTCCGACCTTTATACCTTCGGCACGGGCTAGTTCCATGGCCTTTTGACAAATACGGGCTGCTGTGCCAAATGCTACAAGTATATAATCTGCATCTTCGCAATTTATTTCCTGATGCATGTTAAGCTCTTTCTCTATCTTCTTGTATTTGGCCTGCAATTTAAGATTGTGAACTTCCATCTTATGAGCATCCAATTCCAGAGTTGTAATAACGTTCGGTTTTCTGTCAGCTGGTTTACCGAGTGTTGCCCATGGGCATTGCTCACGGATTTCTGCTTCAGTTCTTCGTGCTTTGAATGGTGGTAGTTTCACTTTTTCCATCATTTGCCCGATTGCTCCATCTGCAAGTATCATTGCCGGAGTATTGTATTTGAAAGCCAAATCGAAACCCAGCGCCACGAAGTCAGCCATTTCCTGTACTGTTGCAGGAGCCAAGGTTATTAATTTATAATCGCCATGTCCTCCACCTTTTACTGCTTGGAAATAGTCGGATTGCGATGGCTGAATAGTTCCTAGACCCGGACCGCCACGCATTACATTGATTAGTAAGCAAGGTAACTCTCCGCCTGCTAAAAATGAAAATCCTTCCATCATGAGGCTGATACCTGTACTCGATGAAGAAGTGAATACTGCTTTTCCACAGGCAGCACCACCATATACCATATTGATCGATGATGTTTCGCTTTCGGCTTGAAGAACTACCATTCCGGTTGTTTCCCAAGGTGCTTCATCCATCAGAGTTTCCAGTATTTCCGATTGTGGGGTTATCGGGTAGCCGAAATAGCCATCTGTCCCGTATCTGATAGCAGCATGGGCGATAGCTTCGTTACCTTTCATTAAAAATATTTCTTCAGACATGATCTTCTTTTTAAAATTAAAAAACGAATTGCGGGAATCTATATTGTAAACTTTTCGACAATTCCTGTAATTCGTTATTTTGTATCGATTTTTTTCTTGTAAATAGTGAGACATCCGTCCGGGCATACGTATCCACAATTGGCGCATCCGATACAAGCATCCGGATTCTTCATATATACGTAATGGTAGCCTTTGGTGTTTACATCTCTAGGTTGTAATTCCAATACATCGCAGGGGCAAGAAACAACACATAGGTCGCATCCCTTGCAACGTTCGGTATTGACAACCACAGTTCCTATTATTTTGGCCATTATATCTGTACTTTTTTATTAATAGTTATTCTCTAAGTAAAGAGCATTTTAGTGTTGAACTATGTACAAAGTTATTGGTTATTATTTTTATACTCCACTTTTTTTGATAGAAAGTTGTTAAAAAAACAAATATACTTACTCACTGTTTTCTAAAGCATTAATAATCTGATAGATTGAGATTCAGATGGTTGACTCGACAACCTTGTGTTATATTAAATCTTCTATATTTATGCCAATTGTTTTAACTAAATCGTCTGGATTTATCTGTATTTGCAGACCTCTTCTTCCCGCACTTATGTATATGAGGCTAAACTTTTTACATGATTTATCTATATAGGTTGGAAACAGCTTTTTCATACCGATAGGTGAGCACGCACCTCTGATATATCCGGTGATCCCTAACAAGTCTTTCGTCGGGATCATTTCGCAATTTTTATTCCCCGAAATCTTAGCTGCAGCTTTTAGATTTAGTTCTTCAGCTCCGGGAATAATGCAAACAAAATATCCTGTTTTATCTCCTTTCAGTACAAGTGTTTTAAATACCTGATTTACATCTTCGCCTAATTGTTCGGCTACATGTATAGCACTAAGATCAGATTCATCTACTTCGTAGGGTATGAGTTCGTATTTGACCTTTTCCTTATCGAGTAATCTGACGGCATTGGTTTTTTCTATTTTCATTTTCTCTTTATTCTCCTGCCTTTAAATAAAACAAACATTCATCGAAGAAGTTTATGGAATTATGGATTAACCTCCCTCTATTAACTAAAGTGCAAAATTAATAATAGAAATTATGAAAAACACTATTAAAACTGTAATTGTACTATTGGGACTTGGAGTCTTAGTAGCTTGTGGTAATAATGCCAAGAATGAGTCCGTGTCTGATTCATATTCTTTTACTGTCATGGATATGCAAATGCCGCCAGAGGAATCAAGAAATACTCAAGCAGCACCAGTTGCAGAACAATATGCTCCGCTTGAAGCTGGCACGGCTAATTTTATAGCAACTTCAGCAGCGAATACAAAAAATGATGATGGAGTGCATAAATTGATACGGACTGCTCGTTTGAAATTTAAGGTTAAGCAGGTTCCTCATGCAACCTATAAAATAGAAGATGCTGTTTTAAATAACAAAGGATTTATTGTAAAATCAGCAATAAATAACGAACAATTGCATGCTTCTATGGTGAAGGTATCTAAAGATTCATCGCGAGTTACATATTATAATAATTTAGTTGCAGATATGGAATTGCGTGTACCTTACGATCAACTAGGCAGAGTTTTGAGTGAGATTGCTCCTTTAGCAGTTGCTATTGATTATAGGATAGTAGAAACTCGTGACGTAACATTCGACTTGATGTCCGATCGTCTCGAGCAAGAGCGTAAGAAAGTAATGCAAAAGCGTTTGTCGAATGCTATTACGAATAAAGTGAGTAAACTGGACGATCTTGTAGAGGCAGAAGACAGAATGGACAATCTACTTACACAAGCTGATGATGCAAAATTATCTAGTTTTAGGCTGACAGATCAAATGGCTTATAGTACAATCAGCATTATATTATATCAAGATCAAACGGAATATAGTGAAATGGTTTTGTCTGATGTTGAAGCAAAAGAATACGAACCTGGTTTTGGTCTAAAATTTTTAGATGCTTTGAATAACGGGTGGATTATCCTTAGTGAATTGATGCTTGTTTTAATCAGTTTGTGGCCATATATTTTTGTGTTATCAATTAACGTTGTTGCACTTCTCTACTTAAGATACTGGATGAAAAACAGAAAGTAATCTGTTGTTATTATGGATATAGATATTTGGATGGAAGATTTTAAGGGGCTAATCGCTCTATCTTCCATTCATTGTTTAATAGCCTGTATTGCAATCTGTCGTGAAGTCTGCTCTTGCGCCCTTGCCAAAATTCGATCAGATAAGGCTTGACGATATATCCGCCCCAATTGGGAGGGCGGGTTATTGTTTTGCCTGTAAATCTAAGTTCGAAATCTGCATTTAGTTTTTCCAGATATTGTCTGTTTGGAATTACTTGGCTTTGTGGCGATGCCCAAGCCCCCAGTTTGCTTTTCTCGGGGCGTACCTCAAAATATGAGTCAGATTCTTCGTCTGATATTTTTTCGACTGTCCCTTCTATCCGCACTTGTCTTTCGAGTTCGTGCCAAGCGAAGTTTAAAGCGCAATATTTGTTTGCAGCTATCTGGTCTGCTTTTTTACTGTCGTAGTTAGTGAAAAATACAAAACCTTCGGGTTTTATTTGCTTTAGCAAAACGATACGGGACGATGGTTTACCATCAATTGTAGCCGTTGCCAGATTCATCGCATTGGGCTCTAATACCTCCGACTTTATTGCTTCGTCGAACCAGAGTTTGAACATATCAATAGGGTTGGGAAGAGCTTCCGACTCATCAAGGGTTTTGAGCGTAAAATCTCTACGTATATTAAATAGATTTGTCATATAATAATGTTTTTAGAAGACTCAAATATACGAAATCGATTTTTAGAAGAATCTGTTTATCTGAAAAATAAATCCTCATAGACATCACGTCTACGAGGATTCAAGATCAACTAAAAAAACTATCAATAGAAAAGTTATGCTAGACAAAGTGCAACATTCTTTGTTGCTGCATTTTCATGCTTTTTGCAATATCTGTTGCATTGCTCTTTGATGCTATAACCTAATAATATACCTAAAATAAAATCTTCTTCGGGGGTGAGTCGGTTCAATGGCTTGTTTTTACATATCTTATCAACTACCACCATACATTCTTCTTTACCGAAGAATATGTTTACATTTCCATTATTTAATGGTTGTATTATGTAACTAATACCATTTCTTTCTAACCTGGATTTGATAGACTCTTCTTCCTGTTTCTTAAAAGTGAAAAGAACCATATCTCTTACTCCTTTTCTGAATTCATAAATAAGGTGATCGAAAAGCCTCATAATTATAGTGTGTTATAGAAGTTAGATCGCTTTTTTTAGATCTTCTACCCAGCAAGCAATACGTTGGTCGGTCTGATCAGATTCGTTATCATTGTCGATAGGAAGTCCGATAAATTGTCCGTCTATTATGGCTTCAGAGCTATCGTATGTATATCCTTCGGGACTAACTCTTCCGATGATCTCACAACCTTTGTTTTTTATTGCATTGTATATTGTTCCCAGCGCATCACAAAATGTATCACTGTATGACGATGAATCGCCGCAACCAAATAAAGCTACTTTCTTACCCGCCAGATCAGCATCTTTTAATTTGTCGATGTAATCTTCCCAATCGTCTTGCAGATCGCCCATTCCTAGAGTCGATGATCCGAATAGAACAACATCGTAAGCCGAAAAATCAGCTTTAGCTTTTGATACATCGTGTTGGTTTCCTTTGTCTACACCTAGCTTTTTTGCAATGTCTTCTGCAACTTCTTGTGTATTCCCTGTGCTTGAACCGTAAAATATTCCTATGTTGGCCATTTTTGTGATTTTAGATAGATTAATAAATTAATTATTACGGATACAAAGTAAATGGATAGCCAACGGTAGTGCAATACCCAGATATAATGAAATATTCGATGTTTTCTACTTATATCTAAGTATTACGATCAGGTTATACACAAAAAAAGAGCAACTTGATAATTCAAGCTGCTCCTCTATGCTATTTGTAAATTGTTTACTTAAGCCTCTTCCGTTACAGGAAGTACAGAAACGAATGATCTGTCATTTCTTTTTCTGCGAAATGCTACTACACCATCAGTCAATGCAAATAATGTATGATCTTTACCGATACCTACATTTTCGCCCGGATGATGAGTTGTTCCTCTTTGACGAACTATAATATTTCCTGCTTTAACAATCTCTCCACCAAATTTTTTAACGCCTAATCGTTTACTTTCCGATTCACGGCCGTTTTTCGAACTACCTACACCTTTCTTATGTGCCATTTTCTTCTGTCTTTAATTGATTAAGCAATAATATCTTTAACTATAACTTCTGAAAATTGTTGACGGTGACCGTTCAATTTACGGTGACCTTTTCTTCTTTTCTTGTGGAAAATAAGAACTTTGTCTCCTTTTACTAATTCAGAAACGATTTCTACTACAACTTTAGCGCCTTCTACTGTAGGGGCACCAACTGTTACAGTTCCATCTTTGTCTACTAATAAAACCTTTTCGAACTCAACTTGAGAACCTTGGTCTGCATTAATTTTGTGAACAAAAATCTTTTGGTCTTTTTCAACCTTCATTTGTTGTCCTTGAATGTCTACGATTACGTACATCTGCTTTTAATTTTACAGGTTATATGTCTGAGGCGAACACTTTTTATAGTTGTTTCTTATTGGCCTATTGACAATCGGGTTGCAAAGATAATAAAATAGTTTGATTTTTTGAAAGCTTTTTCTTCAAAAAATCATCGGACTTCCATCATTCTCAATTCACCTTCTATATCACTTGGTAGAAGATTGGGGTCGTATATTCCAATCTCAGATAATATGGGGATTAGGTCTGCTCTTGTAATCTTACGGGTTGTTGTAAGTCTTGTTCTGCTCAACATGAATGCGGCTTTTGTTGTTAAGTCGATGATTAATGTGTCGCCGGCTATGGTGAAAGATTCCGTTTTCCTTCTTACTTCATATCCATCTTCTATTCTTTTGGCTATAGTAGTTGCTTTACCATCTTTGAAGGTTCTTTCTATATTGTATATTTTACTATCTTCTTTGAAATCTCGATTTATTTCTTTGTCTAGTTCGGGATAGTTTGTATCTAATGTTCTCTCTAAAGTAGACCATGTACCTTCTATGGATATAGGTTCACTATTATCGCTACTGCATGATGAGGCGACAATGCAAATTACTGCAAGTATTGCAAATGATAATATATTCTTTTTCATAAGGCTGTCGTATTCAATTAATTTGTTTTGCAAAGATAATTATAAATTAATAAGTATAACTCAATATAAATATAACACATAACGTAAATATATTGTAAATATTGAAACAAATTTTATGATTAATTGGTTTTATTTTGTCTATTTGAAGTTATATCTGTTAATACTGTGTTTATTTTCTATTTTAGTTTTGTTTCAAAGATAAAATGATATACATTTGCCAGACTTTAGCATAAAAATTGACATAGAAAATATAACGAAATAAAATTAGAATATGTGTGGATTTGTTGGTGCATTTGAATTAACACAAGATATTGATACATTACGTTCTCAAGTCTTGAGAATGGCGAAGAAAGTTCGTCACCGTGGTCCCGATTGGTCGGGTATATACTGTGGTGATAAGACTATTCTTGCCCACGAACGCCTGTCTATTGTAGGTATCGATTCGGGAAATCAACCGTTGTATAGTAAAGATAAAAAACTTGTATTGGCCGTTAATGGCGAAATATATAATCATAAAGAAATTCGAAGCAGGTACCCTGAATATGATTTTCAAACACATTCGGATTGTGAAGTAATCTTAGCTTTATATGAAGATAAAGGTGCAGACCTGTTTGAAGACTTGAATGGTATCTATGCATTTGCTTTGTATGATAGCGAAAAAGATGTTTATCTGATAGGTCGCGATCATATGGGGATCATACCATTATATATGGGATATGACGATTTCGGTCAGTTCTATGTAGCTAGCGAGTTGAAAGCGCTAGAAGGTGTGTGTCCTAATATTAAGGAGTTCTTGCCGGGTCATAGTTTATACAGTAAGGATGGGAATAATCCGAAGCAATGGTATAAACGTGAGTGGATGGAGTATGATGGCGTAAAAGATAATAAATCGGATATAGATGAACTTCGCGAGGCTCTTGAGAACTCAGTGCATCGTCAATTGATGTCTGATGTGCCTTATGGCGTATTATTGTCAGGCGGATTAGATTCTTCTATTATTTCTGCGGTTGCAAAGCGATATGCTGCTCGCCGAGTGGAAGACAATAATGAAACAGAGGCTTGGTGGCCACAGCTTCACTCGTTTGCAGTGGGACTGAAAGGTGCGCCGGATTTAGAGGCTGCCAAAAAGGTAGCAGAATATATTGGAACAGTTCATCATGAAATTCATTTCACAGTCGAGGAGGCTTTGGATGCGTTGAGTGATGTGATTTATCATATCGAAACTTACGATGTAACTACAGTTCGTGCTTCTACACCTATGTATCTTTTGGCTCGTTTTATTAAGTCTATGGGTGTGAAGATGGTGCTTTCGGGCGAAGGTGCTGACGAATTGTTCGGTGGTTATCTTTATTTCCACAAAGCGCCAAATGCGAAAGCTTTTCACGAAGAGAATGTTCGTAAATTAGATAATCTTCATCTATATGACTGCTTGCGTGCTAATAAATCGTTGGCAGCATGGGGTGTTGAAGGCCGTGTTCCATTCTTGGATAAAGAATTTATGGACGTTGCAATGCGTCTTAATCCACAAGATAAAATGTGTGGAAACGGTAAAATGGAGAAACATATTCTTCGTAAAGCATTCGAGAGTTATCTACCTGAAAGCGTAGTGTGGCGTCAGAAAGAGCAATTCTCTGATGGTGTTGGTTACAATTGGATCGATACACTTCGTGAAGTTGCTGAAAAGAAAATTACCGACAGGCAAATGGAACATGCATCAGAGCGTTTTCCTATCAATCCGCCTATGTCGAAAGAAGAATATTGGTATCGTACCATGTTTGAAGAGCATTTTCCTTCAGCTTCTGCAGCCCAATGTGTGCCATCGGTACCGTCGGTAGCTTGTAGTACAGCTGTAGCATTGGAGTGGGATGCCTCATTCAAAAACAGAATAGACCCATCCGGTCGAGCCGTTAAGTCGGTGCATACGGAAGCGTATGAAAAATAAATAGAAAAATAAGGAAGCCCAGGCTTCCTTATTTTTTTGTCTGTTATCAGATGTAATGTGTTTTTAGAAAATTGAAATAACAGAAAGGGTGTAAGAGATATATTGCTGTCAAAAAAACCTTAAACTAATTAAAGGGATAGCATATGATTGATAATGCTTTCTTTTAGATATTTAAATTGTTTGTTGCTTTGACTTTATGATATGTTTTTCTTTGAACTAAAAACAAAAAGTATATTTAATTTGTTAATATAGAAAAAATGTATAGTTTTTTCTTGTGAAATAGAATAATTTGTATGAAATTTGTGTCAGCTTTAAAAGAAATAAAGAAAAGAGTAAGATGAAAGGATTGAAATTTACCAAAATGCAGGGTGCGGGTAACGATTACATATATATTAATGGCTTTACTCAATCCATAGAAAATCCATCTGAAGCGGCAATCAAATTAAGTAATCGTAATTTTGGAATAGGATCGGACGGTCTGGTCTTTATACTTCCTTCCGAAACTTGCGATTTCAGAATGCAAATGTTCAACTCTGACGGCTCAGAAGCGGAAATGTGCGGAAATGCATCCCGATGTGTTGGTAAATATGTATTCGATAATGGTCTTACTACTAAAACAGAGATAACTCTCGAAACCAAGGCAGGTGTAAAGTATCTGTCCCTCCTCGAAGGTGACGAGAAAACACGTAAGGTGAGAGTTGATATGGGCGAACCAATTCTCGAACCTACATTGATCCCCGTAAGCATTGCAGAAGAACCTGTAATTAGCTATCCGTTAAATATAGATGGCAAAACTTGGAAAATAACATGTGTGTCGATGGGTAATCCCCATGCAGCAGTTTTTACAACAGGAATCGATAAGCTAGATTTGCCTCTTATCGGACCCAAGTTTGAAAAACATCCTGTCTTCCCACGAAAAACAAATACAGAATTTATAGAAGTTGTAGATCGAAATACACTGAATATGCGTGTATGGGAACGTGGTGCAGGCGAAACATTGGCTTGTGGAACAGGTGCGTGTGCCGCAGGAGTTGCCGCAGTTCTTAATGGTCTATGCGATCGTAACATTACGATTCATTTAATAGGTGGAGATCTTCAAATAGAATGGGATGTGGTAAATAACCATGTTTATATGACCGGTGAGGCTGTCACTGTATTCGAGGGTGTAATACTATAAGTGAATAGGAGACTAAAACGATAGAAGGAAAAAAGTATTTATAATAAATTTATGGCATTAATAAACGATAATTTCACCAAACTACCCGGAAGCTATCTTTTTTCGGATATAGCTCGTAAGGTAAATGAATTTAAAACAGCAAATCCACAAGCAAATATTATTCGTTTGGGCATCGGTGACGTAACTAAGCCTCTTCCCCCATCTGTTATACAAGCAATGCATAAGGCAGTTGACGAAATGGCTGATGCTTCGACATTCAGAGGATATGGTCCGGAGCAAGGATATGATTTTTTGGTTAACACTATTCTCCAAAACGATTATAAAGCTTACGGATTAGATATTGCTACAGATGAGATATTTGTAAGCGATGGTTCTAAAAGCGATACCGGCAATATAGGTGATATATTAGGATTGGATAATATCGTAGCTATAACTGATCCTGTTTATCCGGTGTATGTTGATACAAACGTTATGGCTGGTAGAGCAGGCGATTTGCAGGCTAATGGTAAGTGGAGTAAGATTGTTTATTTACCATGTACAGCCGAAAATGATTTTGTGCCATCATTACCAACCGAAAAAGTTGATATTGTATATCTATGCTATCCTAATAATCCGACGGGAACTACTCTTACCAGAGATCAGTTGAAAGTTTGGGTCGATTACGCAATTCAAAATAAAGTGCTTATCCTTTTCGATAGTGCTTATGAAGCATATATTACAGAAAGTGATGTTCCACATAGTATATACGAAATAGAAGGAGCCAAAGAAGTTGCTATTGAATTTCGTAGTTTCTCTAAAACGGCAGGATTTACAGGTACACGTTGTGCCTATACTGTGATTCCTAAAACTGTAATGGGATATACGCAATCGGGCGAAAAGGTTTCGTTCAACAAATTATGGAACAGACGCCATACTACCAAGTTCAATGGCGTACCTTATATTATACAGCGCGCGGCAGAAGCTTGTTATTCATTAGAAGGTAAGAAGGAAGTTAAGGCGACTATCGATTATTATCTGAATAATGCGAAAATTATAAGAGAAGGTCTTTCTGCTCAGGGCTTAAAAGTTTACGGTGGTATAAATTCTCCGTATATTTGGGTGAAAACACCGAATGATATGACTTCATGGCAATTCTTCGATTATCTGCTGCACGATTTGAATGTGGTCGGTACTCCCGGTGTCGGTTTTGGCCCTAGTGGCGAAGGGTACTTGCGATTGACAGCTTTCGGCTCATTAGAAAATACAAAAGAAGCCGTGAGTAGACTAAAAAATATTTCTATCTAAAAAATATATAACCCAATAAATAATAAATTTTATGTCAAAGTTACGTTTCAAAGCAGTAGCGGCAGCCTCAAATAGGAAACCACTCGACGTGGTTGCTCCTACTCGTAAAACATCGGAGTATTACGGAGAAAAGGTATTTAATCGTAATGCGATGGCTAAATATCTGTCCAAAGCAACATTCAAAGCTCTTTTTGATGCTATTGATAAAGGATCGACAGTAGATCGTGGTCTTGCTGAGCACGTGGCAGCAGGTATGCGCATGTGGGCTTTAGAAAACGGAGTAACGCATTATACACACTGGTTTCATCCCTTAACCGACGGTACAGCTGAAAAGCATGATGCTTTCGTTGAGCACGATGGGCAAGGTGGTATGATCGAAGAATTTAGTGGGAAATTATTGGCTCAACAAGAGCCCGATGCATCGAGTTTCCCATCGGGAGGGCTTCGTAATACATTCGAAGCACGTGGATATTCGGCATGGGATCCATCGTCTCCTGCGTTTATTATGGGTGATACACTTTGTATTCCTACCATCTTTATATCTTATATGGGTGAGGCACTCGACTATAAGACACCATTATTGAAATCTTTGGCTGCAATAGGTAAGGCAACTGCCGATGTGTGTCATTACTTTAATAAAGATGTTAAATCTGCGATTATTAATTTAGGTTGGGAACAAGAATATTTCTTGGTAGACCAAGATCTTTATTCGGCTCGTCCCGATTTAGCTTTGACAGGCAGAACATTGATGAGTCACGAAAGTGCGAAAAATCAACAATTGGAAGATCATTATTTCGGATCTATTCCATTGCGCGTTCTTAAATTTATGGAAGAACTGGAGTATGAATCGTATGCATTGGGTATCCCTGTGAAAACCCGTCACAACGAGGTTGCTCCTAACCAGTTCGAATTAGCTCCTATTTACGAAGAATGTAATCTGGCTGTAGATCACAACTTATTACTGATGTCTATTATGGATCAGGTAGCGCGTAAACATTCGTTCCGCGTATTATTCCACGAAAAACCATTCAGAGGAATCAATGGTTCGGGAAAACATAACAACTGGTCGATATGTACAGATACCGGTATCAATTTGTTATCACCGGGAAAAGATAAGGTGGAAAATCTTCGCTTTATTACTTTCGTTGTTAACATACTTGCAGCCGTGCATAAAAATAACGGTTTGTTGAAAGCTTCAATATCTTCGGCAACGAATGCGCATCGCCTTGGTGCTAACGAAGCACCTCCGGCTATTATTTCTGTATTCTTAGGTACACAAGTGAGTGATATTCTTGATAAATTTGAGAAAAGCTCGGTAAAAGATGCGATTGTTGTAGATAACAAAAAGCAAATCAGTCTGGGTGTTGGGCAAATACCTGAGATATTGCTGGATAATACCGACCGTAACCGTACATCTCCATTTGCATTTACAGGAAATCGTTTCGAGTTCCGTGCTGTTGGATCATCGGCTAACTGTGCATCCGGTATGACTGCTCTTAATGCATCTGTGGCAGAGCAATTAGTTGTTTTCAAATCAGAAGTGGATGCTTTGATCAAAGGCGGAAAATCGAAAGAAGAAGCACTTTATGAAGTGTTGAAGAAATATATTAAAGAGTCTCGTCCAATTCGTTTTAATGGTAACGGATATAGCGATGAGTGGAAAGCAGAAGCTAATAAACGTAAACTTGATTGCGAAACAAGTGTTCCTGTTATTTACGATAGCTACACATCTAAGCAAAGCGTGAAGACATTCCACGGTATCCTTTCAGAGGTTGAACTTCATGCTCGTAACGAGGTGAAATGGGAAACTTATGTGAAAAAGATACAGATAGAGTCTCGTGTACTAGGTGATCTTGCTTTAAATCATATTATTCCGGTTGCAATCAGCTACCAATCGATATTGTTGACAAATGTTGCTAAATTGAAAGAAGTATCGTTGGATTACAAACAATTGGGAGCAGAGCAAATGCGTTTGATCGAAAAGATTTCTACACATGTGAATTCTATCAATGCAAAGGTTCATGAAATGGTTGATGCCCGTAAAGCTGCAAACAACATAGAGAGCGAACGTGAAAAAGCAATTGCATACCACGATAATGTGGCTCCTTATTTAGATGAAATCCGTTATCATGTAGATAAACTGGAATTAATTGTAGATAACGAAATGTGGCCTTTGGCTAAATACAGAGAACTGCTGTTTATCAGATAATGATCGATAATCAGTTTATGATAAGATAAAATACTCCCGGTTTCAAACAGAAGTCGGGAGTATTTGTTTTATATTGGGCATATAATGATTTATTTTGCAACATTGTTGTTTGTTCTTTTGTTATATAAATGTGGTTAAAAGTGTATTTTGGTAAAAATAATAAACTTTTTAAAGCAAAAGTCATATTTTTATGTTCAAAAACAGTATATTTGTCAATAGAATTAGTTTAGGAGAGTGTCTATTTCTCTTTCATCCTTTATATCAACTAAAAATATGCAAAATTTAAGATCAGCAGCGCAGTACGGTTTATACGACCCTGCTTATGAGCATGACGCTTGCGGGGTAGGAATGGTGCTTCATCTGAAGGGGGCTAAGTCTCACACTATAGTTGAGAATGGACTTCGTGTATTGGAGAACATGACCCATCGTGGAGCTGAGAATGCCGATAATAAAACTGGAGATGGTGCAGGTATTATGTTGCAGATACCGCACGAGTTTATATTACTTCAAGGGATAGCTGTCCCAGAGAAGGGTCATTATGGTACAGGTCTCGTCTTCTTGCCTAAAGGTGAAAAAGAAGCTGAGGCATGTATGATTACACTCAAACAATATATCGATAAAGAAAAACTGATACTTTCGGCAGTGCGTGACGTGCCTGTGAATAGTGATATTCTGGGAGAGATGGCATTGGAGAATGAGCCGATGATTAAACAGATATTTGTCGTTGGCGATGAAGGGATGTCTCCGGATGAACTGGAACATAAACTTTATCTTTTACGTAAAAAAATAGAGCGAGAGATAGTTAATTCGACAATCTTCTCGAACGAAACTAAAAGAGCATTTTATATTGTTAGTCTGTCAACTAAACGTATAATATATAAAGGGATGTTGTCGTCAGAACAATTGCGACACTATTTCCCTGATCTTTTGAATCCGTATCTGACCAGTGCGATAGCTTTGGTGCATTCACGTTTTAGTACCAATACATTCCCTACTTGGGATTTGGCTCATCCGTTCCGTATGGTGGCTCACAATGGTGAGATTAATACCATAAAAGGTAACCGCCTGTGGATGGAAGCTCGCGAAAGTGTTCTTAAATCAGAACAATTAGGTAATATAAACGAACTTTGGCCTATTGTTCAACCCTATATGAGTGATAGTGCATCTTTCGATAATGTGCTTGAATTCTTGGTTATGTCTGGTAAGTCATTGCCACATGCTATGGCGATGATGATACCTGAATCGTGGAACGATAAGAATCCGATATCAAGTGACCTAAAAGCGTTTTATGAATATCATAGTATGTTTATGGAACCTTGGGACGGACCAGCTACAATCTTGTTTACCGATGGTCGTTATGCAGGAGGTTTGTTGGATCGAAACGGACTTCGTCCTGCTCGTTATCTGATGACGCATAACGATATAATGGTGGTTGCTTCCGAAATGGGAGTGTTACCGTTCGAACCATCTGAAATAAAAGAAAAAGGGCGCTTGAAACCCGGTAAGATGCTAATGGTAGATACCGAAACAGGTGCTATCCAATACGATGCAGAGTTGAAAGAAAACTTAGCAAAAGCATATCCATACCGTGAGTGGCTGAATAAAAACAGAATATCGCTCGATGATATATCTTCGGGACGTACTATAAAATACAGTGTAGATAATTATACCAAACTGCTAAAAGCATTCGGATATTATAGAGAGGATATTGAGAATATACTTATTCCGATGGCTAACGATGGCAAAGAACCTACTGCATCGATGGGTAATGATACTCCGGTAGCCGTGTTGTCGGAGAAGCCGCAGCGATTGTTTAACTACTTCCGTCAGCAGTTTGCGCAGGTAACCAATCCGCCTATCGATCCTATTCGTGAAGAGTTGGTGATGTCGTTAGAAGGCTATATCGGTTCACTGCATAAAAATGTGCTCGATCCTATCCCCGAACATACAAAAATGGTGGGGTTATCCAATCCATTTCTATCTAATAGAGAATTGGATTTGTTGGTTCATCTGGGATATAAAGGATTTAAAGCCGAAGTTATCCCGATGTTATTCGATCCTAAAGCAGGAGCTAAAGGTTTAGAACAAGCGATCGACGAGCTTTGTAAGAAAGCAGAAGAGGCCGTAGATAGCGGTAGCAATTATATTGTTATTAGCGATAGAGGTGTAGATAAAGATCATATCGCGATACCGTCATTGCTTGCAGTATCGGCAGTTCATCATTATTTGGTAGCATGCCGTAAGCGTATGCAGATAGATATAGTTGTAGAATCGGCAGAACCTCGCGAAGTAATGCATTTTGCATTATTGTTTGGTTATGGTGCCAATGCGGTGAATCCATACTTAGCATTAGCTGTGATAGAAGATGTAGTAAAGAAAGGTGATATTCATCTTGATTTCTATACTGCAATGAAGAATTATGTGAAGTCTATCAATAAAGGCTTACTCAAGACAATGTCTAAAATGGGTATCTCTACGCTGAAAAGTTATTTAGGTGCTCAGTTGTTTGAGGCAATAGGCATTAGTACAGAGGTTATTGATAAATATTTCGTAGGTACAACCTCCAAGATTGGAGGTATAGACTTAGAAGATATTGCACGCGAAGCTATCAATCCTTTCTTCGAAGCATTTGAAGAAGATTTTGAAGATCCTTCGTTAATTAATCAGGGAATATATGCTTGGCGTCGTGACGGAGAAAAACACGCTTGGAATCCTGAAACAATTTCTAAACTGCAATTGGCCACTCGCTTGGGTAGTTATAAGATGTTTAAAGAATATACACATTCTATCGATACTAAATCGGAAAAGATATTCTTACGTGACTTCTTAGATTTCGAACCAAGTAAGAAGCCATTAGATATAAAATCAGTAGAACCTATATCAGCCATTACAAAACGATTTGTAACAGGTGCTATGTCTTTTGGCTCTATTAGTCGTGAGGCACATGAGGCAATGGCTATTGCCATGAATGCAATCGGCGGGAAAAGCAATACGGGCGAGGGGGGAGAGTTACCTGAACGCTTTGCAACCAGTGCACGTTCGTCTATCAAGCAAGTAGCTTCTGGTCGTTTTGGGGTTACTACTGAATATTTAGTAAATGCAGATGAAATTCAGATTAAGATAGCTCAGGGCGCAAAACCCGGAGAGGGTGGACAATTACCCGGATTTAAAGTAGATGATGTGATTGCAAAAACACGTCATTCTATTCCCGGCATATCATTGATATCACCACCGCCACATCACGATATTTATTCTATCGAAGATTTGGCTCAATTGATATTCGATCTTAAAAGTGTTAATCCAAAAGCGCAGATAAGTGTGAAACTTGTTTCTGAAAGTGGAGTAGGTACTATTGCTGCCGGTGTAGCAAAAGCAAAAGCCGATCGTATTGTTATCAGCGGATGCGAAGGCGGTACAGGTGCTAGTCCCGCAAGTTCCATTAAGCATGCAGGTCTTCCTCTCGAAATAGGATTGGCTGAGGTTCAACAAACGCTTGTTTTAAATAATCTTCGTGGACAGATTCGTTTGCAAACGGATGGTCAGTTAAAAACAGGACACGACATAATTGTTGCTGCGATGCTCGGAGCTGAAGAATTTGGTTTTGCTACGAGCGCTCTTATCGTGTTAGGATGTATCATGATGCGTAAGTGTCACTTGAATACTTGCCCCGTAGGAGTGGCTACTCAAAATAAAGAATTGAGAGATAAATTTATCGGAAAAAGCGAATACTTGATCAGCTATTTTAACTTTTTGGCGGAAGAAGTGCGTGAGCACTTGGCTCGATTAGGATTCAAATCATTAGATGAGGTAGTCGGCAGAGCCGATTTATTGAAATATATGAAGAGCGATGCTAATGAGAAAGTGAAGAAACTTGATTTTTCACGTCTGATGTATTTTCCTGTTGAAGCTAAAGAAAACGCTATACATCATATAAAAGATCAGGAGCATAAACTGGACGATGTGCTTGACAGAAGTTTAATAACGACTTCCCGTATAGCTGTCGATAAAAAGATGCCTGTTCAGATGACTAAGGTAATCAGAAATACAGACCGTACAGTTGGAGCAATGCTTTCGGGCGAAATAGCTAAGAAGTATGGAAATGCCGGTCTTCCTGTCGATACAATCCAATGTTCGTTCAAAGGAGCAGCCGGTCAGAGTTTTGGAGCGTTCCTTGCTCATGGAGTAACATTCAGGTTGGAAGGTGATGCGAATGACTATGTAGGTAAAGGTTTATCGGGTGGTAAAATTATTATTGTTCCGCCTGCTGTGTCTACCTTCAAACCTGAAGATAATATCATCGCAGGTAATACATTATTGTATGGTGCTACGTCGGGCGAAATTTATATCAACGGACGAGTAGGTGAGCGCTTCTGTGTTCGCAATAGTGGAGCGATAGCCGTAGTAGAAGGAGCAGGAGATCACTGCTGTGAATATATGACAGGTGGTCGTACGGTTGTCCTTGGTAAAACAGGACGCAACTTCGCCGCCGGAATGAGTGGAGGTGTTGCCTATGTCTATAACATAGATGGCGACTTCGATTATTATTGTAATATGCAAATGGTGGAATTGACATTGATCGAAGATAACTACGACAGTAAAGAACTTCGTCAGTTGATAAACAATCATTATCACTATACAAACAGTCCTCGGGCAAAATATATTCTTGACAATTGGAATACCGAAGTAGAGAAATTTATGAAGGTAACTCCGATAGAATATAAGAAAGTGTTACAAGACGAAAAATTAGAAGCTATCAAAAAGAAAATAGCTCAGGTAGAATTTGACTATTAAGAGGAGGACGATAATTATGGGAAATCCAAAAGCATTTTTAACAGTAAAGAGAAAAGACGCAGGATACCGTCCGGTACAAGATCGTGTCCTTGATTTTAGTGAAGTTGAACAAACTCTAAATACGGAAGACAGACGCGAGCAAGCATCCCGTTGTATGGACTGCGGTATACCGTTTTGTCATTGGGGCTGCCCATTGGGTAATAAAATGCCCGAATGGCAGGATTATATTTATAAAGGAAATTGGAAGTTGGCAGCAGAGGTGTTGATGCAGACGAACGATTTCCCCGAATTTACAGGACGTATTTGTCCTGCGCCATGTGAGAGGTCGTGTGTGCTATCGATTCATCGTGCTCCTGTAACAATCCGTGAGAATGAGGCTGCTGCATTAGAACATGCCTTTAATGATGGATTTATACAGCCGCAAATACCTACTCATCGTACGGGAAAGAAAGTAGCGATAATCGGTTCAGGGCCATCGGGCTTGGCTGTTGCCAATCAATTGAACCGTAAAGGTCATGAAGTGACAGTATATGAAAAGAGTGCTCGTGTTGGTGGCTTACTTCGTTTTGGTATACCTGACTTTAAATTAAATAAGAACGTTATAGATAGGCGTATAAAACTGATGGAAGCCGAAGGCGTGAAATTTGTTACTAACGTTGAGGTTGGCAAAGACATTAAGGGAAAGAACCTGTTAAAGGATAATGATGTTGTTTGTGTTGCTATCGGCTCGCAAGTACCACGTAATCTTCCTGTCGAAGGGCGAGAACTAAAAGGAGTCTATTATGCAATGGAATATCTTACCGTGCAAAATAAGTTAGTGGCTAAAGACGAGATTCCATCTGCTCAGATAATTGATGCCAAAGGTAAGAATGTACTCGTTATCGGTGGTGGAGATACCGGTTCAGACTGTATCGGTACAGCTAATCGACAAGGAGCGGCTAATGTTCTTCAAATAGAAATTATGCCTAAGCCTGCTAAATTGGAGGATATAGAAAACCCTTGGCCTGTGCCATTTCCTGCTGTGTTGAAAACATCTTCATCTCATCTCGAAGGTTGTGATCGTCGCTGGTCGCTCAATACAAAGCGATTCATCGGCGAGAACGGTGTTTTAACCGGAGTTGAATTAGTTGAGGTTGCATGGGAGAAAGATGAGCAAGGTAAACACGTTATGAAAGAAGTTGGCATTCCCGAGATTCATAAAGTAGATCTCGTGTTTCTTGCTCTTGGCTTTGTTCACCCTATACAGGAAGGTCTCTTGGCCGAAATGAAATTGAAAACCGATGATATCCGCCATAATGTGGTAACGGATGCTAACCGTGCTACTAGTGTAGCCAAAGTATTTGCTACGGGCGACTGTGTCAGCGGACAATCGCTTGTTGTTACAAGTATAGCTTCGGGGCGTAAAACAGCACAACATATCAATGATTACCTGAAAGGATAATCATTACATATCGTATATTTGAAAGACGAATCTTGTTATCAGGGTTCGTCTTTTTTCTTATAATGACTATCTTTACAGTCAAACAATACTTTATCTATGTCGAAATATCTAATAACGAATTGCTCGGTTCTCATTCTGTTTGTCATTCTGATGAGCTCTTGTGGGGTACAAAGAACTTCGCAACCGGGTGCTTTGTATGACCCTAAAGAAGTGGCGGACTTATCCAGAAAATTAGGAATTGAACTTAGCAACATCAATAAGGATGATGATAAAAATATGGGTTTATATGCAGAATCTTCTCTTTGGCTAGGTGTTCCTTATCGCTATGGTGGGCAAACACGCAAGGGGTTAGATTGTTCGGGTTTTGCATCTATCATCTTTCAAAAAGTATATGGTAAAAAACTGCCTCGTTCTACAAATGATCTCGCGGATATGAAAATGCACCACGTTTCGAAGGGGAGCTTGCGGACAGGTGATCTGGTTTTCTTTGCTACAACGGGAAACAAGAAGAAAATAAGTCATGTTGGTATTTATCTTAAAGATGACTGTTTTATTCACGCATCTACATCTAACGGTGTGATTGTGAGTAGCCTTAAGGAAGATTATTATAAGCGAACATGGAAAAAAGGCGGACGTGTTAGGTAATTCTTATAGAACTTAAATTATCTAAAAAAATAACATTATTATAACTCAGATTTTCATTTATTGGTCATAATGTGTATATTCACGAATTCAAAAAAAATATTACGCATGTCCTTATCAAACAATACGTCTAAATTCTTCTCCTTACTTTTGGCCTTACTCATAGGTTCAGCATCATCATTCGCAGCAGTAGATGAGACTATGAAAGCACCAAAAGAAAAGAAAAAGACAACTTCAGACGCAACAACATTAACAGCTAAATCCCTTGAACTAATACAATCCTCACAAAATATAGAATTAACTACCCAAAACGGTAATTCAATATACCTTCCCCGCATAGATAAAGTTCTCGTAGATCAACCCAATTCAGCTCTTTCACCAACTAATCTCGCTTTTCATGAAGAAATGTCTGTTGGTACTGTAGCTCTTCAGGCAAAACTTATCGAACAACAAGAAATAAAGGAATTATCCGAAGTATTGGGTGTACGCATAAAAGATGCTAAGAATCTGGATTTATATCGTGAGGTAGCAGATTGGTTAGGTACACGTTATCGCAGAGGCAGTATGAGCCGTAAAGGTGTAGACTGTTCAGGCTTTACGAATATTATTTACAATACAGTTTTTGACAAGAAAATTTCGCGTGTAAGTACTCAAATAGCAAAAGACGTGAAAGAGTCCCTTCCTAAAGATGAATTAGAGCCGGGAGATTTAGTATTCTTCTCTACTTTCGGTAAAAAATATATTAACCACGTAGGTGTGTATCTTGGCGATGGGCTGTTTGCTCATGCGTCTATCAAAAAAGGTGTTATTGTAAGTTCTTTAATTGAAGGATATTACAGTAAGACTTGGCGTAAAGGTGGCCGCTTGGATTGAGTTAGATCCGCAAAACAATATAAGAGAGGAGATGCATATGTGTATCTCCTTTTTCTTTTTATAGCAAGAGTAAAACTATTAACCGAAACGAAACATATTTGAGATGAAAATGTTTTATCTTTGAGTAGGTATAGTTCTTATTTGTAGCTATATCGCATAGTTGTTACAGAAAATATTAACAGGTCTTAGACCTTAGAATAAAAGATATGAAGAAAAAACTTACAATTGCACTTGTTGCACACGATCATCGTAAAGCCGATATGGTAGAATGGTGTTATTATAACTCAGAGTTCTTGTCTAAACATCACCTTGTTTGTACGGGGACAACAGGTAGTCTTGTTGCTCAATCATTCAAGGAAAAAGGTATTGTAGCTGATATAACTCGCATGAATTCGGGGCCTTTGGGAGGAGATGCCGAGATTGCTGCTATGGTAGTACGTCACGAAGTAGATTTAGCTATCTTCTTGATCGACGACTTGAATCCGCAACCTCATGAAGCCGATATTATGATGCTACTTCGTCAGTGTCGTGTTCATAATGTGCCTATCGCATGTAATCGATATAGCGCGGATCTGATGATTACAAGCACTTTATGGGATGATTCGGATTACCTACCGACTAAACCTAAATATGAAAAATTCGACAGGAAAAAATTCGATGCTTTGTATCGTAAAGTGATGGAATAAAAAGAGCCGGTTAGATTTCTAATCGGCTTTCTTTTTATCTATGTCTAACAGAAGATTATAGGTCGATCTTAATGGATCTCCCTTCGTTGTCGAACGATACAGATGCTGCATCGACTTCGGCATCGAATGTGAATATCTCTGTTGGTATTATTGTGAAAGTTCTCTTTTCTTGTCCTTTAGTGATTGAATAGTAGATATGCAATGTCTTGTTATATAGACTTGTACTATCTAGTGTTATTGTTGTTTCAAATGGAGTTTCCGGTAGAACAATAGCGCCAACCTTTTCCATGTCGAAATTGATTTCGGTCGGAGAATTTTCCATTGTTTTTGCCGGTTGGAAATTCTTTTCAAATGTTGCCTGATCTAAAACATATACTTTCGGTTCAGTTAGCTTCACCGTTGAGAAATAACCGTCGACCGGATATAGTTGAATCGATGGTTCTGTTTCTATTGTATTTTCAGCAGAAGCCTTTTCTCCTTGGTCTATCGGTTGAGGTGTTTTTGACGAACAACTACTTAATATAAATGCTGAGATAACTGCTAAGAATAGAATTTTATTCATAATTAATCTATTGTTTTTGTAACTATTAGAAGTTAACAACTGAATAATAAATATAGTTTTTTCAATCATTTAATTGAGCGTATTTATTGCCTTTTTTCCAGCACTAAACGGTCACTAACTGTATTTGGAATTTCATCTTCGTAATGTGTTACATAGATAAGAGATTTATCTGCATCGCAGAAATCCTCTATTATCTTTTTTACTCGTTGTTTATTTACTATATCTAACCCATGTAGGGGCTCATCCAGAATAAGCAGATCCGGATTTTTGACAAACACACGCGCTAATAGTATCAGACGTTGTTCGCCCGACGATATATTAAGGAAAGAGACATCTTTGATGTGCTCGATATTGAATATCTTCATCCATTCCAAAGCAACTTTCTCTTGTTCTTCATTGCACTTTCTGTACAACCCGATAGTATCGAAAAAACCGGAACTGACTACATCCAGACATCTCACATTTTTGAGGTAGTAGAGATGCATTTCGGGTGAGACATAACCAATACGTTTTTTTATATCCCAGATGCTTTCTCCCGTTCCACGTTTGCGGTCGAAAAGTGTAATGTCGTTTGCATATGCTTGTGGATTGTCGCCACAGATAAGACTTAGTAATGTTGATTTTCCTGAACCATTGACACCGAGCAGAGCCCATTTCTCACCTCGTTTCACTTGCCAGTCTAAATCTTTAAGTATGGTACGTGCGCCATATCTTATTTGTATGTTTTTTAGTGTTGCAGCATTTTCGAAAGCTAGCCAATCGTTTTTATAATTGTCTTTTAGTTTTTCTATATCGCCTGTCTTAGTTGTTTTAAACAGGTTTTCAATAAATTCTTTGTTGTTACAGAATTCATTTTTGCTTGTTGCAGGATATATATGCTTGTCGCCGATTGGTAAGATATTCGTTATCATATCGGGAATATCTGCCGGATTAGAAAGAACCAGTACAATTTGCAAATGTTCTAAGTTGGATAGACGTGTTAGCAAATCGTTCAAAACAACACGCGAAGCTGCGTCTAAGCCTATAAAAGGATTGTCCAGTATCATTATTCGAGGTCGGGATAGGAGGGAGCGTACAATAAGGAATTTGCGTAATTCTCCGCTCGACAACATATTTACTTCCTTTTCCATCAGTTCGGATATTTCGAACCATCCTATCAAGGTGTCAAGCCATGTCTGATCTGCATTTTTCACAAGCTCTTTTACAACAGGAACTACCTGTTCGTCGCCTTTATTCCAACGTTGCTGGTAGTAACTGTTTTGTGTATCAACTATACTATATATGTCCCGGAAAGCCACACTTTTAACGACAGAAGAAACAGGAAGATTGTTACCTTTCTCATCTTTACAGATAATTTCACCACTTTTTAAAGCATATTTGCTGAGTAGAATATCTGTCAACAGTGTCTTGCCACCTCCGTTTGGCCCTATAATTGCCCAATGTTGTCCGTCTTCTATTTTCCAGTCTATTGGTTTGTCGAATCGCAGTTGTTCGAATCGGGGAACTGCGCTCGCTATCTCAATAATTGTTTTTTGCTCCATCTTATATTATAGTTTTTTGCTTATAGGTTTGTTTCAAAAAAGTAACAAAAGTAACACTTTCACCCTGTTATTGAATGTAACCTTTTCTGTTACTTTCAGCGATTTATTTTATATATAGATAAACTTGAAAATATGCTATCTCTTGATTTCGTACCTAATAAAAAGTGTATTGCAAAGGTACAGAAAAAGGGCTATCTTTATATTTTAAAACAAAAATACTATGGCACGAATTACAACAGTTCTTTTCGATTTTGACGGGGTTATTGCTGATACAGAACCTCAATATGATATTTTTTCCGATTGGTTAGCCGAGAAATATAAGTTGGGGATAGCCGATTTTGCATCGTGTGCAAGAGGTGTCACTTTTTCGTACGTATTGGAAAAATATTTCTCTGATTTCACTGATGAGGAGAAAGCTCAGATTGTAAGAGAATCAGATGAATTCGAATTGAAAATGGATTTTCCATTGGTTCCCGGAATATTTGAGTTTATTGCACATCTTAAAAAGAATGGCTACAAAGTGGGGTTGGTAACCAGTTCGCCCGATTTCAAAATGGAGATAGCTTTGGATAAGTTAAACCTAGTCGGGGTATTCGATACGGAAGTTACGGCAAATCGCATAACTCGAGGAAAACCCGATCCTATGTGCTTTCTTTTAGCCGCTAAAGATTTAGGATCACTACCCGAAGAATGTCTTGTCTTCGAAGATTCATTATTCGGGATACAAGCGGCTACAACAGCAGGAATGAAGGTTGTAGGTTTATCTACATCTTTTTCGGTAGAAGAATTGCAAGATAAGGTGCATGACGTGATGCCCGATTTCTCTGACCTACCGAAAGTGATTTCTTATTTATAGTTTTAATATAAAATCAATAATAACAAAAGGCGGCTCTCTATTTCAGACAGTCGCCTTTTGTTAGGACGTTTTTTTCTATACCAAGAAGCAAATTCTAAGCTTTCGTTCTCATTTTCTAATCAAGGCTCTTCATTGGTATTTTTCCATGTATTTATTTCTGCTAAAGAAGTATGAGCTTCATCTCTTATATGGTCTATTTCGAGTGCTGCTTTTTCTACCATCAACTGTGCTTTTTCGGCAACTAATTGGGCGTGTTGTCTGATGTAGTCTATTTGCTTTTCACTCTCGACTTTTAATTTATCGAACTCGTCTTCTATCTCTTGCCTTTTCTTCTTATTATTCCTGTCCATAAAAAAGCCTGCTATAGTAACCAAAATTGTCAATGCCGCAATGATGATTCCAAACAAATCTATAATTTTTGCCATACGGCTTTGTGTTTCAGCAAGACGATTATTTTGTTCTATTATCTTGTCATCTGCTTTATCTTTTTCGTTTTTTAGCTCTGTCAGCTTTTCATCCATCTCTTTTTTTTGAAGTTCAAGTTTCAGATCCACTTCTGTCTGGCTATATGTACTTTGTGCATAAGTAGCTAAACTGATACAAAACACTAGCAGGAACAATATTTTCTTTGTCATAAATTGATTTACTATAAGTTAAAAATAATATAGAATAGTTCTTTTTAAAAGAACACTTTTTAGAAGCATTTAGTTTTCTCAATCCTATATTTGAAGGATTTGTAATCACCACGCCCCCTCCTGCTCACTGAGAAGGGGGAGGATAATGAGAGAATTACTTCTTTTTTTGCAGAGATTAAGAGGGATAGTTATCTCAGTGTAATTTATGTTCTATTTAAAATTTTGAGACAGCCTCTTTCAGATATAAGAGATATCGTTTAAATCTTATCAGACTCATCGTCTCTCCAGTGTTCCGGTCTGTCAAGTGTGTTGCCACATTTGATCTTTCCTTTACCTACATTTAAACCATCTTCCGAAATCGCTTGCACCATCCAGTATTCACCGTATTCATCAGGAATAGGATAGGGAGCCGGAAATCCTAATTTTTTCGCATGAGGGGTAAAACCATATTTAGGATAATATTCTTTATGTCCCAAAACAAAAATCAATTTTGATCCTTTTTCTTGTAATATTTCGATACCCGCCTTTATTAGCATTCCTCCGATCCCTTGTCTTTGATAGGTTGGTATAACAGCCAATGGGGCTAAGATGTGCATTAAAGGTGAATTCTCTTTATTATCAAACGTTACTTTCGTAAATAAAATATGTCCTATGGCTTCGCCGTTATGAAAAGCAAGTAGCGAAATTATGGGTTCAGCTGTTTCGTCGCTCAATAGATCAGCGACCAGTTTTGCTTCTTTATTGTAGCCAAATCCTAATCTTTCTACTTTCATTATACTTTCAAAATCATTTATATTGGTTTCCCTGATTTCGATTTTTAATTGATTTTGTGTGATTTCCTGTCTTATTCTATAATTTTTGTTCATGATTATTGATGCTGTTTATCTTCAAATTATGCGACATGTAGATGTCTCTGATAATCTAAAAAAGTTAAATAAATATACGAAATTATTCTCTGGATGTATTCCAGAGTAAAGCGGAGGGATAACCTGTAAAGAAATTACACATTATTTACAGCACCAATATAGAATCGTTTGTAGTAAACATAGGCGACAAAGGTATATGTTTTTTGTCAATAATAAGAGAACTCACATTATTTTAAAGTGAGTTTGCAATAAGGGAAGAAGCAATAATTTTTTTACTTACCCTGTCATTCCGATACGCAGTGAGGAATCTTGACTGCAACTTGTTATAGAATAACAGATTCCTCACTGCGTATCGGAATGACAGAGTGGACTAAAGATAGATCAATTATAAAGGATAAACGATGCTTATCTCTGCCTCACGTTATTTTAAATACTGTGCCTCAATAAATCGAAGTTGTTTCTCCAGCATTGAAACATATTTCATATCATATCCATTTTTCGCTGCTTCTTCGATCGGGCGGGAATAGATGTAGTCTATTTCCAATTGACGATGCGAGTCAAAATCCAGTTTCATACTTGGCGAATATGGTGTCATTTTCCGTGTCATATCCATCATTTCATCTGCATACGATTCCGATATAGAGCAGCCTGCACGATTGGCAGCCTGAATAACCTCCAGCATCATTTGATTAATCAGTAAATCGGTATTGATGTTAGTCATCAGTTTATCGGTTGTGGTATTCAATACAACAGTCATTCCATTGAATGGTATATTCCAAACCAACTTCATCCAGCGTGCAGAATACAATTCTACGATATGCGTTTCAATGTCAGCCTGCCGAAAGTCGCTGTGTACTTTCTCCAATATATTCGTGTCAGTGCATGAATAAGAGCCTATATTGAGCTTGCCATAGTCTAGGTGGGTAATGTGTCCATCACCAGTCTTATTTGAGCAGATAAAGGCTAATCCACCCGCGATGTTTAAATTGGGAAAATCTTTCTGTAAATCGGCTTCCAAGCCGAATCCATTTTGTATTAATATAACTACGGTATCTTGATGTAATAGTGGTGGTAGTAGTTCTTTTAAAAGCTTGTTGTTTGTCGATTTGAGGCAAACGAATACTACATCACATTTCGGCATATCGGAGCTTTTGTTGTATGCTAAAACTGATGGTAGCTTAAAATTTCCATTAACCGAATCGATTTTCAATCCATGCTTTTTTACGTAATCATAATCGGAATGGAAAAGAAAATGTACTTCTTCGCCCGATCGGGCAAGCATACCACCATAGTATCCACCTATTGCTCCCGAACCTATTACTCCATATTTTAATGACATAGCTTTTTTATTGTAAAGATAAGTAAAAAGTAAAAGCGACTATCTCGATAGAGATAGTCGCTTTCAATATAATAAGATAATACTATCTTATTTAGTCTTGGAATTTTGCTTTCAAGAACTCACGGTTTAAGCGAGCGATATTGCTGATCGAAATATTCTTAGGGCACTCTACTTCACAAGCCTGTGTGTTAGTACAGTTTCCAAAGCCTAGTTCGTCCATTTTACCAACCATTGCTTTCGCACGGCGGGCAGCCTCAACACGTCCTTGAGGAAGTAATGCTAATTGGCTTACTTTTGCAGAAACGAATAGCATAGCCGATCCGTTTTTACAAGCAGCAACACATGCACCACAACCGATACAAGATGCAGAGTCCATAGCTTCGTCGGCATCTGCTTTCGCAATTGGAATTGCATTAGCATCAGGAATACCACCTGTATTTACACTAACGTAACCACCTGCTTGCATAATTTGGTCGAAAGCTGTACGATCAACCATCAAGTCGCGGATAACAGGAAATCCTGCCGAACGCCAAGGCTCAATCGTAATAGTTTCACCATCTTTAAATTTACGCATGTGCAACTGACAAGTCGTGATATCTTCGTCCGGTCCGTGAGGATGACCATTTATGTAAAGACTACACATACCGCAAATACCTTCGCGACAGTCGTGGTCGAATACAATTGGTTCTTTTCCGTCATTGATCAAACCTTCATTCAATATATCGAGCATTTCAAGAAATGAGCTTTCGGTAGAAATGCCATCAAGCGGATATGTTTCAAAAGCTCCCTTTACTTTAGGACCTCTTTGACGCCAAACTTTTAATGTTATATTTATTGTTTTATCCATTGTTTCTTAAAGTTACAAGTTACGGGTTACGAGTTACGAGAACTGCAAGGCAGCAACTTATTATTAATAAATAAATTAATCTTTTATACGAGTTTTTATAGACTTTATTAATGAGGATACCATTTTTATAATTTCATTCACTAAGATTTCAACAGACTCTGCTTTATTTTTCTCTAAGAAACCTAATTCTACAGATATAATAACTTGAGTTTCTAATTCAGATGCAGAACCTAGTGCTATATATAAGAATTGTATCAGTTCTTTATCTGAATTTCTGCCACATCCTTCAGCTATATTCGATGGTATTGATACAGAACATCTTCTTAGTTGTGAAACCAAACCAAATTGTTCGGATTTAGGATAAGAATCGGTAATTTCATAAATCGACTTTACTAATTCGATTCCTTTTTGCCAAACAATCAGGTCTTTATGGGTTTTCATCATTTCATTTTCTTGAAGTTACGGATTATTAATTGTTCTCTCACAATTGGTAACTCGTAACTTGTAACTCGTAACTAAAATTACGCTTTATAGTTACGTTGTTGTCTTACAACAAATTCATAATCAAGAGGCTCTTTGATAAGTTCAGGAGCAGCTTCTTCGCCTGTGTATTTCCAGCACGAAACATAAGAATACAGGTCATCTTGTCTCAATGCTTCACCTTCCGGTGTTTGATACTCTTCACGGAAGTGTCCGCCGCACGACTCGTTACGGTTCAAGCCGTCGTAAGCCATTAACAGACCTATTTCGATAAAGTCGTCAAGACGTAGCGCTTTCTCTAATTCTGTATTCAAATCGCTGGCTTCACCAGGGATGCGAACATTAGACCAAAATTCTTTTTTCACTTCTTTCAGTTCAACGATAGCTTTCTCTAGAGATTCTTTTGTACGTCCCATACCAACATTGTCCCACATGATAAGGCCAAGTTGCTTGTGGATAGAATCTACTGAGCGTTTTCCTTTTATGCTCATTAATTTAGCGACTTTTTCCTTGATTGCATTTTCTGCTTCTTGGAATTCAGGAAGATCAGTACTGAAACGAGGTACAGTAATCTGATCAGCTAAATAATTTTGAATAGTATAAGGCAATACGAAATATCCGTCAGCCAAACCTTGCATAAGAGCCGATGCTCCAAGGCGGTTAGCTCCATGATCAGAGAAGTTAGCTTCTCCAAGAGCATATAGCCCTTTTACAGAAGTCATCAACTCATAATCAACCCAGATACCACCCATTGTGTAATGGATAGCAGGATAAATCATCATCGGAGTTTCGTATGGATTATCATCTACAATTTTTTCATACATTTGGAAAAGGTTACCATATCTGGCTTCTACTGCTGCACGTCCTAAACGTTCGATTGCTGCAGAGAAATCAAGATAAACTGCTAGTCCTGTCGATCCGACACCGAATCCGGCATCACATCTCTCTTTAGCAGCACGTGAAGCAACGTCACGAGGTACAAGGTTACCAAACGCAGGATAGCGTCTTTCCAAGTAGTAATCTCTATCTTCTTCTTTAAGTTGAGTTGGTTTTAATTTACCTGCGCGAATAGCTTCTGCATCTTCTTTCTTTTTGGGAACCCAGATACGGCCATCGTTACGAAGTGATTCCGACATCAAAGTAAGTTTTGATTGGAATTCTCCGTGAACAGGAATACAAGTAGGATGGATTTGAGCGAAGCAAGGGTTTGCAAAGTAAGCACCTTTTTTGTATGCTTGTATCAATGCCGAACCATTCGATCCCATTGCATTTGTAGAAAGGAAAAATGTATTTCCGTATCCACCTGTAGCGATTACTACTGCATGAGCTGCAAAACGCTCTATCTTACCTGTTGTAAGGTTGCGGGCAAGTATACCTCGTGCACGACCGTCGATCATAACAACATCGACCATTTCGTAACGGGTATAAAGTTTTACTGTGCCTTTGTTTACCTGACGGCTTAGGGCAGAGTATGCGCCTAATAGCAATTGTTGTCCTGTTTGTCCTTTAGCATAGAACGTACGGGAAACCTGAGCTCCACCAAATGAACGGTTGTCTAGAAGACCACCGTATTCGCGTGCAAAAGGAACTCCTTGAGCTACGCATTGGTCGATAATGCTGTTCGCTACTTCGGCAAGGCGATGTACGTTAGCTTCACGAGCACGGTAGTCACCACCTTTTATTGTATCGTAAAACAGACGGTAAACAGAGTCACCATCGTTTTGATAATTTTTTGCTGCATTGATCCCCCCTTGTGCTGCAATAGAGTGAGCACGACGAGGTGAGTCTTGGATACAGAAGTTTAATACATTGAAGCCCATCTCTCCAAGAGATGCTGCTGCCGATGCTCCTGCAAGACCAGTTCCTACTATAATAACATCTAAGCGACGTTTGTTGGCAGGGTTCACCAGTTTTTGGTGAGCTTTATAGTTAGTCCATTTTTCGGCCAATTGACCTTCTGGAATTTTTGAATCTTTCTTCGGATCTAGTATAGTACTCATATCTGTTTTTCTTTTAATCTTTAACAAAAATAATCACAGTCTGCTTAAGCGAATAAGCAAAGTGATTTTGCGTAAAAATAGATGGTTACAAAAGCAAATCCCAGACAAATAACAGTCGCAAGTACTTGTCCGATCACTTTCCAGCGATTCATCCAAATTTTGCTATTCCATCCGATAGTTTGGACAGAGCTCCAGAATCCGTGAGACAAATGGAACCATAGTGCCACATACCATACCAAATAGGCTATTACAACCCATAGGTGACTGAAGTAGTACTTAATAAATGCAGCTCCATCTTGAGGGGAAACCATATTTCCGCCTAGTTCTACTTCGTGATGTCCCATTATTTCAGCAAACATCATTTTGTACCAGAACTGGCTAAAGTGAAGTAACATGAACCCGACAACGATTATGCCCAGCGCTAGCATGTTTTGAGAAGCCCACTCTACGTTTTTAGGACGAGAGTTTACTGCGTAGCGGTCGTTACCACGTGCTTTACGGTTTTGAAGCGTTAAGATAATCGCGTAGATAAAGTGGATTGCAACGATTGCACCCAAACCTGCAGTTGCTGCTACGGCATACCAATTAGCACCTAATAAAGCACAAATGGCATTGTAAGCATCTTCCGAAAACACAGCTGTCACGTTCATCGAGACGTGAAACAACAAAAATAAGACAAGAACGATGCCTGAAATACTCATTATCAGCTTCTTGCCAATAGAAGATTTAAGTAACCAACTCATAAATTAAATTTGTTTTAGTTATTTTAGAATAGTTAATTTTTTAGTTGTCGATATAGAAAATAAACATAAGCTATCGGTTTTTTCTATTACCTTACAAAAGTAGATTAAATAAAGGGATTATCAAAGGGAAATGCAAGCCTTTTTATCAAAATGCTTTTTCTGTTTTTGTTTTAAATAAGCCGAAAAAATAAGAGTTGCAAGACTAAATTACATGAACTTACACGCTAACTTGTAAACTTGTTCAGCCGATTTTTTCCACGAATATTTTTTTATTTGCTCCAATCCTTTTATTCGAAGTGATTGTCGTAAATCCGCATCACTAACTAATAGGTTTATTTTATTTGTAATATCGTTCACATCGAAAGGGTCGACATATAAAGCGGCATCTTCACTTACTTCACGCAAGGCGGGTATATCTGAATTAATAGCGGGACAGCCAAAAGTCATCGATTCTAATGGAGGTAATCCGAATCCTTCATATAGAGAAGGATAGACTGAAAGAAGAGCATTTTGATACATTGTTTGAAGCGCTTCGTCATCAATATACCCGGGCAAATGGATGTTTTCTCCTACCAGTTCTTCTAAATCGGGTGTATTGAACGCCTTAAAGCGCATTCCTATGATATATAGTTTGATCGATTTATCTTCAATCTGATTGAATGCTTTGACAAGGCGGATAAAGTTTTTTCTTGGATCCATCGACGAAACGGCAAGGATGTATCTTTCGCTATCAGGGGCCGGTTTGTAATTTAATATATCCTCTTTGGATGGCTTATTATGAAAGGGTACATTGCTATGTATTACATGTATTTTCTGGGGATCAAGTCCTAATGTTTGTACAATTTCGTTTTTCGAAAACTCACTGACTGTAAGTACAGCATGTGCTTTGCGACCGATACGAGGCATCATATAATGGTAGAAGCGATAGTAATTTTTAGAAAACCATTCGGGATAACGCTCGTGCGATACATCGTGAATGGTCATAATCTGATTGTTGTAGTTTAATGGGCCACAGCCTGTAAAGCTTATCAAAAGAGGACTGCCTATGCTTCTTAGATAACGGGGCAGTGATATTTGTTCCCAAAGATGGGTGTTCAATGAACCGCATTTCACAGTTTTAAAACTGAATTTGTAGTCAGGATGTATTTCTTTGGGTACAGCAACATGAAAATCGACACCCATTTCGTGGAGCTTATTACATATTTCGAAGGCATAGCGATGTACCCCTGTTGCTTTCTGAGTTAAATATCTACCGTTTACTACAAACATATTTTATTGGTTGGGTATTTCTATATATATTTTCTTTCTGAACCAGCTTTTCTTGATAAAGCACTTGGTAAGCCCTATCCAGAATCTCATTTTGAAGCGTTTCCATGCTTTATTCGATACTTTAGCATCGGCGAAATAGTCACAATCGGCCAGTATATTGAAGTACTCTTTCTTTTGTTGCATTCCACCTTTCAGAAACTCAATGTGATGTGTTGCTGTTTTTGATTTAGGAAAAACATAGAAGCGTCCTTCTTTTATATTCGGTACGTAGGGATATTTATATTTTATATAACTGGGTACATGTACGGGCATATTTTCTGAAATCCAGATATAGTTACCTTTGTTATCTCTCAGAAAATTAGATATATGACATTCAGGGAATAGCTCGAAATCAAATAGTTTTGGATTATTTCTTATATAATCAGATTTAATAAGGGCGAAGTCTGTCGCTAGCCCATAAGACTTATCGTACCAGTCGGCACTAGCCCAAACGGCATATTGTGATTGAGAGAGTAAATGGGCGTATTTGGTATGGATAGTATCCGTATAGACCCACGTATCGGCTTCCAGTATTAATGTATAATCGTATTCTTTGGGGATATACTTAATGCCCTCCATTAACAATTGAGAGTTGCCTTTACGATGTCCTGCGTTTTCTTCCAGTATGACGAGCTTATCTATAAGAGGTAATGATTCGGAAGGTATTTCATAGCCTTTGTTCTTACCATTACTAACAACGATTATATAATACTCATTTTCCTTCCATGTGTCGGATATGATTTGGAGATTATATTTCAGATCTTCAATTCTGTCATAAACACGTATAAGAACAGCTATCTTCATCTGAATTATTTTGTATGCCAGGTCTCTAAACCTTTTTTCGTAAAAGTGTATGGCTGTACTTTACCTCCCAGTTTTTCTAAGGCCTTGGCTACTTCGAATCTAGTGTTGCCCGGGCAGTAAAAAAATACATATCCACCGCCACCGGCTCCGGATATTTTGCCTCCTGAAGCACCTGCGTTTATTGCAGTATCGTATAATTCTTCAAATAAGGGAGTTGTAATGCCATCAGCCATTTCTTTTTTGAAAGTCCAGCTTCGGTGAAGAATATCCCCAATTTCGTCGAGATTGTTTTTTAGAATAGCTTCTTTTATTTCGTAAGCTTGCTGTTTGATACCATGCATAGCCTCTATCGATTTTTCTTTATTCTCAGTTACGTTCTTCTGTTGTTTTTCGATGATATCACCCGAATTGCGGCTCGAATTGGTGTAGTATAGTAACAGGTTGTTGGACAATTCGTTAATGGTTTCATTCTTTATTCTTAAAGGATTGACAATAACCTTGTCATCCGAATAAAATTCCATGAAGTTGAAACCTCCGAATGCTGCAGCATATTGATCTTGTTTTCCTCCCGCTTGCTTCAAATCTACACGCTCTATAAGGTAAGCCAAATAGGCCATATCGTATTCGCCTAATGGCAAAGATAACCATTCTGCATAAGCACCTAATATGGCAATAGCAAGAGTAGATGAAGTCCCCAATCCTGAGCCAAAAGGCACTTCTAAAGCGCAAGTCAGTGTGAAGGATAAAGGAGCGTCAACGAAGTCCTTGACAACGCGATTATATATCCCTTTCATCAAGTCCGCTTTATCTCCTAATATAGTTAATTCTAGAGCGGAATCGAATATATATTCTTCTCCTGTTTGTGGAATACGAAACACAATTTTATTATCCTCTCTTGGCTCTATATTTGCATACGCATATAAACTGATAGTTGCATTAAGAATGCACCCACCAAAGAGATCGGAGTAAGGCGAAACATCTGTGCCTCCACCAGCTAAACCTAGTCTGAAAGGAGCTTTACTTCTATATACCATAATTACTTATTAGGATTTCCAAACAATGTGCTTTCGATTATTTCGCAGATAATATGGCCTATCGTTATATGTGATTCTTGGATGCGAGGGGTGTCTTTAGAAGGCACACTTATACATATATCAGCTAATTTGCCCATTTGCCCACCACCTTCGCCAGTAAAAGCAATAGTGGAAATACCCATTTGTTTGGCTTTTTCGAAGGCTTTAACTATATTTTTCGAGTTTCCGGATGTAGATAATCCAATAAGAACATCGCCTCTACGTCCGATACCACTTAACAAACGAGCATATACAACATCGTATGAATAATCATTGGCAACAGCTGTCAGAAAAGAAGTGTTGCAATGCAATGCGTCGGCTGAAAGAGGTTGTCTGTCAATGTAAAATCTACCTGATAGCTCGGCGGCTAGATGTTGAGCATCAGCAGCACTTCCCCCGTTTCCGGCAAAATAGGCTGATCCTCCTGCTTTTATTCTATCAATGATTAGCATAGCTGCATTTTCTATCTCTTTAAGGATCGATTCATTTTCTATCAATTGTTTCTTTACATCAATAGATTCTTGTAGACGTTGTTTTATAATATTCATAGCTATTGTTTTACTCGTTTCGTAAAGATATTACAAACTTAGAGAGATTTTCATAATAAGCATTTATGTTTTTAAATATTTTATCATTTTTAGGGTATTTATCACCGACCAAAACTGTATACATACCTGCTTTGTTGCCGAATTCGATATCGGAACGGCTGTTACCTACCATAATAGATCGCTTGAAATCGACCTGAGGGAAATCTCTTTTTGTTTGAAAGGCCATACCTATATTGGGCTTTCTATTAATTGATGTTGAATCTATATCTGAGCAGAAATAGATTTTAGATATTCGTCCACCGGCTTTTTCAATTTGTGATAGCATATAAGAATGAATGTTATCCAATTCTTCGGTAGTCATAATGCCACGACCCACACCTCGCTGATTGGTTATAATAAATATATCTTCGAATATCTTTGTCAATAGGGCGATGGCTTCGATAGCTCCCTCTATGAAAATAAATTCCGAGATGTTTTTTACATAATCATCCGGTCTTTCTTCATTGATTACACCATCTCTGTCTAGAAAGACATATTTAAATTGCTTATTTTGCATTGACATAGGTATATGGATTGTTCTTCTTTATGTCAGACTCTCTGAATTTTGTCCAAAGCGATGCAGGCAGCAATCTTTTTAAATACTGTTTGATATAGGCATTCCGTATATACCTCTTAAAGTAAGAAGAGTTAGGATCGGCTCCATTCAGTTTAATTTGCATATCGACCAATTCTTTCGAGCGTCTTATGCTATTTTGTACACTCAAGCCTTCCAGAGCATCGTATGAACAGACAACAACGGGGATGTGCTTAAATTGATAGCCTTCTCTTAGAAGTTTAAGAGAAAGGGCTGTATCTGCGACAATTCTATAAGAGGTATCAAACTTTGTAGCTTTTGCTATGTCGCTTTTTATAAATGCCGCCTGATGCGAAAAAGGCATGTATTCATTCGTATTGCACTCGTCACCGGCGGGAACGATATAGGCTATGTTTTTTAGCCTGAATTCTGCATCACCATAAATGATTGCATATTTATCAATATCGGTATCAGTAGAGAAAATATCTTTTATAGCATTATCGGAATAGAAATAATCTCCTGCATTCATGAAATTGATCCATTTTCCGGTAGCGCGATCTATTGCTTTATTCATTGCATCGTATATGCCTTTGTCGGGCTCACTAATCCAATAGGTGATCCTATCGCGATACTTTTTTATGATATCAACTGTGCCGTCTGTAGACCCTCCGTCAATCACGATATATTCGATATAGGGATAGTCTTGGCTAAGTACACTTTGTAAAGTTTTTTCAATAAACTCCTTTCCATTGTAAACAACGGTTACTACAGATATAATGTCACATCGTTGCTGCATATAGTAGTATTATATTCTGTTTTTGAAATCTAAATTTGCCTTTTCAAAGTCTGATGGAATTCCGATATCTATAAAATAAGAGTTTTGTTCACAACCATATATTTTAAGAGAGTCTAGTCTTTCTTCCATCACATCTTTTTCAAAAGAAAATTTTTTGGGAAAATCGAGATTGTTAAATATGTTTTTGTTTATCAGATATACTCCCCCATTAATCAATCCTTGAGTGCAGTATTGCTTTTCATTGAATTTTACTATGCGCCCTTCTGAGTTTGTTTCAACCGATCCATATCGGTCAAAATCAGTCATCGATTTTAGTGTAATAGATATATCAGCGGATTTTTTATCGTGAAAATTTATTAAAGCATCTGTATTAATATCGAAAAATGTATCGCCGTTTATAACAAGTGCTTGCTGAGTCTGAACTTTCTGAAAAGCTAATTTTATAGCCCCTCCCGTTCCCAGAGGCTCACTCTCTATGACATGTGATATTTTTACAGAAAGGTCTAAGGTGCTAAGCCAGTTGATGACAATGTCCGATTTGTATCCTAATGATAGGATAATATGTTCAAAATTCTCTTTTATCAGATAGCTTAGTAAATAATGAAGAAATGGTTTGCCAGATACTTCTGCCATACATTTTGGGACATCTTTCACAACCGATTGCAGTCTGGTTCCAAGGCCTCCGGCTAATATTATACATTCTTTCATATCAATTTATATTTGACTTATCGGGTCTTTTTTAGAAATTTCTCTTCGTTGATTGGAATATACCTTAGGTAAAAAGACATAATATTTATAAAATAAGAAGTAAAAGAAAAACAAATACAGGATCATATTGAGATCCGTAAAACCTTTTACGTTCATAATCATGTTGTAGATGAGTAATGCTATTATCAAAAAATTTAATGTCCAGTCTTTAGTAAAGCATTTTATCCCTACATACGCGCTATAGAAGAAATACATAATCATTCCCGGAACACCGATGTAAAACATAAGTCTTGTATAGCCTACATCACTACCAAAGAAGGCCATGTTACCATTGCCAATAATGAATGTTTTAAAATCGTTGGGAGCATATAACATACCTATTATCCCGTTCGAAGATGCAGTCTCTATCCGTCCCTCTTTTCTGAATCGGTCAAACAGTTCAAAAGCCCATTCTGTAAAATCGGGAAAGTATATATAGCAGAGGGCATATCCGACCACTAGAAGGAGTAATAATATTCCAATGAAATTTATTCCTTGGCGTCTCTGAGGCTTAACATCGATGAAGAATAGTATAGCAAAAACTACGAAACTGGCAGTGAACCCAATGACAGTAGTTCTGGCTGAAAATAAGCCTACATAGAAAATAAATGCATATAATAGTGCCAGGAAAATAAAAGTTTTGATATTCATTTTTATTTTCAGGAATAGGTACATTATGAATATAAGCGCATACCCGGCTACAATTCCGGCTCCGAAAAAACCTATTCCATACCCAATAAGCCGTTCTTTTTCAGCTATCTCTTTCGTTTCTTCATCAACAATAGATTTTAATTGAAGAGAAAAGAAGAAATCGTTGGCGGCTTCGTTGAAGAACATAATTAAAGTTATTACACTTTGTAGAGCAATTGCAGCGATAATATATCCAAGAACTGTATAAATAGTAGGGTTGCCATGTATCCGATACATGAAATATATGATCATATAAGCAGTGAAGAACCATCCCATTTGGCTTCTTATATATCCTGTCATAAAGTCGTCGACAAAGCCATTGACATAAGCGGATATATAGCAGATAAATATTAATATCCCGAAAACTATCAATACCGATACAACTTCTTTAAAAGGAAATTTATGTAATCCGTATAGTATTATGCCAACGATACCGGACATAGAAATAAATGATGAGCCTCGTATTTCTAAAGCTTGTGGATATATTAGGTAAAAGACTAATATAAGTAGTAATGCTTTGGCAATAGTATTTATAATGAAATTTTTCATATTACTATTATCTAAACATTATTTTATAAATGAAGGACTTCTTATATTTCAGCTTGAATATGCATTTTGTATATAAAATTACAAAATCTCTGAATGCATAATTTTTATTTATGTACAAAGCAGATTTTTTCAGTCGTCTTATCACTTTGAGTCCTAACTGTGAATTTGCACATAAACGAAGCCAATGCAGCGACAGTATATATTCGAGATATGCTTCCTCACAGAAAGGCTTGTCTTTATTGCGTTTTATTAATGAAAGCATGAAATCTTCACATTTGTCTAGGTATTCTACTGACGATTGTGTCGGTATGCATTCTGCTACAGACGCATAAATATCTAAATATTCATCTGTTGTGGGTAGCCCCAGCTGTTCACAATGTATCTTGAAAACTTTCTTTTTGTTATCTATCTGAAGCTGCTCGTTCAATGTAGAAACTTGCTGCTGGTGAACACGGTAAAGTAGTAGCGGTTCGCTAAGATTTGCAATCTTGGTTTTATAGATTGCTTTCGACCATAATGCATAATCTTCTACATGAAGGTATTGCATTTCGAAATTAAGATCGAGTTCAGTAAAGACGCGTCGACGAATCATTACAGCAGGATGACATATTCCGGATTTGAATAGTATGTAGGCACGCAATTCGCAGTCATGTAGCGGATTGTGGTGCAAATCGAGTTTGTCAGGCTTGTTTGATCTGAAGGTGTAAAACTGAGTGCTCACAACATCGTGATCGTTATTGCTTTCAAGAAAGTCAACTTCTTTTTCTATTCGGGTAGGAAGTGCAATATCATCCGCATCCATCCGGGCTATATAGTCTCCCGAGCATAATGTAATCCCTTTGTTGAGAGTTTTGATCAACTTCAGGTTCTCATCATTGTTTATAACCTTTATTCGAGAGTCTTCTTTTGCCATTTTTGCCAGAATATCACTCGTGTTATCTGTCGAGCAATCATTAATTGCAATTACTTCGATATTACGATATGTTTGGTTTAGTATCGAACTCATAGCTTCTACAACATATTTTTCGACGTTGTAGCAAGGCATTAATACTGATACTAATGGTTGGCTCATTTTTTCTTTTCTGCTATCGAATTAAATATAGATGTGTAGGCGTCTACCATCTTTTCTATTGTAAAGTTGGCAAGATAATATTCTCTTGCATATTCTGACATTTTATTGTGTACGTTGTTATCTGATAGTATATATTCAATCTTTTCTTCAAAAAGATATGATTTGTTGACTATCGAAAAGCCATTCTTCCCGTCTAAAATTTCTGTAATGCCTCCCACGGCAGATGCAACGATAGGAACACCGAACGATAATGCTTCGAGTAACGACATCGGTAAGCCTTCGTAGTTGGATGGCAGCATAAATACATCTGCATATCGAAGATAGATCGAAGCAGAATGAGCTTCACCTAGGCAAAATACATTCTCCGGTAAGTTCGGCATTGTTTCCTTATTTCCTATCCAGACAAAGGCATATTTAGGCATTCTCTTAGCTACGTCAAGAAATAGATCGAATTTCTTTTGTTTCGATATTCGGGAGATGCACATCACTATCTGAGGATATTTTATTTTTATAAGCTCAAGTTCGTGTGTTATACTGTCTTGCTCGTTGCTATGCGTTATGTAATTGTCAGTTACAGCATTATATATGCGAACAACATTTTCCGAAATTCCTTCTTCTCTAAGACAGTTTACATCATATTTGCTTACACCTACAATACGGAATGCTCTGTCTTTTAATTTTTGTTCAACTATCAAGAACTTACGATACCCTTTTCGTATCGAATCGAAACCATGTACTGTATATACGATCTTTTTCGGATTGAATGCCATTCGCCCCAAAGCACCCATTTTGGACGAATGAAGATGAACAACATCCGGTCTGTATTTTATTCTGTAATAAAATAATTTGAGTAGTAGAAAAAAATCTTTCCAAGAAACTCCTTTGCGGTGTTTGCAAAGTTTTATTCTTGTGAAATTACTCCCAAGTTGGCTCCAAGCCTCACCGTTTCCTCCGTACAAAACGAAGACCTCGTGTTTAGGGCTCAAACTCTTGATAAGGTCGGCAACAATTGTTTGCGCACCACCATACTCCGAGACTGTTATTACTTGAAAGATTCTCATTAATGACTTTATATAATTACTCTAAAGTACAAATATAATAGCTTTTATCTACATTTAGAGATGGCAAAGCCTTAATTTATCACTAATGACAATATATTTAAGTGAGTTTAGGCGAGGTTATAGCGAGTTTTTTCCATTTGTAATATCCGAAAATGGAGACAATGAAGAATATAACAAACAAACTTCCCGACATAATATCATGCTGAACAAACAATAATATGCTCGATATAGCATTAGCAGGGATAAGCAATAGCCATTGCTCTACCCATCGGCGCGAAATCATCCATAAGGCTACGATATTGAGCGAAGTGGTCAAAGCATCACCTATAGTCAGATAATTTTGGTCTATGGTGTAATGGATAAGAAGCAGATAAATTATCACAAAAACTACAATAATTCCCCCAATAATCGGGATAATTGAGGATTTTGGTGCATGGATTGTTACGCCACTATCTGTTTCTGTTCGTTTGTATTTTGTCAACCACAATATCCACCCGTAGGCTGATGCAGCAAAAAAATACACATAGATTGCCATGCTAGCATATAATTGTGTGTCGTAGAATATGTATATATAAAAGGCAGCCATGACAATACTGGCAGCCCACATCATAATGTTAGCTTTGTATTCTAAATATAAGTAGAGTAATCCTATAATGGCACCTACTATACTAACCCAGTTATTTTGAACAAATTCTAACATAATATTTTAATTATATAGTGTATAAATTAAAGGGAGTTTAATATAAGTATGATTTACTCTTTATGATCTATATTCCCTCTGTTCTGTCATCCCGATACGTAGTGAGGGATCTTGATTATACTCTCGTTATAGAATGGATAGATCCCTCACTACGTATCGGGATGACAGGAAAGTGTTAAAAGCTAATACCTACTCGTGCCATAATATTACGTGGTGCTTGAGGAAATAACCCTTTGTAAACAGACGGTTTGCTTCCATCGGCAAATTTCTCTGTACTTACCCATGCATTAGCTACATATTCTTTGTTGAACACGTTGTTTATAAAGAATTGCAATTCGATCTTACCTATTTTGTTAGCTTGGAAAGAATATCCGGCTATAAAGTTGGCAACAAAGTAGTCATCTAACTGATTGTCTTTGTTTGATGTATTGTCATAATACATTTTACCAACATATTTATTCACCAGCGAGAAATTCAGATCTTTCATCGGGATAACCGTTATGATCCCGCTTCCTACTACAGTCGGTGAGAAAGATATGTTAGTCGATTTGAAAAACTCCGATTTTTGTTCCACAACGTTCCAATCTTCCATATTATCATAGGTTTTAAAATAAGCTGTGTAATTCTGGATTTTATTGCGGCTTAATGCTGTGTTTGCATCTAAACGTAACCATTTCACCGGAGTATAAGCAGCTGATAGCTCTACCCCCATGCGGTAACTGTCGGGTACATTTTCCTGCAATTTATAGCCAGTATCGCTCAGTTTTCCTGTCTGAACCAACTGATCCCTGTAATCCATGTAATAGAAATTGGCGTCGAATGAGAATGTGGTATTGGCATACCTATATCCAAACTCATAATCGAAGAGACGTTCAGATTCGACATTGCGATTGCCTTTGTGAAGTTCTTTCAGGTCTGCTCGTAATGGCTCTCTATTCGAAATACCCAGAGAGGCATATACTTCGTTGAAATCGTCGAAACTATATGATAAACCAATTTTCGGATTGAAGAAATTGAAGTAATAGTTTTTGCTAAGATCAGCCATGTCGTCATCTGTTCCTTTCATGCGATAATCTATATAACGATTTTGCACTTCGCCAAAGAGTGTCAATCTATCAGCGCCGTCGATCAGGCGATATTCCGCTTTGACAAATGCATTCATATCTCTTTTGGTTGCTTCTTCACGATACCATTCATAGTTGATCGGTATGTTGTTATTAAACATTACCCAAGGTAATTTACCATAATGGGAACCCTCGAAATAGCTGTACATACCACCTCCGCTTAGCGATAATTTATCTTTTTGGTATGTAAGATTTAAGATTCCGACATATAAATTATTCGATAATAATTTTCTGCGTATTACATCCGATTTCTTGTATGTAACTCCATCTATAACTTGAGGTGGTAAACCGAATTTTTCTTCAAGATTTTGCTTGGTTTTATAGTTTTCGTAATAACCATATCCATTGTTATAGCTAAAATTGCCATTGAGAGTAAGATTGCTGTTTAGTTGGCGTGTATAAATTGCTTGTGCAATGTTAGAATAGTAATTATCTGTCTCATTATCGTAGTAACGAATATTCCCTGCTTCATCGGTATATTGCCCAGCTATATTGAATCTTCGGTCTATAGCCATCATTTCGGGATCGACTCCTTCCCATGTTATGCCTGTGTGTTGTATGGCATTGATATAAACAAAGCGAAGCATTTGTTTATCGGTAAAATGAGCAACGGTAGCATAACCCGTTTTATGATCGACCTTTCCATTGCGGATATAACCGTCACCGGTTACTCGTGAATAACGTCCATCTATTGATAATCCGTTTTTCATGATACCAGTTCCCGCTGCAATACTCGATACGAATGTATTGTAACTGCCGATTGCTGTCGATGCCAGCCCGTATGCATCAGGTTTCGAGCCTGTGGTTTGCAGCGAAATACTTCCGCCAAAAGATGCAGCTCCATTGGTTGCTGTTCCTACACCTCGCTGTACCTGTATACTCTGTAAGGAATTAGACAAGTCGGGGATATTTACCCAATATACTTCCTGACTCTCAGGGTTATTGAGTGGCATACCATTTAGTGTGACATTAATGCGGTTGGCATCTGTGCCCCTTATGCGGTACGATGTGTTACCGACTCCCGTTCCGTCTTCAGAATAGGCTACTACGGATGGTAAGGTTTGTAATACAAATGGAATATTTCTCGCAGCATTGTCATTTTTGATTTGTGCTTCGTTGAGATTGGAGTGGGCTATCGGAGCATTTTTTCCTGCTCGTGTAGCCGATACTACAACCTCTTCGAGCTGAACTAGTTTTAAGCTATCAGTTCTCTGCTGTGCATATAGCCCCATACTACCCAGTATAAGAGTAGTTGATATAAAAAGTACCTTTTTCATTTAAATACCTAATTAGTTGTAAGAGGACAAGTATTGTTATCTTCATTACAGATGTTAAACAAAAAAGGGGTTTGATAAGATGGTTTCCCGAATTTTAAGAATATGCGTGTGCGCAAAACACATAATCCATTCCCTCCGCCGGCATTACCCGGATCAGGTTTATATGGGTGTGATCTCAGCCCGTTTTATTAAGGCACCCCTAAGATTTCGGATGTAAAGATATACGATTAATTTGAATTGAAGAATAAACACTTATATAAAAAAAATCTATTAACTATTCTTCCTTATAAATCTATCGTTAGTAGAAAGAAACATTATAAGCTGAATGATCTATAATGAAATGGAAAAGTATTACTTTTGTGCCAAACCAAAATAAATTATCTAGGCAATGAATTTTTACAAACTTACTTTAATTACATTATTCTCTTTAGTTATCGGATTTTCGTTTTCATCGTGTGATAAAAGGAATGATTATTGGAAAGCTGCAACTTTGGATTTTAGTGCAGTTGTTCCTGTCGCTCGACAAGATGGGTATTTTGAGCAAACAATAAGAATTAGAAATGTCGATATTCAGGGATATAGCCCTTCTCGTGAAGATATGATAGATATTCGTAATATTGATTCTTGGTTGTTGTTGTCTAATCTAACACGTTTGGACAGGATCTCTTTTAGAATTGTATTGGATGGAGATACAAGGGTCTTTTATGAGCAAAATGGTGTATCGGGAGACATACAAGGCGAATTTATTATAAATAATGATGTTTACTATTCATTAATGACAGAAGTTATGAATAGGATAAGATATAAAGGCTATGTTGATATAACGATAGTCGGTAATTCTAATATCAGCGATGGTGGTCCTATTGAGTTTAATTTTTCCAATAATATTGATATCTTAATTAGAGATTAAGACGAATGATATGTCAGATAATTCAACTAAATTATTTTCCGATTTTCTCTCTGAAATACAGGAATTAGATCAATCTGATTTATCATTAAGAAATAAATACTTGCATTTGAAGCAGGTGTTAGAGCGAAGCTGCAAAGAACTCACGATGAGTGAATCTTTGCAGTTTCCTTCTTTATTCGCTCGTCTTGTTTTCATTGCACAGAAATATGATTTGCCAAAAAGTATTGAATGGCAATTGCAGAATATTCGTGTAAAAGCTTCTTTTCTTCTCCGCAGTGATGATAATCTGGTATCGACAGCGCAGTATCAATACGCAAAAAATACTATCGAACAGTTCTTCAATATAGTGTCAGGTGAAAATACTGTAGAAGATACGGAAGAACTACTTGCCGAAACAGAAATTAAACCGCCTTTACGACTTGATAAAATCAGAGTACAACTATTATTTATTGACAGAGAGAATGAATACCTGATTTGCTGTGCCGATAGTTTAGCCGATGTAGAATTAAAAGTCAGATATAATATATCTCCTATAAATCATCTATTCAATGAGACAATCGACCGCTTATGGATAGGAGCGCAGCTTAACTTAGTTGACGTTAATATTGACGATTCGGGCTATTACATACCGAAAGTGTTTGTTTTGGAACCCGATTATCTGATAGATGCTTCTGTAATGGCAGAGTGCTTTCAAAATTATGGCAGTTCTCATTTGCATTACTTCCGACGGAAATTTGAACAGCCGGCAAATACCCATTATATCTTATTGGGAAATTTGGCGAACTATTTTCTCGACGAATTGATTTATGCCCCGAATCCTCAGGATTTAAAGTTTGAAGAGGTGTTTACAAAATCTTTTTTACAGATGCCTTTCGAATATTCTACATGTAGGGATATAAAAGAGAATAGCGATTTCAGAGAGTTTATGGCGAAGGCTCAGCGCCATTTTAATAATATCAAGCGGGTTGTGTTGAATGATATGCCTGCGAATGGTTTTAAAGTGCAGGATTGTGTACTTGAACCCTCTTTCTTTTGCGAGAAATATGGATTTCAGGGACGACTGGATTTACTCCAGTTGTCGGATGATGAAAATGGAATAGATCGTATTATTGAATTAAAATCGGGAAAACCGCCCTTTCCGGCGAGCGATGTCACTAAAATAGCAGTCAATCACGAGACACAAACAGTCGTGTACCGATTGATGATACAAAGTGTATTCAATAAAGATGCTCGCCATATATATGCTACAATACTCTATTCTGCGGCTGACAACGAAGGTGAAAATGTTCGTTTGGCAGCATCTTATCAGCAATTAGAAAAAGAAATTATCAATACACGTAATCTGATAGTAGCTACCGAGCACGATTTATATGTAGGCAATAGCCAGACGGTAAAAGCTACATTCAGAGAGTTATTTGATCTGAATAATTACGGTCGTGTCCCTCAGTTTTTTGTCGATAAACTCGCTGAATTGAATGAAGTATTAGATAAAGCATCTGTTTTGGAGAAAAGCTATTTCAATCGTTATGTAAATTTCATTTCCCGCGAACTATATATTCAGAAAATGGGTGATGAAGGTGCGGATTCGATGATGAGTACTTCTGCATTGTGGAACACGACTTTCGAGGAACGCAGGGATGCACTCGAATTGATCGCTGATCTTGAGATTGAGAATATCGATGATGACGGGCGTGACATGAAAATTCTTTTTAGCCGAAAGGAAACCTTCGATTTTACGAACTTTCGTGAAGGGGAGATCTGTATTCTCTATCCCCGACAAGATGATAATGATACTATACTCACCAATCAGATATTGAAAGGTACTGTGGTCGAAATATCGGGTAAGCATCTTCTGTTAAGATTCCGCTATAAACAACGCAACCGCCATTTTTTCTCCCGATATAAATATTGGGCAGTAGAACACGATAAACTGGATCATGGCTATAATGCGATGTTCAAAGGTTTATTTGCTTTTCTGTCTACACCAATCGATAAAAAAGAATTACTACTCGGGCTAAAAGAACCGCATTCATCGTTAAAAATTCTTTCAGATGAGGATTTGTCGAAAGAAGAGAAACAAAATTCTGTAATAGAGAAAGCACTAGCTGCCGAAGACTATTTTTTGATTGTAGGTCCTCCCGGCACAGGGAAAACTTCAATCTTTGCCCGTCAGTTAATAGAGCGACTGTATGCAGACGAAAAAGCAAATATATTGGTAATAGCTTATACCAATAGAGCTGTGGATGAACTTTGTGCTGCTATTTGTAAGGCCTTTGGTGAAGATGAAAAAGCATGTGATAAATATATTCGTATCGGCTCTGAATTATCATGTGGTGAAGCATATCGTGATTGCTTATTACAGAATGTATCGAATCAAGCTAAATCGAGGAAGGAATTATCCGATAAGCTCCAAAATACACGGATTTTCGTCGGTACATTAGCTTCTATTGTTGGTAAACCAGAGTTACTGGATTTAAAGAAATTCAATGTTGCAATTATTGATGAAGCGTCGCAGATACTCGAGCCACAGATAATAGGTTTACTCCCACAATTCGATAAGTTTATAATGATTGGCGATCATAAACAATTGTCAACTATTACACTACAAAACGAATATCAATCGAAGGTAAAAGATGAAACCTTAAATTCAATTGGGTTATATGATTGCCGCGAGTCTCTTTTTGAACGATTATACCGAATATGTAGAAGCAATGAATGGGAGCAAGCTTATGATACGCTAACTTATCATGGGCGGATGCACGAAGATATAGCCTCTTTTGTAAATACTCATTTCTATGATAAGGTACTGAAGGTTGCAACCGAAAGGCAAACAGCTAATCTTTATTATAGCATTTATGGTGAAAAGAACTTTTATCAATCCCTAATTGCAACGAAACGTTTCGCTTTTGTTCCTGTTCGGGAAATAGATTATAATAATCCTTCTGATAAAATAAATGAAGCGGAGGCCGATGAGGTTGTGTCTTTAGCCGTAGCCTTATTGCATCTTTACAAAGAGAATGATAAAATTTTTGATGTGCAAAAAACATTAGGTGTTATAGCTCCTTATCGCAATCAAATCGCATTAATCAAGCACAAATTGGAAATGACAGGTTCTCCCGAACTTGCCAATATAATGGTCGATACAGTAGAGCGTTATCAGGGTAGCCAGCGCGATGTTATTATTCTCTCGTTCTGTTTCAATAAGCCTTATCAGTTGAAATACTTTAGCAATATGAATCACGATAGTTCGGTCGATCGTAAACTGAATGTTGCTATAACCCGTGCCCGCGAGCAATTATTTATGGTCGGTAACGATTATATCTTACAGCAGAATCCTATTTATAGAAAGATGCTTGAATCTCTAAATGAGTAAAAAGTACTCCTCCATGTAATTATATCTATTCAATCTCAATTTTTTAATTTCAGTTCGATAAATATCTATTTGGTTGAACATTCAACTAAATTATTTGTTATACCTTTGCAAACTGAAAATTAAGGTCGCAAACCTATTTGTTGTCCATCAGAGTATAACAATGATTATTGGCTATATCTTAAAATGTGACATTAAATATGTTCTTTTACTAATTAGAAAGAAAATGATGCAATCTTTTGTACAAGCAATACTCAAAACTCAGTCCTCGTATCGTCAGATAATTCAGCGCAGGATGCGTGAGCATAACATAAATCTGACATTCGAAATGCTACATATTATGCGATTTTTGGCCAAAAACGAAAAAATAAATCAGCAGGAATTAGCTAACACGACGTTCAAGGATAAGTCTAGCTTATCATATCTCATAAAGAATATGGAGAAGAGGGGCTTCGTTATTCGCGAAGAAGACGATCGGGATAAACGGAGCAAGCTGGTTATGCTGACTAATGATGGCAGAGAGTTGTATGAGCAGGTTCGAATAATAGTCGAAGACGTATATTCGTCTATCGAGAGAGAAGTAAATCTCGATCACATGAAATTGTGCATAAACTACATGGATGAATTTAATGAAATTATAAAGGAAAACTAAGTGAAACGTTTTACATATATAATATTACTCCTTACACTAAACCCGATACATTTTGTTATGGCACAGGATGCCTATAAATTAAGTGTGGAAGAGCTTTTCGATAGAGGTGTTCAAAATAGTATAGCAATACAGGCTTCGTATGTTAAGACCCAAATATCAGACGATAAACTGAGTCTGGCCAAAAATAAGCAATTACCTGATCTTGCTATTGCAGGTGTATTCGGTTATGTAGGTACTCCGACCATATTAGACAAAGATCTGACTTTTCTGGGACATCCGGCCTCACCCGATTGGCGGCAAAACTATCAGGTAATAGCTGTACAACCTATATATCAAGGTGGACGTATTACGAATAGTATTGAGAAAGCTAAACTGGAGCAGGAGGTTGCTCAACTTTCTTTGCAAAAGAATAAAGCTGATCTGAAACTTTGGCTTATGGCTAAATATCTCGATCTGTTTAATCTCTACAAAAAGCGTGAGGTTTATGGAAAGAATGTAGAAGAAGCTAAGGTTCGTGTGCACGATATAGAGAAAATGAAAGAAGAGGGGATGATAACTACCAACGATGTTCTGCGTAGTAAACTGCTCCTCACCGATTTTGAATTGGCATATAACGAAACAAATGATAATATTTCTCTGGTTTCTCAGCAATTAACTATTGTTTTGGGAATGGATGAAAACTTAATTTTGATGCCGGATGAGTCGTTACTAACAAGTCAACTGGATATCAGAAACGAAAATGATTATGTGAGTCTTGCTTATAGTCGATATCCCGATATACAAATAACACGGACAAACATGGCTTTGGCAAAGAATAACTTGAAACTGACAAAGGCTGATCTTTTGCCATCTTTATCCTTACAGGCTAGTAATACATTGGCTCGACCTATCCCGAATACATCGCCTGTACAGGATTTCTATCTGAACGGTTGGGGAGTAACTCTCAATTTATCATACCATATATCTGCATGGTTCGATCGGAAACGCAATGTTAGTTCAGCTAAACGGGAGATTCAGTTACAAGAACTGGCAGAAGAACAACAAATGCAGACTATACGTGCAGATGTAAAATCGGCAGTAGTAAAACATAAAGAAGCATTGGATAGAATAAAAGCTTTCAATGAATCGGTAAAACAGGCAAACGAAAATTATAGAATAGTCAAAAATAGGTATTTCAATCAATTAGCCATATTGACCGACCTGCTGGATGCCAATAGTGTTCAGTTGGATGCCGAGTTGCAACTTACAGCGGCTAAAACAAATGCGATATATACCTATTATCAATTACAAAACGTAAGTGGAAGTTTATAACTATGGATATAGATAAATCAGAAGTAGATAGTAAGCGAGAGGAGAGAGAGGCTTATCTTAAACTAAGAAAAAAGCGTACGAGAAATATTATTCTGAATACGATTAGTATTCTTCTGGCTTTAGGTGGAATCATCTGGGCTTGTAATTTCTTTCTTCGTTACTATCGTTACGAAATAACAAACGATGCTACAATCGAGCAATATATTACACCGATTAACTCCCGTGTTTCGGGTTATATTAAGGAAATACGTTTCACAGAGCACAAGTGGGTGAATGCAGGTGATACATTATTGATTATCGATGACAGGGAGTTTCAGATCAAACTGATGGATGCTGAGGCCTCATTAATGGATGCAAAGAATTCAGTTTCGGTACTGGCTTCGAACATAACGACAACTTCGACAAATGTCGCTGTATCGGATGCCAATATAGAAGAAGCGAAAGCACGCCTTTGGAAATCGGAACAAGACCTGACCCGATATGCTAACCTCTTGGCTTCTGAATCTGTTTCACAACAACAATACGATCAGGTGAAAAGCGATAACGAAGCGCAAAAAGCCCGCTATAATTCCTTACTTAAGCAAAAAGAATCGTTGAAATCGGTGTCTACCGAGGCTTCAAGTAAGCAGGGTAGTGTTCATGCCAATATTTTACGACGTGAAGCTGATTTGGAAATGGCTAAGCTCAATCTGTCATATACTGTTATCGTTGCACCATACAGCGGTTATGTAGGGCGTCGTACGCTCGATGTCGGACAGTTGGTACAAGCAGGGCAAACTATCACTTATCTGATTAAGAATGATAACAAATGGGTAATAGCCAATTATCGTGAAATGCAAATAGAGAATATCTATATAGGGCAGGAGGTAAGAATCAAAGTGGATGCCATCAGCGGAAAAGTCTTTAAGGGGCGTATCACAGCTATATCTGAAGCTACCGGTTCTAAATATTCTTTATTGCCCACTGATAACTCGGCCGGTAACTTTGTGAAGATCCAGCAACGAATCCCTGTAAGAATTGATTTTGAAGATATTTCGAATGAGGACATGCAAAAATTACGGGCTGGAATGATGGTAGTTTCCGAAGCAATCAAATAATATAATGGCAAATATCCCTATAGCTCCAACTACTACACCTAATCCTTTTAGAGGTTGGGTGCCTTTTTGGCTCAAAACGGTTGTAGCTTTTATAATATTAATTCCTGTTCTGCTTATAAATGGAGCTTACACAGGAAGCAATATCGATGTGTCGAGTTATTTAGGTGTTCTGTCCGAAGATATTAATATGGCTTATTATGCTTCTTCGGCAGGGATGGCAATAGCCTATCTGATTATTCCTAAGGTAAAACCTATTGCAACAACAAAGACAATTATTCTGGTTGTCCTCTTGATTCAGGTCCTTTTGAGCCTTATTTGTGCCGAAACGGCTTATGTTGAGATTATTATTATCACTAGTTTCTTTATCGGATATTTTAAGGCATTTTCGTTGATAGAAACGATTAATATCTTGATGCCGGCGCTCAGTCCTAGTAATACACGTAATGAATTTTATGCTAAATTTTATCCGATAACACTTGCTTTCGGTCAACTGTCACTTGTGCTTACAGCAGAACTGGCTTACATGTACAACTGGCAATATATGTACTATTTTATGGTGCTTCTATTACTATTTGCTATTATAGCAGTAGTAATTTGTATGTCTTATGCTCGTCGTCTGGTTCGCATACCTATCAAGGACATTGATTGGCTAAGCTTTTTCCTTGTGTCGGCATGCTATATGTCGGTTATTTACGTTGCTACTTATGGTAAAACAAAAGACTGGTTCAACTCGCCAGAGATAGTATTTGCAACTATACTGATTCCGATTACTGGTTGGTTGTTTATTCGTCGTCAATTTTCCGATACACCTTTTATCGATTTGAGCGTGTTGAGAAATAGGAACTCATTAGTGACCTATATTTTATCTTTTGTGTTGATGTTCTTCGCCTCATTCAGTATATTAATATCTTCTTATACAACTTCTATATTGAGACTCGATAGCACGAAGGTAAACGAATTGTATTTGTATATGATTCCCGGATTTGTACTTGGTGCTGCTATTTGCTATTACTGGTTTTTGAAGGCTATTCGTATGGCATGGTTAATCTTTCTGGGATTCGCTTGTTTTACTATATCTATAGCCCTTTTGTATTTTCAGGTTATGCCAACAGGATTGTATGAGGATCTTTATCTGCCTATGTTCCTTAGAGGTGTAGGGATGGTAGCGCTGTTTGTGGCATTTGCCATTTATGGTATTCAAGGGTTAACACAAAAACAATTAATATACAATGCTTTCTTTATGATTAGTGCCCGTTCGGCACTGGCACCGGCAATAGGTTCTTCTATTTTATCCAATTGGCTTTATCGTCTGACCCAACAAAATGTAAATGTGCTGTCGCAGAATTTAGACACTCAGAACCCGATGGCTGTAAGTCAATTTAATACCTCTGTTAATAGTGCCTTGTCGCAAGGGTGGAGTATCGAAGATGCACACAAGATAGCAACTAATGCTCTCTATCTTAAAGTTCAGATACAGGCTACAACGGTAAGTATTAAGAATATATTAGGATGGATGTTGATTTTTGGGATAATCCTACTGATTATAATCTTGCTTTATTTCTTCCAGTTTAAGCCTGTTAGGTTGATGAGGATGGGCAATGATATGTCAGGGTGAATTCTTATAATTTATCCCTTAAAACTTAAAAATAAAAAGACCAATAACTTAAGAAGCTATTGGTCTTTTCCTATATTATCGAGTAATCTTATTTTTTATTTACTCTGAATTTCTCATTACCGTTTTTAATGAAATCAACGATTTGATCAGCAGCAGCTATCCCTGCATTCGTATTTGCTTCGGCTGTTTGTGCTCCCATTTTTTTAGGAGTAGAGAAGTAGCGGTCAGCATATTTCTCTGCCATTTCAGCATGATTACCGGGCATAATGTCTGTTACATATTTGAAATCTTTGCGGTCAGCCATCACTTTCACTATTTCTTCTTCGTTGATAACCTCTTTACGCGCAGTGTTGATTAATAACGCATTCTTAGGCATCTTGCTTAATAGAGCATAGTTGATTGAATTTTTAGTCTCGGCAGTAGCCGGAATATGTAGCGAAATATATTGACATGTAGTGTAAAGATCTTCTACCGATTTTACAGCTTTCACACCTTCTGCTTCGATAGCTTCAGCCGTAAGGAACGGATCGAAAGCATATACCTCCATACCGAATCCTTTAGCTACACGAGCCACATTGCGTCCTACATTTCCATAAGCATGGATTCCAAGTTTTTTTCCTAGAAGTTCAGTCCCTGAAGTTCCATTGTAAAAGTTACGAACAGCATATACTATCAGTCCGAAAGCTAGTTCAGCTACAGCATTTGCATTTTGTCCGGGTGTGTTCATTACACAAATATTGTTTGCAGTTGCCGCCTCAAGATCGATGTTGTCGAATCCTGCTCCAGCACGAACAACTATTTTCAGATTTTTAGCTGCATCTAATACTGCTTTATCGAAAATGTCGCTACGGATAATAGCTGCATCAACGTTAGCTACAGCATCTAATAACTGTTGTTTTTCTGTATATTTTTCAAGTAATACAAGTTCGAAACCTGCATCTTCGATTGCTCCTTTTATTCCTTTTACGGCTTCCACTGCAAAGGGTTTGTCTGTTGCTACTAATACTTTCATGTTTTATTATAATGTAAAAAAATAAGAGCAAAACTTAATTTGCCCTTATTTGGTTAGCTTTTTTATTTTACGTTTTTCTTTGCAAATTCTTGCATACAATCTACAAGTGCTTGAACACCACTTAGTGGCATAGCGTTGTAGATAGAGGCACGGAATCCACCAACCGAACGGTGTCCTTTCAGTCCGCTCATGCCTTTTTCTGTGGCAAATTGAGCGAAATCGGCTTCAAGGTCTTTATATTCGTTGCTCATTACGAAGCATACATTCATGATAGAACGGTCTTCTACAGCACAAGTTCCACGGAATAGCGGGTTGTTGTCGATCTCGTTATATATCAGGTTTGCTTTTTCAATATTACGTTTGTACATAGCCGGTACACCACCGTTAGCTTTCAGCCATCTTAGTGTTTGCATTGCTCCATAGATAGGCACTACCGGAGGAGTGTTGAACATCGATCCGTTTTCGATATGAACACGATAATCCAACATTGTCGGTATCGGGCGCGTAACTTTACCTAATAATTCGTCTTTAACGATAACAAATGTAAGACCTGCCGGAGCCAGATTTTTTTGTGCACCGCCGTAGATCAAACCGTATTTAGAAACATCTATCGGACGAGAGAATATATCGGAAGACATATCGGCTACCAATGGCACCGGAGAGTCCAGATCGGTATGTAATTCGGTTCCGAAGATTGTATTGTTAGTTGTGATGTGAAAATAATCGGCATCTGTAGGGATTACATAATCTTTAGGGATATAGCTGAAATTATCGGCTTTAGAAGAAGCAACTTCTACTACTTCGCCGAATAGTTTAGCTTCTTTAAGAGCTTTGCTTGCCCAAGTACCTGTATTTAAATAAGCAGCTTTCTTTTCCAGTAAATTAAATGGTACCATGCAGAATTGAAGGCTTGCACCTCCGCCAAGGAAGATAACAGAATATCCTGCCGGTATTTCTAACAATTCTTTAAATAATTCAATAGTTTCGTCCATCACTAATTGAAAATCTTTGCCTCGATGGCTTACTTCCATTAACGATAGAGAAGAGCCGTTGAAGTCAAGAATAGCTTTAGCTGTTTCTTCAATAGTTTGTTGTGGTAAGATAGATGGACCTGCACTAAAATTATATTTCTTCATGTGATAAAAATTAGAAATTAATATTCTTCATTTGGTTTTTTTTAGGGTCGGAGACCTTTTATTATTTAAATAAATGCCATGCACAAAGTGTCTTATAATCTGACAGTATGGCAAATAAATATTCACTGTTGTAATAAGGTTTCAAATTTACTAATTATATCCGAATGCCGTTGCATTATGAATAAATATGTTCTTCATTTTAATGATTTTATCAAATTTACATTTTAAATATTTTGCATATTTGATGTCGGAAAACCTTATCAATTCAATTGTTTTTATATATTTGTGTATAATGAAAATAACCTGTTAATCAATATAAAACACGCATAGATTATGGCTATTATAAAACCATTCAGAGGAATACGTCCTCCCAAAAATATCGTAGAGAAAGTAGTTTGTCGCCCTTATGATGTTTTGAGTTCTCTTGAGGCTCGTTTAGAAGCAGAGGGAAATGAGAAATCATTGTATCGTATAATTAAACCCGAAATAGATTTTGATAAGTATATCGATGAACATCATCCCGATGTTTACAATCGTGCTGTTCAGAATTTTAACGAGTTCCAAAAGAATGGCTGGTTGATACAGGATGAGGATGAAAATTATTATGTCTATGCCCAGACAATGAATGGCAATACTCAATATGGCTTGGTTGTTTGCTCGCATATCGAGGACTATATGGCAGACAATATCAAAAAGCATGAGCTGACTCGTAGGGATAAAGAAGAGGATAGAATGATGCATGTCCGAGTGAATGATGCGAATATAGAACCGGTATTCTTTGCTTATCCTGATAACGAAGAACTAGGAGCTATAATGATGCGAATAATATCTACTCCTACCGAATATGACTTTGTGGCATCCGATGGTGTCGGACATCATTTTTGGATTATAAACGATCGGGAAGATGTTGCTAGAATAACAGAACTATTTGCTTCGATACCCTCTTTATATATAGCTGATGGTCATCACCGATCGGCTGCGGCTGCCTTGGTTGGTGCTGAAAAAGCGAGGCAAAATCCGAATCATACGGGGAAAGAAGAATATAATTACTTCATGGCTGTTTGTTTCCCTGATAGTCAATTAAATATTATCGATTACAATCGTTTGGTGAAAGACCTTAATGGATTGGGTGTTTCCGAATTTCTGAACAAATTAGAAGAACATTTTATTGTAGAAGAAAAGGGTACTGATATTGTGCCTCCTGCGGGATTGCATCATTTTTCTATTTATGTGGATGGTAAATGTTACACGCTGACAGCTAAACCCGATACGTATGACGATACTGATCCGATCGGAGTACTGGATGTAACTATTTCTTCAAAATATATTCTTGATGAAATATTGGGTATTAAAGATTTGAGAATCGACAAACGGGTTGATTTTGTAGGTGGAATAAGAGGCCTTGATGAATTGAAACAACGGGTAGATAGTGGCGAAATGAAATTGGCATTGGCTTTATATCCTGTTACGATGAAACAATTGATGGATATTGCCGATTCGGGAAATATAATGCCACCTAAAACAACATGGTTCGAGCCGAAACTTCGTTCGGGATTAGTAATACATAAATTGAGTTGATATTCAGGCTAATAAATAATATGAGCTTGAAGCTATTCCCCTAGGAAGGGGCATAATACTCGCTTCTGTCATCCCGAAACGAAGTGAGGGATCTGTTTACTCTAAAACAAAGAGAGTTAAGATCCCTCACTTCGTTTCGGGATGACAGGTTAACTATTTACTAAAATTCAATATATATCACCCTTAGCTACTTCTATAAATAACTGTGCTAGTTTATCACTGACAGCATCAGCAAATTTCTTCCCTTTTTCTGCTGTCGATTTATGCGGATTGCCAACTCCTGTGTCTTCCGAAACTTTAGCCCAATTACGAGGTGTCCATCCTATGCCTTCACGTAGAGTCTGAGCTTTGAATGGTTTGTAGGTACCGTCTCCGGCCATAGATAAATCTACTAGGTCGGGGCGATAATGCATTAAAACCGATGTTTCCATTTCTCCTGCATGATCGTCAGTTTCTTCAAAATAACCTGTTTGAGATACAACTTTGAACCAATCGGCAACAACAATAAAGAAATTCGGAAAATCGACAGCCAGATCACGAATCATGTTCCGAAAGTTATTCGCTCCGTGTCCGTTTACTATTATTAAAGCATGTACTCCTTGATAATCGAGAGAAGCCACAATGTCGGTCAGTATTGCTTTCTGTGTTTCATAACGGGTGTGCAGACAGAAAGGTAATTCGCGTTGACCGGTATTCTGTGTGCCTAGCGGAATCGTTGGCAGTATCATCCCTTTCAAATCGGAACGTTCATAAACTTTTCTTACAGCATCTACCGAAATGTCGTGTGCGAGGTAGCAATCGGTAAGGAATGGCAGATGATAATTGTGAGGTTCGGTAGCTCCCCACGGTAAGATTGCATAATCAAACTTTTTGTCTTTAGTGTCGTTATAAGACACTGACTGAATGTCGAATTTATCCATAATTAGCTCGTTTCTTGTAAAGGTAATGAATTTTACTTTTCTATCTTTGCATTATTAATGAATAAAATATGACTGGTAAAATAAAGGAATTACGAAAGATTGTCCCTGTGCCAATGGGGGAAGCTATGCAGTTGTTGAAGGCAAATAATGGTGATGTTGCCCTCTGTGCTGCTTTATTTAAAGCAAAATCGATAAGCGAGATTTGTGAATTGACGGGCTGTGAACCTAAAATGGCGGCAGCATATTATGAAGCTGAAAGATTCGATTTTAATAGAACTGTGTCGAGTATCAGAGATGCTCTTTATGATAAAAACTATAAAGCGATTGAGGGGTTGACTAAAGAGAATCTGCGCATTGTTTTGCAATGGCTAGGGGTTGTCGAATCGGATGATTTTGCTGTGTCTCTTGATTTTCAGCAAATAGGAACTGTTGTAGAAACGCTTTCTCTTATTCCGGCACTGAAAGATATTGCATCGTTAGTTGATAAAGCAAAAATAGCGAAAAGATCGATTTTTGAAGGATACACTGACGATATGCCACTGGATGAATTTGTTCGTCGTCATAGCCGATTGGATGATAATCCTGATTTCCAAATAGCGTACGCCACAATCCCATTGAAAGTAATCGTTTTGAAAGAAGAGGTTCTAAGGCACTTAAGAAATTTGTAAAAAGAGCATATTCAGCCCTCCTGTCATTCCAAACTGGAAGGAGGAATCTATTATGTTTCGGAATGACGAAGCACAAAAGAGTTTATCCCATAAAAAAACGCCCCCGAAATTTATTTTCGGGGGCGTTTTTACATATAATTTTTGCTTTTATTTAGCAGTTGCTATTAATCTATCTTTCTCTTTGTCTATTGCAAAGGTAATTGTACCACCTTCTTTAACAGTGCCTGAAAGTATCAATTCTGCAATTTCGTCTTCTACATAATTTTGAATTGCACGTTTCAACGGACGAGCGCCGAATTGAACATCATACCCCTTGTCAGAAAGGAAGTCTTTAACCTCTTGTGAGATATCAATCTTGTAGTTCAGTTCATCCATACGCTTGTAGAATGTTCTAAGTTCGATATCGATAATCTTGTCAATTGAAGTTTTATCTAATTGATCGAATGTAACGATATCATCCACACGGTTCAGAAACTCAGGAGAGAATGTTTTATTCAATGCTTTTTGCAATACACTTCTCGAGTATTCCTTGTCTGCTGTCGACATTTTGTTGAATCCAATACCTCCACCAAAATCTTTCAATTGGCGGGTACCTACATTCGATGTCATTATCAGAATCGTGTTTTTGAAATCGATCTTGCGACCTTGACTATCAGTTAGGTGGCCTTCATCCATTACTTGAAGTAATAGATTGAAAACATCCGGATGCGCTTTTTCTATCTCATCCAGCAGGATTACGGAATACGGTTTGCGACGAACTTTTTCGGTCATCAATCCGCCTTCTTCATATCCTACATATCCCGGAGGTGCTCCGACTAAGCGAGATACATTGAATTTCTCCATGTATTCACTCATATCTATACGTATAAGAGAATCAGCCGAATCGAACAATTGTTCTGCAATCATCTTAGCCAAGTGGGTTTTACCTACACCTGTCGGTCCAAGAAACATAAATGTTCCGATAGGGCGATTAGGGTCTTTTAATCCAATTCGGTTACGTTGAATAGCTTTCACTATTTTTTCAACAGCCGAGTCCTGACCGACAACAGTCGCTTTCAGGCTTTCTTTCATGCCTACCAGTTTCACGCCTTCGGCTTCACCGATACGTTGCACCGGAATACCCGACATCATAGAAACTACTTCCGCTACTTTTTCTGCATCCACTGTCTCGGGTTGTTCCTTCAACTGATTTTTCCAAGCAGTTTCTTCAGTTTCCAACTTCGCCATCAATTGACGTTGTGTATCTCGGTAGCTAGCGGCCAATTCGTATTTTTGAGCTTTTACAGCTTCGGTTTTTTGCTCTATAACATCTTTCAGTTCTGCTTCCAGATCTTCAATCACTTTAGGAACGAGTATGTTTGCAATATGCATACGAGAACCCGACTCATCTAAAGCATCTATTGCCTTATCAGGGAAATTACGGTCTGTAATATATCTGTCAGTCAGTTTCACACAAGCTTCGAGTGCCTCTTCTGTATATTTTACATTGTGATGTTCTTCATAACGTTCTTTTATGTTATGGAGTATTTGCAATGTTTCTTCGGCAGTTGTAGGCTCTACGATTATTTTTTGAAAACGACGTTCCAAAGCACCGTCTTTTTCGATGTTCTTGCGATATTCATCTAAAGTAGTCGCACCGATACATTGTATTTCACCACGTGCTAAAGCAGGTTTCAGCATATTTGCGGCATCAAGCGAACCTGTTGCGCCACCTGCACCCACAATGGTATGTATTTCATCTATAAATAAGATGATATTCGGATTCTTAGATAGTTCGTTCAGTATAGCCTTGATACGTTCTTCGAATTGTCCGCGATATTTTGTACCTGCTACAACAGATGCCATATCAAGGGCGATCACACGCTTATCGAACAATACACGCGATACTTTCTTTTGTGTAATGCGCAAAGCTAAGCCTTCTACTATAGCCGATTTACCCACTCCCGGTTCACCTATAAGTATAGGGTTATTCTTTTTGCGGCGGCTAAGTATTTGTGCTAAACGTTCTATTTCTTTTTCGCGACCGACAATCGGGTCTAGTTTGTCTTCCAATGCAGCCTTTGTCATATCTATGCCAAAGTTATCGAGCACAGGGGTATCAGTAGCCTGACGAGGTTGTTGCGTACCAACGCTGCCGCTTCCGCCAGAGTTCATTGGTTCGTCATCATCATCGTCATCTTCTGTAAAATCAGCACCCATTCGAGGAGACTGATTTTTGTGCAGCATATCGCTTACACTTTTAATGTATGTGTATGTTCCGTTGTAGTCCATGTTATAATGTTCTAATAAAATTGCAGCAATATTGTCATGATCTTTTAATATTGCCAATAATAAATGTTCAGAGTCTGTTTCCTGACTTTTAGTCAATCTGGCTTCCAGTATACTCATTTTTAGTATCTTCTCGGTGCTTTTGCTTAATACAACCTCACTGTTAGGATACACGTCTTCTTGTTGTTTCAATATATTTGCATCTATATTAGCTTTCAATTCAACCAGATTAATCCCAAAATCATTCAATGCCTGAATTGCAAGTCCTTCTCCGTTACGGAGAATACCAAGCATCAAATGTTCGGGCGCAAGATAGTTGGTTTGAAGACGTCCCGCTTCTTCACGACTATAAGTCATGATCTTGCGAACTCTTTGTGAAAAATTATTTTCCATAACCGTCTTATTTGGTGTTTCTGTTATCGTTCTACAAAAATAAGATTAATTTCCAATTCAATTTTTGAATTTAGTCTTATTAATTATCTTTATATTATTCAAACAAAAATGATGCCATAAAGTTTTTGAGTATGTTAAGATATTGTTATTAATTTGAAAATAATCTGTATTAAAATATGTTATTTGATCATTATGTATATATAATATCGTTACATATGTTATATTTCTGTTAAAATATTATTTTTTATGTCTTTTTGATTTTGGTATTTTGAAAAGTGTGCTTATATTTGTACTGTATTTTTCATGGTATTAGATTTATGGTTAGAAGTGAAGATTGGTTGTCGGGATGACAACCTTTTCTTTTTTTATAACATATTGATTCTTAAATACTACTTTTTGAAGGAAACACTAAATCCTACATAATCCCCTACATGGACTTGGTTTATATTACTTAATTCAAAATTTCAAAGATATACAGTGTATTACTTATAAACGCCTATTTTATATAGAGTTGAAAGAAACCTTTATATATAGAGTTTATCGTTCTGTGTAGTATCATCATGTAGTCCTACATCTCACTACTTTTTCTTCAACTATAATAATACTATTTTTTGAATATTTTCTGTTTTCAGTAAAAAGAATAGGATATATATGTATGAAAATATGATCATTCATATTTAAACCGATTTTATTGACTTAATATCAATCAGTTACGCATTGATTGAGTTGATATAAGAATATATCTTTTTAGTAGATTAACATTAAGTTTATCTCTTATCTGATTAATCGGTATTATTTGCATAAGCAACTTATAGCAAATAGATTAAATAAATAATAACAGGGAGGGTATCGGCTGTGGTGCGTATTCTATATGTGTACTAAGCCTTGATTTTCAAGTTTCATTTTAGCAAAAGAACTGAGAATTATTATTGCTATTGTATTTTATACAACATATAATTTCTTGTTCTATTACTGAGAGTTATATACTTAGAGTAATGTATTACTTTTTTGTTTGTTTTTAAATTCTCGCATAAATAGTTATAAAGATTAGGAAAATTGATCTTTATAAATATCCATATAGAGTTATTTATGTGTATTTAGATATAGAATAATTAATCCTAAGAATTAAAAACGCCGTAGGCGTTCATATAATTAAGTTTCTTTTTGTTTCTTTTTCTTTTAAAAGAAAAAGATATATATCTATTATATCTACTTATTACTATATCTTACTTACATCCTTTATTTCAAGGTGGGGTAGTGATTTAAAATATATGATTTTATATAGAGTTTTATCTATGCAAAAAGAGAAAGGTCATTTCCCAGTTATTTTAAACCAGAGGAATGACCTTTCAAAACAGGAAGATAAGTTTTACTGAATAATATCTTAGTAATTTTATTTGATTTTAATGCTTGAAGGATTGTATGATTCTATTTTTAGTGTATGTCTTAAGCATATCGATTTCTTCTCTACTGATACTATCAATTGATCGGGATTGCTCTTCGAAATTAGTGTAACAAAAATCAATTAACTTATCTACATCACGGGTGGCATGAAGGATTTCGAGAAGCTTATTATACAATTTCATGTCAAACGAGTAGTAAACTTCGTTTCCCAGTTCATTATTTGCTTTGGTAAGGAGTTTCATCTCTGACAGTTTTTTGATACATTTATCAAAAGTATATACTTTCAATCCTGTACGTTTCATGTATTCTGCTCTTGTCCAGTTTATATAAAAACCATTGAGTTTCATAAATTCTACTTCTATCATACGCATGATAAATACTATTTCGGCTGGTTTGAATATATAAGCCAGACAAGTGTGATACTTTACAAATTGAAATGTTCGTTTTTGCTTTTTGTCATTCATAATTCGACGGATTAGTTGAAAAGGGATAATATCCCTGTTTCAGATTAATAAAATTTAGTCTTTCTTCCTGTTTCATTCTCACTAAAATATATAGATACCAATCAGTATCATTTAATAATAGCTTAAGTGATATTAGGAGGTTTAGAGAAAAACAATATTTTTTGAAAAATGACAACTATTTTTTTTATTTCCCCTTACTCTTTTACATAAACAGAAATAAGTCACAAGCATGATTAGAAAATTGAATTTTGTTTTTACTTTTGATGTAACAGCAAAGAAATATAAGGTTGTTGGTTTTGTCGAATGACCATATTGTAATTAAAATATGAAAAATTTAGAATATTACCTTCATTGCTTTACTCATCTTCGCAGGGCTCCGATTAATGGGGGTGCTCCGCATAAACCGATATTGCTTTTAAGTGTAATCGATTGTATTGAGAGAGGGTATATCAATTGTGAGAGAATATATATTACCCCTGAATTGATTGCTTCATTCAAAAGTAATTGGATTATTTGGGTGCACACAGTTCATACAATGAAATTTACTCTTCCTTTCTATCATATGTCAAGTGAACCATTTTGGGAGCTTATTACCAAAACAGGGTATGAGATAGCATTAACCAGAAGGAATTCCGTAAAGTCCTTCAATACTTTGAATACAGCCGTAAATTATGCATTAATTGATAAAGCACTTTTTCTTTTATTGTTACAGGAAAAAGAAAGATCAATATTAAAACAGGTATTGATAACAAAATATTTTCCTACTGTTGAGCCAATAGTGAAAAACAATATTCCTTATCTGGATACAATAGCACAGGATATTCTAAATGATTCTGCCGTTCAATACAGAAAGAAAATAGCTGATATACAACAATCCGAAGATCAAGAAAATTACGAGGAAGAGGTATATTTAAGAAATTCTGTTTTCAAGAAATATATTCCAATGATTTACAATAATACATGCTGTATTACAGGTTTAAAAATTAATTCCTTGTTGAATATATCTATGATTGATGCATGCCACATTGTACCATTCAGTGAAAATTATGATGATACCATCGGAAATGGTCTTGCCCTTTGTCCTAATTTTCACAGGGCATTTGACAGAGGCTTAGTAACGATTGATGAAAATTACAGAGTTGTGATTTCGGATAAATTCAAGGAAGAAACGGAATGCAGTTATTCTATTTCTCAGTTCTTAGGTAAACCTATCTTACTCCCACAAAAGAAATTATTCTATCCTAAAAAAGAAAATCTAATTTGGCACAATGAAAATGTGTTTAGGTAGACGGTAAATATTATATTTGAATTCATAATATCAATATAAACGTTTAACATAATCTAATAATACCATGAAAATACTAAAATTCAAGATCGAAGGTGTTTGTCCTTTATTGCAACACGACGATAAAACAGCAAATCCTTTTAATGAATATACAAAACAATTAAAAGCAATATCAGCCAAGAGAAAGAAGACCGAAGATGATTTATTGGAAATGGCACGTATTGAATGGTTGGCAGGTTTATACTATACAGAACAGAGTGGTTATTTTATGAAAGCCGAATGTTTTGAAGGTGCTTTTTTAGGAGCAGCAAAAGCAAAGAAATTAGGAAAAACGTTTAAAGAAGCTGTCAGTATACCAGACAATCCAACATTTCATTTTGAACATGAAAAACTTGCCCCTGCTCAACTTTTTGAAATGGATGAATATAAAGATTTCAGAACAATAAAAATACAACGTTCCAAAGTCTTAAGATGTCGCCCAATATTTGGTAAATGGAATTGTGATGTGGAGATTTGGTATGAAGAAACTCGTCTGGACGAACATGAAATAATAGATATTGTAAATTATGCAGGTCGATATATTGGAATATGTGATTATCGCCCTAAATACGGCAGGTTTCAGGCAACAGAGATAAAATAAAACAGATTTTTGGTGGGGAGAGGTGCGGTCTGGCATGACGTGGCACGATCAGGAGAGATGTGGCGAGGAGAGGCATGGTATGGATCTAACGGAGTGGTTTTAAAAGTGCAATGGTTTTTCTAGGGTTCGATTCCTTAGGCACTACAATGTTCAAAAGCAAGGTCAGGCGTGGTGCAATCGGGTGAGGTCTGCCGAGGTGGGACAAGGTTGGATAAGATTTGACAAGGTAAAGCGAGGCTCTTATAGAGTGGTTTTAAAAGTGTAATGGTTTATCTGAAGTTCGATTCTTCAGGCACTACTTCTTGGAATAGGAAAAATTGGGTATGGTGGAGTGTAGAGAGGTTAGGTGCGGTAAAATGAGGTATGGTGAAGTATGGCTTTCTTACAGAGTGGCTTTAAAAGATAGTTTGGAATTAACAGGAGTTCGAATCTCCTGCTATCTGCACTAGTTATTAGAATAATATTTATAATTATGAGACACATTGAAATTAATTCAGACTCTTGGCTTTCATTAATCGAGGAAATTATTAACACCTACAATCCAGGAGATACGATTTCGCATAAATGGCTCAAAGATAAATTTCATCTTCGAAAACCTAGGTTTAAAGATTATAATAATGAAGAAGATTTTATTCATGGATTAGATATTTATAGTTTTGATTACATGACCCTTATTGACACTTTGCGTTGGCAATTACTGGAGGGTTGCAAGGTCTATCTAAGAAGTATACATGGCGAGGGCTATGTAATAATTCCTCCGAAAGAGCAAGTGAAATATGGTTATGATACGTTTATAAAAACAATGAAAAATTCTATAAAAAAATCTGATTTGATAATGAATAATGTACGCCCTGTTCCTGCTAGTCAAAGGGCAATAGACAATGATATAAAAGCAAGGTACTCAGTAATCAAGCAAATGCTTTCTGGAATCAAATGAAATGGTAAAAATTACTCCCTCTCCCCATACTCCTTAATCTTCCTTTCGCAGATACATTTTGTAATATCCCTTAGAAGCTCCACTTTCGGAACAAGTGCATTAATATCCTCTTTTGTAACTACAAAATCAGGATCATAGCGACCATTCACATAAGCAGCCTTAATAAGTTCAAACAACCGTTTCTCTTCGGGTGTATCTTGTGGGAATACTTTTATAAACTCGTCTGAATATTTCTTTACCGAGTTTAGTAACTTCATAAGATTATGTTGCTTGGGATTCTCTAAAGTAAAAACTAAACGGATAGCATAAATGTAACTTTCGCAGGCTTGGTGTAAAAAGAAAGAACCTGTTTTATAATCAACTTTTCTTATAGCATCATCTGTGTATCCTAAAAATTTATTTGCATTATCAAATTTATCATCAAAATACTCTTGTGCCTGTTGCTTTATTTGGTCAAAGTTAAGTTTACGTCTGCGAGCTAATTTATGGTTTCCGCTATCATACAGGATTACACCTTCCTGTTTTATCTGATTGTAAAAGTACCTGCCTTCTTTCAGTTCCTTGTTCAGCTTCTTCATATCGGTTGCAATGAATTGAACAGGTGGTTGCCTGTCAGGGTCTTTTGCTCTATCGTAGTACAAATCTTCTATATTACCTAGGGCTTTGATGGCTACTCCGTCCGAAATACCGCTTGTTACAACCAATATATCATAATCACTTACATAGAACTGTATTTTACCAAATTCGTATTTTTCATCATATGCCACATAGTCATTACGTGCATAGCTTCCGAAAAGGATTATCATTTCGGTTTGCTTAATCCGTGTCAGGATAGATTCGACAATAAAATGCAAATCTCTCTGATTAGCCGATGGTAAATGTGATATTGACTTTTTCATGTTTCTTTTCAGTCTTTATTTACAAAGCTATAAAGATATAAAAAGTGTGAACAAAAAATCCGCTTTTATTTTTCAAAAAGCGGACTTCTACTATTTTACTTTATTGCACGGTCAAAAGTTCTTATTCATGCTTTGCCTTATTTCATCGGTATTGGTTGTTTTGTAGTAATGCCTGTAAATCATATCGGGGCTGTTTCCTGCCTGCTCTGCTACCAAGACAGGATGATAGCCGTCATCGATCATTTTAGTGATAAATGAGCCTCGTGCGGAGTACCATGTGATTTTATCTTCGTATTTTACGGCTTTACGGACTTTCTCAAGCGTTTCATTGACTTTGTTGGATAATCGTTCTACTTTCTCTCTACGCTGCTTCTCTGTGGCGTGTTTATGGGTAAAAACAGGTAGTACATAATCGGCATAGGATTTATCTTTGTATTTTTTGATGATGGCTTTTGCTTTATCAATTAGGGGTACTTTGGCTTCTTTGAATATCTTCATACGTTCATAGGTTATCATATCGTCTTTGAGACAATTCCAGTTAAGGTATGCAACGTCTATATTTGCCATTCCGCCTGTATAGAAGCTAAACAGGAATAAATCGATATGAAACTGTTCGATTCTTGTCAGTTGGCTTCTATCTAATTTTTCTATGTGCCGGATAACTTCATAAGGGATTGTTTTTGGTACAAATTTGCCTACTTTCATTTTTCCTTTTACAGATTCAAAGGCTGCTATGTTTACGCCTTGCATTCCTATTTTCTTGGCATGGTTACATACTGCGAGTAGTTTCTTCAATCGGTTACATACTGCTCCTTTATTTCCGTTTTCTGCTCCTCTCATTTGTAGGTATAGGGCATAGTCTAGTAAGAACTGTTCGCCTATATTCCTAAAGAAGTAGGATGAAAGGCTTTTGCCGTACTTCTGTTTTGTAAAGTCGTTGAGTGAGTTTTTCAGAATAGTATATTCTTTTACATTGGATGCGCTTGAAACGACTTTACCGTTCTTAAAGCGTTGTTGTTTGGCAAACCTGTCAATGAGCAGATCAATCATTTGTGATACGCTTAATACTTTCGTGTCTTCTTTATTTTCTTTTGGTGTATCGAAAGCATGAGACCATTCGACAGGCGACCATTGGCGACTTTCTATGTCCCATTCCTGTGCTACTTTAAGGTACTTTGTCTTTAGGTCGAAGAGTATCTTATTTTCATCGATATAGTCTCTGCTTTTGGATTTAAAGCTTTGGGTGGTGTTGTCCCAATCTTTAAACAGACCTATTACGTTTAGGGCTTTTGATACTCTGGTATATCCTGTTAAGAAGAATACCATTTCGAGCTTTACCAGTTTTTTGTCTTTGGGGTTTGGTTTCCCTTTGAGTGTGATTGTAAACATATTAATTCTTATTAATAGTCCATCATGTTGCCTTAATTGGCACTACATATGAAACTACATAAGAATAGGTTTCCGACTGTATTTGTGTTTAATTTGAATGTGTACCGTTATACTTGAGATTCATTACAGATTCATTATCATGTATTTACAATCAATACTATTATATATGTTTGGGAAAAACGGATATCGTGATGATAACCAATTTTTTTGCATATAGTTTTAATTTGTATAAATTGATTGCATGTCTCTATTTAAATATCTATTTTACAGCGTTTTTATAAAGGTATTTTCATGTAAAAAAAACTTTCTCGTAATATTTGTGGGATTAATTCCGTTTAACCTAATAGGGAAGATTATAATATTTACACCATTACATTCTAATACTATGCTACGAAAATCTATTTTGCTTTTATCTGTTGTATTGCTTCAGCTTCTACCTGTAAAAGGACAGGATGTTAATAATAAATTGAAGGATGTGATATACCTGAAAAATAAAGAAGTTGTAACTGGGACTATAATAAAAGATGAACTTGGTGTTTTCACGATAAAAGTAATAGATGAAACTACAAAAAATGAAACGGTACAAACATTCCAGAAATTTGAAGTAGAAAAAGTAATTAGAGGTTCTGTACCTGCTTCTGGTAGTAATGTGTCTGCTGATAATAAAGAGTATAATAGTAATAAACAGAATCTTAGTTTGCAAAATAGTGCAAATAGCCAAGCGCAGCCTGACCTAAGCCCACTAACTGATAGCTATTCTGACTTGCTGAACAATGAGAATTTGCATCAGAATTTGAAAAATGATAGGGTCAGCGTTCCCGAAATGAGTGTTCCCACTCCTGTTCAATCCAGCATGCGAAGCCAAGAAGATACGGGAGATCTTACTTTTTGGACTCCTCCGAGACCCAAGCACCGAAGCCGGGAATGGAATAGGGATATATCTGGTTATCGGGGATTTATCGATTATGGATATACTCACGGAGTTGGTAATGTTAAGAATAATCGTTTTGAAATTATTTCTTCGCATGGATACCAATTCAATCCGATCTTTTTTCTGGGTTTAGGTGTCGGTTATAATTTATCGCTTAATAAAAAAGAATCGTCTTTACCACTATTTATCAACCCCCGTATTAATTTTTTGGATGAAGGCACTACACCATTCTGGGATGTGAAAGGCGGATATTCGTTCTTTGGGGGTAGGGGCTATTATGTAAGTAGTTCCTTTGGAGTAAGTTTTAGTAAAAATGATAAAGTAGCTTTCAATATTGGGCTGGGTTATACACTGCAATGTGCAAAGTTTGATGAACGGTCGACAATAGACCCCTCTAAGTTTGTCACGTTGGACGAAAAATACAACGGTATATCTCTTAAGCTGACTTTTGAATATTAGAAAATATAATAAATCAATTCCTATTTTCCTGTCATTTATCTGAAAGCTATTCTTCAATATCTAGTACATTTGTCTTTGAATCTACATAAATAGTTTGTTTTTATTTCAAAATCAAGATAAATGATAGTTCTAAAATCATTATTGTTTTTTATTCTGGCTGGTGTCTGCGAAATAGGGGGAGGTTATCTTATCTGGCTTTAGCTTAAAGAAGAAAAACCCTTGTGGTATGGCGTGCTGGGTGGCTTAATACTTGCTCTCTATGGAGTTGTTGCAACTTTGCAAACGGCTACATTCGGGCGTGTATATGCAGCTTACGGTGGTGTCTTCATTGTATTGTCGTTGTTGTGGGCATGGTCTGTCGATGGTTTTAAACCCGACCGTTACGATATTATCGGTGCGATAGTCGCATTAGTTGGTGTTTGCATTATCTTCTATGCACCTAGGGCGAGTAGCTGATGAGTTTCTGCAAATTCCTTATTATCTTTGTCCTTTATGGAAGATACTTTTAAAACAATCAGCGATATATCGAAGGCTATTTATACAGAAAAGCGGAGCAAGTTTATTGCTTATGCCATACCTGTATCTACAGTGGAAGAGGTGAAAATGACTGTTGACAAGTATCGGAAAGAATATTATGATTCACGCCACGTCTGTTGGGCGTATATGCTTGGTGCAGATCGTGATAATTTCAGGTCGAACGATGATGGCGAACCTTCGGGTACTGCTGGTAAGCCGATTTTGGGGCAAATCAATTCGAATGATCTGACAGATATTCTTGTTGTTGTAATACGCTATTTTGGTGGTATAAAACTTGGTACAAGCGGCTTGATTGTTGCTTATCGCGAAGCTGCTGCGGAAGCGATTGCGGAATCAGAAATAATAGAAAAGACTGTCGATTGTATTTTCGCTTTTGCTTTCGAATATCCTTTTATGAATGATGTGATGAAGATCGTAAAGGACCTAGAACCAACAATCGTGAAGCAGGAATATGATATGGATTGCTTAATGATCCTATCCATCCGAAAAGGTAAATATAAAGAGTTGGTGAGTAAGCTCGAAAAAGTAGAGAGCCTACGATTTATCGAAGAATAAAAAAAAGTTGCCTGTGAACCACAAGCAACTTTTTATTCATTAACTAAATATAATTTATACGATACCCTGAGCCATCATAGCTTTAGCTACCTTCATAAATCCGGCAATATTTGCACCTTTCACGTAGTTTACATATCCATCGGGTTGTGTGCCATATTTAACACAGTTCTCGTGGATATTCTTCATGATAGACTTCAATCTATTGTCTACTTCTTCAGTCGACCAGCTGATTCTTTCAGAGTTTTGAGTCATTTCTAATCCCGAAACAGAAACACCTCCTGCATTGGCAGCTTTGCCCGGTGCATAAAGTATTTTTGCACTTTGGAATACCTCAATAGCTTCCGGAGTAGATGGCATGTTTGCACCTTCCGATACAGCTATAACTCCATTAGCGACTAGTTTCTTAGCATCTTCGCCATTCAGTTCGTTTTGAGTGGCCGAAGGTAAAGCGATATCTGCTTTTTCTGCCCAAGGACGAGCATTTGGTACATATTTACAGCCGTAAGTATCAGCATATTCTTTGATACGACCTCTGTAAAGTTCTTTCAGCTCTTTTACGTATTCCAATTTTTCCATTGTAATACCATTCTCGTCATATATATATCCGTCGGAGTCTGATAAACTTACAGGTATTGCTCCTAGTTCTATTAATTTTTCACAAGTGTATTGAGCAACATTACCTGATCCCGAAACCAGACATTTTTTACCTTTAATGTCGATATTGCTTGTTTTTAGCATTTCAAGAAGGAAGTAAACATTGCCATAGCCGGTTGCTTCGGGGCGAATCAACGAGCCACCAAATGTTAAACCTTTACCAGTAAATGTTCCAGTAAATTCGCGGGTTAATTTGCGGTACATACCGAACATATAACCGATTTCGCGACCACCCACGCCTATGTCTCCTGCAGGAACGTCGGTATCAGGACCGATGTGTCTCCACAATTCGGTTACAAACGCTTGGCAGAATCGCATGATTTCAGCAGAAGATTTACCTTTAGGGCTAAAGTCCGATCCACCTTTACCGCCACCCATAGGCAGGGTAGTAAGTGAATTTTTGAACGTTTGTTCGAAAGCTAAGAATTTAAGAATAGAAGGGGTTAGGGATGCATGAAAACGTATGCCACCTTTGTATGGTCCTATCACATTGCAGTGTTGCACTCTGTAGCCCATATTGGTGTGAACTTGTCCTTTGTCGTCTACCCATGTAACACGGAAAGAAAACATACGATCGGGAATACATAGTCTCTCAATAAGGTTTGCTTTTTCGAACTCTGGGTGTTGGTTATAGACTTCTTCGATAGATTCTAATACTTCGTGTACCGCTTGATGATATTCCGGCTCGTTTGGAAATCTGCGTTTTAATTGCGCTAATACTTCTTCTGATTTCATTAAATATCTTGTTATGGTTTATATTTGATGCAAATATAGTGTTTTTTTTGTCTTTTTGTCAGTTTGGCGTCTGCTATTTTTATGTTTTTTCACTTTTAATAAGATTTACGTGATAAATACATCGTAAAGGACTCTTGATATAGTTTTTTTCTTATTTTTGTATTTACTAATTAAAATGTAGAAATATAACAGATTAAAATACATGACTTATCTTATAACGGGTGGTGCCGGTTTTATCGGCTCGAATTTTGTTAAGCATATGCTGGCTGCACATCCTGATGCAAAACTTATCATTTTTGATTCACTTACATATGCAGGTAATTTAGGTACACTTTCCGAAGAACTTAAAGATCCTCGTGTCGTTTTTGTAAAAGGTGACATTTGCGATAGAGCAGCTACCGAGAAGGTGTTTTCAGATTACGAGATTGACTATGTTGTAAATTTTGCAGCGGAAAGTCATGTCGATCGTAGTATCGAAAACCCACAATTGTTTCTTCAGGTAAATGTTCTGGGAACACAAAATCTGCTAGATACAGCAAAAAAATATTGGACAGTAGGTAAAGATGATAATAACTACCCTATCTGGCGCGAAGGCGTAAAGTATCTCCAAGTTTCTACAGATGAGGTTTATGGTTCGTTGGGTGATGAGGGTTATTTTACTGAAACCACGCCTCTCGATCCGCGTTCGCCTTATAGTGCAGGAAAGACAGGTGGTGATCTGATTGTTAAGGCCTATGCCGAAACTTACAAGATGCCAATAAATATAACTCGCTGTTCGAATAACTACGGGCCGTATCATTTTCCGGAAAAACTGATTCCTCTTATTATCCGTAATATTCTGGAAGGTAAACAACTGCCGGTATATGGTGACGGCAGCAATGTCAGAGATTGGTTATATGTTGAAGATCACTGTAAAGCGATAGATGCAGTTCTCCATCGGGGGCGTGTCGATGAGGTTTATAATATAGGTGGGCATAACGAAAAGAAGAACATTGATATAGTAAAACTTGTTATATCTACCATACACGATATTTTAGAAAATGAACCGAAATACAGAGAGGTGCTTAAGAAAAAAGAAATAGCCGCAGACGGAACTATTGATATCAGTTGGATAAATAATGATTTAATTTCGTTTGTGAAAGATCGTCAAGGTCATGATCACCGTTATGCTATCGATCCGGCTAAGATTTCTAAAGAATTAGGATGGCTCCCCGAGACTACCTTCGACAAAGGCATTGTAAGGACTATTTATTGGTATCTTGACAATCAGACATGGGTAGAAGAGGTTACGTCCGGAGACTATATGAAGTATTACGAACAAATGTATTTAAACCGATAACCAAAATATTATCTTTCCTCTAAATTTATGGAACGACTAAAGGCTATTCTAGCAGATAAAATATTAGATGTTACATCTCTAAGTGGTGATGATGTAAAAGCAAAAGTTGAAAAAATACAGCGCTTTCGTGATTTCGCTAATGCGTGTCAAACATTAATGACCAAATATCCTTTGATAGAGGATGAGCTAATCAAAATGGTAAATGATGGTGATTTTGATACAAAAGTCGCTTCATCACGGGTCGATTCAGTTATTCGGTTAGCTTATAATGGCAATGAGCATATTAAAAGTGAGCCGATTCAAACTATAGAAGAAAAAGTATCGGAGCCGGTTGTTGATTCCCCTAAAGAGCCGATAATTGAAGATAATCGGGAATTGGATTTGCCGAAGGTCGAAAATCGTATAATTGAAGTTATTGTAGAAAAGGCTCCCGAGAATTATTTGCCTGAGGATGTAGACTACGAAGAGGTTAAACCTTTATTGCTGCCCGAAGAAGAAACAAATGAAGGGTATGTTGCTTACGAAGAAACGGAAGAAAATTCGTTCAATACTGAAATCCCCGAGATTGAAGAAGAAATAATAGAAACCCAAACGCCGACTGAAACCGAAACGGTGTCGACCACATTCATAAATGTAAATGCAGAACCCGAAATAGCAACTCTTAGTGAAGAGGAGTTAGCTTCGATTAAAAGAAAAGCGACAATTCGTAAGGTTATACAAATAATAGGTATAGTCCTCGCTGTTGTTATATTGATTATTGTAATAAAATTCATACTCAAACATTGGCTGGTTATTCTATCTGTAATAGGTGGAATGGCTGTTATAGCCATGATTGTTTGGTTTATAAAGAAAAAGAAAAGTTAATCCCCATTATGGAATATTATAGGCAAACCCAGCTGAAAGATTATAATTCGTTTAAAACAGAAGCTGTAGCTAAGATTTTTTGTCGTCCACAAAGTGTAGACGAACTTCGCCAGTGTTTATCAGATTATCCTAACGAGCAAAAATTGATAATAGGAGGAGGTTGCAACCTTTTCTTTACAAAAGATTTTGACGGACTGGCTGTATGTCTCGATATAAAAGGACTCCGCGAAGTATCTGATGAGGAGGAAGAAGATGAGGATGTTTTTATAGAGGTTATGGCCTCCGAAGATTGGGACACCTTTGTTGCTTATTGTGTTGATGGCGGTTTTGCCGGACTCGAGAATCTGTCTTATATCCCTGGAACAGTGGGGGCATCTCCCGTACAAAATATAGGAGCTTATGGCGCAGAAGTGAAAGATTGTATTCACGAGGTTATTGCAGTAGATATTAACACAGGGGAGGTTCTTTCTTTCTCTAACGCAGAGTGTGAATTTGCTTATAGAGACAGTGTTTTTAAGAGAACAAATAAATATATTATTGTTTCAGTTGTATTCCATTTGAAACGTACTTTCAATTATTTACCGAAATATTTCGATCTGAATAAAGAACTCGAAGCTATAGAACAGCCAACGATTAAAGATGTTCGGGAGGCTGTAATACGTGTTCGCCAACGTAAATTACCCGATGAAAAAGTATTGCCAAATTGTGGAAGCTTCTTTAAAAATCCATGTATAACTTCGGAACAGGCAAACGAAATATTAGCTGATTACCCGGCTTTGCCTGCATTTCCGCAGAAAGATGGTACGGTAAAAACTTCTGCTGCATTCTTGATCGATCAGTCAGGATATAAAGGTAAGCGAGTGGGTAATATAGGTACATATCCTAATCAACCGCTGATAATCGTTAATTACGGTTCATCGGATGGAAACGAAATTCTTCGTTTTATGCGCGAGGTTCAAGGTGCAGTGAAAGACACATTTGATATTCACTTGGAACCCGAAGTAAGAATATTCTAATCAATAAATTTTATAAAAGATTATGGCATCGTTTATTATAGAAGGAGGTTGTCGCCTCAATGGAGAAATAATCCCGCAGGGAGCAAAAAATGAAGCGTTACAGGTTATCTGTGCCGTTTTACTTACACCCGAAGAGGTGGTGATCGAAAACATTCCTGACATATTAGATGTTAATAACCTGATTGCTTTATTAAGCGACATGGGTGTGGAAACAAAAAGGCTAAATGAAGGGACTTGGTCGTTCAAAGCAGAAAATGTGGATATAGACTATTTACAAAGTCCTGAATTTATGAAGAAGAGCGCTTCTTTACGTGGTTCGGTAATGATAATAGGCCCTCTTGTAGCTCGATTTGGTCGTGCTTTACTTCCTAAGCCGGGTGGTGATAAAATAGGTCGCCGCCGATTGGATACTCACTTTATCGGTATCCAAAAGCTTGGAGCGAATTTCGATTATGATGATGCAACACAGATATACAATATTTCAGCTGATAGATTAGTCGGTACCTATATGCTTCTTGATGAGGCTTCGGTAACAGGTACTGCAAATATATTGATGGCTTCTGTTCTTGCAGAAGGAGAAACTACGATCTACAATGCAGCTTGTGAACCCTATATTCAGCAACTAAGTAAGTTGTTGAATCAAATGGGGGCGAAGATTACAGGTGTTGGCTCTAATTTATTGCGTATCGAAGGAGTAAAAACACTATCCGGTGCGAAACACCGTATTCTGCCTGATATGATTGAGATAGGTAGTTTTATCGGAATGGCTGCAATGACAGGCTCTGAGCTGACTATAAAAGATGCTGCTTACGACGAATTGGGTATTATCCCCGATACTTTCCGCCGACTTGGTATTCAATTGGAAAGACGTGGTGATGATATCTTCATTCCGGCACAAGATGAGTACGTAATAGATACATTTATAGATGGTTCTATTCTTACAATAGCAGATGCCCCATGGCCGGGGCTTACTCCCGACCTTATCAGTGTGTTGCTGGTTGTAGCTACACAAGCAAGAGGTAGTGTGCTGATACATCAGAAGATGTTTGAAAGTCGCTTGTTTTTTGTAGATAAACTGATAGATATGGGTGCTCAGATTATTCTTTGCGATCCGCATCGTGCAACAGTTATTGGTATGGGCAAACGAGCCATGCGTGCTACTATGATGACATCGCCCGACATTCGTGCCGGTATAGCATTGCTTATAGCAGCTATGTGCGCTGATGGTAAGAGTACTATTCATAATGTGGAGCAAATAGACAGAGGATATCAGAATATCGATGTTCGTCTCAATCAGCTTGGTGCTAATATTATGCGTTTAGATTAAGATTAAAAATTATTGTATTTATTATAACATATAAACATTTTCAAATTTTTAGACTATGACAGAAAATGAGAAATATCTTCGCGATCATTTCCTAGTTAGTATAAAATCAGGATTTCTATCCCTGGAAGATATAATTGCTGAAACACTCGAAGCCGTTGAAGACGAAGGGTGGGGGAGTGAGATCTCAGAAGAATGGGTGAATGAAAACGTTAAACGTGAGTATGAAAAGAATGTTGTTGCTAGCAAATCGTGGCAACACCCTACAGATACTGAACGTTTACATGAAGTATTCGACAATCTTTGTCGCGAAAAAATAGTTGCATTGCACAATGCAGGTTATGATACGGCTGATGCTGTATATGATGCTCAAGATATATGGAAAGATATTGAAGATGCAGGTACTAAGCCAATCGGTTATTGCTATTATCATGGACAAGATCTGGAACGGGTAATAGAAGAAGGTATTCTCAATATTGGTTTTTATGGTGCCAAAGAGAATAATGATAAAGAAGCCATTATCATTGGAAATAAAGTCGTTGCTGCTTTCAAAGCTGCCGGATTTAATGTAGAATGGAATGGTGCCGCTTCCCGAAGAATTGCTATACAAGATTTTAATTGGCAAAATAATTTTACTTCTGATGAAGAGGTTGAAGAGAAATGGGGATATGAAAGAGTTTTAGATTTGATGGTCAATTAAAACTAAAGATATTTCAAATAAAAAAGAGGATTTCTACTAGAAATCCTCTTTTTTATTTATTTGGTATTTTTCTTTATTTCAATTCTTTGATGCGAATATTTTTGAATTTAACAGGCGAGCCATGTCCCAGAAATCCGATATGCCCCTTCTTATTGAATAAGCCCGGATGTTCTTTCTTATCGACTGTTCCATTTTTAGTTGCTTCTTTCAAATTACCATCTAGAATTACCGTTCCGTTTAATGTTATTTTGATTTGATCGCCATTAGCTATCACTTCCTGATAGTTCCATTCTCCAACAGGTTTCAAATACCCTCTTTTGGCAGGCATAATACCATATACGGAACCATGATATTGATATTCTTCAAGATCATTGTAGATAGGATCATCATTATCCAGTATTTGTAATTCCATGCCTACATAAGCAGCATCTCCGGTCATAGGAGTACGGATGCCTAATCCATTATTAGCTCCCGGTGTTAGTTGAAACTCGAAACGGAATATAAAGTTTCCATATTCATCTTTCGTAAATAAGTTTCCACCATAAGTTTTACTTGGATCTAATGAGATAGTTCCATCTTCCATTGTATAATCTACTGTGTTGCCGGTCCATTCATGCATATTAGTTCCATCGAATAGTATCTTATAGCCATCTTTCTGCTCTTCTGCCGATAGTTTGAATGGTTCGGTACGTTCCAATTCCTTCACATAGATATCTCTGTAATAAACCTTGCTGCCGTGTGCCTGTAGTTCAAGTTGTTCTATGGCAGGAAGCGGTTGGGAACGATCCCAGAAGTTTTCGAGGATAATATTATCTGTAACAAGTTCTCCATTCAGTTTAACTGTTACGCGATCGCCTACCATTTTGATGTATAATGTATTCCATTCACCCAGTTTATTGTCTGCCACCTTCAATGGCTTGCTTGGATTCTTTTGGTTGTTGTACAAGCCTCCTGATCCTACTTCTGCACCAACGTTTGTGCGTGCTATGTCCCACATCTGTACTTGAGGTGTGCCACGCAGGTAGATACCTGCATCAGCTTCGGGTCCAGCAGGGTCGAGCATCCAGTCTATATACATTTCAATATCTCCGTATTGCTTTTGAGAACAAATGTTGTCATATCCTTTTCCGTCAAATATCAATAGACCATTTTCTACTTTCCAGTCTTTACGCATTTGCTCGTCAGCCTTTTCTTGTGCTTTGGCTAATTGTGCGGGTTTCATTTTCGCACGTGCGATCGGATTTTCGACCAACCCTTTCCATCCCGTCAGATCTTTTCCATTAAACAAAGATACATATCCTTCTTCTTTGGACATTTCTGCCAGATGTTTGCGGATAGCTTCTCTTTGATATTGTGCATCAGGATTGTCAAGAACTTCAATTACTTTATTCAATAATGCTTCTACATTTTTTCCCGTGAAGTCTTTATTTTCTAATGCAATATTCATTACAGCATGAGCTGCTCGTTGTTGTACCGGTTTTTGATCTAGATATTCGCCTGCAAAGATCAAACCTAAAAATGTATTGGTGCGTCCAACCTGTGCAAGGATAGCATTCTTTTGCGTATCTGTTTTTGCTATTTCCATAGCCTTCTTTAAGCTTAATAAGCGGTTCTCTCCTGTATATGCAGGATTAGATACCAGTTTGATATAAGCTTCGAGAGCGCGGTCGAAATATGCAGAGGATGTAGTATCTTTGCAAATAGCATATAATACATCGGCTGTTTCTATATTCTTACGAAGAAGAAGCGCTTCGAACGCAGCATCTTTAGCTGCACCCTTACCACTATTAAATCTTGTTGTAAGTATATCTAACACAGAGTCATCGCCGATGGTGGCAAGAACCGAATAATAAAGATGCTTTTTATTATCCCCTGCTTTTTGCATTTGTCGGATGATTTCTGCTTGTTGTTGAGATTTAGGCCTGAACGAAACTGCACTTATTACAGCTTCCTGAAGGGGTGCAATAGTTGATGCATCTGCTGATTCCAGCATTGTATATAAACTTGTAAGGTCTTTTTCAGTTACAACATATTTCAATGCACTGTAAGCTGCTACTTTTACTTCCGGTGATTCTGATTTAGTTTGTTCGAGTACAATACTCATATTTGGAGTTGAGTTGCGAAGAGCAAGTAGCTCTAATGCTGCAATTTTTCCTGCATCTTGTGCTGTTGGGATTACACTAGCTACAGTAGGGTTTATATCTCCATTGAAACTTGCTAATGCTCCTTGACCCAAAAGCACTACATCTTTACTGCTATTTGTTAATAGGTTGGTCAAGTTGGGTATTGATGATTTATTCCCGATTCTGACTAATGACCATGCAGCTGCTTCCTGTGCTTGAAAATCACTGTTGTATAATTCTCCTTGAAGTACTTCTACTGCATTTGCCTTTCGGATCATTTCATTTTTAACAGGGCATCTGCTCTCCCGTCCTAACCAATTTATGATATCTACTTTGTTATCGTTTTTAACTTTAGCTATTACTTTTACAATTTCGTTGTATATTGACTGATTTGCAAAGTCGGAAGTATACATCAGAGCGGCATTACGATAAGCTTTATTCTGATCTTTCAGTGCGGATAAAACTAATTTTATTCCATTCTCTTTTTGAATAGATAGCAATATGTACAAAGCTGCATCACGAGTTTGGGTTTTGTCAGCTTTAGTTGCATCTTTCAATAGATTAGTTGCTGCCTTTTCTGCATCTTTTACATCACCTTGTGATAGAACTCTTTTGATAAGTGCGATATAGGCATCGTTACCATTGCCTTTATCCATAGTATATCCTGCTTTTGAAGCTTCGTCAGCTAATGCTTTCAATGAAACTTTCGTTCCGGTTCTGCCCAGTGCATACAAAACTGCCTTTTTCAGGTCAATATCAGTTGTACCTAATAATGTCAGTAATTTTGATTCTGCTTGAGTCGTTTGGGTGAAAGCTAAAGCATTCACAATATCGATCTGTGGTTTTCCACTGCTGGTATTAAGTGCCGTGAATAATGCTTGTTTCGATTTCTCACTGTTTATGGTAGCAAGAGCTTGAGCCGCAGGAGCACTTAGTGATTTATCGGTAAGATAAGATGCAAGCTTATCTATACTTTCGTCTTTGCCTACTACTTCTAGTTGACGAATGATAAATGCTTTTGTTTTACGCTCGCTAACCTGATCTAAGGCTTTTAAATAGGCATTGGCTACAATTGATCGAGAGTTGTCTTCTCCTTTAGCCATTACAAAGTGAGACAAGCCGCTAAGGGCATATTCTACTTGTGCATTACTACCTTTTCCGGGGGCATGCATCATGCTGACCAATTGTAATACTCCCGATTCTCCGGTAGTACTAAGGTCTTTAATTAATTTGTTATAATTTGCTTGTTCTTCGGCTGGCATTTGAGCTAAAACATCTGCAACAATGGTTTTGGATGTTCGGTTAGCCGGTGATTGAGCTAATGCCATAGTGCCACAAAGCAAAAGAGTTCCTATAAATGAATATATTTTTTTCATGTTGTATTTCTTTTGTATGATATTAAGTAAAAGGATGTATTTATTGTCTCATATTAAAGTAATATCTACCAATCATAGTTATACTTGGATGGGCAATAAATAGGTCTGTGACCTTAAATACTCCAAGGCGCGCGCATTGGTTGATCGAGTAAACGATTAGCGGCTTCGTCATTTATAAATTCCAGTTTCACAGGGTCGAAATGTAGCGTCCGATTCAATCGTAAAGCTACTGCTCCCAGATTAACTACAGTACACGAACGGAATCCATTTTGCTCGTTGAGGGCAAACGGTTGGCGGGTATGTACACATTTTATAAAATCTGTTTCTTGCGGATCAGGCTCAGCGAAGTCAGCCAGTTTTCGCTCCCAATTGGGAATATCACATACAAAATTCTTGTAGACATTGCCATCAGGTCCTGCAATGTAAGGAGTGTCGGGATCTCCGTAATCTCCACCCCATAGTACTATCTGGCATCCATCGTCATAGGTATATGTTATGGAGCGCCAAGTTCCAACAGCATCGGGATCTTGTTGAGGGGCATCTACTTCTATTTTTACAGGGCTGGTATTATCTTTGCCTAAGAGGTATTGCACGGGGTCTATGTAATGTTGTCCCATATCACCTAGGCCACCTCCATCATAATCCCAATATCCCCGGAATGTTTGGTGTACACGGTGAGCATTGTATGGCTTATAAGGAGCTGGTCCTAACCACATATTGTAGTCGAGTTCTTCGGGCACAGGTTGAGGCTCAAGATAGTCTTTTCCTACCCAATAGAATTTCCAGTCGAAACCTGTATGTTTACTTATGGTAACTTTCAATGGCCAGCCGAGCATGCCACTTTGTACTAATTTCTTTAATGGTTTGACAGGGGTACCAAGACCATAAAACTGATCTTCGAAACGGAACCATGTATTTAGTCGGAATATACGTCCGTATTGTTTCATAGCTTCCATCACACGTTTACCTTCTCCGATAGTACGTGTCATGGGTTTCTCGCACCAAATATCTTTACCTGCTTTAGCTGCTTCGACAGACATAATTCCGTGCCAGTGTGGTGGAGTTGCAATATGAACAATATCTACGTTTTTATCTAGAATGAGATCACGAAAATCATGGTAGGCGGCAATATTATCTTTCACCAATTGTTTACCCAATTCCAGATGTTTTTTATCTACATCGCAAACTGCAACTAGGCGAGTGCCGGCGTAATCTACATGACCTCGACCCATGCCTCCGGTGCCGATAATGCCTTTTGTTAATTGATCGCTTGGTGCTATAAAACCTTTCCCAAGCACATGACGTGGTACGATACTGAAGACTGCAATTCCTCCAACTAATTTGAGGAAGTCTCTTCGATTAGTTTCCATAAGTATGATATTTTAATGATTAACTAGTTAGGAGTAAAGTTAATAAAATATTTTAAATTAATAAATTTTTTCCCTTATTGAAATGTTATAAAATGTATTTTTCCATGCCTGTAGTATAGTGTACTTTATACTCTCCATCTTCGTCATAGATAAAGAGTGCATCAAGGAAAGGGAATGTATCTACCCATTGTTTAGCTACATCAATTCCCACCACCAAAAAAGCCGTAGCAAAAGCGTCTGCTGTTAAAGCATCGCAGGCAACCACAGTTGTAGATAATAGGTTATGTTTCACCGGATAACCTGTTCGAGGATCAATCGTATGTGGTATTTTCTGTCCGTTTTCTATATAAAATTGTCTGTAATTGCCCGATGTTGCAATTCCTCTATCCGAAATTTGTAGAATTAGTTGTAAATCTTGACCGGGTATAAGATTATTGTCAGATGGTTTGTCCACCCCTATGCGCCAGGCTTCACCACTGGTGTTTAGGCCACTCACTCGTATTTCGCCGCCTATCTCGATAAGATAATTACTCACACCTCTTTCTTCGATAAAGTCGGCTACGATATCTGCTGAATATCCTTTTGCTATTGCGTTTGCATTTAAAACTATATTGGGATGTGACTTTATAATTCGTTTATCTTCCATGCGAATTTTATCCATTCCTATATATTGTTGCACATCAATAAGTTCGTCAGTGTTGATAGGAGCTCTTTCTTTAAAACTGAATCCCCATATACGAAACAGAGGTTCAGCGGAAATGTCGAAAGTTCCGTCTGTCAGCTTACTTATTTCTTTAGCCCTGTTAAAAACGGTAGAGAAATAATTGTCTACTTCTATATCCTCATTTCTGTTTACACAGGATATGATAGATGTTTCGTCATATACCGATAATGATTTTTCGAAGTCACTCAGCAAGTTTTCTATATCAGGCTGAAAATCGCGTTCGCTGTCATCTTGATAGATGATATTGTAACTAGTGCCTTCGGCTTTGCCACGTATATTAGAATAGAATTTTCCGTTATATGATAATATAAGATCCATAATGGGAATAGCTTATTGGAAAAGGATAACAAGATAAGAAAAAATGTAATTGGTATAATAAAAATCTCCCCTTGTTAACCACAAGAGGAGATTTGAAAAGATAAATGAAAAATCTAGAAGCAGATATAATCTGCTATCTTTGCTATTTCGCGAGTTTTATTTTCTGTAACTTGTTTTTACAAGTGGGCAGTTTAGTAGATAATCTAAACTAAGTTTTACACTTTCTGCCGGAGTGAAGTTGTATTTCTCTACTTCTACTACTAAATACTCTGTGCCTGCAGCATCAGTATTTTTGAAGATAGCATCGAAACCAACCATTCCACTTTGGCCAAGTTCTTTATTGTCTTTTATATGAAGTAATTTGAAACGTCCCGGATATTTGTTGAAATAGTCAACAGGGCTTTGAGAACCTCTTACTACCCAGTATACATCCATTTCGAAAAATACAAGCTCAGGATCAGTATTCTCAATCATGTAATCATACATAACTTGGTCTTCTACTTTCTTGAACTCATGATCGTGGTTGTGATAACCGAATTTCATACCTTGTGCTTTACATCTTTTACCGATTTCATTGTAAAACTCACAATATGTTTGTAGATCTTTAATTGTTTTAGGTACTTCCATCCATGGAGCTACTATGTATTCCATGCCTGCTGCTTTATGAGCTTCTATACAAGTATCCCACCATTTTAGCGATTCTGAAAAGTCTTTAGTCGCTAATTCTTTTTCGGTCAATGACTTTGTTGTATGAGAAGATAAAACTTTCATTCCTGCATTTTCTATGTCAGCTTTAAATTCTTGAGGTGTTTTGCCATAGAACTTGCCGTCGCCGTATCCTGCTGCTTCTACAGCAGTGAATCCCATTTCGCCGGCTTTTTTTATTGTTCCTGCATAATCTTTCTGTATGTCATCACGCAAAGAATAAAGTTGCAATGCTATTTCCTTTTTTTCTTTAGCTTGCTCAGTAGATGCAGATGCATCTTGTTTGGAAGAACATGCTGACGATATAAGTAATAGTGCAGCAATGTATAATAAACTTTTTTTCATGATATTGAAGATCTTAATGAAAACTTCATTGTAATTATAAAAATCAAATCTATGGAATCTCCATAGATTTGATTTTATTTTAAATATATCTCGTTAGAGAAATTTAGTCTAGAACTTTAACTTTGATGTTACGGAACCATACATCATCACCATGATCTTGGAATCCGATATATCCTTGTCTGTCAGGACCACCACAGTTATTCAGCAATTCGAATGCCAATGGCCATTTTTCTTCGCTGAATTTGCTAGCTTGAAGCATTTCTGTCCATTGTGGAGTCCACAAGTGGTATTCAACAACATTCTCGCCATTTTGACCATGAACAACAGTTCCTTTATAAACCATGATCTTAGCTTTGTTCCACTCACCAAAAGGTTTTTGGTTTTGAGGTACAGCCGGAATCATGTCGTATAATGAAGCTGACATTCTGTTATTGTCTTTTCCTAGTTTAGCATCCGGATGATTTGCATTATCCAATACTTGGAATTCAGGAGAAGAAATATAAATAGGTTCCATTCTTAACTCACCTGTTTTAGGATCTTTAGCTTGGATTTCTTGAGCTAGATAGAAGATACCAGAGTTTCCTCCTTTAGATACTTTCCATTCTAATTCAAGTTCGAAGTTTTTGAATTTGTGAGCGAAAATAATATCTCCACCTTCTTTGTCTTGAGCTTCTCCGCCGCCTGAACCGCTAAACTTGATAGCACCATTGTCTATAGTCCATTTGTTAGGCATATGATCTTTTCCGTAACCGCGCCATCCGTTAAATGTTTTACCATCAAAGATAGTGATAAAACCATCTTTGTCTTTTGGATAAGCGGAAATGTCTACTGTTGCGTTTTCAACAACTGTGTATTCAGGTCCCATTTTTTCTGTTTTTAAACTATCACTTGCGGCAGCATCTGTTGCAGCTTTATTTGCTGATCCACTACAGCTAGATAAAGCACCTACAGCTAGCAGACAGCTCAAAGAATATACAATTTTCTTCATTTTTTTATTTAATTTATTATTAACTGTTTAATTAATTATGGCATGTCAGGAAGTTTCCAACCATCACGATATGTGTGCTTAATCAATTCTTGAGCAAATGCTTGTGCATTAACAGGATCAGTCCAAGTTTTATTAAATGTCGGGTGACCGTCTTTGATTTCAAAACCATCTTTAATAACAGTTCTGATCATAGCATTATCAGGAATATTTGTAAACCTCATGTTCGGACCATCCCAATGTAATTCTTGGTTAAGACCTTGTAGTCTGATAGCAAGAACTCCCATTACAACCATTTCGTTGAATGGACCTGCTTCGCTGAAAGGAGAAGCGGTTTGTACACGGCTCGATGCATCTTCCTTACAAGCACGTACCCAGTCCATTTGATGAGATTCTTTCACTTCTCTCAATACTTTAGGAGCTGAAGGAGTGCGGCCAGATAATAACCAAGGGTCTTTACCGTAGCATCCGCAGATAAGAGTATCTTTTGTTCCGTGGAAAATAACGCCACCACCATCATCATTTAAGCTTTTGTTAGCAGGCATTCCTTCCGGACGCATTGGCATTAAACCTCCGTCATACCAGAAAACTTCTACTTCAGGCATGGCTACCTTAGGCATGTTTTCGCGAGCAGGGAAAGTTAATTTCACCATTTGTGCTGAAGGAGCACAATCTGTCAATAATAGAGTTGAGCTACCTTGTACTTTGGTAGGATATCCTAATTTAAGACCTTTGAATACAGGGTGAAGGATATGACAAGCCATATCGCCTAGTGCACCTGTTCCGAAGTCCCACCATCCACGCCAGTTCCAAGGAGTATAGATTGGATTGTATTCACGATATTTAGCAGGTCCTAAGAATAGATTCCAGTCTAAAGTCTTAGCTGGTTTTTCACTTCTTTCAGGAACATTTAATCCTTGAGGCCAGATTGGACGGTCTGTGAAAGCTTCTACTTTAGTTATTTCACCTATTTCGCCGTTCCATATCCATTCGCAAGCTTTACGAACACCTTCGCCTGACGATCCTTGGTTACCCATTTGAGTAGCAACCTTGTGCTTGTCAGCCAATTTTGTTAATAGACGAGATTCGTATACACTGTGAGTAAGTGGTTTTTCACAATAAACGTGTTTTCCCATAGTGATGGCTTCACTTGCTATAAGCGCATGAGTATGGTCAGCTGTAGCTACCATAACTGCATCTGCCGATTTACCTAACTCGTCATACATTTTTCTGTAATCGTAGAAGGTTTTAGCATTAGGGAAATGTTTAAATGTACCTGCACTATACTTCCAGTCTACGTCTGCAAGACCAATGATATTTTGGCTTTCCAGACCTTTTAGAACTCCGTTACCACGGCCACCGACTCCAATACCTAAAATGTTAAGTTTGTCACTCGGGGAAACGTGTCCAAAATTCTTTCCTAGAACCGTATTAGGCACTATTGCTAGTCCTAACGCAGCTTTTGCTCCTGTGCGGAGAAACTTTCTTCTTGAAATTTCTGATGACATAAGTTCGCTGTTTTTTAATTAATAAATGTGTTTCTTAGATTTATAAGGATTATGATTAGTTTTTAATTTTAACCCCTTACTATTTCTTGATTGTCTTTATCCCAATACATGGTACGGCCTTCAAGATAAGCTCTGGTACCCATATGTGCAGTAATAGCTTCCTCAAAAGCCTCCTTGATACCGCATGACGGTTTTTTATTTCTGTCGCGAATACACTCTAACCATTCACGGATGTGAAGGAATGTTGTATCGTAACGTTTTCCGCCTATATATGAATATAATAGTCCACGTTGAGCGAAGTACAGTTCTGTAGCCGATGTGATGGCATCGACGCTGCTATTTCCCGGAACGTAGGTATATAATGGAACATCAGGTTTGATAAGACCTGATTCTATTTTATCTTTATATCTGGTTGAACCCGGATCTACTTTCACTGTTAGCGTATCTGCAACCTCCATGCATGCATCATGTCCCATTATAACTTTTCCACGAGGACGGTTGCTCGCAAGTGTAGCACTATAAAGCATCGAAAAGTTAAAGTCAGGAAATTCGAATACTGTTTGTAAAACATCCGGAACTGTACGTCCGTCTTTGAAGAAATACACACCTCCCGACGATGCTGCCGAATGTGGTATTCCTGTTCCTAATATTTGATTTACAGCGTCGTACTCATGCGTTAATAAGTCGCCACTCAATCCTGTGCTATAATCCCACCAACAACGCCAGCGGAAGAAGCGTTCAAGACTGAATTGTACTCTGTCTTCGGGTCCGACATATTTCATCAGACCATTTTTGCCCATATAGGACATATATTCATCAATCCTGTTTTGAGGACCTTCGAATTGTTTCCAGTCGATAGTCTTCGGATTGGCTTTTTCATGGATAGGATATACCCAGGCTCCATTCGGATCGTTTCTATTAGTACATACTTCTATAAGAGAAATGCTTCCTAATAGTCCGTTGTCTATTATTTCTTTTGCTTTACGATGACTGTCTACCTGACGGCCTTGATGTCCCAACTGGAATACAATTCCGGTTTCTTTTACGGCGGTTACAACGTCGTATGTTTCAGGTACAGTCCACGACAGAGGTTTTTCAACATAAACATGTTTTCCGGCTTTAGCCGCATCTATTGTCATGGTAGAATGCCAGTGATCGGGCGATGCTATAATTACGGCATCTATATCGTCTGCTGCTAATAACTCTTTATAATTCAGGTAACGTTTTGGTGGTGTTCCCATCTTTCCGTTTGTACCTTCTCTATTGATGTTAGCTCCGGCCAAAACAGCCTCTTCGCCGTAAGTATCGAAAATATCGCAGACTCCTGTGATTACAATATTCAGGTTATCTTGTTCGAGATAGTCTTTATAACGTGTATCGCGAGAATCTTTTTTCGCGCCTTCTTTTAATTTATCTATATGCTCAGGAAGCGCAAATCCTGCTGCTCTTAATAATTGCTTACCTCTAATACCAAATCCAATTATACCTACTCTAATTTGAGGGCCATCTACTTGTGTGGCTGTAGCAATAGGATTTTCGCCGCTGGTATTGAATATATCTCTTATTTGTTTCTTTTTATCGTCTTCCAGACCTTTCTTTTTGAACAAGCCGTAGGCCATAGCTCCTACAATGGGTACGCCAGCTAATGCTTTTAAAGCATCACGTCTGCCTTTAGATGGTGTTTGTTCTTGCTTTTCGACCGAATCTTTTTTTTCAGGCGAAGTATTATCGTTGGGTATGAATTCTTCTTCAGATGTATTTTTATCTTCAGGTATCATAATTTATGTAATCGTTTTATTCTTTTATTTTTTGTTAAGAGCTTTACAGATGTATCGGTCGATACCAATAATCTGTGATGTCGGAAAAAACACTAATACCATCAGAGCACATATCTCAATAATATTTTTGTCTATCCATAAGTAAGAACCTTCTGAGGGCATCATATATTCTGCTCCGATAAATGGTGCGTGTGATATATAATAAAGAACTAATAAAATAACTCCTCCAATAGAAGCGTAGCGTGATAAGCAGCCTAAAATGAGACCTAAGCCAATCAGAATTAGTGCGTATACATTAATGCAGTTGCTAATTGATAATATCGTTGGGTTGTTCGCAATGTCTTGGTAATAACTTGCTAGCAATCCTTTAGAATCCATTAAATAAGGATAAGCAGTCCAATTGGAATTGAGAAGTTTCACAAGTCCCTCGTAAAGAAAATGCCAACCAATTAGCATTCTTAAAGCTACCAGCCAGAAAGTTTGGGGACGAGTATAAGATGTTTGTTTACTCATTATTGATATTAAGATTAATATTTAATTAAAAAAGAACCACATAGTGATACTAATTCTATTCTTAATGTAAGCTCTGTTTATCACCAAGTGTTAAAATAGCTTGCATTCTAGTGCTTTAAATTAAGGAAACTCGCTAGTTTCATGGTATCTTCTGAAAATTCTTTTTGAATCGTACTTTATTGTATTTGTAAAGACTATTTCTCGAAACAGTTCTTCGAGTTCAAAAGTAATTTTTTTTTAATTATTACTGAAACATAAAAAGAATAATATTATAGTAAATTTCTTAAAACAAGTTAATCTGTAATAATTATATATATTTACTTCTCTTTATTGGTGCTTTTTTGATGGCATTTCGATGTTTTTCGTGACGCATTTTGTAAAAGCTTCATTGTTAAAATTATTTAATAATTGATTTCTGTAATACCAATCTTTGAGCTTCTGTTTTTTTAGGGAAATTTATTTATTCGGGATTTAATAACGAATCATTTTTTACTATATTTGTGAGTTCTTAATGATATTGTTAACAGGCATCTGAAAAATAGTTGCCATTAAATTTAAATTAAATGAATACATTATTGTTCTTAGGGAATCTCGGTACAGGTGAGATCATAATTATTGCTATTGTTATAATACTGCTATTCGGGGCAAAAAGAATTCCTGAACTTATGAAGGGTGTCGGCAAAGGCATCAAGGGTTTTAAGGAGGGTATAAATGGCCTTGAAGAAGATGTGAATGGTAAAGTAGCAAATAAAGACTGAGAATAGCACCTTATAATAATATGGAAGAGGAAGAAGAACTAGGAACCGGCATGTCTTTTTGGGATCATTTAGAGTCATTCAGGTGGACACTTTTAAGATCGATAGCAGCTTTATTTATATTTGCAATTGTAGGTTTTGCTTTTATGCCTTATCTGTATGATAATGTAATAATGGCACCGGCAAAAGCTGACTTTTTTCTGTACAGATACCTCTGTAGTATTACTTCTTCGGTATCTTTCCTTCCCGATTTTTGTGATGATACATTCCATGTTACCATTATTAATTATAAGTTGGCGTCGCAATTCTTCAGGCACATGAGTACCTCTTTTTGGTTAGCTCTTATTCTGGCTTTCCCTTATCTGGTTTTTGAAATATGGCGTTTTATCCGTCCTGCATTGTATGCGCATGAGAAGAAGAATATCCGATGGGTATTTGTATTTGGAACACTTATGTTTTTCTTGGGTTGCACAGTGGGATATTCTCTCGTGTTTCCGATGACGCTGCGTTTTTTATCCACTTACCAGTTAAGTGAGGATATTATCAATCAGACATCCCTCGATTCTTATATGGATAACTTTTTGATGCTCGTTTTTATTATGGGTATTGTATTTGAGTTGCCTCTATTATCGTGGTTGTTGTCTCAGTTTGGCTTGTTGAACCGTTCCTTCTTCAAGAAATACCGCCGTCATGCAATAGTAGGGTTATTGGTTGGAGCTGCTTTTATAACACCATCGAGCGATCCATTTACACTTTCGGTAGTATTCTTCCCTCTCTACTTCCTTTTCGAGTTGAGCGCCTTCTTTGTGAAACCAGCACCACCCAAGGAAGATGGCGACGAAGATACCGAGGATGGAATCAACTTGTTTCAGTTCGGGGACTCAAAAGATAAATAAATCATCATTAGACTTAAATAAAAAGAACGACTGTCATTAACAGACAGTCGTTCTTTTTGTAGGTTACAATTAGACTTTTTATTTTATTCTACTCCCAGCGTTAACTTGCATATTTCAATTTCTTTCAGATCACCGGTGTTTTTACCTAGTGCATCCGAAAGTTTTACCGCTTGTAGGTATTCTCCCTTAGGTGTTGCCTTGATATCTGTCAGTTTTATAACCATATTTAGAGCTTTGGCACCTACGTCGTTAGTTAGGAATGTGCCAATGCCGTATGTGTCGTGCAATCGCCCGTTCACATATTTCTTTATCTCTCTTACACGTTCTACATTAAGAGAATCGCTGAATACGATGGTCTTCGATGTAGGGTCTATTCGGTTTTCAGTATAAAACTGAATTGTTTTGTCTGCAAAATCCAAAGGGTCTCCACTGTCGCAACGAACGCCGTCGAACAGTTTAGCTTGCTTTAAACTAAATGACTTGAAAAATGAGTCTGTGGTATATGTATCGGTCAATGTTATTCCCAGACTACCCTGAAATACTGCTACCCACGCTTCGAGGGCTTTTATGTTTGCTGCCCGATAGCCAAATAATGCGCCGTGATACATAAACCATTCATGGGGCATAGTGCCAATCGGGATAGTATTGTATTTCATTGCGAAATAGACATTGCTTGTGCCTTTGAAGTATGCTCCCGAATTTTCTTTTAGTATTCCTATCACTTTGTCTTGTACATCGAAAGAAAAGCGTCGGCGTGTGCCGAATTCGGAAAAGTCGGCCTGTATGTTTTTTAGCTCTTTAGCCTTAGCTAATGCTTTCTCCTCCACATCTTGTGGTTTCACACCGGTCATGTCGAAATAAAGTTCTGATATAATAGCCATCAGAGGAACTTCCCATAGTACGGTACGATACCAGAACCCTTCTATGGTGATTTCTAATTCGCCGCCATCTTGTACAATTAATACTTCTTCGGGGTTATATTTATATCCTTCGAGAAAATCGATAAAGACAGGATCGAAAAAGTAACACCTTTTCTCAATAAACTTTTTTTCATCTTTACTGAGTTTGAGATTAACCATTGCTGCCACTTCTTCTTTCATCTTTTCGGCGAAGCCGGATGGGAATTGAGTATTACCTCTGTTGGTGAATTTATATTTTACGTACGACCACGGATATAGTCTTTGAATGGCGTGCATTACAGAGAACTTATAGAGATCGTTGTCTGTAAAATGTTTTATAATCATATCGGAATGTTTTTATTGTTAGAATAACAAATATACGTATTAAACAAAAAGAAAAGTCAAAAAGATCGTATCGGACTTTCTTTTTCATGACAATTAATTGTTTAATAAGGTAACAAGAGTGACACTATTAATTTTGAAATTGCCTCGACTTTTATTTTAGTTACGTAGTAAAAGGAGTTTTAAAGTGCTTTCTAGATTTAAGTATAGGAATAAATCGTATTCTGAAGATAAATCTCTCAATTTTAGAATATTAATTGGCTCGTTTTATTCATCTTCAGTATCTTCATCATCTCTACCAAATAAACTTCCTCCTTTTATTTTATATGATACATAAAATAATACTCCGCTAGTAATGGCCGAACCCATGCAAAGGGGTGATAATTCTGTTATTAATGATAAGTTTGGTCGACCTCTTCTGTTACGAAAAAAATGGGGTGGTGTTGTCACCATAAAAAGAATAAGCGCAAGGATTGCAAAAGTTAAGGTGAAATCGCTTAGATACTTTCTCATAGATGTTTAAATGTAGATATATAAACAAAGATATAATAGAAAATGAAATATTACCTTATCTGTCTAATATAAAGAGATGATCTAATACAAGAGTTTGTTTTTAAATGCAATATCGACTTCAATATTAATATCGACTTTTTCTTTAGACTTTCTGATCCAGACTCATTTTAATGAGATAAATTGAATATATTTCATATAGTGATTCATCTTAATAAGTAATTTATGAGATATCCATTTTTTGCTTTTCAAAAAAAATATTACTTTTGGCTTATTAGAACTAAAAAAGAACAAACAGCAATGGTATTCCGTTTTTTACTTTTGTCAGATGAAGTTGAAGACTTCAGACGTGAAATTCAGATAGATGCAGATGCAACATTTTATGATTTGCATGAGGCGATTATAAAATCTGTAGGTTATAAGGAGGGCGAGATGAGTTCCTTCTTTATTTGCAGTGATACTTGGGAAAAAGAAAGAGAGATTACACTCGTAGAAATGAATACTAGTTCCGACGAAGATTCCTTCACGATGAAAACATCTGTTTTAGATTATTTCTTAGAAGATGAAAAACAGAAAATGATGTATGTGTTCGATTATATGACCGAACGTGCATTTTTCATGGAACTGCGTGAAATCATTACCGGTAAATCTCTCGAAAAAGCTGTTTGTACGAGATCAGAAGGTGAGCCTCCTGCCCAGTTTGTAGATTTCGATACACTCGAAACTGAAGCTGTTACAATAGATACCGGCGAAAATTTTTATGGTGATGAGGGTTATGACCTGGATGAACTTGATGCCGAAGGTTTCGATGGTTTGGATGATGGCACAGATGGTGCTGCCCCGAGTGAAGAGGAATTTATATGAAACAATTAATTGTTCTGCTGGGACCTACCGGAGTAGGTAAGACGGCACTTAGCCTTCGTTTAGCAGAGCATTTTAAAAGTCCTATTATCTCGGCAGACTCACGGCAATTTTACCGTGGATTAGAAATCGGAACAGCCGCTCCTACCGCAGAACAAATAGAGCAAGTCGAACATTTTCTTGTTGGTAACTTAGATGTTACAGATTATTATAGTGCCAGCGAATTCGAGAATGATGCTCTCTCAATAATATCGCAACAACATAAATTGCATGATGTAATAATTGCATCGGGTGGTTCTATGCTCTATATCGATACCCTATGTAATGGTATTGATGAAGTGCCCACTATCGACGAAAATTTGCGTAGCGAGGTTTACGATTTATTTGAAAAAGAGGGGTTGGATCCCATTCTTGCTCAACTGAAAGTGCTCGATCCTTTTTTTTATGATCAAGTGGATTTGAAAAACTACAAGCGTGTAATTCATGCTTTGGAGGTTTGTTTAATGACAGGCAAGCCTTATTCATCCTTTCGAACTAAAACAAAAAAACACCGCCCGTTTAATATTATAAAGATTGGCTTAATGCGCAATCGGGAACAACTTTACGAGCGTATCAACCACCGTGTGGATGATATGATGAAACAGGGATTGCTTGATGAGGCGAAACGGTTTTATCCACAGCGACAGCTTAATTCGCTAAACACAGTAGGGTACAAAGAACTCTTTAAATATTTGGATGGTGAATGGACACTGGACTTTGCAATCGAAAAAATAAAACAAAGCACCCGAATTTATTCTCGCAAACAAATGACATGGTTCAAGCGAGATCAAGAGATATATTGGATAAACCTTTCGGAGGTAAATGAAGAGGAGGCTATGGAACAAATATGCCATCTTGTTTGTTAAGTTAAGATATTAAGGATTGGAGTGTGGTGCTTTGGATAATAAGCTTACCATTAACTATTTATATTTCAATGTGTAAAAGTGGTTCCAATATTTTTTATTATTTTTGTATTTAATTGTAGAAAATTTAAATAAACACAATAGGATATATGAAAAAAAGATTCTCTTCATTGATTAAATTATCGCTGGTAGCATTGCTTGTCTTAGGCGGCTTTTCGGGTTGTACGAAAGAATATTATGATGTTTTTAATAATACCACAGTAGTAGGTACCGAATTGTATAATGGCTATTTTACTGTCAGACAAAACCAATGGCAATGGAATGCTGGTACTCAGCGTTATGAGCGTTACGAAGATGTTAGAGAAATAGATGAATTTATTTATGATAACGGTAGCATAACTGTTTCTACTTTTCTACTTTTTGATGATGGTTCGGAGAAACAAACAGCTCTGCCTTATCCACAAGCTCATAAAATTGCACCTAACGTTACGCTTGTAGAGAATATCGGTTACGAAATCACTCTGGGAAATCCGACTAGAATCTGCTTCTTCATGCAGTATCTTGAAGGTTCGAATTTAGTGCAAACAACAGACTTTCTTGCCGATTACGAATTCAAGGTTTCATTAGTTTGGGTAGAACCCTAAATTTCTATAGATGATATATCTAAAGCAACCGTAAATTGAAATATGGTTGCTTTTTTTATCTACTTTCGCAGCTATGAAAAGAGGACATGCCGATTTACCGCTTCATTATGGAACAGTACCCCCGTGGCTGGCTCAGCGAATGAGTCTGTTGGGTGGTGCTATTGTTGAAGCTATAGTGTTGGAGTATGGGCGCACGGCTTTGCTTCAACGGTTGAGTGATCCTTTTTGGTTCCAATCATTAGGGTGTGTTTTAGGTATGGACTGGCATTCGTCAGGAATTACCACTTCCGTAATGAACGCCCTGAAAAAAGCTATCAATAAACGCTCCGAAGAATTAGGAGTTTATGTCTGTGGTGGGCGGGGTAAATCGTCTCGTCAGACGCCTGCCGAACTCATTCAGATAGCAAATAAAACCGGATTGAACGGTGATGAACTCGTTCGTAATAGCAAATTATCGGCTAAAGTAGATAATACAGCCGTACAAGATGGTTTTCAACTCTATCTTCATTCGTTTATTGTAACGGTCGAAGGTGAATGGGCTGTTATTCAGCAGGGAATGAATCCGAACGAACGGATGGCAAGACGCTATCATTGGCTATCGTCGGCCATCGATTCGTTCATCGAAAATCCTCACACATCGGTTTGCGGCAGAAACCAAGGGCTTATTCTTAATCTTACTGATAAACTAGCAGCTCCGACCAAAGGGGGAATACTTGAACTTACTCACGAATTACCCGATAAATTAATGCGTGAAATATCGCTTATCTTACCCCGTCATCACGAAGTGGAGGCTAAAGATGTTAATCTCAAGCGTCTTGGTGCTGCTCTTATTCTAGCGCATGAGACTAATATCAAAGATTTTGAGTCGTTATTGTTACTCGAAGGTATTGGTCCTCGCACAGTACAATCGTTGACATTGGTAAGCGAGGTGATACACGGTACACCATCACGATTCTCCGATCCTGCACGATTTGCTTTTGCTCATGGAGGAAAAGATGGACACCCTTTCCCCGTACCTTTAAATATTTATGATGAAACGATCGACATATTCGATAAGGCAATCCATCAGTCTAAATTGGGGGATAAAGACAAATCGGATGCCCTGAAAAATCTGTCGCGTATCTCGCAGGAGATGGAAAAAGGTTTTGTTCCGAACAATTATTTTGATGATTTGGTGCAAAAAGAACGTGATACATCTTATCTTTACGGTGGCAAAACAGTATTTGGTAATGCAAAGAAGCCAAAAGATAAAGGGCAACAACTGAAGTTGTGGGATTAATTTCCTGACATATTTATATAACACAATAATTACAAACTCAGAATGAAAAAAAAGATCGTACTAGTCAATATATTACTCCTTTTCACACTTTTAACAGTAAAATCCCAGAACGAATATAAATTCCCGGAAGGAACAACCATTCAGGGCGCTAAAGAATTATTAGAAAGAGAATTGCCGCATATAGACGATTTTTTAGAACTTAGAGCTATTGCCGGACTTAAGATTGGTCCGGGTGATGTGGATGAAACTGAAGAAGAGGAGGACGATGTAGTCAATTTGAGTAGCATTAAGCCAAAGCTTCTCTCTAAAAAGGAACTAAAGAAGCAACTCACTGCTTTTTTTAACACGGTTGAATTCTATCAGGAATTAGGATATCCTCAGTCTAGGATAAATCCGAGCTATAGTTCATATTCACTGGAAGATATTATTCGCCTCGAATTGAATGATTCTGATACAGCGTCTTTTGTTTTGAGAAAGTTGTTCTATAAGGATGGGACAACCGATATCTTGGCGCAAGATAATATATCAAGGCTTAATCTTCCCAATATGAAGACTGTAGATAGTGCTTTGGTTGATCTGAGTTTTAATTATCCGATTGATTTTACTAAAATATCTATGTCAGAACGCAATCAGAGATACGAGGAAGGTGAAAGTTTTATCCAATTGCAGTCGATAGGAGGTAAGGAAGTCGAATTGGTTTGTAGTAGGGATTTGTATAAGAAAATCAGTAAACAAGATGGAACTACAAAAGACGGCAAGACCGAAGCAACGAGAAGGAGTTCTTATAATTCTGCACCTTCGCCCGAAATGTTTGATTATGTCGAAAAACTTAAGGTTTTTATAAATGAAATAATCGCTAATATTGATGCCGGAAAATATCAGACAATAGAGGATTTGGAAGAATACGTAAAATTAAATGTACCGCAGGATATTTCTGTTCAGTCAGAAAAGCAAGATATTACATTGTCATATTATTTCCCCAAAAAGATTGATGAAATAAATCTTTATTTTCCCATATACGATACGTTCAAGTATTCAACCATTATAAGAAATGTTCAATTGGACTCATATGAACGGGTTAATTTTTCTATTGCAACAGATACCGAAAAAGAAAAGAGGGGAATTGTTGATAAATCGGGAAATTGGATCGTAGAGCCGCAATATACTTCTTTAGTTCATGTTTCGGGGGTATTTTACAGTGGTTCTCTTGAAGAGGAATATCTTCAGACATCATATAAGTTAGATTCAATAGGAAAAAAATTAAACCCTTATGGGTTTTTGATCGATCGTGTATTCGATTCTTTCTTACGTATACAAAATGAAAACGAGCTTTTTGGTATAGCTGATACAGATGGCAACGTTGTAATACCACCGCGATATGCACAAATAAAAGATTATGAATATGGTTCGCTTTTTATTGGTGTAAATTATATCGATAGTCTTTCGCAAACAATGGAGCTTTACGACTTTAAGGGACAGAAGGTTCTGCCAGATATATATAATACGATCGAAATAAGCAGTGATATAATGGAAGCCGTCTCTATATCAGAGGGCAAGATTCATCTTGCAATTTATGATAGAGAAACAAAAGAGGAGTTGCAGAACGAGTGGTTTGACGAAGCTGAATATGAAAGATCAAGATATCTTTACAGGCACTATGATTTTGATCAGGGAAATTATAACTATGAAAATATGCAAGGTACAATTGTGATACCCGCACTTGATGGTTATGAATTTGTAGATGAAGAGTTTTTCGGACAACTAGTGCGTGTATCTAAAGAAGATGCTGAGAATGAAGATGAAAAACTATATGGCTATGTAAATATAAAAGGGCAGCTGGTGATTCCTGCGATCTACGAGAATGCTATGCCATTCAAAGGAAAGTATGCTTATGTAGAAAAAGACGAAAAGGGAATGCTTATCGATGCTAATAACAATATTCACAGAGAGTTTTCGTCGCGGCTATGGAATGATATTTATTACTACTTAGAGCCAAGAACCGTATACATTCTTGCAGATGGGGAATCGTACGATATAAACGGAGATAGGATAGGATTGGAGTTTACAGATCCTGTGATCGAATAACATACTCCTGAATTAAATGAGAATTAAGTTTATAATACTATTGTATTTTTGCCTCACAACTTCGACTATATTGGGGGTAAATCTGGCTCAGAATGACTGTCTTTTGGAGCTGGATGAAAAGGGTGTAATTCCGGAACGTAATCAGCAGATTATAGATAGTGTAATTAAGTATGGTCCCTTCATCTCATCGACATATAAGAAAGCTGTTTGTACCGAATTGATTATTCCTATAATAGCGAAGTTTCATAAATTGGATAAGATAGATAAGAATCGTATAAGGATTATTACAAATCAGAATATCCAAACTTTACTCAAGGAAAATTCGCCTATACCGAAAGGAGTGTATTACGCTCTGGTAGAAAAAGGAATAGGGGCGTCTATTGATAAAAAGGAAGATGTATTACCTGGCGATTTTGTGCAATTTTGGACATCAACATGGGGTCATTGCGGTATTTTGAAAAGCATTAATATCGAAAATAATACAATGGAGTTATATTCATCCTTCCCTTCTACTAATGGATATGGTGTACAACGATTTCGAATTCCGGAGTACTGTTTTTTCGTAAGAATGAAGTGAAAAGTAGTCTGCAATACAATTTATCGACCGTTTAATCGTTTATTATTAATAAATTGTCGTTATTTTGCAGTCTGATATTGCAGTTTTGTGAATGAAGATTAGATTATTAGTATTACTCATCATATTTTTAAGTGTTGGTGTCAATTCCATATATGGACAATGGGATGCCCAGGTGAGTCAGTACTGGAAAATAAAAAACTACTATAATCCATCATTCATCGGAGAAACTGAGAGTATTGAGAATGTTTTGTTACATCGCCGTCAATGGGTAGGTATGCCCAAGGCGCCAAATACATCGATGGCTTCGTTCAATATGCCTTTCGAATTTTTCGGGAAGAAACATGGCTTTGGTTTTTTGGTAGTAAATGAAGATATAGGATTGTTTTCTAATACAACAACCGCTTTACAATATGCGTATAAGTTCAAATTTAAAAAAAACAGATCGTTGAACGTTGGTATTCAGGGAGCTTTAGCTAACATCAATTTTGATGCCGGTCAGATTCGTATTCCTGAGAGCGATTATCATGATCCTGCCGATCCTGCTATACCGGGTGGTGGAAGTGATAAAACTATTGATGCTTCTCTCGGGGTATCGTGGGTAACGCCTAATTATTATATTGGGTTTTCGGCTAGTCATTTGTGGGAGCCGGCTTTTGATCTTGATGAGAATCATTCGTCCTATATGGGGCGCGCCTTTTATCTGATGGGTGGATACAATATAAAGCTACGGAATCCGTTGATAGAATTTCAGCCGTCTGCTTTTATTAAGTCCGATGCAGTCGTTACACAGGTAGATGTGACAGCTAAAATAGAATATAATAAGATGTTCAATGGTGGAATATCTTGGAGAAAAGACGATGGTGTTGTATTTTTGCTCGGTGTTAGAATTAGAAACATAGATGCAGGTTATTCTTATGACTTAACAACCTCCGATATTTCGACGGTTAGTAATGGAAGTCATGAGTTATTTCTGCGTTATATCATACCCCTCGAAAAGAAAAAACCGATGGGTGCACAAAAAAGTGTGAGAATATTATAATTTGAATTTTTGAACAAAAAAAGAAATAAAAGGTTTTAGTATATAATATCTAAACCTTGAGATATGAAAGAACAACTATGAAACATTTATTATTTGCAATCATAGCATCTTTGGTACTATTAACATCCTGCGGCAAGTCGATAGGAACAGGTAGTATAGGTGGCGAAGTTGTTGGAGAGAAATCTTCATCATGGGCAGAGCCTTCACCCTTCGGTATGGTATTAGTTTCGAGAGGTTCCATCGAAATGGGACCGGCCGAAAGTGATTCGCTGTGGGATATAAAAGCTAACCCTAAAGGTGTGTCAGTCGATAATTTCTGGATGGATGAAACAGAGGTAACTAACTCCAAATATCGTCAGTTTGTATATTGGGTGCGCGATTCTATTATTCGCGAACGCTTAGCTGATCCGGCTTATGGAGGAGATGAAACTTACAAAATCACCGAAGACAGATATGGCGATCCGATCAAACCATATTTGAATTGGAGAAAAGCTATTCCTAAAAGACCATTAGAAGACGAGGAGCGTGCAATAAACAGTGTTACATTTATCCATCCTATAACAGGTGAAAGACATATCGATCCGAGTCAATTAAACTTTATCTACGAATGGTACGATTATACAGAGGCTGCGAAGCGCGGTAACCGTCTGAATCCGCAAGATCGGGTGTTGAATACCGATATTACAGTAAATCCGTCGCAAGTTGTAATGATATCGAAAGATACTGCCTATATGAGTGAAGATGGTTTACCTGTGAATGAAACGGTTGTTCGTCCGTTGACATCTTTGTTTGATTTTCTTCATACTAAAATTGTGAATGTATATCCCGATACTACGGTTTGGGTGAACGATTTCAATAATGCATATAACGAACCTTACATGCGGATGTATTTCTCGCATGCAGGTTACAACGATTATCCGGTGGTAGGTGTTACTTGGGAACAAGCAACGGCTTTCTGCGAATGGAGGACAAAGTTCTATCGCATGGGACAATCTAACAACGCACGTCCTATCGAACAATACCGTCTGCCAACCGAAGGTGAATGGGAATTCACTGCTCGTAACGGGCGTACTGAAAACAAATATCCTTGGGATATAGATGGTACAATGAATGAAAAGGATTGTTTTATGGCCAACTTCAAACCGGGCGAAGGTAATTATACAAAAGACGGAAATCTTATTCCAGCGCGTGTAGCTTCGTACGCTCCCAATCGTTTTGGTGTGTACGATCTGGCAGGTAATGTTGCCGAGTGGTCATCGACTGCTTATGCCGAATCCGGACCAGCTATGATGGATGATATAAACCCTCAGTATCGATACGATGCGGCAAAAGAAGACCCTTATGCTATAAAGAAAAAAGTAGTAAAGGGTGGTTCATGGAAAGATATCGGTCGTAATATTCGTGGTGATATGAGAGATTCCGAATTCCAGAATCAGCCACGATCTTATATTGGCTTCAGATGCGTGAGAAGTCAGGTAGGCTTTGCAAAATCGAAAAAGTAATGATGATGAAAAAGATATTTCAACTAACTGCAATATTGTTTAGTTTTTTATGTGTAGCTCAGTTCGGGTATGCGCAGGAGGAACAAACCGAGTCGTTGCGGGAAAGACTGGCTCGCAGGCAGCAAGAACAACAGCCTCAAGGTGCGACTGTACCGCGATTGTCGGTGCGTGCAGAAAAAATGAACGAGACACAAACAAAAGATTTGTCGAATGCTACATGGGTACGCGAAGTATATCGTGTGCTTGATCTCGGGAAAGGAACAAATGCAGCTTTATACTATCCGGTGGAGCCTATTGGAGACAGAATGAATTTATTCACTATGATCTTCAAGCTTATGGCGCAAGGAGATTTAGTGGCATATAATTTTCTTGATGGACGTGAAGTCTTCAATGATGAGAATAAAGTCAATTTCAAAGATGTGTTGGAGAGGTTAAATATTCCTTACCAACAAAATGGAAATACGTTTATCTTCAATGAGATGGATATTCCAAGTAACGAAGTTTTGGCTTATTATGTGAAAGAGGCTTGGTATTTCGATCAATCCAACTCTGTTCTCGATACGAAAACGATTGCTATTTGTCCCGTATTGCTTCGTCAGGATGATTTTGATGTGATTTCGGGTAAATACCCTCAGTTCTGGATTCCGTACGAAAATTTACGTCCTTATGCTGCTCGTATGCCTATTATGACTTCCGACCTGAATAATGCGATAACTAAAACGGTTGACGACTATTTTAGAATGCGTTTGTTCGAAGGTGAGATATATAAGACAACTAATATGGAAAATAAAATATTAGCCGAAAAATATAAAACCGAAGAGGAATTGAAACAGGCGAGAGAAAAGATTGAAGGAGAATTGACAAGTTTCGAGAAAAGCCTGTGGGTAGTCAATGACTCGATCAATCCTCAAAATACAAATACTAAAAAATCGAACAATAGTAAACCGAAAACACCGAAAGCAAGTAAACCTAAAAATACATCATCCAGCCCGACTTATTCGGCAAGAGATAGACGCTGATTGTTGGTTTAATCATATAAAGGAAAAGGAGGTAATACATATTACCTCCTTTCTTATTTTTAAACTTCTATCACTTTTCCTAATTTGATATAGCAGATGTAGCCTTTTACTTCACTATAGCCCATTTTGCTGATTTGATCGGCATAATATTTTACCTGACGAATGTATTTTTTATCTTCCTTTTCGCCGAACTTATAATCAATGACAATCACATCATTGTCTTTAATCATAACACGGTCGGGTCTGATAAATGTACCGTTAGGTTGTAATATCTGGACTTCGTTCAGTATTCTGTATTCACCCGTATACCAACGTGAAACAATTGGGTCGGAAAGATAATTGTGTAACAAAGATATGACTTCATCTTTCTGTCTGGTTGTTATATCTCCTGTTATATGATAACTTTCTGCCGCACTCTCTATGTCCTCAATTGTATTGATGCGGCTTACAATTTCGTGCATTAATGTGCCATAATCGCGTTGACCGGTGTCGGTAAAATAATATTTGTTATTCAATAATAATTTCAAACGTTGATCGTAAGAGACGCTTGGCAGGATATCTATATCGATTTCATTAACAGAATGGTCTGTTTTTCCTTTTTTGATTGCCTTATAATCTTTTCCCAAATCGAGTATACAATTTTCTTCGTCTATGTACTGCGACAAATCAACCAACTCCCTGTCATCAGTAGGCAAAATATCGGTCGAGTTTATACATTTCCACAAAAGAGAAGATATATTATTCACCTCATCTTTTTTAGGTTTAGGACAAAAAGCTATCAGCTCGTTTTTAGCGCGGGTGAAAGCCACATAAAGAACATTGAAGTTGTCGATAAATGCATGCAGCCGCTCGTCAAAATATTCATACTCAAAGATTGTATTTTTCAACTTCTGCGAATACTTCACAGGCACAAGGTGAAGTCTGTCGAACGGTTCTGTCTCAGGATGACACCAGAGGATAGTTGTTAGTTTATGATCTATTTCCCAATGACAGAAAGGCAGAAGTACAACATTAAACCCTAAGCCTTTCGATTTGTGTATGGTCATAATGCGGATAGCATCCTGACCATCGGGTGTAAATATTGTTTTGGTCGATCCTGTTTCGTCCCACCATATGAGGAAAGAATCCAGATCTGACGAATTGCGAACCGTAAAGTCCAGTACCATATCGAGAAACGACTGGATATAAATCTGCTCATTATTCTCCATCGCATCGTGAAACAATTCGAATATTTCTTCAGTCATTTCATACAATGGCAATTCACGTATGCGGTTTAATTCGTTCAGTACTTCTTGCGGTAACTCATCGTTTTCAGAAAAGTACTTCTGTAGGGCATCTTCGGCTTTAAGCTGATTACTATATTTGAAATATTCGTATATAGCTAAAGCTTTGAGTGAGGCATCCAACGGGTTACGCAAATATTTGAGTAGGGCGATAATAAGTTTTATACTCTTCGAATTACTGACAAACAGCGCTTCATCCGATATAATGTCATAGTGATATTTCGAATTGGGGTGGAGACTTTTATATTCCAATAACCTGTTGGCAACCTCAGCACCTTCTTTTTTTGTGCGGACGAGTATCGCTATATCTTTAAGTTTGTAACCTCTGTCTTGTAGCTGTTCTATATGCAATGGTAATTGTTCCAGCACATACGATTGCCAATCGTGTTCTTCGGTATCTACAAACTCTATTTTTACATGCCCCTCATTATCTTTGTGGCTATCGGGTATATGTTGATATAATTGATCGTAAGCCTTGGTTATTCTTGAATAAAAAGGCTGTAAACGTATGTCGGTTGTTTCTTCGGGCAGAACCTTATTGTATGTGTCTTGTAACAATCGGGCACCAGATGAGAATATCGCATTGTTGAAATTAATGACATTGCGGGCACTTCGCCAGTTCATGTCGAGTGTTTCCCTGTATATTCCTTCCGATTTAAAATCAATGTCGAGTTGCTGATCCAGTAACTTCCAATCCGAATTTCGCCAGCGATAGATACTTTGCTTCACATCGCCTACTATGAAATTCTTATTTCCATCTGCAAGACTGTCACGTACTAATGGAAGAAAATTACCCCATTGCATACCCGATGTGTCCTGAAACTCATCTATCATATAATTATTGATGCGTGTACCCACTTTCTCGTAGATGAACGGAGATTCGTTTCCTTCGATTATACGATTCAGCAGTTCGGTTGTATCCGAAATCAGCATTATGTTATTCTCTGCTGCATATTGGCGGATTTTTTTATCCACATCACCCAATATACCCAGTGTAAAGAAGTATCTGTTTATCTCATACGCAGTCTGGTAAGTGCGCGAATTATCGTAATGTACAATGATATTACAGACACATTCATTCAGTTCGGCAAACAAATCTTCTATTTTGTTTTTTGTCGCAGCATCGGCTTTAGCTACATACCAGTTTGAAACATCATTCTCCAGCTTCCTAAAGGTAGCGGTTGGTTCTTCAATCTCCCCTTTTGCCCATTTGAGAAATGTTTTGAATGGCGATCTGCCCCCTCCTTTAAAGTCTTCGGGTGTCAGCCCATAGCGGTTAATTATATTGAGTGCTTTCTCTCCTGTTTGCTGTGATATTTGTTCAAAGTTTTGAATAATGGCAAAAAGCATATCCTTGTAATCGGTCATCAGCTCCTTGTCTTCAATGTCACTTTGCACCTGATTGCTATATGCCTTATAGCTTTCCTTGAATATTTCGGATGAAAGGGATTGTATATCGTTACGGATATTCCATGTTTCTCCGTTCTCTACTTTCTCCTCCGAAAAGCGGATGAGCCAGTCGAGCAGTTGTTTGTTTTCGCTGCGCTCTAAATCGAAAAGCATTGAATCTATTGCCTCTCCCAGTACTTTGCCAGTGTCCAGTTCTACATTATAACCTCCGCCTAATCCTATTTCACGGGTAAAAGCGCGCATGGTTTGTTGAAAAAACTTATCGATAGTGCTTACCGAAAAAGACGAGTAGTCGTGAAGAATACGCACAAGAATATCGCGAGCCTCTTTCCTTACCCGTATCTCATTATAGCCATATTCAGACGAAAGAAGTTCTATATAATCCGACTTGCGATTTGTTGCCAGATTAGCTAATTCATCAATAATCCGGCTTTTCATCTCGTCGGTAGCCTTATTGGTAAAAGTTACGGCTAGTATATGGCGATATGCAAATGGTGATGAGAAAAGAAGGCACAAGTACTCGGCGGTCAGGCGATGGGTTTTACCCGATCCTGCCGATGCTTTGAATACATGTAAGTTTATTTCATCGTCAAATGCAACGTGATTTGGCATAGCCTTCTTTTTGCAATATTTCTAAGATTTTATTTCTGAAATCACCTTGAATAATGATTTCTCCATCTTTCACAGAGCCTCCTACACCACATTTTACTTTTAGTAGTTTTCCAAGTGCTTCGAGGTCATCGGTAGTTCCGATAAAGCCTGTGATAAGAGTCACGGCTTTACCTTTACGGTTACGCTTATCTAGTGATATTCTTAGAAGTTGTTTTTCTTTTAGCAATGTATTTGCTTCAACTTCATCCTCTGAATCATATTTAAAGTCTGGATTTGTGGAATACACAACATTCAGACGGTCTTTCCAGTCGCTCATACTGATATTGGTTTTTTATTCTTTACAAATTTAGTTTAAAATAAGTGACGATGGAAGAAAAGTATGGCTAATATCAAAACTTATTCGTAATAATATCTGTTATAAATTTATTGTATATATCATATGATGCAAAGTATTAATTATTAAATAACTAGAGTTATGTCATATCCAGTAGAACAGATAGAAGGAGTTGGGGCCGTATATGGTGAGAAGCTCAAAGCAGTAGGTGTAAAAACCACAAATGATCTTTTAGATAAAGGAGCGACAAAGAAAGGTCGTGCAGATTTAGCTGAAAAAACAGGCATTAGTGAATCTCTTATATTGAAATGGGCTAACCACGCCGATTTATTTCGTATCAAAGGTGTTGCAGGTCAGTTTTCGGAATTGCTTGAAGCTGCTGGTATAGATACAGTTAAAGAATTTAAGCATCGTGTAGCAGAGAATTTACATTCTAAGTTGGAAGAAGTAAACGCATCGAAAAAATTAACAGGTCGTGTGCCTTCTGTGAAAGAATTGCATGACATGATTGAATTGGCAAAAGGGCTGGAAGCCAAGTTGACATATTGATATGTCGTTTTTTGGCGATAGAAAGTGACTTCTATATATTGATATAAATTAATTTGGATTTAAAAATGTAATAGTTATTAAATAAGCTGGAAAATAGATTGATAGCCTATTTTACAGTCAGAATGTCATGTGAGAGATTGAACCTTTTTATAATTAGGTTGTTTAATTTTTAATTAAGCTTTCAATTTATTAAAATTTATATAAAATAACATGAAAAAATTATTACTATTAGTAGCTCTTGTAGCTTTTTCGTTTAGTGTGTATGCCCAAACAGGTTTTAATTCAGCTTTAGTTAAAGCGGGATATCAAACAGATGCTAAAAGATTTGGTGTTGGAGTAGAAGGTCGTTACTCTATTATGGAAAATGTTCGTATCGCTCCGGAAGTGACATTCTTTTTTCCTAAAAATCACACTATGGGATTAGATGTAAACATTAATGCTCATTATGTATTGCCTTTGCAAGACGGTTTTTCGATATATCCACTAGCTGGTTTTGCAATGATAAACAATCGTTATTCAAATGATGGCAATTCAAATTCGAATACTGATTTTGGATTTAATTTAGGTGCAGGTGCAGAGTATAGCATAAGTCCTAAGAACTTTTTAAATTTAGATTTTAAATATACATTTACTGACCATGATTTTGGCGTTATAATGCTAGGGTACGGTTTTAGATTCTAATGAGTTACATTGTTTCTTTAGAAAAGGCAGTTCGTTATGAACTGCCTTTTCTATTTGATGGTATTGCTTATGTATTAATTTTAATGTATTTTTGCAAAGAATTATAAATTTTACATAAAACAACATGATGAAAAAATTATTACTATTAGTAGCTCTTGTAGCTTTTTCGTTTAGCGTAAACGCTCAAACAGGTTTTACTTCAGCTTTAGTTAAAGCAGGATATCAAACAGATGTTAAAAGATTTGGCGTTGGAGTAGAAGGTCGCTACTCTATTATGGAGAATGTTCGTATTGCTCCGGATGTAACGTTTTTCTTTCCTAAAGATAAAACTATGGGAATGGACATAAACCTTAATGCGCATTATTTATTTCCGTTGAAAGATGGTTTTACTGTATATCCACTTGCAGGTTTTGCAATGATAAATAATCACAGATCTTCTCAAAAAATTGGAGAAATCTCTGGTCAGACAGTAGAAATTCCATCTAGTTCAAGTACTGATTTTGGATTTAACTTAGGAGCAGGTGCTGAGTATAGCCTAAGCCCTAAGAACTTTTTAAATGCAGAGTTTAAATATACATTCAATGATTGGGATTTTGCAACAATAATGCTTGGATACGGATTCAGATTCTAATAAAAGCATATAGTTCATAAAATAGAAAAAGGCAATTCATAGTGAATTGCCTTTTTTCTGTTTATTTTAATATATCATCAGCTTTTAGTCTTTTTCTATAAAGCGTTTCTTTTTCTCTACTACAATTACTTTGAATAGCTTATCTCCCGGGCGGATTTTGTCAGCTATTTTTATCGAAAACTTCTCACTTTTTACAGTTTCATCCACAGATTTCAGGTCGACGCGTATTTCATCTACAATGTGGTTTACAGCTCCTGTAGTAGGTCCTGTTATTAGAATTTCATCACCTATTTTCAGCGATTGAGTTTCCATCAAAAATTCGGCAACACCAATGTTAGAAAAGTATTTAATGCCCTTTCCGATATATATTTTGCGCTTGGTTGCACCTGATCCATAATTGCTCGACCATTCGCCAAGGCGTTGACCAAGATAATAGCCATCCCAAAATCCACGATTGAAAACTGTTGCTAAGCGTTCGTTCCATTCTTCTACTTTTTTTTCCGAGAATGTTCCTTCACAATGTGCTTTGATAGCTTCCCTATAGCATTCTACAACTGTACGCACATATTCAGGTCCGCGCGCACGCCCTTCTATTTTGAATACACGTACACCTGCATCCATCATCTTATTCATGAAGTGGATTGTTTTCAAATCCTTGGGAGACATGATGTATTCGTTGTCTATTTCGAGTTCTATATCGCTTTCTTTATCTTTCACAATATAGCTTCTCCGGCACAATTGGTTACATGCTCCGCGGTTGGCCGAAAGATCTTTTTCGTGTAAGCTCAGATAGCATTTGCCCGAAACAGCCATACAGAGTGCGCCATGGCAGAACATTTCGATGCGAATAAGCTCTCCACCCGGTCCTGTGATGTTTTGCTCGACAATATCATTATAGATTGCTGCTACCTGATTGAGATTCAATTCGCGGGCAAGCACTGCTACATCGGCAAATTGTGCATAGAATTTGAGCGAATCCGTATTTGTTATATTTAATTGAGTAGATAGATGTACCTCGACCCCTATGCTGCGGGCATACATCATCACGGCGACATCGGAAGCAATGATAGCCGATAATTCAGCCTCTTTAGCTGCATCCACTATTTTATGCATCAATGTGATGTCATTGTCATAAATGATCGTATTTACTGTAAGATAACTTTTCAGGTTGTTCTTTTTACAGATAGAAACGATATTTTTTAAATCTTCGACAGTAAAGTTATTTGACGATTTGGCACGCATATTTAGCCCTTCTATACCGAAGTATATAGAATTTGCGCCACCTTGTATTGCAGCAGCTAATGAATCGTACGACCCCACAGGAGCCATAATTTCATAGTCGGATATATTTTTCATTTATTTCTTGTTTTATAATTCTAAACCGTTTTCACGGTTTTCTTTATATTTGATAGAGAGTAGTCGTAAGAATGAGCTGATCTGCGAAATAGCGGCTTGAGTTTCGCCCGATACTTCTTTCTTCTGTAGTTTCATCAATAGAAAGCCATACAGAGCAGAAAAACAAGTTTCTAGTTCGGGAATGTTTTTGTCCGGCGATTTGGAGCGTAACTCCACTATAAAGGATAGGGTCTTATAGTAATCTGCCGTATAGTCGGATTCTTTAGATGATTTTAGTAGTTGCAAGTGTAGGTCTGTAAGGTCGAGTATTACATTCTTGTTAATTACCAGATGTCCCGATTCGGTAATACCTTCCCTGCGCATCATGTCTATAAGGCCTTCGTACCATTCTTTAGTTTCGGCTTTAATTTCCTCCGGCTGTGCATATTGCTCTATTATTGCTTCGTCAATTTTATCTATATCTAGTTCATAGGCACGTATCAGATCTTCTACTTGCCACATATATAGTAAGTATTCTGCAATATTGTCTTGTTTAAGTTTTTTAGCTATAAGCATTTCAGTGAAATTTAAGGTTACAAAAGTAAAGAATAAAAATGAGAATATGGTTTGTGTGAATGATCTATTTGCTTATATAGACTTTGTCTATGCACTTATAGTGATAATATATTCAATTTGTTGTGAACAAAGTTATTGAATCTTTGTTTTTATAATAAGAGCAAGAGAAAACAGGTGTATTTTTTCATAGTGTGTTTAGATGATTGTTTGGTTAATAATTATTGGTTTTATCCAACCTGTTTTCATAATTAGTGTGTTAAAGTTAGTTTTAGTATTAGTTTTAGGTTAGGAAGAGATGGTTGTTGATAATCGTCTCTTCTTTTTTTATATCTTTAATCTCATGTTTAACGTTACAACAATAGAAAGCGGATACTTTATGGCAGATGGCGGTGCGATGTTTGGGGCTATCCCTAAGCGTGCATGGTCTCGTAAGTATGTGTGTACAGACGATAATCTCTGTTCATTAGCTATGCGTTGTGTACTGGCTGTATCTTCGGATGGGAAAAGGAAAGTATTGATTGATTTGGGTATGGGAGATAAGCATCTTAGTCAAGTTAATTATTACCAGCCATATGATCTGCTTAATATTGCGGATGCTTTAGATTCTCATGGTTATCATTCGAACGATATTACGGATGTGGTGCTTACTCACTTGCATTTCGATCACTGCGGTTATGCAACACTGAAAGATGTAAATGGAGATGTCATGCCCTCTTTTCCTAATGCTAACTATTGGTTGAGCGGGCAGCAGTGGAGAAATATATTATCTCCCAATCGTTTAGAGCAGGACGCTATTTTTGCTGATAATATTCTTCCGATTCAGGAAGCCGGCCTACTTCATTTGATAGACGAGGATACAATGTTATATGATGGTTTCCGACTTCGCCTTTTTGATGGACATAGTGTCGGGCAATTGGTTGTCTATATAGAGGGTAAAGATGGTGTTATAGTCTTTCCTGGGGATTTAATACCTACCTCTGCACATGTGTCGCTGGAATGGATATCGGCTTATGATCTATGTGCCTTAACCTCTTTGACTGAAAAGCAGCGTTTTCTGGAAGAAGCTGAAAGCAATAATTATATGCTGATTTATTACCATGATGCACGTGTGGTAAAAAGTAAAGTGAAGAAAATAAATGATAATTATAAAGCAACTGATTTGCACTATTTGTAGTCAATAAAAATCTCTTATTGTTTGTATCCCGTATTCTTGTATCATTATTAGTGATAGGAATTTCTAAGAAACAAATCCTGCGGACCTCACGGCTCACAGGATTCGGACTTTACAAAACTACGCTTCAAATTTACAAAACTGAACTTGAACTGGTTTTATAGCTCTTACCTGAAAATAGAATGATTAAAATTTTGTAAAATTTACTTCAGCATCACTCATCCAATCTTCATATTCCACTTGAACGGAATAGGAGTGGCTGTGATTTAAATCTTTTTCTGCATCGAAAGCTTTATATAATTTATATCCTGAATGTATAGCCTCTTCGCCCAACGATCTTACTAGTTTCTTATATCCTTTGTGCCGCTCACTCCCGTTTATAAGTATGTACGGCAATTCTTGCTTGTGCTTCCCCTCAGTTAGTGTTGGTATAAGCATCATAGATTCGTTTTCTCCAATTGGAATATATGGAATGTTGATATCCAGATCAATTTGGAGAGATTTTCCTTTTTTCTTCTTTTTAGATTCTTCAACATTAATCAATGGATTCATATTTTTCTGGTTTTTATAACGATGTAACAATACTATTTTCCTTACTTTACTATATATGGTATATTCTATTTATTCATCCGATATTGAGAAAGAGACATGCCTGTATGTTTTCGGAAAAAGCGGCCTAGAGACGATTGATTCGCAAAATGTGTTTTTGTCGCAATTTCTTGAATATTTAAAGTTGAGCACTTTAATAAATCTTTTATCTCCAGTATTATATATTCCAAAATCCATTCTTTCGCCGATTTGCCACTAATGGTTTTAACTACTGTTGATAGATATTTGGGTGTGATGCATAATTTGTCTGCATAGAAAGCGACATCTCTATTTTCCTTGTAATACTCTAGTATCAGTAGGAAAAAATTATAGGCTAATTCTTCTTTTCGGGCATCCAGACCTGAGCTTTTTGACGAAACTGTATTTTTGTAATTATTATAAAGATCCAGATATAGAAGGCGAAGAAGGTTTATAATGTATTCTCTACGAAATAGATGTTGAGAATTCGATTTGCTGTATATCCAGCGATAATAATTGGTGAAGTTATCAACCTCTTTTCCTATTAATTTATAATGACTTTTTGATCTCATATACAAAAAGAAACTAGCTGAGAATCTGCAAATGCCACTAAGTACATCATTGAATAGAGAATGTGACATAGTGAAGTAGTCTATTGAGAAATCGGAGCTGATTTCTTTTGCAGACACAAATTGGCCGGGAAGAATAACTATTAGTTGGTTTTTGTTTAAGAGATATTCATCATTATGTATACTAATTTTTACACTTCCGGTCAGGCATAAACCAACCAGGCCAAAGCGTGCATAAGAAGGAAATGGGGTGATAGGCATATGCTTAGAATCCTTATATACCCTAAAGTCGTTTTCCAATGGGTCAACAACGTCTTCGTCCTTGAATGAAACTGTATTTTTACAATATAGCATTTTGGTGTCTCTTTGAGATTGCAAATATATAGTATTAAAGTTTTCGATAATTAAACAGTGGTCATCTGGTATCATATTGTAGAAATATGGTATTTGTGATTGCTGTTTTAGTTAAAATAATATAGTTTGTGAGGTATGTTAACCAATTTAGGAAGGGATTTGTTCGTGTGATATTTCTTAAACTATTTGAAAAAAATATTATTTATGTTTCATTCTTGTTGCTATGTATGTTGTTTGTAAATAGATTTTTAAGAGAAAAAGAAAAGCCCTGGAGAGATCCAGGGCTTTTCCTAAATTAGGTTTTCTATATTAGAATTCCATAGGTATATCCATTAATAGAATACGAGCATTTTCAGTGTTAGCAGTTATTTTAATCGTATCAGTTTCCCATATTCCTATTCCGTCGCGGTGGTGTAGCTTTTGGTCGCCAATAGTAAACTCTCCTTCGACAACCATTGCGTATACTCCATTACCTTTTTTCTTAGGTTGGTAATCAAAGCTGTACTCTTTGTCGAAAGTTCCTAAACTGAACCATGCATCCTGATGTATCCATAAACTTTCACTATCTCCGTTTGGAGAAACGACTAGAGTCAGTTCATTTTTGTTATGTATGAAGTCGAATGCTTTCTGTCCATATCTAGGCTCCACGTCTTTTTTATTAGGAAATACCCATATTTGGAAAAGATTGACCGGTTTGTCACGATTTGCATTGTATTCACTATGTGTGATACCCGAACCGGCACTCATCACCTGTACCTCTCCTGAATGGATTACTTCCGTATGTCCCATACTATCTTTGTGTTCCAAATCCCCGTATAGAGGTATTGTTATTATCTCCATATTGTCATGGGGGTGTGTACCAAAACCTTCACCACCTTGCACTATGTCGTCATTTATAACCCTTAGTGCTCCAAAGTGGATACGGGACGGATCATAATAATTAGCAAAACTGAATGTATGGTATGTGTCTAGCCAACCATGATAAGCATGTCCTCTTGTCGATGCTTTGTATAATACTGTTTTCATATATTTACCCTTTCTTGTAATTGTTTAAAATGCAGATAGATTGCTTTTCTGCTTTACAAAGATAAGGATATAATATCTATTTGTAAAATAGTAAAATTAATAGATATGTATTAAAATATGAATAGATAATTTGTATCTTTGTAATATGGTTAATTTTGAATGGTATAGAACATTTAAGGCAATTTATCAAGCTGGTAATCTGACAAAAGCTTCGCATGAACTTCTTATATCCCAGCCCAATGTGAGTGTTCAGCTTGCAGCCTTGGAGAATCATGTCGGACATAAACTGTTTGATAGGTTACCTCGTAGATTAGTACCTACGGAATATGGCAAATTGCTCTACACGCAAATTGTAGAATCGGTAGAAAATTTGGAAAAGGTAGAAACTGAATTCCGAAAATCGGCTTTGAAGCGAAATAGTACTATTCGTTTGGGTAGTCCGATCGAGTTTTTCAATAATTACTTAGTTGATAGACTAGGAGAGTGTAAGTCTAATTTGAATGTGGAGTTTGCATTAACCAAAGACTTGATTGATCGCTTGGTTAAGCAAGAGTTGGATTTTGTGATAGCTACCCAACAGATAGAAAAGCCTGATGTTTTTTATCTTCCGATTATGAATGAATCTTTTATGATTGTTGCAGATAATTCTTTTGATAGTCATGTTTTTGATAACTACATAGCTGATAATAATCTGGTTGAGGCTGAAAAATGGCTGATAGCTCAAGCTTGGATTACTTATGACAATGAGTTATCTCTTATTCGTCGTTTTTGGCGGGAAAACTTCAATAAAAGACCTCTGATAAAACCTCATTATGTAATTCCTGATATTAATATAATTTTGAAGACGGTAAGCTTAGGTAACGGGATTAGTGTGGTGTCCGATTTATTTATTAATAAGTGTACTGGTGATAGCAATATGAAGATATTGTGGAGAGGTATTGTTTCAACTACGAATACATTATTTTTAGCTTATAACCCTTTGCGTGTAGAGGCTTCCCGAATTGACGAAATGAAAAATTTGCTAGCTTTAAAAACTGATACTCTGAATGAATTTGTATGAGTTATATCTTAGATTCTGATAATAAATAGTTAATTTTAGAGTTCATATAGTAAAGGTTTGTATTATGAAAAAGCTATTATTCTTGTTGTTAATCGTTATTTCAGCTAACTCTTATGGTCAGATTGAAACAGTAAAGGATAGCATTCCTTTATTTGATAAAAACAATAACATTGAATTGAGAAACGAGCGAATAGATAATTATTTGCGGACGGACGATGCTTCATTATTAAAAGAACCCCCTGCCGCATACGTTCCCGATTATCAACCTTTGCGAAAAAATAATTCGGAGCCGATCGATTTTAGTTTGCCTCCAATGTTTTATGATCCTTTTTCTACAATCTTTCCCAATGCAATAAATGTCCATAATTTATTTGCAAACGATTATAGCTATTCCGCTTTTTATCGGCTTTCCGATCAAGCCTTTTTAACTACGCTTTCCACTCAGGATACTTACCCCACATTGGGCGCAATAAGAGTTATGAACGCCCGATTTGGGTATCAACCGACTTCTTGGCTGCAGATGTCGGGCGGACCTTATGTGTCTAAGTATAACGTACATGGTGCGCATTATAATGATATAGGTGTGGGAGGGAATATGAAATTTCTTTTAACTGATCGTTTTCGTGTCAATGTCTATGGTCAGTACTCTGCTTTTGGGCAGCGTAATAATACAGGTTCTCCTGTGGTGGGTGTGTATCCGCAGTCTTATTATGGTGGTACTGTTGAATTTAAAATAACGGAGAAATTTGGCGTCGAGGCGGGCATGGTTCGCGAGTTGAATCCTTTTAATGGTAAGTGGGAAACACGTCCGGTTATATCACCGGTTTTTTATGCCAAATAATCTTTCTATTTACTTTACTGGCTAATTTTTTACAATTGTTTTGTTTATTTGATATTAAATGTAAATAACGTTTTGGGTGTTATTCTAAAATGTTATTTCTTCTTATGTCTTCTTGTCTTGATCCCAAAGTATTATTTATAGTTAAATTAACATAAGTTAAATTGAGGTGTTCTGGCCCATCTAGATTTCTGTGTCTTGATTTGTATCTTGCTATTTCTGTCCTTGCTTCTACTTAATATGCATATTTTAAATTATTTACATATTGGGTGTAAGTTGTTGTGTGCTTTTCTTTTCAGCTTTGTATGTCTATTGTTTTTAGTCGCATCTTTTGTTTGATCAAATGTTAATGTGTGTTGTACAACATCTGCTAAAAGGTATGATTTTTAGAGGAATGTATGAACATATGATGAATTTTATTTTATCTTTGTGACAGGATTTGTTGACATATATTAGAATATGATCAATGAAATACACAGTGTTTTTTAATATTTTAACTAAACTCAAACATCTATGAGAAATGCATTTTCATCTTTGGTGAGGAGAAAAAGTATTCATTCTAAGTGTCTTATAGCCATGCTGGCTGTAGGTAGCTGTAGTGTTGCTGCATCTCCAAGTATCTATGCGAAATCGGAAATGGGCGTTTATGAAGACATGCAGCAACAGACCAAAACTGTTGTTGGTACAGTGTCTGATGAAATCGGAGAGCCTCTTTATGGGGTAAGCGTCAGAGTGAAAGGTACTACTGTTGGTACTATCACTGATCTTGACGGTAAATTTACGTTGCAAGTACCGACTGGTAATTCGGTGCTGCAATTTTCTTACATTAGCTACTTGTCTCAAGAGGTTAATGTTGCTAATCAAACCAATGTAACTATTGTTCTTAAGGAAGATAGTCAAATGTTGGATGATATCGTAGTAGTAGGATACGGTGTTCAACGTAAGTCGGATGTTGTAGGATCTATTGGTGTGGCTACAGGTGAGCAATTGTTGCAACTTCCTGCTAATAATGCATTAGAGGGACTGAAAGGTCGTGTTGCAGGGGTAGCTATTTTTAATACAACAGGTAATCCACTTGGTGATAAAGGCCCTCGTGTATTGATTCGTGGTGTAAACTCTATTAACACAGAAACAAATCCTTTATATGTAGTTGATGGGGTTCAAATGGCCGACATTCAATTTTTAAATCCAAATGATATTGAGCGTATGGAGGTGCTGAAAGATGCATCTGCTACAGCTATTTATGGTGCCCGTGGTGCTAATGGGGTTATCCTTGTTACTACTAAAAGAGGTACCACCGGTAAAAAAGGAACAGTTGTTTCATACGCGGGTTGGTTAACAGTTTCTACTTTGTTTAAAGAGATTGATGTCATGAATTCTGCTGAATTTATGGAAGTTCAACGTATTGGTAGAGCTAATATACCGTATTTTGATTCATCAAAAACAGCTCAAGTTCCAGATACATCTAATAAAGATCTTTTCGATTCTAATGGTAATCCTTTGTATGATACTAACTGGCAAAGAGAGGCCACACGCGATGCGTTTTCTCATAGCCATCAGGTAAATATTCAAAGCCAAGGCGATAAGTCATCTGTAGGAGCATTCTTCAATTTTACAGATCAACAAGGTCAGTTGATTAATAACTATGCGAAACGATTGAATGCTAAATTGACTTACGATACAGATGTGAACAAATGGTTGTCATTTAATACTAACTTAATGATTAACCACGTTTGGGGTAATTCAGTTGAAGACTTTGGTGGTGGACAAGATGCTCGTCGTACGATGCTTGAAATGCCTCCTATTTTCCCTGTGAAGTACCCTGACGGAACATATTCTAACAGTAGTGGTACTAATCTTGGACTAGAATCTATGCCAAGCCCTGTTCATGAATTAACTGAGGTGAAAAGAAATCGCTATAAAACTAAGATTTTTGGTAACTTAGCAGCTACTTTCCATATTCTTCCGGGTTTAGATTTAAGAACTCAAATAGGGGTTGATGCGAATTTCAGACAATTCAAATTATACCAAGGAACTGATTTGATCAACATGTCAGCAGGTTCAAGCGGTAGAGCTTTTATTAATAGAGAAGACCATCTTTTCTGGCAAGAAGAAACCTATTTGACTTACATAAAGACTATTAATAAGGTTCATCGTATTAATGGTACTTTAGGTATGGCTTGGTCTCAAAATACTACAGACTCAAATAATAGTGGAGATGTTAGATACTTCCCAGATGATTTCTTCGGATATAACAATCTAGAAGCCGGCAGCCAACCTTCAAGTCCTACATCAGGGTGGAGCAGATGGTCGATGCACTCTTACTTCGCTCGTGGTAGTTATGCTTTCAAAGATCGTTACTTAGCAACTGCTACAGTGCGTGTCGATGGTTCTTCCCGATTTGGAGGAAACAATAAGTATGCAACATTCCCTTCTTTGGGACTAGGTTGGATCATTACCGAAGAAGACTTTATGAAAGAAGCATCGTGGATATCTAATTTGAAACTACGTGCAAGTTATGGTTCTACTGGTAATACAGAAATAGATACTTATAGATCTCAAGCTCCTTTAATTTCTAGTACGCTTTTATTAGGCGGAGTTAGAAGCCCTTATAACTATTTGGAACGTTTTCCTAATCCGGATTTGAAGTGGGAGAGAACCAATCAATTCGATGTCGGAGTAGATTTCGGTTTGTTTAATAATAGAATTAATGTAGAAGCATCATATTATTACAAACAAACTAAAGATTTATTGCTAGAGCGTCCGATCCCTTATACTACAGGTTATGGTGTTGTTTGGGATAATATTGGTCAGGTTGATAATCAAGGTGTTGATTTGATGATTAATACTACTAATATTGAATCAAAAGATTTCCGTTGGGAAACAACATTCAATATGAACTACAATAAGAATGAAATTAAGAAACTAGGTGTAAATAATGAAGATATTTTCATGGATCCGAATTTCCTTAGTGGTAATATTATTCTTCGCGTAGGTGAATCGTTAGGTACATTCTGGGGATACGAGCGTTTAGGTACATATAGCTCTGACGAAGGTGCTGCCGAAGCAGCAAGAGCAGCTGCAAAAGGTGAATCTCCTTCGTTCGTAGCAGGTGAAGCGAAACGTTCTGCAGATAAGAAAATCCTAGGTAAAGGTATGCCGGAGATAACAGGTAGTCTTATAAATCATTTCTATTATAAGAATTTTGATTTCACTGTAGATCTTCAATTTGTATCAGGAGCTGATGTTAGACAAAATTTCTTCCATTCACTTGAAGATAGAACCGGTCTTACTAATACTTTGAGTACAACTTTATATGATGCTTGGACTGAAACTAATCAAAATACAATGATTCAGAGAATTCGCCATGCTGCGGTTTCCGGACAAAGTTCGCAAAGTGACTCTCATTGGGTGGCTAACGGTGCGTATATCAGAGGTAACTTACTTCAATTAGGTTATACTGTTAGCCCGGGTGCATTGAAGAAAACAGGATTATCTTCTCTACGTATCAATGCAAGTGTGAAAAATGCATTCGTGATCTGTTCTAGCGATTTCAAAGGATATGATCCGGAATCAACTTCTTATGATAATAAGTTTGGACAAAATACATTTTTCTTCCAATATCCTACATCTAGAGTATATTCATTGGGTGTAAATCTTAGTTTCTAAAAAATAAAAGGAATATATTATGAGAAAATTTTTATATACAGTCATTACGCTGGCAATTTTAGGATTTAGCTCCTGTAATGACTTCTTAGAAGAAGAAATGAGATCACAGAAGGATGGTACTAAACCGTTCACCTCTGCGGCCGATGGCCGTGCTGCTGTGAATGCTCTATACAGACAAGGTTTCTCCGGCATGTGGGGTGCGGGCTCATATACAGCGTCGAGAGCTATGTATGACGGATATTTATCCGGATTGTATGAGAATGTATCATATGCAGGTATGAATACTTTTATTACAAATGCCTTGAACTTAGAGGTTGATTCTAATGTAAATGATGGTGATTTGAGAGATTATTGGTCGCCTCTATATGTGGAGATTTCCAGAAGAGCAAATTATGCTATCAAGAATCTTCCGACATGTCCGGGATTGACGGATGCTGAACGTGCCAGATTATTAGCCGAGGCTAAGTTCTTTAGAGGAATGAACTATTTCTTTTTAGTTAAACGTTTCGGACCGGTTCCTTTAATAGATGTTCAATATACATCTTTAGCTGATGATAATTTCTATCCTAATCGCTCTTCAGAGAAAAAAATCTATGATTTTATTATTAAAGATTTGACTGAAGCGCTTAATGATGGAGGTTTAGCTGATACAGCATTTCCGCTTAATGGCATGCGAGTGTCTAAAGGTAGCGTTTTAGCTCTTCTTGCTGATGTATCTTTGAATATGGGTGGTTATCCACTACAGGATAAATCTATGTATGCGAAGGCGGCAGCATATGCTGATCAGCTAATAAAAGATCCTGCTTATGCTTTGATTGAAAGTGCGGATAAAGCAGAAAATAGTGTATATAATGTTCTTAGAACTTCAGATGTTGAAAAAGAATATTTATACCAAATAGAGTATGATGGTGTTATTTCTGATTCGGGACCGTATAGTGCGTGGTGTTTTCCTGCTGAGACCCATAAAGTATTTGGACTTAAATATGATATTGTAAATGACTGTTTAACTCCAATTCCAACTTTCTTGAATGTGTATGATAAGACAGATGACTTACGTTATCAAGATGGTCAATATTTCCATACTGAGTTTAAAAACCGTTTGACGGGAGAAGTTATTCCGTTATCAGTAGGCCGTGTTAAAAAATATCCATTCTTCTTTTTTGAAGAAACGGCAGCTGTTATAGATACTAAAAATACTAAAGATAGAGTTGTATATAGATTAGCAGAAATGTATTTGATTTATGCTGAAGCTAATACTTTAGCTACAGGTAATGTATCTGCTTTGGCTATTAGTCGCTTGGCTAAAATACAAGCTCGTGCATCTATATCTAAAACGCAAGCTGACATAGAGGCTCGATTAGCGACATTATCTCCGGATGCTTTCGTAAAAGAAGTTTGGAAAGAAAGAATGCGTGAGTTGATATTCGAAAATAAAACTTGGATGGATGTTACTCGTACTAGAAAATATCCTTTGCTTGATGCTAGTGCTACTGCTGCTACATTCCAGTTTGTGGATGTAATTGGAGCTAGAAATGGTAGAGGAAGAACATTCACCGAGAAAGATCTTTTGTTACCATATCCTAACTCTGAAATACAAAGAAATCCTAATCTAATGGCTGAACCATTAAATTAATATTCTTTATTTCTATATATAAAAGAGGAGCTTTAAGCTCCTCTTTTTTTGTAGCTACTATATTTGTTATTTTATATCTTTTTGCACATTGATTAAATAATAATATATTTGTGTACACTTATCCCTTAGAAACACAACAATGAGGAAATTAATTACAATCCTACTCTTATCTTGCATATCCTTTATTTCTTATGCGCAAGAATCAGACTTTTATAGACGACTGTCTACCGCAGCTATAGAGCTAACCAGAGATAAAGTAACTTATGATCCTGCTTATTATAGTATTCCCTATCCGAATGGTGATGTACCTGCTGGTAAAGGTGTTTGTACAGATGTGGTTATTCGTGCATATCGTAAACTTGGAATTGATTTGCAGCAAAAAATGCATGAGGATATGAAAGCTAATTTCAGTAAATACCCTACAAGATGGGGTATGAAAAAGACTGATCGGAATATTGATCACAGGCGGGTGCTGAATCAGCAAATGTATTTTTCACGCTTTGGAATTGTTCTGCCAATATCGGATAAAGGAAGCGACTATAAGCCGGGTGATATTGTAGCATGGGATTTAGGTGGTGGTATTACGCACATTGGTATAGTCACAGATCGTCAATCTAAGGATGGCCTACGTCCTCTTATTGTTCATAATATTGGTCGGGGACAGGTACTTGAAGATATGATATTTAATTTTAAGATTACGGGTCATTACCAATATAAATAAAAGAGATTATTTAACTTTAGGCATTGTTGTTTATCAGTTAGAGTATTCCAATTAATTTCGTAAGATTATGTATAGATATTTGAAGTGCATTATTCCAACAATTACTATTGTCATTATTTTTCTGTTTATGGCTTGTGGGGAAACTAAAAAGCCTTTTGATAAAGAGAAAGGTGTCGATTTTACCGAAACTGATAATCTTCAATATCTGGATAGTATGATAATGGAATATATAAATCCGGATATGGAGGTGATTGAGATTGACTTTAGAGCAGCTGATACAGATGATGATACTTTTTCGATCGGAAAGGGTAAAGCTATTGTTTTTTACGTAGACCCTCAAAACAATAAAAAGAGAAAAGCTATCATCATTGATTTAAAGGATGGTACATCTAAAGAAGATACAACGTATAATGCGACAGAGAATTCAAAAAAATACAAAGGTCATAAGATTGCAGTAATGAATTGTTGTTCAATGATTGCCAACAATATAAATAAGGCTATGGAAATATTGGATGCAGATGATATTTCTGTTGATGGTATAGGAACATATACTATTACTCTGCACAATAAGCCAAACAAAGTAAAACATAAATTTTCGCTAAAGAAGCGTACGGGATCTGTAGATAGACGCGTTTACTACGACGAATATCGTTTCGAAGCAGATGGAAAAGGGAAGGTTAAGAAGCTAAAATAAATTATTTCAGCCTTGTTTTTGTTTCTTTGAATGAATTTCCTTAATGACTTTTCGGGTTGTTTTCGTTCTGCCAATTCCGGCTTTTGCCATTTCATTGATTCCTTGAGAATTATCAGGATCGAGACTTAGTGCTTTCATATAGTCTTCAACGGCATTGTCATATTCACGCAGTAATTCATAAGCAAATGCCCGTTTGGTGTATGCACCGGCGAAGCAAGAGTCTATATTTATCGCCTTTGTATAATCATTAATTGCATTTTTGTATTCACCTATATTTGTATAAGTATTTCCTCTGTTACAATAGGCTACAACGTCCATAGAATCTATCTGTATTGCCTGATTGTAATCTGCAATGGCACTCTGATCGTTACTCAATTCGACGTATGCATTTCCTCTATTTATGTACACATCGACAATGTAAGAAGGATTTAATTTTATAGCCTTCGTGTAATTGTCAATAGCTAAGTCATATTTTTGTAAATCTTCGTAAATGATTCCGCAATTATAATAAGCGTCAGTATAATTTCCATTAATATTTATCGCCTTGTTATAATCAATCAATGCTAAACTATCGTTTCCAATGCCTTGATATGCTACACCACGATTAAAATATCCACTGGCCTCTGTCGAATCCAATTCAATATTTATATTGCAGTATTCAATCGCTTTATCGTAGTTCTCAATATTGCAATACTCATTACTGATAAATGAATAGCATTCTTTAAGCAGAATGGTCTTCTTTCGAGGGGTAATGAGAGCTTCATCCATATTTATTTGCTCTATAATCCCTTCAAAATTTAGTATTCTATCATTTGGATTCTTCAGGCTGTCAAGAGTAACAAGCATTTGATGGCGGAAAGCAGCAATATGTTTGTCCTGTTCGAGATCTTTATCGAATAGTTTACAAGAATTACCGGCTATCATTATAAATGAAAGGCAAAGCACCGGTATTATTTTCTTTATATATCTTCTTGAGTTGCTAGTGAGCATTTTTTTAAAGAATTAAGTTTGTTCCTATTGCAAAGATATATAAAAAGCTTTATATACTATGCGCTGTATCTATTTCATATTAAAGCAAAAATATCTACCTATCTCAGGCAGATATTTTTTTCATAGTAGTGTTTATGTATTCGAGAAAGCATTTATATTAGCTCCCCTATATATAAAACGAAAGAAAGGTTAACTTGTTACATATTCACGAGAAAAATTTATTTGCATATTCGCTTATTCACAAAAAAGAGCCTGCATAATTGCAGGCTCAACATAGTGGGTGAGGATATTTTATTTTTGGAATACCTCAATTAATGATGCAGATATAATTTTATTCGCATCAATATTTAATTCTTTGGCAACAACATCTTTTAGGTCTAGTGAGATGTAAATAGTTTTAGTCCCTTTATCCTGTATAATTGCAGTCTGTTTATTGTGCACGTTATCGTTCAATTCAAAGACATTATTAACAGTGAGTTTATAAGTTCCATTTATTGGCTCATTGCCATTCGAAGAGAAAATGTAGGTTCCATTATCAGCGAATTTATAAGTAGACCCTTTGCTATTGTCGTTATAACTGCTAATGAAGTTTTCAATCTGTTTTCCTAAATCGGCATTATCTCCTACATTTACGTTTGGTTGAGTACTTTTGTACGTCCACACACCCACAATATCAGTAGATATTGGAATTTTGGGGTCATCTTCGTTGTCGCATGAAATAAGTGTAAAACTAGTAATAAAGACTAAAATGAAAAGTCTGCTCAGTAATTTTGTATTCATAAAGTGATTTGTTTTGTATTTTGCGGTTGCAAAGATAGAAATAAGATGTAAGTAATAAAAGTTCAATTTGTTATTAATATAAAAATTAATCGGACAGCAACCTATTTGGCTACTATCCGACGAATAAGAAAGAACTTATTTATTATCAATAGAAAATTCGATACATTTTAGATGTAATTAGAAACTGGATCAATCGAAATCCCAGTCCCAATCTTGGTGCCATCCCCACTTGTTTATACAGCCATTGCGATGAAATCGATCTGAATTAAACCTGTAATAGTCTCTTAGAGGTTGTTCCACAATAATAGTTTTATTAGCAGGGGTTTTAATTTTGATCGAAATTATCTCTCTATCCCATGGATTGTCATTATCATACCACTTAGGGCTAATGATGAATAAAGAGTCTTTACTTGTGTAGTCTAGGCGCAAATTATTCGCTCTTTGCTGTGCATCATCATAAGTTCTGCTAAAAACCTTTTTATCTACTTCTACCGTGCAAGACGTTAATAAAGAGTCTTGCTCGATTTGTACTCTGGGTAGAATAAATACAGCTCTATCTCTACCTTTAAGCCTGTTAAAATACAGGTTAGGTGTATTTGGTTGCTGGGTAGCATTTTTATATTCATCGGCTATTCTAATATATATGGTATCAGAGTTCGTAGCCAGAGGAATATTCTCTAGAGAGGAAGCTTCATATCTGTAATTCTTTGCCCAAGAGATGCCCTTGTTTCCTATATAAAATGCAGCACCGAACCAGAAGCACAATCCTACAATGAAGCTAACCAGCGTTGTAGGTGTAAATCTAGATCGACGTAATCCTTTTACAAACAGGTTGAAGAGGCCGACAAGAGGGAGAATAAATAGCAATACCATGGCGATTCTAAAATCGATAGTATTCATACCTATCAGTGCTAAATAATTTCGCACATTAAATATTTCCGTATCGAAATACAACCATAAGAGTGTTCCCGAAATGGCGATAAGTCCTATAATTGTTATTACGGCAGCAAATCCAAAAATAAAATTGAAAAATACCCTTATAAAGTCAGTAAAAATACTTCCTCGGTATTTCTTGTTTGTAGCAAATAATTCGCGATCTTCTATATTCTCTATCGAGGGATTAGTTCCTGTCATAGATACCTTTTGCTCAAAAGTTTTAGCTTTAGGTATTATTATTGTGAAAATAATGTATGCCAATACAACTGTAGCGGCGGCTTTGAACGAGAATATGTTTAGTATTAATATTATACCAATCAATGCTATGCGTATTGCAGCCGGATCTACTCTGAGATAATGTCCTAATCCGCTACATATTCCGCTTATAATACGGTGGTCGGAATCACGATATAATTTTTTCTTGAAGATATCGAAAGTACCTGTCTCCTCCGCTTTTGAATGATTGCTATTATCATTTGTTGCAGCTTCTTCATCTCCAAAATCTTTCGGATTGCCCATTATCTTTATTGTCTCTTGGGCATCTTCTAGTGTAACGGCAACATCAGTATTATTGATGCGCATGATTAATAGTTCGCTCAGACGCGCCTCTATATCGGCAACAATTTCTTCAGCTTCCGGATTTTTATCAAAATGCTTTCTGAGAGCTTCCAGATACGTTTTCAAAATATGATAAGCATCCTCTTCGATACTGAAAGCTAAGCCGCCGATGCTTACTTTTATAGTTGGTTTCATATATTTGTTTTTATTTGTTTCTGATATTGTCTATTACCTTCACAAGATCTATCCAAACATTGTCGAGTTCATTCAACACGGCACGTCCTTTTTCAGTTATAGCGTAATACTTACGGGGAGGCCCTTGCGTTGACTCTTCCCAGCGATAGCTTAATAAACCCTGATTCTTTTGTCGGGTAAGCAAAGGGTATAGTGTCCCTTCTACTACTATCATTTCCGAATCTTTCAGTTCGCTGATAATTGCCGATACATAGGCATCTTCTTTCGAGAGTATGCTTAAAATGCAATACTCAAGAATACCTTTGCGCATTTGCGCTTTTATATTGTCTACATTAATTGTTTCCATGAGTATTTGTTTTATTTGTGTTCGTATGTATATCTTCTAATATTCTCGGCTGTGGGGGCGAAACCTCTCATAGCTAATTTTTGAGGAACAGTATTCGCTATAGGAGCTACTATCCATATCACAATATAAGTTATTAGTGCGGCTCCATATAGGAAGAAGATCGCTACAAATAATATTCTTATAATTGTTACATCAACGTCAAAGTAAGCTGCTAGTCCTGTACATACACCAGCAATCATTTTTTCATCGGGATTTCGATAAAGACGTTTTTCTCCTTTTTGATAACCTTCGTTATCCGCCTTGTACCTTGTGCCCGATGTGCTTGTTTTGGGTTCTTCATCAAACTCAGTTTCTATCACACCCAAATGATCTATTACTGTTTCTACAAGTTTCATATTTACTACCTGATTAGAATACTTCATCTCATCCTGAAATATTTCGGCAACACGTGCTTCTACATCTTCCATCACCTCACGTGCTTCGTCAGCATCGGGAATTGTTGCCTCAAAGCGTTTCAAATAATCTTTCAAACGAAAATACGCATCATCTTCTACTGTAAAGTTGATACCTCCTATACTGACTTCTATTACTTTTTTCATAATATTTCATATTATAATTTTATGCACAGTTGTTTGTTATGCAAATATATGTAATAATATTAGTACTATGCAATACATGGTAGCTCTATTTTATTTATACTAATTTATTATATTGCTGTTTAATAGTTGATTATGCGTTATTCGGTTTTGGTTAATTAACTTTAATTAACCTATTTAGTTTTTTTATTTGTTGATTCCTAATTATTAAAGTTGGTATTTTAGCAGGTAAAGGTGTAATATTCAGAAATAAAAAGGCCGTACTTCTAATGGAAATATTAGAAGCACGGCCTTTTTTTACTTATCTTTTATTGTCTATTCTTTCTCGTGGAGTTTCTCTTGTGCATAATCTAGAGCCTTTTCAACATCATTTCTCAAATCTGTTAAGTCTTCTGTGTCTATCTCTAATACAGTTTTGTAATCTATAATGGCTTTTTCATAGTCATTAAGCTCCATATAGGTATTTGCTCTGTTGAAATAGGCAATAGGAGACTCTTCCAGCTCAATAGCATAACCGAAATCTATAATGGCTTTTTCATGCTGCCCCATTTTGTCGTATACCAATCCTCTATTATTGTAGGTGCTTGCGTATGATGAATCTATGCTGATAGCTTCGGTCAGATCTTTTAGAGCCTTCTCATACTGTCCCCGATTGCTATATAACGATCCCCGGTTGTAGTAACTCATCATATTTCCGGGTTCCAGAGCTATTATTTCGGTGCAGGTTTCTATTACTTTTTCTTCTTCGTTCATCGTGAAATATACCGCAGCCATGTGCTGATATACTTTCGATAAGAGGCTGTCACGCCACGCTGTAGTTTTCTTGTATGTTTCGTCAGCTTTTATTCGATCGATGGTTTGCTCCAATGCTTTTATTTTATCTTTAGGATTGCCTAACTTATCGATCATAGCTTTTACATCGCGCGAAAATCCGGTAGCAGTCTGTTCGGCCTGTTTTTTCTTTTTTGCAACATACATAAACATACCTATCATTGCCAGCATTAAGATGGCGAATAAAATAATTATTCCGGTAGTTCCCATGCTGTCTACGACATTACACGATGTGAATAGGAAAGGAAATAGAAGTATATAAAGTTGTTTCATACTCATTTATCAGTTTAGAACAAAAGTATTAAAATTACTCATTCATAATATTGATTGTTCTGTATTTTTCAAACCCATTTTTAAATTTTAATCATTACCCGTGATCAATGAATATGAAGTAATTATCATACAATCTGATGATTGAGTTTGTTTATTGATTTATAAAGAAGGAGCGACCTAAAAGTAAATTTCGAGTCGCTTCTTCTTTTATGAGCTTTGTCAGTTATAGTCTTTCATTATACACTCCAAATTCGGCAATGGTGGGGGCAGCCTTAGATCCATCTATTGAGATGCGAACTTTATTACCCCATACACGATCGAAGCGATGGATTTTGATTATGTCAGATTTAGCACCTGAGAATAAAGGCTTCCACTGATCATTCGATAGATATTCTAAGCGATATGTTTGAATATCGTTCTTTAGATTCTTTTCAACAAAAGTTATCATGTTTATGGGCTGCTCGTTACCTAAATCAACTTCCCACCATGGTTTCTTAATTTGCGGATTTGATTCCCATCCCGATCTGAAATTATCATCGTTAGCAAAATCCATTAGTTGCATATCCGAGCTCCAGCTTGAATTCGACGGTTTGAATTTTGCGATATTAGACGAAATAATAGGTGCTTCGGCTACAGGAAGCTTATTTGTTAAAGGACCTTCATTTTTCCATAGTTTACCTATTTGGCGAAAAGCTGCCACAGCGTTATCGTCTATTAGTCCGTCGCGATTAGGTGCTGCATTCAATATGAAATTACAGAATACCTTATTGAATGGAACGATATTATCATTTACTAAAAATGCCGGGTCTTTTACCGGTGTAGTAGGGAAGCTTTCTTTCCAGAACCAGTTTTCGTTGATTGGTAAGCAAGACAGAGCCGGTAGCTTATTGCTCTCTTTCGATATATGTTGTCCTGCACCTTGTTCATACGATTTGATATCGGTATAAAACAGAGCCTCGGTAGGATACTTTGCTGCATTCAGGTCCATGATCAAACAATTAGGCTGTAATGATTTTACCAGATAGTAAATATCTTCGAATGGTATTTCATCATAAGAAATTCGTGACCATGGAGCATCCCATCCATCTATAACTAGTGCTTTAATTTCACCATAATTAGTTAAGAGCTCTGTCAATTGAGCTTTCACCATATCTATATGTTTAGGCGTTATATGTCCCGGGCGTAATTTATGATGTGTATCTAAAATGGAATAGTACAGCATTACATTCAAACCTTCGGCTCGGAATGCATCTACATATTCTTTTACAACATCGCGTTTGAAGGGACTACTCATAACACTATAATCGGTAGTTTTAGTATCCCAGATACAGAAGCCACTGTGATGCTTTGTGGTGAGGCAGCCGTACGACATATTAGCTTCTTTTGCTGTTTTTGCCCACTGACCACAATCTAGTTTTATCGGATTGAAAATCTCAGGCGAAGCATCGGGGTCGGCCCAGTCGTCAACCATATATGTCGGAATATTGAAATGGATAAACATTCCAAAACGTAGGTCTACAAAATCTTGCTGTAATTGCAATAATGATTTTTGCTGTGAAGATACTGATAAGGAAAACCCTAATAATATAATAAGGGTTAGTAAAAAGGTTTTTTTCATGCTTTACTTCTTAAGGTTAATGCGTCAAATAATTATAATACTAAGATAGATATAATTCTTATTTTATGAAAGGATGAGCAATGAGTTTTACCCGTGAAATATACAAAAAGAGGGTGTGTCACAAGTAATTTCTCGTATGATATTGTCATACTGAACGGAGGGAAGGATCTCTCGATGGATAGTCAAGATTCTTCACTTCGTTCAGAATGACAAAAGAGAATAACACTTAGACAGTGTACACTTATTTATGACACACCCTGTTTATTTATAAATCAAAATTGTCCGAGCTTTATTCCCATAAAAAAGGTGCGTGGTAGCCCCGGGCCATACATGTATCCTGCATCACGGTTCGGTCCTCGGTCAAAGTCTTCTTGGAAACTATTAAATATATTCTGAACACCGCCGTATAATTGTAATGTGATTTTGTTGCTTATAGGGAAATCATAGGCTAACTTCAATGATAAATCAAAAAAATCGGGAGTATGTTTTAATTCGTTTTTAGGTATATATCCTGCGAAGTGGGGTACAAACATCCTGCCTGTATATATTCCAGACATCGATGCTGTCAGTTTTTTTGTTGGAGTGAAATTTGCAGCAAAAAAACCATATTCGTTCGGTGTGCGCAGCATTCGTTTGGTTGGCTCTACACTTGTGTCTTCGCTCCATTGTTCGGGTTCTCTGTAATTGCTTTGCTGGATAGTGAAGCCCGATTGTATTTGAACCCAATTAGCAGGTGTTATTTTTAATTCGAGATTTACGCCTTTTACTACTGCACCGCTACCATTACGTCGTTCTTTTATCATGTTGCCACCTTCATCAGTGCCAATTTCTTCCAATACAAACACATCGTCCAGGCGTGTATAGAAGCCGTCAGCTAATAAGTTGAAATTCCAACCTCCAACATCAAATGTATAATCAGCACTAAGACTAAAGCTATGCGAGTGCTCGGCTGACAAGTTTTTTGCATTCTCGATAAACGATACTTCGCCATTTACAGCTGTGATATGTAAATCTTCGTCGAATGTTTGAGGAGCGCGATAGCCTTCGGCATAACTTGCTCTCATATTTAAATTCCAGATAGGCGCATAGCGAACATTGATTCGTGGACTGAAAATAGGGTTGTCAATCAGATTATGCTTATCGAGTCGTGCTCCCAATAGGATTGTAAACATATCGTTTTTCCATTCATTTTGCAGATAGCCACCGTATATACGGGTTATCTGTTTCAGGTTGCGCCCGTAGCCTAACATTTCATCGTGGAGATTGTCGTAATTGAACTCGAATCCCGCAGTAACCTGAGCAGGCATGAAAAATAGGTTTGCCATCTGGTAAGAGTATTGCGCACCCGATGCCAAAGTCATATTATCTGTCGTTCCGTAAGCATTCGGATTGTAGTTTGCACCATAATAAGTGTCTCGTCCGGTATGTTGCAGCGAAGTATACAAATTTACATTATGTAGATAATCGCCGCTGAAAATATTGTAGTTTATTCCACCACCATTGATGTTGTGATCAGCCATTTCAGCTATTTGCACCTCATGAGGAGGCAATTGCAGACTATCTCCACCTCGGCGGTATTCATTAATGCGATGGTATTCTAATGTCAGTTTACTTAGGCTGGTCGGTTTGTAATAACTCCGAAAGCCATATGTTTGTGAATTCAGTTTTCCTAATTCTGAAAATCCGTCACCATCGGCATCCCATTCTCTACGGTCGCGAATCATACCGAACATGTATATCCCTGCTTTCTGATCATCGGTTATCAAGCTGGTATTCATTGTTAATACATTGTCTGGAGAATTGCCGTCGATTAGAGAAAACATATTACTTACCGAAAACGAATTGTTGCGAGGTTCTTTAGTTATAATATTGATTGTTCCTCCGATAGCATTTGAACCGAACAGAGCAGAACCTCCTCCACGCACAACTTCGACACGCTCGATCATATTTGCCGGGATTTGCTCGATACCATAAACTCCGGCTAAAGAGCTGAATATAGGTTTGCTGTCTATAAGTATTTGAGAGTATGGACCCTCTAGTCCATTTATTCTTACTTGTTGAAATCCGCAATTCTGACAGTTATTCTCTACTCGTAGTCCTGATTGAAAATTTAAGCCCTGAGCCAGATTGACGGAATTTGTAGTCTCCATCAGCTTTTGATCGACAACACCTACTATTACCGATGCTTCGCGGCGTTTGCTTTCATTTCGGTTTGCGGTGACTACCACATCATCGAGTTGTGTCTCCGATGCTTCCATGTGAAAATGTAGGTCGACATTATGTCCGGGTGTTAATAGAACCTCTTGTTCTTCTTGCTTGAAACCCATTGTTTGAGCAACAATAACATACTTTCCGGGTTTCATGTTTTTGATTATGAAATGACCACTCTCATCACTCACTGTCCCTAAATTTGTGTTTTTTACACCAATAGTAACGTAGGGTAGATGCTCTCCGCTGCTGTTGTCGACAACATGGCCACTTACGTTTATTGAAAGCTGGCTAAATAAGGAAATGGAGAATAATGATAGTAGTATCAGTAAGGTAAAACGTGACATATATTAGAGATTAAAGTAGCTGTATGAAAAAAACTGCGCAAAGATATATAAATTCATAGATTTATATAGTCGCTATATATAATGAAAATAAATACCTCTTATACCCATATATAGGTATAAGAGGTGTTTTGTAGTAATAGAAAAACGTCTTGAAAGCCAGACTTAAAAGACGTTTTTGTAAAATGATATCAGTCGTATTCGCTAATCTTCCAATAATTCAGTATATAAATGTCGTAGGCATTCTCGTAAGTGCAATACTGCATATCGTTTTCTCGATATCAATGTGTTGACTGCAACACCTGACACAGCAGATATTTCTTTAAAGGAGAAGCCTTCTAGTTCTGTGAGCTCAAATATCTCCCGTTGTTCTACAGGTAGGTCATTCAGGGCTAACTCCAACTCTTTCCAAACTAGAGAGCGTAAATACTCATTTTCAGGAGAAGCATCTTTGTCGAATAATAGTGTTTCTGTAATTTCGGTCAAAAATGAATCATTGTCACTTCCTGAATTAATATATGGCATTGCAACCTCTTTTTGTTTACGGCTACGGTCTACTATCTGATTGCGGGTTACCGAATATAACCATGATGATATTTGTTCGATAGGATTTTCCAACATATCCACTTTCGATAGTTGATAAAATACATTCTGCAATATATCTTCTCCATCTTCTTTCGACAGCACACGCTTGTTTATGTAGCTTTTTAACTGTGAACGGTATTTTTTGAATATATCTGAAACATTTAGGCTTTCAGCATTTGTTGTTGTCATATAAGATTATTAAACAGATAATTTACTGTTCCGGTGTTTGTTCTCCTCTTTTTTCGTCTCCATATCTCCTTTCATCATCGTACCTTCTATCATCGTCATCAAAAGGATGAAATCTCCTTATATGTTCTTTCATGTATTCTCTACGTTCTTGACGAGACATTCCTTCCATCTTTTCGAATACGTGACTATGTTTTCTACCATGACCACCAAAAAATCTCCTGTGCCTGCCACAACCACCATGTCCAAATTTACCAAATCCTCCGAATAATAAGCGACAAAGAATCAATAATCCTGCAGCTTGCCAATAGTTTATTGTTGTCCAGCCTATTATTTGAGGTATAAGGGCATTCCATAATAACATTGCAACTGCTATACCCAATGCCGCAACTGCGATAAAAATTAAAACTCCAAGGAATTTTTTTGTTTTAGTCATTTTCATAATTATCTATATTTCTAATTTATTACTATACTGATTTTTATTTCTTTATTAGTTTATTAAGAAGGGGATTAGTGCATTGCAACCCCACATTAATATTGTTACTATAATCGCTAAGACAGGTATAAGCATAATGTCGTTTATAGTTTTCTTTTCTTTTCTTTTTTCTTTTCCATAATCTATTAATTTATAAGTCTGATTGCTCCACTCTCGCATATTTCGATGCAACTAAGGCAACCTATACATTTATTTTGTTTTGATATCCTTGCGCATTCTTTATTACTCAAGAATACCATATTGAGTATCTGAGATGGGCAGACAGCCGCACATAATTCGCATCCTGTACATTTTCTGCTCGATATTTTTAATAATGTTTTTTCATCGTTTCTCATTTAATTTTACTAATCTTATTTATACACTCAAGATATCTTCTACTATCTAAGACGAACGACTCGAAATAATATTTTAAGGAAAATGAATTATTTTGATTATTGAAGGGAAATAATTCAACCCAAAAAGATAAAGCCCTTAGCTGTAGTAGCTAAGGGCTTTAGTATGTTGAGGAGAATAACAATTTATTTTTCCGTTACAAAAGAGAAAGCCAGAGCAGGCTGATCTGCAGGTAGACCTTTCGGAATATTTACCTCTATGCCGTTAGCTGTTTTTTTCCAACTTACCGTTTTTCCTGTTTGAAGGAATATAACTTTGCTGCCTTTTATCGGTTCGTTTCCTTTCCAAATAATAGTTTTAGGTAAGGGTTTACCCTCTTCTAGATTTGTAATAGCATATATTTTTTTGCCATCTTTACTTTGAGTAAACCATGTGGAACCATCATTATATACAGGTGTAATGCGCGTATTGTATATTGCCTCACCATTTTTCAATGTCCACTCTCCAATTTTTTCTAAGCGTTGCTCAACAGCTTGTGGTAGCGTTCCGTCGGGTTTAGGTCCGATGCCAAGTAATAAGCTTCCGCCTTTTGCTACAATCTCGACTAAAGTGTGTACAACAGTAGCCGGAGATTTATACTGATCGGTAGGCACATATCCCCAATCCCATCCAAGAGTGATGCAGCTTTCCCAAGGATTTTCGAGTTGAGTTTCAGGAATACCACGCTCAGGGGTTTGATAGTTTTCATATTCGCCCGGCACTGTGCGATCTACTACCAACAGTCCCGGCTGATGGCGGCGAGCCATAGCAGCAATCTTCGGCATATCTATATCTTGCGCTCCTTTGTAGGCTTTGCCTGCACGTTGTCCGTCGTTTTCGCGAGCAGGTCGTACCCAGCCACCGTCTAGCCATAGGATATCGATAGAACCATAATCACCATTCATAAGTTCTTCTATTTGGTTATAGGTGAATTCTTTGAATTTACCCCAACGCCAAGAGTTTTTTTCTGTGTCGTAGTTGTTGTTACGGGTTGGTGTAGCATATCTATCCCACCAATAGTATTGCGAATGCCAATCGGGTTTAGAATAATAAGCACCGATCATATATCCTTGGTCGCGAAAAGCGTTGAAAACCTCTTTCGCTACATTTTTGCGTGGATCGTTACGGAAAGCACCATTGGCAACAGAGAAATCAGATTGCTTCGTATCGAATAGGTTGAATCCATCGTGATGTTTTGTTGTAAATACAGCATAATTCATTCCTGCTTTTTTACCATATGCAGCCCATGCCGAAGGATTGAGCTTGTCTGGTTTGAATTCATTTATCGTATTCCAATACTGGCGCTTGTAATCGTCGTACGTAATTGTCGAATCGCGTGGAATCCAATCTTCTTCTTCCGCACAGATAGACCACGATTCAACTATACCCAATTGAGAGTACAGACCAAAGTGTATAAGCATACCAAACTTTTGATCTTGCCATTTATCAAGTTTTTCGAGAACTTGTTTGTCTTTTGGCCACGTGTATGTCGAGGAGCGACCATGCGCATACGTTTGAGCCGAAGCCGTTGATATTGCCAATGCTGACAAAAGGAATAATGATAGAATTTTGTTTTTCACTGGTAATTTGTTTTTATTGTAGATATTAAACAGTATTCAATTATTAGCAAAAATAATGATATATACTGACGTGAACAAGGGATCGAGGCGTATATATTCTATTTAATTAAAACTATTTATTAATAAATACATCTCTGGGAACTAATTACTTTAGGGGAATAATAGTTCTTTTTGTAAGCAGATTTAGCATAACAAAACTTATCTTTGTAACTATTACTTTCCTAATAGAGTAAAATACAATGGATAAAGAACAGACTGCGGTCAGGGCGACTTATTTTAGTATTATAGGTAATAGTGGACTTGCTTTAGTTAAGTGGCTGGCCGGATACTTCGGGAACTCTTACGCACTTATTGCAGATGCAATAGAATCTACAGCCGATATATTTTCTTCCGTTTTAGTCTTATTTGGTATAAAGTATGCAAACAAACCTGCCGATAAAGAGCATCCTTATGGGCATGGCCGTATTGAGGCGATTGTAACCTTTGCTGTTGTGGGGTTTCTTGTGGCATCGGCTACAGTTATATTCATCGAAAGTATCTCCAATATTCGCACCCCTCATGCATTGCCTAAACCATTTACACTTTTTATTTTAGGTCCGATCATTATCTGGAAAGAAGTATCGTATCATATCGTGATGCGAAGAGCCCGTTCGACAAATAGCACCTCTCTCAAGGCAGATGCCTGGCATCACCGTAGCGATGCTATTACTTCCGTTGCAGCTTTCATCGGTATATCATTTGCCTTAATAATGGGTGATGGATACGAGTCTGCCGACGATTGGGCAGCTTTACTTGCCTCGTTTGTTATTTTATACAATAGCTATAAGATATTGAAACCTGCTTGGGGTGAGATGATGGATAAGAATATGTATGACGATATGGTAGACGATATTTGTAATTTTTCAAAAACAGTAGACGGTGTACTTGATACGGAGAAATGCTTTATCCGAAAAACAGGTATGACATACTATGTCGATTTGCATATTATTGTCGATAAAAACCTTACTGTAAAGCAAGGACATGATATTGCACACCAATTGAAACGTGAATTGATTGAAGAAAAGCCTGAAATAGCGGATGTATTGATTCATATAGAACCATCATTTTAAATTCAATTTAATATTCTGTAAATCAATGAAAGTAAGTAGAACGAGTATTGTTTCAGATGATCTGATCTTTAAATATTTACCATCTTCCTATAAAGAATCATTTTATTGCGAAGTGCCTCATTCTGATAATCTGACAGCAGACGATTTACAGGTTGATTTTTGGACTGATTTACCTAAATGGATTGGTTTGTTGTTTCGCCTTCGCAATTGGCTGGTAAAACCTTTCGGACTAAAGCATTCTGAATCGGAGGTTGATGTTAAAGCCAAGCTTGTTGAATGTATTCGCTCGGGCGAAAGCTTCGATATGATGAGTATCCCTGATAAATCGGAGGACGAGACTATTTTCTGCTTAACCGACTCACATCTGACGATGTATTTCTCTATTCGTATAATTGAAAATGAGGATAATTTTAGCACTATTAAATATTCGACAGTCGTACAGTTTCATAATAAATTGGGATTCTTGTATTTCTATACAATCCTACCTTTTCACTATATAATTATCTTATACAAGATTAAACGACAAATGAAAAAACTTTTCTAATTTAGTGGAATTAAGACACTAAGTTAATTATAGGCACATAAGCTAATAGAAACTAACTATACATTATAGGTAAACTTTTTGTGTATGTTAACTGTTTATATTACAGTTTCAAATAATTTTCACACTAATTTAAAGTACATATATTTATGAAAGCGTATTATCTATTAGCATTAACGTTAATATTTGCTGCCTCGTGTAGCAACAATGCAAAAAATAAAGTGGACGGTGCTGACGCACAAGCAGTAGCTTCTGCTGAAGGGCAAGCCCTTAAAGTCGATTTATCTCAATCTTCAATTCATTGGACAGGTTTTAAAGTAGGTGGCAGTCACCATGGTACTTTAGGTATTAAATCTGCTGAATTGGCAATTAATGGAACAAATATAGCTTCGGGTAGCTTTGTTTTAGATATGAATAATATTATTGATGAAGATCTTTCGGATGCTAAACAAAAAGAAATGTTGGTAGGTCACTTGAAGAGTGCCGATTTTTTCGATGTAGAGAAATATCCGGAAGGAAAATTCGAGATAACTACAGTAGAGCCTGTAACCAGTAACGATTCTGTAACACATCGTATAAGTGGCAATCTTACATTGAAAGGTATTGAGAAAAACATCTCATTCAATGCATTGATAACAAAAGATGGTGATGTATATAAAGCGGTATCTCAACCATTCTCTATCAATCGTACCCAATGGGGTGTTAATTATGGTTCGAAAAGCATTTTTGCCGATTTGAAAGATAAAGCAATCAGCGATGATATGGAAATACAACTAACTATTGTAGCTAAAGCAGCTCAATAATAAGTAATTGAATAAAAAAGGCGCAAATCCCAACTGGGGTTTGTGCCTTTTTTATTCCAGCATAAATTCTTTTTGTAGACTCTTTTTTCGTTGACGCATAACACTCCACATCTGTAATATAACAGATAGTATAATGAGTCCTAATCCGATATAGAATGCAGGATCTAGGTCTTTTGCTTCTCCGAAAATAATCATGGCTAAGATAATGCTGTATATCGGCTCGAGATTGTAACTAAGATTGAGTGTGAAAGCAGATATGTGTTTGAGTGCTTGTATTTGCAGCATATATAAGCCAATAGTACATACAAGGCTGAAAAGTAATAAGTATATTATGTTTAATTTGCTCGGCACGAAAGAACCTACCGGAAAGAAATGCAGGTAAATTGGTAGTAACAGGCTTAAGCAGGCAAATCCGCCTACTATTTCGTAGAATAATGTTGTACCCCAATTGTATGTTATGCTTACTTTTTTATTCGTTATGACAAATAATGCAGCTAATGCAGAAGATACTGTACCCAGAATAATTCCGGTACGATAGCGAGTATCGAAATGGAAGATGAGAAAAATACCAAAAAGGGCTACAATGCTAAAAAGTAGTTCTTTAAATGAGATCCGATGGCGATTGATAATCGGTTCGAATATTGCGGTAAAGAATCCCGCAATGGAGAAACAGACTACACCAATCGATACATTCGAAGCTTTGATACTGGCATAAAAGAATACCCAATGCAAACCAAGCAATAATCCTACGCCTCCGATACGAAGCATATCTTTAAGCGGGACGCGTTGCAGTTTCTTACTTATCCACAGCATAAAGAAAAGTAGAATAGCTGTTATTAGCATTCGATACCAGACAAGTAATCCTTCGTTGAGGGTTATTAATTTCCCGAATATACCGGTAAATCCAGCAATGAGGATCGATAAATGCAGTTTGATGAATGCTTGCTTCATTTCTATATTCTAAATCGGATGTAAAGATAGTATATAGGATGAAATTTTGGATGTTAGCTAAAGATTCTTTTATCCTTATATACTAGTCCTTCCATAACATTTCATTTTATCGCGCGACAGTCTGAAATATTCCGTATATTCGATTGTTTTACCATTTGAGGCAAATGTTTTCTTATAGGTACATTTAACAAGTAATGCTAGTACTTCATCTGGTTGCATACTCTCATAAGGATTTACCCATGATGATTTTTCCTTTTCGTAGTTATTTATTTCATTCGTTTTTTGTGCTATTTTACGGTTGTAATATGCTATTCGTGTCGGATCATTATATTCCTTTATCAGCCCATCATTATATCGTTGCAATAGTATTTCCAATAGCTTTATTTTTTCATCAGCAAGATTTTTTTGTCTTTCAATTTCGTGTGCATAGAAAGTAAGACTATCCGCTACAGTAATTTTTTTTATTTCTTCTATTTTCTCAATCTTGATATCAATATCATTTACCGTCCCGTCAGTAGATTGAATATAGCTAATTATCGGAGATTCATCTTTTTGAGAGCAAGATACTAGTAAGATACTAATTGTTGCAATTAATATTAAAGGATAATGTTTTTTCATGTGCATATTTTAGAAATGTATAAAAACCACTTATACCGAGTAATTGTTAGGCATAAGTGGTTTATAAATGTTTTATTTAGTTCATAAATGATTTAGGACGATTATCGGGTGATGAAGCAAAATTCTTATTTGGCTCTTTTCCCATATAATATTTCAGTGTTCCACCTTTTGCGATATCCTGATGTAGGATATAACCTTTATCATACTTTTGTCCGTTGAGTTCTACCGATTGTATGTATATATTCTCTTTACTGTTATTGATCGCCTCTATTGCAAATGTTTTTCCTTCGGGCAATGCTATGGTTGCCTTGTCGAATAAAGGGCTGCCAAATACATATACACCATTCGAAGGGTTGACAGGATAGAATCCGAAAGAAGACATAACATACCATGACGACATCTGTCCGCAATCTTCGTTACCTATTATTCCATCATGTTTGTCGGTGTAGAAATGATCCATAATATAGCGCACTTTCTCTGCTGTTCTCCACTGTTGTCCGGCAAAGCTATAAAGATATGCAACATGATGGCTCGGCTCATTACCATGCGCATATTGTCCGATCAGTCCCGAGATATCGGGCGAAGCATCAGCTCCTAAGTCTCCTTCGGTAATGAATAGACTATTGAGCTTTGCAACAAATTGATCGTCGCCCCCGAATAATCCGATTAATCCTTCAGGGTCGTGCGGTGCGAAAAACGTGTATTGCCATCCGTTACCCTCGCAGAAATCGCCTACACCATGTACCGATTTGATCGGACTGTAAGGCGTACGCCATGTGCCGTCAGCCATTTTAGGTCGGATAAATCCTATTGCAGGGTCGAAATAAGTTTTGTAATACATCGAACGTTTCAGAAAATGTTCGTAATCCTCTGTTTTACCCATTTTCTTAGCCATAGCAGCAATGCCCCAATCGTCCACGGCATACTCCATTGCGATAGATGTTGCCTCGTGTTCTTTGTCGCAAGGGATATAACCACGTTCAAGAAGGTAAGGAACTGCTTTCTGATTTGGGTTTGTAGCAGACGATTTCATAGCAGAAAAAGCACGTTCTGCATCAAATCCCGTGAATCCTTTCAGGTATGCATCTGCTATTACAGGTACGGCACTATAACCGGGCATTTGATTTGTTTCGCCTCCGGCAAGTGGCCAGATGGGTAATTTGCCTTGTTGGTCGTATATGCTTAGCATTGAGTTTACGAAATCATCTACACGCTCTGGCTGTAGAATCGTGTATAATTGATGAGCAGTACGATATGTATCCCATAACGATAGGGTAGAATAGTTCTTGAATTTACCATTCGTGTTATATACTTTCTTATCGATACCTCGAAATTCGCCATTTACATCTTGGTATAAATTGGGAGCGATAAAAGCATGGTACATTGCTGTATAGAAAACTTTCTTAGCAGATTCATCATTTGTTTCCACTGTCACTTTTGCCAACTCTTTATTCCATTTTGCTTCAGCATCAGATATTATTTTATTGAAGTCCCAATCGGCTATTTCTGCATTTAAATTTTCTAATGCATTTGCACAACTGACAGATGAAATACCGACTTTTAACATTATTTCGTCCAACGGTTTATCGAATGACAGGACTCCTTTTACACCTTTTGTCCTCAGTTCATTGCCTTCTTTCGGGGTGTCGTCGTCAAAGACAGCTATTTTACTGATCGGCTGGTTACTTTTCATTGTGAAGTAAACTTCTTGATGAGGTGTCCATCCCGTAGAAATCCGGTATCCTTCAACTGTATATTCGTCTACCAGCTTGATGTATGTGTCAATAGCTTTATCATCGTTACCTTCTTTCAGGTTAATCATAATACGTGAAGCATCCTCTGTTTTAGGGAAGGTGTATTTGTGGAAACCGACACGTTCGCTGGCTGTTAATTCGGCTTTGACTCCATTATCCATTAGTAAAGAATAGTAACCGGGACGGACGGACTCGTTTTCGTGTTTATAATACGAAGAATATGCTCCTTCTATATTGTTTTGTTCGCCTCTTTTTGTGCGTATTTCACCCGTATATGGCATTACTTGTATATCGCCCAGATCAGCACAACCTGTGCCACTAAGGTGTGTGTGCGAGAAACCTATAACTATACTATCAGAATAATGGTAGCCTGAGCACCAGTCCCAACCTTTAAAAATATTGTTTGGTCCAACCTGCACAGCTCCAAATGGAACGTTTGCACCTACAAATACATGTCCATGCTCCCCCGAACCTATATAAGGGTCTACGTATTGAACTAAATTTGCATTACTAATGGGGGTAGGTTGCTGTTTTTTATCACCGCACGATATAAGGCACGCCGACGTGATAAATGCAGCGAAAATAAGCTGTTTTTTCATGGTTTAGAAATTGGTTTTATTATTATATTAAAGTCTCGAAGTTAGTAAATTTATCGCATTTAATTAAGTATGTATATACAAAATAATAGTATAACAAAAAATACCTCACAGCATTTTAGATCTGTGAGGTATTACTATCATTTTGTATTTATGGAATAATAACTTTATTGCCCTTGTCCTCCGCTTCCTTGTCCACCTCCTTGATCACTACCGCCTGACATAACATCATCGTTTGTAATACCGCGTTTTGTTTTCTTAATTTGAGCTTTCATTTCTCCAAAACGGAATGAAATTCTAATGCCGAATTGTCTGCGGTATATTGTATTTTGTGATTCGAAATGGAATTCTCTTGTATCGATAATGTTCTCGAACTTGAAAGAATCGTTAAACGGATTTTGTGCATATAAATTAAATGTCAGCTTGTCAGACATAAAACTTTTCATAAGGCTTAAACTATGAAAATTAAATGCGGAATATTTCCCTTGTAGATTCACTCTTGCGCCAAAGTAACCGGCATTGACTCCTGCTTTCAATGTCCAAGGTAGAGTATACTGAGCTCCGCCGTAAACGCCGGCATCGAATCCGCTATTGGCTAAGCCTGATCCATTATTGGCTTTGATGTCGGTATATCCACCCCATATATTGCTATTGATTCGTAGTTTCATGCTAGGTGTCCAATTTGTATAGACAGACATTCTAAGGTTTTTATTTTCACCTATATTTTCATAAGTAGACTCGCTGATTCCATTATTTATTCTGTTAACAGTCTCAATAGAATTGTTTTCAAAATTATAAGAAGCATTCAGGTTGATATTCAACTTGGGATTGAAAAACATATAGTTCGAACTAATAGAATGGCTTTTCACTACATCCAGATCAGGATTACCGTATTGTATGAAATTCGGATTAGATGTGTTTCGGTAAGGATTTAGTTGTCGGATGCCCGGACGCGAAATGCGCATGTTGTAGCCAAAACGAATATTCTGCGTTGGTTTCAACTGGTACGTTACGGTTGCCGAAGGTACAAGATCATTATGTTCAGTTTTGAAATTCATTTCTGTTTTTATTGGAAATTCCACATCCAACTTGGTTGCTTCGAAACGTAGCCCTGTTTTAAATCCCCATTTCTTTATTTTTGCACTGTAACTACTATAGGCGGCGAGTATGTCGTTACGATGTCTGAATTCATCATTATAAGAATCTATTTGTATCCAATTGCCGGCATCATCCATATTGGATTGGCCACTATTACTATTATTCAAGCGGATAATGTATTTAACCCCGGCTTCGAGAGTATGTATTTTCCCAAAGGGTGCAGTAAAGTCTGTCTGAAAAGTATGTTCTCTCATGTAGGCATCCGAAAACTGTCTGTTAGTTACTGCATATCCCGGAGGCGTTCCGCTAATAATATCGACTATGTTATTCGATTTGCTATCTACTGGAGAGGTGCTAAAGCGGTAAGAAAAAGTTAATAACTGATCTTTTTTATGAAAGGTTCGTTGGTAATCAGCATTAAGGTCGGTACTTCCATACGTGTTTCTTGATTCACCGTCACGTTCGTATTTGTAAATGGAATTGTAGTTGACATCCTGTAGTTCAGTAATCAGATCGCTAAGAGAAGTGTTCTTTCCGCCATATCTACTGAAACCGACATTGATAAGGTTGAGTGTGTCCATTTCGAAGCTAAATTCACCTGATCCATATTGTCCGTTACCTTTGTTTTTACCACTTCCGTTTTCCAGAGTATACTTTTCCGCATCGTCATAAAAAAAGTTTTTGAATGATGTCTGAGCACCTCTCGGATTATTGTACGTATATATATTGTAATTACCCGTAAAACCGATCTTACCATATTTCAATGACAGATATGCACCGGTATTAAATCCGTCCTGACTGTTTGCTCCGGCATTGAGTGTTGCTGTGTATCCACCCAAAGATGATTGCTTATGAGTGATTATATTAATAATTCCGGCTACCCCTTCTGCGTCATATTTAGCTCCGGGTTCGGTTATCACTTCAATATCTTTGATTGTATTTGCAGGCATGCTTCTCAATACATCTTTCGGGTTGCTGGTAATCATATTCGATGGTTTACCATTCATGTATATAATGAAACTTGACGATCCCTTTACCTGTATATTATCTTCGCCGTCAACAGTAACCATCGGTACTTTCTTTAGCATTTCCAGTACATTGTTCGTCTTCGATTCGGGGTCGCCTTCGAGGTTATATGTTATCTTATCAAAATCGACTTTTACCAATGGGCGCTGTGCTGAAACGACTATTTCGGATAAAACATGAGAATCGTCAGCCATCTGTATTTTACCCAGATCTAACAGTTTCTGATCATCAATCGTAATCGGTTTTGTTATTTCTGTTTTTCCTATGAACTGAATAACCATAAGATATTCTCCTTTCTTAGTCATAGAGAATTTGAAATTTCCATTCTCGTCGGAGGGCAGAGCCGTTACAACGTTTGTTGGATTGCCTTTCTCTACAATTTTTAATGTTGCATAGGGTATTGTCTCATTTGTTAGGGAGTCTACCAGTTGACCTTTGATGGTGACATTCGCATCAGGTTTTACCTGACCAGAGATAGTAGTTGCTGCAAATGCCAACAACAGAAGTAATAAGAAGCGTATTCTCATAGGTTTAAGGATGTAGTGTTTTTTATAGATATTTTTAACAAAGCGCTAATGTTATCATTTTATTGTAAATAATGAGTCTTGTTTTCTTATTTTTAACAATTAATAATCACGTTGTTTTTTAATGATATCACCGATCAAAGTAATTGTTAATAACAAAAGGGTATCTAATAATCCTATTAGTACCCTTTTAAAAAATCACTATTTTTAACTAAACTGAACTTGTGTAATCAATGCTTATTCATCTGCAAACAGGTATCTCGCTGATTGTGTATACTGCGCCATGTAACTCTATATACCGATCTTTGAGGGTATCGATACTCACTGTGACACTATTATCATCGCTTTCATTTCTAACAAATCCAATGGAAACATGTACTGTATCGTCTTCATTTCGCGATGCGCGAAATCTATTTATTTTCAAATCTGGATCTTTCCACGAAATAATTATTTCACTGCTGCTTTTACGGCAAAGGTTTATTTTATCGGGATTTCTGTCCGTAAAGGAACCCGTTTGCCTCATATAAAACCAACCGATGGCTAACAGAGTAATAAGCACGACAGTAATTGATATCCCTATAATCCCTTTCATAATTAATCTTTTTTGCTGCCTTTTCTTTCTACAAAATAGGCAATGACTAATCCCAGTCCGCCAAATACAGCAGCACAAGCCGGATAAAAGGCATGTATTGCATTATCTGTAACCCGTATGCCTTCGGTAGACATATCTACTATAACTGCAACAACAACTCCGAAACCTATTCCTAAAAGCAACATGCCAATTTTAATAGCCCACGAACCAGAGCCTTTTTCAAGTATAGGCAAATTCAATTGATTACTTAGGGCTTTCATATCAAGACCTTCCGTTAATTTGTCTATTATTGCCATGCGTTCGCCACGACGAACAAACAATTCAAAAAGACGATAAATAGCAAATGCTATAATACCGACAACTAAAATAGGAGCTAAATCATTCATAAATTTATAATATTAAAAGTTAAACATTCTCGTTGTTTCGTTTGCTCATTTTGACGCACTACTTTTGAGAAGGTTACAATAATATCAAAAATATTTTTCTATAATCTTTTTATTCTACATTTGTAACCTTTACCACCATAGTGCGTCATACGGTTATGGCAGATTTCGATGATATATATTTTGTTCGCCAAGTAAAGGACGGTAATACTAATGCATTCGTGCATATAGTACGCCGTTATCAGAGAATGGTGCTTACTATTGTCGGCAAAATTGTTATCAATAAGTCTGATGCGGAAGATATTACTCAGGAGGTTTTTATAAAGGTTTTTCAATCATTGGATAAATTCCGCGAAGAATCTGAGTTTGGTACATGGCTCTATCGTATCGCTTATAACACAACAATATCGCAGTTACGCAAGCGTAAACATGATTTTGTAGCTTTCGAAGATCATTCTGAAAATATAAAAGATGAAGATATTACCGAATCGATAGACGAAATAAGCCATGAGGAGCGTATGCAGTGTCTTGATACAGTGTTAAGTCGGTTATCGCCCGAAGATGCTTTGATGATTACAATGTTTTATCTGAATAATCATAGCATACAGGATATTAGCCAAATAACAGGTCATAGCATTGCAAACGTGAAAGTAAAGTTGCACAGAACAAGAAAAATTATGAACTTTGAAATAAATAAACTCATACAACAATGAAGAAGCATGAAAGTGATAGACTAAGGAGTTTATTTCATGAAATAAATTCTACCGAACCCTCAATCGACTTTGAGGATCGCCTTATGCAGCAGATACAAATGGTTGCAGAGAAACAAAAAAGTGAGCGATCAGTTCGTACCAAAATCGTAATGCTCCTAAGTGTTGTTGCAGGAGTTGTAGGGATATTCGGTATTCCGGCACTTATTTTTTATATCTTAGGGTGGTCACCAAATAGCGATCTGCAAATGTTGAAAAGCGATTTGAACTTTGGATTCTCATCTTTGAATTTTAGCTCGTCCATTATATCGGTATCTTGTATTGCTCTTGCTTTACTGATCGGTGATACTCTTATCCGCAAACATTTGTGGAATAAAGAACATAAGCATCAATGAAAATACTTACATATCACTACTAGAAAAGCCCCTGAATAAATATTTATTCAGGGGCTTTTTTAAGAATTTCTTATTGTGCTATTTTCAAAGTCCAAGCTGCGCGGCAAGGAATCTCTGTAAATTTGATAGGACTCACATCTATTATCATTTGTCCGTTCTGATAAGTCCATGGTAAATTACCTTCGCGACCAAGCAGTGTAACAATAGAGTTATCTGCGGGTTTGTCTATATTCAATACACATTTATCGTCTTGCCACTCCAGTAGGATAGCATAAATATTATTTTCTTTTTGAGTATAGGCAATATAGTTTTTCAATGAACCGTATGTTGCATTCAAGCCATGAGGTGCATTTGGTGTGTTATCAGTATAAAAAGCGGTATGTGGAATAACCTCTTCCTTTTGAGATTTAGAAGACCAGTTAACTACAATAGAAGCATTTTGAACGTCTTCGAAATATTCTACTTTAATAGGATATTTTACGCCTTTTTTCAGTTTGATACTGTTCTTATGGGTTTGTGTAGTTTGAGCACCTTGAACAAATCCATCTGATGTCTGATCTTGTTTCTTCCATTGATCTATAATCAGCTTATTGTCTATCCAAACACGCACACCATCGTCTGCCTTAGCTGTAAAAGTATACTCCTCGCTATAATTAGGGGCAATATATCCAGTCCATTCTCCTGTGAAATTATCAACACGGATTCGCGGATCGGGAGAATTACGTACCCAATTGAAGTTGATAGTAGAGTCAATTCGATTAATGGTCATAGGCTTTTCTTCGATATGTTTCTTATAAGCATGTGTACCATAAATAGCTTCGCCGTTAACATTGAGCCATTCGCCAAGTTGTACTAGTCTTTCCTGTTGCAATAATGGTATTTGTCCGTCACCCGCAGGGCCTACGTTTATCGTTAAGCCACCACCATTGGCTACCAACGAAGCAAAATGATGAATAAGGTCTTCTTCTGTTAGGTAATTCTCTAAAGGTTCATTTCTATTTAGTCCAAAAGAACGTCCAAGTCCTCTAACCTCTGCCCAAGGGCGGTCTGTCATTGTAATACCTGCACTGTATTCGGGAGTTTTGAAGCCATAATCGGCACCAGATCCCCATCTGTCGTTGACGATAGCGTCTTTGCCTACTAAGTTGTAGTACCATGCGATAAGCTCACGGGCATGCCATTGCTCTGCACTATTCCACCACTCTCCATCGGTAAATATTACGGAAGGTTTATATTTACCTATTACTTCTTTGAATTGAGGTATCATATGTTGATCAACATAACGAGCTATAGAATCGTTAGGGTCTATTTCCCAGTAATGCAATGGATTAGACCATTCAGGTAGTGAGTAATATAATCCCATCTTTAGTCCCTCATTTTCTACGGCAGTAGTCAGTTCTCCTACTATATCGCGTTTAGGGCCTGTTTCTACCGAATTCCATCCCGGAGAATATTTACTACCCCATAAGGCATATCCGTCGTGATGCTTCGATGTCAGTATTACATATTTTGCTCCTGAGCGTTTAAAGAGCTCTGCCCATTCTTGTGGATTGAAGATTTCGGCTTTGAATAGGCTTCTAAAATCTTCATATTTAAAATCAGGACCATATACACTCTTTGCAAAGTTTACAGCTTGAGATCCTCCGTCACGCCAGCCTTTGTAGGCCCACTCGGAATAGCCTTCCTTTTTAGTCCACGAAGGAACTGAATATAGCCCCCAATGGATGAAGATTCCAAGTTTTGCATCGCCAAACCATTGAGGATATCCACGTTCTTTTATAGACTCCCATGTCGGTTCTACTTTCTGATTTTGACCCTGTACCATAAATGATGATAGGAGTAGTACAGAAATAATTGTAAATAGGTTCTTCTTCATGATAAGATTTAATTATTAAAATATTTTCAAAGATAGAAAAATGTTACTAAAGTATAAAATAAGACTTGGTTGATTGTTACTATTTTTGTACTTAAATGCATTATCTTTAGACTCAAATAACAAAAAGATATGAATCTGAATATACAGAATGAGACAGCACGATTGAAAACTGTTGTATTAGGTCAACCGTATTCTATCGGAAAAGATCCGGCCGTAAACGAGACTTATGATGCTAAATCGTATGAATCGGTTAAAAATAATACTTATCCTCGTGAAGAGGATATTGTTGCTGAAATGAGTGCTTTTGAGCAGGTTTTACTGAAATATGAGGTAAAAGTATTTCGTCCGCTTATTTTACCTAATTGTAATCAGGTATATGCCCGGGATGTTGCTTTTGTGATAGACGATAAAATAATAACATCGAATATAATACCCGAGCGAGCGGATGAGCAGGAGGCTTATGCTCCTATTTATAGTAAGATTGCTTTTAATAAGATATATAATTTGCCGGAGAAAGCGCACGTAGAGGGTGGTGATGTCGTTTTATACAATGATGTTGTATTTGTGGGTACATATACGGCGGATGATTATCCGAACTTCAAAACAGCACGGACAAATGCCTATGCAATAGATTTTATGAAAGAATTATTTCCTAATAAAACATTTGTACCTCTTGAGTTGGAAAAGAATGATACAGATCCTCGTAAAGGAATTCTACATCTCGACTGTACCTTTATGCCGGTCGGAAATGGCAAAGCAATAATCTACAAAGATGGATTTCGCAACCCGAATGATTATAATTATTTAATCGATTTCTTTGGCAAAGGAAATGTCTTTGAAGTAACACAGGAAGAAATGTATTATATGAATACCAACATATTTTCTATATCGCCATCTGTAGTAGTAAGTGAAGAGCGATTTAGCAGACTGAATCAGTTTATGATTAATGAATGGGGGATAACAGTAGAAAGCATTCCTTATTATGAAATATCGAAGATGGGAGGGTTATTACGTTGTTCTACTTTACCCTTAATAAGAGAATGAGTATTTAAATGCTATAGCATAAAAAAGGCCAAGACGAATATAGTCTTAGCCTTTCTTTTTTTATGTATATGCTTAAGCGTTGGCTTTAGCCTTTGCTTCAAATTCTGTTAATTCGTCAGCTAGTTTACCGGCCACATCGCCTGCTACCTGATTGATTTTTTTCTTGCCTTTTCGTACTTCTTGTCTGGCAATAACGCCTGCACGTAAAGCTTTGCTTTTGCCAATAACCAAACCGTGATCTAGTTCTATTTTAGCCTTATCTGCTGCTTTGTGCGCTTTCTCGTACAATTCTTCTCTTTTTTCTTCGTCTACTAACTTCAATGCTGCGTATACACCTAGTGCGCCAACAGCCAATCCCACTAAAAATCCCTTCATAACTTCTCTATTTTGTAAGTTAAACATTTTCTACTTGTTGTTTCAAATATACTTCAATTATCAATTTAACAATCTCATAGAAGCAAAAGTTTATAAATAATTAGTAATTTATCTTATCTAATTTATTCCGAAGATAATAGTGATTAATTGAGATTGTATTTATCAGTCAAGAGATGTGGTAGCGATGAAAAAAAAATGAGGAAGTCCACAAAATCCCTTCGTAGACTCCCAACCTTAACACAAACTTTACAAAACTACACAATAGAGTTAATTGTAATCCAAATCTCACGACAGGATTCAATTTTATTACTCAGCACACTCTTTTTATTTATTTAAAAAGACTATGCAAATATACGTGGTTTTAACTTTATGTGAATTACAGATATCAGCCAGAATATATACTATTTCGACCTTTCTTTCTTTTCTGTATGGATGAGGAATGTTTCTATCTTGCCACTGTCACGTATTTCTCCGGGAGTTGCTCTAAAGTGGGTTTTGCAAAAGTTATTAAAATGTGATGGGGATGAGAATTCATATTCGTTGCTTATCTCTTTGAAAGACTTGGCACTACCGTTTATTTCATGTAGAATGTTTCTGGCTCGTTGTTCAAGCATCCAGTTATAGACCGAAATGCCAAAAACTCTTTTGAATCGTTTTTGAAATCCCGATAGGCTATAGTGCGACAAGTCTGCTAGTTCTTGTGCTGTTTTTGCTTTATGATGATTTTGATGAATGAAATCGGAAAAACTGATATCATTCGTTAAGTGTAGATAGAAAAAATCCAAAAGATCTTTCTTAGTATAGTAACCTCGCAGTATGTAAAAGAATTCCTTAATTTTCGCATTAAGCAAAAAGACACATTTTAAACCGTCTCTCATGTAGAATTCAAGGCCCTGAGTGTAGTTCCATGCAACTTCGTTCATGGTTAGGAATGTTAAATCATGTTTGAAGTCGGCATCTTTATCTTTTTCTAATAGGAGATTTTCTGTGGCAAAACAGTCGCAAAGCTTTGTAAGCGAAGTAAGTTTTAAAATCAGCAGGGTTGTACTCTCCTTAGCTTTAGATGTAAATTGATAGCCCGAAGGTAAATGCAGAAATTCACCTTTAGAGATTATTCTATCAGAAAAATCTCCAAAAGAAAGGCAAAGTTGCCCTTTTGTGATAAGGATGATTTTGCTGTCTTCTGAAAAGAAGTTCCATCCTTGTCCTTTATTTATTGTAAAGCCTTGAATTATTGGCTTTTCTGGTTTATCGTAGTTGTAACAACTTGTATGCTCGTGTGCATATAATACTCCTGCCATTGTGTCGAATTAATTCTCTATTAATCTGAAAGTCTTGAATTCAGCCGTAAATTTAAAAATAAATTCTCTTACTCTAAATTGTGTATGTGTAAATATAGAATTTTTTTTTGGAATATTAAAATATTGTTATATATTTGCAGTGTTCTAGTTATGTAATACACTAAATCGTTAGGATATGATACAAATAAATAATCTTAGTTTTTATTATAAGAAGACGCGTCCTATTTTCGATAATGTCTCATTGCAATTGAAGGGTGGGATATATGGCTTATTGGGTGAGAATGGAGTAGGTAAGACTACTTTGTTGCACATTATTAGTGGTTTGCGATTTCCCAAAGAGGGGAGTTGTGAGGTGTTCGGACATAAATCGGTCTATCGAAATCCGGATATGCTATCAAAAATGATTTTCTTGCCGGAGGAATTTCAAGCCCCTGCAATTAGTATTAATGAGTTCGTAAAATATAATTCGGCTTTTTATCCTAATTTCAGTCAGGAGCAATTCGATACATGCCTGAGTGAATTTCAGGTAGAGAATGATCGGAAGATGTCGGAGCTTTCATTCGGACAGAAGAAAAAGACATTAATATCTTATGCAATGGCCATTAATACCCCAATCACATTGTTGGATGAACCGACAAATGGATTGGATATTCCTTCAAAAAGCCAGTTTAGAAAAGTTGTAGCTTCGGCTTACGATGAAGAAAGATGTATTGTTATTTCAACCCACCAGGTTCGCGACTTGGAAAGTTTAATCGATCCTATTATTATTCTTGATCGTAATCAGGTATTATTGAATAATTCGGTAGAAGAAATTACTCAGAAACTTCTTTTCACTCACAGTGCTGTAAAACCAATCGATGCTCTTTATTGCGAACAATCTATACAGGGTTATTTATCAGTTCAGATTAATGCTGATAGAGAAGAGAGTACTCTCAACATAGAAGCATTGTTTAATGCGGTTGTGAATAATAAAGATAGAATAAAAGGATTGTTTAATGTTTAATTTTGAAACTATGGATGCCATATTTAATATAAAAAGATTTATAAACCTGGAGAAACGGAATATTGTTGCTGACAGAATGCAATATCTTTATCTGATAGCTGCTTCGGTAGCAATTTATATTATATCTACTGTGCTTTTTGTTGCAACCGATTCTAACAGTTTGGGCGATTTGATACCCATTCTCTATATGTTTGTAATAATATTTGCTCCGTGCTTGTTAGGAAAAAATATTAGTAAGAATAATTCTATTTTTGATTTTATGCTTCCTGCATCTACTTTCGAAAAATTCTTAAGTTTATTTTTGAAGTATGCTTTTTTGATTCCATTCTTATGTATTTCTATCTTGTTCATATTGTCGGGCATATCTTCCATTCTTCCCATTGAAGCACTGAATGCTCATGCAAAAGATTTAGATCTCGGATCTGAAATATCATGGTACAGGATACATAAAGTGTTAGTGGTACAATCGATATTTTTCTTAGGCTATTTTTATTTCCGACGTTATGCATTTGCCAAAGTCTGTCTGGCTCTGATTCTTTTTTCTTTAGTTCTGGCAATTGTATTTGGTAGTGTAGTAGCCCTATATGGCCCAGAACATGGTATGCTAAAATATAAATTTAGTCTTGGAGTATCGGACAAATGGGATATTATGTCGGGTGTGGTGCTTCCTATCGGTATGTGGGTTATATCTTTTTTCAAACTGAGAGAAACCGAAATTTAACAAAAAAAGAAAATTATGGATTTCAAAGCAAGTAAACCTATATATATGCAGATAGTAGAATTCTGTTTTCAGAAAATACTAACTAGTGAGTGGGTAGAGGATGAGCGCATCCCTTCGGTACGCGAATTGGGCGGGATGTTGCAGGTAAATCCTAATACAGCCATGCGTGCTTTCGAGTATATGCAAAGCGAAGAAGTTATTTATCCGAAGCGTGGCATGGGATATTTTGTCTCTGTGGATGCCCGGAAGCAAATATCAAAACTCCAAAAGAAAGAGTTTTTTGAAGAGACTCTTCCTGAAACTTTTCAGGCAATGGATCTGTTGGGTATTACGATTGAAGAAGTGGTAGATCGTTATGAAAAATCTAAAAAATAGAGTGTTATGAAAAAATATGCAAATAAAATATTAATAGTTATGATCGCAGTTATTGTAGTCTTTTTCGCTGTGATGGTCTATCAGGCAATTAATTCCATCGCATCCGGTACATAATTCGGATAAATAAAGGAGATATTTTGTCTCCATTTGTACAAACACTATTAAAATAAACCCTGTCTCTAATGAAAGAGACAGGGTTTGTTTATTATTTGACGTGAATTCAATATAAGCATCATATAATTATGAGTCTGTACCTATCTTTCTCTCCTCGTCATCCCGATACACAGTGAGGGATCTGTATTACTCCTCATTTCAGAATATTATAGATTCCTCACTGTGTATCGGCATGATAGGTTCAGCTAAATGTTTTATTAGTTTTACTCCTTTCTTTATATCGAACTCACGTTATTTATATAAAGACTTAAGTTTTTATATCTATCTACCTCTGCCCGAAGTTTTGGTTTTTTCACTATCGGAAGTACTTGAAGCTGCTTCTTTTCTGCCACCGGAGGTTGATTGATTCGAATCAGAACTACTTCCTGATGTTGTTGGTCTTTCGGTGGTTGTATTATTGCTTGGGCGTGTTGTTCCTTGATTTGTTGTAGGGCGTGTGCCTGCTGTTGTAGGTCTTTTATTACCAGTATTGTCATATACAGGACGAGTGTTTGCCGCTGTGCCCGGACGAACATTTCCACTACTTCCCGGACGGATACTATTCCCTGGTTTTATCGGTTTTGCCGGTTTGACAGCTTGCGGAGGCCTTCCAGGTGAAGGTTGTACAGGATGTACCGGATAGATGGGGTACATTGGAGCAACACCCATAGGAGGCATCGGCTCAGCTACCACATACATAAAATCATAACCCGACAGCCTATTATTCCAAAATTCAATAGCATATGCTTCGTTTCTATAGTTTATATACTGATATACTTCTTGAACCCCATCAGAGTAGTTATTACTAGATAGAATTCGCACAGGATTACCCATAATTTGGGCTACATCGTCGGGATTCATGCCCATCCTTAGGTTGCTAACATCTGCTATACGAGTAGTTCCACAAGCAGAAAATAGTATAGAGAAGAATACGATAATTGCATACTTTTTCATGATAGTTCAGTTTTAGGTATAGTGTTAATAGTGCTATTTACTATCTAAGATAAAGATAGTACTAAAAGGTTTAATCCGTATGCCGATTTTTTGATTACTCTTTAGTTCTTTTTAGTGTATATAACCTTTTTTACCACAGCGTTTGTTATGCGGATAGTCGAAACCAGCCTGCCTGTTGTTTCCGAAATGACATCCACATTCCACACGTGAGTTGCTTTGCCTTTGTGTTGTATAGTTCCGATGGCACGTACAGTATCGCCCATAGGTGCGGTCGATATGTGGCTGGCACTTATCTGCATACCAAAGCAGCGCTCATCTGCTGCACATAATACATTCGACCCTACGCCTGCTACCGATTCGGCTAATGTTATAGTCGCTCCGCCATGCAGCACGCCCATGGTCTGAGTATGGTATTGAGACACATGCATTGTTGCCTCTAAAGTATTCGGATCTTCTGTTTCGATGAAAAATATATCGAGCGTTTCCATCAAAGTATCTTTTATATGCTCTTTTACCTGATTAGTATCTATTTTCATTTCTTTATAAGAATATTATATGCACAAATGTAAAAATAAAACAATTGAGCCGTGATATCTTATCGATACCACGGCTCAAATTTATATTAATTTCACTTATTTTCTAGGCTCAGGTCCCATTTTTAATTTAAGTGTACCACCATTTACGATAGCGGAAAACGGAACTCTCAGACTTTCGTCAGGTTTTCCATTGAGAATGGCTTCTTGTATATAGATATTTTGTTTCGAGTTATTCTCAACCTCTATTACAAATTCACCTTTCCTTATGTTTTCCGGTAATTTGATTGTTATTTTATCAAATAACGGACTGCCGATTTGGAATGACGGATCGGGTGCAGTTAATCCTTTTACATCGAACAAACCAATTCCGGCCATTACATACCAGGCTCCTAGTTGGCCTTGGTCTTCGTCTTGTCCGTAACCATATCCGTGAATACCTTCTGTTCCATAGAATTCGTCACAGATTGCACGTACCCATTTTTGAGTTAGGTCAGGACGTCCTGAAAAGTTGAATAGCCATGAAATATGCAGGTTGGGTTGATTACCCTGATTATACAATCCTTCTAATCCGGCAAAAGCATCGATGTTTGTTCCGCCGCCGAATATATTCTTTTGCGATACGGTGAATATGCTATCCAGACGGCTGTTAAACTCGTCTTTTCCTATAAGCTCTACCAATTCTTCAGCATCATGAGGAACATAGAATGTATATTGCCATGCATTACCTTCTTGAAATCCTGTCCACGGTTTAGTCGGGTCAAAATCTTTAATAAACTCTCCCTTTTCGTCGCGAGGTCTCATAAATTTGGTGGATGGATCATATACTAATTTCCATCCTTTCGACAATTTCATTAATTGCTCATAATCATCTGTTTTTCCTAATGCCTTAGCCATTTGTGCAACAGCATAGCTACTGAACGAATATTCGAGAGTGTGAGATGTTCCGAATGGAGAACCTTCGGTTGTCAACTCTTCCATACCCGGCTTGCTAACTATATATGGAGCATAGCCACGTTTAACAAAGGCTCCGACATCCATTTTGCCTGCTCCTGCAATACGACCTTCATAACCTAATTCGTTTTTGCGGGCAGCTTCGTATCCTAGTTCCACATCGAAGTTGCGGATGCCAACATTATATGCCGCTGCAATGGCTAAACTGGTAAAGTTTGTGCCTACTCCCGAAACATATTTACTTGTAGCGATACCATCGCCTAACCAACCTGCATCTTTATATACAAGTAGTTGGCTCTGTACCCAATCAGCATAATATTCAGGGTATGCTAGAGCCCATAGTTGCGTCAGATTCCAGAATCCGCCCCATATAGCATCAGTGTTGTAATGGTTGTGGACAGGAAGACCGTTCGCATCGAGTGGTATCTGACCTACTGTTCCGTCATTTTTTGGATAAGCTCCATTTACGTCGTTGGCCAGACCACGACCAAGTAGGGCATGAAATAACCCGGTGTAGAATTTCACCTTATCGTCTTCCGTGCCGCCTTCTACTTTAATGCGGTTCAAATAGTCATTCCAAGTACCGATAGCTTGTTCTTTAGCTTGATCGAAAGCAAGATCTTTTGCCTCTTTCTCGAGATTTAGTCGCGCATTTTCGATAGAAGTATACGACAATCCTACTTTGATATTAACAGCTTCGTTAGCTTTAGTATCGAATGTAAGGTATAAACCGGCTCCTATGCCTTGAATATCTTTTTGTCCGGCTGTGGGAATGCTATCGATAAATGTTCCATAGGCAGTAGGTTGTTTGTCTATTACACCTGAGAAATACATGCTAACAGTGGCTTCCTGTTGATATTTTTTTACATATTCGGGCTTAGTAGTTACATATCCTTCGATGCGACCATCTTCGAAATATGTTATCTTAGCATCTTGTACAGCACCACTTTCACCCTGACGGTGACCAATATCGAAAATTATATTAGACTCTTTCGATTCAGGGAAGGTATATCTGTGAAAGCCAACACGATCAGTTGCCGTTAGCTCGGCTTTTACATTGTAATCTTTTAGCAATACACTATAATAACCTGAAGTTGCGAATTCGTCTTTTCTATCAAAATTAGAACGGTAACCGTCCTCTGGGTTTTCTAATTTTCCCGGCTTGGTTTGTAAAGCTCCAACAGTTGGTGCAAAAACTACCCCTCCGATTTGAAATTCGTGAAAGTTGGCAAAGCCTTCTATCGATGTATGGCGATCGTCGTAGCCAACAGCCTCCCAGCCCCATTTGTTTCCATAATGACCATCGGTAGACGGTGCTAGCTTAGCCATCCCGAAAGGTTTGGCGCCAGGTGTGTAAAAGAACCAGCGGCTATGAGCCGTGCCGATATTCGGCTTTACGTACTGTGTTAAATCAGGTTTCTGGGCATCAGCTTGTTTATCCTTACATCCTACAAGGACCAGACCAGCTAAAGCTACAGAGAAAAAAAGTTTTTTCATGATGTCAGTTTAATTATATTATTGTGTGAAATTATAAGTCTAGATTATTGTATTATTTTAGATTTCACCATCAAACATTTGATAGCTATATTTCTCCTTACGTATTGGTTTTCCCTTTGCATCGAGGGTGACAACTTCTTCTGTCAGGCCACTATCCAGATAAGTGGTTTTTCGGTGTGTAATTTTTGGTGCATCTTCTAATATGAAACTTTCATATAGAAAATCTATTTCGTCGCCGTTTTTATTATGCAATATTGTTTCACGAGCGATTAATTTGCCTTCCAGATTCTTGCTTTCAAATATATGTAGAAGTTTATCGTCATTTATTCGCTGTTTGTAAACTGTATCAGTATTAGAACGGGTTGTCATATCTTTTAGCCCGATTTCATCATAGATACAGGTTACTTTATATTCTAACTGATTGTTTTGATCGAACCGTGTTACTAAAGTATCCCGACCTTGGCTGTTACGATAGCTTGTTACTTTTGCATAGAGTTTAGAGTCTTTATTGAAAAGGCTGTCTATTTTTTGATTGTTCAGATAAGATGTCTGAATTACGGATAATATGCCTTTTGTCGCGCTGCTGATTGTTCTTTTGATTAATAGAGTGTCATTATATTCAAATGTGCTTGTTTGCCCTATATCGGAAGCGAATTCTTTCAGAATGTTTCCGTAGACATCAAATTCAACAGATTTATTTATTCTTCCGATACTTTCCTCTACACCGCTTGAATCAATTTCGTATGTAGTTACGTTATAGCTCTGAACATTGAGTCGGGCATATATATTATTCCTGTTACTCCTACTTTCATTGTCACAACTTATCCATGTTATGCAGAATGTTAAGATAAATAAATAGAGTGTTGTTCTTTTCATTTTAAGGTTACTTAAATTGTGTTTATTCTTGTCCTACTAGAAAACTATTAGCGATGAAAGCCCCGTCCCCTTCCAGTTCGAGCGAATAAGTCTTTGTTGGAGTAGTTATTCCATCTATCGATTTTATTGTTGAATAATTAGTCGTTACAATATCGTAATAAAGCAAATTGTCACCTATATTATATTGTTCTACATCGTCGTAACGTTTGTAGGATTTAGTACGATTCGGATCAAGCGATTTCCATCCGTTAGTCGATAGAAAAGGATGATCGTAAGTCGTTAATATCTGCATATCGTTTGCTAGTGTAATACGAATCAAACGGGAATGCATAACGCTATATACCTTTTTTACTTTGGAAGTCGAATATTTTTGTGTTTCGACATCGAACGACATGATACTATCTCCCACTTGTATATTTTCAATGTCTTTCATCGTGTCGTCCCACATTCTTATTTGTGTGCCCGCCGCTAAACAATGAGAGACAACGTTGTCGCTTTGAGCTGTTATATTTATGCAGAGAAAACTGGTGATGATAAATAACAAAGCCTTGTTTGTCATATAAATAATATTTGATACTATCTACAAAGATAGGAAGTATATTGTGAAATCCTTCTTGTCTGTATTTAGATTTTACCACTATAAATGTATATTATGGAATGTTGTGAACATATTTTATAAATATTATGTTAACTTAATAGCTTGAATAAACAATCTAAAATTTTAAATAAACACCAATGACTATAAAAGAAAAATACTGGAGGTATTCCCTCGTTATCCTTATTATAATATTAGGGTTTCTTATATTTCGTGAGTCTTTGCCATTTCTTAGCGGCTTTCTAGGGGCTTTTACTGTATATATATTAGTACGTAAGCAAATGATGCGTTTGACTGAGAAAAGGAAATGGCGAAAAAGTCTGGCTGCCATAGTAATTCTCGGTGAGGTATTGTTATGCTTCCTTGTTCCGGCATTCGTTGCCATTTGGTTAATAATAAATCAATTACAAAGCATTCATCTTGATCCGGCTGCATTCATAGCTAGTATTCAGCAATTTGTAGATCTAATTCATACAAAGACAGGATATAACCTGCTTGCCAGTGATAATATATCGACTATGGCCTCTTTTATTACCTCTGCAGGACAAATGGTAGTGGGGCAGATAAGTACTTTCGTTATCAATGCTGTTGTTATGCTATTTTTGCTCTATTTTATGCTTATAGGTGGCAGACAAATGGAATCTTATCTTTATGATGTTATGCCGTTCGAAGAGAAGGATAGGGGGCGTGTATTGGGCGAAATGAAAATGATGGTTACTTCCAATGCTATCGGTATTCCTTTACTGGCTGTGATTCAGGGGGCAATTGCAGGAATCGGTTATTTTATCTTCGGAGCACCTAATCCTGTATTATTTGCTTTCCTTACTTGCTTTGCAACCATTATTCCTTTGTTAGGTACTGCTTTGGTATGGTTTCCTTTGGCTGCCTATTTAGCTATGACGGGAGACTGGGGTTCTGCTATCGGATTAGCAGCTTATGCACTGATTATTATTACCAATATTGATAATCTGATTCGTTTCTTATTGCAGAAAAAAATGGCCGATACTCACCCGTTGATCACTGTATTTGGTGTTATAATAGGTCTGTCTTTATTCGGTTTTTGGGGTGTGATATTCGGACCTTTGTTGTTATCTGTGTTTGCATTATTCTTTAATATGTTTAAAGAAAAATATATCGATGAAAAGGGAAAACGATCAGAAAAAATCATATTAAAAGAAGAATAAACCGGTTTCGACCTTAAAACTAATATGTCATGAAAAAAAGTATATTTATTTTAGTTTCTTGTTTGATGCTTTTTGGTGTCAAAACCTTTTCTCAGCAAGCTCTGTGGGGAGGTAGTGATATTGTGTCGCCTGAGGTTCATGCAGATAATACTGTAACATTTCGGGTGCTGGCTCCCGATGCAAAAGATGTGAGGCTTACAGGAGATTGGATTCCGAGCGAAGACTGGACCCCTGCAACGGTAGAGATGAAAAAAGATGAAAAGGGACTATGGACATATACTACAGAGGTAATGCCTTCGGATCTATACAGCTATTCTTTTTTTATAGATGGCTTAAGATCAAATGATGCTAATAATGTATTCCTTAATAGGGATGTATCTACCATTTCGAATATATTTATAGTCGGTAATGGAGTCGGCGACCTATATAAAGTGAACAAGGTTCCTCATGGTTCGGTTACCCGTCGTTGGTACGATTCGCCGGGAAACGATATGACACGCCGCATAACTATTTATACACCTCGTGGTTATGAAACAAGTAAAGAGAAATATCCGGTGCTTTATTTATTGCATGGTATGGGTGGTGATGAAGAAGCTTGGATGGCATTGGGTCGTGCTTCTCAAATATTAGATAATCTTATAGCTCAGGGTAAGGCTAAACCCATGATTGTTGTAATGACGAACGGCAATGTTGTGCAAGAGGCTGCGCCCGGTGAGTCGAGCCTTGGATTTTATAAACCTATATCGCGATTACCTCATACAATGGATGGCAAAATGGAAGAAACTTTTCCTGATGTTATCAAATTTGTAGAAAGTAATTATCGCGTCCAAGCTGATAAATCGGGGCGTGCGATTGCCGGTTTATCAATGGGTGGATTCCATTCATTACATATTTCACATTATTATCCCGATACTTTCGATTACATCGGGTTGTTTTCTCCTGCTATCGACCCGATAGGCGATGCAAGCTCTCCTGTATACGATGATGCAGAGGATGCTATCAGAACACAAATGAAAAATGGTTATAAACTTTACTGGATTGGTATTGGCAAGACTGATTTTCTGTATAAGGATGTTGAGCGATATCGAGGTCAATTGGATGGCTTAGGCATGAAGTATATATATCATGAAAGTGAAGGTGGGCATACATGGAGCAATTGGCGTAATTATTTGACTGATTTTGTACCTCAGTTGTTTAAGTAATATTATGTAATAAAAAAAGGATGTACGACAAGTAATTTTTCGAGTGAATCTGTCATCCTGAACGGAGAGAAGGATCACTCAATGTAGAGTCGGGATTCTTCACTTCGTTCAGAATGACAGAAGGGTGTAACAGTTTTACAGTGTATTTTCACTTGTGCCACCCTCTTTCTTCATTTTTTATTTCTTCGGATACATATTATCCCACCACGAACTGTCGTCTTTCAGCCATTTGTCGAACCATGCAAATATTGAATTACTCCATTCTATGCGACGTGTGTAGTTCGCGATTCCATGGTTTTCACCTTTCACTTGTATAAACTCGGTGGGTTTACCTAATATCTTTAAGGCGGTGTACATCTGAATACTTTCGCCAATGGGGACGTTTGTATCATCTGTTCCGTGTGTAAATAAGATCGGTGTATTTATTTTATCCGCATTAAACAGTGGGCTTTGCTTCACATACATTTCCTGATTGTTCCATGGATAGCTGTGTGCACTAGCTCCCGAACTATAAGTATATCCCCAGTATCCTTCACCCCAATAGCTACTGATAGAACTAATACCTGCATGTGATACTGCTGCTGCGAACAGATCGGTTTGAGTCTGTAGATACATTGTCATGAATCCTCCGTAAGACGCTCCCACACAACCAATTTTCTTGTCATTTACGAAAGAATGTTCTTTCACAAACTGTTTGGTCCCTTCTATAATATCTTCGGCAGTGCGTTTACCCCATGCATTGACATGCAGAGCCGAGAATTTTTGCCCGAAGCCGATCGCTCCACTCGGTTGAATAACATATACTACATATCCTAGTGCTGCATATACATGTGGAGGATAAGCCCCTTCGAGTGCGCGTGAAGTCGGAGTTGTTCCCCCATAATAATAGACAATCATAGGATATTTTTTTGCAGCATCGAAGTTTGGAGGTAAGAAGTAACTTCCGATTATTTCTTCTCCGGCAGAACTTTTAAAGCTCCAGTCTTTTACTTGCCCCAGTTCTAGAATAGCCAATCTTTCTTTGTAAGGGTCTGATATTAATGTTGATTGCTGGCTCTTTACGTCATAGCTATATGCTCTTGTAGAATTTGATTGACTAACACCTACATAAGCACCGGTTAGAGCATTGTCGGCTAAAACAAATGTGCGAACAACATCTTCTTTCATAGGGAGATGTGTGTATGATTTAGTTGTAGGGTTGTAGCGATATATGTTTACATAATCTTTATCTGTAGTGCGGAAATAGATCATATTATCTTTCTTATTCCAAAAAAGATCGTCTATACTTGGATTAAAGTTTTTTGTAATAGGATCGATTTTCTTTGTATTTAAGTCCATAATAAAGGCTTGCCCATCATAGCTATTAGCTATTTGCCCATCATTTATATTTAATCCGATGCCTCCGAATGCTTCGGCAGACCCAGATATCAATATTTTTGTAGCATCAGGTGAAAATGAGGCTCTGTGTGCGAATCCTTGATCTGTCCACAAAGTATCCACATTCATTGTTGCTAAATCGAGTTTGAACATTGAGTATTTTCGGAATGGACGTTCGGTAATAGCTTCATCGGCAAATGAAAATAGGATTTGTTTCGAATCGAAGCTAACATCGTTAATCCATGTTGAGCGCGAGCCAAAAGTCAATTGCTGACTTAATCTGGTTGCTATATCATATTTGAATATGGATGAACGATTTGTATAACCCGGCTGCCTGTCTTCAGGCGAGATTAATAACTTTAAATCACTCTTCGATTCTTCTCCTTTTTCTTGTTTACTATAGAACAAGGTTTTTTCGTCGGGCGAGAAAAAAATACGCTCATCTGGAATGTCTTTTATTAGAACATTTTCTTCAAATGTGGCAGGATCTATAACAATGAGGTTTGAGTTAATATCTTCTTTCGATACATAAAATAATTTATCACTATTCGGCATCCAGCTAAGTTGCTTTTTGCTGTCATTAGTATCAATAAGAATCTGTCTGTTTGTTTTTGTATTGTAGAGTTCTGTTGTAGTTATAATTTTTTCTCCAAATGAATTTCTATACCCCAACAAAATATATTGCCCATTAGGAGATATAGATATATTCGACACACGTTTACCTTTCATTATATCGGTAAAGTTGATAGGGCGTTTATTTGTATTGGCTATTGTATATGTTGTAGTAGAATCTTTGTCTTCATTTTCTATAAAAACTTTGAAGGCATCAGGTGCTTTGCTTTTTGCAGTTCCTAATATTTTGATAACAATGCGATTGGGTTGAGGGTAGGGGCTTAGTGTGGCTTTAGCTTCTTTCCCTAAATGAAGGCTGTCTTCCGTTGTCGACTTTGTAGTGATCAGCTTGTCATCTATGTATATTTCGAGCATATTAGGTGACATTACTTTCAGAGTTGGTTTTGCAAATCTGTGAGAACCTACATAGAATGAAAATAACTGGAATGTAGCTTCGTTTGTAGGCTTATCCAATGTAAAGTAACCGTCATTATTGGGCGATAGATGTTTGATGAATGCAACTTGATCAGGGATATTTAAGCTCATCTTCAATAAATCTTTTTCTGTAAATTTATTTCCTTTCAGGTTGGTTGTATCTACCTTTATCGGACTTGTGATTTTCACAGGCGCAATGGTGTATATTTCTGATATGGGTTGTTGCTTCTGTCCATAAACACTGATTGTCAGAAATAAACATATCGAAATGATGATAACTTTTAGGTTCATAGTATGGATATTATACATATTAATGATTTTCTTAATGAGGTAAAGGTAGAAATAATTAGATCAAATTTTATCATAGCTCTTAACATCTTTTTGTATATAAATAGAATTGATACAAAACAATTTTACATGTGTTTTGTTTATGATGTGTATAAACTAAAATTAATATATAATGAAACTACTTGAAAAAAATACAGATGCAGGGATTTTAATTCTTCGATTGAGTATCGGTATACTAATGCTTCTTCATGGTATTGCCAAATTGAGTTCCGGTGCGGGAGTGATAGAACAGATTGTTGTAGGCGCAGGTTTACCGTCGTTTATAGCTTATGGCGTTTATGTCGGTGAAGTTATTGCTCCCTTGTTTATTATAGCTGGCTATGGAACTAGGATAGCTGGAGCCATTTTTGCAGTTAATTGTGTGGTAGCTGCCTCATTGGCTCATAGTGCTGATATCTTTACATTAAGTCAGTCGGGAGGTTGGGCTGTCGAGTTGCTTGGCTTATATTTCTTTGGTGCTTTAGCTTTAGTATTTACCGGAGGAGGTAAGTATGCTCTAAGTCGTAAACATCTTTGGGATTAAAACCCAATTTATATATTTTATATGAAGAAGCGAAACTTACAGGTTTCGCTTCTTTTGTGTTATTCCGTTTCAGATGTTTTATCAAAACCATTATCTTTGAGTGATTAAATATTATATTTCATGAAAAAATATCTACTTATTCTGTCCGTTTTTCTAGCCGTTTCTAATTATGGAACAGCACAGTCTGTAAAATCATTATTGTCTCTCGATAATTATCATATACCTGTCGATCAGCGAGGTGCTTTGATCGCAAAAGTTGTTTCATCTGATAATTCTGAGATAAAATTGGCGAAAGATACTTCGGGTTTATTTCTGATAGACAAACAAGGTTATATCCGATTGAAGGATGATAAAGTTCTGACTGCCAAATCTCCAATGCGCTATGAAATAGAATTGAAGATTGGAAAAGAGAAAAAAACATTCGAATTGGTAAAGGACGATTTTATTCGCAATGGGGTTATTGCCCATCGTGGAGCCTGGAAACATGCCGATGTGAGCCAAAACTCGTTAGGGGCGTTGAAAAGAGCAATAGAATTAGGTTGTGCCGGTTCTGAATTAGATATATGGCTGTCAGCTGATAATAAAATAATATTGTCGCATGATCTTATTCTTTCTAATATGAATGTGGGTAACACAACGTTGGAGGTATTGAAAACAATTCAACTAAAAGGAGGCGAAACAGTTCCTACGCTTGATGAGTATATTGCCTGCGCAAAAAAACAGAATAAAACACGCTTGATTGTAGAATTAAAATCATACGGCAAAGAAAAGCAAGGGAAAGAAGACGATTCGCAAACAATAGAAGCGAGGCTTATGCGTACAATGGCTTTAACTGACTCGGTTGTTCAATCGGTTCATCGTCAAAAAGCTCAGGCTTGGGTCGAGTATATAAGCTTCGATTACGATGTTGTATTGCGTCTTCGCCAACTAGATCCGACAGTTAAAATATCGTACCTTGAAAATAACAAAAAAATAGAAGACTTGAAAGCTGCCGATATTTCAGGTATCGATTATGAACATACTAGCTTTTATCATAATCCACAATGGATAAAAGATGCACAGTCTCTTGGTTTAACAACAAATGGATGGACTGTGAATAAGAAAGAGCAAATGCAATTTCTTTTGGGTCTTGGTATCGATTACATAACTACCGACGAACCTGAACTATTACTAGATATCTTAAAAAAATAAAATGAGGTTTTTAAACTGATTTATCGAAATTCAGTAACATTGCCTGAAAATAATATATTGCAAGAAAAAAGTCTTGGAGGAACTCTCTCCAAGACTTTTTTTGTTAGTATTTATAAAATAAAATATGTTAATTGATTTTTGGCATAAGCAAATTGTTAATTAATACTCCCTTTTGCCACCCCTTTTAGTGGGATGCAGATTGATTGCAAACGATTGCATAACAAAAACATGTGATTCTGTTACTTGTCTAGTCCTAAACACAATTCAACTTATCATATTTGCATCATAAATCTAAGACCCATGAAAGTGTTCGAAACCTTTTCATGAGTACTTACAGTGTAGTGTATAGTGTAAATCAAATATTGTTAAGCTAATCCTTAATATTATCCACATGAAAAGGAAAACAAATCAGAAAAGTTATGCGAGAGTATTCTTATTCTTAATGATTGGAATGCTGACATTAACAAACTTGTACGCTCAAGAGGGTGCAACGATTGCTGTTAATGGAAATGTAAAAGATAATCTTGGTGAGCCTATTACAGGTGCAAGTGTTGTCGTGAAAGGTACAACCGTCGGAGCAATGACGGATATTGACGGGAATTTTCAAATCAATACACCCTCCAATTCGACTTTAGTTATTTCTTTTATTGGTTTTACAACGAAAGAAGTATCGGTAGCAGGTAAAAGATCAATCTCTGTAATGCTGGAAGAGGATGTAGCGTTACTGGATGAAGTTGTAGTTATCGGCTATGGTAGCGTTAAAAAAGAAGATTTAACAGGTGCTGTTACTACTATTTCGGCAAATTCACTAGCAAGAGGTATGGCTGTAGCCGCCTCTGACCTATTGATTGGAAAAGCACCCGGTGTTAGCGTTATTAATGATGGAGGTGCTCCCGGTACAGGAGCTTCTATCCGCATTCGCGGAGGATCGTCAGTTTCGGCTAGTAATGAGCCCCTTGTTGTGATTGATGGTATACCGGTTGATAATAATGCGATCAATGGTATGGGTAATCCTTTATCTACAGTCAATCCGAACGATATAGAGAGTTTTACAGTACTGAAGGATGCTTCTGCTACTGCAATTTATGGTTCTCGTGCATCGAATGGTGTTATCATTATAACCACCAAAAAAGGACAGGCAGGGAAACCTAAAGTGGCCTATAACGGAACATTCTCAATTAGTACCAAAAAAGGTGAAATAGATGTGATGGATGCTGGTCGATTCCGTAACTACGTAACGGAAGTATTTGGCGCAGGAAGTGAGCAAGTAAAAGCTTTAGGTTCTGCTTCGACAAACTGGCAGGATGCAATTTTCCGTACATCGTTTAGTAACGACCATAACATAAGTGTAGCCGGTGCTGCGAATATGTTACCTTATCGCGTTTCACTGGGATATACTAAAGAGAATGGTATCTTGAAAACATCAACTATGGATCGTTGGACGGGATCACTTAATTTGAGCCCTAAATTCTTTGACGATAAGTTAAGTGTACAATTAAACGTAAAAGGCGTCTATAATACAAACGTATTTGCTGACAAAGGAGCCATTGGTGCTGCGGCTGAATTCGATCCTACTCAACCTATTTATAGCGATGATAGCAAATATGGTAATGGATATTACATGTATTTGAAAGAAGATGGTACACCTATCGATATAGGTTTGACTAATCCGGTAGCCTTTCTTAACCAGAAACACGATGAGTCGACAGTGAAAAGAAGTCTCGGTAATGTTCAATTCGACTATAAAATGCATTTCTTACCTGAACTGCGTGCAAACTTAAATCTCGGTTACGATGTCTCTAGCAGTAAAGGAAACGTGACTATCGAAGATAACTCTCCGATGAGTTGGGTACAAGGTAATTTTAAAGAAGGATGGGGAGATAATAGAGATTATACTCAGCTAAAACGCAGTTTATTAATGGAGTTCTATCTTAATTATGCGAAAGAGATCGGTAAGCATCGTTTTGATGTACTGGGCGGTTATTCATGGCAAGAATTCTATAGAAAAGATACAAACATATACCCTTACTCATCAACAGTTGCTGAGCAAAAAGATGCCACATTCTACAAAGAAGGTGATTCTTACGAGTCTGAAAACTATTTGATATCGTTCTTTGGTCGTGCAAATTATACATTCGACAATCGTTACTTATTCACTGCTACTTTGCGTAGAGATGGTTCGTCTCGTTTCAATGAAGATAATCGTTGGGGATTATTCCCTTCTGCAGCATTAGCATGGAGAATCAACGAAGAATCGTTTATGAAGGATCAAACTTTATTCTCAGATTTGAAGCTGCGTTTGGGTTATGGTATTACAGGTCAACAAAATCTTGGTTCGGATGTCGGGGATTATCCACATCTGGCGAGATATAAATATAGTAAACCGGGTGCTAATTACTTCTGGGGCGACGAGAAAGTTCAAGTACTTCGACCAGAGGCATATGACAAAGGCTTAAAATGGGAAGAAACTACGACTTATAACGTCGGTGTTGACTATGGATTCTTAGGAAATCGTATTTCAGGAGCAGTAGATGTATATTATCGCAAAACAAAAGATCTTTTAAATAAAGTTCCTATTTCGGCAGGTACAAACTTTAGTAATGTATTGCTGACTAATATGGGAGAGCTTGTAAATAAAGGTATTGAGTTTTCTGTAACAGCTCGTCCTATCGAAACCAAAGATTGGAACTGGACATTGAATTATAATGTTTCGTACAATGATAATGAAATAACTAAAGTACTTGATAATCCTAATCCTGATTATGCGGGAATTATCCATGGTGGTATATCCGGAGGTACAGGAACAAATGTTTTGATTCACGCTTTAAATCATCCATTCAATTCATTCTATGTATACGAGCAGGTTTATAATAGTGATGGAAGACCGATAGAAGGAGCATTTATCGATCAAAATAAAGATGGCGTAATAGATACAAAAGATTTGATTAAATACAAAAGTGCTGCGCCGGATGTATTGATGGGTATGACTTCTCAATTGGCATATAAGAACTGGGATTTTAACTTTACAGTGCGCGCGAGTATCGGAAACTATGCTTACAACAATATTCAATCGAACAGAGAAGCACATGGTGGTGCCATCATGTACGACCCGTCGGGATTCTTGAAAAATCGTGTGAACAGTGCTGCGTATACTAACTTCAGCGACCCTCAATATCTGTCAAGTTATTACGTGCAAAATGCATCTTTCGTGCGGATGGACAATATCTCACTCGGATATACATTCGTTAATCCTGTGAAATATGTAGGTTCTATGAGGTTATATGGAACAGTGCAAAATCCATTTGTAATAACATCGTATAATGGTTTAGATCCGGAATTTAACAATGAGGGTATCGATAATAATATTTATCCACGCCCACGTATATACATGATAGGTCTTAGCCTACAATTCTAATCTTCAAAATAAAATAGATATGAAAACTATAAAATATAAATATTTGGCAATAGCGCTATTGTTTGGAGTATCAGTAGCTATGACATCATGTACGGATGATCTGGATACATTGCCCATCGATCCGAACGAACAGGTATCTGAAACTGTTTTCGGAAAAGAATTAGGAGCTTATAAATCCAGCTTAGCTAAAATTTATGCAGGATATACTATTTCAGGAAACAAAGCGGGAGATGACGAGTCGGATGTAGCCGGTGTTGACGGTGGTAGTCAGGCTTCTTTCTTACGCGGTTTGTGGAATATGCAGGAATTACCGACTGATGAAGCTCATTGTAACTGGACTGATGTTGGTATCGATAATTTCAATTACATGAACTGGAATTCAGGAAATGTATTTATCAAAGGAATGTATTACCGTCTTTATTATCAGGTGAATCTTGCAAATGAGTTTCTAAGGGAAACAACTGATGAGAAATTATCATCGCGAGGAGTTGAGGCTGATGTAAGATCAGAAATCGAGGTTTATAGAGGCGATGCTCGTTTCTTGAGAGCTCTTGCCTATTATTACCTGTTAGATATGTTCCGTGCCGTTCCTTTTGTTACGGAAAATAATGCGATCGGTAAAGAACCCCCTACACAAATTCAACCGAAAGAATTATTTACTTATATCGAAACAGAATTATTGGAGTCTCAAGATGCTTTATTAGAACCATTCGTGGGTTATAACAATAAATATTATGGTCGCGTTACTAAAGCGGCAGCATGGTCTTTATTATCACGTTTGTATCTGAATGCAGGAACTTATACCGGAGTAAGTAAATACACAGAATGTATTACTTATAGCAGTAAAGTAATAGCAGTAGGATATGAATTAGAACCTAAGTACGAAGATATGTTTAAAGCTGATAACGGTAATTCAAAAGAAATGATTTTCCCTATTCGCTACGAAGGTGCTGATACTCAAACTTGGGGTGGAATGACATTCCTTATCTGTAGTACTGTACCATCGGCACTACAAAGCGATGTTAATGCACAAGGCGCCTGGCAGGGTAATCGTGCCCGCGTATCTCTGTTGAATGTTTTCAAAAAAGAAACCGGCTATAATGATGATACCCGTTTCTCTATGTTGAAACCCGATTTGGCAGATAATGTGGAAATAATCGACCCGACCAGATATAAGAATGGTATCCCTGTCGTTAAATATTCGAACGTGAATAAAGACGGATCTTTGCCGCCAAGTAATATTGTTTATACCGATTTTCCTTTATTCCGTTTGGGCGAAATATACTTGAATTATGCAGAGGCAGTTCTTCGAGGGGGAGCAGGCGGTAGTACATCTACAGCACTCACTTATGTGAACAATCTACGTAAACGTGCATATAACAATTCTCCTAGTGCAAGTGTTAGCTCTATAAACGAGCAATTTATACTAGACGAGCGCGGACGTGAATTTTTCTTCGAAGCACAACGCCGTACCGATTTGGTTCGTTTCAATCAATTGACAACCGATTCATATATTTGGACATGGAAGGGTAATACCTTTAACGGAAAAAGCGTAGATAAAAGATACAATGTATACCCGATTCCTGCTGACGATATGGGTTCTAATCCGAACCTGCAACAATACGCGGACGGATATTAATTTACGAGTTATCATAAATATAATATATAAGAATTATGAAAAAACTAAATATATTTTTAATCATATCGCTTTGTCTGTTTGGATTTTATTCCTGCGATGATGATAGCAATAGGATAACGTTGAATGAAAATGATTTTGTAGCCCCTGTTTTCACACAGGAAGTTACGCAAGGATTTGAAATAACAGAAGATACAGATTTGACAGAGGTTATCGGTTCTTGGAGCTGGACTAAATCTGAATTTGGTGTACAATCTCCTTCCAGATACGAGATTGAAGTGGACACACTCGAATCTTTCGAAACATTCAAGGTGTTTACAGCTACAGCTGGAACGTCTATAGAGCTGACTTATAAGGAGCTGAATAATGCTGCTATGATGTTTGTGAAGGAATCCAGAGAGATTAAACTTTACTTCCGCTTGAAGACGAGTTTGGGTACAGCAGGCGCGGATCCGGTATTTATTAGCGATACCAAATCGGTTGCATTCACTTGTTTGTATATACTGCCTCTTCCGACAGAACTTTATATGACCGGCGCAGATTTTGGCGGCTGGAATTGGGATGCAGAAGGTGCTGTTAAATTAATACCTGTTAATGGTGTTGCGGGAGCATTTTGGACTATTAATTATTTTACAGGTGGTAATGGTTTTAAATGGTCACCTGATAGAGATTGGGGTACAGCTTTCGGAAAACAAGATACATCGATCGGCTTTACAAACGATGGCGATGGGAATGCTGTTGTACCCGCAGATGGTTTGTATATGGTTTATATAGATATGGCTGAAAAGAAAATAGCAATCGAACCGGCTAAGATTTATGGTATCGGTGATGCCTTTGGCGGATGGTCGGAAGGTCAATATCCATTTACTGTGACTGATGGTAAAGCTACAATTACAACAACTGCGGCCAATAATGTCAGAATGTATGCTGCATCTTCTATTGCAACATCAGATTGGTGGACCAGAGAGTTTAATATTTTTAATGGCAAGATTGAATATAGAGGAACAGGCGGTGATCAAGCTGCTGTTCCGGTTGCAGCAGGAGCTGTTGTAACTCTTGACTTTAAAACAGGAACAGGTACGATTCAATAAATTGTAAAATAAATTCTTCATAGAAAGCGATAGGGATATTTACCTGTCGCTTTTTTTATAATGTTTTATCTGCAAACGTTTGCAACGAAAAATGCTTCATTGCATTGGGCATATAGGCATATAGCAGTATCTAATCCGTTACTTTGTATAACGGATTCTATCCGACTTCATTTAAGATGATAAATCATTAAATCACTAATTATATTAAAACAAAGCAATGAGAAAATTATTTACTCTGGTGTGTTTATGTCTTTCGGCTGGACTTATTTCAGCACAAGATGTACAATCACCAAATGGTAATCTGAAACTATCCTTTTCGTTACACGATGGGGGAGTGCCGACATACAGTCTGACGTATAAAGGCAAAGATGTTATTAAACCCAGTAAGCTGGGACTGGAGCTGAAAGATGAATCGGATAAACCTTCTAATTTCAGTGATTTTTCTATTGAACGCAAATCGAATACTGATCAGGCAAATGACAAAGTGTCTTTATTGAACGGCTTTGAAGTAACGGAAACAAAGACCTCTACATTCGATGAAGTATGGCAGCCGGTTTGGGGAGAAGTGAAAGATATTCGTAATCATTATAATGAACTTGCTGTTACTTTGAATCAAAAGTCAACAGATAGGCAAATTGTACTTCGTTTCCGTGTATTTGATGACGGCCTTGGTTTCCGTTATGAATTTCCTACACAAAAGAATCTGATTTACTTTGTTATCAAAGAAGAAAAGACTCAATTTGCATTGGCTGGCGATCATAAGACATTCTGGATACCCGGTGACTATGATACGCAAGAATATAACTACACAACGTCGAATCTATCAGAAATAAGAAGCCGCTTCAAAACTGCTTATACGCCTAACGTTTCGCAAACACCATTTTCTGAAACAGGTGTACAGACTCCATTGATGATGAAGAGTTCAGACGGACTTTACATCAATATACACGAAGCAGCTTTGATAGATTATGCTTGTATGCATTTGAATCTGGATGATAAAAATATGGTCTTAGAATCGTGGTTGACTCCCGATGCCCAAGGAGCTAAAGGCTATATGCAAGCTCCGACTCAAACACCTTGGCGTACAGTAATCGTGAGTGACGATGCTCGCGATATACTAGCTTCTAAATTGACCTTGAACCTGAATGACCCTTCTAAGATAGAAGATACTTCGTGGATCAAACCTGTTAAATATATTGGTGTATGGTGGGAAATGATTACCGGAAAAAGCACATGGGCGTATACAGACGAATTACCAAGTGTTAGATTGGGAGAAACCGATTATACAAAAACAAAACCTAACGGTAAACACGCAGCGAATACAGCTAATGTGAAAAAGTACATTGATTTTGCAGCCCTTCACGGATTTGATGCCGTATTGGTCGAAGGCTGGAATATCGGATGGGAAGACTGGTTTGGTCACTCGAAAGACTATGTGTTTGATTTCGTTACTCCATATCCTGATTTCGATGTTCAAGAAATTCATAATTATGCTAAAAGTAAAGGCGTGAAAATGATGATGCATCATGAAACATCTTCTTCGGTACGCAACTATGAACGTCACATGGAGAAAGCATATCAGTTTATGGCAGACAATGGTTATAATTCTGTAAAGAGTGGTTATGTAGGAAGCATTATCCCTCGTGGTGAATTTCATTATGGGCAATGGATGGTAAATCATTATATGCATGCTTTAGAAGAAGCAGCTAAACACAAGATTATGGTAAACGCTCATGAGGCAGTGCGCCCGACGGGAGTATCTCGTACATATCCGAATCTTATCGGTAATGAATCGGCTCGAGGAACAGAATATGAAGCATTTGGCGGCAACACTCCCGATCATACCACAATTCTTCCGTTTACTCGTTTGATAGGTGGTCCGATGGATTATACACCGGGTATTTTCCAAATGGATGTAAGCGCTTATAATCCCGATAATAATTCGCATGTAAATACGACTCTTGCCCGCCAGTTGGCATTGTATGTTACGATGTATAGCCCATTGCAAATGGCAGCAGATTTGCCTGAAACATATAATAAATTCCTAGATGCATTTCAGTTCATCAAAGATGTTGCGATCGATTGGGACGATACAAAAATATTGGAGGCTGAACCGGGCGATTATATTACGATTGCACGTAAAGCAAAAGGATCGAATAACTGGTTTATAGGTAGTACTTGTGACGAGAATGGACGTACATCTGCCATCTCATTCGACTATCTGGATGCCGGCAAGCAATATATAGCAACTATTTATAGCGATGCTAAGGATGCTAATTATAAAACAAATCCACAGGCTTATGCTATCCGCAAGGTAATAGTTACCAATAAGTCGAAGTTATCTCAACTTTGTGCACCGGGTGGCGGATACGCTATCAGTGTAATTGAAGCAGATAAAGAACAAACAAAAGGATTAAAGAAACTGTGAGGTCTATATTAGTAAGATTGTTTAGATCATAGTAATGTTTAGTTTAAATTCAAGGGCGCAGATTATTCAATCTGCGCCCTCACTGTTTGTATATAAACTAAAACTGAATGTTATTTTGTCAGTACTCTATACTCCCAAGGTTTAAGAGTTGCAGGTAGTTCTTTGATGGCTGTTCCTGTAAAGTAATCTGTAAAATTACCTCTGCCAAATCCATCGTTACTCGTATACGTAATATTCTTATCCGATAAGTTCAGCATAACAAGGATTTCTTTCCCTTCTCTTTCTCGTGAGAATATAAGTAAATTATCGTTAGCGGAAGTACTGTATCTTTTTATCTTTCCGCCTTGTTCACCGGCACGCAAAGCAGGATGAGTGCGTTTTAGATTATTTAATTTTTTATAGAATTCTGTAGTTGAGTTTTCGTTCCATGACGGAACTTGGTCTTTCTCGAAGAAAGATAAACGTTTCTTTAATCCTACTTCTTGTCCGGTATATATCATCGGCATACCATTGAGAGTATAGGTAAGTACAGCAAAAGCTTCCACACCCTTTCCGTAACGTTCGAATTCTGTTCCGTTCCACGAATTTTCATCGTGATTGGTAAGGAAATTCATTTTATAAGCATCACTACAAATTGTAGTATCCAGTTTTTGAATATAAGAGTAAATAGTGTCAGCATTCTTAGTCTTTTTTACTACATCAGCCATCATATGCATCAATTCCCATGAATAGTTCGCATCAAAAGCATGCTCTAACAAGTCAGAGTTTTCAGATTCGGCTAGCATAAACATTGGTTTTACACTGTCCAATTCCTTTCTGGTACTATTCCAGAAATCGGTTGGAACCTCGTGCGCCATATCGCATCTGAAACCATCGATATCGAAATCGGTAACCCAATATTTCATCGCACCAACCATTGCCGTGCGCATATCATTGTTATCGTAATTCAACTCTGCGGTGTCAGTCCAGTCGTAAGGCGAAACAATCGTGTTGGTACTGTCTTTCATGTACCAATCAGGATGTTCGGTTATCCATGCATTATCCCAGCCTGTATGATTTGCTACCCAGTCTATTATTACTTTGAATCCCATTTCGTGAGCCTTATCTACCAAGCGTTTGAAGTCTTCTTTTGTACCGAATTCGGGATTGATACCTTTGTAGTCTTTTACAGCGTAATAGCTGCCGAGTGTTCCTTTTCTATTTTTTTCTGATATAGGATGCACTGGCATAATCCAAAGTACATCCACCCCTAATTCTTTAAGACGGGGCAAATGCTGTTCGAATGCAGCGAATGTTCCTTCTTTGGTGTATTGTCTGATATTTACTTCGTAGATTACAGCATTACGGGTCCAATCGAGGTGTTGCACGGTGCATTTTTCTTCTGTTTCTACTGTTAGATTATCATTATTGGCTTTTTGTTTACAAGATGTACCAAGCAAAACAAGGGATGCAATAATGAATAATGAAAGATTCTTTCTCATGTAATTTATTTTATGTATTTATTTTATCATTTCAGTTTCTGCTGCTTTAGGCTCTATGTCTTTTACAAACGCAACCGAAATTGCTGCTAATAACATGGACACGCCTGCGACAACAAGCATTGTGATAGAACTGCCTTCGGCAACGTATTTCAACAATAAGCCACCTGTTAATCCCGCAACAATCTGAGGAATGGTGATTGTCGCATTGAATATTCCCATATATACACCCATTTTACTTGCAGGAAGTGCTGCTGATAGAATTGCATAGGGCATAGCAAGAATACCTGCCCAAGCAATACCAATGCCAAGCATGGAAATCAGCAACATATTTTTATCATCGAAGAAGAACATCGACACTAAGCCTAATGCACCCATTAACAGAGCAAAAGAATAAACTTTTTTACGTCCTATTTTATCGGCTATCTTTGCCATGAATATGGAAAATCCAACAGCGAATATGCCATAAATGCCACTCAATACACCATTCCAGTTTCCTGCTTCGTTATATGCTTGTGAAAGAGGGTCTTTCGTGTGCCAAACATTTTCAGCAATACCATCGGTTGCATATACCCACATTAAGAATAATGCAAACCACGAGAAAAACTGGACAATGGATAGCTGAAGCATCGTTTTAGGAGTGCTTTTCAGAATATCGACGAACGATGTTTTTTTCTTTTCAGCCTCTGTGATATTATTATATTCTTCATACTCTTTAGGTGGATATTCTTTCACGCGGAAACATGTCCATAGCACAGCGAGTAATAATACTGCTCCTCCGAAATAAAATGCCCAGATTACCGAAGGCGGAACCATTTCCCCTACTTTCGGTATATTTCTTATCCCGATCCATGTCAGTATAAATGGAAGAAAGGAACCTACAACAGCCCCTATATTTGTAAGGAAACTCTGTATCGAGTATCCTTGATTTCGTTGTTTATCGTTTACCATATCCCCAACCAGTGATCGGAATGGTTGCATGGAAACATTGAATGCACAGTCCATAAACAGCAACATGCAGGCACCGAAAAATACGGGTGGGAAAATATGCGCTACTATTTCAGAATTGGGCATAAAGAACATGGCAATTGCAGACACTATTGCTCCAGCCAGTATAAAAGGAATACGCCTGCCTAGTCTTGTCCATGTACGATCGCTCGACATTCCGATGATCGGTTGTACAATAAGTCCGGCTATGGGTGCTGCCAGCCAGAATAGGGGAAGGTGATGTGGATCAGCTCCGAGAGCCGAAAGTATTCGGCTTGTTTGAGAACTTTGCAATGAATATCCTATTTGTATGCCTAAAAATCCGAAACTAAGATTCCAGATTTGCCAAAAGTTAAGAGTAGGTTTTTGTTTCATGGTATATGGTTTAGATCGGTATTAGTTTAGTGTATTATTTTAATTGTCGGGTAGAACACGTGTAGTCTGCCTGACAATCAGCGATGTTTTTATGATCTTATTCTTTCGTGTCGTGTCTTCGGGATTTTCAACTTTTTCGAGCAAAAGTTTCATCGCTTCTTCGCCTACTTTTTCGGGGTGCTGATCCATTGTTGTAAGCATCGGATCGGTATCCTGTGATATATTCGAGTTCGAGAACCCGCAAATAGATATATCATCAGGTATTCTTAGTTTTAGTTTCTTTGCCGCTAATAATATGCCGGAAGCTGTATAATCATTCATTGCCATAAAACCATCGGGTCTATTTGGCTCTTGGAGTATCTCCATTGCTCTTTCATATCCTAATGGCTTATTGTCGGCTATACGAATCAAATTTTCTTCTACTGGTAAATGATATTTGCGTATAGCATCCAGATAGCCGTTTTTTCTGTTTTTCGAAATCTCCATATGAAGAGGTGCAGAGAAAAAAGCTATGCGCTTACATCCGCTTTTGATCATATATTCCACAGCTGTGAATGTGCCGGAATAATCATCTACCACAACTTTATCGGCATCTATACCGATGCATATTCTGTCGAAAAAGATAACAGGTATATCATTATCCAGCAACTCTTCGAAATGTTCGTACTGCGTTGTTGTCTTAGCTTGTGAAATAAGGGCACCGCAAACGCGAGCCTTTATCAGAGTTTGCACATTACGTATTTCTTTATGGTAATCTTCTGATGATTGACAAATAATAACCTGATAACCTTTGTCTTCGGCAATTGTTTCCATTCCAGACAATACTGCTGAGAAGAAATGATTTGCCAATTCGGGCACAATAACTCCGATGATATTGGTGTGCTGATTACGCAGGCTAAGGGCAAGAGCATTCGGCTTGTATTTATTTTTTTTGGCGTACTCCTGAACAAGTTTTCGTGTTTCGAGGCTGATGTCGGGATTATCCTTTAAAGCCCTCGACACAGTCGAGGGCGAAACATTCAAATCTTTGGCTATATCTTTTATTGTGAGATGACCTTTTTTCATGATTGGAGACGTTGAGGAGTTATCCCTATAAAAATAATCAAAATTCTAATACCAGAACATCTCTCGGAGCAATAGTTAATGTGTTTCCACTCAAATCTATTGTTTTTTCACTTATAATATCTTTTGCTTGATTCTTTGTTAATATTTCCTTGTATGAAGCTATGTTAATGTTTTTTTGTTGGTCTGTTCCACTTAATATAACAACTACTGATTTGCCATTGTGTTTACGTTCGTAAACATAGATGCCATCGGTAGGAGCGAAATGTTTTAGTGTACCTTTAGCTATAACATCATTCCCTTTACGCCATTGCAATATTTTACGTGCAAAATTATATGCTTTATCTTGTTTATCCGTGCGATTAGTAAATGCATTTTGTTTGTCTTCCGCCCATCCTCCGGGGAATGTTTCACGTAAAGTACCATCTCCATTTGCTTTGTCGGCAGCCATCAGAATCTCTGTACCGTAATATATTTCGGGTATACCACGTGTTGTTAACAGAAAAGTAATGGCTTGTCTGTATCTGTCGAAATTAGATGTACTCTCTTCCGTTTTATAGAAACGGGATGTATCATGATTGTCGAGAAATATAAGTAATTCCATTGGGTTTTCATATACAATATCTTGCCCCAGATAGTCATAGATTCGCGCCATTCCATTATCCCAAGAAGTTTCTTCGTCGAAGGCTTTCTCCATAACTCCCATCAACGGGAAATCCATAACGCTGCGTAGATTGGAATTACGGGGAGCAGCTAGTTTACTATCTTTTTGCCAGTAAGCGATGGCCACATTATTACCATACCATGTTTCTCCTACAATATTGAAGTCCGGATATTCTTCGGTTACTTCTTTACACCAGCGAGCCATCATATCGAAGTCTGCATAAGGATGTGTATCTTGACGGATTCCGTCAATTCCGCCATATTCGATCCACCAGATACTATTTTGGATGAGGTATTTTGCTACGTGCGGATTCCGTTGATTCAAATCCGGCATAGATTCTACAAACCAACCATCCAAAGCTAATTTCTTATCTGCTGTCGACACATAAGGATCATATTGTGTTGTTGTCTTATATGATGTCTGGATGTATTTCTCCGAAAAATTGAACCAGTCTTTAGACGGTTTGTCTGTGAAAAAGAAATGTTCGCTGCCGCAATGGTTGAAAATCATATCCATTACTATTTTCATGCCTTTAGCATGTGCTTTATCTACTAAAGAAACAAACTCGTCATTAGATCCGAAACGTCTGTCCACTTTATAATAGTCGGTAGTGGCATAACCATGATATGAGCCTCTCGGCATATCGTTTTCCATTACAGGATTTAACCAGATAGCAGTTACACCAAGGTCATAAATGTAATCCAGATTATTTGCTATTCCTTTAAAGTCTCCGCCATGACGTGCATATTGTTCACTACGGTCTACCTTCGTTTCGCGCATTCCTTTAATGACATCGTTAGATGGGTCGCCATTAGCAAAACGATCGGGCATAATGAGGTATAGTACATCACTCGAATTGAATCCAATTCTGTCTGACGATCCTGTTTTTCTTTGTTTTATTTCGTAAGGAACAACCTTCTTATCTTTACCTTGTTGGAATACTATATCGAATTTTTCCGGTTGAGCGCCCGATAAATCTAAATATAATAATAGATAATTCGGATTCTCCAACCGAACCGATTCTTTTAATCGCACAGCTTTAGATGTAATGTTCACATCGCTTTTAGCAATGTTATCGCCGTGTATCAGAATTTGTACTTCAGGATTTTTCATTCCTGTCCACCAAAATGCAGGTTCTAACGTTTTAATGTCAATTGCAAAAATGGATTGACTGATTAAAACGGCTAATAATAGGGTTAAAACACTCTTTTTCATATTATTTTTTATTGTTCTTTTATAAAATTCGATCTGATGATTCAACCCTTGTTTTTACTTGGTTATTAAATTCATCAGCTTTCAATAAATCTTCCAGTGTAAGATGCATTCTGTAACACCAATAATGTTGTGGTATGGATGGTATATTTATGCGTTCATCATCCGGGTTTTCTCTTCTTAGCTTACTATCAATAGATAACCAATCTTGCAGCGGAAGGATGGCTAACATAGATGGAGAGTTAAGATGGTTGTTTACTATCTGTTTACAGATTTCGGTAGTGCAATCTTCAGGTGCAGCTCCTACTTTCCAGAGTACCTGATTATAATATTGTTGGATCGTATTTCGGTCTTCGTTCCACCATGCTCTGATCGGAGCCATATCGTGGGTAGAAGTGGTGCATACACTCAAATAGGGTAGGTTACTCAACCTTTCGAAAAGCAGATTTTTTTCCTTCGGCATGCGTTCTATTTCGAGACTGAGAATTTGTAATTCGTGCATGACCGATGGTACACATGCCGGAATCATTCCTAAGTCTTCTCCACAGACAAGCATCGATGTCGATGAAATAAGAGTTGGTAATTTCTTCATCGCTTCTTCGCGCCAAAACTGAGAATGACGGTGATAGAAGAAGTCATCATACAGACGATTGAATGCTGCTTTAGTATTATCATCCAGATCACAATATGTATATGTATATTGTGCTGTTATGCGTGGGTGATATTTTGACGGATCGCGTTTATCGTGAATAAATAATACTTCGTTGCATAGACCATATAAGCCATCGCGTATGCGTAGACTTTTTTCATCGGTCTTCCCTGCGAATAATTTTTTAATTTTCACTTGGGTATTACAGTCTTCATTCAGTTCGAAGCGCTGCCAAGCAATAGGATGCATATATTTTCCGATTACTTCCTGACTATACTCGCCGAAGAAATCGCCTAGAAAACTGTCATGAATATATGGCTGAGTCATACGGTATTCGTCGAACCACATGCCCGATGAATGAATCTCGTCGATAGAAAGCGGTAATGCCGGGCTGAAATAACCGAGTAAACCTTGTACGGATGACAATGGTATTTCCCAGATACGGAAAAAGCCTAGGATATGGTCGATACGGTAAGCATCGAAATAATCGGCCATTTTGCGGAAACGTTTTATCCACCACTGGTAGCCATCTTTGGCCATTTCGTCCCAATTGTAAGTTGGGAATCCCCAGTTCTGACCATTCACCGAGAAGTCGTCGGGTGGTGCTCCCGTTTGCACGTCTAAATTGAATAAATGAGGTTCGACCCATGCTTCGACACTGTCGCGACTGATGCCGATCGGTATATCCCCTTTAAGAATAACACCATTGGTATGAGCATATTCTTTTACTTCTACTAATTGTTTATGAAGCAAAAACTGTGTGAAGCATAGCAGATCGATACAAGTCTTAGCTCCATCCTCTGTATCGATTAGTTTTTTTAATTTACTCTCGTTATAGACTGAATTTGCTTTCCACAACGAATAATTTGCTGTCTTATGTTTATCCCTCAAATAAGAGAAACAGGCATAAGGGAATAGCCATTCTTCATTTTTTTTGTAAAACTCAGTATATTCTTTACTTTTCAATATATCATTTCCACATTCGGCAAAAAGATCAGTTAAATATTTCCATTTTAGAATTATTACTTTATCGTAATCTACATTCGCCAGCGTATTTAATTCACCCGCTTCTTTCTGATATTTATTATAAAGCTTCTGATCTTTTAACGGATATTCATTCAGTCCCAGATAAATGGGATGGAGGGCATAAATAGATATTGCATTGTATGGATACGAATCAGTCCATGTGTAGGTGATAGTTGTATCGTTTATGGGTAATATTTGTATTACTTTCTGACCCGTTTTGCTTGTCCAATCAATTAGTTTCTTTATATCCGAAAACTCACCGATGCCAAAACTATTATCTGACCGTAAAGAGAAGACAGGAATAGATACTCCTGCTGCTCTCCAATTCATCCAGCCATAGCGATACTCCAGTGTTTGTACATTCACTATATCCTCTTTATCCTCTATTGAAAGAGGATTGATGGAACGATTGTTACCATTTTCCCAATGAACAATTTTCTTTTCATTGGCATCATAAATTGCCAGCTTATATTCTAGCGTTGATTTTATTTGCGAAGCATTAATTGTTAACAGCCAAATGCCATCCTCCAAAGGTGTAAAATGCAAAGCATCTTGTAATTGCCAGTTTCCAAAAACTTTAGAATCACCACAAAGTATCAGTTCTTGTCCTTTTTTAGCATAAGGACAAATTATTTGTAATAAGATTGTTTTATTATAATATTTGCTTTTAGATACGGGATTGTGGTGAAAAAAACTATTGGTAAAGCATGATGTGTAAAGAAACTTTTGTTGAGGAATTTCTTGCCAGATATCTTCTACAATAAATTTCTTGTCTGTGGCAAGTGTTAGCGTATGTGGATTCCCCCATTCACGACGAACAGTTTTGCCCGATTCTTTTACTATATAGTAATATTTAAGTTCTGATATATCTTTTACTTCCAATTCAATCTGCCATTTGGAAGGAGCTATGCAAGTCATACTTTTTGCAAAGCCTTCATCCCAATTTCCTAATTCAGGAGTGGAGCCACAGATGTAGATGGTCTGTCCCCATACAGTATTATAGTCTAATGATAATATTATTTTCATGTGATTTTTCTTTGTGGCTATTATTTTATGGTCGTCTAGTTAAAGGTCTTCCTCTCTTGTAACAAAACTACGTATTAATAAACTAAAGTCTTTTATATAAAGCCGCTTTTTTGTCAAAATGGGCTGCAAACGATTGCATAGTGTTAAATTATTATGTTTTATGTTTCTCAACTGGTTGTTTGTGAGTTGTATAGTGTGTTTTAGTAGCTTTTTATGGAATATTTGATTTTTTATTCTCTATATAGTAAGCATTGAATAATAACCCTCTAAAATTGAATATTATGAAATCAAGACTTCCTTTAATATGTGTAGTTATGATTATAATATCATATCCACTTTATAATTATCACAGCCAAGAGATCTTTGATAGAAGAGCCAAAGCTCAACATGAAAGACGTGAGAAAATGGCTCAAGCATCTGAAAAATCGAATGCTGTGATTGATGAAGACAACATGAAAACTTATTATGTATTATCCGCTGACTCATTAGTAGTTAGTGGGGAATAATAAATTGCTGTGGTTTTAACTAAGGGCTTATTTTAAAAATATAGTCACATATTCCCCCCAAAAAAGGTGTCTCGTAAGTGATTTTTCGTATCATTCTGTCATTCTGAACGGAGAGAAGAATCCCGGCTCTTGATTGAGAGATCCTTCTCTCCGTTCAGGATGACAAAAGAGAGTAATACTTTGACTGTATTATTTTACTTATGAGACACCTTCTTTTAATTATTTCTTATTATACATCAAAAGAGAGTGCCTTTAAATACACTTGATTCCGATTTGGGATATAAAATACCAGAAAATGTTATTGGATTACTTCTAAAATTAGGATTTACTGTTGCAGTACATTTATTACTGCCTTGTGCCATCCTAAAGGTAACTGTTGCCGACACCCCGGAACCAAGAACTGCCATGCTGTAAGTAATATTGCCTTTTTTGTCTGTTTGTATCTTTACATTAGATGCGGTTCCATCTACTGTAATTCCTCCAATGCCATTAGGTCCGGCGTAGGGAGAGTTAAAGGCCAACTGGATAGTTGCTTTGTCTCCGCTCATAGAGATAAAATTAGTATTGGGAGTTACATAAGCATAGCGCCCGTATTTGAAAGTAATGCGGTCGGCTTCGAGGACGAAATCACGTTCATTCAGCGCTTTTACAGCCATATCGAATTCCATTTGCTCTTCAGCTTCTATGGCGGCTTTAACTGCAGGGTCTTTTTGAGTTTTGCATCCTGTCAGAATCAATGTCATCGACATAAATAAAAATAGCATTGTTTTCATAATAGTTTGATTTTAAATTATAACGTATCTAAATATCAAATAGTTTGGTTTAATGTTAATCTTATTTTAGCTCATATCCTAAAAAATGATTAGCAAATTTTAGGCCATAATTTTAAGCTTACATAATATTTAACTCTAAAAGTCTAGTAAATAGTATCTATGATTCAATATTTTACTATATTTGTATATTGATTCAATTTTAAGTGCTGAATCAAAGGATTTACGACCTGAAAAGAATTTATTGAATAATTTTATACCCATCAATTATGGAATTTAAAGATAGACTCAAACATTTGTTGGAAAGAGATGGAGTTACTGCTTATCGCATCTGGAAGGATACCGCTATCACAAAAGGGACTATTGCTAACTATATAGAAGGGAAGACCAACCCGAATAAGTCGAATATTTCAATCTTAGCTGCTTACTTTAAAGTGAATGAAGAATGGTTGTCTAATGGTGAAGGTAGTATAAACAGAACAGACAAGGTACATGAGGAAGAACCTTTTATTGTAACCAAATCCGGAGTTAAATACTACGAAATGTCAAATGGTAAATTTCGCATGCGTGTACCTTTCATTCCCGTAAAAGCTTATGCGAAATATGTAGATGAGTTTCGTGATGCTGAATTTATGGGCGATGAATACGAAGAATTTGATTTTATAGTAGATAAAATTGGGCATGGGCGTTACTTTGCTTTCGAAATTAAAGGCGATAGTATGGATAACGATACTAAACGCAGTTTGAGTGACGGGGATATTGTGCTTGCGCGTGAGTTGTGTAAAGAGCATTGGCGTAGCAGACTGCATACTGATAATTATCCCAATTGGATCATTGTATTGGATAACACAATTCTTTGTAAACAGATTGTAGATCAGGATATAGAAAATTGCAAGATAACTTGCCACTCATTGAATTCGTCACCCGAATATGCCGACTTTGAATTGAATTTGGATAATGTCCGCCAATTGTGTAATATTGTACAACGGGTATCAAGTAGTTTTTAATAATACACAAACACAAACTAACGCATATAGAATGGAAAAAATAGTATTTACGATATTCTTATTACTGATTGTTGTAATCTCTTGTAAAAAAAGAGGCGTCTCTGATTTAGAAAAAGATTATTATGCAGTGGAAACAGAAGCTGTTGCCCCGCTGTCTTCAGGAAGCGATACCATTGCGATTGATTATAAGGGTATATATTTTAAAGTTCCCGAATCGTGGACCATAGATACAACTAAAGTAGATGAGGGGGTATATAAGATTCTTATAAAACCCAGCTATGTTTACGATGAGCAAGATAAAATTGTTATTAATATTCACGATGCCGTACTAGATCCCAGCACTTATTTGCTGATGTTGAAAACGCAGATAACTAATTCATCCAGAACAGAAAATGTTTCATTTACGAAGGCGGTGTCTAGTAAATTTAAGAATGGTGATATAACTGAGTGTACCTTTAGCGGTGGATATAAAAATGAATATGGTGAATATAGTGGGTTAATAAAAATATATCAGAATAAAGCCGCAAAGAAAACTTATAGCCTACTATACCTTCTTGATAATCGGAACAATGATGATTTCGGAGACGATTTAAATTTATTGGTCAATTCTATAACGGTGGGCAGTAAATAAGCTGTAAGTTTATAACAAGCAAGAATTAAATCTTGGATTTCTAATACTAAAAAAGATATGGGAAAAGATCATTCGGGAGATACGTATAAAAAATCGTATGAAAAAGAGTATCTGAAATCGTACGAAAATTCTCGCACGCAGAAGAAGCTATATGATGATTTACGTAAAAATTACGAAACAGTAAGTAAGAAACTGGATGATAAGCCATACCCTAAAAGTGAAAAAGGTGAATTCAAAGGGATTGTTCCTGCATCAGCAGAATATGTAAACCCCGAAGGCAGACCATCGAAGATAGAAAAAAGGGCTACACCCCTCTCTGATGCCAGAGCTATCGCTATCGAAACAAGGAAACAAGCCGCTGCATCAGAAAAACCATCAAAACAACCGATTCAGACTATTTCGAAAAAGCCTCAATCCGAGGTGCCACCACCATACGTTCCGCCTTTTCAAAAGGAGAAACAATACGCAGAAGCCGACTATAGCTACATTGATAAGAATTCGCTGGAAGCACCTGTTCAACGTATATCAGATAAGAAATATAAGGATATTTATACAGAGGAGGTTATCGACGATGTAGAAGCACGAAAAAGATTACTATATGCAGGTTATGTTGCAAAGGAGAAAATGAATTTTGGAATGTTGGTCGTATTGTCCGTTGTTGCACTATTTCTAAATATAGGAGGTCCTGTGTTTCTGATGATTATAGGAATATGCACTATGACCAAAAAGGATACGGTACTCGAAAAAGTAAAGAACAGCGGCTGGAAATTAAGCTTTTCAATGCCTGCCACTCCTTCGGAACAAGATAAATATAAATCGAAAGGTGTACTTTATATAGCTATAGGAATAATTATCGGAATTTATCAATCATCCTTATCTTATGGTACTATTGCTAGTTTAATATCATGAAATTTCTTCAACATATTTTTTCAGATCAGGAAAAAACAGTTCATAGCTTTTTTGAATAGTGTTGTAATTTTTCTCAAAATCAGCAAAGACAGGCGCATTGTCGTCTAAGTAACTGGCTCGCCGTTTCAGCCTATCGAAACTGCGTTCTATCATCCACATATTCTGATAGTTCGAGAACCAATCTTCACTTTTCATATACATATACATATTGCAAAATATGGATGGTAATATATTGCCTCGCTCTTCAATTTGCGTGTAGCAGTTTTGTGCAAAAGCTTCCCATCCTTCTTTTGGTTGATTGAGTGGATCAAGAGCAAGAAAGTGATCGTATGATACATCAAGAAAAGAGCTTCCATATCTTCCGGCTGATTCTTGAAATAGTTTTTTCGCTTCAAGTGTCACAGGATGGCTGTCGGTAAACGAATCGATTAATCTGTGGATTTTTATTCCACGGCGAATTTCTGAGGGATACACATCCATTTGTTTACCTTTCACCATGTCGGCTATAAGGTTTCCCACAAGTATGTCGGGATTGTCGAAAGAAAGAAAAGCATGTGCCAGAAAATTCATAATAGATATATTTCAATTATTGGTAAAGATACTAATTTGTAACTAAAAGAGCGTATTTAATAGCGCGTTTCGAGCTTCCCTGAGAATTGGGCTGTGAACTTAATCAGAAAGAAGAAACGGTTAGTTTATATCTATATATTCTGTATATTTGTAGAAACACAAAATAGACTTTATGAATAATCTGAGAGTTGCTATTACAGGTGCGGCAGGTAATTTAGGTGGCTTAATGGCACAAGGAATGAAAAACAGGAATCTGAATCTTAATTTGCTTACTCACCGCAGAAATGTTGCTCAAGACCTTTTGAATAAAGACAATATTACTGTATTTAAAACAGACTTGGCTGATAAGAATACGTTGTATGATGCATTACACGATGTAGATGTTATTATCCATTTTGCCGGCGTATTGTTCAAAGCCAATCCGGAGAAATTTTTGCCAAAAACTAACACTACATATTTTAATAACTTACTTGAAGTAGCTGTCTTACAAAAAGTAAAACGTGTTATATTGATTAGTTTCCCTCATGTAGAGGGGGAGTGTACACCTGATAATCCGGCACATGGATCGTTAGATGGAAAACCCGAATCGATGCATGCTCGCACTCGCCTCGAAGAAGAAAAACTATTATTTAAATACGCGAGCCAGTATGGATTTGAAGGTGTATCTCTGCGTGTCGGTATGGTCTATGGAAAAGGCATACTGATGATAGATGCAGGGCAATGGTTTGCACGCCATTGGCTACTCGGAATATGGAAGAAACCAACAGCTATTCATCTAATATCGAAAACTGATTTTGTGAATGCTACTATTGCTGCCGTCGAAAAACCAAATATTAACGGCATATATCATATTGGAGATGAGGGGGTCCAGTCTTTGCAACAATTCTTGGACGACATTACTGTTTATAAGGGAAATCATAAGCCGTGGTGTATGCCGGTCTGGATGATCATGACTGCTGCCCGTGGTTTTGAAATTTTCTCGTGGATATTTAATACACGCAGTCCCTTGACAGTCGATTTTGTAAAGATAGGAATGGTGTCATACTATGGTGATACGAAAAGGATGCGGGAGGAACTATTACCCAAGTTAAAATATAAAACCTACAAAGACGGTATCAAATTATTTTAATGTTCAGTTTTATTGATCAAGAAATTGCCTTCTGAGCCTGATAAAATATTTGCCTTCTTGCGAGTCGTTTACATAGGCATTTATTTCACTTTCAGATAAAGAAACGACTTTAAATGTGACTGTTTGCGGTACCCTGCTATCGGTAGTGTTCTGTATAAAATCAAAATAAGTTACCGCAATAGAGTCACCTTCTATTCTGTATCTTCCTCCTATATTAAATAATATGACACCTTCTGAAGCTTGCCCTTTATGAAATACCATATCGTCTTTAAATATATAATGGTCGGGAAAGGCTTGCTCTATGATAATGCTATCGTTTACTATACGTTTGGCCTCGACCCATCTGCCGACGATATCAGTTTTTTGTAATCTGATTGTATCGTTTACTACATCCTGTGCTCGTATATTTTGAAGTCCCAGAAGAAACAAGAAAATATATAATAATCTTTTCATACTTCATTATATTTGTTGGTGAGCTGGTCTAATCTAATAGGTTAAAAGAAAGGTGTATACTTAATAAATACACACCTTACCAAACCTAAACTTATCTATTATCTACCTCGTCCACTATTTCTACCAGACGAATCATCACTTTTATTATAACCTGAGTGGGTCTTATTTTGTTCACGACGCTTGTTATTATCATTGCCGGATTTGTTTTCGGCTATGTTTACTTTATCTGATCGCTTATTTGTATTATTGTAGACGGGCCTGTTTGTTTCGGGTCTATTGGTATTAGGCCTGCTAACATTGTTACGATTATTGTTGGGACGCTCACTATGGTTTTCTTTCTTATTAGAAGAATACCATACAACATTATTGTGTCGGCTATCGCGATAGCGATTATCTCGGCTGTCTCTAATTACGACTTGATTTCTATAACCTTTGTATCTTACATAGCTTCTGCGATGGTTGTGATTATATATCCAAGGATCGCGAACGTTCAATACTACCTTATATAATCCATATAAGTCATAATTGCTGTACGCATAAGGCAGGTAACGTGATGGTACCCAATAACCACGATCGAAGTAATAGAACATTCCTGCATTCACATTGTAGTAACAATCGATGTCGGGGAAGTAGTAATAGCCGACATAGTCGTAACCAATAGGACCCCATGCCGGTTGTTGGTTTACATTTATATTTATACTTACGTTTTGAGCTTCTGCTTTATTTGCAAAGGATATTGCGCTGATTAGTAGTGCGAATATCAATATAGTCTTTTTCATAATTTCAGGTGTTAGTGTTAGAAAATGTATTGAAATATCTCTCTTTACTCCTTTGATGTTAACTAAATGAAAAGGATTAATGAGCACCTCTCTCTTTAACCTTGGTTAACAATTGTCAAGTCTCGTATTCCGCTGAACTTCCTAATCATTGTGATTAGGAATAATTCAGTGTATGTGAAAATTAGCAAGAATTGATAACCTTGTATTTCTTTAAATTTGTTTTATTTACATTAAGATATAAATTTCAATTTTTAACTATAAAACGAAGGACTATGGATGAAAAATTCTGCCAAAGCTGTGGCATGCCATTAAACACAGCAGCCGATTTCGGTACAAATAAAGATAACAGTGTAAATGAAGATTATTGTACGTATTGCTTCAAAGAAGGTTCTTTTGCACAGGATGTAACAATGGATGAAATGATAGATCATTGCCTTAATTATTTAGACGAATTCAATAAAGACAGTGACAAGGTATATTCTAAAGAGGAAGCCAGAGCCACGATGAAAGAGTATTTTCCTAACTTGAAGCGTTGGAAAACAGCTTGATGTATAAATGAGGGAAAGAACTATCAATGATTATGAAAGGGCTGTAAATAAAGTTGTTGATTATATCAATAAACATTTATATGACAGCCCCGATTTAAAACAATTATCAGAAGTCGCGAATATTTCTGAATTTCATTTTCATCGTATTTTTAAAACTATAATCGGTGAGAATATTGGAGAGTATGTTGCTCGCCTACGATTGGAGGATATAGCTCAACGTTTGCGTATGTCGAGTGATACGTTAGATAAGATAGCCTTGGAAAAAGGTTATGGAACAAAAAATGCTTTGTCGAAAGCCTTCAAAAAACACTTTGGTGTTTTGCCATCTGTTTATCGTATTTTACCACAAAACAACTCATTTTTCTTTAGAGATGATGAACGAAAAGAGATACTTCTTAACCCCGAAGTTAGAATAGTAGATGCTAAAAGAATAGTATATATACGAATTATAGATTGGTATGGGGCGCCGGATTCTTATGCTAAGGCATGGAAACAGTTAGGACAGTTTGCCAAGGAAAATAATTTGATTAATGCACAAACAGAATACATAGGATTGAGCTTTGATGATCCTACAATTACTGAACCGGAGAATTGCAGGTTTTATGCCTGCATAACTGTGGATAGAGATATACAACCAACGGGGCCTTTTGGCGTGCAGACTGTAGATGAGGGTTTATACGCTGTGTTTACTTTGTGTGGATCTTATAGCGGATTGTTGGATCTTTATTTCAATATTTATATTAAATGGTTACCTATAAGCGACTATAAACTGCGAAAGAAGAGCGCTTTTGAAAAGTATCTGAATAGTCCCGATAAGGTGTCGGAAGACGAATTCCTGACCGAAATATACGTGCCTGTCTCTAAAAAGAAGACGTAATATAAGTTTATCCTATTTATTTTCTTAATATTGTAAAGAAAACAAACATACAAAATGAATATAATAACACTAACCGGAGAAAACCTCTCTAATGAACACATCTGTTGTTCGATGAGTAGTAAATCAACAGAATCAGGTGTAGCAGCAAAAAAAGAATGGCTTGGCTGCCGTATTCAGGAGGGACTGAAGTTTAAAAAGTTAGATGCGAGAGGGAAGGTTTTTATAGAATATTTACCGGCGGAGAATGCTTGGCTACCCATCGACGCAGAAGGATATATGCTAATCAACTGTTTTTGGGTTTCCGGCTCATTCAAAGGACATGGTTATGGAAAACAACTACTGGCTGAGTGCGAATCCGATGCACTTAATCAAGGCTGTAAAGGCATAGCTTTGATTGTCGGAAGTAAGAAGAAACCTTACTTGTCAGACAAATCATTTATGATTCGACACGGATACGAAATATGTGATAGCTGTGCACCTTTTTTCGAATTGGCAGTGAAGCGGTTTGAAAATGATGCTCAATTACCTCGATTCAAAAATTGTGCACATCAAGGTCTGGGTGAAGGAGTATATGGAATAGATATATTTTATACAGCTCAATGTCCGTTTACAGTGCCATATACAAAATTGCTCGAACCTGTAATTACGGAAACTGATTATCCTGTTCGTATTTCTCAGATAAAGACAAAAGAGGAGGCTCAGAACCATGTCTGCCCAGTTACTACTTATAGCGTTTTTATAGATGGACAGTTTTACTCAAATGAAATATTTACACCAGATAAACTGAGAAAACTACTGGCCAATATAAACGTACAGTAAAGAATTATTTCATAATAATCTCCACCATATTTTCATAAAAAACATCATATTGTTCTTTGCTTATATGGCGATTATGACTCAGTAAAACTAGTTTATGAGGCGCATATTCTTTATTGTAAGGCGGATGATAATGATCGTACTCGTTTATATTAAAATTCAGCCTTTCATAAAAGCGAAGCCTTTTAATAGAAATGTCGTCTGTTAAGGGATCGATCTCCACCAGAACCGTTTTCTCTTTTTTATTTATAAACTCATGGAGTATAAGCGAACCGTAGTTTTGGCCTCTTAATTTATCGTTAACGGCAAAATGTTCGATGTAAATATATTCTTCAAACTCCCAATAGGCAATAAATGCTATTAAGGTTGAATTTTCAATTGTACATTCGAGAGAGTAGCGATCACTCTCAAATGCTTTTATTTGCTGGGCTGTGTCCCTTTGCTCATGTATTGGGAATGAAGTCGAGTATATTGGACGAAAAATATCATACCACTTGTCGTTAATATCTTTTATTAAATGAACTTTACTTAACATTTTTCTCTTATCAAATTTTTTATACTTCTTCGAACGCCTTGTCGTATTTTACGGTTCCTCTTACGCCTGATAGAGCATCCTTTACGAGTTCCACTGCCATAAATACATTGGCCGGAACATTAAAGGGTGCTTTGATACCCCACTTGTTTGTGGGTGCAAATCCAAATCTCGGATAATAATGTTCATGTCCCAGTACAATAGCCGATTCATATCCCAGTTCCTTTGCTTTTTTCAGGCCGTGCTGTATCAATTGAGTCCCGATACCCTTTCGCTGCAATTCTGGCTTGACAGCTATAGGTGCAAGGGCAAGGCTCTCTGTCTCTGTTTCCTCATTGACGATTTTTATAGTAGTGAACAGAATATGGCCTACCAGCTTATTCTCTATTGTGGCGACTAACGATAGCTCGGGTATAAAATTCTCACTACCTCTTAAACGGTCAACCAACTGTGCCTCGTCTCTCCCCTCGAAAGCTGTGCTATTGATGTTATATACGGCGGGAAAATCAGTTGCATCTTCCTGCCTGATTTCAACTGTTATACTATTGTTTTTCATGACTATAGTTTATATAAGTGGCTAGTAAATATACCAATAAAAAAACTATTTATAAAGGATTTTAGATGTTAATATTTTTTATTTAGTTATTTGTCGATATCTTGAATAAGAAGGTTCTCTTCTTTTTTCTATCAGAATGTGTTACATTTGTACACATAAAAAGTGATACACGGATTTTAAACGATTAGATTATGAGGAAGCATTTATTTTTAATTCTATTTACAATAAGTACGTTAGGGATATTATTTACTTCTTGTGGGAGTGATGATGAGCCGGTGAAAGAAACGCACCATTTTACTGGTTCTTGTGAACAAAAACTTTCTTTAATCGGTTTCCAAGGTTCTACGGTGGAAATTACGGAGGTGGCCAATTCATTAGACGATATGCTGAGGGGTAATATAAATTATGGTACTCCTATTGCAGGTGGAGTCCTAAATTTCGGTGAACCGACTAGTATTAAGATTACAGGGTTAAAGGCAGGTGTAGTGTTGAAAAACTTTTCATTGACAATCAATGGGGTTGAGCACACATTTGGAGATATTACTACTCAGACAGTTAATTTATACAATTCAGGTACAATTGATTATTTTACGCGAGCATTTAATGCTATGGTTGCTAGCAATGATAAGACAATGAGATCTAAAGCAAAATTTACTCCTTCGCATGATTTGTCTAGAGCAGACGATGTAAATGTTGAAATAGTATTTAACGGAACATTTTTCTATTTAAAGTAAATCATAGTATATATTGATACATAAATAGGCTGATCCATATCTTCTGGATCAGCTTTTGTCTTTTTATGGTAGATAGCTGATTATTAAAACTATTCTTTAATTATTTTGTTTAATTTGTAGGCTCAGAAAAGAAAAGGTGGGCAGAGTAGTTGAATTAAAGTTAGTAGAAAGATGAAAAAAATATTTGTAATGGCAGGCTTTGCCGTTTTGATGTTTGGTTTTGTAGCGTGTACAGAGACTAAGAAAGATACTCAGGACGCTAAAGAATCTATAGAAAATGCAGCGGACGATCTTAAAAAAGAAGCGAATGAAACGCAGAAATCTATAGAAAATACAGCAGAAGAGGCAAAAAAACAATCGGAAAGTAAAGCTGATGAGTTGAAGGAAAAAGCCGATGATGTTGTAAGTAGTACGAAAAAAGAGGTTTCTAAAGACGCTGATAAAGCTAAGGCTGCAGTAAAAGATGCAGCCCAAGATGCAGAAAAGAAAGCTAAAGAAGCAAGCGATAAAGCAAAAGCTGAAGCTCAAAAAGCAGCAGACGCAGCGAAAAAATTATAATAATAAAAAATTGGTGTTTTATTATAACATAACAGTAAAAGTCTTGATAACCAGATATCAAGACTTTGTTTGTTAGATAAAGAGATCTTTTGTAAAATAAGAGATCGTAAAAAACGTTTATTCTCTGCATGAATGTTATTAAAACAATAAATACTAATTAAATTAAAGGTAAAAAGCTCGTTTACAGCATTGATATCAACAGGAAAAGATATATCTTTGTAGTCCGAGTCACAGTAGACCATTTGCAAAACGATGAATAAGCTTTATATATTTTTTCTTTTAATAACCTTCTTCTTGGCTGGTTGTACAAACAATAGCGATGAGTCTGGGGGGACTGATCCCGATCCTGAATTTACAGAAACGAATAAACCGCTTTCTGTGCAGAATATTACAGGTAAGTGGGAGGTATATAATTTTACTAAGACAGTGAATTCTGGCACACCTCTTCGATATGTCGATATTGATGGTTTTACTATAACTTTTAATGCTGATAATACATTCTCGGAGGCTAATGCCCGAGGTGATTTGGGTAATAAAGGTGAATATGAAATATCGAGATCGGACTCTATAACATTTCGTTTTAAGAACGAAGATCAAGAGAATGATACTACAGGCTATATTGTTACACTTTTAAGTGATAAGAGGCTTGTCACGCTTGATTCGTATTTCGCTCAACTTGCAGGCTCTTCTGCGGTTTTCCGTGTCAAGGATCTGAAATTCTGGCGAAATCTGGCTACTATGCCGACCGGACATCCGGGAGTAACCAAAGAAGATGTGACTATAGAAAGATTGCAAGGTCAATGGGAAATTTATTCTTTTCGTGAATATATAGGCGGTAGTCTTGCTAATGATAATGCGGAGAAAGAAGCTTTATTTAAAGGTGTTACCTATTTGTTCAATCTGGATAAGACATATAAAGAGTTTGGAAAAAGTGGAGGATTATCCACGCAGGGTACTTTTGTCATTGTAGATGATGTTGTCCATTTATTTGACAACGCACAGGAAGAGGGAGCAAATATTTCTTATACAGTGTGGATAACCAATTGGGTGAATGATGAATTTGTATTTTATCATATAACTATGGAAGTGGTGCCTGGATCGACTCAATTGAGAATTCGCGAATCCTTTACGAATTTGAGGAGAAAGGCTTCGTAGAAATTGATAAGGATAAGAATTAATATATAATAGAACAATATTGGAAAACACCATTATTGTTCTATTTTTTTATACATTTGGCGATAAGATATAACAGACGTGAAAAAAGAAGTGATTTATGAAAACTATAGGTAATATTATTTGGTTTGTCTTCGGTGGTTTTATGATTGCAATAGAGTATTTTATTGCGGGTTTACTAATGATGCTTACCATAATTGGCATACCTTTTGGTATACAAGTTATGAAAATGGGCATGTTAGCGATTTGGCCTTTCGGGCACAAAGTAGTTGAGGATGAAACTTCATCGGGATGTCTTAGTTTTGTAATGAATATTATCTGGATTATAGTAGGCGGATTCTGGATTGCGCTCACTCATCTCTTTTGGGGGATACTATTTTGTATAACAATTGTAGGTATTCCTTTCGGGAAGCAGCATTTCAAGCTTATCAGGCTAGCCCTCGTTCCTTTTGGGAAACGTATCGAATAGAACTCGCTGCAAATTTTAATTAAGGGAAACTATATTTATTATTTTCCGAAGTTTCCGATCGGAATGTGATCATAATATGATTGAAGCCCATCGATTGTAATATAGGGTGTAGTAGTTGAATCGTATTCTCACGGCTTTTCGGTGCAAAATCCATTTTTAGAGCTTGAGCATATAATTCTTTTTCTGCATATCGGTAAGCCTCATCTGTTATTTTTTCAGATTCCCATAACCCATATTCTATATCATAGATGTGAGATTTCGAATGGTCTATTTTGCTGTGACATATTTCGGGTGCAGGTAGTGTTATACGGATCGAATCGCCCGCAGTATAAATATCTTTATCTTTTATCTTCGTTAAATCTACACATCCGATTACTTCACCTGTTACTACAAGTACCGTTTTGGCATTAGGAAGCCACTCACGCACTTTCTTATACTCGATTATATCTTGTATACTATATCTTATCACTTCCAGATTGCCTAAAGCTTCAACTTTTTGTACAATCATGTTATGTGATATTTCGACTTTCGTTTCTTCATTTTTGGGCGAAACAATGAAGTATGTAATCAATCCTCCGATGAGACCTCCGATTATTAGTAATGTAAGTAATGCTCTTAATCTCATGCTGTTAAATTTTATTGTTCATAATCACAAACGAAAAAGAAAGTATAATCACCAACCGTGTCATTCTCTACATTGAGCCAGCGAATATTATTTTTAGCATGGGTTGTTCTTACAATGCGATTACCGAGTGAATCAAAATCTTCGACAGACAACACCCTGAATCGTTTATTTGTGCATTCGTAGAGGCAATTGTATATGCAATAACTAAAATCAATCCATTTATCGGCTTTTTCAGGCTTTCCCATTTTGGTATATTCTGCTTTTATCTTATCAGCATAGGCTTTGCGGCTCTTGTCGGATATGTATACTCGTTTCTCGCGTGCATACGTTACAGCACCCTCATGTCTTATACTTGCTGTGTCTATGTATATTTCTACATCTTCTATAACAGCTATGTTATGCCAGTTTTCGGGTTTGTCAGCCAATGTCTGAGTCGATTTACAGCTGGCAAAAAGGAGAGTTAATAGAGTAAAGAAGATAATTTTTTTATATTCCATAGCTTTATGTGTGTTCTTTTAATTAAGAACAAATATATGTTTTAAAAGTTTTCAACAGCATCTTTTATTCTCTAAATATCTAGTATATTATTATTATCTTTGTTAGATTAAAGTTGCAATTTTATTTATCATTTTGAAATGCATAATGATCAAAGTATATTATAGTTAAAACGGTATCTTTAAAATTTTATTTATACAAAAATAGAGCAATTCATAATATGAAATATATATCTGTATTCTGCGGTTCATCGAGTGGTAACGATAATATTTTTCCGGAACAGGTTTCTTTATTGGGACAAACAATTGCGCGCAGAGGATATGGTATCGTATATGGTGGTGCCCATGTCGGTCTGATGGGTGCAGTAGCTGACGGAGCATTGCAACAGGGCGGTCAGGTTATTGGTGTTATTCCGCAATTTCTTAAAAAGAAAGAATTGGAGCACAAAAAATTGACAAAAATACATGTTGTAGAAACTATGCACGAGCGTAAAGCTCTTATGAATGAACTAAGTGATGGGGTTATTGCCTTACCCGGAGGATATGGAACCATGGAAGAATTGTTTGAGATGCTTACATGGGCACAATTAGCATTACATAAGAAACCTATAGGCTTATTGAATATCGATGGCTTTTATGATTCTCTTATTGCTCTTTCGGATATGATGATTAAAAAAGGGTTCCTTAAAGATGAATATCGGGAATTGCTTTTGGTCGACAATGATATTGAACGGTTATTGGATAAGATGGAGGCGTATAAGCCTCCGCTAAACGATAAGTGGTTCGTAACCGCATGAGAATAATATTCAAAACAAACTTTACATGAGAAAATTATTATTAATTAGTCTATCTGTATTCTGTTTTATAGGGGGCTATGCGCAAACAAAAGGAACAGTAAGTAAGCGTTCGGTAGAAAAGTCCTCGACAAAATCGAAAACGACGTATAGTTATTTTTTACTTGACCAAATGAAAGCCGTCGATGATGTTTACACAGCTTTCGTAGTTGATACAAGAGCTTTCTGGAATAAAGAGCCTGACTGTGATTTGTCAAAATTGGTTGATGAACGTGTATTGCAGATAACACAAATCAGAAGTACTGTTAATTTGAGCCCAGTGTATATCGGAGGAGATGATTATCGTGAATCTGTAATTGATTATATTGAGGCTGTGAGCCTAAAGGTAAAAACATTGTATGGCTATGCTATTATCGACCCGAATACGCAAGCAGAAGAATATGATGAGGCAATGAAGGTTTTTGATGAAGCTACAGATGTAGCAATGGAAAAGCGAAATAAATTGAAAGAAGTAAAAAGTATTTATGAAAAGACTTTTTATATAGAAAAATAGAAAATTATGGCATTAAATGTTGGAGACAAAATACCTGAGATGCTGGGTGTCAATCAAGATGGGGTAGAGGTTAAAGCGAGTGATTATACAGGGCGAAAGCTAGTCCTTTATTTTTATCCGAAAGATAATACTCCCGGTTGTACAGCCGAAGCTTGTAGCTTAAGAGATAATTTTAGTGATTTGCGAAAAGCCGGTTATGAAATACTCGGTGCGAGTCTCGATGATGAAAAGTCTCATAAGAAATTTATCGAAAAGCAGCAATTGCCCTTTCCTCTTATTGCTGATACAGACAAACGTCTGATAGAAGAGTTTGGCGTATGGGGAGAGAAAAAGTTTATGGGGAAAGATTACATGGGTATCTTGCGCACCACGTTCCTGATAAACGAACAAGGGATAATAGAAAAAATAATAGGTCCGAAAGAAATTAAAACTAAAGACCACGGTCAACAAATATTAAATCAGTAATAATAAATATATAAAGGAAGATTATAATGGCAGAAGAAAAAGAGAAAAAGGAAAAAACGTCTCTCAATCCGGAAAAAATGAAAGCCTTACAGGCTGCAATGGATAAGATAGAGAAAAGCTACGGAAAAGGCTCTATCATGAAAATGGGAGATGATAAAATTGATGAAATAGCTGTTATTCCGACAGGTTCTATTGCACTGAATGCTGCTCTTGGCGTTGGTGGATATCCTCGTGGAAGGGTAGTAGAGATATATGGCCCAGAATCGTCGGGTAAAACTACATTGGCCATTCATGCTATTGCAGAAGCCCAAAAGGCAGGTGGTATTGCAGCGTTTGTTGATGCAGAGCATGCTTTCGACAGATTCTATGCAGAGAAATTAGGTGTAGATATTGCGAATCTTTTGATTTCGCAACCCGATAGTGGAGAGCAAGCTTTGGAGATAACGGAGCAATTGATCCGTTCATCGGCTATCGATATCATCGTTATCGACTCGGTGGCTGCCCTGACACCTAAGGCTGAGCTGGAAGGTGAAATGGGAGACTCTAAAATGGGTCTACAGGCACGTTTAATGTCGCAAGCATTGCGTAAATTGACTGCTGCGATTAATAAAACAAATACAACTTGTATTTTTATCAATCAGTTGCGTGACAAGATCGGTGTGATGTTCGGTTCTCCCGAAACTACGACCGGTGGTAATGCATTGAAATATTATGCGTCGGTACGTCTTGATATTCGCCGTATTGGGCAGTTGAAAGATGGTGACGACGTGAAAGGTAGCCAAACCCGTGTGAAAGTTGCTAAAAATAAAGTGGCACCTCCTTTCCGTAAGGCTGAATTCGATATCATGTATGGTGAAGGTATTTCACGTGCAGGAGAGATCGTTGATCTGGGTGCGGATTTAGGTATAGTAAAGAAAAGCGGTTCATGGTATAGCTATAACGAGACTAAATTAGGTCAGGGGCGCGAAGCTGCTAAGGATACTATAAAAGACAATCCTGAATTGGCTGAAGAACTGGAGGCATTAATTTTTGCTGCGCTTAAGAAGTAATTTTACTTATAAAATAAAGAAAAGGGCTTTGAATAATTATTCAAAGCCCTTTTTATATGATTTTTTTCAGTATCGCTTATTAGTCGACATCGTATATTATAAATTCTTCTTCTTCAATATTTTCGGTTTCTCCTTTTTCTTCTTCATTTAGTATATTCTGTACTTCCTCATAAGAAAAACGACCCGTTAATCTGATTACATAATACTCTTTAATATCGCCTGCTACTATAATGAATTCATTTCGTGAATCTTTTTTTCCGGCTTTGAATAAAAATAAAACATCTCCGTTTTGCGTATTCAGGTTGAGCAACGATCTGTAGTCTTTATCTTTAGAGAAATGCGTAACTTCCTTTCTTATCTTTTGGGTCACAGTTTCATCGTGCGAAATATACATCTGCATTTCGTCAATCTTACTAAAGATCTTATCTATACTTGCACCGACTGCATTTATACCATTACTGGAAGTCGATGCTAACATTTCACCCGAAAGATTCATCATCTCGATTCCTTTTATTTTGGCTATATTCTTGAATACATCTTTTGCATGTATTTGTGAAAATGCTGAACATAATAAAAGTGTAGTAAGTATGAATAAGTGTTTTATCTTCATTTGTTTTCGTTTTTATATTAAGCCGTAAAGGTATATAAAAAAACGCCGGATGTATTTAGCATTCGGCGTTTTTGTTATTGATTATTGATCGAAGTAGCTTTATTGCTTGCTGTTAGCTATCTTTTGTATATCCTGGGCTGTGAAACTGCCTAGCAGACGGATTATAGTGCACTCGTTAGGCTCACTTACCACCATGACCAGCTCTTTGAATTCAGTATCATTTTTCTTTTTCACGTAAAACGTGATATGATCTTCTTTGTCTTTTACAGTCATTAGCGATTCATACAATTTATCTTTGGTAAGAACTTCTGCTTCTTTTCTCATCATGGCTGCTATATTTGGCTTTTCACTTGTATATATTTCTACCTGATCCAGCTTGTTAGCTAGCCCTTTCAGGTCTGCTCCACCCATATTCATATTAGGAGCCATACTTAAAAGTGTTTTAGATATATATACAACAGAGATTTCATTATTGTTCGAAAACTTGTCGAACAAATTGTTTTGCGCCTGCGCACCCATTGTGCTAAGCATAAGGGCTATAATGGTAAATAATATCTTTGTCTTCATAATTTATTTATTTTTTCGATTGAATGTTTTATCCAATATTTCGTTTGTTTTATCAATATTATTCGATACAAGCTCTAACTGATTCATTCCCTTATTGAGGTTTGCGGCTACAAGCAGTAGTGCTTTTTCTGCTTCTTTTTTAGCCTGATCCGGATCGGTAAATGTATCTTTTAATTCTTGCTTCTCTTGAAATTCGTTACCCGCTAGAATTGATGATTCGTGAGGTCTATTGTTGAAATAAAGTCCAACTGAAAATAAAATTGCTATACATGCCGCTGCACTTACTGCCCAGATCCATAGATGCTTCCTGTTTCGACTTCTCTTTTTCTCATCTCTCTCTGCTAAACTATCGATCAGATTTTCCAGTTTTGATTCAAGAGTAGGGGGTACTTCTATGTTTTCTTCGCTTTGGAATAATTGGAGAAATATTTCTTTTTCGCCAAGTAACTCTTCGGATACATTCTCACTTTCGAAATAGCGAAGTAGTATAAGCTCCTCCTCATGGCTTGTTTCTCCATTATAAAAAGCGTCTAAAAGTATTTTTATTTCGTCAGTTTTCATATCTGTTCAATTGTTTAAATTGTTCCCGTATCGTTTTTCTGGCTCTTGAGAGTGTTACCCTTATATTCCCGCTACTAAGCCCTGTGATTTGCTCTATTTCTTCGTCCGTACAACTATCCCAATGCTTGAGTATCATAACTTGCCGCTGTTGTTCGGGGAGATTGTCGACCAATTGCCTTATATGATGTACTTCATCTTGCAGTTCTATTTGTTTCGTCAGAGATTCTGTTTCGGGTATATCATAATCATAGCTTGTCTGCCTATTTTTCTTAGTCTTCCGTAAATGATCCAGACATTGATTCCTAAGAATTACAACCGCAAATACTTCGGTATTTTCTATATTGTCTAAGTCGTTACGCTTATCCCAGAGTTTAGTATAGGTTTCCTGCACAATATCTTCGGCGCTAGACTCATTTTGTATAATGCGATATGCAATTCGGTATAATTTCTGATGATACGGGAGAAATACTTTTTTAAAGATTTCCACATCCATATTATCACTCTTTTTTATAGTTGTTATTTTGCTCGCTTATGAAACCATTCAAGTCAGATTCGTCCATGTTAACAGACATTCTCACAAATACAATCTCGTCTTGTTCTAAGCTGAAAACTAAGATTTCAGATATAATATCTCCGTTTTTACTTGCGACAATACGTACATTCTCTCCATCTTCTTTTACCCTTATCAATGATTCATAACCATTGCCGTCTTCAAAGCTATTCATCTTGTCCAGTAGCTGGTTTTTTGTTTCTAACGAAAACCCTTCAAGACTAAAAACTTCTATTGAATCTATTTTATGCATAAAGGGTGGCGTGTTAGATTTCAACTGACCTGTCGGATCTGCTGCCGCTGCCGCTTCGAATGAAGAATTTAGCATTGCCTTACTCACGATTTGATGGTCGCTGTTGCATGTTTTTTCGAAATAACCAATTACACTGTTGATATCCTGAGCAAATGTAATTTGGCTTCCGGCTAATACGATGATTAGGCATATAAGAGTCTTCTTCATAATCGGGATTGTATTTATAAAAATTTCTGTTTACTTATTGTATTTGTTTACAAGTTCTGCAATATCACTTTCTTTTATTTTCCCTTTAAGGTGCACTATTGCAGGATCGTTATCTTGACAAAGGATAACTATTTCGCGAATTAAATCCTTTTCTTTCTTTATCATTATGCGGACACCTTCGTTTCCGTCTTTTACTTGTATAAGAGTTTCGTAGCCACCCCCATCTTTCAGTTTGCTGATCTGTTGTGCATAATCGTTCTTTATGCTTGCCGAACAGCTACCGAGATCATATACTGCCATCGATTGTATTCCTTTGGCTATGGGTGCATCATTGCCTCCGCCCATTATTTTGGCACAGCTCATAAGGAAACCGCCAATTTTTACATTTTCCACATTATCGACTTTCGAGAATTTAGCCATTAATTGCTCTACACCTTGTGCGTAAGCCGCTTGACCAATGACGAAAGTAAGAATTAAACAAAATAGATACTTTTTCATAACAAATAGTATTGGTTAAAATTAATATTTTTTTGGTTGATGTGCACGAATCAATCATCTTTCAATTACAAGGACGAACCACATAATATATTTGTTACAAGAAATGTAACTATTTTTGAAATACCACTTAGAGGTATAAAAAAAGAGTTGTACTCTTTCTAGGATTGTACAACTCTTCTATTTGGTAAGGTGCTGAGTAAGCGCTTATTCTATTGGTGTAGTATCTAAAGAATTAACAACAGCATCTTCAGTTTTCGAAAATTCAAATACAACATTGCCATCTTTTAAGAATGTCAGTGTGTTGCCGTTGATTGTTGCTTGTAATGGTGTTGCCAAAGCGCTTGTGAATTTATCTTCACCTTGCAAACTAGGACAAGCCATTTTAGTAGACATTACCGGACCGAAAGCTACAGTGTTTTCTGTTAAAGTAAAGTTGGTACGATATGTATTGCATCCTGCAAAACCAAATATTTTGCCATCTGCCGAAATTTCCATAGTTGGTTTTCTATCTGAAAATAGTGTAGCCAAGTCTTCACCTGTGAATGATGAAAGAGTCCACGATCCAGCTAGATTGTCGAGGCTAACAGGTTGTACACCTGAATTTTCTTTTGCCATTTCTCCTTTTTCGAATTGAAGTAATACTTTTTCACCTTCAGTGAATTGAAGTACTCCGTCTTTATTCAGTACCAGAACAAGATTTGGAGTTCCTAATGCTTTAAGAAATTCAGGTTCTGCATTTTTTTGAAAACACATCATCATTGTAGATCCAAGTTGAGGAGCAGCAAATTCATTTTTTTCATTCAGGGTAAATCCACCGAAATATCTGTTACAACCGGCCGAACCGGCTATCAGACTATCTGTAAAATTAAATTCAATACTTGGTATCGGTCCCTCAAAAGCAGTTGTTGCTTCTGTTCCATTTAGGGTTTTTAATACCCAATATCCAGCTAAATTATTTTTCTCAATTGGTTTAGTAGAACTACAGCTTTGGATTCCAAAACTTAACGCTACTGCTGTAACAACTAATGTTACTGACTTAAGTAAATGTTTCATAATTAATATTTAATAATTGTTTATTCTATTTTAAATTTATCCGCATCTTTCCATACAGGAAATTTTGCTCTAAATTTATCAATATCTTCTTTAGATATAGAGACTGTTTCGATCTGCTCTTGGTTTAATGGGATAGATGTCAGTATCTCACCTTTAGCATTAATTAACTTCGAACTGCCATCATGTTTGAGCCCATTGCCATCTATACCGATTCTGTTCACACCGCATACATAACACATGTTTTCGATTGCTCGTGCGTCGAGCAATGTGTTCCATACTTTTATGCGTGATGCAGGCCAGTTTGCTACATATATGAGTAAATCATACTCATTATTGACATTGCGCGCCCATACGGGGAACCGAAGATCATAACAGACTAATAAACAAATGTTGAATCCTTTATGTTCAAATATCAAACGTTTTTCGCCCGAAGAAAAGAAGTCGGCTTCTTGTCCCATTCTGAATAAATGGCGTTTGTCGTAGTAATATTCGGACGATGCGGAAATGAAAAATGCACGGTTGAAATAATCACCGTTTTCTTTAGCAATAAAGCTGCCGCATATTGCGATATCGTATTGGGAGGCATATTGCTTTATGTAAGTAATGGTTTCTTCGGATGTGGTTTCTGCTAATTCGTGACTACGCATCGAGAACCCTGTTGTACACATCTCGGGCAGGACAACTATATCTGTTTGTCCTGCCAAAGAGGCTACTATATCTTTGATTTTCGATAAATTGGCTTGCTTGTTTTCCCAAACGATATCATATTGGGCAAGGCTTACTCTGAGTACAGTATCTTGCATGACTGTATTTATTTAGAGTGCAAATTTTTCAGGATGGCGGGGGGTTACACCTTTGTAAAAAGCTTTTATTTCAAGTATATCAGCCTCTACATCTCCTGTAGGTATAATGATTTTCTTGAAATCGGCTTCTTTCTTCTTATAGTCGAAAGCAGCAACGACAATCGGAACTTTTGCTGCAAGGGCTATGTAATAGAAACCCTTTTTCCATTCTTTATTGTGCTTGCGTGTTCCTTCAGGGGTAACTGCTAATTGAAATTTTTCATTAGAGTTATAAAGGTCCGTCATTTGTTCTATTAACGATGTGTTTTTAGAACGATCCACAGGTACTCCTCCAATTGCTTTAAATATAAGATTCATAGGGAAGAAGAACCAATCTTTCTTTATCAGAAAAGAAGCATGTTTTCCCATCGATGTATATATTACAAGCCCAAGAGGTAAATCCCAATTGCTGGTGTGAGGAGCAACACAAATAACACACTTGTCGGGAATGTCAGTCAATCCGACTATTTTCCACCCAATCGATTTGAGTATAAATTTACAAATTGCTTTCATTAACCGAGCGCGGTAATTTCTTTTCCTATTATGTTTATTTGCTCTTGAATATCGCTGCGTAATTTTTTGTAATAAGCTTTAGTTCTACCTTTTACTTCTTTACCTTCACTCACACTTACACGCTTCAATAAGTTACCATGAATTTCTGCTATGTGAGCGATAACTTTGTCGGCCGCGTCTTTGTCTGCATCCATCACAAATACCTTATAGAATACGCAATCACCATAAAGTAAGTCCATTGATGCATTTATCTGTTTTTTCAAATCTTTTCTACTACTCATATTAAAATAAATTTGTATTTTTAAAAATTATAACCATCTTTAGGTAAACTAATAACGAAGGGCAAAGATACTAAAAAGACTTTACTTCTTCCTTCACATTAAGATTAATTGGGTTTAGAAAAAGACAACAGAAAAAAACATTATGGCAAAAAAGAACTCTAAAACAGACTATATTTTTGAGACTAGTTGGGAAGTATGTAATAAGGTAGGGGGTATTTATACCGTTTTGTCCACGAGAGCAAAATCCATGCAGGATTTGCATAAAGACAAAGTTATTTTTATTGGTCCGGATGTTTGGACAAAAGAAAAGAGTCCTTGGTTCGAAGAAGATGAAAATATTCTGGCTGATTGGAAAAAAGTTGCTTCTGCGCAGGATAATTTAAAAATCCGTATAGGACGTTGGGATGTACCGGGAAAACCGATTGTCATTTTAGTGAATTTCAATCAGTTCTATTCTCGAAAGGATACAATATATGCTGAAATGTGGAACGAATTTGGAGTAGATTCTTTGCATGCATATGGCGATTATGACGAATCGTGTATGTTTGCCTACGCCACAGGAGTCGTTATTGAAAGCTTTTACAAGTTTCATAAACTGGAAAAGAAAAATGTGGTAGCCCACTTCAATGAATGGATGTTGGGTATGGGTGCACTGTATGTGAAAAAACACCTGCCTCGCATTGGTACTTTATTTACTACACATGCTACTTCTATTGGTCGTTCAATAGCCGGAAATGGAAAACCGTTGTACAATTACTTAGCGGCTTACGATAGTGATCAGATGGCTCGTGAGTTGAACATGACCGCAAAACACTCTGTCGAAAAGGCGGCAGCACAACAAGTAGATTGTTTTACTACTGTAAGTGATATAACGGCTCGTGAATGTAAGCAATTGCTTCATCGTGAACCGATAGTTACTCCAAATGGTTTTGAGAAAGATTTTATACCTACGGGCGAAGCTCATGAGAAAAAACGTATTGCTGCTCGTAAAGCCCTGATCAATGTGACCGAGAAGTTACTAGGCTACGAGATAGAGAACGATGCTTTATTGGTGGCCACCAGTGGCCGATACGAGTATCGTAACAAAGGCATAGATGTATTTATAGATTCTATGGCGCGATTGGAAAAAATAAAGCAATTACAGAAAGATGTTATTGCATTCATAATGGTTCCTGCATGGATTGACGGCCCTCGAGCCGATTTGCAAGAACGTCTGGCAAAAAAGAAAATCCCTAAAGACCAGCTAAATCATCCGTATGTCACTCATTGGTTACGTAATATGAATCACGATTCGGTATTGAATCAACTGGACTATCTGAAAATAGAAAATAAGAAAGAAGATAAAGTGAAAATTGTGTTTGTACCTTCTTATCTGAATGGATCGGATGGTATCTTCAACATGACGTATTATGATTTATTGATAGGTATGGATTTAACTGTATTTCCGTCTTATTATGAACCATGGGGATATACTCCTCACGAAAGTATTGCTTTCTCGGTACCGACTATAACAACCACATTAGCCGGATTTGGTCTGTGGATGCGTAAGATGGGCGATGAACGCGGTATGAGTGATGGTGCAGAAGTAATAAAGCGTGATGATTATAATTTCATAGAAGTTTCGGAAGATATATGTAATCGTATATTTGAAATGACTACTAAAAGTGAAGAACAGGAAGTTCTGCTTCGTGAGTCGGCTTTAGATAGAGCGGGACTGGCCGATTGGGCACATTTTTATAAATACTATGAAGATGCTTACGCCTTAGCATTGGACGAAGCGCAGGAACGAAATAAAATTTAACTTTAGCAAACGATTGCACTTCTAATTGATCTTTATATCAGATGAATATAGCAAATAATAAATCTTATTTAATTATATTTGCTTTATTCATGATTGATGGGTCAAATCACTAAAATTAAAGAACCAATAATAAAAACAAGCATTATGAAAATTAAATCAAGCTATTCGAACTCACCATCTTGGAGGAGTGCGCATACGCAAGTAAGATTACAAAAAGAATTGCTCCCTCTCGAAAAAATAGCTCACAATCTATGGTGGGTGTGGAATAACGACGCAACTGAATTGTTTGGAGATATGGATCCTGAACTCTGGAGAGAGGTGAACCATAATCCTGTTCTGATGCTTCAGAAGCTTTCTTACGAACGATCGGAAAAAATACTGGCAGATGCAGATTTGATGGCACGTGTTAAAAAAATCATCAAGAAGTTTGATGATTATATGACACAAAAATATGATACGAACAAAACATCTATTGCCTATTTCAGTATGGAGTACGGCTTTACACATGTGCTTAAAATTTACTCTGGTGGACTTGGAGTCCTTGCAGGTGATTACCTGAAAGAAGCAAGTGACAGTCATGTAGATCTTACAGGGGTAGGTTTCTTGTATCGTTACGGATATTTCACTCAGGCAATCTCTCCCGACGGACAACAGGTCGCTGAATACGAACCGCAAAATTTTGGCGAGCTACCTATCGAGCAGGTGTTTAACGAGGATGGAAATCCTATGATTTTAGCCGTTCCATATCACGATAGATCTGTCTATGCAAACGTATGGAAGGTAAACGTGGGGCGTATCACATTGTATCTTCTGGATACTGATACAGACTTAAATAGCGAATACGACCGTTCTATTACGCATCAATTGTATGGCGGTGACTGGGAGAATCGTATGAAACAAGAATATCTGTTAGGTATCGGTGGTATTTTACTATTGAACAAGCTAGGTATCAAAAAAGAAATATATCATTGCAACGAGGGTCACGCAGCCTTTATCAACGTTCAACGTCTCTTAGACCTTATCGAAGGCGAAGGTTTATCATTCAACCAAGCATTAGAAGTTGTACGTGCATCGGGCTTGTACACTGTGCATACTCCGGTTCCGGCGGGTCACGATTATTTCGATGAAGGGTTGCTTGGTAAATATCTAGGTGGATATCCAGCACGTTTGGGTATCTCGTGGCAAGAATTTGTTGATATGGGACGTGAGCACCCGGGTTCTTCCGAAAAATTCAGCATGAGTGCATTTGCATTGAATACTTGCTTGGAAGCGAACGGTGTAAGTTTACTGCACGGTAGAGTTTCACGCGAAATGTTCCAGCCAATATGGCCTAGCTATTTTGCAGAAGAACTTCATGTAGGACATGTAACCAATGGTGTACATTTACCTACATGGACTGCTAAAGAAATGAAAGAGTTATACGAGAAGACTTTTGATAAGACTTTCTATGATGATCAATCTAATCATGATATCTGGAAGGAGATATATAAAGTTTCGGACAAAGAAATCTGGAAAGTACGTTCTACCTTGAAACGTCGTTTGATCCAATACGTTCAGGAGCAAATGAAAGAAGGATGGATCAAAAACCAAAAAGCTCCGTCTACTATTTTCTCTATTGTGGATAAAATTAATCCGGATGCGTTATTAGTTGGTTTCGGTCGTCGTTTTGCGACATATAAACGCGCACATTTATTATTTACAGATCTCGATCGTTTGTCGAAATTAGTAAACAATGAAAAACATCCTATCCAATTCTTATTTACAGGAAAAGCCCATCCTGCCGATGGTGCCGGACAAGGATTAATTAAACAAATCATAGAGGTTTCTCGTCGTCCCGAATTTATAGGAAAGATTATTTTCTTGGAAAATTACGATATGCGTTTAGCAAAACGTTTAATTTCAGGAGTAGATATTTGGCTGAATACACCTACTCGTCCGCTTGAAGCTTCGGGTACATCCGGCGAAAAAGCTGAAATGAATGGTGTATTGAACTTCTCTGTTCTTGATGGATGGTGGTATGAGGGTTATCGCGAAGATGGCGGATGGTGTCTGACCGATAAACGTACTTATACTAATCAGGCTTATCAGGATGAGTTGGATGCTTCGACTATATATTCTACATTCGAAAATCAAATATTGCCATTGTATTATGCTCGTAATACTGCGGGTTATTCTCCAGAGTGGATTCAATATATCAAAAATTCGATAGCTCACATTGCTCCTGAATATACAACTAAACGTATGATAGATGATTACATAAAAGGATTCTATCTGCCATTAGCAGAGCGTACTAAATTGGTTACAGCCAACGGGTATGCTAAAGCAAAGGAATTAGCTGCATGGAAAGAGGATACAGCTGCTAAGTGGGGCGATTTTACGGTAGAGTCTATAACTGTATCGGGGAAAGATGCTCCGGGAGTGACTTCGCTTGTAAATCTATCTGAAGGAGACAAAATGACTACCAAAATAGTTATTGACAAAAAAGATATGGTTGGCGATTTAGGTATCGATTGTGTTTTGGTTCAATATGATCCGGAAAAACAAATCGATAAGTTTATCAAGACCGAAGAATTTACACTGGTTAAGAAAGAAGGAAGTAAGCTTCATTTCGAAATTGACATGATAGCTAAAATTCCAGGCACTTGCAAATTTGCTTACCGTGTATTCCCTAAACATCCGGACATGGCTCATCGTCAAGATTTTGCTTATGTACGCTGGATTTAATAGATCGAGTCTTTAATATAAAAGGGGTGAGTTTATTCAAATAAACTCACCCCTTTATTTTTTATCAGATTGTTTTTATCTTGCAGTAGCTATTTGAGCTATTGTATCAGATTCATATATATGATAGCCTATACTATTCTGTTGGGCTATATTAAACATTGCACGAGCAACCCTCTTAGCTTTAATCGCTCTGTATTTTTTTAGTTTGCCAATGAGGACAAGTGAAGCCGCTTTCATGAAGTATTCGCCTAATTTCTCTCCTAATCTGAATTCTTTTCTATTCCCCAATAAGAGAGAGGGACGAAATATAGAAATAGATTGGAAAGCAAGTTTTCTTAATACATCCTCGCATTTACCTTTTGTCCGCAAATAGAAATTCCCTGATTGGGCATTAGCGCCAATAGCAGATATGATAAGATACTGTTTAACCCCCTTGCTTGCTGCAACTTTAGCAAAATTGGAAGGGTAGTGTAAATCTACTTTCTCAAAAACCTCTTGCGAACCGGCTTTTTTTATTGTCGTACCCAAACAGCAAAACATATCATCGCCATCAATCAAATCTTGATATAAATCGATGTTTTCGAAATCGATAGCATATTCTGTCAGTTTTGAGTGAGATAGTCCTGTCTCTTTCCGCACGAAGCTGACTACCTTATCATAAATATTGCTGTTGAGCAGTATTTGTAATAAGTGAGATCCTGTCAAACCTGTACTACCTAATATAATTGCAGTTTTATTCATATCGTTTATCTTTTTGATAAGGTTTTTTACTGTCAGGAGTATCATATCTCTACCTGTGAGAATATACTTTTTATATATTTTAGTGACAGTTCTTCTTAGATATTGCTAATATAATGATTCTTATGTTTAATAAGCTATATCTACAATCTAATTTATTATAAACTAACTATTTAAAATCGTTTTTAACCGGGTTTAAGACGAATGATATCTTTATATAATCCCCTAATAGTAAGAGATATTCTTAGTCTGATAATTCTATATGATACTTATTCCAAGTCTATTACTGTAATGCCCGAGCCTCCAAACTGTACATGTTCATCCTGATAGTTGCGTACGCCATGTACTGTTCTAAGATAATCGCGAATCATTTGGCGTAATGCACCCGTGCCTGTTCCATGGAGAATACGTATGCGGGGCATCCCTACAAGTATAGCATCATCAATAAAATACATGACGGCTTGCAAGGCTTCATCCCCACGCATGCCACGTACATCGATATCTTGTTTGAAATTCAACTTCTTGTCTCGAATATCGTCGCTTACAGCAGCATTAACAAGCGTACTTTTGTTATCTCGTTTTATCTGGTTTTTACTTATATATTCAAGTGTATCGAGTTTTACGGTAGATTTTATCATGCCGAAAGCTACAACAGCGTTTGTTTTCTGTATTTCTAGAACCTGACCGACTGATGTTTGTCCTTTGATGCGGACATTATCACCGATAGATAGTATAGCATCCTTTTTCTCTTTTACAGTAGTATCTTTTTGCTTTTTGTTTTTCTCGCGATCCTTTAGCTTTTGTATCTTCTGAGCAATTTTGTCATCTAAGCGATCATCTTCATTTTCCAGTGAAGATTTGAATTCAGTTAGACTTTGACGCGCTTGCTTAGTCTTTTCTTTATCGGCTTGCGATTCACGTATAGTACGTATCGTATTTTCTATTTTAGCATTGGCATCCGACAGAATGCGTTCAGCTTCAGCCTTCGATTGACGGATTATTTCTTTTCGTTGTTTTTCTACCGACAATAGATCTGTTTCGTAAGTCGAGGTAATTTCTTCCAGACGCTTTTCCTTTTGCCGGATATTTTGCCGTTTAGCTTCCCAATAGCGTTTATCGCGGACAATATCTTGCAGATATTTGTCCATATTGATATAGTCGCTACCCACCAATTGGGAAGCATCAGCGATTACATCTTCGGGTAACCCGATTTTTCTGGCTATTTCGATAGCGAAAGAGCTTCCCGGATTTCCGATAGACAATGTGAATAATGGCTGCATCAAATGGCGATCGTAAAGCATAGCTCCATTTATAACACCTTTATTTTCGTTTGCGAAATGTTTAAGATTCTGATAATGGGTCGTTATAACTCCATACGATTTCTTTTCATTGAACCGCTTTAGTAATGATTCTGCAATTGCACCGCCAATTTGAGGTTCTGTTCCTCCACCAAATTCATCGATTAAAAGAATTGTTTTTTCATTGCAATTCTTTACAAAAAACTTCATGTTGGTAAGATGAGAACTGTATGTACTTAAATCATTCTCTATAGATTGCTCATCACCTATATCGATAAATATTTGTTCGAATATGCCAACGATAGAGTTTTCTGCTACGGGTATCGGAATACCGCATTGTACCATATATTGGAGCAATCCTACTGTTTTTAGGCAGACTGATTTCCCTCCGGCGTTAGGGCCCGATATGATTAATAATCTATTTTCTTCTTCCAACTCTATATCGAGAGGTACTATTTCTTTATTTTGTTTTCGGTGCGAAAGGAATAACAAAGGATGTTTGGCTCTATACCATCTTATCAGTTGATTATCTTCTATAGTTGGCTTAATGGCATCTATATCGATTGCAAAAGTAGCTTTTGATCTGATAAAATCAATCATAGCAAGAAAATCGTACGATTGCATGATTTCGGGTACAAATGGGCGTACGACGTTGGTGAAGGCGGTCAGAATCTTTATGATCTCACGGCGTTCTTCACTTTCGAGTTCGCGTATACGGTTGTTCGACTCCACAACTTCTGCCGGTTCTATAAATACTGTTTTACCCGAAGCAGATTCATCGTGTACAATCCCTTTAATCTTTCGTTTAAATGCAGGGGCGACAGGGATAACCAGACGGCCATCGCGCATGGTAGGGGTAACATCCTTTTCGACTAAGCCTTCTTTCTGTGCCGAACGAAGAATGGCATTCAGGCTCTTTGAAATACCACTTGCTATGTGGGATATTTCACGGCGGATTTTTCCTAATTCGGGAGACGCATTATCTTTAATATGCCCATATTTATCCAGAATGGCATCTATCTGATTGATCAATTGAGGGAAAATCATTACTTCTCCTGCCAATTCTTGTAGGTGCGGATAGGGTGAATCTTCGTCTTCTCCTTTCTTTAAAAAGCTTACAATATCACGAATAGTTTGCAGTGAACGGCGCAAGTCGAATAATGCACTTTCGTCTATCCATGTTCCCTCCACACCAATATTCCTTAATACGGGGCGGACATCAATAAAATAATTTGTCGGAAAATCATCCTCTTCTTGTATGATGCGAACAAATTCTTCGGTTTGGAATAAAGATTCTATAATAGATATATAGTCGGAAGAGAAGTTCATTTCTTGAACTTTTTCTTCTCCTAAAGAGCTAAGACATTTGCCTGTTAATAATTGGCGGATTTTGTCGAAGCCTATTTTTGATTCGAAATTATCGGGATAAATCACCTTTGTATTTATTTTTTTGTTTTGGGATACAAAGATAGTGAATTATGTATCAAAATATTAAAAATATAGATAGGCTAATTTGCGATGAGGGTATATTATATATTGCTAGCCTTATCTCATAGATACATAGAGATTCGCAAGATTGGACAAAAGCCAATACCCAAAAACAAGATAGATTTGCATTCGTATTAACACTATAAATATATTATTATGAATGAAAATGTATGTCAGAGCTGTGGTATACCAATGACCGCTAAAGAACAATTGGGAACAAATGGTGATGGAACTAGCAATGCCGATTATTGTGTTTATTGTTACAAAGATGGTAACTTTACGAGTGAAGAAACAATGGATGAAATGATCGCAGCATCTGCGGAGTATCCCGAGTCGTTACAAGATGAAAAGGGTAATCGTATTACAAAAGAAGAATTTATTACTAATATGAAAGTTTATTATCCGACCCTAAAGCGTTGGAAGTGTAATTAAAGAAAACACGCTTAATGAAAGAGCCAATTTGCCAAAGTTGTGGTATGCCGATGGCTGCCACCGAACATTTTGGAAGCAATAGTAACAATAGTCGAAGCGATGACTATTGTTGCTTTTGTTTCCAGAAAGGACAGTTTACCGATGATAAGAGTTTAGATGAAACTATTGAAGATTCTATAAGCTATTTTGACGATTATCAGAAAATAGATGGGCGTTTTATAACAAAGGACGAGGTTGCATTAAAAGAAAGAATGAAGATCTCGATATTAAAGCGTTGGGCTTCGCACGAGAATACTCATCAGGAATATTATAAATCGGTAAATAGAGTAGTCGACTATATAAATGAGCAGTTGGCTTCATCTATTAATTTATCCGATTTGGCAGGCGTGGCTCACCTCTCAGATTTTCATTTTTATCGGATTTTTAAGGCTATAATGAATGAAAGCCCGGGTGATTATATCCAGCGGTTGAGGTTGGAAAAAACATCATTTATGTTGCAAACCACTAAACAGTCTTTGTCTGAAATTGCAGAACAGACCGGTTATCAGAGTCCTCATGCTCTGTCGAAAGCATTTAAGAAAAGATTTGGAATAAGTCCTTCAGTGTTTCGGAAACGGCCGGCAGAATTATCAGTTGCTATAAGAGAGCCGTTAGAAAACTTGTTGTTGCATCCTGAAATTAGAGAAATTCAATCTCAAGAAGTTGTCTATACACGTATTATAGATCCATTTAATTTTTCAGATGCTTATACTAAGGCATGGGATAAACTTATTAATTATTTAAATATAAGTGGCATACCAAACGAAGATTATCAATATTTATGTTTAAGCCGTGATATTTCTACTATTACCAATCCTAAGCATATTCGTATGTATGCATGTATAAACACAGCGAAAAAAATAAAGACGAGTGGTCATTTCGGTGTGCAAACTATTGAGGGTGGATTATATGCTGTCTTTAAATATAAGGGTGCGTATGACAAACTCGAAATAGTATATTGTAATATTTACAGGTATTGGATTCCTCAAAGTGCTTTTCAGTTAAGAGACAATATGTCTTTTGAAAAATATTTGAACAGCCCTAATCAAGTTGAAAAAGATGATTTATTGACAGAGGTATATATACCAGTAGTTCCTATTTGAATTTCATAGTAGCATATAATAGATAGTAACTGAGACATCGTTACAAAAATTAATGAAAGAAGGATGGCTCATTTTAGAGCTGTCATTCATGTTACACAGCAAAGAGTGTCAGATTTAATGCTAAATGATTGATATATTATGTTTTAAAACATATATGAAATATTTTCCGAGGAGTGAACATGTTTTTGTTTAACAATGTTAAATAGTTAGATCCGTGAGTATTTAACATCTAATTTAAGCTACTATGAAAAATTATCTGATTTGCTCAAAAAAGGGCCGAAAGTTTAAGATCTTTATGAGTCTGATGGTATTCTTTGTGTTAATTGCTATTCCTTGCGAGGCCCAAATGGATGAGCCTTACCTTCATGGCCCTTCTGCATTATCTCATAATGAAATAGGAGTTTTCACTTTTGACCAAGATATAGGGTATACCTCCGTGATTAGATGGGAAGTTACAGATGAAGACTTAGAAATAATAAGTAGAGGTGCAACGCAACTAACAGTTAGAGCAAAATCTCCGTTTTTCCTTAATAAATATACGACTGTTAAAGCTCATTTTCTAAAACAAGAAGGAACTGATAGGGAATATGATTCCAGATCATTTACCCTTACTCTAGTAAGTATGCTACCCCAAATTACCGCCTTTGACGAGTATGACTATCCTTTCTATCCCGGCGAGATACACAGATTATATTTGCCCAAATTGCCGGAAAGAACTACTATAAAATGGATTAATGGCGAAAATATGGAATTAAAGTTTGGGCAAGGTACAACAGAAGCCGGATTCCTTAAATATGGCAACTCTTATGGAGAAGCTAGTGCGATACTTAATTATTACGGACATGAATTTATTATCAAATTTAGTGAGGCAATAGGGAACCGTCCTCCATTTGATATATGTTACAAAAGTATTCCGAAAGACCTTGGGATTACATGTTATCCTAAAATAAAGTCATGTCAATCTTCAGTCGTTCTTGGAGATCGTATTGTTTACTATATAGATGACTTCCCTAGTGATGCTGTCATAATTTGGGAAGAGGTTTTAAATGCCGTAGAGCCCACCTATAATGATGGAGCAGGAGTCGGATTGTATCATCACCAATATGCATCCCATACAGCTATCCGAGAAGGTCGTGCAATGGTCAATGCTTCAGTTTATTATAATAATAAAAATTATTATTTATCAAATACTGAAGTTGTTGTAAATCCACCTAAAAAGAATGCGATTGAAGATGAAATCACGAATTTCAATTCTGACAAACAAATTATAAATTTGAGGGTATATAGTTTACAAGGTAATATTGTCTATACAACAAAGGATACTAGAAATTTTAATATCAACAGCACAAGTCTTCAAAATGGTATTTATATTGTAGAAACAATTGATCAGGATGGTGATTTGTCACGAACTAAGGTAATGAAAAATGAAGACTAACTCTTCATTTGAGATTTAATATCATATACAGAAGCCCTGTATTCTTGCAGGGTTTTTGTTGAATACTCGCTTATTCCACTCTTTTTTTCGCTGACTCAATTAGGCTAGCAATAAATGTTGTTAGCTCAATTCCCATTAAAATAAATGATGGCAGAACAGATATTTCACTTTCAGGTATATCTTTTATCGTCAACTCTTTATAATCATTCTAAATAAACTTCTTTTTATTCTTTATATGTAACAAAAAATACTCATCTTTGCATACCTAATATTAAAAGGAATTTGTAGACATGCTATTGTCCGATTTAAAAACAGGTGAAAAGGGAATTATCGTCAAAGTGAATGGCAGCGGAGCCTTCCGTAAACGTATCCTTGAGATGGGTTTTATTAAGGGTAAAACTATCAAGGTTATATTAAATGCGCCACTTAAAGATCCCATCAAATATAAAATAATGGATTATGAGGTATCACTTCGTAGAAGTGAGGCTCGATTAATCGAAATTGTTTATCCCGATATAAATAAGAAAGAAGAAGTGAAGTCAGTTCATAATTCTTTTAATATCTCTACTTCGGATGAGCAAGAACCTATATCTCCGATCGCAAAAAAAACGACGAATAGTAAAAAAGTGATAACTGTAGCCCTCGTTGGTAATCCCAATGCAGGTAAAACTTCATTGTTTAATATAGCTTCGGGTGCCCACGAACATGTAGGTAACTATGGTGGTGTGACAGTCGATTCGAAAGAAGGTAAGTTTAAACATGGTGGATATACTTTCCGTATAGTCGACCTTCCTGGTACATACTCATTGTCAGCATATACTCCGGAGGAGCTTTATGTGCGTAATCATATTGTAGAAGAAAAACCTGATGTTGTTATAAATATTGTAGCTTCATCTAATCTGGAACGTAATCTCTATTTGACTACAGAGTTGATAGATATGGAAGTGCCTATGGTGATTGCTCTTAATATGTACGACGAGTTGGAGCAGGGTGGTAGCGAATTTAATTATCAGAAGCTGTCTAAAATGATAGGCATCCCGATGATTCCCACTGTTGCTAAAACAGGTGTCGGCATAGGGGAATTGTTCGATGCAGCTATTCGCATCTATGAAGATAAAGAACCTATTGTCCGTCGCGTGCATATATATTATGGTAATACGGTAGAGAATGCTATAAGTAAACTGAATATTCAATTAGAGAAATTAAAAGACATAAAGTTGCTTTTTCCTCGTCGCTATGTTTCAGTTAAATTATTGGAGAAGGACAAGGATGTCGAAAAATATGTAAACTCATTTCAGAATAATAAAGAATTGTTTGCGCTTCGGGATGCTGAAGTGAAAAATATAGAAGATACATTAAAAGAAGATACAGAATCAGTCTTGACCGATGCCCGGTATGGTTTTGTGGCAGGAGGACTGAAAGAAACTTTAAAAGGAAAAACGAACGAATCGGATGCTACAAGTCTTATTGATGCCGTAGTTACTCATAAATACTTAGGCTTCCCGTTATTCTTCTTCTTTATGTGGGTTATGTTCGAATGTACATTCCGTTTGGGTGGCTATCCGATGGAGTGGATCGAAAGCGGTGTCGAGTTATTAGGTAACTTTGTTCGAGGGGTGATGTCTGATGGCATGCTCAAAGATTTGATTGTTGATGGTATAATAGGTGGAGTTGGTGGTGTTATCGTATTTCTTCCTAACATATTAATATTATACGCCTTTATATCCTTTATGGAAGACTCAGGTTATATGGCTCGGGCAGCATTTATTATGGATAAGGTGATGCATAAAATGGGCTTGCATGGCAAATCGTTTATCCCACTTGTTATGGGATTCGGATGTAATGTCCCGGCTATACTGGCTTCGCGTACTATAGAAAGTCGCAATAGCCGTATGATAACAATGCTCATAAATCCGTTTATGTCGTGTAGTGCCCGTTTGCCAGTGTATCTGCTGTTTGTGGGTGTTTTCTTCAAATCATACGCTAGTCTTGTTCTCTTTGGTCTTTATGTGGTGGGTATCTTGCTGGCTGTCATCTCAGCTCGCCTATTTAAGAGATATCTCTTCCCTGAAGAGGATACTCCTTTCGTGATGGAACTTCCGCCTTACAGAATACCTACGGTTCGTTCTGTATCAATACATATGTGGGATAAGTCGAGACAGTATTTAAGAAAGATGGGAGGGGTAATTTTGGTTGCTTCCATTATTATCTGGTTCTTAGGTTATTTTCCTCAGAATGAAGAAAGAGAGACCCAGTTTGATAACCAGATTGCTTTGGTAGAAACTCAATTCAATCAAAATACGATAAGTGAAACAGAGAAAGATGATCAAATAGAGCAAATTGAAGATCTGCGTAATATAGAACATCAGGAGAATTCATATATCGGGCGTATTGGTAAAACGGTAGAACCGGTTATGCGTCCTTTAGGGTTTGATTGGAAGATAAGTGTAAGCTTGCTTTCAGGTATGGCAGCCAAGGAGGTTGTTGTTAGTACTTTAGGTGTTCTCTATACCGGTGATCCAGATAATCAGGAATCATTGAAGGCTCGTATAAGTAATGATGTTCAACCGGATGGAGCATTAACGTTTACCCCTTTAGTTGTTCTGAGTTTATTACTCTTTGTTTTGATATACTTCCCTTGTGTGGCAACGATCGTGGCTATTAAAGAAGAATCCGGGTCGTGGAAATGGGGGGCATTCAGTATTATCTATACAACGGGCTTAGCCTGGATCATATCATTTGCCGTTTTTCAGATTGGTAGTCTCTTCTGACTAATCAACTCATAGTATAATAATTAGGGTGTAGTAAAAAGCTGCACCCTATTTTTTTATAACAAATTTGAACGAAATAAGTGTTAAAAGGTATTTTAACGGTCTCTAACCTTGATGTATTGTTATAATGTAATCCTGTTTTGTGTAGAGTAATGAAGCATTGTGTCATATTTTTTGCCATTTTTGCCTTGCTATTTCTTGTTTGTTGTGTTAAAATAGCCTGTTTGTGTATCAAATTGATAATATTAGCATATTTTAAATTCAGTTTGTTTGTTAGGTGAAAAATGCATAAATTTGTGACTTCTTAAGCAAACTAATGCAAAAAAACTCAATATAATATCAAAGTGTTAGGGAAAGTTGTTTTTAATTTTTAATATAAAGTAGTGTTTGTATGAAAAAAAGAGTGATGTTGATTTTATCCTGCTTATTTTTAAGTATAGGATTTATTGCGGCACAAATAAAGGTCTCTGGGGTCGTTGTTGACCAAATGGGAGAGGCTGTTATTGGTGCATCGGTTGTAGTGAAAAACACAACAGTCGGAACTATTACTGACGTGGATGGTAATTTTACTATCAGCGTGCCAGCTAATAGGAATACCTTAGTCTTCGCTATAATAGGTATGAGGACAAAAGAAGAAGCGGTATCCCCAAACATGAGAGTTGTCATGGAAGAGGATGCAGCTTTATTGGATGAAGTAGTAATTACCGGATATGGTGTTACAAAAAAGAGGGCATTTACAGGTGCTGCATCTTCGCTTGATGCTACTACCATTGCCTCTAGAACTGATGCTAATCCGATAAAAGCATTGGATGGTATAATACCGGGACTTCAGATGAATATTGCATCTGGACAGCCAGGAGCTCCTGCTAATATATACATTCGTGGACGCAATTCGATTAATTCAGGTACTCAGCCATTATATATAATAGATGGTGTGCCTATTAATGCAGATCCAATGGGTATTCGTAAAAGTGAAGGGTCAGAAATAAGCCCTTTATCTACGCTGAATGCTTCGGATATCGAGAATATCACAGTGCTAAAAGATGCGACAGCGACTTCTATATATGGAGCGAGAGCTGCAAATGGTGTAATTGTAATTACAACCAAAAGAGGTTCGGGCGGCCGTACATCAGTAAACTTTACTGCAAAAATGGGATATGAAGCCAGACCTCGTGTACCTAAAAATTATAAAACTGTAAATGCTGCAGAATATACAGAATTGTATGTTGAATCAATGCAAAATGATTATAGAGTAAATGGAGCTGACTCCGGTACTGCTTATTATCTTGGGAATGATTATCCATTGACAGCAGAAGGTATGAGGCAGTTTTTGTATGACGATTCTGAAGCTGTTGCAGGTACAGATACAGATTGGTTTAAAGAAGTAACTAGAACTGGCTTTGTTCAAGAATATGGTCTTGATATACAAGGTGGAGGTGAATCTTCTACTGCTGCAAAATACTTTTTATCATTTAATTATTTATCAAACGAAGCATTTATAAGAGGAAAGGATTTATCTCGTTACTCTCTTCGTCTAAATTTAGATCAAGCACCTTCTAAATTTGTAAGATTTGGTGTTAATACAAATTTATCACTGACCGAAACTAATATGGGTGCTGGAGGAGGATATTTTTCAGATCCAGTTACTTTGGCATACCAATTGTCTCCTCTTTATCCTGTGAAAGATGAAAAGGGAGATTGGTTTTTTAATCAGACGGGTTATAATCCAGTTGCTCAACGTAGCGAACTTGGAGATAAAACTCAAGGAAAACAATATCGAATGTTGATATCTCCTTATGTTCAATTATATCTGCCTAAAGACTTGGTATTTCAATCGAAATTAGGTGTTGACCTCTATTTCTTAGATGAATTTGGATATTGGTCTTTTCTTCAACCACAAGGAGCATCTATAAGAGGTTTAGGTGAAAATGCTAACTCAAGAAATCTTTATATTACTTGGACTAATACATTGAATTACTCTAAAACATTTGGTGAGAAGCATCATCTTAACGTTCTTTTAGGTCAGGAAATTCAAAAGACTAGTATGAAAGAGGCTTATTTGGAGGCTACTAACTATGCAGTTGATTATTTGACCGAAGTTGAACTAGCATCAGTACCAAGCACTGCAAGTACTACACGGAATGATGTGGCATTAGCTTCATTTTTTGCAAATGCAGAATATGACTATATGAGTAAATACTATCTTTCTGGTAGTTTTAGATATGACGGATCTTCTCGTTTCGGTTCGAACCATAGATGGGCTTCATTTTGGTCAGTCGGTGGTAAATATAGACTTACAGAAGAACAGGCAGTGAAGGATGCAACAGAAAGTTGGCTTGATAATGCTACATTGAGAATGAGTTATGGAACAACAGGTAACCAGGAAGTTGGAAGCCAAGACAGTAATGTCGAAGATAATAGCCCTCTTTATGCATCACGTAATTTATATTATTTTGGCCGTAATTATAATGGTCTTCCCGGAAGTGGTCATCTACAGTGGGGAAATCCGGATTTGAAATGGGAGCAAACCAATAAATTCAATGTGGGAGTTGATTTTAGTTTCTTGAAAAGATTCACAGTTGAGGTTGATTACTATAATCATAAAACAACAGATATGGTATTCAATGTGCCTATATCTATGGTCACAGGATTACAATATTATTTGACGAATATCGGAGAATTATCTAATCACGGATTTGAGGTATCATTAAATGCTAATATAATCAGAAGTAAAGATTTGGATTGGAGTGTTCTTTTGACTGCTGCTAAAAATAAAAATGAGGTTAAGAAATTAAGTACAGATGCTCCAATTGAGACTGCTACTACCATCATAAAAGCCGGTAGTCCTCTTAATTCATTCAAAATGAAAGAATGGGCTGGTGTTGATCCAGAAACAGGAAACCCTACTTGGTACTTAAATGCAGAAGGGGATGAGACTACAACCAGTTATGCTAGAGCTGCAAAAAGAGAATTGGGTGATGCTAATCCCACTTTACAAGGAGCTTTTTCTACAACGCTGAGATGGAAAAATTTCGATTTGTTACTTCAACTAAATTATTCTTTAGGAGGAAAAATTTATGGAAACCATTTGCGCTATGACGAACAAGTAGGAAGTAGTGCATGGGATACATTTACCAAATATGTATATGATAACAGATGGCAAAAACCGGGTGATATAACAGACGTACCTAGTATGATGTTTTTAGATGACCGTAACTCGAACGCTGCTTCTTCAAGGTTCTTGATGGATGGAGACTTTTTGAAAATCCGCGCTTTGGCATTCGGATATAATATACCATCTGAAATACTTAAGTCGGCAAAGATTGCTAACGCTAGAGTGTTCGTGAATGCAGACAATATTTATACATTTGCAAAATCTAATTATAGAGGTTTTGACCCTTCTGGTGTTGCTGCAAATGGTATCCAATGGTGGAACTATCCGACTCCAAGAACTGTATTATTTGGGTTGACTTTAGGTTTTTAACTATTTTAAAAGAAATTGATAATGAAAAAAATATCTAAATTTATATTTATAGCTGCATTATCCCTGTCTGTAGTATCTTGTGATTCTTTTTTAGATGTGGATAACTTTCAGGAGATACCGGCAGAAGAGGCTTATGCAACACCTCAGGATGTTACTAATGGTATGGTTGGTGCTTATTGGTCGCTGGGTACATATCGTTTTTATGGAAGATCGGTTGTTGCTGTAGGCGATATGGGAGCTGATATTTCAGTTGCTAACCCGTCTACGTCACATCTTTATACAATCAGTACATATACTTTTACTGAAACTGATACCTATCTTAAGGAAATGTGGTATTATGGTTATAAAGTTGTAGACGGTGCATTTAAAACAATCGAGGGAGGAAAAGCCCTTTTGGAAAAAGGCGCCAGAGAATCAGATCAACCGGCTTTATATAGTGCAATTTCTCAATCTTATTCGTTAAGTGCATTATCTTATTTTACACTTGTAAATTTATATGGACTTCCTTATCAGGCTGGAGGTAATAATACCCAAATAGGGGTTCCGGTATTGAAAAAGGCATTATTGCCTTTTGAAGATATTAAGAGAGCTACAGTAGAAGAGGTGTATATACAAATATTGAATGATATAGCGAATGCAAAAGAATATTTGAATAAGCTTGATGATGGCACGAAGGCAAGTATAAATCAGTTTTTCTTTAATGAAGCTGCTATTTATGCTTTAGAGGCTCGCGTACATCTTTATATGGGGCGATATGCCAAAGCTATTGTAGCAGCACAGAAAGCGATTGACTTAAGGTCATCGGGTGATGTGTCAAATGAATTTTATATAAAAATGTGGTCGTCAGTAGCAATAACAGATGAAGATATTTTTACTATATCTAAAACTGAGGCAGATAACCTTTCTGCTAACTCTTTGAATACATTATATGATACTTATAGGGCTGCAATAAGCTCGACTCTAAAGTCTTACTTTAAGAGTACGGATATACGACTTGGCTTGATTTCGGGAACTCACCCGAAGAAGTTTGACGGTTTGCCATCTTCATCATCGACAAGTAATATTCCGGTTTTCAGAAAATCAGAAATGTATTTGATTATTGCGGAATCACAAGCCCGTTTAGATCAGATAGCTCCTGCAAAAACTGCTTTATTATATACAGCTAAACGTAATACCGCTATTCAGACAGTTGCAGATTTGCCTTCGACGAAGGCGGATTTACTTAAGTTTATTGAGGAGGAAAGAATCCGTGAATTTTTCCAAGAAGGTCACAGATGGTATGAAGCAAGAAGAACTAATAGTAAAATTACTGTAAATGTTGCGGGTGCAGGATTGTTTGATGTAGCTAAATTTGTTTATCCGCTACCTGCAGACGAAATAAATGCGACGGGAGGAGTTTCTGAGCAAAATGATGGATGGATCGATAATCTACCACATTGATGAATGTAACTCCTTAATTATATAAATAAAACGGCAGAATCAAGTGATTCTGCCGTTTTTTGTATCTTTTAAACCAATTTAACCCATTATTCTCTTTATCATACATATCTTTGTTATATAAAATTACAATACAATGCAGGAAATAATTGTTATTATAATAGGAGTCATTGTTGCTCTGTTAGTTATATATAAAGTATATGGATTCTTCTTTTCGAAGAATGAACAAAAGGGTAATTGTGGATGTTCTAATTGTGGATGTAGTACTAATAAAAAAAGTAAAATAGTCTAAATTCATTTGTTCTTTCAAAATATTCTATATACATTTGAATTAAGGAAAAGAAAAAGCTTAAGTCGTATTGATCGATTGGGAAACTCATCAATGAATACAACTACCGAGACAAGCACTTGGTTCTAATGGCGGGCCACACCTTCGGGTTGCTTTGCGCAGTGGATTACAAAGGTATCAAGGCACTCAAATCCTGTTTTTAGGAGTTTCGGCTATATCCATCAATGCGGCTTTTCTATACGGGCAGGTTGTCTGAAAAGACGGCCTGCTTTTGTTTTGCACCTACTTAGTATATAAGACATCAACATACGTTCTGAAGTTCATATTTTTTCACAAAGAATCTGCTCTTAACTGGAAAATACCAAACAGTATAATTCTTATCTTTTTAAATCTTAATTTTATTTTATACTACCTATAGAATATGTATCTTTGTATCAAAAATATTATTATTCTTTGGAACCATGGAAACGTTAGAAAAAATAACTGCAGAAAAGCTTCTTAGTATCAAAGCTGTTAAGCTACAACCGGCTAATCCTTTTACTTGGGCATCAGGCTGGAAGTCACCTATTTATTGCGATAATAGAAAGCTAATTTCTTATCCTAAAGTACGCACATTTCTTAAAATAGAATTGAGCCGTCTTATTATAGAGAATTTTCCTGATGTTGATGCCATTGCAGGAGTTGCTACAGGTGCAATTGCTCCGGGAGCATTGGTTGCCGATGCTTTAGGTTTGCCATTTGTTTATATACGCGCAACACCTAAAGATCATGGTTTGGAGAATCTGATCGAAGGTGATCTGAAGTTAGGCAGTAAAGTAGTAGTTGTAGAAGACTTAGTATCTACGGGAACTAGTAGTTTAAAAGCAGTAGATGTAATTCGTAAAGATGGTTCAGAAGTAATAGGTATGGTTGCTAACTTCACTTATGGTTTTCCTATTGCAACCGAGAGGTTCGAACAAGCCAAAGTAAAATTAATCACACTAACCGATTATGATGCAATTCTCGATGAAGCATTGCGCATCGATTATATAGCTGAATCTGATTTAGAAACATTGCAAGAATGGCGAAAAGCGCCAGCTGATTGGAAATAAAATTTATTGATGGCAGAATTTACAAGTGAGATAAAAACCATTCCGCATTCAGATGTGGATGTTTACACAGTGCTTTCAGATTTAAATAATCTGGAGCTTGCAAAAGATAGAATGCCTCAAGATAAAATTAAAGAGTTTACATTCGATAAAGATTCATGTACGGTATCTGTAGATCCGGTAGGGAAAGTTAGATTTGTTGTTGTCAGCAGAGAACCTAATTCAACTATTAAGTTCGAAGCAGAACAAGTCCCTTTTGGTGTGAATATGTGGATCCAATTAAAGGCTTCGTCTGAGAATGAAACAAAGTTGAAGCTGACAATTAAAGCAGAGCTTAGCCCGTTTTTGAAGCCGATGGTTTCAAAACCATTACAACAAGGATTGGATAAAGTTGCTGATTTATTGGCAACGCTGCCATATGATACTATTTTAAATCAAGGAACAATCGAATAAATGAAACTTTGGGAGAAAAGCGTACAAGTCAACAAAGATGTTGAAACTTACACAGTAGGACGTGATCGAGAAATGGATATCTATCTGGCACCGTACGATGTTCTAGGATCTATGGCTCATATTACGATGCTAGAATCGATAGGTCTACTTACAAAAGAAGAACTCTCGGTTTTGTTGAAAGGATTAAAAGATATCTATCAAATTGCTGTCGATGGCAAATTTAGTATAGAAGAAGGTATTGAAGATGTACACTCTCAGGTAGAATTGATGCTCACCCGTAAATTGGGTGATATAGGAAAAAAAATTCACAGCGGACGTTCCCGTAACGATCAGGTTCTAGTCGATCTGAAGCTTTTCACACGCGATCAGATACATTTGCTAGTTAATTCCGTATCTAGCTTGGTTGATGTACTTTTACACCAAAGTCAGAAATATAAAGATGTTTTGATGCCGGGTTACACTCATTTGCAGATAGCTATGCCTTCTTCATTTGGTTTGTGGTTTGGTGCGTATGCCGAAAGTCTGGTCGATGATTTGCAACTGTTGCAAGCTGCATACAAAATATGTAATCGAAATCCATTAGGATCAGCGGCCGGTTATGGCTCATCTTTTCCTCTCAATCGTCAGATGACGACTGATTTGCTTGGTTTCGATTCTATGAATTATAATGTTGTGTACGCTCAAATGGGACGAGGCAAAATGGAACGTATAGTTTCTTTTGCTATTGCGAGCATTGCTGCTACACTATCCAAATTGGCATTCGATGCATGTATGTTTAATAGTCAGAATTTCAGTTTTATCAAATTGCCTGACGAATATACTACAGGGTCGAGTATCATGCCTCATAAAAAGAACCCCGATGTATTTGAATTGACAAGGGCTAAATGTAATAAAATACAAGGGTTACCAAATCAAATTACACTGATTACAAATAATCTTCCTTCCGGATATTTTCGCGATTTGCAGATAATCAAAGAGTTGTTCATTCCATCATTTGAGGAAATGAATGATTGTTTGCAAATGGTAACGCGTATGATGAGCGAAGTGAAGATAAATGAAAATATACTTGATGATGATAAATACTTATACATTTTCAGTGTAGAAGAAGTAAATCGTCTTGTACTCGAAGGTGTTCCTTTTCGTGATGCTTATAAAAAAGTAGGTTTGGAAATAGAAGAAGGGAACTTTCAACATAATAAAAAAGTACATCATACACACGAAGGTAGTATCGGAAACCTATGCAACGATGAAATCAACTTGATGAAACAACGTGTTATCGATCAATTCGAGTTTGATAAGATTGCTTCAGCGGAAAATCGGCTACTTAACTCTATATAATAATAACGATAATATTCAAATCCTCTTTCCTATGGATACTTCAGAAATCATATTGGCTAGCTTATCCGGAGAGGATAAACCGGGTGTTACGGCGGCTTTAACAGCTGTACTGGCTAAGCATAAAGCAAACATTCTTGATATAGGTCAAGCCAATATACATCATTCTTTGTCGTTAGCAATGATGTTCGAAGCTTCTAATGCCGGTGAGGTCATTAAGGACTTGCTATTCAAGGCTACTGAAATTGGTGTTGTGATCCGTTTCTCACCTATTACAAAAGATGCTTACTGTAGATGGGTTCAATTGCAAGGGGTTAAGAACCGATATATAATAACTCTTCTTGGTCGCTCTCTTTCAGCAGAGCACATATCGGCAGCTGCGCAAGTTGCACAAAAATATAAATTGAATATTGAAAAAATATCCCGACTGACAGGACGTATACCTCTCGAAGAATTGGAACGTTCCAGCAGGTCTTGCATAGAATTATCAATCAGAGGTACATTAATCGATGAAAAGATCGTAAAGGAAGACTTTATGAGCTTGGCAAGTCAGCAAGGAATAGATATCGCTTTTCAAGAAGAATCTATGTATCGCCGTATGCGTCGTCTGATCTGTTTTGATATGGATTCGACCCTGATCCAAACTGAGGTTATCGACGAGCTGGCAGAACGAGCAGGAGTAGGAGATCAGGTGAAAGCTATTACTGAAGCAGCTATGCGTGGAGAAATAGATTTCTCGGAAAGCTTTAAGAAACGTGTGGGCTTATTGAAGGGCTTAGATGAATCGGTGATGAAAGAGATAGCAGAGAATCTTCCTATAACAGAGGGTATGACGCGTTTGATCCGGATACTGAAAAAGAGTGGCTATAAAATTGCAATTCTTTCAGGTGGGTTCACATATTTCGGGAATTATCTGAAGGAGAAATATGGTTTCGACTACGTATATGCTAACGAACTGGATATAGAAAATGGCAAACTTACAGGTAATTATGTCGGGGATATTGTCGATGGAAAAAGAAAAGCCGAATTATTACGTTTATTAGCGCAGGTAGAAAAAGTAGATATACGCCAAACCGTTGCTGTGGGTGATGGAGCTAATGATTTACCTATGCTGGGTATTGCCGGATTGGGCATTGCTTTCCATGCGAAACCAAAAGTGAAAGAGAATGCAAAGCAATCATTGTCTACTGTAGGGCTTGATGGTATTCTTTATTTCCTTGGTTATAGGGATTCTATGCTGGTAGGCGAAGAATAAACTGGAATATATTTTCAATTTGATATAAATAAAAAGTGTAGTGAATTAATTTCACTACACTTTTTTTATTTAAACACCCTTTTAATGATTTCAATAATTTATGTCAATCATTCCAGATATATACGTTATTGGATTAGCAACTGCATCCAGAACCGCAACCGCCACCCTCTGATGAGCCACAGCCACAACCGGCAGCTTCTTCTTCACCGTCGCCACATCCACATCCAGAACCGCATCCACATCCTCCACCTTGAGGTGCAAATAATGCAGCAATTTCTTCAGGAGTAGATTCTCTTACTGAAAGAACATTGCCGGAGAAGTTTAATGTTTCGCCAGCTAACGGGTGATTGAAGTCCATAACAACCACATCTTCTTTAACTTCTACAACTGAACCGTTCAGGCGGTTTCCATTTGTATCCATCATAGGAACTGTATTGCCTTCGAAAATAACTTCTTCGTTCAATACACCATCTACTTCGAAAATATTGCGGGGAAGATCTACAATGTGTTCGTCGTCATATTCACCATATGCTTGTTCAGGAGTAAGCACGAAATTGAAAGAATCACCTTCGGCTAATCCGTCCACGTTTTTCTCGAATGCTTCAAGCATAGATCCTGTACCAAAGATAAATTCTAGTGGTGCTTCAACTGTTGCTCTTTCCATCAATTCACGCTCTTCACCTTCACCTACGTTTAAATCGTAAGATAAAGAGACAAATTTATTTGTAGAAATTTTCATCTTTATTTGTTTTGTTTTTAATGAATTAATTGACCTTATAAAGGTCTTTTTTTATTTTATATCGTAAAGCAATAATCGTGCCTCAAATTTAAAATCCAACTGCCTATTAAACAATTCGGGGTTTAGATTTGTTTCGCTTCAACTGCTTTTTTAAGATTATTCAATGCCTTCTCAATTATAGAGCGTGGTGTTCCTACATTCATTCGCATATATCCTTCTCCACCGGCACCAAACATCATTCCATCGTTTAATGCCAATTTGGCATCATTTACGAATAACGATACAAGATCTGCCTGAGACAGCTTCAATGCCTTACAGTCGAGCCAGATCAAGAACGATGCTTCCGGTTTCATAACCTTTATCTGTGGTATATGCTGTTTCATATATTCATCGACAAAACATATATTTTTCCAGATGTAGTCTTTGGCTTCACTCAACCATTCTTCGCCACGATTGTAAGCTGCTTCAGTTGCCGGATAAACAAATAAATGACCTTCGTTTAGCTCACTGCTTATAAGGTAGGCATGAAATTTATCTCTTAATGCTTTATTTGGGATAATTGAATATGAACTGACGATTCCTGCTATGTTAAACGTTTTACTTGGAGCCATAAATGTAATGCTGTTTTGTGCAGCTTTTTCAGATACGGTGGCAAATGGAATATGCTTATTGTTCTCGTGGGTCAGATCGCAATGTATTTCGTCAGAGATAACAAGTATATTATTGTCGTAACAGATTTCTGCTATATCAGCTAATTCTTGGCGAGTCCATACACGACCACCGGGATTGTGAGGATTGCAAAGAATAAGTAATTTACATTGCAGGTCAATTGCTTTCTGTAATCCTTTCAAGTCCATTTTATATTGTCCTGCTTCCAGAATAAGTTGATTGTCGACAACTGTACGATGATGCATCGTAGGGATGATGCGGAACGGATGATATACCGGCGGTTGAATAATAACCTTCTGATCACGGGCAATAAAGCAATCGATAACAAAAGCAATGCCCTTTACAATTCCGGGGATATAGCTCAACCATTCCTGCTCAATTTTCCAATCGTGATTTCTTTCGACCCAATTGATTATAGCATCATAGTATGATTGCTTAGGATGCGTGTAGCCAAAGATAGCATGTTGAGCTCTCTCAATAATAGCTTCTTGCACAGCAGGGGGAGAAAGGAAATCCATATCGGCAACCCACAATGATATCAGGTCTTCGCGTCCATAGCGTTCTTTTAGTACATCTGTTTTTATAGCACCTGTTCCTCTGCGGTCAATAATCTCATCAAAATTATGTTTTGGCATATCTATTATGTTGAATTTTAAATCTTGACTACAAAGGTATGAAAAATAATATATGGGATTGTTCCCCAACGAAGGTTTAAATATAAAAAAGCCATAGTCTTATTGACTATAGCTTTCTTATACTAAATTATTCTAAGATACTTTTATAAACAAGGGTATTCTATTATTTGTGAGCAAGGTAATCAGATATACCTTCTTGTGTTGCTTTAAGAGCTTTGTCTCCTTTTTTCCAGTTTGCAGGGCAAACTTCACCATGTTCTTCTACAAATTGAAGAGCATCGATTACACGAAGAGCTTCTTCTACACTACGACCTAGAGGCATGTCATTCACTACTTGATGACGAACTATTCCTTCTTTATCGATTAGGAAAAGACCACGATATGCCTGAGGCGCACCTTCGAAGATATCTTCACCTTCGTCATTATAATCGAAACGACCTGCTAATACATCGTAAGCCGAAGAGATCATTAATGTTTGGTCAGCAACAAGAGGGAATTTAACTCCTTTGATACCACCATCGTTTTGTTCAGTTTGGAGCCATTTCCAATGGGCGAATGCCGAGTCTGTAGAAGCGCCTACAACAGCTACTCCACGAGATTCGAATTCTGCTATTTTTTCTTGGAATGCAATAATTTCAGTTGGGCAAACGAATGTAAAATCCGCTGGGTAGAAGAAAAATACTACATATTTCTTTCCTTTGAATTGTTCCAAAGAAAATCCTTCTACTATTTCATTTCCGTTGATTACTGCATTTGTCTTAAATACAGGAGCTTTTTTTCCTACTAATACTGACATAATAAATTGTTGTTTTAGTTATATGTTACTTAAATTTCTACTACAAAGATAAACGCTAGAAATCAAGAAACCTAATAAACCGAATAGATATTTATTATGTTAATATCAATTTTGTTTATGTAATGAATTATTCTTTTTCAAGAAATCCTACACCCACAACTACCGGACGGTGATCAGATGCAATAGGCTCGTCGTAAACGAAACTGAATTTTTGTTTCACTACATTATCGTTAGGTGCGACCATTATATAATCGAGACACTGAACTGGTTTATCAGCAGGGAAAGTGCAGGTTTTGGTATCTCCCAGTATGCTGAAGTCACTTTTTAAAGCACTAATAGTTTCTGATTCTGGCAGAGCATTGAGATCGCCAGCGAAAAATATCGGTTTTCCACTTTCTATTTTAGCCATTTCTTCTTTTATGATTGGAATAGAAGCTAATTGATCTTCGGGAGTAAGAGATAAATGTGTGCAGAATACTACATACTTTTCGAATTCTGCAATTAATAAAACTCGCTCTTCTTCACGTCCCGGAAGTGAAACAGAAGTAAATTCTTGGGGTAAGTCTCCGGATAATAGTCCGATGCCATATTTACCTCCATCAAACTTGATCGCAGGTGCATATACATAGTACATGTCTGTAAGTGCTCCGAGTTCTTCTAATACGAATTTATTATTTCGTCCTGTTACACTGTCTACCTCTTGCAGTACTACTACATTGGGTAATACATGGTTGATTACATCTGCTATGCGGTGCAGATCTGTAGTCTGATCCATACCCAGGCCGTTTCTTATATTGTACGACATAATAGTAGTCGTAATAGCATTCTGACCTTCTTGTGCGTTCAAATAAATTGAAGCTGTAAGGCTAGATATAACAAGTAAACAAAATAATCTCTTCATAATATAATCAATTAAAATAATTTCGATCTATTCTTCTCCTTTCACTATCGGAAGTGTCCAGCGGAATTTAGTGGCTAATATGCGAATAGCAACAATTGATACAGCTGTTACTATTTCACAGATAGCGAGGTCTACATTGAAGAAATGAAGGGCGCTGAATATAACTCCACCTATAATACAAGCCACTGCATAAAGTTCTTGTGTGAAAATAATAGGTATCTCGTTAATCAATATGTCCCGTGTAATACCTCCCACAATTCCTGTAATCACTCCCATAAAAATACATACCCAATATGGATAATCGAGCATCAGAGCCTTTTCGTATCCTACCACTACAAATAAACCTAAACCGATACAGTCGAACCAGAAAATGGCATTATTCATGTGTATAAGATAACGACGAAAACAAAGAACTATTACAAATGCTAGAAGAGTACACCATATGTATATACTCGATTTCATCCAAAAGATGGGCACATCCAAGAGCAAATCACGGAGTGTTCCTCCTCCTACAGCCGTAACAAATCCCACTACTATAGCACCGAACCAATCGAATCGTTTAGCCGAAGCTAGACGGACGCCACTTATGGCAAATGCTATAGTTCCTAAGAACTCAATTATATCAACAAGTTCTATCTGCTGAAAGTTTTCGAAAAGATGCATATTTAGCAAAAAAATATGAGATCGTATAAATTATTTACTCATCATTGGCGATCATGCCACTACCCAGGCATAATTTTGATTCGGCATCATATACTACACCAAACTGTCCGGAAGCAATCCCTTGTATCTTTTCATCGGAATAAATACGATAAATATCTCCTATTTTTTCAATCCTTCCTTTTGTAAATTCGGGTGTATGACGTACTTTAAATGTAATATCGCGAGAGCCTTCGAAATTGCCCCATATATCTTCTGTAATAAATGAAAATCCGGCCAGATTGACAACTTTGCCATACTGCGTTTCGGGATCATAGCCATTAGACACATATATGATATTACGTTTAGTATCTTTCTTTATAACAAACCAAGGTCCGCCACTTAAGCCGAGTCCTTTACGTTGCCCAATGGTGTGAAACCAATATCCGTTGTGCTTTCCTATAACCTCTCCTGTCTCTAAGTCTACTATTTTTCCGGGACGCTCACCTAAATAGCGACGGATAAAATCGTTATAATTAATCTTTCCCAAGAAGCAGATACCTTGACTGTCTTTTCGCTGAGCCGATGGGAGGGATTGCTGTGCGGCTATAGCCCGTACCTCACTCTTCAATAAATTACCTATCGGGAACATCAATTTAGATGCTTGCAGATAATCTATTTGTCCGAGAAAGTAAGTTTGGTCTTTTACATGGTCTTTGGCTGTCGATAGCCATGTTTTTCCATTCAGTTCGGTTGTCGTGGCATAATGACCTGTTGCTATTTTGTCAAATTCGTGTCCCCATTTTTGTTCGAAACAACCGAATTTAATCATTTTGTTACACATCATATCAGGATTTGGGGTCAATCCACGCTTCACAGCATCGATCGTGTAGTTCACTACATTCTCCCAATATTCTTCGTGTAAAGACACAACTTCCATCTTACAACCATATTTTTTTGCTATATAGGTTGTTATTTCTATATCTTCTTCGGCAGGACAATCAATATAACCTTGTTCGTCCTCCATTCCTATTCGTATGTAAAATATCGTGGGATCGTAGCCTTGTTCTTTAAGTTGGTGTACAACTACCGAACTATCTACCCCTCCCGATACTAACGCTGCTATTTTCATTCTTTATTATCCTCTAAAATGCTTATTACCAAATTTCCGTTTTAGCATACGATTTGAAACTGCCCATACCAAAGCTTAGGCCTGCGCGAACAAAAAATTGTTGCTCATTACCTGTTACATTAAAATCGTATCCGGCTTTAACGAAAAAGAATTTATAATCTAAATATATATTGGGTGTAATAACTACACCATCTTTGCCATTTTTGAAATTAAACAAATAGCCTGCATCACAGCCAACCAATATTGTATATGGATTATTATTAAATAACGATTCGCTCAAAAACGAATTTATTTGTATCGGCTTAATATTTAATCCCGCTACAGGAGAGCTACCTCCGGTATAATCTATCCCGCTGGATATAAATGTATTCATGGGATTTTTTTTGTGCCAGGTCGGAAAAGACAAACTGGCTGCAAACTGAAAATCATTTCCTCTGTTTTTTGCGTCGGCATATTGTGCCCCCACTCCAATAAACTGAGCAGAGCAAACTAAAGGTAATAAGATCAGTAGTAGTGCAATTCCTATTTTTTTCATCTGTATATAATTAAGAGAGAGGACAAAAGTACGTATTATTTTTTCTTATATGCTCTATTTGTAGTCACAAACAATTTATTCTAGCGAGCGGCTTCCGTTTCTATATCGGCTTTCGATTTACTTTGGGTGACCATATAGACACCTCCAAAAATTAGGATGCTGGCTATCAATTTCTCAATTGTGAACTTATCCATTCCCATGAATACCGCAACTGCCGAAGCCACTAATGGCTGTACATTATTGTACATCGAAATAGTTGTTGCTCTTATTCGTCGTTGAGCCAGTGGTATCATCATGTATGTAAAAAAGGTGGCTCCAAATAATGTGAATGCAATCAGGATGTATGGAATAACTTCCGATTGATGAAATAGAGGAGCTTCGATTGCATCTTTGTAGCCAAATGGAGCAAGAACAAGAGCCGAAAACAGAAACATCCATTTCATCATCGTTATTGGGGAATATTTGGCAGATAGCGGTCGGGTAATTACCAGATAGAACGCATAGAAAAAAGAAGCGCTTGCAATAGATATATTGCCTAAAGCATCACCTTCTTGTCCTGCTGCTCCATTATGACTGGTGTATACAAGAAATATAGCTCCGATTCCACCAAGTAATACGCCACTGACTTTTTTAGTGGTTATAGGCTCCTTTAACACAACAGCTGCTATTATCATAGCGAATAAAGGTCCGCTGGTTGTGATAATAGATGCGTCTACTGGAGACGTACGCCCCAGCCCATAAGCAAAAAGTCCTTGGTTTATAGCCATTCCGCAAAGACCTCCTAAAAGTAAAATCAACAAATCTTTTTTATCTACCTTTTCTTTAGGCATAAAGAGAGAGGTGATCCAGAAGGCTATCGAACCGAATGACATTCTTAACACTGTAACGGCCATCGGGGAAAGTAGTCCTGTTGAATAAAAGTATTTATTGACAGGTATATTTAAGCCGAATACACACATCACAATAAGCATAATAAGATGCCCTTGTTGTTTAGATGATAATTGCATTGTGTTAAAGATTACTCTTCGCTTTTAGTTGTTATTTTTTCTATTTGCTTATCTTGTACTTTGGAGAGTGTTATTAACATACAAATTGCTCCAATCAGGGCGCATAACATATCGGACTGTGTGTCCCACTCATATCCTTGTGTTCCCAGAAAATCGTCTGCTCCATCGTTAGACAAAACGGCAACCCACCATTCTATCAATTCGTAAAATGCACTTATGCTAAGACAAATACATACTACAAGAAAAGGTAACCACGATTTCTTACGAATAACGTTTAAGCGTATCAATAGTTCACGGGCAATCATAGCCGGAATAAAACCTTGCGCAAAATGACCTACTTTGTCATAGTTATTTCGGCTCGAATCGAACATTTCTTTCAGCCAGTCGAAAGCAGGAACCTTTGCATAAGAATAATGCGCACCTATCAGTAATATGATCATATGCAGAAGAATAAAGGCATAGGTCATATCGGTAAATCTGAATCGCTTAAATGTTGCAATAAGAACAATTAAGCCTGCTACGCACATACCAGCTTCGAGCCACCAAAGAACAGGATCGAAAGATTGGTAACCCGACCAGATAGCAACAACTAGAAATATCAGCAAGAATACTCCGTATTTCTTTTCCATAAATAAAATGTAGTCTTATTGATATGTATTGAATGAAATAACCTCTTCTGACGACTTACGTCGTTTCTCACGTAGGGGTTGTGCTGGGTAACCGATAATAATGTCGAGCACCACCCGTTTATTCTTTGGTATATTTAGTAGCTCTTTTACCTTCGATTCTTTAAACCAGCCCAGAATACAACTACCTAAACCTTCGGATTCTGCTGCGAGGCAGATATGAGCTGTTGCTATACCTATATCAAGAAAAGCGAAGTGCTTATCTTTTACTAGTCCACCGATTCCCGAACTGAAATTTACTTTTTCTTCCACCACAATAATATGCACAGGTGCTTGTTTTGTAAAATGATTCATGCCCAGCAAACGTGCCGAAGTTGCGTCTGCAACTTTATTCGTTAAATCAGGTTCGTCTACTACAATAAAATGCCATGGTTGAGCATTGCATGCAGATGGAGATAAGCGACCGGCTTCGAGAATACGCGCGATGATTTCTCGGTCTACCATTCTTTCCGTATCGAAGGCACGAGTACTTTGGCGTTGCTTTACCAGTTCGTAAAAATCCATATTCTAAGCTGTTATAGTTGTGTAATACGACTGATGTATTTACCTATAATATCAAATTCGATATTTACGAGTGTACCTTCTTTTATTTGGTGGAAGTTGGTATGTTCGTATGTATAAGGAATTATAGCTACTTCGAAAGTGTCGTTCGTCGGATTGCATACAGTCAAGCTAACGCCATTCACTGTAACCGAACCTTTATCAACAGTCAGATAACCTTTCTTAGCCATTTCACGATCGAATTCATATTGAAATACAAAAGACCAGCTACCATCAGTTTCTTCTACTTTGAGGCATTTAGCTGTCTGATCGACATGTCCTTGAACGATGTGTCCGTCGAGACGACCATTCATAAGCATGCTGCGTTCAAGATTAACCTTGTCGCCAACTTTTAGGATGCCAAGATTAGAACGATCCAGTGTCTCTTTTATAGCTGTTACAGTATATGTATCATCATCCAGACTAACAACTGTCAGACAAACACCATTATGAGCTACGCTTTGGTCGATTTTCAATTCGTTTACAAACGAACATTTCATTGTCAGATGTAAATTTTCTGCTTCTTTACGCAATGAAACTACTGTTGCCGCATCTTCTATAATACCTGAAAACATGTCTTTATATTTTTTAGTTTATAAAATTATTTAGAGTACAAAGGTACTGATTTATTTATAGAATAAGGAGATTTTGAGAATTCAGAATCTCCTTATCTTATTCTTAATTTACTATGCAGTATATTTATTCTGCAAACGTCAATCCTTTAATTTTATTCCATCCGCCTCTTGTGAAATCGGGGATTTCTACCGGAGATGAATTATTATCGAGAGATATCTCTGTTAACGGAATCAGGCAGCACCACTCCGCCAAATCATATACATCCATATCTAGAGGCAGACCTTTCTGAAGGCAATAGATCATTCTATAGTCCATCACAAAATCCATTCCACCATGTCCGCCTACTTGTTTTGCTTTTTCTTCTATTTCTCTAACAATAGGATGTTTATATTTTTCCATCAAAGCTACTCTTACTTCGTCGGGAACGAAACTATGAGCATTCAGGTTTTCGTGATTTGGAGTAACATCTGTACCTATTTCTTTAGAATCTAGGGCGAAACCTTGCACCGGATATTTATTTGCAAATCCTTTAGTTCCCGATATTTGATACATTCGGTTGTAGGGGCGAGGCGATGTTACATCGTGTTGTATTTGAATAGTTTTACCGTTCTCGGTGCGTATCATAGTCATCGTATGATCGCCATTGCGGAAGTTTTTCACATCTTTTCCTGTTTTTTCTTTTATGTAAGTGGGATTTCCTACGGCTTTTGTATCCATAGACACCAAATAGTTCAACTTGTCGCCGCGATGAATATTCATTGCCTGACAAACAGGGCCTAAACCATGAGTAGGATATACATCGCCACGATGGTTTTGATTATAATCCATACGCCAGTTGTCCCAATACTCACTCCAGAACGGTTGTAATCCGTGAATGTAGGCACCCTCACCATGCAATATTTCACCGAAGAGCCCCTGTTGAGCCATGTTTAATGTGGTAAGTTCGAAGAAATCGTAAACACAATTCTCCAGCTGCATACAATGTTTACGAGTTTTTTCGGAGGTATCTATCAAATCCCAGATTTCCTGCATTGTCATTGCAGCAGGTACTTCGATGGCAACATGCTTACCATCTTTCATCGCTTGTATGCCTATCTTAGCATGGTTTTTCCAATCTGTAGCTATATATATCAAGTCGACATCGGGCAAAGCTGTTACCTGGCGCCAGATAGTCGTATCACCGTAGAATTCTTTTGCTTTAGGTAGCCCTCGTTTTTCAAGCATTTCATTGACTGATTTCGTATTCTTTTCCAAGACATCACATAATGCCACAATCTCTACTCCGGGTATATGAGACATTCTATTTACAGCTCCCGGACCACGCATACCCAAACCAATAAAGGCAACACGAACAGTAGGGATGGGGTCGGTTTTAAGTTGTAATACGTCTTTTTGTCCGGCAGGGCGATTGGGCACAGGGGTGCGTATTATTTGTGCTGAGACAAACGATGGAATGAGTAAGATCAATACTAAAAAGAAGGTAAAAAAATAATACTTTTTCATGCTAATACTATTGTAAGATTTAAGTTGAACTGTAAATTTAATATTTTTAATTTAATGTTTAAGGTTAGAGGCTGCTTAAAGTTGTTATAAATTCGATCAGTGCGGCTTCATTTGTTGCTTGTTGATTTGCTTGTGATGCCGAAGAATGAAAGTAAGGGTTGCTATAATATTTGTTCCTGTCATCCCGAACTGAAAGGAGGATCTGGCTCTCTTCGTAATAGGCTGCACTAGAGATCCCTCACTTCGTTTCGGAATGGCAAGTTAGATTAAAGAATTTAATTAGTGGTTTTTTTCTTATATTTAGGGTTGGAAATCTTTTATTACTATTTGAAGTATAAAATAGAGCCTTAAATCATATTCCTAACTTATAGATACAAATCTAATTATCAAAAATATATACATGGAAACACTTTTGAAAATAGGAGAACAATTTGCATTCGATGGTATTGTCGAAGAAATAAAGCCGCTGGGCGAAGGATTAATCAATGAAACATTCTTTGTAACTACAAAAGGGGAGGCTCCTAATTATATACTGCAACAGAAGAACAAGAATATATTTACGGATATACCTGCCATGATGGAGAATATCTATAAAGTAACAACCCATCTGAAGGAGAAAATAGCAGAACAGGGCGGAGATGTTTTGCGTGAAGCGCTGACTGTAACTCCTACTAAAGATGGTAAGCTTTATTATAAAGACGAGAATGGCGAGTACTGGGCTGCTTGCTTGTTTATTGAAGATACAGTTACTTATCATGTGGCCGATTCTCCCGAATTAGCAGAGCAAGGGGGGAAAGGAATAGGTAAGTTTCAGGCAATGCTTGCTGATATGAAAGAGCCATTGGCAGATATACTACCCGGCTTTCATAATATGCGTTACCGTTTCAACCAATGGGACGAGGTGCTGAAGAGGGATGCTGTAAATAGAAAATCGCAGGTAGAAAAGGAAATCGCTTGGATAGAAAGCCGTCGTGAGGAGATGCTCAATTTCTGGGCAAAGGCAGAATCGGGCGAAATACCGACACGTATTACTCATAATGATACCAAAATAAGTAATATTCTATTTGATAAGCAGGGTAATGTTTTATGTATAATCGATTTAGATACAGTGTTGAGTAGTATTTGTCTTAATGACTATGGTGATGCTATAAGATCGTATACGAATGCCGGAATGGAAGATGATGAGAATTTAGATAATGTTTATCTCAAAATGGATATCTTCGAAGGATATACCAAAGGCTATCTGTCAGAAGCTATTAAGTTCTTAACACCTGCTGAAATTGATAACATGGCTTTTTCTGCAAAATATATTACTTTCGAACAGATGCTAAGATTCTTAATGGATTACATTGATGGAGATAATTATTATAAAGTTAAAAATGAGACTCATAATTTAGTGCGAACACGTGCCCAGTATAAATTATTATTATCGATAGAGGAAAACTATAGTGCGATGTGCGATACAATACAGAAACTTATCAGTCAGATGAAATAGTGATTGTTGAGAGGCTTAGTATTTTACTCACCGTTATATCATAAAAAATTTTTATCTTTGTGGCTGAAAATTTCAACCGCAATTAGTAAAAATGAAATATTTATATATCCTGTGTTTATTCTTCGTGGCTTCTGTGCTTTCGCTTGGTGCCCAAGGATATGATAAAAGTTGCTATTATGGCATAACGTTCGTAGTTAGTGAAAACCCCAGCTGGGGCTACGGGGAGTTGGTTATTACCGGAGTAGAGCCTAATTCGCCAGCCGAAAAATCGGGAATAAAGGTAGACGACATCATAATGGAAATAAATGGTAAGGCTACTTATCTGAGAGATAACCAAACTATTGCTAATTGGTTGTTTAATGTATATGATCCTGTTGTAACCTTTACAATAAGGAACCTCAATACTTATTTCAAAGAATATACACTAAATCGTAGATGTATCGCTCTGAATAGTGTGAATGAGAAAGAATTGTCTGATATTTTTTCTTTTTACAGCCTCGAAAATACGAATCAGCGTGCTTTTACTTTACCATTACGTGTAGAGCCTAATGCCGAAGTGGATTATGCAGATTACCACACATACGATTTTCAGCGTGATGACAATCCGACTGCAGTAGACTTGCAAATAACAGCTTTGCTCGAAAAAACATTGCAAGCTAGAGGTTTGGTGCGAGATACTCAAGACCCTGAAATAATAATTCAGGCATATTATAATTACGACTCTAATCCTCAATATACAGGTTTGGAGAATAATCCTAGTATTACATCTAAAGTTTGGCGCTTCGATTCTGACAAGAAAGAAATGGTACAGCTACCTATCTTAGATCCGAACGAATATAATATTCAGGCAAAAGGACAATATCTGGCTGAATTCGGATTCAGTTTTTATGATCGGAAATACATTGATGAGACACGCTTGACTCAAATATGGGATTGCAGCATTAAAGACTATTTGTCAACTAAATATTCATTCGAAGAATATCTTAAACTTCACATTCCTCTTATGTTTATGGAATATCCATACGTAACAGCTAAGACAGAAGTGAAATATGTAGTCGATTTCAATGGATATAACTATACAGGAATGTACTTTAATGCGGATGATCTGACTACGGTATCCGATGTAGACGAAGGTTCACCTGCTTTTGCAGCGGGTATACGTGCCGGCTATGTAATAAAAAAGATAAACAATAAAAAGTTTCAGCATACTAAAGAAAAATTGTCGGAAGGTTATAAACGCTTTATAGATGTAACAACAATATATAGAGATCAAACGACCCGATTTACTAATGCAGACGGATATGCAGATTGTATGTTCTGGAATCCGGCTTTTTATGGCGATATTGCGAAAGAATTCAATAAGTCGTCTAATCTGACGAATTTCTCATACTTATACGATTTCGAGAAATACGTAAATCCTAATCCGTCGGATAGGATAACAATCGAAGCATGGGATGGTATGCAAACGCGTATATTTCAGGTAACTCCTACAATACGCAGGTCGGTTGTTGTAAAATCTTTGTGATATAATAATAAATAAAACAAATAGAAAGGGAGACGAATCCCTCTTTTAAAATTAGACATGATAACAGTTTCAAATTTAGGTATTCAATTTGGCAAACGAGTATTATTTCAAGATGTGAATCTGAAATTTACAAGCGGTAATTGCTACGGTATAATAGGTGCAAATGGTGCAGGAAAATCTACTTTTCTTAAAATATTAAGTGGAGAGAAAGACGCTACTCATGGTTCTTTCGCTCTAGGATCGGGTGAGCGCCTGTCGGTACTATCGCAAGATCACTTTGCTTTCGATAAATATACTGTGATGAACACAGTATTGCAGGGGCACACTATCCTTTGGGATATAATGAATGAAAAAGATGCATTATATGCTAAAGAAGATTTTACGGATGCAGATGGTATCAGAGCATCAGAACTAGAAGAAAGGTTTGCAGAACTCGAAGGGTGGAATGCCGAGAGCGATGCGGCGATGCTTCTTAGTGGGTTAGGCATAAGCGAAGATCTCCATTATCAGACAATGGGTGATTTGAGTGGTAAACAGAAAGTGCGTATACTCCTTGCTCGTGCATTGTTTGGAAACCCTGACAATCTATTGCTGGATGAGCCTACCAATGATTTGGATATTGAAACAGTGATGTGGCTGGAGAATTATTTAGCTAACTTTGAAAATACAGTACTTGTTGTATCGCATGACCGTCACTTTTTAGATTCGGTTTGTACTCACACAGTAGATATTGATTTCAGTAAGGTGAATATGTTTGCCGGAAACTATAGTTTCTGGTACGAATCCAGTCAATTGGCATTGCGTCAACAACAGAACCAAAATAAAAAGGCTGAAGAGAAAAAGAAGGAGCTGGAAGAATTTATCCGTCGATTTAGTGCCAATGTAGCTAAATCGAAACAAACTACCAGCCGTAAGAAAATGATCGAGAAGCTTAATATCGAAGAAATTAAGCCTTCTTCGCGCAGGTATCCGGGAATTATATTCTCTCCTGAACGTGAGCCGGGAAATAAAATATTAGAAGTAAACGGGTTGAGTAAATCGATAGAAGGAAAAGTTCTGTTCGATAATATCAGTTTCAATGTAGAGAAGGACGATAAGATTATATTCTTATCGAAAGATCCTCGTGCTATGACTGCATTCTTTGAGATAGTCAATGAAGCAGCGCATGCCGACAAGGGAACATTTGCATGGGGACAAACAATCACATCTGCTTATCTTCCGCTAGATAACAGCGACTTTTTCAAAGACGATCTTAATCTGATAGACTGGTTATCCCAATTTTCTGACGACACTAGCGAAATCTATATCAAAGGCTTCTTGGGACGTATGTTATTCTCTGGCGAAGAGGTATTGAAAAATACAAAGGTGCTGTCAGGGGGAGAGAAAATGCGTTGTATGATTGCCCGTATGATGTTGAAAACAGCAAACTGCCTAGTGTTGGATTCACCAACCAACCATTTGGATTTGGAGTCTATACAGGCATTTAACAATACACTTATTCAGTTTAAAGGCAATGTGTTAATGTCGTCGCATGACCATGAGTTTATACAAACGGTATGTAATAGAGTAATTGAATTAACACCTAAAGGTGCAATCGATAAGATTATTGATTATGACGATTATATAACTTCAGATGAAATAAAAACTTTGCGAGAAAAAATGTATAGCTAATTATTTAAGATAAGGGTCTGCTTCAAGCAAATAATTATAAATTAAGCCCAAGATAAAAAATGGAATCATTAGATTCCATTTTTTTTGTAAAACAAAGTTTGGAAGGCAATGTGTTTATAGATACGTGTTTAATGTCCATACGTTAGATAGTCTAAAAGAATAGGTTAAATATGTTATATTTTTAACACAATAAATTCTATTGTTAATAAAATATCTACATATATTTGCGCGTTGAATGTGTAAAAAATACACCGGATTTAAAGCTTTTATAATAAAACTAACAATATCGAGGGGAAGCCACTATGGAGCGTTCTGAGCATTTTAGCTTCTAACGGTTGTGCAAATTCCTTAACTTTTTTGTCTTCACTTTTCATTTCTTGCTTGTGAAAGCCGGATTTGGTTATATGTACAGCCATTTAGAGGCTTCTCCGAGATATTGATTTTACAAACTACAAGTAAGACATAGCTTTCATCGGAAAGCATCGTTTTTTAATTTAAAAAGACAGAGACTCATAAAAGGTCTGGGATATTAATTCCAGACCTTTCTTTTTTTGAGTGTATAGCTAATCTCAAAAGGCTAGTTTCCATCTTTTAGATTCAAGTATATGAAATCAACTATTTTCAGTATATTTGCAGCTGATAATTTAAAAAATAACATAAACAAAATGGGATTATTTGACTCAAGCAACCCTTCTTTCGGTAAGGATACTTACGATAAAGTGGGTAAGGCAGTAGACTCTGCAAATGTAATGACTGTCAATGGAGCAGTTGGTAAAACAGGATTATTACTGGCATTAGTGGTAGCGGGTGCCGCTATAACATGGAATATGTTTACAAGTCTGGCCTATCAGGGATTAGTTATGCCTTTGTTCTGGTTGGGTCTTATCGGTGGATTAATTGTGTCGCTTATCATTATATTTAAGAAAGAAATGGCACCTTATCTGTCTCCTGTATACGCCATACTCGAAGGTTTGGCTTTGGGAGGTATATCTGTTATTGCTAATGCATATTATCCGGGGATTGTTTTCCAGGCACTTAGCTTAACATTTGTAGTTGCTACTGTAATGCTTATCCTGTATAGATTCAGAGTGATCCGTGCAACGCAGAAGTTCAAAAGTGTAATATTTATAGCGACAGCTTCTATTGCTGTTTTTTACTTAATTAGCTTTGTTCTTTCCTTCTTTGGCATTTCATCACCGGCCTACGCTGCAACGCCGCTAGGTATTGGTATCAGTGTATTCGTAGTTATCATTGCTGCGTTAAATCTGATTATTGATTTTGATTTCATCGAAAAAGGAGCAGAAGCACAAGCACCTAGATATATGGAATGGTATGGCGCATTCGGTTTGATGATTACATTAGTTTGGTTATACATTGAGATACTAAGACTATTGATTAAAATAGCTGGTCGTAGCCGCTAGGATACAGTCACTTATAATGAATTATAAAAACTCTCTATTCGTAAATATGAGAGTTTTTTAGATATTTATGCAGGTATTCACATAACAGAAAGATCAAAATGCGACACTTAAGAATATTATATATACTATTGTTTTTAGTCTCTCCGCTTTCTGCGCAAAATATTAATTTCAGTTCTTCCTTAATGGAATCTAATGATTCTGATATTAAGGCTATTATGATTCTATGGGAAGACTATATTGAGGCCTGTAGTTTGGATATAGATTCTTTACAGACCGAATGTTGGAGCGAATCTGAAGCAGATTCGAGCATAAAAACAGATATTATAAAATACTCCTTTGGAGCAGATGATCCACTATATTGTTATGGGGACATATTTACTTACGGAATACAAAAAGTTGATACTAGCCATTATCAGATATATTCCGCTCAATATTATAAGGATGATTTTGAGGAATCAACTGTTTTTGCCACATATAAAATTTGTGCTAAAGAAGTCTCTCCCGGCACATTTAAGCTCTTTAATTATTTTGATGTCAATCGCGATAAATTGAAAGTCTATGATACAGGCTCAATTACTTACTATTATCCTGACTCATATCATTTCGATAAAGAGAAAGCATCGAAAAGCGAGCACTTTGTAGATCATATTTTCAAAGAATATAAGCTCGATAAGAGCAATATTATTTATATTCTAGGAAATACTCTTACGGAATGTAATTCAATCATCGGGTTCGATTATACAATTGCGAATGCTCCGACTAAATTCGCAGCTTATTCTATTTATCCGAATATTCTGCTGGCAACTCAGATAGATCATTCTCATGAGCTTATACATGGCGTTTTCAGACCAAACTTTCCTACAGCCTCCTTCTTGTTCCAAGAGGGTATAGCAACATATTATGGTGGTAGTGCAAATCTTCCCTATCAAGCACACTTAAACATTGTAAAAGACTATATTGAGAACCATCCCGATATGAATTTGTCAGACTTCGAATCTTATAATACTCTTATCGACGAACAGACAAATCCATTTTATATTGTAGGTGCTTTAATTATAGATTCTGCTATAAAAACAGGAGGGGAAGAAAAGGTTTCAAGATTACTTGAACATTATACTGACGATAATTTCGATAGAGCTTTTAATGACGAATTTGGTTTGCAAAAAGAAGATATACATACTTTTATATTGAGTTTGATAAATAATAGTTAATAGTTAAATATGAAGTCATTTCGACTTTTTAATTTAACGGTAAAGAAAAAGGAACTTCATATATGCACGAGTGGTCGGAAGAAATTCTGACCACTCGTAGGCTTTTGCCCTCTGCTGATTTGTTATTCTGTTATCGCCATCAAAACCAAGACAGGTTTATTAAGCTATCTATACTATTTTATTAAGGTTCAAGATTTAAAATGCCTAAGCTGGTAGCCAAACTACTGAAAGTAGAAACTTTACATTTCAAAACCACATACATTGCGCCGACTCCACCAGATACAACAGTCACTCCATTGTATGGGCTTATGCTAACCACCTTACGCGAAAAATCCATTCTTATCGTCACATCATCCGAATCATTAAAACGGGTGTAAGGATAATCGAGTCTTGTGTAAGAAAACGTTCCAATACAAGCTCTGGTTGACGGCAAAGCTGTCCAATAGGGTGATCCTTTTAAGGCTGGTTGATATCCCCCAACAGTAAACTCGGTACGCTCAGGACCGCTGTATTGTCTCATGCTTCCAATAAAGAAATAGACAGGAATAGAACTTGCAGCTTGCTCAATCGCATCGACGCCTTGTGATTGACCTTCGGAAACCAACGCATCGCTTGCTAAAACTGGACTAGACGGAATTAAAAATAACACAACTAGAATTAGTGAAAAAGAATAGAATAATTTTTTCATGCTTTAGATTTTTAAATTAAACATCAAACAAATACAATAATAGTAAAAATTGACACAATAAACCTTTAAACTAATCTTGTATTTTTATTTAATTTGATATTTTTTGAGTAAAATAACGATGAAAGTAATCACTATCTTAATAATAAGACAACTCTTTACACTGTGTTTTGTGCATAAGGAGTGTTATTTTCTGTCGATTTACAATTGCAAAATTCGCGCTTTCTTACCCTATTTCACATAAGACTAAAAAGTCAGTACAACTTTTATAAAATAAGGCCGATTCGAGAACGAATCGGCCTTATTTATCTTAGAAATATTTGTTATTAGCAAAGACTGAATGGCTTTGTATATTTGCTTGCGTTATTCAGTTTTTCTATTGATGCATTGTCTAGTTTTAAATCTACGGCTTTCAATATATCCAACTGAGATGCCTTCGACACGCTGGCAATAGGAGCCGTGATAGACGGACGTGCTATAAGCCATGCTAATGCTACTTGTGCAGGTGTGGCATTAGTTTCTTTAGCTACTTGCAACAGCGATTCTATAATCATCTTGCCTCTATCGTTCATGAAAAGATTCACAGCACTCGAACGTTGTCCTTCGGCCTGTTTACCAAAATCGTATTTTCCTGTCAGGAAGCCGCTGGCTAAAGAGTAATAGCTTACAACTCCAAGATTATATTTTTCTGCTATCGGTTCGTATTCGAGTTCATAACGGCTGCGGTTATATAGATTGTATTCAGGTTGTAAACAAACATATTCAGCATAACCATTTTTTGCACTTTTATCAAGTGATTCGATAATACGTTCTTTACTTACATTCGAAGCACCGATATAGCGTACCTTACCTTCTTTTACCAATTGGGTAAATGCTTCTAAAGTTTCTTCTACGGGAGTTGATAAATCATCGAAATGATTGAAATACAAATCTATATGATCAGTTTGCAAACGGCGAAGCGATTCTTCGGCCTGCTTGATAATATAGTCTTTTTTCAAGCCTTTATTGTCGGGTGAAACTTCTGCACCCACTTTTGTTGCCAATACAATCTTGTTTCTGTTCCCACTTTGTTTAAGCCATTTGCCAATGATTGTTTCAGACTCGCCACCTTTATTGCCCGGGGCCCAAGCTGAATAAACATTAGCTGTATCTATGAAATTAAGACCGGCTTCAAGGTAAGCATCCAATATTTCGAATGATGCTTTTTCATCAGCTGTCCAACCAAACACATTACCTCCTAATACAAAGGGAGAGACTTCTAAATCCGATTTGCCTATTTTTCTTTTTGTTGCCATAATTATAATTGCTTTGAGGTCACAGACCTTACTGTTTTTTAGTAGGTGTATATAAAGAGACTGCACATCCAAATACAATACTTTGATGTGCATATATAGTTAAAAACAATCAGAAATGGAAATAGTTTGAGACGTTTTTCTTATTTAAGAAAAGACTTTTCTACAACCACAAAATCATAACCGTCTTTTGTGAACCGTTCATCGGTTTCTTCAAAACCGAACCTTTTATAGAAGTCTACTGCATTGGCTCTTGAGTTACACCACAGGCGATCCAGCTTAACATCCTTTGCATAATCGATAAGCCATTTCATAAGAGCAGAGGCGTAGCCTTTATTTTGCATATCATTACGAGTGGCTAATTTTCGAAACTGCACATCACGACCATTCATGAAAATAGACATCACAGATACAAGTTCGTTTGCAACGAAAACCCCTATGTGAAGACCTTTGTCATCATCGGCCAGTTTCACGAAGTCAATATCCTTGTCAGGATACATTACTTGCTGGCGCAGTTGTAATACATTGTTATATGGAGCTTCTGTTATTGTCATATTTATTAGAATTTATAGGTTAGCATAAAACGACCTTCGTATGTCTGAGAAAATACATTCTCAAAATATTTATAGTCGGTATCGCGCGTATAATTGTATAAGATTCCTGTCATATAAATTTTTTTGTATACATGCAGATCTGCTCTGAGGCTGACAACATGTAAAGTAGCCTGCGACCTGTCTCCCTGATAATCGAATTTATGAGGATCTATATTGTCCCAATCTATATTTTCGGGATACCCTTTCCATGTAAACATGCGATAAGCATCGTAAGTTGTCGATAGGCTAAATTTATCTTTGTAAGCAAAATTTGCTCCCATTTTCCAACCAAAACCACTTGCCAGATTGTAGTTGCGCATGTCTACCTTATAGTGGTCGCTAAGTACGGCTCCAAGAATGATAGCGTTGAAGTGCGCATGTGCGTCGAATTTATAGTTTCCAAATCGTTTGCTCTGATAGATTAAGCCTGCACCGAAAGAAGCAGGTGTACCTAACTTGTAAGGGATTTTGCCTGAAACATCCGATATCGTATCCGAATCATAATAATCGAAATGTTGATAAGCACCGATACTTAGGAAATCTTTTTCGGTATCTATCAGGTCGAGTACATGAAGTCTGCCGATAATATTTAATTGACTGAGGAGAGGTTGCGAACTATGCATGTTTAGATTCGCTTTGAATGAAAAGTAGTCGTATGGTTTTTGATTTTCTGTTTCAAATCTGTCACCATATTCTATATTGATATCTGTTGCCATACCGACTCCTTTGTCGAATATTTCATCTCTTAACTCCAATACACGTACCCCTGCCGATATTTCTACGCTTACATCGGGAACTCCAAACTGTTTTCCTGATGTGCTTCTCTTACGCCATGCATCACCATTCAGTATACGTGTTAGTCCTCGTGTAGGAGCTATAACAAAGCCTGCTGCTTCTCGTCCGAAACGTTCAGTACCTGTCAGTCGGTCGTCGAGCACTAAGTCGGATGTTCGGTATAATGTTTCTCCCAGAGCTAATCCGCCAATAGGGGTTGCTATAATGTCGTTGAGCGATGGATACTCATTTTCCAGAAAGAGTTCCCACATAGCGCTACCACCGAGTGCAAATGCACCCGATTCCCAGAAATTATATCCTCTGGAACGTGCCGAATTATAATATAAACTACCGTGATAGGGGTGTAGAAACATATTTGTTCCCATCTGATCGTTATCCCAAACGAATCCGTGTTTTAGATTGTCTTTTATAGTTTGACTGCTTATATAAGCGAATTCGGCTTTTTGGATATATCTGTCGAATGCCCATATACCCATATTGAGTGTAAATATTTGCCCTGCAGCTGCCCATCCTTTCTTTTTTGAATAGAATGCTATGTCTAATGAATCGGCAGGTTTGGGGTCTCTAACCGAATTTCGTATAGCGAATTGTGCATAAGCAGAGTTTGTACAGAAAAGAATCGCAAGCGATAAGAAAATCTTTTTCTTCATTAAGAGAAATTTACGTATGAGTCTTGTTTGAGCGAGCAAAGATAATATATTTCAGATTTAAACATATAAGATACTAATTTCTTTGATGAAAATATAGACATATTGGATGATGTGTCGAATGTATGTTTTGGGGTAATCACGTAGTGACTCTCAATTTTATCTATAATAGGTATGAGAATTAAATTCGATATTAATAAGAAGGGCTGTATATAAATACTGAATTCATCTTGACTTTTTGTTTTTCGTATTATTTTGTCATCCTGAGGAACGAAGGATCTCGGTTGAGAGATCCTTTCTATCGTTCAGCATGACAGAGAGTGTAAAAGACAAATAAAAAGACAACCTTTTGAAAGCTAGAAACTACTTCACTGCATTTACTCTTTGGTTAAACGAAAAAGTTACATTAGAAAGCAATGGAAAAAGTGTTACTTTTGTTACCTTTTTCAGATAAGTCGATTGATCGACAATTTATTCTCTATTTTTGCAGCCATTATACTATAAACTATGATTCATTATTTCAATCCGGGACACGAAACGGCAGTTTTAAATAGTTCGCCATATTATACTCATCCTGCTAATATCGCAATTTTGCAACGGGAATTGGGGGTTCTTCCGGCTTGGTATGCTACACCGGGCGATGTGGTGCTGGTTGAAGACGAATTGAATGAGGAGTTTGTTTCTTATCTATCCGAAAATCTTGGTTTTAAGATAGAAGCTATTACCCGTGACCGCTTGAAAAAATATAAGATGCAGGATATTCTTCTATGGGGTATTTCTCCTCAGTCCATCAATGTCTTTGAAGAAATTAATAAGGAATATCATCAGGAGTTGAAACTTCCTGTTTGGAAAGAATCATACGCCTATCTCAATAGTCGGCAGGCGGCACGAGACTGTTTGGAAGAGCTGCTTAGACAATTACCTCAAATATCATCATCTATCATTCCTCATTTTTATACCAATCTCGAAGATATTGAGCAAGTGGTAGAAGCTTCACCTTTTCAGCTATTGGCAAAAGCTCCGTTCTCTTCATCGGGTAGGGGACTACTTCGACTGCCTATCGGTGGTCTGACTCGTACTGAAAGGCAAATATTGCACGGCATTCTTAAAAAGCAAGGTACGCTATCAATTGAGCGATTATTAGATAAAGAGGTCGATTTTGCCATGGAATTTATGTCTGATGGGAAGGGTAAAGTGGAATTTGCAGGATATTCTTTGTTTGCTACTAACGTAAAAGGTGCTTATTTGGGTAATTATATCGATTCACAAGAAAATATCGAGAAGCAGTTAGCCGATAAGATATCGTTGGCTTTGTTGGATGATGTAAAATCGGAGTTGATAAGTATTCTGTCAGAGAAATATGCTTACGAATATAAAGGGTGTATAGGTGTAGATATGCTTATCTATACAGATGAGAATAGCTATGCGTTGCAGCCTTGCCTCGAAATAAATATGCGCTACAATATGGGCTTTATGGTTATTCAGTTAATCGAAAAATATATTTCGTTGGGGAGGAAAGGCTTCTTTCACATCGATTTTAGTTCAAAGGATGGCGAGATATACGAAAAACATACACAAATGCAATTCGATCACCCTACACGATTTAAGGATAAAAAGTTATTATCCGGCTACCTGCCACTCTGCCCAGTTAATGAGGATAGTCACTATTGGGCTTACGTCTTGCTTGAGTAATCACATGCTTCTCCTTCTGAACTCGGCGCAAATAATAGCTGTTGCAATTGCTACATTAAGCGATTCGGATGTTGCCTGACCAACAGGGTAATTGGGGATATATAATTTCTTATTAATCAGTTTTTCTATTTCGGGGCGAATGCCGTTACCTTCATTTCCCATCACAATAATACCATTCGGAGTAATATCCTGGTCATACATGTTTTCGCCATCTAGTAGAGTGCCATAGATCGGCAGATGTTCATTCTCTTGCAGAAAAGCGGCTAAGTCTACATAATTAATAGTTACTCTGGCTAAAGCCCCCATCGTAGCTTGCACGGTTTTAGGGTTATATATGTCAGCGGTATCTATCGAACAAAAAATATGCTTGATACCATACCAATCGGCAAGACGGATAATTGTACCTAGATTACCGGGATCTTGTATGCCGTCGAGGGCAAGATATAGTTCACTGTCTGGTTTTATATCATTGTCTGATTGTGGTTGATAGAAAACAGCTAATACCTGTTGCGGAGTTTTGAGGAAACTGGCTTGTGATAGTTCACTATCACTGGCTTCAACTATTTCTTCAATATTTCTTATGTCAATCTCCTGTAAGAAGTCTTTAGTAGCTACAAGTAGCTGACATTTCATGCAGGTGAGTAATTCACCAACCATCTTATTACCTTCGGCAACAAAAGTTCCATATTCGGATCTGTATTTTTTCTCTTTCAGAGAGCGGATATATTTTAGCTTGTTCTTGCTCAGGCTCATTCTCAGCTCTTATTTGTAGATAACTTCTAAACGGTTGTTTTCGGGATCAATAGTCTCAAATTCGTAATAGCCATCGCCGCTTGTTCGTGGGCCTCGTAATATCTGGTAACCGGCTTCTGCCAATTGTTTGGCTTTAGCATCTACTTCGTCTTTCGAATCTACCGAAAAGGCTAAGTGTATCAGTCCTTTATATTGAAGGTTTATAATGTCATTCTTGTTGTCCGGTATGTCTGATCTATGCATTATCTCCAATCTGGCACCCGATTCGAAGGATAAAAAATAACTACTGAAATGAGTTGTTTCATTGACATATATACTGTTAGGTGCAGCATCGAAAAATTGTACGTAATACTCTTTCAATTTTTCCAAATTATTAGTCCAAATGGCAGCATGATCTAGTTTCATAGTGAAATATCTGTTTTAATTTCTTTTTTACAACAAATCTACGAAAAGAAACAATTAAAATGATAAATTTGTCGTTCATTTCAGAAATCTGTTTGTACTAGTTGATAGTAATGAGGGTTAAGGTAATCATTTTTTCAGTTATAATCATTCTTTCATGTTTGTTATTCCAAGCATGTAAGTCCACTAAGTTTGTGCCCGACGGGAAATACTTACTGGCTAGTGCTGAGGTGAAAAGTGATACAAAATCCATTTCTGCATGGGAGCTTAATACTTATATAAAACAAAAACCCAATTTTAAAACATTTGAAGTATTCAAGCTGCCTTTATCTATATATAATCTTTCGGGGCACGATTCTACAAAGTGGGTTAATAAAAAATTGCGCCATGCAGGCGAACCTCCCGTAATTTATGATAGTACCCAAGTCGACCATACTGTTGTCGATCTTAAGCGTATTATGACTAATAGAGGATATTTGAATGCAGAGGTGTCGCCTATTATAACCCTTAGGGGTAAGCGTGCGCGAATCATATACGATATAAAAGCAGGCAAGCCATATAAGATAGATGATTATATTATTGATGTAAAGGAAACTACGATTAACAAGGAGTTATTGCCAACTTTCCCTTCAAAAAGTTTTAAAAGAAATGAGTTTGGGTCTGATACTGTGGTTTTCAGCCTCGATAGTATTCTGTATCGTAACTCGCTGGTTCATAGAAACTCAAGATTCGATTTGGATATGCTGGATCAGGAGCGTGATCGGATAACATCTCTATTTAGACGTAACGGTTATTATGCGTTCAACAAAGAATACATAGGTTTTGTAGCAGATACAACTTTGGGCAACAATAAAGTAGAATTAGAATTAAGCATATATCCATTTACCCAACGTGCGCAGAATGGTCAGACGACAGAAACCCCCCATCGTCAGTATGAGGTTACAGGAGTTGACTTGTATGTTGATTTTAATCCGATAGAAATAGGTGATATAAGTAGCTATGAGCCAACAAGTATTTACGAGAAGGATGGTTATCGTATTCTTTATGGAGAAAGAGGTGAGTATATCAAACCTTATGTAATACTCAATAATTGTTTTATTCGTCCGGGAGAATTGTATAACGAAAATATGACTGCCCTGACCTACAGTGCTTTATCGCAGTTACGTATATTGAAGAATGTAAATATAAGTTATGCTGAGTATTGGGAAAATGATTCTACCAAGTTGCGCTGTATAATTACTTGTATTCCGGATAAGAAACAGGGGATATCTACTGAATTGGAAGGTACTAACTCTAAAGGTTCCTTTGGTGTAGGCGCCGGGATAGGATATTTACATCGTAATATATTCAGGGGATCAGAGCAGTTTAATGTTCGTTTGCGTGGATCTTATGAAGCTATTACCCCTAATTTCTCAAGTTTCAAGGATAATTATTTCGAAATAGGTGGGGAGACTTCTCTAACGTTTCCTCGTTTTATGTTTCCCTTGTTGGATCGGGATTTCAGACAACGCATACATGCTACAACACAACTCACAGGTAATTATACTTACCAAAGAAGACCTGGATTTTTCAGTAGAACAGTGTTGTCTTCAGGAGTTAAATACACATGGCAGGATAGGCGACGTTCTTCTATCCGGCATATTATTGACCTCATAGATGTAAGCTATATACGTGTACCCGAAAGTAAATTAGACACTACCTTTAGAAATAATTTGTCGGAAGCAGCATTCCGGTACAGTTTTACAAATCAATTTATAATGAGTGCCGGTTATACATTCTCTAAAACGAATGCCAACAATACTAATAAACTAATGCCGTCTGTTTATTCTCTTCGGGCTTCCATAGAGTCGGCTGGTAATGTCCTAGCATTGGCCGCAATAATAGCCGATACAAAAAAAGAATCAGGCTCGCGTCAAATATTTGGTACTAACTTTGCTCAATATCTTAAAGGAACATTCGACTATAGCAAAACTTATACTCTTGATGAGAAAAATTCAATAGCATGGCACGTAGGTGGTGGATTAGCATATCCTTACGGAAATTTCAGCCAAATCCCTATCGAAAAGCGATTCTTCTCGGGTGGAGCAAATAATGTGAGAGGATGGGCTGTGCGAGAACTTGGCCCGGGATCTTTTTATGCTAAGGACGAAAAGAAAGATAATTTCTATTATCACTCAGGAGAAATGCGTATGGATGCGAATATCGAATACCGGAGCAAGTTATTTTGGATTCTGGAGTTGGGAGCTTTTATCGATGCCGGAAATATATGGACTGTAAAGGGATATGAAGGTCAGGAACAGGGACAGTTTCAAATTAACACTTTCTATAAAGAAATAGCTGCGGCTTGGGGACTGGGGATTCGTCTCAATTTTGATTTTGTACTGATTCGCCTTGATGCTGGCTGGAAAGCTTACGATCCGTCTGATAATCCAAATACGAGAAGATGGCCTATATCGGAACCTTATAAATTCAAGAAGAATGTGGCTTGGCACATTGCTGTCGGTTATCCATTCTGATATATAATGAACTAAGAATTGGTTTTAATAAATTGGTACTCACAATCTTTTTACAGATTTTAGTTGAGTATATATACTTCAAACTACTATAGAAACATGGCATATATCCGTGATATTCTCAACTACTACATGTGATTCACTCCTACGAAGAAATTGAAATATAATAAAAAAGGTTGCCATGAAAAATGGCAACCTTTTTTATTATATTATGCAATACTTATTCTCTTATCTTTTACGAATAACTTCTCCTTTGATAGTCAATACGTAAACTTCGTCAGGAACGTTCGAAAATATCGTTACTTTCTTATCAAAAACGCCGGGACGTCCTGTAGTAGAGAATGTAACTTTTATTTTACCTTCTTTACCCGGTAAAATAGGCTCCTTAGTATAATCAGGTGTTGTACATCCGCAAGTTGTTTGCACTCGTTGAATCACAAGAGGGGCATCACCGTTATTTTTAAATACAAATTCGCAACTTACAGTTCCTACACTTTCTTCGACCTTGCCGAAATCATGCACCTCGTTTGTAAATGTAGCTTTAGGAGCTTTCTTTCCATTTTGTGCAGCAATAAAGCCAGTAGAAAGAATTAAAGCCAATAAAATAAAACTAATTTTTTTCATATATCTAAATTTCGAATGTGTTACTCAATTAATTAATGTATATCCCTTATTTGTGAATAAATTAACACACAAATGTACTAATAAATATGAAACTCGTTAAGGAATTTACAAAATTTGACATTATAGGTATGATTTATATATTCTGATTGTTTTTTAAAATGATCAAGTATATATCCACATCAAGACTGGTTTCTTGGTCTCTTTAAGTAGTGCATCCATTTTTCGCATAACCTCATCCGATATAACAGGACATCCTTGGCTATACCCTAATGGTAAATGTGATGGATAAATTTCTTCATTAGGTACCCTGTCAAAAGAATGAAGTACAACTATTCGTTGAAAGGCATTATCGTTTGTCTTATCAAGTCCGTGCATCTTGTAATGCACGTTGATCCCCCATTGGCTATAAGCACGAGCACCTAATTTGTAGCGACCTAACGACGAACAATAACTGCCTTCAGTGTTACTGAAAACAGGCTTTGATTGAGTGCTTTTTTTGCCATAACCGTGACAGCACAAACTACTGTACTTAATGGTATCATTCTTATAGTCCCACACAAAGAAGCGGTTTTTACCCGAATGAATACTGAAATCGATTAAAACACAGTAGTCTGTGCTAAATCCCTTTTCTTTGCTAAAAGCCTTTGCTGAATCTGCCTTTATCTTTAATCTGTCAAAAGCCACTTTTCGCTCTTTTTCCATTTCTTCTTTTTTTGCATCCTCTGATGAAAATACAGATTTTACATCCGAATTACATCGAACAAATGATAAGCACGTAATAGTTAGTAGTGTAAGTAGTGTTAGTTTTCTCATTATTTATCTTTTACAATTATTTTATTCCCTGCTGTATGCGAAGTAAACTCGGGAGCATAAAGGCATTGAATCGTAGTGATTCCATTTGTATATTCGCCCGTTCTATTCACATATACAGGATATTCAAGTACATAAGTTCCTTTAGGTAGATTGTCGAAATAGAAGATTGTCGATGCATCTTTCGTTGTCTGGTAATATAGTAAACTATTTTGCCATCTTGTGCCCGATAGTGCTTGCAATGGTTCGAAACAGGATGCGCGCATATCTTTCAATTGTACAAACTCCATATCATTATTAGCTCTAACAGTCAGACGAATTATTACTTTGTCACCAACATTCAATGGATTGCCATCGGTTATTTGTTGCAACGATTTTCCGGTAGTGCTTACTACTTCTTTAAATAACTGTTTCTCAATATTCAGATCTCCCCCTTGCGATGTAATTTTATTCATATCTTCGAAATATTGCCAGTATAGAGCTCCATACGATGGATGGCTATTTTCGTTTATTACTTCTACTTTGCTCAAGTCACTTGTTATTTCGGATTTATTCCATGTCGTTTTTATATAACCTGTACCTAATTCTTTATTATCAACATCAATTTTAGTTCCACCTACAGTGATGCTGATAGGCGTTTCTTCTGCTGTAAACCAATTGCTTCCTGTGCTTAAGAGTGCATTGATGGCGTCGATAGTGGCATGAGTCGATTCCCATTCCTGAGTTTGCTTTTGCTTAATCAGCCATTTTTTCATCAGATCCATATCTTTATCACTCGCTCCGTTTTCTTTCAGTGCATTCATAAGAAATGTATGTGTGCTGACAGCAGACATCGACAAAAATACTTGATTCCTGTTGTTTGGCCAGTACATACCTAATTTACTATCGATTTTTGAATATTCTTTAATCGATTTCGCAATTTTTGTTGCTAAATCTTTATCTCCATTTTGTTTGAGTAGTACAGCTAATATCGACGATTCATATAGGTCCAGGTTTGTCCAGTTCTTACTGGCAATAGATGTATAAAATCTTTCAGCATCACGGGCATCTTTGTCGATAGGAATATCGCGGTAATATGAGCGTACAAATAAGTATTCGAGCTGGCTGGTCGATATTTTTGTTATTTTCTCCCAATCTTTATTATTTGTTTTCAAATTTTTGAAATCGTTGCTTATTTGAGTGTCCAGATACTTAAGGGCGCTCATCTGCATTTCTTTTATTTGTGATGGATATTCTACCTGGCCTACTAACTGCAATTGAGAATAACCATATAAAATATATTGTGTAACACTTCTGCTGGTTCCCATACCTTTATACCAACTCCAGCCACCTTCGCTGGTTTGCAGTTCAACTAATTTATTGGTTGAACTGTTTGTTAACTGTTCTGTATTATTCCAGTCGAATAATAGCGATAAGCGTTGCATTTGTTCTGTTTCGTTTTTAGCATCCATCACCCATGGCGTTTCTTCTAACAGAACGTTTTTGAGTTCTTCATTCTTCAGTAATTTCGAAACAAGGGTTTCTGTACTCTCATTTTGCATTTTCCAGGCTTCTATAATAGCCGGAACCTTAGGGTATTGTCTGGCAATAGACGCTCCTAACGAGTTTGAATAGTAACTGGCAAACCAGCTTACCGCGTTCTCAGTCGATGGATTGGTCATAGTCGGCAATGATTGTATGGCATACCATGCAGGATTACTGGCATACTCCAATGTCAACCTGTAGTTACTTAACGATTCAGATTTATTATCCCTCAATTTATCGAAAACAAAGGTGTTAACACCTTTTTCTGTTACATCGAAAGGCATACTCTCGGTAACTAGCATACTGTTTGGTAATACAACTAATGCGTGTTGTTCTCCATCACTGAATGTTTTACTTTGTGCCACAATGCGGCAACCGATGAATTCAAGATTAGTCGGTACATCGAATGTCCAGCTAGCTGAGGTCGATGCATCCTTTTCGATGGAAAATGCTTGGTTCTGATTCGCAATCTTCAGATAAATGACCTTATCTGTAATTGGGTTGAAAAACTCAATACCTACCTTTCCTTTAATTCCTGTTTCTGACAAATTAGATATTTTAGTGGATATAGTAGTCTTATCTCCCTGGCGTATAAAGCGTGGCATATTAGGTGTTATCATTAGCTTCTTCTGTGTCACTACGGTTTTTTCTACATCTCCGGATCTGCCGCCCTTGTCATGAGCAAGAATTCTGAATCGCCATGAAGTATTACTATCAGGGACGGTGAATGAAATAAGAGTTTCACCTTTTTTATTAGTTAGTAGTTGGGGGTAGAAAAAAGCTGTTTCGTTAAAATTTTTTCTGATCTGAGGTGTTTCGCTTGGCATCTTTTCAGGCATTAAGGCGTCTTGAACCTCTCCGCCGACAGCTTTACTGCGATACATGGTACTTTCGACTGCTACTTTATGACTCTTCAACTTTGCTATATCAACACTATGTTTATCATCGCTCAGTGGTATAAACCAATTTAGCTTATCAAATGTATTACCGGATATCAGATTATATACCCAATCTATTTGGGGCTGATTATAACCACGTAATCTTATTTTTGTTGGGCTAAAACGCCATGAATTAGTGTCAAGAATATTGAAATTAATCGGATATATAACCTCTTTCTGGATTGACGGACGGTTTAGATACCAGACATTCGGCTGAGTAATTTTATCGAGCGAAATATCATACATCGAAGCCAATAGTTCTGCTATTGCGGGTTCAGAATTACTATTTGCGACACTAATAGTCCATGTTTCTTTGCTGCCCGGAAGAAGTTTATCTCTGAATACATCTAGCTTTATTGTGAGATTATTATCTATCTTCTCCTCTTTCTTGGAAAGTAATATGTCGTTATTCTCGAACTTACCATCTTTTATTGAAGTAAATGACATATAAACATTATCGCCGTATTCATCTTTATACGGAACCTCGAAAGATTGATTAGTATCACTAAGATTAATGAACCTACGCTCGAATAATTTCGAGTTGTTATATAATTGATAAAGTATATATACATCGTTGCCGCTAGCTCCGAAAATAACTTCGGCAGGAGTATCTTTGTCGAAAATAATGTTTTTTTCAACAACCCATGCATTTGTTTTTATGGGAGGTTTCTTGTCTTCGTATGAGTAAAGTACAAAATCGGCTTTTTCATTAACCTCTTTACCTTTATTATCGATAGCCTTAACTTGCAGTTGATATTTACCTGAAGCAAGTTCTTTTAGTCTCGTTTTAAAATCTTCTTGTGTACCTGTTTCAAAAGAGCCATCTAATACCGTCTTTTCTACTGAACCATTATCATTTACGGTATAAAGAGTGTAAGTGCCCTTTGTTTGTATCTCTTCACCCTCCAGATTTAGGGTGTTAATAGTTATTTTGGTACTGTCAGATTTCTCTATCTGGGTAGGGATATCTATTTTGATGGCCATCGATACATCGCCTACGGTGACAGAGTATGTGCTGGATTGAGTTTCGCCATTGATATCTGTTACAGATGCTGTAATGTCGAAAATGTAAATATTGTTTCGTAAAATGCCATTGTTAGAATCAGCGGCTTTTGGAACGAAAGATATATCGAAAGACCCATCCTCGTTAGTTATTACTTTACCATCCCCGAAATGGCTGCCTGCACTCATTCTGGGACGAAACCAGAAATTAGATTCCCGCCTCTTAATGGTGTATTCCACATCGGTATCTTGTAGGCTTATTCCTGAAAAGGTTTTGGCATAGCCTTTCAATTTTATTTCCTCACCGAATGAATAGGTATCTTTCACCTTATCGAATGTAATATCGAAAGTGGGGCGTTTATATTCTTCTACGTTGAAATAAGATTGGGCTTCTCCATCCACTTCAATATAATATATACCAAGTAGTCCTGACGGAGGAAGGATAAACTCTCCCGATATAGAACCGAATTCATTGCTAATAAGATCTTTTTCGGTTACTATATCTCCATTTGTATTGTAAAGTTTCACCGCAGAGCGATTTCGTTCGATCGGTTTACCATTACGATTAAGTGTTATCGCTTTAAAATAAACGGTTTGCCCCGGTCTATATATACTTCTGTCTGTAAATATACTGATTGTAGAATTTGGAGTCGAGTTACTTTGTCTATAACTATATGCACCTCGGGATAGGTTGGCTTTTTGCAAACATGTATCAGAATCAAGCTTTACTTTATACTCTCCAACATTCCAACTATAATTATTATTTTTCCTTTCTAATGTGTCTTTGAAAACTGCGAGGCCAAGATCGTTTGTTTCAATCTGTGTGTTTACTTTCTTCCATTTGTCATTTGTATCCCTGTATTCCTGATAGACAATTACAGAAGCTCCCGAAACCGGTTTTCCGGTAATACGGTCGAGAACATATATTTCGTATTCATTTTCAGCACTGTTTCTATTATAAGTTGTGAGACTTGATACAATAAATGATATGCGACTACCGTGGGTTAATGATGTACTTGCTTCTTCATCCTCATCGTCAGATTCATTCGAGATATATACGAGTTCATAAGAGCCGGGTTGTAATTCTCCTATGTTTAGTTTTACAGTGTCTACTATATATGTTTTTTCAGAAATAAGTTCGGGTGAATACTGGTTTACCTTATAATATTGATTCTTTTCTATTTTGTAAAGATTGAAAGTGACATTCCTCTTTAAGGCTTGTATATTTTTGTGATAAATATTTATACTAATTGGCGTATTGGGGTAAGCCGGATTGTTTTCATTACTGATGCTAATACTTGGCTCTTCCAATGTAAGAAGTCTGCTCTTGAGTATATTTATTTTGCTGTAGTTTGGATATTGATTTATTCCTTTAGTGCACCAATAATACACTTTTTCGTTACGTTCATTCGAATCGGAAGTAGTGTTTAAAATCTCACCAATAATTGCATCTATAACTTCGACTGATGTTTCATTGTTGTCATATCTTTTTTGCAGGTCTATATATGCTTCAAGTTCTTTCCCGCTAGTTGAATAATTTCGCGCAATATTTCCGATAAACTGTATCTTCCCTAACTCTGTGATTATTATAGTCGAAGTCATATTTCTATTAAGCAGGTCTTTCAAATACTGCTGATAGTATGTGAAAGGTAAGCTCATCTCATGTTCACTATCTTTTATCTCTAGATTTATGTACTGATCTGCAGGGAGAGCTAGCTGATCGAGTGTAAGTCCTGTTGCAGTAGTGAGATCTTTTGTTTGGCTACGCATATTTGCCACTGTTTCGGACAATTGGATAGCACGAAGCATCAAAAAGTCGTATAGGGTAGGGTAGTATTGAGGCGAGTCCTCCCCGGGTATTATCAAAATATTAAACTCACTGGTTTTGTGCGCTTTTAATGTTTCTTTATCTTGTATTGACAGATTTAGATTCTCTCTGATTTTGTCAATAAATATATTAGTGCTCCATTCTTGTATGTCAGTAGGTATGAGATCTTCTAATTGTGTACGCTCATCTATGCGCCACCTGTTACTTGAGTAATATTCGTGATATAGCGTTCCAAGCATAGAATGTAAAAGAGCTTTCTCTTGAATATTATTTGTTTGTGAGATTAGATTCTCCAGGTCATAAATCAGATTGCTTTTGTCATCAGTATTAATAGCCTTTTCAAATCTGTCTTTATAAATAAGGCTTTTCACAACCTGCTGGTTGTTTTTATCAGCAATTGCTTTCTTTAAAATCTTATCTACAACACCTAAAGCCGATTGAGGTAGTTTTTCTTTTTCATATTTTTCGACTTGCTTCCACTCGGCGTTATATCTTTTGTTTGAATTTTGAGCTATCATAGTAATACTTAATATTAAAAGTACACCAATAAGTAATTGCTTTTTCATAAAATATTGTATTTTTTATATTGATAGATACCGTTGGTATCCGCATTCCATAAAAGGAAATGTTTAATTTTCTTAAATCAAAGAATGTGTGAATTCCTTATTATTTTGTAATATACATACCCAGCCATACTGCACATACGCCAAGAATACAACTAGACATAGTATAAACAAAAGCAAGAGGCATTTGGTTGAGTTCTATCAGGTCAAAAGTTTCGCGTGCAAAGGTTGAGAATGTCGTAAATCCACCGCAAAAACCTATTATCAGTAAGAAACGAAGGTTGTTGCCGGAGGGGATGAGATTGACAAGCAGACCTATGCCAAGACATCCGAGTATATTGATTATAAATGTAGCCAACGGAAAAGTTAAGCTACAATATCTAGTTGTAACCTCCGATGTCAGAAAGCGCATAATACTCCCTACAGCACCGCCTGCTCCAACAAGTAGGATTTGTTTGATCATGCCCCAAATATACTGATATCTGCTGATATTTATATTATTGACAGGCAATATTCTAAACAGAAAAAAGTTATATTTGTGCATCCATTAAATAAGAAAAGAGACTCTATCTTGAAAAGATACATTTATTATATATCGGGAATCGTATTGCTAACTATCTTAGTAATGTCATGTAAGCAGCTCAAAATGAGTGATGCAGACGAGAAGTTTGCTCAAGGTGAATATTTTACTGCTGCTGAAATGTATCGTAAGATTTATAGGCAGACACCAGCCAAGAAGCGTGAATTGCGCGGAGAGGTTGCTTTTAAAATGGCAGAATGTTATCGCCTTTATAATAATCCTTTACGGGCTAACCCGGCTTATGCCAATGCTGTACGTTATAGACATGTAGATAGTACGCTTTCGCTGCAATATGGTCGCTCACTTCAAAAAGTGGGTAGTTATTTGCAATCGGGCAAGCAATACGAAGAATTTTTAAAGCTTTTTCCGGATAATCAATTCGGACAAAATGGGTTGGAGGGAACTAAAATAGCCCCTAATTGGAAAGCTAATCCGACATATTATGTCGTGAAAAACGAAGAGATATTGAACTCCCGAAAGGGGGAGTTTGCTCCGATGTTACTTCCTCCCGATTATGATCAGGTTTTTTTTGCCTCTAACCGTGAAGGGACAACAGGCGATACAATCAGTGGTATAACAGGGGCGAAGCTAAACGATATCTTCATGGCCCGTAAAGACGAAAGTGGTAAGTGGATGAAGCCCGAACATGTAGATTCTCCTATCAATACAGCAGGTGACGAGGGTGGGGTATCTTTCCTACCATCGGGGACAGTCATGTATTATACCAGTTGCCCACCCGATTCGACAGGAGCTGCTGTTGTTTCTATATATGCCACTTATCGCTCAGGAGGAGCATGGGGAGTCGGTACAAAAATCGAAATTAACCGAAGAGATACAACAAGCGTTTACGCTCATCCTGCCATATCGCCGTCCGGTGACTTTCTCTACTTTGTGTCTGATATGTCTGGTGGATACGGAGGAAAAGATATATGGAGAGCCCGAATGGTTGGTGATTTAGTAGAATACATAGAAAATCTCGGTGCTGATATTAATACGGCAGGCGATGAGATGTTTCCATATATGCGAAACGACTCTACACTTTATTTTTCATCCGACGGACATGTTGGCATGGGAGGGCTAGATATTTATAAGGCTGTATATAATGGGAAAATAAAGCAGTGGTCTATCGAAAATATGAAGTTTCCCATAAACTCGCAAGCGGACGATTTTGGAATTACCTTCGAGGGAGATGTCGAAAGTGGTTTCTTTAGTTCTAACAGAGGAGATGCCAAAGGCTTCGATCACTTATATTCATTCATATATCCGATAGTAACTACTATTGCAGAGGGGTATATTGTAGATACAGATGATGAATTTATATCTAATGCTACCATTCGTGTGGTGGGGCGTGATGGTACAAATAAGCGATTTCAGGGAAAAACCAATGGAACATATAAACTTGATGTGAATCGTGGTGTCGATTATGTTTTTCTGGGAAGTGGCGAGGGCTATCTGAATACCAGACAATCACTCAGAACATTGGATATGGAGAAAGATACCACTTATCTCGTTGATTTTGTATTGACACCCATCAATAAACCTGTAGTACTAGAAAATATATTTTATGACTTCGACAAGGCGACCTTACGTCCCGAGTCGAAAGAAGAATTAGACGGCTTGATTGAATTACTTAATCTCAATCCTCATGTTACTATTGAGCTATCGGCTCATACCGACCGAAAAGGGAGTGATGAGTATAATAACCGCTTATCGCAGCGACGCGCCGAATCGGTAGTGAATTACCTTATAAATGCGGGAATAGCAAAAGATCGTTTGACTGCCGTTGGTAAAGGAAAGAGAGAACCTAAGATTGTAACAAAGAATGTTATTAAAAAATATGATTTCTTAAATGAGGGTGAAGTCCTGAACGAAGAATTTGTATTGCAGTTAACACCTGAGCAGCAGGAGATGGCAGATCAGATAAATCGCCGTACTGAATTTAAGGTATTGAGTGTAACTTATAATTTGGAATAAAATGAAGCGATATATATCTATTATACTATTTCTCATAAGTTCTGTTGCTATAATGCAAGCGCAGGAGCTTAATGCAAAACTGACTTTAAATTCACAAAAAGTACAGTCGCCGAACAGGGAGTTAATCACCTCGCTCGAGAATGCTGTTAATCAGCTATTGAACGAACAAAAATGGACAGATGCCACATTCTCAAGAACCGAGCGGATAGATGCCATTGTTGGTATTACTGTTAATGAAATGCCTACTGAAAATAGTTTTATAGCCGACATACAGATTACTACTCGTCGTCCGGTTTATAATTCTACTTATGTGACTCCTATTCTAAATTATAGGGATACTCAGTTTGAATTTAGCTACTTGATGGGACAATCGGTCGACTTTAATAATTATAATGTAACGAGTAATCTGGTTGCAACCATTGCTTTCTATTCGTATATCATTATTGGGTTGGATTTCGATTCATTTTCTCTGAATGGGGGACGACCTTATTTCGATAAAGCTTTGGATATAGCAAATAAAGCTCAAACGCTTAACACTAAAGGCTGGGAGCCCTTTTCGGGTAAAGGTAATCGGTATGATCTGGCGGTGGCACTTACGGACGAAAGTTCGAAGTCATTTCATACAATGTGGTATAATTATCATCGCCTTGGTTTGGATGAAATGTCGACCAATCCGGCACGTGCAAGAATACGTGTAATTGAATCTATAGCTGATCTGCAAAAGGTATACGAAGCCCGACCATCGTCTCTTCTGTTGACTCTTTTTGCTGAAACAAAAATGGAGGAACTGGTGAGAATCTGTTCACAAGCTACAACCGAAGAGAAACAAGAGATAAAAAAGAAACTTTTGCTAATGTTTCCTACCAAGAATAATATTATCAATACGTTGAAATAGTATTATTCTGAAACTTATTGTTTTAACGTGAGTTCGATGTAAAATCTTCATTCGAATTTGTCATCCCGATACGCAGTGAGGGATCTTGACTATTCTTTGTTATAGGAGAATAGATCCCTCACTGCGTATCGGGATGACAGAGTAGACGAGAGACAAATACCAGCTCATAACTACTAGCTATATGATATTATATCGAACTCACGTTATTTTAATTAGAAAAAAATACGTGTCAATTTTTCGGTTGCAATAAGGCTTATCTAACTAATATCTTTGTAAAAAAAGCAAATGAAAAAAGAAGATATATTTTATAAGGCATTACTCGATAAAGATAAATCTTTTGAGGGAACATTTATTGTAGGCGTAAAAACTACAGGAATATTCTGCCGTCCGACTTGTACAGCCCGTAAGCCTAAGCAGGAGAATGTAGAGTTCTTCAATAATACGAAAGAGGCGATATTGAAAGGATACAGAGCGTGTAAAATATGCAGGCCTATCGAAAAACCGAACGATACACCCGACTACATAAAACAAGTTATAAAGAAAATAGAATCTGATCCGTCTCTAAAATTGAAAGATTACGATTTGAGGCAGATGGATATAGAGCCGAGTAAGATACGGCGCTGGTTTCAAAAAAATCATGGAATCACATTTCATAGCTATCAGCGGATGTATAGGATCAATACTGCTTTTAAGCAAATACAATCGGGGATTTCGGTTACAGATACAGCCTTCGATTCGGGATATGAATCTCTGAGTGGATTTAACGATTCATTTAAGAAAGTTTTCGGAGTGTCGCCAAAACAAAGTCATAATCAGCAGATAATCGATTTTACGCGTTTCGAAACAATCTTGGGTACAATGGTTGCCTGCGCTACAGACAAAGGTATTTGTTTACTGGAATTTTCGGATAGACGAATGCTCGAAACCGAACTTAAGCAATTGGCTAAAGTGCGTAATGCAACTATCATACAAGGTTATAATGTTTATTTTGATTTGCTTAAAAATCAGATAGATGCTTATTTTGAAGGGAAACTAACCGAATTTGATATTCCACTTGATATAGTTGGTACTGATTTTCAGAAAACTGTATGGGATCAACTCATCAGTATTCCTTATGGTAAAACGCGATCTTACAAAGAACAAGCAGAAGTTTTAAACAAACCTTTAGCTGTAAGGGCTGTCGCAAATGCCAATGGAATGAATAAGATTGCAATCATCATACCTTGCCATCGTGTTATTGGGTCTGATGGATCATTAACAGGTTATGCAGGAGGTTTATGGCGTAAAAAGAGGCTCCTTGATCTGGAAAAAGAAGTGCTTGACAGAAACGGCTGAATTTTATTATTATTTACATAGACGAAGAAAGTCTTCAATTACTTTTTCATCGGCGCCCATCTCTTTAGCTTTCAGAAAATCTTCTTTCGCTTGAAACTTGTCGTATTGAGCTAATCTTAGTTGTCCCCGTAAGATATATATAGATGAGTTTTCATATCCTAATTCGGCAGCTTTGGTTAAGTCTTCTTGTGTACGTGCTAATTTATTAAGGTGCAGATAACATTCGGCACGATTGAAATAGAAGTCAGCATTAGTTTTGTTTTTATATATCAAGTCAGTATACATTTCTTCCGCTTCTTTCCATTCCCCTTTTCGTTTTGTGAGCATTGCCAGCCCCGATTTTGCCAGAATGTTTTCGGGAGAAATAGCTATTATTTTTTCAAAATCTTCTTCAGCAGCAAAAATATTTTTTTTATTCATCTGTAATAACGCTCTGCGATAAAGTGCCTCTATATCATCGGGATTTGAAAGTAGGATGGCATTATAATCTTTCATTGCATCATCGAAGCGATCCATTTCACAATAAAGGGCGGCTCTGTTATGACGCAAGAATGCTATATCGGTATATTTATCTATCGCTACGTTGTAGGAAAAGAGTGCTTCATCAAATTTTCCTAAATGTCGTTGCACTGTTCCCAGATTAACCATCAACATTGTATTGCCTGCATTGCCCGGCTCTTTGCGCAAAGCGGCTAAAAAAGCCTGTTCGGCAGCTGCATATTCACCTTGTTCTGTATAATCCATAGCACGGTTTACATATTCTTCGTAAGTCTGTGCGCTAAGCGATGTTACGCAAAAAGTAAAAATGAGTATAGCTAAATATTTTTTCATTGTTCTATTTATCTTGTGCAACAAAAGTACGCTATATTAACAGATATTTGCGACATATATTATCTAAAAAGATATTAAATACTGATAATAGATACTTATGAAAATAAATCTTATATGTTTGTATATACCCGCTTAATATCTTTCTTTTGCAAGATGAAATTTAGAATATCTTTTTTCTTTGCTGTCTATCTTATGGTATCTATTGCCATAGCTCAGGATATATCTCAATATCCAGTAGAAGTAAAGAGGCTATTGATGGCTTACCCCGAGACAATTGTGGGTTATGATGGTACATCTATTATTTTATATAATGGCACCAAGATAGCATACACAAAAGGCACAAGTGCCAATCATACCGATTTGCTTAATAGTACTAATCTTGGTGATATATTCGCTTATGAATATAAAAGAGGTTTAGTAAAAGATATTCCAAAGAACTATGATCCCGGACGAATCCGCAGCGATAAATTATTGAAGATAATGTACGGATCGACATCCGAAGAGGTTCAAAAGAATCTGACGACGATTATCTGGTGTCCTATGCTTGTTAATCAAAAGTTACGGGTTACAAAAGTGAATGGGGTTGATAAACAATTACAAAAAATATCGGATGAGTTAGACCAACATCCCGAATTGAAGGATTATCTGACTAGTTCGGGCACATTTAACTGGAGAAAAATAAGAGGTACCGATCGGTTGAGTTCTCATAGCTTTGGTACGGCTATTGATATAAGTGTCAAATATTCTAACTATTGGCAGTGGGATTGCCGTTGTACTTCTGAAGATGTAGATTTGAACTATAAGAATAAAATACCCCAATTGATTGTCGATATATTTGAAAAACATGGTTTTATATGGGGTGGAAAATGGTATCATTACGATACAATGCACTTTGAATACAGACCAGAGCTATTAATAATGGAATAATGCATAAAAGAGAAACGACCAACTTAGTTGGTCGTTTTTACTATTATTTGATAAGCTGTTCTCTATAAAGAACTTCTTTACTCATATTCACTTGCTATCTTTTATTCTTTTATCTTTATATCTATTTTCAATCCTAATTCATCCAATTGTTCTTGCTCGATAGTTGACGGAGCGTCGATCATCATATCACGTCCCGAATTATTTTTAGGGAAGGCAATACAGTCACGGATCGAATCCAAACCTGCAAATAAAGATACCAAGCGGTCTAGACCGAAAGCTAATCCTGCGTGAGGAGGAGCTCCATATTTAAACGCATTCATTAAGAATCCAAATTGAGCCTGTGCCTTTTCTTCGGTAAAGCCTAAAACTTCGAATATCTTCTTTTGCAGTTGACTGCTATGAATACGTACCGAACCACCACCAACTTCGACACCATTGATTACCATATCGTAAGCGTTTGCACGAACAGCACCCGGATTAGAATCCAGTAAACTGAAATCTTCTTCTTTCGGACTGGTGAAAGGATGATGTTTGGCGAAATAACGTCCAAGTTCCTCGTCTTTTTCAAGTAGAGGGAAGTCTACTACCCATAGACAACTGAATTTATTTTTATCGCGTAAGCCCAGTTGTTCTCCAACTTCTAAGCGTAGTTCGCAAAGTTGTTTTTGAGCTTTTTCTGTTTCGCCACAGATGATTAAGATAAGGTCACCCGGTTCTGCCTGACAACGTTCTGCCCATTTCTTCAAATCTTCTTGATCATAGAATTTGTCTACTGAAGATTTTAATGAACCATCTGCTTCGTAACGAACATATACAAGACCTTTTGCCCCGATCTGAGGGCGTTTTACGTAATCTGTTAAAGCATCTAATTGCTTACGGGTATATGATGCAGCGCCTTTAGCACAGATCGCACCTACATATTCTACCGAATCGAATACAACAAAATCCTTACCTGTGGTAAGGTCTTTTATTTCGACAAACTCCATACCAAAACGGGTATCGGGTTTATCCGAACCATAGTATTTCATAGCATGGGCATAGTCCATACGAGGAAAATCAGCCAGATCGATATCTTTTACAACTTTGAAAAGATGTTTTGTTAAACCTTCAAATATATTTAATACATCTTCTTGATTTACAAAAGACATTTCACAGTCTATTTGAGTAAATTCGGGTTGACGATCGGCACGAAGGTCTTCGTCACGAAAACATTTTACTATTTGAAAATAGCGGTCAAATCCCGAGACCATCAACAATTGTTTAAATAGCTGAGGCGATTGTGGCAGAGCGTAAAATTCTCCCTGATTCATACGTGACGGAACAACGAAGTCGCGCGCACCTTCGGGAGTAGAACCAATAAGAACAGGAGTTTCTACTTCTAAGAACTGGCGTTCATCGAGGAAACGACGTGTTTCGAATGCAATTCTATGACGAAGTTCTAGATTCTTGCGTACCGGATTACGGCGAAGATCCAGATAACGATATTTCATGCGGGTATCGTCACCACCATCCGTTTCATCTTCGATAGTGAAAGGAGGGGTATCCGATGTATTTAGGATGACAAGTTCATTGACAATTATCTCTATTTCTCCGGTTGGGATATTCAGATTCTTGCTAGAACGCTCTTGTACCGTTCCAGTTATCTGCAATACATATTCACGTCCCAGTTTGTTCGATTGCTCGTACAAATCGGCGTTTACGTCTTTACTGAAAGCTAATTGAGTGATGCCATAACGGTCGCGTAAATCGACAAAAGTCATTCCGCCACCTAATTTCCGTGCTTTTTGCACCCATCCTGCCAATGTTACTTCTTTATTAACATCTGCAATAGTCAACTCTCCGCAAGTATGATTTCTGTACATATTCTGATTTATCTTATTCTGATTTCTTAATAAACTTGTTTGATTATATCTACTGCCAGGCTCTCGATCTTGCCTGCAATACCTCTTTTAAATGCAGCGAAATGATCGCTGGCGTTATGCAAATCTATGGCTTGTTGGTCTTTCCATACTTCCAGTAACGTAAACTTAAGAGGGTTGTTAACATCTACATGCAGGTCGTATGATATATTGCCCGATTCTTTTCGGGTTCCGTCTACTACCGCATGAAATACCTTTGTTAGTTCGACTTTATGTGCTTCTTTAACTACAATAGTTGCCACGATTTTCAATTCAGCCATAACCTTATAATTTAAATGTTTTGAGATTACAAAAGTATAGATTTTATTTGTGTTTAAGACCGCTTTAAGCAGAAAAAGAAAGATATAGAATGTGATTATCCTATATCTTTTATCATTACAAAATTGCTCTTGTTTTCGCTTGCGACTCTAAAACCGGCTCGCTCATATAATTTTCTCGCTTCATTCTGTTTAGACACACTTAGCGATAGAGCTTTGATCCCTCTATTTTGATAGCATCGTATTATTGTTTCTATCAATCGGGTTCCTATTCCTTTATTTCTATACGGAGCTAATACTGCCATACCTATTTCGGGAATAGCTTCGTCTATAAATCCATAGTTCATATCCGATTCTTTAAACAATCGCCCCCAGATTACACCGATTAGCTTGTTGTTTTGTTCAGCTACAAATGCGATATCGTTTTCAGTTTTACCCCAGTCTTTTATATATTTGTGTATATCAGGTTCGTATATTATTGAAGGGGGAAATGGCTTGGCTCCCTCAGGTACAAATAAAGCATGAAACAGCATTTCTTCAAGAAATGCTGTTTCATGTAATTGTAATTCCCTTATTCTCATATTTATAACGGGGAAGGAGGTGGGCTCAGATTTACATGTACCTGTTCGTTTATCAGACGTGTGTATAACTCGTTGGTCGTCATTTTGTTTCCAATTTCGAAAGCAAGTAAGCCTGTATCGATATTAATGAAATACTCATTGTTATTTATATCGATTATACTAAACCATTGTAGAATGCCATTACTGAACTCCATACCTAGCCATCTTAGATGTGTTGTTCGGAGGTTGAATTCCAAATCTCCTCTTTTATAGCCTCTAATGTATGCTTTATCATTAACTATGTAGAGTATCCCACTACTCTCGTAAGCCATAAGCTTAAAAGTTGTATGTTGCGCTTCTTTTGAGTTAATTCTAATTGAAGCCGTAAAGCTAACATTTGACGGTAGATTCGCCAACAATTTTTTTCTTTTACGCTTCTTTATATAATAAATCCCAAAGACTATCCCTGCGATTAAAGCAATAGGGAAGGCTACGATTAAGATTATTACTAAGAGTAGTTCCGATTCCTCCATACTTATTTCAGAATCTGCTTATATAATGTTACACCGGTACCTACGGTTTTGCCCGCTGTAGCTTCCTTATATTCTTTCATGTGAGCAGAATTGTTATGAATATTTATAGCATCCTGCGATTTCCATTCTTCTAAAAAGATCAGTTTGGTACTATCGTTAATATCTTCATGCAGATCATAGAAAATACATCCTTCTTCGGCTCTGCTGGCTTTTATCATTTTATCAAAGATAGGCATCAGCTCTGTTCTGTATTCAGGCGCCACGGTCATAGTCGCTACTATTCGCAGCTCGTTACCTGTCGGTTGATATTTAGTTTCTTCTACGGTCGAGGTTTCAGTCATTTTTTCTGTTTTAGGGTTGCAGCTTACCATACAGATAAGGCTGAATAGTGAAATAAAAGCAATTTTTTTCATAATTATAGTTTTAGTGTTATACGATTGCAAATATATTTATTTTCAGCAGATGTAGGGCTATCAATTTTAAATATTCGTAAATTTGCTTAACCGTCACTATTAAAATCATTAATTTCAGTATGAGTGTCTTAGTAATTGTTGCAATACTTCTTCGTGTACTGTCTAACCCGATGGGTAATGTGTTTCAGAAACAATTGACTAAGAAAACGATCAATCCTCTTTTTATCAATTTCGGAACTTATCTCTTACTAGGCATAGCCTCCCTACTTTATATTCCTTTTATAAATATAAGTCTTTTAGCCGCTGAATTCTGGTTTTATGCTTTTCTTGGTGGAATTATGGGAGCATTGGGTAATGCATTACTCATAAAGGCTTTTGAGAAAGGTGATCTTTCAGTATTGGGGCCTATTAATTCTTATAAGTCTGTTATCAGCATTATATTCGGTATTATTCTGTTAGGTGAAATTCCAAGTGTTTGGGGAATCTTGGGTATTATCTTAATAATAGGAGGAAGCTACTTTGTTTTAGATACCACCGAAGAACGATTCTCGTGGAGATTATTAAAGCAGAAAGAGATTCAGTATAGAATAGGTGCAATGGTATTTTCGGCTATCGAGGCCATTTTTATAAAAAAAACAATATTGTTGTCTTCTATCGAGATTTCGTTTGTGAGTTGGTGTTGGATAGGCGCTTTATTTTCATTCGTTATCCTTTCCCTATTTAAGATAGAGGTAAGAACAGAGATTCATAAAGTCGATAAATTTAGTTTACACAAGTTCTTATATTTGGTGATTTGTGTTGGTATTATGCAGTTTACTACAAATTATGTTTTTGATCACATGCCTGTCGGATATGCACTATCTCTATTCCAACTGTCGGTAATCGTTAGTATTTTCTTTGGGTATAAGATATTTAAAGAAACGAATATCCGTAAGAAGCTTATAGGTGCCATTATAATGGTTGCCGGATCGGTTATTATTATCTTAATGAAATAAGTCTTTCGTATATCTATTTCATATTTTTCTTTATCTCTTTTTCGAGATTACCTTTCTCTATTAGTTTTTCATATTTTTCTATATTCTTATCCTGTTTCAGATAACCTCTGTTTTTACGATAAAAAGCAACTGTAGCTTCTATTCCAGCCATATTGCCTGCTATATTATCTTTAGAATAATTGTTATCTAATGCATACTTTGACCAACCAATCATAAATGGAATCAACAATTCGGGATTTCCATCCATGAAATTTACAACTTTTGGGTGAATGTTTACCTTTATATCGGGCTCACCCGTTAACCATGCAATAAAGAAAGCGTTTGCTTCCTGTCTCTTTTTTGAATCTTGCCCTAGCGAAGTTTGTAATAGCCACTCCATTGTTTCTTTTATCTGGGGTTCATAAGTTTTATAGTCTTCGGCAATAACAAACTTATAGTCTTTTGGTACATTGTAATTTTGACTAAATAGAACAGTGCAAGTAAAACTGAATAATAAAAGTGATAATATTCTTTTCATAGTTTAGGTTTCTTAAATACTTGGGTAAATATTGTAATATTTTTTCACATTGACAAACGGTAATAACCCCATAGTGTTAAATTAAGTTTTGTTCTTTGGGAGTCTGATAAATTTGCTTTTTATTTGTAACTGTAACTCAGATTATTATTAACTACAAATCCAAATTTTTTGCCTATAGAATAAACATTACTCTTTATAAATAAATATAAACTAGAGATAATGGAAACATTAAGAGCGATGACCGACGAACAGTTGGTTGCTACTTATTCTAATGGTAATAATCTTGCCTTCGATATTTTACTGTCGCGACATAAACAAAGTGTATTTAACTACATTTATTTTACTGTTCGTAAAAGAGAACTGGCAGAAGATATTTTTCAAGAAACATTTATCAAAGCTATTGTTACTATCAAACAAGGACGATATACCGAAACCGGTAAGTTTCGTGGTTGGATATCTCGTATAGCACATAATCTTATAATAGATCATTTCCGCCAAGAGAAAAATGAGAATACAATTTCGAATGATGATGCACCTATCGATCTTCTTAATAACACTTCGCTCTGTGATGGTACTATAGAAGATGAGATGATACAAACACAAATAACATCGGATGTTCGAAAACTTATTTCTCATCTCCCCGACACGCAACGCGAGGTTTTGGAAATGCGTTATTATCAGGACTTAAGTTTTAAAGAAATAGCCGATCAAACAGGTGTAAGCATTAATACGGCGTTGGGTCGTATGCGTTACGCCATTATCAATATACGTCGGATGGCTGAAGAGAACAGTATCATACTGACGATGTAAGCATTTTAATATTAAACAACACTGAGAATTAAAAAAGGTGGCCCTGTGAAGAGCTACCTTTTTTCTTGTTATTGCTTATTGTGCGAGTATATTTTCAATCAGAGTTAATTCGTCGGCTCCGAATCGGGTATTATCCATCGCTTTCAAATTGTCCTGCAATTGGGCAACAGAACTTGTTCCTACAATAACGGACGTTACATGTTTATTATTAAGTAGCCATGCTAATGACATTTCGGCCAGAGTCTGCCCACGCTGTTGAGCCAGATCATTCAGAGCCGTTACTTTAGCTATAACAGCAGGGGTTATCTCGCTCTCCTGCAAAAAGCCATGACTTTTGTGGGCACGGGATGTTTCAGGGATACCATGCAGGTATTTATTAGTCAATACACCTTGAGCCAATGGAGAGAATGCGATAAAGCCTACACCATGTTTCTCGTTAATAGTCATATGCTCTTTCTCCGGTTCACGAACCAGCATACTGTACTTATCTTGGTAGATAAGACATGGCACATGTTGCGATTTTAATATTTCGTAAGCCTGCACGGCTTTAGCAGGTGGGTATTTAGATATGCCCACATACAATGCTTTTCCTTGACGTACAATGTCTATGAGGGTTTGCATTGTTTCTTCTATGGGTGTTTGCTCATCATAGCGATGCGAATAGAATATATCGAAATACTCTAAACCTGTTCGTTTTAAACTTTGGTTCAGGCTCGCCATTATATATTTTCGCGAGCTGCCGTCGCCATAAGGTCCATCCCACATAAGATGTCCGGCTTTCGAGGATATAATTAATTCATCACGATGCCCTTTCAGGTCTTTAGCAAGTATTTTGCCAAAATTAGTTTCGGCACTTCCGGGAGAAGGGCCATAGTTATTTGCCAGATCAAAGTGAGTAATTCCGTTATCAAATGCAGTGCAGATCATAGCTGTTGCCACATCGAAATCGTCCACATCACCAAAATTATGCCACAAGCCCAATGATATATCGGGAAGCTGTAAGCCGCTGTTTCCGCAGAAATTATATTTCATAGTCGTTCAAAATATTAGGTATTATGGCTAAAGTTAATAGATATTTCTTTTAGTGCATTTATTTGTATCAGTTTTTTTATATCTATAAGAAAGACATTATCATAATAATTCTTTCTCTCCCTGTCATCCCGATACGCAGTGAGGGATCTATAATATTCTGAAATGAGGTGTAGTACAGATCCCTCACTGCGTATCGGGATGACAGGTTTAGCTAAATATTTTATTAGTTATTACTCCTTTCCCTATATCGAACCACATTAATTAAACCAACAAGATGTGCTATGGAATAGAATTTTTATTTGACTCTTGTCCATGTTTGCGTTCTGCCAAATGCAGATATACCCACATAACCACGTACTTTTAGCTTGTCGGCTCCATCAAGCGAAACATTACATTTATAAAGCTTACCCGATGTTGGATCAAGTATTTTGCCTCCACTATATTCTTCGCCGTCTTTTTTGAGACCTTTAATAATTACCAAGCCCAAAACAGGTTTGTCTTTATCGGCATCTGAACAATCAACACACTTCGAATCTTTTTTGGCAGGATTCAATATCTCTACTACTTTGCCATATATTTTACCGTCTTTTTCGGTGATTTCTACGATCGATTTGGCATCACCTGTCGCGTCGTCAAATGTTTTCCATTTGCCTAAAACACTTTGTGCATTTACAGATAGTACGCCTGCAAACAAGATAAGTAAAAGTGTAACTGTTATTTTCTTCATCGTTTTTTGAGTTGTTATTACATATTTGAATTATTATCATACGAAAGTAATATTATTCTTACAGCACCCTTCACCAAAAGTCACAATAATTTTTTTGTGAAAAAAAAGTAGTCAAAAAAAAACTTGAACCAGATATTTATATACTTTTGCCCAATTTTTATAAAAAACGATACATATGCTAACTTTTAATTTTTCAAAGAAAACAGGATTATTTACTGCGTTTTTACTATTTGTTTCATTAGTTTTTGCCCAAGAAGAGAAGGTTGATGCCTTGTCTATATTGAAAGAAGGGAATAAACGTTTTTATTCCGGCCAGCTTCTGCATGAACATCAGAGTTTGGAAACAGTAAAAGAACTTGTCGGAGGGCAGAACCCGAAGGCAGTAATTATTAGCTGTTCCGATTCGAGGGTAACCCCTGAAATCTTATTCGACCAAGGATTAGGAGATATATTTTCAATCCGTACTGCCGGAAATGTAATGAGTGATTATGAAGAGGGTAGTGTAGAATATGCAGTTGAGCATTTAGGTACAAACCTGGTGGTCGTGATGGGACACCATGGATGTGGGGCAGTGAAGGCTTTTCTTAATTATGCTGAACATAAAGAAGAGCACGAAGATCATGCTGAAGTAGCAAATCATATCAATTCCATTATTGAGAAGATGAGTAGCGAAGATGAGCAAAAGACAGTTTTGGAGCAACCTGGAGATCATTATGAAAAATCGATTGAGGCCAATGTTATAAATGGTGTTAATCAATTAAGAAAATCCGATCCTATTTTGGCTCATTTGTATAAAGAAGGAAAAGTGCAGATAATTGGAGCTATTTATCATATAGAAAACGGACAAGTAGAATTCCTCGATTATTGACGACATACAGATAGTTAACAAAACTCTTTACTCTATATTTGATTGATTAGAGCAAAGAGTTTTTTTATTTATGTATCTTTGTTTCTCACTCTTATGTTATATGAATAATTTACTAGACGAATTGAATCAGCAGCAGCGCGAAGCTGTAGAATATAATGATGGACCATCTCTTATTATTGCAGGTGCAGGTTCCGGAAAAACACGCGTGCTGACATACAAAATAGCTTATTTATTACATCAGGGATTACATCCTCAAAGTATTCTCTCTTTAACCTTTACCAATAAGGCGGCAAGAGAGATGAAGGAGCGTATCGCTCAGATTATCGGATGGCAGCATGCCCGTTATCTGTGGATGGGAACATTTCATTCGGTATTCTCCCGTATATTGAGAACCGAAGCAGAGAAGATCGGTTTTACATCTACTTTTACTATATCCGATTCGGCAGATTCGCGCAACTTGATAAAGACCATTATCAAAGAATATCAACTCGATGATAAGGTGTATAAGCCGGCCCGTGTGCAGGGTACAATCTCTAATGCGAAGAATGCCTTGATTTCGCCCCAAATGTATGCTCAGAATAAAGATCTTATCGAATACGATCAGCGTGCGAAAGTACCGATGATTAAAGATATTTATCGTGATTATTGTAATCGGTTGAAAGCATCGAATACAATGGATTTTGATGACTTATTGTTTTTTACCAACCGTTTGTTTCGCGACCATCCCGATGTTTTGAAAACCTACCAAGAGCGTTTCCAATTTATATTAGTAGATGAGTATCAGGATACTAACTTTGCTCAATATCTGGTTGTTAAGCAACTCGCAGATGCCCATCACAGAGTGTGTGTGGTTGGCGACGATGCGCAAAGTATTTATTCATTTCGAGGAGCAAATATCGATAATATCTTAAAATTTAAGGAAGTATATCCTGAATCGAAACTATTTAAACTCGAACAAAATTACCGTTCTACGAAAAATATAGTAAACGCTGCCAATAGTCTGATCAGTCAGAATAGAGATCAGATACAGAAAAAGGTTTTTTCAGAGAATGACGAAGGCGAGCGCATTGAGGTGGTGAGTGCATTCTCCGATTTTGAAGAGGGTGTAATTGTTTCCAATAAAATATGGGACTTGCGGCGTGATAAGGATGCCTCTTATAGCGATTTTGTTATATTATATCGTACAAATGCGCAATCACGTGTATTTGAAGAATCGCTACGGAAAAAGAATATTCCATATCGAATCTATGGTGGACTATCTTTTTATCAACGTAAAGAGATTAAGGATGTTATAGCATATTTTCGCATGATAGTCAATCCTTATGACGAGGAAGCATTCAAGCGTATTATCAATTTTCCTACTCGTGGCATTGGTAATACGACCGTGGGAAAAGTGACAGCCGCCGCCCGATTGCACGATGTGAGTCTATGGGAGGTAATCGGAGATCCTTTGGCGTACAATCTGAATGTAAATTCGGGAACAGCTAAAAAACTGAATGATTTTCGTCAGTTAATAGAAGGCTTTATCGGGCAATTACCGGCTCTTTCGGCTTACGAACTGGCTACGCATGTTGTTAAGCAAAGCGGTATTGCCAGCGATGCTTATCAGGATCAGACTCCTGAGGGTATGAGCCGTCAGGAAAATCTTCAGGAGTTGCTTGGTGGTATTCACGAGTTTTGCGAAACACGACAAGAGGAGGGTGCAGAAAATATAGGGTTGATGGATTTTCTTTCGGAAGTTTCACTTTTGAGCGATCAGGATACTGATAAAGAGGCAGACAGAGAGAAAGTTACGATGATGACTATTCATGCTTCTAAAGGATTGGAATTTAAAAATGTATTTATCGTTGGGCTCGAAGAGGATCTTTTTCCTTCGGCAATGGCGAAGAACGAATTTAAAGGATTAGAAGAAGAGCGACGTCTTTTTTATGTGGCACTGACTCGTGCTAAAGATTTTTGTATGATGACTTATGCGAAGAGCCGTTTTCGGAATGGTCAGGTCAATGCATGTAATCCGAGCCGTTTTTTGAAAGATATCGATGTTGTATATCTTAATGTAAACAAAGGTGTACTAGACGGTGGTTTCGGATCTTTTCAAGGTGGTTTTCAATCATCGGTTTATAATTCATATAAAGATAAAACTACGGATGATGAACCGATAAGAAGAGATAAAGTTATCAGGGAGCAGCCTGAACAAATTCGCTCTAATTTCGTTAAATTAAAAGATGCAATACATAAGCCTTCCACGACGAATGGAATGTCGGAAGTAAAAGAAGGTGATGTGATTAAACATGAGCGATTTGGAGTGGGTAAGGTGACATCAGTAAGTGGTGATACGGACAGCCGGAAAGCAACTGTAGAATTTGAAAATTCGGGTATAAAACAGCTATTGCTAAAGTTTGCTAGATTTGAAATTATACAATAAAAAGCAATAATATTAGTTGATTAACTTAAAGGCGTATTTCGTTTGTTTTTATTAACATAATTGAGCGCAGCACCTTATATTTATTGGCGTCTCTTCAAGTAGAGTAAGAAAAAAAATGTACATTTGTTCTATAGTGTTTCTTTGATTCATTAAACCTTTTACAGGAGATAACGTCTAAAAGTGGAAGAAACATCTTAAAATAGTACTTAATTATAAAAAAAATAATAGGAGATCAGTTTATGAAGACAATCAAATTATTATTAGTGGTTCTAATGACAATGTTGCCATTCTCTATGTCTGCGCAAAATGGTTGGGATGACCTCTATGGTACTCCTAGAACCAGAACTAAAAAAACGAATACTAAAGCCAATCCGACACCCACGAATACAGTCCCTCCCAGACAAACAAATAATACTCAGGGACAAACAGTTAATCCAAATCAAGTAATTGTGGTAGGCGATAATGGTGATGTAACGCTAGAAACAGCACAACGCAGGCCTCTAGAAATGGATGTCGATGCCTATAATCGTCGTGGAGGAAATGTTGCTCCATCTAATAATATGGATGCCAACGAAGAATTCGAAGAAGAATATACCGATTATAAATATACCGATCGTATCGTTAAGTTTCATGATCCGGCTAATAGCGTCAGGATATCTAGCGATGACCAGATCAATGTTTTTGTAGTAAATGATTTATATAACAATTACTACACCAATCGTGGTTGGGATTTAAATATGAATGCCAATTGGGGTATGGGTTGGAACGGCGGCTGGGGCATGGGCTGGGGTGGCGGCATGTGGGGTCCCGGTTGGGGCGGCATGTGGGGTCCTCGCTGGGGCATGGGCTGGGGTGGCGGCTGGAACATGGGCTGGGGCTGGGGCGGCGGCTGGGGCATGGGCTGGGGCGGCGGTATGTGGGGCGGTGGCATGTGGGGTCCCGGTTGGGGCTGGGGCGGCGGCATGTGGGGTCCTGGTTGGGGCTGGGGCGGCGGCTGGGGCGGTGGTCGTAGAGGCAACGTCAGTATGTCAGGCCGTGGTCGTTCAGGCTACTTCGGAGCAACAGGAAGAAGTGGAAGAAATAACTCTTCGATGAGAAATACGTCAGGTGGAAGAAACAATTCTTCTAGTGCCGGACGAGGCAACACATCTAACACACGTCCAACCTACAATACCGGAGGTCGTCCAGGATCATCAACAAGACCAAATGCAGGTACAAGACCAAATAGCAATACAAACACACGTCCAAGTTATAATACATCGGCAAGTGGAGGTAGAGGTAATTCTTCAACAGGAGCAAATACCAGACCTACAACTACACGTCCGAGCTATAATACATCAACAAGTGGTAATCGTGGTAATTCTTCAACGGGAACTACTTCAAGACCAACAAGTACACGTCCGAGTTATAATACATCGACAAGTGGTAATCGTGGTGGTTCAACAGGAACAACTACCAGACCTGCAACTACACGTCCGGCTAATACATCCACATCTGGCGGTAACCGTGGATCATCATCGCCGAGCGTGAGTAGACCTAGCAGTAGTCCTTCTAATTCCAGATCATCATCGTCTTTCGGTTCACCTAGTGGCGGACGTAGTTCTTCTCCTGCATCATCGGGAGGTCGTTCATCCGGCGGCGGTGGTGGAAGAAGCAGTGGCGGTCGTGGCAGATAAGAGATAATTAATTTATAATAAATAATGCATAAGAGCTGTTTCAAAATGCAAATTGAAGCAGCTTTTTTAAACAAAAATAAAATAGTTATGAAACGTAAATATTTACTAGCATTAGCATTTAGCCTTTCTCTGGGAGCATCGTATGCTCAAGGAGAAATGGATGCTTATAAATTTTCTCGCAATGATCTGACAGGTACAGCTCGTTCTTTATCTATGGGGGGCGCATTTGGCTCTTATGTTGGAGGAGATATATCGGCTATTGCAATCAATCCGGCTGCGATAGGTGAGTATAACAGATCGGAGGTTGTAACAACCTTGAACTTTATGAATACACGGATGGAGTCTAATCTGGGTGGAAATACACAAACTGAAAATAAATTTAAAGTGAGATTTGATAATCTTGCTTTTGTTTCTACATTTCCATTACAGAGTGATGTTGCTCCTTTCCTTAACTTTGGTTTCTCGTATAATCGTCTGAAAACTTTCGATCGCCAATACTCAATGGGAGGAAATACAAGAAACTCGCTTAGTGACTATATGGTGACCAGAGCCGATGGATGGCAAACCAGCGATCTATCGTTGAACTCTAATCCGCAGGCTTGGCGTAACACAGACTGGCTGCCTGTATTAGGTTTTAATTCGGGATTAATTACAAATCGTAATAATTCAACAGATCGTTATGTGTCAACTACCAGAAATTCTGGGGGTAATAGAATTTTGACTCCGTATAGCCAATTATTCAATCAAGAAAGAGGTTCTATAAATACATACGATTTTAATCTTGGAACAACATTTTCCGATATGGTGAGTTTCGGATTTACTGTAAGTATGACCGACATTAATTACCGCATGTATTCCATATATTCGGAAGATTTTGCTAATGGAAATAATCAGGGATTTTTTGATCTTGAAAACTGGTTGAGAACAGATGGTACGGGATGGCAGGTTAAGACAGGTCTTGTATTTAAGCCTATTCACCAATTACGCATAGGTGTAGCTTATCATTCACCTACATGGTACCATATGACAGACTATTATGCTGCAGATATACAGCATGACATATCGGCGCTAAGAGGTACAGCTACTAATATACCAACTGATTATCAACCGGGACGAGTAGAAAGTTTCGATGGAAATGGAGATGGCATAACTGATTATCGTCTTCGTACACCGGACAAATGGTCATTCAATATAACAGGAGTAATTGGCCAAAGAGCTATTATTAGTGCTGATTATGAATTGACTAATTATCGTAATAATATGAGATTACACGATAACAATGGTCGTGCATTAGCTAGTGGCGATGCAGATCCGAATAATCTTATAGAACAAGATTTCAGGAATTCATCGACACTGCGTATAGGTGCAGAGATTCGTATCACTCCTTTATTCTCGGGTCGTGTAGGTTATTCATGGGTGCAAAGTCCATTAGTAGCAGAGTTTAGGAACAATGACTTTGAAGTATTCACTGTTGGTTCTGTTCCTCATTATACATTAGATGGAGACACTCATTATATAACTTATGGTTTGGGGTATAGGCTAACAAGCCACTTCTATACAGATGTTGCTTTTGTAATGACTTCTCAAAAAGATGATTTGTATACATTCTCAAGAGTTTTGGATAATTCGGGTAACGATATTGTTACTCCTGATAGAATTTCTCTTAAGACAAATCGTTTCCAAGGTCTTTTAACTCTTGGTTATAGATTCTAAGAAAAAGAAAAAATTAAGATAAATAAAAAGAGTATTTCCACTACGGAAATACTCTTTTTGTATATAGATGAAAATATGTTTTGTTATAGGCTTTCCAGAATACGTTTTATAACAGTTTGTGCCGATATTTCGCGATTAGCTGCTTCTTGTATTACTATTGATTGAGGGCTTTCTATCACATCGTCGCTCACTATCATATTGCGTCTTACGGGTAAGCAATGCATGAAATAAGCATTATTGGTAAGAGCCATCTTTTCGGTAGTTACTGTCCACGACATATCTTTACTTAATATCTTTCCATAATTAGGATCGGCGTATGCAGCCCAGTTTTTCGCATAAATAAAGTCTGCATCAGCAAATGCCTTATCTTGGTTATATTCTATTTTTGCTCCACGAACAAATTTATCGTCAAGCTCATATCCTTCGGGATGTGTAATCACAAAATCTACGTCAGCTTCATTCATAAAGTCAGCAAATGAATTAGGAACAGCCTGTGGTAACGCTTTTGGGTGAGGAGCCCATGTCAGAACAACTTTTGGACGGTCTTTCTTTTTATATTCCTCTATCGTGATCAGATCGGCAAATCCTTGCAGAGGGTGACCTGTTGCAGCCTCCATGCTAAATACTGGTTTACCTGAATATTTTATGAACTGATTTAGTATTTTTTCTTGATAGTCATCTTCTTTATTCTCAAATTGAGCAAAAGCGCGTACTCCAATAATATCGCAATAGTTTCCCATTACAGGGATTGCCTCGAGGAGATGCTCTGTTTTATCTCCATCCATTATTACGCCACGTTCAGTCTCCAGCTTCCATGCACCTTGATTTATATCCAGTACCATTGTATTCATACCCAGATTCATTCCTGCTTTTTGTGTGCTTAGGCGTGTTCGCAAGCTAGAGTTAAAGAATACCATTAACAGGGTTTTGTTTTCACCCAAATGTTTATAAGCAAAGCGATTCTTTTTAATTTCAAGAGCTTCTTTTACTGCGAGGTTCAAATCACCCAGGTCTTTAACGTTGGTATAATTTTTCATTATAAGAATATTTTTAAGCGTTTATTTATAAGGAGAATAAAGGTAGAAATAAGTATTGAGATTGCCACAATAAAAGGTAGCTTATAGAAATTATTTGTTGTGGAAAGTGGAATTAGCTGCGTTATAACTAAAATATGAATATAAAATATTCCTGCAGAAAGCTTCCCTATACTATCTGTTGCTAACTTATCTTTAGAGCCTTTGATTACAGATAAGAACAAGGCGGGGCAAAGAACAATTAGTGATAAAAATAAATTATAATACGATTGCGATCTGTATGCTATATACGATTCTATCAACAGAAATATAATGCTAATGGCAACTAAGCTATACAGTTGGTAGGTATTTACTTTTTCTGCTATTTTTCGATTTCTGAGATAATAGCCTATTGTAATAAATGGAAAACCAAAGATTAGGCCATTACAAACCAGTCGGTAATCAGCTTGTACATATCCGAGTACATATCCAGCAATGAAAAGAATGACTGCAATACTCATCAATATATTGTCATTCTTAATGTATCTTTTAAGTACAAACAATAGTATGCTGCCTGATATAAGAGCCGGCAGAAACCACAAATGGTAGTATCCTATAAATGTAAATGTAATTAATGAACGAGGTTCTATTTCTGATATATATGTAGGTAGATATATCAATGACCATATCAGATATACAATAATGAGGTGAAGTATATATTTCTTCATCTTCCTATTATCCTCTAGTTTAGAGCGTATAAAATATCCACTAGCGATAAAGAAGCAGGGAACAGCAATACGGGAAATGCCATTAGAAATAAGCCATCCGGCAATAGAGCTATTATCGAATAGAGGCTGAGTATGTATTGTAATAATTAGAATACTCAGAATGAGTTTAAAATAGTCAAGTCTGAGATTACGTTCCATTTATTCGTTGAGATAATTATTCTTATCAGCCTTGCGATTATATGTTTTTTTACTAGGATGTACGCTGGTAATTCTTTTCCATCCGGCTGATTGTTCTAGTTGAATTTCTCTGTCGGCTTTTTTGACAGCCTTTATGTAATCTTCTATAGATATTTTGCCTACCTGCTTTTTCTTCTTTTTCATTATCTTATTTGTCCGTCTCCTTCAATAATCCATTTATAAGTGCAGAGCTCATCTAGCGCCATTGGTCCGCGTGCATGCATTTTCTGTGTGCTGATGCCTATCTCGGCGCCAAGACCAAACTGAGAGCCATCAGTGAAAGCCGTAGAGGCATTGGCATAAATGCAAGCTGCGTCAATCATTGCCTCGAATAGCTTAATTGCATTTTTATCCTCACTGACAATTGCTTCGCTATGTTTCGAACTGTAGGCCGTGATATGCTTAATAGCATCTTCTATTCCCGATACAGTTTTTATTGCCATCTTATAATCAAGAAACTCCGTACCAAAGCTATCGTCATCTGCTTTCTTTAGCAGATCGAACGAATAGAATTGGAAAAGAGCGTCGAACGAATATTTATCGGCATAAATAATAACATTCTTTTTCTCAAGATCTTCGCATAGCATAGGCAGATCTTCCAGTCTGTCTTTGTCAATAACAAGACAATCTAAGGAGTTGCAGACACTAACTTTACGCGTTTTTGCATTAGTGATTATGTCCTTACCTTTTTTTACATCTCCCTCTTTATGAAAATAAGTGTGACATACTCCGGCTCCTGTTTCTATAACCGGGATTCTCGAATTGTCACGAACGAAGTTTATAAGTTCTTTTCCTCCACGAGGGATAATTAAATCTACGTAATCGCGAGCTTTGAGTAATTCGTCTGTAGCCCCTCTATCGTTGGGTAATAGGGTACATACATTCGGATTTACATCATGTTCATCTAGTAGATTTCTAATAATATCGATGATAGCCTCATTCGAAAATCGGGCATCTGATCCACCTTTTAGTATACAGGCATTGCCTGATTTGAAGCATAGTGAAAATACATCAAAGCTAACATTCGGACGTGCTTCGTAAATGATTCCAACAACCCCGAACGGAACAGTTTTTTTTGTTATATTCAATCCGTTTGGTAAAGTCTTTTCCATTAGCTGCTTGCCAATGGGAGAGGGTAGAGAAATAACATTGCGAATATCTTTTACAATATCCGAAATACGTTGCTCATTAAGTAACAATCTGTCGTATTTAGGATTAGAAATATCCATCCGTTGCAAATCTTTTAGATTTTCCGAAAGGATATAATGCATTTTAGACTCTGTTTCTTTTGCAATAGCTTCTAATATTGCATTTATTTCTTTTTCTTCTAATAGATTAAGACTTCTGCTAGCCTCTGCTACTAATTGAAACATATTCTGATGATAGTCGTCCATTTTATTTTTCTATATATAGATAGTCGTAATGTATAATTGCTTTCTTATTGTTTTTGCCAATTATCTCATTGGCTTTTTGGCTGTTGTAAGATGTTCGGCCTATTCCGATCTGTTTTCCGGATTCGTCGATAATTCTTACTATATCGTCTGTTTCGAAGTTGCCTGTTACTTTTGTTACGCCAACGGGAAGCAGGCTGATTGCTTTTTCTCCGAGTAAAGCGTCTTTAGCTCCTTCGTTGATATGGATTTCCCCTTTGGTAAATCCTTCAGAGTGAGCGATCCATTTTTTGACACTCGATACACCCTTGGTTGAAGGGATAAAACGGGTGCAAAGTGTCTCCTTATCTTTCAACAGATGTATCAGTATATTATCTTTACGCCCATTGGCTATAATCACTTCAATACCTTCTTCGGCAACCTTGCGGGCAATGTTATATTTAGTCTGCATTCCACCACGTCCGGCGGTCGATTTAGAAGATTGTATAAACTCTTCTATCTGATCTTTTTGTGTATCGATTTCTCTTATAACTTTAGACTGCGATTTGTTTGGATCTCCATCGAAAATACCGTCTATATTACTTAGAATAATTAATTTATGGCTTCCCATCATTGCTGCAACCAGTCCCGACAGTTCATCATTATCTGTAAACATAAGTTCGTTGACAGATATTGTATCGTTTTCATTTACAATTGGTATAACGTTATTATCTAACATAACAGTCATACAGTTCCGTTGGTTCAAATAATGACGGCGTGTAGCAAAGTCTTCCTTAGTTGCAAGCACTTGCCCGCAGACAATACGATGCTGATGGAATAGATCGTAGTAACGATTGATCAGTTTAGCCTGTCCAACAGCCGAATATAATTGACGAGCAGAAATTGTATCGAGCTTATCTTTTATTTTCAGTTCTGTCTTACCAGATGCCACAGCTCCGGATGATACTAAAATGACCTCAATGCCCTCTTTGTGAAGTTCAGCTACCTGATCCACTAAAGCAGACATACGCGTTACATCTAGTGTACCGTCTTTGCGTGTCAATACATTGCTTCCTATTTTTACAACGATGCGTTCTTTCATTTGAGAATGATTGTAAGAAAAACAAAGTTATAATTTTATTTGAATAAATCTTATTAAGATGGGAGACAAGTTAATTGTAAATAGAGGGGGTATTCTATTATTGGGTATCAATTAAACCTTCGGCAAGTTCGAGATGCAATATCTTTTTCTTTGCGTCGATTCCTACTATAAAGTCCTCGGTAGCAGGTATAATATATTCTCTTTCGCTATTTTTTACAAGAAATAGCGTGTTTAATGTTTTATCGTCAATTGCTTCAATCACGCCTAATTCTCCGGCTACTTCATCTATAACCGTAAATCCGATGAAGAAGTTCCAAGAATATTCAATATCCTCATTTTCTTCCTCTTCGTGATATGACCGCGGAAAATATACATCCAAACCTGATAAGCGTTGGGCTTTATCTTCGTTGTCCACGTCTTCGAAAGTCATTAATACAACTTCTTTTCCTTTGGAGCGGTATTCTTTAATAATGAAAGGTACAAATATGCCATCAATACGACAAATAAGATAAGGACAATCTACCCTTTCGAAAACATCATTCTCGAAAGCAAAAGCGATTTCTCCCTTTATGCCGTGAGGTTTAATGAACTTTCCGATCTTAAATACTTCGCTTTCCTTAATCATTATTCGATATTGTTGTGTGCCTTAAAAGTAATGTAGTCTTATTTTTTACGTTGTTGGGAGTTGTTTTTCTTGCCTCCGTTATTGTTATTATTGTTACGTTGGCCCAAGTCTTTCATCTCCGGTAACTTGATATTGGAATCTCTGATATCTATTTTCTTATCAGACAGATCATATAAATCGAAAAATATTTTCGGATCTTCGACTTCTTTATTCCATTGGATATAAGACTTCTTCATGTGTGTAGCAATAAGTATTACGAATTGCTCTTTTTCTTCAGGATCTTCGATAGTTGTAGCTATTCGAATCATCTTTTCCAGCGTTTTTCCGTAATGTCTGTATTCCATATCAGGGCGGCTGTATTCAAGCTTTCCCGGTTTGCTATATAGATCCTCTTTCTTGATAATCTCGTAAGGATAATCAATGTCTAATTTGAAATCTGACATAATAGCCAAATGATCCCAAAGTATATGTTTGAAGTCGTTAACGTCACGAAGATGTGGAAATAAATTTCCCATTATATTGATTATTGAGTTTGCGCAACGTTTGCGTTCCGAACGATCTTCAATCGTCAGGCAATAATCGACCATGTTTTGAATATTTCTTCCATATTCGGGAAGCGCTAGTTTTTCTAGCTGCGTATTATATTCCATTTGTAAAATATTATAAGACAAGTAGGTTAAGTAATATTAATTGCTTATCGCCTTGTGTTTTTTGATTGTAATAAGTTGTTAGTCTTTACTTTATTGGGGCAATAGAGATGTTTTGTACCCTAAGCCTACAAAGATAATATTTATTTGTCTGTTTCTGTCGGAACAGACAAAGTTTCTTTATACAGTTTAGGATCGTTTAATACCTCCAGTGCTTTAGCTAAAGTTTTATCTCTCTGCAAAGTAAACATATATTCGCCTCTTTCGTGAAAATAACGTTTTACAACCTCTGTATTTATCTGTTGCATAATCTCTTCTTTGAATGTATCCAAGTCACGGTTAAGGTTAGGTACTAATTTCGCTTCCAGAGCCTTATATTCTTCATCGGCTGATTTCATATATCCTTCAAATTCCATAACTTCTTTAAGCGAGGCCATCGATTTTTCGCTCATACGGTCATATTGGAAATCCTTCGATTTAACGAATTCTTTAAAATTCTCATAATCTTCGTCCGTAATATTGAAAGTTTTAGGAGACTCTATCGATTTATGTTTTAAAGCCCAGTTTGTAACCCAGTCGAATACAATAAATTGATTAGAAAGGTAGTAAGTGATGGTAGGTACTTTGTCCTCTTTCAGTTCGATATCGGGAGAAACACCACCACCATCTCTCACAGGGCGTCCTACTTCCGTATAGAATACAGTGGTTAAGCTGTCAGGAATGCGTCCGGCACTGCCATCAGGGTTGCGATGCGAATAATCAATTGCTTGCACGCATCGACCGCTTGGTATGTAGTATTTAGATGTAGTAACCTTCAAGCTACCGCCATAAGGCATTTCGCGAGGCGATTGAACTAACCCTTTTCCAAATGTACGTTCTCCTACCAGTATTGCTCTATCCATATCTTGGAATGCTCCGGCTACGATTTCAGCTGCTGATGCAGAACCTTTATCTACAAGAACTACTAATGGTATTTCATTATCTATCGGCTCTAATGTAGTACGGTATGTTCTATCCCCTTGTTTTAGTCTTCCTTTGGTAGATAAAACTACTTTTCCTTTTGGCACAAACATATTCACTATCTGTACAGCTTCTTCCATTATACCGCCGGGATTTTGACGAAGGTCTAATACGAGTGATGTTACACCTTGCTTTTTTAGATCTAGAAACGCTTTTTTTACTTCTGCTGCGCTCTTGTCTGTGAATCCATTCAGATTGATATACCCTGTTTTAGGGCTCACTAGACCGTGATAAGGGACAACATCTACAATTATTTTTTCACGAGTCAGTTTCACTTCTACAGGCTTTTTTTCACCCGGGCGTTCTACTTTTATAGTTATAATTGTTCCCGGCAGTCCTTTCAGATTAGAACTAACAAAGTTGCTAAGTGTGCGTGCATAAGCTTCTCCTTCTTTTTTCTCACACTTAGTCATGTCTTTTCCATCTATTTCGAGGATGTAATCACCGGCTTTTAGTCCGGCTTTTGCTGCGGGTTTGCCTTCAAATGGTTCTGTGATAGATATTTTTCCGTCTTTGTATATAATTCCGGCTCCAATTCCTGCATATTCGCCGGTGGTCATGAAAGTAAAATCTTTCATATTATTTTCATCGAAATACTCGGTATACGGGTCTAAGCTTCCGAGCATATTGTCGATTCCGGTTCTCACAGTCTTGGTTATATCTAAACTATCTACATAGAATAGATCTAGCTCACGAAGTATCGAGTTGTAAATATCTATGTTTTTATTTATATCGAAGTAACGTTGTTGATCTTGGTTTTGAGGTTGTGTATTTTGAGCATTTATTGCTGATGTGCCAATTATAGAGAGGACAAATAGAACGATTAATTTATTTTTCATTGACTCTAAATTATATATTATTTTTTTGTTTCAAATTTTAACAACAAAGGAAATACTTTTTTATGTATCTCGAAATTTAACAGACCGATAAGTCTAATAAAAAAAGTGAAAATATGAAGAAACCACCTAAAAAATTGTCTATGAATCATTTTAGAACCTAAAGTCGGCCAATTTCCTATATTTTCGGGGCTATTTATTTATACAGTCGGTAAACTCATACCTGTTATTTTGCGATACAGATCGAGAGCATATACATCTGTCATTCCCGAAACAAAATCGAGTATAGCAAGAATACGATCGTAAAGGCTTGATGCATGTATATCGTACTGTTCAGGAACTCTGCTAAGAATGAGTTCTGAATATTTTGCTTCGGGCGATTGTATAGCATTGATGAATGTATCGAGAAGAAAACCTATAATGCGATGTCCTGCCAATTCTATATCTACTACATCTTTTGTCTTATATATTCTTTTTACACTCACATCTGTGCATACTTTATAAGCCTGATTGGGTAATGATGATATTCTCTTGATGAGTGCACCCTCAAAAGTACCATCTAATATAGTTTCTTCGTTTTCGAGAAATACTTGGGTACATTCGTCTACTAATAAACCTATTACGCTAGATCGCAAATAGGCGATCTGTTCGTTGGTGTCATTTACTAATAGCATTGTTTTTTGCATCTTTGCTTGTCTTTCTTCCGAGAAATACTGTAAGAAAAGATTGATTGTTTCTTCTCTCGAAAGTATTCCAAGTTTATGCGCATCCTCAATATCCATTATTTTGTAACAAATATCGTCTGCTGCTTCCACGAGATAGACTAGGGGATGACGAGCAAATTTAAGTGGGTTTTCCTGTATGCAAATCATACCAAGTTCTTCCGCTATTTTTTTGAAATCCTCTTCTTCTGATTGGAAAAATCCGAATTTACCTTTTCCATTAGCAGCAACAGCAGAATAAGGATATTTCGCTATAGATGCCAGCGTGGAGTAGGTCATAACGAAGCCTCCACGACGACGACCATTAAATTGGTGGATTAGTAAGCGGATTGAATTGGCATTTCCTTCAAAGTTGGTCAGGTCTTCCCATCTTCCTCCTCCGTCTCTTACTTTCGCTTCAAGCGATTGTCCGTTACCTTCTTTAAAATAGCTGGTAATAGCTGTCTCGCCCGAATGACCGAAAGGGGGGTTTCCTAAGTCGTGGGCTAAACAAGCAGCAGCGACAATCGAGCTTATTTCCTCAAAATCGGTAGTTGCATTTGGATACCTTTTTCTCAATTCTTTTCCTACAATTACTCCAAGCGAGCGTCCCACACACGAAACCTCTATGCTATGTGTTAGTCTGTTATGTACAAATACGCTACCGGGAAGAGGGAAAACTTGTGTCTTATTTTGTAATCGGCGAAAGGGCGATGAGAAAATCAGCCTATCATAATCCCGTTGGAAGTCAGTTCGGTCATGCCGTCTCTCATCATGAAACTCTTCCATGCCGAATCGTTTAGAAGAGAGGAGTTGTTGCCAATTCATTATTATATTTTTTTATTTAAACCAAAGATATTAAAATAATACGCTATAGCTGTAATTTTTTTGTAAATATCAAATTGAAATAACTACTTTTAATCTGTTAAGTAAAATAACCTATTTAATGTCATGTTTTAAAACTATAACTATCAATCATTGTTATATTTGGATGGCTAATCAATAGGTCTGTGACCTCAGAATATTCATACGGAAGAATAAATTGGTAATATGAAAACACTTGAAAATGATCATTTAACAGTAAAAGTAAAACCGGAAGGAGCAGAGTTAACGAGTATAAGAAACAATAAGACAGGCGTTGAGTATCTCTGGCATGCAGACCCTACATTTTGGAAACGCCATTCTCCTGTTCTTTTTCCTATCGTAGGTAGTTTATGGAATAATGAATTGAGAAATGATGGTAATACTTTTAATATGTCTCAGCATGGATTTGCCCGTGATGAGTATTTTGAGTTATTATCGGCTACTTCTACTGAAGTCTTTTATCAACTAGTAAGCCATAGGGAAACATTGGCAAAATATCCATTTCCATTTCAATTGGAAATAGGTTATCGATTAAAGGATAATCGTATCGAAGTGATTTGGAAAGTAAAGAATATAGGCGATTCAACGATGTATTTTCAGATAGGTGCTCATCCGGCATTTAATTATCCCGATTTTGATGGCTCAACGGATGAAAGGGGATATTTTTCTTTTGATAAATCAGAGGGGTTAGAGTATAGCCTGTTAGGCGAAAAGGGCTGTGCGCTACCAGCCAAATATAATCTTGATACACAAGATGGCTTGCTACCTATTAATGTCCATACTTTCGATATTGATACATTGATTTTTGAAGATAGTCAATTGACTCGTGTATCTCTTTTGGATAATAGTAAAAATCCTTATATAACTCTGCATTTTAATGCCCCTGTTCTCGGACTGTGGTCACCTCCCCGCAAAAATGCTCCGTTTATATGTATCGAACCGTGGTATGGACGCTGCGATAGGGTGGGATATAGCGGAGAGTTTAAAGATAAAGACTGGATGAATTCACTTGCAGCCGGAGAAGTATTTAAGAGTTCTTATATAATTGAAATAGAGGTTTAGTGTTTTAACCCTTATAGTTATTTCTTATGACTTATTGATGCTGTATCTTTCTGTTTCATTCTAAAAATGTTTCTACCTTTGCACCCGATTATTAACATTTGTAAATGAAGTTAGATAGATCTATAACAGTGTCGCTTATTGTAGCTATTGCATTCTTTATGCAAGGCCTTGATACGACTGCTGTTAATACGGCTATTCCCGCTATGGCGCGATCGTTTGGAACAGATGTCGTTCACCTTAGTTCGGGAGTGACATCTTATCTTATCGCTTTAGCTATTTTCATCCCGGTCAGCGGATGGATTGCCGATCGCTTTGGTACCCGTAGGGTGTTTTGTACTGCAATAGTCTTATTTATTATAGCTTCTATACTGTGTGGCAGTTCTCAAAATTTAACTCAGTTTGTTATATTTCGCATAATGCAGGGTATGGCAGGAGCGATGATGACTCCTGTCGGGCGTTTGGCTGTATTGAAAGCTACGCCGAAAGAGAATCTGGTTGTGGCTATGGCTTATATCACATGGCCTGCATTAGTCGCACCGATATTAGGTCCATTAGTTGGAGGTTATCTTACTACTTACTGGACATGGCATTGGATATTTTTTCTGAATATACCATTTGGGATTATTTGTGTGGCTTTGGCATGGCATTTTATACCAAAAGAGGAAGCAACCGAAGAACCTAAAAAACGCTTTGATGTAGTTGGATTTGTATTAAGTGGCTTAGCTCTTGCAGGATTTATGTATGGGGTAGAATTGTTGAGTAGACCCGAAGTACCCTATTATGTTTCAATGGCTATCATTGTGATGGGGGTTCTTCTGTTGGTTTTCAATGTGAGGTATTCAAAGCATATTTCTAATCCGTTGATTGACTATACCGTTGTGAAGATTCCAACATATCGGGTTACCATATTTACAGGTTCGCTTTCGCGTATGGTTATAGGAGTCGCCCCATTTCTTGTTCCGCTGATGTTTCAGGAAGCATTTGGATTAAGTCCTTTCGAATCGGGGCTTCTATTCCTCTCTACAATGGCGGGTAATTTAGTTATGAAACCGATTACTGTATGGGTGATGCACCGTTTCAGCTTCAGGACTGTCTTAATTATCAATGGTTTTATGATTGTTGTATTTACGTTGCTGACAGCTATTCTCTTACCTACTACACCCAAGGTGCTTATTGTAGCTGTTATGTTCTTATCGGGAATGTTTCGTTCTATGCAGTTCAGTAGTATTACCACCCTTGCTTTTGTAGATATACCACAAGAGCGTATGACAACAGCAAATACACTTTATAGTACCGTTCAGCAAATGTCGACAGGTATGGGTATTGCTATGGGAGCCGTGTTCTTGCGTTTCTCGAATATGATAAATGGAGGTACAAACGGATATAGTGTTGCCGATTTCCGTTTATCATTTATCTTTGTAGCCATCCTCGGATTTATATCCTTATTTGGATATACTAAACTTGCGCCCGATGCCGGAGATGTAGTAAGGGTAAAGAAAAAACATTAAATTATTTATGCAAAAAGATATAGATTTACGTATCTCGCCCAAAGAGGCTGCCGATATCGAAATGGTTAAACAAATATTTGCTTCGCAGGCAGATATGCCGCTCCAAAATATCAGCTCAGTACGTATTCTTCGCCGTTCGATAGATGCCCGTCAGCGCAATATATTTATCAACCTGAAAGTAAGAGGGTATATTGATGAAGTGGAAAATGATGCTCAATTCGAGAGTACTTATTATCCGAATGTTTCGGAGTGTCCGCAGGCTATTGTTGTTGGTGCAGGTCCGGCAGGTCTATTTGCCGCTTTACGGTTGATAGAATTGGGTGTTCGTCCTATTGTTGTCGAAAGAGGAAAAAATGTGCGTGATCGTAAACGTGATACGGCTCTGATGAATCGTGAACATGTCGTAAACCCCGAATCTAATTATTGCTTTGGCGAAGGTGGAGCGGGAGCGTATTCGGATGGTAAACTCTATACCCGAAGCAAAAAAAGAGGTAATGTAGAAAAAATTCTGAATGTTTTCTGTCAGCATGGTGCTCATCCTTCTATCCTTGTAGATGCCCATCCTCATATAGGTACGGATAAATTATCGGGAATTATCGAAAAAATGCGTGTGCAGATTATTTCATCTGGAGGAGAAGTTCATTTCCAGACACGAATGAGTAAGCTTATTTTCGAAAATAATGAGATAAAAGGTATTGAAACAAATACAGGCAAAACATTCTTAGGGCAAGTAATATTGGCTACAGGGCATTCGGCCCGCGATGTATATTATATGCTCTATGATCAGAAAATAAAGATTGAAGCTAAAGGTTTGGCAGTTGGTTTTCGTATCGAACACCCTGCACATCTGATAGATCAGATACAATATCATTGTGTGGAAGGACGGGGAGAATATCTTCCTGCTGCCGAATATAGTTTTGTTGTTCAGGCGGGTGATCGAGGTGTATATTCATTCTGTATGTGCCCTGGAGGAACGGTTGTACCTTCGGCGAGTGGACCAAAACAAGTGGTTGTGAATGGTATGTCTCCGTCTAATCGTGGTTCCCGTTGGTCTAATTCGGGTGTCGTTGTAGAAATTCATCCCGAAGATTTTCCCGAATATGCTAAGTACAACGAGCTGGCACTATTAAAATTTCAGGAAGATCTGGAAGAATTGGCATGGGTGCACGGAGGGAAAACTCAGGTTGCTCCGGCTCAACGTATGCTCGATTTTGTAAATAATAAAATAAGTTCATCTTTACCCGATTCATCGTATGCTCCGGGTATTGTTTCGTCGCCTATGCACGAGTGGATGCCCAAATTTGTATCGTCACGATTGCAGGAAGCGTTCAAAAAAGTAGGAAATAATAGTAAAGGTTATTTGACTAACGAAGCCTTACTATTAGCGGTAGAAAGCCGAACTTCGTCGCCTGTTCGTGTGGTTCGCGATAGGGAAACTATGCAGCATGTCGAAATACAAGGGCTTTATCCATGTGGTGAAGGTGCCGGTTATGCCGGAGGTATAGTCTCTGCTGCTATGGATGGAGAGCGATGTGCAGAAGCCTTGGCAGCTAAAATGAAAGAAATTTGATAATATACTTTTGCTTTTGAAGAATAATAAAGAAGCCCTGCAAATTCATTATTTGCAGGGCTTCTTTATTCATTTCATTGTACGTATCGGTAGATCCATAGGACCATCTTGTGAATATGCTTTTGTTCTATCCTTTTTAGGTCCCGGTATCAGTGGGCTATAGGCCAGCACATGACGAATCCGTTCTTTTTGGTTCTGAGTAAATTGGTTTGATTTTGAAACCTCATAATCCATTATATTGTACGAAATAAACTTAGTTCCGCTACAGTTTATTCTTGTTATCAGATTGTTGTAAATATATTCATTTTCAGATAGCCCCTTGCGCCATATATTATATTCGCTGCGATTATACGTAGGAGTATCGGCGCAATAGTCTGTATCTTGGCATAGATTAGTATTTTCGTCATCTCCTTCGGAAAAAGCATGTAGCAGACCTAGGTAATGCCCTAATTCATGCGCTAGAGTAACTGTGATATCTGTTGGTCGATAAATTCTATCGTCACTCTGATCATATAGGTATGAATTGTTGATTGATACACAATAAGGAAAATTGAGATTGGAATGATTGAGGATGCGATCTGTCTGATTAAGTCCTTCTAAAGAATTAGATGTAAGAGTAAAGGGTAGGTGAGAAATGCCTAATGCATTTTCGTCAGTGAATGTATATAGCATTATATTAATATATTGGTCTACATTCCAGAGCAATTTAGCATTTGTCGCGCTTTCAGTTTCCATAAATTTCTCGCAATCCATTACCGGTGTTTGCCATAGAATGCGTTCAACTCCCGGTTCTGATAAGGTATTACCCTTGGGATCTACAGTTGCCATCACAAATTCGATATTGATATCTGTGCCATTTGCATTTAGTTTACTTTGATAAAGCTTATTGCAAGCAGCTACGATCTGACTTAAACGACCTTTATCTACATATTGATAGGGATCATTCTGATTCTGGTATAGTACATGGAAAATTATAGGTATCTCGTAATGATAATTATCTGTGACAACAATTTGTGGCTGATCTTTTTCTTCGTCAGAATCTTTACAGCTGATAGATAGGAATAAAATAGAGAGCAGAAGTATTAATTTTATCTTCATCATAATATTTTTTGAAATAGAATTCCAAAAGTAGTGTTTTGATTTTGATATATAATTATCTCGACATGTATTGTTAAATTATATCAGTTATATAGTAGTAGGCTTAATCTAGTTCTTTGATTACTTTCGCCGGATTACCACCTACTAATACATTATCGGGTATATCTTTTATTACAACGGCACCCGATGCTATAACTACATTATTTCCGATAGTTACGCCCGGATTTATAATTGCACCTCCGCCTATCCAAACGTTATCGCCAATTGTTATAGGTTCACCATACTCTAAGCCCGTAAGACGCATTTTTGCATCTGTCGGACGTGTAGCTGTATAGATATGTACGCTAGGAGCAAGCAGACAATTATCCCCAATCTCTATTCGACATACATCGAGCATTACACAGTCGAAATTGGCATAAAAGTTTTCTCCTACATGTATATTATACCCATAGTCACATTTGAAAGTTGGTTCGACAGTAATAGATTTTCCTTTCTTTCCAAATAACCTGTTGAGAATATCCGTTCGTAGATTATCATCTTGTGGTATGGAATGATTGTATGTATGGAGTAATTCTTTTGTCTGAATTCTTTCCTGAGCTAATTCTGTATCACCGGCAAAATATAATTCGCCGGCTAACATTTTTTCTTTTTCAGTTTTCATATTGTCTCTTTCTACTGATTAATAATCAAATATATGAAAAAGACTTTTAAATCATTCTATTTTTAGTGTAAGGAATTATCCGTGCATTATCGGGCCGAATATCCAGCTTGCAATAGTCAGATAAATAATAAGTCCTGTTACATCGACAATCGTAGCTACAAATGGAGCTGAAGATGTAGCAGGGTCGGCTCCCAATCTGCGGAGAATAAAAGGAAGCATCGAGCCAATGAGTGAACCCCACAATACGATTCCCACCAGAGCCAGTGATACGGTAGAGGCTACCATAATCCAATGATCACCATATAGATTCGGGAAAATGAAGTGCCATACATATATTCTGAAGAAACCTATCGATCCCAGTATAATACCAAGAGAAAGCCCGGATATTATTTCGCGTCGGAATACAGTTGTCCAGTCTTTCAGTTTTACTTCGCCGGTCGCCATGGCTTGAATTATAAGAGTCGAAGCCTGCGATCCGCTATTTCCTCCGCTCGAAATCATTAGCGGCAGAAACATTGCCAAGACAATGACCTGTGCCAACTGATCTTCGTAATACTGCATAACCGAAGCCGTCAGTAATTCGCCGATGAATAATACAATAAGCCAACCAGCTCTTTTCCATACCAGTTTGTGTATAGGCAAATCGAGATATGGTTCTTCGAGTGCGGCTGTACCCCCCATTCGTTGCATGTCCTCAGAATATTCTTCGTCTGCAACCCAAAGTATATCGTCGATAGTAACGATACCTAAAATGACTCCTTGGGCATCTATAACAGGGAGAGCTACCCTATTATTCATTTTGAATATTTTGATAGCATCTTCAGCAGGGGTATGTGCTCTAAGATATATAAGCCGTCCATCAATAAGCTCTGATAGAGTTGATTGCGGATCAGCGATTAATAAATCACGTATTCGAAGGTCATCAATGAGCACTCCGTTGTCATCGAGGATATAAATTACATCAATCGTTTCTGATGCTTTCCCATTGCGGCGTATATATGCTAAAGCCTGTTCTACGGTATAGTCTTTGTCTATAGCCATAAAATCAGGAGTCATCAGACGTCCTACACTATCTTCGGGATAAGAAAGGAGCATAAGTACTTCTTTCCTGTCGGCCGGAGATAAGAGCGATATCAGCCTGTGAAGGAGATCCTGGTCTTTCATCTCACCAAAGAAGGATACCCTGTCATCGGGAGGGAGACTATTGATAATCTCCGATATTTTATTTCCTGATAATTTCTTTATTACACGTTCCTGCGTCGGAACATCGAGAATTCTAAATACATTGACCGATCTGTTGAGGCTCATGGTATTGATAACCAAAGGAGCATAATCGGGTAATTCGTCGATAAGATCTTCTACATCAGAGATGTTGAGATTGTCTAGAAATTCTTGTAGTTGATTAAGATCTCCTGATTCTATTAGGAGTTCTGTTTCTTTCGCTAGTAGTTCCACATTCGCTTTCATCCATTATGTCTTAATTTGAGGTGAATATTATCAGAAATACTTCTATGGTAAAAATATTTCTGGGATGAACTCACATTTTTCAAACATTCGAATAAATCTTATATTATCAGCAATATAGAGGTATTCATTTGTAAAACGTGGCGCAAAGGTAGTCTTTATAATGCAGAGGGCTACAACTTTTTAAGAAAAAATATGTTGTATATAACGAGAATTGAAATGAAAAGTGTTACATTTGCAACATTGTTTCATTTGTATATATGTTTCATTATGGATGCGGAACAAATATTAAAGCACCACAATCTGAAGAATACAGGTTGTCGTAAGTTTATAATCAGCGAGTTGTTGTGTAATAATCTTGCTTTGTCGGAAAATGAGATAAAACAAGCATTGCCTGATCTTTTCGACCGTGTTACATTCTATCGTTCCCTAAAAACCTTAGAAGAGAAGAAGATAATACACCGCATCATTCTACACGATGCAACTATAAAATATGCTTTGAATAAAGAAGCTATGCCAAAAGAAGATCACGCCCATTTTCATTGTGTGAAATGCGATGGTGTGACATGCTTGGAAACGGAAGTAGAAATACCTTCAAATTTACCTACGGGTTTCTCTCTCGAATCGACACAGATTCTACTGGAAGGGACATGCCCTTCGTGTAAAAAGAAATAATATAAATATATTATATTGGATGAAGAAAATATTGTCCCTCATTTTATTCTTGGTTTGTAGCTTCTCTCTGTCTGCTCAGAATTATTATAGCGTAGCGGGAATAGTAAGAGACAGGGAAACAGGAGTTATCATCGAGAATGCTGCAGTGTCGCTCCAATCTACAAGTGTAGGAGCATTTACAGATACAGAAGGTAGATATAGTTTTTGTGATATTGCTCAAGGACACTATAGTTTATTAGTGCGCCATATGGGGCACATGACCGATACTGTAAATATAGATTTGAATAAAGATATTGTAGTTGATATTCAACTGCAGCGATCATCTAATGCATTAAAAGAGATAGTGGTAGAGGCTTACGGCCGTGGTGACGGGCACCCATCTTTAGGTACTACAACCGTTAACTATAGTTCCATATATAATATGCCAATAACGAACCTGTCCAAGATGTTGACTACTGTTCCTGGTGTAGCAACTATGGATATTGGGGCAGGTGTCTCTAAACCTGTTATCAGGGGGCTGGGTTTTAATCGCATAGCTGTTATAAATAAAGGTATTACACAGCAGAATCAACAATGGGGAGCCGATCATGGCATGGAAATAAGCCAGTTCGATTTTGAGTATATAAGTGTGCATAAAGGAGCTAGTTCGTTAATGTATGGCTCGGATGCCATGTCCGGAGCAATAGACATTACACCTGCAGGATTTAGAAGACAATCTCAAGATAAGAGCGATAAGGGTTTATTTAATGGGGAAGCGATTGTCTGGGGTGCTTCTAATAACGACTTGTATGGAGGTGCTTTTAAAGGGGAGTGGCAAAAAGATAAATATTTTATCCGAGGTGTTTATTCCTATCAGGACTTTGCCGATTATAGAGTACCTGCTGATGAATTTAATTATTTATCATATAATTTTCCTATTTACGATAGACGACTGAAAAATACAGCAGGCAGAGAGCGAAATATATCATTTTCTGCCGGATATATTCTTAAAAATGTTCGTACTATATTCAGTGTAAGTGATAATTATCAAAAAAACGGATTTTTTTCGGGTGCACATGGTATTCCCGATGCTGCTAATCTTATACCTGACGGATCTGTTCGCAATATTGAGATGCCATACAATACAGCTAATCATTTTACATTGACGAATAACACTGAATGGAAGACATCGTCGTTAAGACTGCTAATCAATACAGGATATCAGGATAATCACCGCACGGAACGTTCTTCATTTCATTCGCATTATGGAGAAGATGAGCATGATCATGAGGATGAAGACGATCATGGTCATTCTAGTCTGGAATTTGATTTCAGATTAAAGACTTATTCTACTAATGCGCGCTTGTTCTTCGATGAGAACCAAAAATGGAAAAAAACAATAGGAATGGCTCTCGAACATCAAAATAATGAGATAGGAGGGTATGATTTCTTTCTGCCACGTTTTAATCAAACAACCGGTGGAGTATTCTTTATAAACGATTATTCAGTGTCTTCTGATTTGAGTTTTACCGGTGGTTTGCGTTACGATATGGGTAAAATTGATATAAGCGGATTCTATGATGATGAGTTGGCTGAATATCTGAAAAATCAAGGCTATTCGCCCGAAGAAGTACAACAATATGCCCAAAGAGCCCTTGATGTAGATCGTCGCTTTAATAGTTTTTCAGGATCTGTCGGTGTGAATTATAACATGAAAGATTATTACAATGGATATTATACCATCAAAGCTAATATTGGTAAGAGCTATCGCTTTCCTACTGCCAACGAATTAGCATCTAATGGCGTTCATCACGGAGCATTTCGTCATGAAAAAGGAAATCCGGATTTGGATGCTGAACAAGGATATTCGTTTAATCTCGATCTTACTTGGGATAAATCTTCTACATATCAAGTTGAATTGAATTTATTTACCAATTACTTTTCTAATTTTATTTATCTTGAACCATCGAAGCAATGGTCTGTTTTACCCCATGCCGGACAATTATATAACTATCAGCAGGCAGAAGCCTTATTTGGCGGAGGCGAATATCGAATTTCGTGGCTTGCCTCAAATAATATAAAGCTGGCTACGCAAGGTGAATATGTTGTGAATAAAAATCTGGATAATAATTATCCATTACCTTTCACACCTCCTTTCACAATGAAAAATGAAATTTCGTACGGAAAATATAGATATTATGGAAATAATAAATCCAAATTAAGTCATTACGAAATCTCTCTCTCTCACCAGTGGTTTGCCGATCAGAATCGTATTGCTCAAGGTGAAGAAAAGACTCCCGGAACAAATCTGTTTAATGTAACAGCCGGAATAGATTATAAGGTGAGTAAGAAATGTACCATAAGGCTGAATGTGCAAGCGCAGAATATATTCGATACGCGTTATATGAATCATCTGAGTTTCTACAGAAAACTGAATATACCCGAACCGGGACGAAACATACAAGTATTTGTAAGAATACCATTTAGTAGTTGATTGTTAAATATAAAATAGCCAAGATGAAAAAGAATTTTTTATTTGTATTGTCTTTATTTGTAGTTCTAGGATTTGCATCATGTAGTAGTGATGATAATGATACTGAAAAACCGGTAATATCGAATATTGAACCTGCGGATGGTGATGTATTGGTGATAGGAGAGAAGGTTCATTTAGAAATTGATTTGAGTGATAACGAAGAATTGGCATCATACAAAATTGATATCCACAACAATTTTGATAACCACGAACATTCGAAAGCTAGTTCAAGTGACAGCATTGCATTTTCGTTTGTTAAAACATGGACGGATATTCATGGACAAAAAAATGCACATGTTCATCATCACGAAATAGAAATACCGAAAGAGATGATGGCAAGCGATGGTATATTAAAACCTGTTCGCGAAGGTAAATATCATTTTGTAATCTACTGTTTGGACGAGGCGGGAAATGAATCTGTTTTATCTCGCAATGTTTGCTATCATATACAGAACCCGAAGGAGGTCACGACGACGATCTTGGGCATAGCCACTAATAAATCTGTGAAATATATAAAAGAGGTTGTAAGCTTTAGATTTACAGCCTCTTTTTATTATATTTGCGCTTGTATTATGCATTAACATATAAAAATATATGAATAAACGTTTTCTGCTGATAGCTATATTTGTCTTGTGTACTATTATCACCTTTTTTTCTTGCGAAAAGAGCACGGAATCGAGTGATACGGAACCGCCTAAGATTATGGATGTGAAAACAAATATAAAAGATGCTGTAGTAACAGACCTTGGCGATTCTCTGTTTTTAAACACAGACTCACTGAATATTGCAAGAATAGATACAATTGTATTAGGACATCGTATTCTTTTTTCTGCTAGATTTACAGATAATGAAGCTCTATCGTCGTACAGGATTGTTATAGAGGTAGATTCTAACAATAAAGGAGATGAAAGTATCAAGGATGCAACATTTTATACAAATAGAGGGTGGACATTGTTTGGACAAGGGTTGGAATCTGTAAAAAAAGATACTACTATTGTGAAGCAGAACAGTATAATAACCACAGAGACTATTGAAGAGATGAAGGCTGGCGATACTGTCGCCAAAGATTATCCCGTAAGAGAAGGAGATTACTCCTTTAAAGTGTGCTGTGTTGATAAGGCGGGAAATCGAGATTCTTTAATCCGTACTATCAGATTATTAAGCAGTGAAACTATACTGAAAAGCCGTCTCCAGTAATAAATATAATTTATAATCGAAGCGTATATCTCACCGGATATACGCTTTTTTTATTTGTTAAAGCTTAAAGCTGTTCTTAAGAATGTTTTTACCTTTGTGCCGATAATTTTAATTTTATTAATGAAATGAAACAAAAACAGAAAAGTTTTAGTGATCAGCGGGCATATCGTTTCAAGCGGTTTGTCAGGAAAGGTTATGGTGCTTTCAACAGCATGCATAGGCTAGTTAACATTGGTGTTGTAGTAGGTTGCGTACTGACGATTGTACCTTCGGCAACAACTTCTGCTCAGTCTATAGGAGGAGAAGAGCAGCAAAAAGTGATGGAGAAAGAGTTGGATGAGGTGATGGTCACGGCCTCGCGTATAGAGATGCCGATAAATCAAACAGCCAAACTCGTAACGGTAATCTCTAAAGAACAGATTGCGCAGGCACCCGTCCAGAGTATCCAAGATCTGTTAGTGTATGTGGCTAACATTGATGTCATCCAGCGTGGAGGACATGGTGTACAAGCCGATATTTCGATCCGTGGAGGATCATTCGACCAAAATGCAATACTATTAAACGGAGTTAACCTATCCAATCCACACACGGGACATTATAGCTTCGACATTCCCATTAATCTTTCAGACATCGAACGTATCGAAATTCTTCATGGACCATCAGCCTTGGTTTATGGATCGAGTGCATTTTCGGGTGGTGTCAATATCATTACTAAGAAAGCACTAGATTCTAAAGCGTTTGCAAATGTAGAATCGGGTATGCACAAACTTCGGGGAATAGAAGTGAGGGGTGCTACTCAGATCGGTGCTACGAGCAATAGTTTATCAGTCGGTTATAATTCGTCCGAAGGTTATATTGCCAACAGCGACTACGACATCTACAATATGCTATGGCAAACACGATTAAAATTTAAAGGAGAATCTAAATTAGATCTACAATTGGGTTATAACGATAAAAAGTATGGAGCTAATACTTTTTATTCTCCTGCATTTCCCAATCAGTACGAGCGAACCAGCACCTATATGGGTTCGCTGAAAGGTGAATTTGGCTCTGCTCTTAAAATTATCCCTATCCTCTATTGGGACAGGCATCACGACCAATTCGATTTGGTAAAAGATACTGATTACGGCCGTAATTATCATCGGAATGATACTTATGGCGCTAACCTGATCTTTATGTACCGTTCTAAGCTGGGAGCTACAAGTCTAGGAGGGGAATTGCGCAGAGAAGATATCATGAGTAGCAATTTGGGCAAGCCAATGGTAGAGCCACACCGTAAATATAAGATGTATGACGACCGTATCAATGCCAGTGTGGTATTGGAACATACCTTGAATCTAAATAAATTTATAGTATCGGCAGGAGTATTAGTAAATCATAATACTTTATTGGATGGGGAGTATAAGTTTTTCCCTTCTGTCGATATCGGTTATCGGCCTATAGATGAGTTCAAGATATATACCTCGTGGAGCAAATCTACACGTATGCCTACATTTACAGACTTATATTATACAACTGAGACACATAATGGCAACGATGGCTTAAAGCCAGAGAAATCAGAATCGCTAGATCTCGGGTTTAAATACAATGATTCATTTGTGAGTGCCTATCTTACAGGTTTCCTGATGTGGGGACGTGATATTATTGATTGGGTGAAAATCAATCCCGAAGATAAAAAATGGGCATCATGGAATCACACTGAATTAAATACACAAGGTATAGAAGCCGGTGTTAAATTTCAATTGGGTAGTTATTTACCTGTATTAGGACGAAAATCTTATCTGGCATTCGATTATGCAAGATTGCATCAGGATTGCAATACAGATGGTCTTCAATCTATATTCTCGCTTAACTATTTGAGAGATAAATTTACAACACAGTTCAGTCACGAAATATATGACGGATTATCAGCCGGATGGTTCTTTCGCTATCAAAAGCGTATGGGCTCTTACGAAAAATATGAGAATCAGGTGAAAGTAGGTAATGAACGATACCCTGCTTTTTCGACACTAGATCTTAAATTGAATTATACGTATGATAATCTGAACTTTAATCTGAATCTGAATAATCTTTATAACACTGATTATTTTGACCGGGGTAATATTCCCCAACCCGGATTCTGGCTGATGGGTGGAATTAGTTATACATTTAAATAATAGCACAATATGAAACTATTATTAATATCACTGTTCGCTTTATTGCAGCCGAATGCAGATGATTTCAAATTGCAGAATGGCGATCTGATATTTCAGGAGGCGTGTTCGGGCGATGTAGCTACAGCTATAAAAGACGTAACTAAAAGTTCAGATGGCAATCAATTTACACATGTCGGTATTGTTTACATCGATGAGAATGAGAATGTTTTTGTGTTGGAAGCCACTCATCCGAAGGTAATATTAACGCCGCTGAACGAGTATCTATATCCCCAAGAACATAAAGATTCTTATCCTAAATCGGTTGTTGGTCGCCTCAAAAATGAATATCAACATTGCATTCCTAAAGCATTAAAAGAGGGGATGAATTTGATAGGGAAAGATTATGATTATGGCTATATATTAAATAATGATCAGTATTATTGTTCCGAATTGGTTTATGATATTCTGCTGAAGGCAAACAATGGTCTGCCTGTATTTCCTTTGAATGTCATGACTTTCAAATCATCAGAAACAGGAGAGTTTACAAAAGAATGGATCGATTATTTTGATCGGTTAGATGTACCTGTTCCCGAAGGCGAAATGGGTATCAATCCCGGAGCAATGTCTCGGTCTGATGTCTTGAGCATCATTCATTATTATTGATATAGTATTTTGAAAATAAGAAAGGCGGTCCATAACGGATCGCCTTTCTTTATAATTATATTCTTTGTCAGAATAATTTACTGTTTGATGAATGTGTTATAAGTTTCGATTATTTTGTTGTAATCAGACATCGAATAATTGTATAATTGGTTCATCTCATCGCTAGTACCTGTTTGACTTTCTATTTTATCAGCAAGTTTAGTTAAGTAAGACACACAAGAAATAAAATGACGGTAATAGTTTTGATAAACCTCTTTATAGTACACATCACTTAATTTCGAGACATCTTTAGTGGAGATATCTTTATTTTTCTCTAATGTAGCAGATAATGTGCTTAATTCACTTTTTATAGAAGTGATATCGACATCTTCTCTGTTAAGATTGTTGAGAATTCCGTCCAGATCGATAAGATCTTTTTTCATTGGAATAACAAAACTAGCAATTGGACTACTTTCCAATAATATAAGTTCAGCCTTGCTTCCTGCAACGGATGCTTCCTTAGATGCTTCAGCCCATGATTGTTTCGCCTTATTTACATATAGGGCTAGACTGTCTTTTATTGATGCATATTTGGTATATTCCGTATCTGCTATATACTCCTTGTTTGAAAAATAAGCGCTAAGATTACCACACCATTGACTAATGGATTTCATATTGTTTTCACCTTCAGTAACTGCTTTTTTGATAGCATCTTTTTCCGGGAAACTTTGAACACCTGTTAGGGCAGTCGTGTATTCTTGTTGCTGGCGTGGCTGAACAGAAACCACATCGCATCTTATAGCAAAAGGCTGCATATTGGGATTTCTTTTTATTCTATTCAAATTATTTTCAGCATTATCGAATGAGCTTTTGTAATTCTTTAGTGTTTCGTTATACGAATTTCCAAGAGCAATTACAGTGTTACTGAAGCGTATGATATTAGACGCATCTAATTCAGCTTTTGTAGGTTTTTTTTGAGCAAATGTGCTTGTTGCGACAAGGCTTATCAAAGCGAGTACAATTAATCTAAGTTTCATTTGTAAGTTTATTAAAATTTGGAGGTGCAAAGATAAGTTTTATATAGGAAATAAAAAGAGAAAAAATGAGATATGTGTATGTTTGACGCACAATTGCTGAAAGATTAACATTTTAGTAATAGTACAGATAGAAAAAGGACTGCTTAAATAATAAGCAGTCCTTTCTCGTTAATTGATAATTTAAATTATTGAGCTTTTCTATATACAAATTCGCGAGCTATTTCTCCGTTATAAAATTGTTTAACAGGATATCCGTCCTGATCGTATTCATAAGTAATGACAGCTTCAGAATCGTTTACTCTGGTATCATCTATATCGAACGATGTAGCACTGTTTTTACCCATAAATTCGGCACACCACTTCAAATTATTCATATGATAAGCCCAAAACCATTCGGGCAAATTTTGAATGTTGGCAAAAGGCGAAATGTCATTTCCGTATGTATAATCGATATCGCGTTGACCACCATCAGCTACGAAGTGAAAAATATATCTGGTAAGGTTGTTATTGTTATCATAATTGAACTCTTCCCAAAGAACTTCGTCTGCAAAAGTTGTTTTAGTTAAACGCCCTAAGCTATCGATATGTATGCGGTTGCTCTCGGTTGCTCTACCTTGCAATTTCCCTCTCATAGATACATTTTCTGTTACATAATCGGGGCTTGTGTACGTATATCTGATATTCGTAATTATATCCCCTCTGTCGCGGTTCATATTGCGTTCTACCAGTCGGTCACTTTTATCGTATTTCAAAGAGTATTCACGATAAAATGCTATACCCATCTCTGAAAAAAAGACCAGCTGATTTTTAGCGTTATACCTGAACTCGATTGTTTCGCTTTCCACAGTAGAATTGATTCTATGTACTAGCTTTTTAACTTGGGCATTTAAACTGCATGTAGTTAAAAGGATGGCAACAATGATTAATAATTTCTTCATATAGGTGTAATAAGAGTAACATGATTTTGTATAAATAATTACTTATAATAACAGATAACAGCGTATTTAAGTTTTTATTATTTAAAGAATAAAAAAATATAATGATTTGAAGCTTCTTTGTGCTAAAAATAGTGAAAAAATAAGAACCATCCGGGAAGGATGATTCTTATTTTTATTATCAGGAAGTTATTTATTCGTATTCATCCCAATGCTTGATCTCGATATCGTCTACATCCATTTTACAGAATGCTTGGATATATGCGGATGCTAAGCGTGAGTTGGTTAATAATGGCACATTGTAGTCGATAGATGCGCGTCGTATTTTATATCCGTTGTTCAGCTCACTAGATGAGAAGTTCTTCGGAATATTCACCACCATATCTATCTCTTTGTTTTGTATCATTTCCAATGCACTTGGTTTTTGATCTTCGCTAGGCCAGTATACTTGTGTCGAAGGTACTCCGTTATCCTCAAGGAATTTTTGAGAGCCCCCTGTTGCATATAGATCATATCCTTTCAGATGTAGCAATCTTGCCGCTTCCAGCATATCTACTTTCGATTTAGCCGGACCTGTCGAGAATAATACAGACTTCTTAGGAATACGGTGACCTACCGATAGCATCGATTTTAGCATTGCGTCGTAGAAGTTATGGCCAATACAGCCTACTTCTCCTGTCGAAGCCATATCTACACCCAGTACAGGGTCGGCTTTCTGCAAGCGTGAGAATGAGAATTGTGATGCTTTGATACCCACATAGTCCAGATCGAATGCATTCTTATTTGGTTTCTCAACCTCTTTGCCTAGCATTACCTGAGTAGCAAGGTCTATGAAGTTTATCTTCAATACTTTCGATACGAATGGGAATGATCGTGATGCGCGTAAGTTACACTCTATCACTTTTATATCATTGTCTTTCGCTAAGAATTGAATATTGAAAGGTCCTGTAATTTGCAATTCGTGTGCTATTTGCTTCGCAACTTTCTTCACTCGGCGTATTGTTTCCACATATAAGCGTTGTGCTGGGAATTGTATTGTAGCATCACCCGAGTGGACTCCTGCAAACTCTACATGTTCCGATATGGCATACATTACCACATCTCCTTTGTTTGCTACAGCATCGAATTCTACCTCTTTCGCATTCTCTAGGAACTCACTAACTACTACGGGATGTTTTTTCGAAACCTCGGCAGCTAGTCCTAAGAAGTTTTCTAGTTCCTGATCGTTAGAACATACGTTCATCGCAGCACCCGAGAGTACATAAGATGGACGAATCAGTACCGGATAACCTACTTCTTCCACAAATACTTTGATGTCGTCAAGCGATGATAATTCTTTCCAGCGTGGTTGATCCACACCGATTCTATCGAGCATGCTCGAGAATTTGTGACGGTCTTCTGCGTTGTCGATACTTTTAGCAGTAGTTCCAAGTATATTTACTTTCGCTTCATCCAAGCGGATAGCTAAGTTGTTTGGTATCTGTCCACCTACCGAAAGGATTACTCCGTGAGGATTTTCTAGTTCGATAATATCCATTACACGCTCGTAAGTCAGCTCGTCGAAGTAGAGGCGGTCACACATATCGTAGTCAGTCGAAACTGTCTCAGGATTGTAATTTATCATTACCGATCGGTAGCCTTCTTTGCGGATACTTTGCAGTGCGTTAACCGAACACCAGTCGAATTCTACCGACGATCCGATGCGATAAGCTCCCGATCCCAGTACAATTACCGATTTTTTGTCGCCCAAATACTTCACATCATTTTCTTTACCGTTGTAGGTGATGTACAAGTAGTTGGTTTGCGCCGGATACTCTGCTGCCAGTGTATCTATTTGTTTTACACATGGTACGATACCGTTTTCCTTACGTATGCGGCGTACTTCGTGTGTTATAGCTTCAATCAAGGTCGGTTCTTTGCATACTAATTTTGCTATCTGGAAGTCAGAGAATCCCATTTTCTTAGAAGCAAGTAGCAGATTAAGAGGTAACGATTGGATATCGTCAAACTTCTCTATCTCTTTAGAGCAACTATAGATATATTGCAGTTTTTGTAAGAACCAGCGATCTATCTTAGTCAGGTCATGTATTTGATCTACTGTATATCCTTTAATAAATGCTTGTTCTATGCAGAAGATACGTTTATCTGTCGGATTCTTCAGACTTTCATCCAAATCGTCTATTTCGAGTGGTTTGTTAGCAGCAAATCCGTGCATGCCGATATTGATCATACGAAGTCCTTTTTGGATGGCTTCTTCGAAGGTACGACCAATAGCCATAATTTCACCTACCGACTTCATACTCGAACCGATTTCTTTAGATACGCCGTGGAATTTACCTAAATCCCAACGAGGAATCTTAACTACTACATAGTCGAGTGCAGGTTCGAAGAATGCACAAGTAGATTTTGTTACCGAATTTTTCAGTTCGAATAATCCATAACCTAGTCCCAGCTTAGCAGCTACAAAAGCAAGTGGATATCCTGTCGCTTTCGATGCCAGCGCAGACGAGCGGCTTAGGCGGGCGTTAACCTCTATCACACGGTAGTCTTCCGATTCGGGGTCGAATGCATATTGTACGTTACATTCTCCAACTATTCCGATATGTTTTACGATACGGATAGCCAGTTCGCGTAATTTGTGAAATTCTGAGTTGGTCAGTGTTTGCGATGGTGCAACAACGATACTCTCTCCGGTGTGAATACCAAGAGGGTCGAAGTTTTCCATATTGCACACTGTCATACAGTTACCATACTTGTCACGTACTACTTCGTACTCAATTTCTTTCCAGCCTTTTAGCGATTTTTCCACCAAAAGTTGAGTAGAGTAGGCGAGAGCTTTTTCTGCGAGTGCACGTAGTTCTTGTTCGTTGTCACAGAATCCCGAGCCTAGCCCTCCAAGTGCATAAGCAGCACGTACAATAATCGGATAACCTAAGTCGGCAGCAGCTTTTACTGCATCCTCTATCGTACCGACTGCCATGCTCTTGATCGTTTTCACATCGATCTGATCGAGCTTCTTAACGAAAAGCTCACGATCTTCGGTATCCATGATCGCTTGTACAGGTGTTCCGAGAACACGTACATTATATTTTTCCAGCGTACCTGCTTCGAAAAGTTGTACACCGCAGTTTAATGCTGTTTGTCCGCCAAATGCAAGTAATATTCCGTCTGGTTTTTCTCTTTTGATGACCTTTTCAACAAAGTAGGGAGTGATTGGTAAGAAATATATCTTGTCGGCACTGCCTTCCGATGTTTGTACAGTTGCAATATTGGGGTTGATAAGTACTGTCTCTATTCCTTCTTCCTTAAGAGCTTTCAGCGCTTGCGAACCAGAATAGTCGAACTCTCCGGCTTCTCCGATCTTTAAAGCTCCCGAACCGAGGACTAATACTTTTTTTACATCTATATCCATTTTATATTATCTTTATTTTTTGTGGATTATAATTTATCTATAAACATATCGAATAAGAAGTCTGTATCAGTAGGACCACTCGCAGCTTCAGGATGAAATTGAGCCGAGAAGAAAGGTTTCGTTTTATGTTTGATACCTTCGTTTGTTCCGTCATTCAGGTTGATAAAGAATGGTTCCCATTCGCTACCCAACGAGGTGTTTGATACAGCGAATCCGTGATTTTGAGAAGTGATGAAGCATCGTGTCGTGTTAACCATTCTTACTGGTTGATTGTGGCTACGATGTCCGTATTTTAGTTTATAGATGGTTGCACCACCTGCTTTCGATAGCAGTTGGTTACCCATGCAGATTCCACAAATAGGTTTTGTACCTTCCATTGCTTTGCGGATATTTTGTACTGTTGCTTCGCAGAAATCAGGGTTTCCGGGACCATTTGAAATAAACAGACCGTCCCACTCTAATTGGTTGAAGTCGTAATCCCAAGGCACACGTACTATTTTAATGTTCTTCTTTAGTAAGCAGCGGATGATATTATGTTTTACACCGCAATCTACGAGCACTATTGTCTTAGCTCCGCTACCATATTCAATAACCTCTTTACAGCTTGCTTTCGCTACCTGATTTTCGATATTTGGGTCGATAAAGTCTATCTCGTTTGCATCTTTGAAAACAATTTTGCCTTTCATCGCACCTTTTTCGCGGATGATCTTTGTCAGCTCACGTGTATCGATATCATATATACCGGGTACATCATGTTCTTTCAACCAATCGCCAAGGCTTTTCTTTGCATTCCAGTGTGAATATTCGGGAGAATAGTTAGAAACAATTAATCCACTTACCTGTATTTTTTCAGATTCGAAAAAATCTGAGATTCCATTTGTAAATGTATTGTCCGGAACACCATAGTTACCTACAAGAGGAAAAGTGACAACAAGAATTTGTCCCAGATAAGAGGGGTCTGTAAGGCTTTCAGGGTAGCCCACCATGGCTGTGCTGAATACCACTTCGCCGGCACTGGCTTTCTCTGATCCAAAAGATCTTCCTTCGAAGACTGTTCCGTCGTCAAGAATTAATTGAATTGGTTTGTCTGACTGCATTTTTTGTTACAAATATAAATTGTGAGTAATAAGCTATTTACAAAGTTAAAAAAAAAGGAACGAGATATCTAACATATCTGTTCCTTTAGTCTTTATTATAATTGAATGTATTTTCTTCTTTATCATTTTTTCAAATATCCAAGGGTATAATTATGTACATGAATATCTAAAGCACAAAGGTAAAAATAAAAAACAAATTAAACCAACCCTTAATCGTAATATTTGAAAAATAATTTGGTTGTTGTGCCTCTTCCCCGATAAAGTAGGCAATAGAGTAATATTGGCAATGTTCTGTATATGCAGGTTATGACCTTTTTTAGTTGCTTTTTCTAACAAAATCTTATTAATATATAAAAATATATATACATCAGTTTTAATCTATATTTTCTGAAAACTAATTTTGTTTTCCATTGTTTTAGTATTCAGGGAATATCCTATTAATCTCGTAAAAAAAGAAAAAATGTTATATAGTATAATCGGTTATGTAAAAGAGTTCGTGGCAAATGCTGTGGACGAAAACTCCGCAGTGCCAAGTGATAAAAAAGACCTGGCCAGTGAGGCTACAACTGCTGCTGTAATTAATGGATTCAGGGAACATTTTACGTCAGATAATATTTCAGGACTTACCGATCTTTTTTCAGGGAAAGGCCATTCTATTGTAGATAGTCTAAAGAAGGCCGTTAGTGATACTCTTACTGAAAAAGTGGGATTAAGTACCGAAATAGCCAATAGTATCTCGACTTCAGTTGTTCCTCCTATTATAAAAGCTATTTCGAATAAAGTGAATGATCCGAATGAGAAAGATTTCTGTGTAGAGTCTGTTATTGGAGCATTTATAGGCGAAAAGGCGAATAAGAAAGGTGGTCTTTTAGATACAATAGGTGGTTTTTTCGGTTAAGAAAAAGCTACTATAAAAATACAAAGCCCAATATTCGATTTAGAATATTGGGCTTTGTATTTTTAGTAAACCTTTATCTCGTCAAGCATAAGATATGCCTTCTGGCCTTTTTTCTTATGCCAGTCGGGTAAGACCTTGATCGATTCGGCTATAACTTTTATGTATCTTGTCTTTATTGGAGGGAATTTCGCATCTATACCTACGATCATAGGGGAAATATCTTTACCGGGAATAGGGTAAGTATCATTATATATTTGTTTATAATCTTTACCATTATCCGAAGTTAATATTGTAAGTCTTTTCATCTTGAACAGGTCGCCTCTTGTGTTTACAAAGCAATTTATAACGACTGAAGATATTTCAGTTTCGTTTTTCATGTCTATAATAGCTTCCATGTCTGTGCCTAAGAATCCTATCCGTGTGCCTGTTCGGTAACTGGTTATCGCGCCTAGCTGTCCGTCAACAAGAGTTGTTGCTCCATTGAATGAATAACGGCTGGCTGGCTCATGTTTAAGTTGTATGGGTTTTGCTATTGCTTTATGCGATACAAATTTTTTCGTATATGGATTCCCTTTGTTCTTTCCTGATATAGCTTTTATGGTCATATCATTATTTATAGTAATAGGGGTGTTGTATAGTGTCGATTTATTCGTCGGTTCTTCTCCGTTTGTAGTATAATAAATGGGGCTGTTGTCAAATGTTGACAAATATACCTTTATCTCGTTCATCGTTGTATCTATGACGATAGAGTCTTGGACACCATATGCTTGTTTACAATTTTCATAACCCAATCTGTCGAAGTGTTTTGATAGATTGTATAGACGTGAAACGAAATTGTTATAATCTTTCTTTTCGGGATTTGTCCAAAGTGTTTCAGCTAATGCAGCCATGCGTGGTAATAACATATATTCTACATTTTTACTAGTAGGCATGTATTCCGACCATATATTTACTTGTGCACCCAGTATATGTTTCTTATTATCCGCATTCAATTCCGATGGCATAGGGTTGTATGAATACACTTTCTTCAGATCGGTCAGCCAGCCAAACGTAAAAGGCTCTTTATCCACATCGGGCGATTGGTAATAATCGAGATAGAGATATGCTTCGGGAGTCATTATTACGTCATGGCCTTTATTAGCAGCATAAATACCACCTTCTGTTCCTCGCCACGACATGATCGTTGCATTGGGTGCAATTCCACCTTCAAGTATCTCATCCCAACCGATTATTTGTTTCCCCTTTGCGTTTATCATCTTTTCTACACGAGCAATAAAATAACTTTGGAGTTGCTCACCTAAAGAATGTTCTTTTGTTTCATGCAATCCCAGTTCTTTTATCCTGTTTTTACATTTAGGACATTCCATCCACCTGTTTTTTAGGCATTCATCGCCGCCTATGTGTATATATTGAGATGGGAATAGTTCTGCAACTTCGCTGAATACATTATCGAGAAAAGAGAATACATCTTCGTTTCCTGCACATAGTGCGTCTTCATAGATTCCCCATTCAGAACCTACAATGTATGGTCCTCCTGTACAGCCCAATTCGGGATATGAGGCTAAAGCAGCCAGCATGTGTCCGGGTAGATCGATTTCCGGAATAACAGTTATATGTCGTTGAGCAGCATAGGCAACTATATCTTTTATTTCGTCTTGAGTATAATATCCGCCATGAGGAGTGTGGTCGAATGTGGCTGTATGTCTGCCTATAATTGTTGAGTCTCGTTGAGAGCCTATTTCAGTTAACTTAGGGTATTTCTTTATTTCGATGCGCCATCCTTGATCATCGGTCAAATGCCAATGAAAAACATTCATATTGCATAATGCTAATACATCGATATGCTTTTTGACAAAATCAGCTGAAAAGAAATGTCTCGATACATCGAGCGAAGCGCCACGATGTTTATAGTATGGAAAGTCTTTTATTTCTCCGGCAGGGAATTCAATATAGTCTTTAGCACTTGTTGGTATCGATTTGCGTAGTGTTTGTATGGCATAGAAAATGCCAGCCTCGCTACTACCATCGATTGTCATATTGTCTTTATTTATTGAGAGAGTGTAGCTTTCCTTATTTTCGTTTTCGAGAGTGTTTTTGAGGAATATATTGTTGGTTAATGTGCTTGCGCTTTCTCCAATATTTATTGTATAACCGGTTATGTCAGATAGGTCCTTGGACAGAAATTCGGCTAATATTCGGTGACTATTATTCTCTTTTTGATAAACAATTTTGGTTGATTTATTCAATATGAATGGATCGCCTTCTGTTAATTTTATTTCTTGTGGTAAAGGAACGACATTGTAGTCTGCTAGTCTGAAATCTTTGTCCTGAACACATGATATGATTAAAATAGTAAAAATGATGGATGTAAAGTATTTGTACATGGCTCAGAATGTTAGAAAAATGTGTTTAATTTGATTAATCTTATCAAATATAGTGTTTATTGTGAAATAAATGCTCGAAATTTTTGTATTTTTGCATGACGAAAATATCTAAATGAATTAAAGATGAAGGTTCTAAAGTTTGGTAGTGCATCTATAGCTACAGCAGAAAAAATAGGGCATGTTGCCACAATAGCAACGCAAGAGCGAGGTAATATAATTGTTCTATCTTCGATGCGTGGTACAGCAGAAGCTTTGGCCGAAATATCGGATTATTTATATAAAAAGAATCAAGAAGGTGCTATTGAAATCATTAATAGGCTTCAATCTCATTTTCAGAATTTAGTTTCTGAACTTTTCGTAAATCAAGATGCGAAAAGTCAGGCCGATCAATTTATTGAAGACAAATTCAATCATATCCGATCTTTCACAAAAGATCTTTTCACACTGTTCGAAGAACGGGTTGTGATGGCTCAGGGCGAACTTATCAGTTCGGAGCTATTTTATATATATCTAAAACAAAAAGGATTAAATGTAGTTTTGCTGCCTGCACTCGATTTTATGCGTACAGACAAAAACTCTACTCCCGACCCTGTTTATATAAAAGACAAACTAAGAGCTTTGCTCAATGCATCTGAAGGTGCGGATATTTACATTACGCAAGGATATATTTGCCGTAATGCATACGGTGAGATCGATGATCTTCACCGAGGAGGTAGCGATTATACAGCATCATTGATTGGTGCGGCTGTCAGCGCAGAAGAAATACAGATATGGGCTGATGTAGATGTTATGCAAAATAACGATCCCCGTTATGTAAAGGATACTACTCCCGTTCGTCAGCTAAACTTCGATGAGGCTGCCGAATTAGCATACTTTGGGGCTAAGATACTTCATCCTACATGTATATCTCCGGCTAAACTTTCTAATATACCTGTACGTTTAAAGAACATGCAGAAACCGGAAGCTCCGGGAACTGTTATATCGAATGCAATAGAGCCTCATACAATAAAGGCAATAGCTGCAAAAGAAAATATAACAGCAATAAAAATAAAATCGGGGAGAATGCTTCTTGCTCATGGTTTCCTTCGTCGTGTATTTGAAGTTTTCGAGAACTATCAGACCTCTATCGACATGTTGACAACATCTGAGATAGGTGTGTCGCTGACTATTGATAATGATAGAAATCTTCAACATATTTTGGACGACCTTAAGAAGTATGGAACAGTGTCTACTGATAGCAATATGGTGATTATATCGGTTGTCGGTGATCTGAATTTCGAAGATGCTCAGCTTGCAGCAAAAATACTCGATGCTGTTAAGGATATTTCTGTTCGTATGGTTTCGTATGGCGGAAGTAAATACAATTTCTCTTTCCTCATACAACGAAAGGATAAAGAGAAAACATTACAAATATTGAATGACAAGCTATTTAATTAAATTTTAATTCTTAATTATAACAATAATGACAAAAGGAACATTTCCTATTGACAAACTTAAAGGTATAGAGACGCCTTTCTATTATTACGATATGGAGCTTTTGAAAAAAACGCTTAAGATTGTAAAAGAAGAGACTAAAAAATATGGTTTTATTCAGCATTATGCAGTAAAAGCAAATGCAAACCGTCGCATCTTGGAAGTAATAGCAACCGAAGGTTTTGGTGCGGACTGTGTTAGTGGAAACGAAGTAAAAGCAGCTATGGCAGCAGGTTTTCCTGCTTCTAAAATAGTTTTTGCAGGTGTTGGTAAAACTGATAAGGAAATTAATGTAGCATTAGATTATAATATCTTTTGTTTCAATGTTGAGTCGTTACCCGAATTGGAAGTTATAAATGAACTGGCTGCTAAAAAAGGTAAATTAGCGCAAGTTGCACTGCGTATCAATCCGAATGTAGATGCACATACGCATGAATATATCACTACCGGACTGAGTGAGAATAAGTTTGGATTCAATATGAATCATTTGGATAAGGTTATTGAGAAAATTGGAACATTAAAGAATATAAGTCTGATAGGAATCCATTTTCATATTGGCTCTCAAATAGAAGATGTAACTACATTTGCACCGCTTTGCGCACGTGTAAATGAATTGCAAAAGTTCTTCGAAGAAAGAGGTATTCAATTGCCACATATTAACCTTGGTGGTGGTTTGGGTATCGATTATGAAGATCCAACAGCTCATCCGATTTCTGATTTCGTAGCTTATTTCGAGTTATTTCATAAGAACTTGCAATTGCGTGATGGACAAACTGCTCATTTCGAACTAGGTCGTTGTATTGTTGCTCAATGTGGTGCATTAATGACAAAAGTTACTTATGTGAAAGAAGGCGAGAATAAAAAATTTGCTATCTTAGATGCCGGTATGACCGATCTTATTCGTCCGGCATTATATCAGGCATATCATAAAATAGAAAATATATCATCGGATCTGCCTGTGCAGAAATATGATGTAGTAGGGCCTATTTGCGAATCGTCGGATACCTTTGCTAAAGATTACGAATTGAACGAAACAAAAAGGGGAGATCTTATTGCACTTCGTTCAGCGGGTGCTTATGGAGAGATAATGGCTTCGCAATATAATTGCAGGGAGATTCCTAAGGCATATTTTTCGGACAAGATATAATTAAAGACATATTTTAATAATGTGCAAGGGTCGTATGAAAAGATATGGCTCTTGCGCTTTTTTGCGAAACACGTTTTTTTTGAACAAGTAAACTAAAATGGAGCAAATCTTATCCTACTTTATATTCGACAAGATAGAAATTATCGGGTTATCGTTTTTCTTCCTGTTTTTCTTATTACAAATCTTTTATTACGTAATATATTATAGAAAGCCTTTAATATATGCACGTAAGCAGGAAGAAGCTAAAAGAGAAGGACGATTATTAGAAAATAAGCCTAAGGTTTCTGTTATAATAGAATCAGAGAATGAAGCTTACCGCTTGGAGAAAAGTTTGCCCTTGATTTTAGAGCAGGATTACCCCGATTTTGAAGTTATAGTAGTAAATAACGGATCTACCGATGAGAGTTACGATCTACTGCAATCGCTCCGACTTAAATATCCGAACTTGTATCATACTTATGTGCCTAACTCTAGCGATAGATCTTTCGGACGTCGAAAATTAGCACTCACATTGGGTATAAAAGCTGCAAAAGGAGATGTGTTATTGTTTACCGAACCTTATTCGCAACCTGTTTCTGATCAGTGGATATCGTTGATGGTGAAGGATCTAAAAGATGATAAAGAAGTTGCTTTAGGTTATTCATATTATAGAAAATCGAAGAGTTTCTTTAATCGCATAGCTCGCTTCGATAATCATTTATTCAGTATGCAATATTTATCTATGGCTATCAGAAATAAGCCATTTATAGGTGTATACAGAAATGTTGCTTTTCGTAAAAGCTTGTTTTTCGATAATAAAGGTTTTGCATCGTTTCTTGGACTGGAAAGCGGAGAAGTGGTCTTCCTTAATCAGATTTTGACAAGAGAAAATACTGTGGTAGTAGTGTCACAAGACAGCTTTATAGAAACTAACATGGATAATTCGTCTCTGTGGAAACAAATAAAGAAATCTTATTCGTTGGCGAAACCTCATTTTAAAGGTAAGGCGGTGAAAATATTTGCTTTAGAATATTTTTCGCGCTATGTTTTTTATCTTGCTTTGGTTGGATTAATCGCTTATTCCGCTGTATTTCAAAAGTGGGTGTTATTAGGGATAGTTCTTTTTATCTTTTTACTGCGGCTGATATTACAATTGGTTGTACTCAATAAGTCGGCCAGTTATTTTTGTTCCGGTAAATTCCATTTTTCTTTGTTGGTAGCAGATGTATTTCAACCTATCTATAATCTGAAATACAGGAGTCGTCAGCGCAGATTTAAACGCTGATATTTATTCAGCTACTTCTTGAGTGTTTATTGCACTTTTAGCCTTTAGTCTTTGGAATGGTTTGTTGATCTTTTCTTCCCATATCAGCCATAATACAAACATTACACCATCGTAATATAGCCAAGTGAATACATCACGGTGAAAAACATTGAACCAATCCACGTAAAATTCCCAATAGCTTGCTCTTGTATTTTCCCAGGTGCGACCATTGTACCACTCGTTAACAGGAATGAACCACAGAGGGTAAGGATCTTTTATGATTATACATATAATCGCTAAGCGAAGTATATTTATTATAAGAAGGATAAAAAGTGATAGCGGTATAAACCATAGTTTCTTTTTTATCGGGCCAAAATAAAACACCATGATAAACAGAAACATAAATAATTGTTTCAGCCCTGTACAACCCCAAATGATGTCAACGCGTAATGAACCGTCGAAGAAAATGGTGCTGCCTTCTATTTTGAAATCAGAGTATCCGAATAAAGTATGCACAGTCCAATACACAGCTTTAGCAGTCCAGAGGCATATCCCGTCAGTATAAGATGTAAGATCGTTACCCAAAACAAGTAATACTCTTTCGTCTACACCTTGGTGGACACATAGCTTCCAGATCAGGTCGAATAAAATAAATAAGAAGAGAAACCATATAATATCCTTAAATGGCTCTATTATTTTGAAATATTTGTTCGAACTTAACTTTGCTGTTATATCCATCGCGTAGTTTGATTGCTATGCGAAGATATTAAGAATAAGTATAATTAATATTTTTAAGATAAAAAAAATATGACATTTTATCTAAAAAGTCTGTTAACTAAGTTTTTTTAATTTACTTTGCACAAATTTCATACTGTTTTTAGGTGAACTTAGTAATAGATCAGGGTAATACTGTAACCAAAGTCGCTTTCTTCGAAGCTGGTGTACTTATCGAGACATTTCTTTACGATATTTTTGACGTAAATGTTTGTTCTTCATTATTAGCCCATTATACTGTCGAAAGATGTATATTCTGTAGTGTGATACACACTTCACCCGAAATTTTGGCATATTTGAATAATAATTTGCCTAATTTTATGTTTATAGATGAGAATACGCTTTTGCCGATAAACAATAGGTATAAAACACCTAAAACATTAGGAAAAGATCGTTTAGCTGCAGTTGTAGGAGCAAATGGAATTTTTCCGGGAAAGAATATATTGGTTGTAGATATAGGGACTGCTATTACTTACGAATTTATTGATAGCCTGTCTAATTATTATGGAGGAAATATATCGCCCGGTATAAGTATGAGATTTAAAGCTTTAGATAAATATACAGGGAAGCTTCCTTTGATAGACCGCTATGGAGAACTCACAGATATGGGATATGATACCGAAACGGCGATCAGAGCAGGAGTGATAAATGGTGTAATTTACGAGATTCGCTCTTACATAGAACGCTTTTCTACAAAATATCCGGATATAGAAGTTGTTCTTACCGGGGGGCATACAAAATATATAGAATCGCAATTGAAAGAGCCTGTATTTGTTGATATAGACTTAGTATTGAAAGGATTAAACAGAATATTGAATTATAATGTTAAAGAATAAAAAACTTTTGCTCATAGCCATTATGGCTTGTTTCTTTTGCTCTGTAGGAGCACAGACAAATTCTCCTTATAGTAGATATGGTTATGGAGTCTTAAGGGATCAGGTCGTAGGACCATCCAAAGGTATGGGTGGAATTGGTTATGGACTTCGCAATAGTTTAAGTGCCAACCCATCGAATCCGGCTTCGTATTCGGGAGTTGACTCGCTTACATTCCTTTTTGATGTGGGTGTTTTTGCAAATAAAGCAAAATTGAGTGATGATTCGGGGTCGCGTTCCGACTATAATGGTGGACTCGATTATATTACAATATTAATGCCGGTAGGCAAGGGGATCGGCGTCAGTGCTGGTATATTACCATTCAGTAGTGTTGGGTACGACTTTGGAGCTTCGGGTACAGAAGGTTCGGTGAACTATATTCGTACTTTTAATGGATCAGGTGGTTTTAGCCAAATATATGCCGGAGTAGGATATAAAACACCTTTTGTGAAAGGATTATCGGTTGGAGCAAATGCGTCGTTCTTATTTGGTACACTAAGTCATACACGTAGCCTTTCTTATTTGAGTACTTATGGTAACCTATCCACTGAAATTAGTGAGTTGACCATGAAAACGTTTAAGTTCGATATTGGAGCACAATATGAAACACAATTAAACAAAAATAATAAGTTGATTCTTGGAGCTGTATTTTCTCCTTCTATGAATACTACAGCCAATTTTCAGAACTTGCATCGTGAGTTTACAGCGGCTGGATCTACAATATCTATCGATACTTTAGCCGTAAATGGTGTAAATGCGGGTATGCCTTCCACTGTGGGGCTCGGTTTTACTCTCGTTCATAAAAATAAATTAGTAGTAGGAGCTGATGTTCTGTACCAGAGTTGGACTAAAGTTAAATATTCATCGCTGATGGGCGATGGACTTAAAGCGTCAGATCGTTTCAATGATAGATGGAAATATAGTGTCGGAGGAGAATTTACGCCGGATCCGCTATCAAGAAGTTTTATTCAAAGAGTTAAATTTAGAGCAGGGGCTAATTATAGTAATTCGTATCTGAATGTTATGAACTCGGCAGGTGAAATAAATGGTTTTAACGAGTATGGTGCTACTATCGGATTTGGGATACCACTACGAGATAGAGAGTCGTTTGGTAGCAGAACTTCTTATTTGAATATAAATTTGGAGTATAAGAAAATAAAACCGGAAGTAAGCAGTATGATTGACGAGCAATATTTTGGAATATCAGTCAATGTAAATATGAATGAGCTGTGGTTCTTCAAAAAGAAAGTATATTAAATAAATAATAGATAGATGGTAGCCTCAATAAATTATTGGGGCTCGTTCTTTTCTACGAATTATAGTTTATAGGGTAATGTCAAAGTTCAAATCGAAGAAGGTGATTAGCATAGTAGTGATATTAGGGATAATAGCACTTATAGCCTATTCTATGTTCGGAGAAAAGAAGGAAACGGATGAGCCTGTCGATTTGGTTTATAATCCAGACTCTATACCTATGTTGAATACCGACAGCGTAACGATGCTTATATCGGACTCCGGTCTTATTCGCTATAAAATGTTAGCGAAGACTTGGTTGGTATTTAGCGAAGCTAAAGATCCTTATTGGTTATTTCCAGATGGCTTTTATGGAGAGCAATTTGACTCTTTATTCAATATAATATTAACAGTGAAAGCCGATTCCGTTTGGAATTTCGAAAAACGTAAGTTATGGCAGTTACGAGGTAATGTATTTATTCGAAATAGTGTTGGGGAAACCTTTGCCAGTGAAGAATTATTTTGGGACCAACGCGACCAAAAAATATATTCAAACCAATTTGTAGAAATCAACAGACCCGAAAAAGGTATTTTGAGAGGAAGTGGCGGTTTTGAGGCGAATCAGCAAATGACAGAATATAAATTCGCAAAAGTCCGAAATTCGGAGATATATGTAAATGAAGATAATGAGGCGGACGAAGAAAAAATAGAATAGTCTGCTAATTTTGAGTGGAATTTAATCTCAATTTATTATCTTCGCGTGCTGAATGTAAATTATTCGTAAAATAGAATAGTAATAAAATAACAATAATAAAAATTTAGATGGCTGCATTACAGGTAATTAGAGGCAGGGCTGGCTTGCTTATCGGTGTTTTAGGAGTGGCATTGCTGGCATTTATTTTGTCAGATTTCTTCACTTCAGGAAATGCTTTTTTTAATAAATTTAAGGATAATGCATTTGCAGTAAACGGAGATGTTGTATCTACTGGTAAATATACCGATAGAGTTGAAGAAAGAGAATTCTTCGAAAAAGTAATGTCTAATAAAAGTAATTTAGACGAAGCTACTATGTCTCAGATAAGAGAAGTGGTTTATCAGCAAATGGTTAAAGAGATGATGCTTGATGAGCAATCGGAAGCTTTGGGCTTAGCTGTAACTCCCGAAGAATTGTCAGACATGGTTTATGGAGAAAATGTTTCTCCGATGCTTGCCAGATTACCTATATTTGTTGACCCTCAAACCGGAAGATTTGAAAAAGCTTATTTAGTTGAGTTTTTAACAGATATAAATCAAGATCCGTCGGCTTTATCACCGCAGCAGCAACAAGACCTGTTAACCCGCAAAAAATTATGGGCGACTATAGAAGGCATGTTGAAATATCAACGCCTTGAAGAAAAATACGCATCGCTTGTTGCAGGAACAGTTCTCGTAAATGATTCAGAAGCGAAAGCTGCATATACAGATTCTAAAAATGTAGCGAGTATCGCTTATGTCGTTGAAAAATATACATCTCTTTCAGATTCTTCGGTAACCGTATCTGATGCAGAATTAAAAGCTCTTTACGATTTACGTAAGAATAGCTTTAAAATAGATAGCGAACTTCGTAAGATATCATACTTTATAAAAGATATGATCCCGAGTGAAGATGATTATGCTGCTGTAAAAGCTGAAATGGATGAAGGTGCAGAAAAATTGGCTACTACAGATAATCCGGCATTAGTTGTTGCAGGCTTTTCGGGTAATCAATATATCGATACATATATAGCAGTTTCAGCTCTTCCTGCAGAGGCAAAAGCTTTTGTAGAATCAGCATCTATTGGTCAGATTTATGGACCGGTTCGTGATAATCAATCATTTATAATGTATAAATTAGTTGATAAAACAATTGCTCCGGATTCTATAAAATTGCAAATAATACCATTACCTCAAGGACTGGAGTTTAATGCAGCTAATGCAATTGCAGATAGCCTTCTGAATGTAATAAAAGGCGGAAAAGAATTTGCCGTTGTGGCAAATGAGATTATGCCGGGTTCAAATGGCGGAGAATTGCCTATGATAGACGAGATGAGCTTAGCCAGAGCTGGTGTTCCTAAAGAATGCTTTGAAGCAGCAAAAGGTGAGGTGTTGAAGATCGCTATAAATGGAGAGACTCAATTGGTACGCGTTGCAGGTAAATCTAATCCCGTTCCGAAAGTGAAATTGGCTGTGGTTCAATTACCGGTAGTTGTTAGTGATAAAACACAAAGTGCTATTGATAATGAATTGAATCAATTTATTAGTGAAAATGGAAACTTGGAGAATTTCAACAAAGCAGCTCAAGCAAAAGGATACAGTATTGTACCAGATGCTCTAATTTCTCCATCAGAGATAGCTTTGAATCAAACAGCAGGTACACGTCAGGTTATTCACTGGGCTTTCAATGAAAAAGTAGGAACAGTGAAGAAATTCGATATGTCTGACAAGCGAATAATTGCTATAATTGCAGGAGAGATAAATGACGATTATTTACCTCTGTCTGAATTGAGAAAAGGATTGGAAGCAGAACTTATCAGAGATAAGAAAGCTGAAAAAATAATTGCAGATTTGAAGGCTAAAAATCTAACGTCTTTAGACGCCTATGCAGATGCTGTTGCAGGCAAGGTCGATACTGTTAAGTTTGTTACTTTCCAAACCGGAGATATTGCAGGACCGGGTTACGAACCTGTTTTGAATATATATTCAAAAATAGGGCAAACAGGTAAATTAGAAGGTCCGGTTAAAGGGCGTGCAGGTGTTTATGCAATCAATGTTGTGGAAAAAACTGAAAGTCCAACAGAGTATAATTCTACTCAGATTAAACAATTTCTACGTCAAAATAGCTATTATCAGCTAATGTCTGGAGCATTGCAAGCACTTCAAGGTAAAATGGACGTTAAAGATAACAGAGTTAAATTCTGGTAATACTGGAATTATTATAATAACCCATAAAATCCCTTGTAGTTTGTCTATAAGGGATTTTGTGTTTTTAATATTTGTAATGACAAAGAAAGAGCGCTATACAAAAGTCCTTAATTGGTTTGAGCAAAATATGGCAGTGGCCGAAACAGAGCTGCATTATAATTCACCATTTCATTTACTGATAGCTGTGATTTTGTCGGCTCAATGCACCGACAAACGAGTAAATATGGTAACACCGGCATTGTTTGAGGCATACCCTACACCAGAAGTAATGGCTGTATCTTCGCCAGAAGTTGTTTATGAGTATATCAAAAGTATTTCTTATCCCAATAATAAGGCTAAAAACTTAATTGGTATGGCTCGTAAATTGATGGCCGATTTTGGGGGCGAGGTGCCACAGAATCTTGAAGAGTTGGAGTCATTACCTGGGGTTGGTCGTAAAACTGCGAATGTAATGCTTATAGTAGCTTTTGGGAAGCCGGCAATGCCAGTCGATACACATGTGTTTAGAGTATCTAATAGAATTGGACTTACCGATAACTCTAAAACACCACTGGAGACCGAAAAAGAATTAATGAAATATATCCCAAAACGGCTGTTGCCAAAAGCACATCATTGGCTTATTTTGCATGGAAGATATATTTGTTTGGCTCGTAAACCAAAATGTGAAGAATGCGGTTTAACTATGTGCTGCAAATATTTCCTAAAAATAGGAAAAAAAGAGCTTTTGTAAGTTGCTTAAAACTAGGAGACTTGTAATTATTTTGTTTTTATTTGAAAAAAACTTCTTGAAATGTTTGGAGTTCCGTATAATTAATACTTATCTTTGCACCCGCTTCACCGCTGAACGCAGCGCCTGAAGTTGATAAAAAAAGAAGCGATCTTTGACTAAATGATAACAATAAACAATAAAAAGTAGTACAAGGGAATTATGTATTGATTCGTTCAATACGTAGTTCAATTAGCTACCCGATCAATTCTTTTAAAAGAATTCAATAGATCGAGCAGGATCAAGCAAAAGTATAAGAAAAACAATATACAAAGAAGAGTTTGATCCTGGCTCAGGATGAACGCTAGCGACAGGCCTAACACATGCAAGTCGAGGGGT
>NZ_JAAKEL010000021.1 GCF_011039205.1 Dysgonomonas sp. ZJ279
GTTTTTTTACAATACTCTATTAATTTGTTATCTTGTTCGTCTTTATCTTTCATGTTTTTTGTTTTTAAATTAGTGAGTGGGGGTTAACCCCCTTGACATTTTTTGTGTAAAGTACTATATAGTTACCTTAATTTGAAGCAAGGGTGTACATGAATACTGATTTTGTAAATTTAACAACAGAAAATCTTGCTAATGAGCATTTATGCTGCATTATCCGCAGTAAAAAACCTCATCAAGGTGTTGACGCTAAGCGACAATGGCTTTCAGACCGACTAAATGAAGGTCATGTCTTTAGAAAGTTAAATGCAAGAGCTACGGTTTTTATTGAATATGCTCCTCTTGAAACAGCTTGGGTTCCCATAACTGGTGACAACTATTATTACGTGTATTGCCTATGGGTTTTAGGTGATCACAAAGGAAAAGGATATGCTAGATCGCTGATGGAGTATTGTTTGGCTGATGCCAAAGAAAAGGGTAAATCCGGCATTTGTATGCTTGGAGCAAAAAAACAAAAATCTTGGCTTTCTGACCAATCATTTGCGAAGAAGTTCGGCTTTGAGGTGGTCGATACGACCGATAATGGATATGAATTGCTTGCACTTTCTTTTGACGGAACAACGCCAAAGTTCGCTCTAAATACTAAAAAACAAGAAATTGAAAGTGAAGATCTAACAATTTATTATGATATGCAATGCCCCTATGTCTATCAAAACATTGAGATGATAAAACAGTATTGTGAAATGAATGACGTTCCTCTATCTTTAATTCAAGTGGATACGCTACAAAAAGCAAAGGAACTGCCTTGTGTTTTCAATAACTGGGGTGTGTTTTATAAAGGAAATTTTGAGACCGTAAATTTGCTAGATATCACCTACTTAAAGAGAATACTCAAAAAATGAAAATACGATTTCGTTTTTTTGATAAAATGTGCAGCGACCATAAAATAATTCACTTTCTTCTATTGCTTTGATATTAAGGATAGATGGGGATTTTTTCAGACGACTAGGGTTATTTGTAACCCATTCTTCATCAAAAGCAAAGTCTGTAGTCACCTCATCTGCATTATCAAGAGTTTTTGTGTAGATTAAAACACCACTATTTACAAATGCAATAAAGTCTGATACTTGATCTTCCTTTAATAAATAGTCATTTTTCTTAAGTACCTTAGTATTTATATAACTAAGAAATAATGATAACTCATCACTAGTCAATGATATTATCGAGTTTATACAATTTACTACTTTAGCTGTTTTATCCAAAAGTTCTCTAATTATTATAAAGCGTAAATTTAGCTTTTTTACTTTATAATTTGGAAGAGTATGTATCTTATCATTTTCTACTCTCCTACTTTATTCGTTAATTTGTAACTATAACTTATAACTCTCATTCCCCTGTGGCAAAGAAAAAATTTTATACGGTATGGAACGGTGTCAAACCCGGTGTATACAGCGATTGGAAAGAATGTAAGAACCAGATTGATGGCTACGATGGGGCTATCTATAAATCGTTCCCCACACTCGAAGATGCCGAAAGAGCCTATAATGACACACCATGGAGTTATGTAGGGAAAAATGCCGAAAAGAAGAAATCTTCCTCATCAGCCTCTATACAGAACAATCCGGAGATTATTAAAGACAGTTTGTCTGTAGATGCTGCGTGTAGTGGCAATCCGGGATTGATGGAATATCGTGGAGTATATGTAAAAACAGGCGAAGAGGTCTTCAAACAAGGACCATTCGAAATGGGAACTAACAATGTCGGCGAGTTTTTAGCATTGGTACATGGCTTAGCTCTATTAAAGCAAAAAAAGGCAACGATACCTCTCTATTCTGATAGTGCAAACGCTATAAAATGGGTGAAAGACAAAAAGTGCAAGACAAAATTGGAACGTCTGCCTGAAAACGTTTCTCTCTTTTATATGATTGAACGTGCCGAAAAATGGCTGAAAGAAAACTCATATACTACCCGTATTATTAAATGGGAAACGGCTAAGTGGGGTGAGATCCCCGCCGATTTTGGACGAAAATAGAATTCCATAAACATAAAAGCTATATTATGAGACGCATAACACCCGAACTTACAGCCGAGTTGTTCAACCATTTTGGCAATCCTCAACAAGTACGTGTAGGGGCAGGTGAAGCGTACAAAATAGCGACCTTCAGAGAACTTGTAGAATGTATAGCAAAACTATCGTTCAAAAATAAAGACCATCTGCTTTTCTATCGCGGACAAAATAAAGATTATAAAAATAAAGCTGGAGTATCATCTTTTTATCCAACCATCTATCGTGGAGATTATCTCCCACAAAAAGAACTAAATAAACGATTCGATACTTTAAAGACGGCAAGTAAAACACTAGTCGAATTATTCGAAACACAAAAAATAGAAGGTTATAAAGATGTAAAACGCAGAAAATCCATTCAATGGAGCATACTCCAACATTATGAAGTATGCCCTACCCCATTACTCGACTTTACCCACTCGCTCCGTGTAGCATGCTCGTTCGCCACGATTGACAACAACACTGATAAGGCTTATATATCGGCCTTTGGATTACCTTATCTTACGAATCGAATAAGCGTCAATTCGGAACATGATACTATTAATGTACGTTTACTGAGCATCTGTCCTCCAACAGCTTTACGTCCTTACTTTCAAGAAGGATATCTCATTGGGACAGATGGTATATCAAATAGTTATGACACAAAGGGGGAATTGGATTTTAACAATAGACTTGTTGCAAAATTTGAAATACCAAACAACCCATCATTTTGGGGCGATGGCTTCCATCAAATACCTAGAAACTCTCTTTATCCACAAAACGATCCGATAGAAGATATTTGCAAACAGATAAAGAATATCATAAATAGATAACAAGTATTTATTTTTTCTTATTCCTATGGATATGAAATAAGACTAATACAAAAACAGCATTTAGTATAACCATTGATATAAATATGCCTCTGCCTATTGGAATAAGAGACTCGACTTCCGATGCAATCATAAAAGATGGAATCAATCCGATTGCTCCAAGACTGAACCAAAAAATTCCCAATCTGTGATTGAACCGTTTAGCATCTACAATGTCATCGGTTTCGCGAGGACGCATCCGTAAAGGATCGAAAGGTATATCTGACAGATACGTTCTTAATGCTTGTATCCATACGACAGCAATTAGGGCGAAGAAAACCAGAAGAAGAATATAGTCCATGGATGTGTTCTTTTTGCGTAAAGTTAAGATAAAAGAAGAATGAAAAACATTCTACACTTAACAAATGTCCCTTACATCCATCGCCAATAGAAAAGAAAAATGTATTTTTGTATTCCATTAGAAAATTACAAAAACAGCCGTCAACTTATTACAGTTGACTGTTAACTGAAAAAATATGATTGACAAAATTAACAAGCTACTTGCCGAAATTGAAACGATCAAGGCAGATAAAGCAGACGAAATTGAGAACATACGTATCAAATACCTCAGCAAAAAAGGCGAAATATCGACATTGATGAACGATTTTCGCAATGTTGCAGCAGAGCAAAAGCGCGAAGTAGGTATGATGCTTAACGAACTGAAAGAAAAAGCTCAAGAGCGTATCAATAAACTGAAAGATGCACTTGAAAGCGGACAAACAGGTGACGATAGCATCGACCTTACACGTACTGCTGCTCCCGTAGCACTAGGCACTCGCCACCCTTTATCAATTGTAAAAAAAGAAATCTGTGATATATTTAAACGCCTTGGGTTTTCTATAGCCGAAGGTCCCGAAATAGAAGATGACTGGCATGTGTTCTCTTCGTTGAACTTTGCCGAAGATCATCCTGCTCGCGATATGCAAGATACATTTTTTATAGCTCGTGATCCTGAAATAGTATTACGTACACATACTTCTTCTGTACAAACACGCGTTATGGAGAAACAACAACCTCCTATCCGTATTATTTGTCCCGGACGAGTATACCGTAACGAAGCTATTTCTTACCGAGCACATTGTTTCTTCCATCAGGTAGAGGCACTATATATAGACAAAAACGTATCGTTTGCCGACCTTAAGCAAGTATTGATGTTCTTTGCCAAAGAAATGTTCGGTGCAGATACTAAAATACGACTTCGTCCGTCCTACTTCCCATTTACAGAGCCTAGTGCCGAAATGGATATTTCATGTAATATCTGTGGAGGGAAAGGATGCCCGTTCTGTAAACACACAGGTTGGGTAGAAATACTTGGTTGTGGCATGGTAGATCCTAATGTTCTTGAAAATTGTGGTATAGACAGCAAGGTATATTCGGGTTATGCCCTAGGAATGGGTATTGAGCGTATTACTAATCTAAAATATAGGGTAAAAGACTTGCGCATGTTCTCGGAGAACGACAAACGCTTCTTAGAGCAATTTGAAAGCGCACATTGATATTTGCCGAATAAAAAATATTGAAAAGGTTATCCGGATGGGTGACCTTTTCTTTTTTAGGAAAGGAATTTATTATTCAACAGCATATGAAAAACATATTAGCCGATATCCGCCAGACACTCATTGATGGTATTGACGAAAATACACAAAAGACCAGTCAGAATTACTTTAAAGAACAAATAAAGTTTTATGGAGTAAGAGTGACACTTGTTACCAAGATCAGTAAAGATGTTTATGGTCTGATTAAAGAAAAATCTAAAAAAGAGATATACATCCTTTGTGATGAATTATGGCAATCAGGATATATCGAAGAATCGTTCATTGCCTGTAATCTATCCTACTATATACATGAAAGGTATGAGTCTGGAGACATCGAAGTATTCGAAAAATGGGTAAACCAATATGTAACCAACTGGGCATCATGCGATACCTTATGTAACCATACGATAGGAACATTTATCGAGATGTTTCCCCAACATATATCTATTTTGAAGGAGTGGGCTAAATCTCATAATCGTTGGATGAGGCGGGCATCTGCCGTAACCCTTATCATCCCCTCTAGGAAGGGCCTATTTCTTAATGATATATTTGATATTGCAAACACTTTATTACTTGACGAAGATGACCTTGTTCAAAAAGGCTATGGCTGGATGCTTAAAGCTACAAGCGAAGCTCACCAGAAAGAAGTATTTGGCTATGTAATATCTAAGAAAGCAATAATGCCACGAACATCACTTAGATATGCTATAGAAAAAATGCCGCAAAGCATGCGGGCTGAAGCAATGAAAAAAGAATAGAATATTTTATTCGTTAGTTCTTCACGCAACGAACAGAAAAATAATTGAATGTATTATTAGTTCCTTGAGCCATTCCTACAACATTCAAAGCAAAATAGTTTGCAAAACCGTTAACAGCGATACTACTCCAAAAATAGCCTGTTGCACCATAACTACCTACATTTGCTGATGCATAACCTGCTAGTAATGCATTAAAACCACCTTCTGCATAAGAACGGCTAGCTCCTTGAGTAGCTGTTGCACTTAGCGGTACTTTAGTCGGAGACTTCATATTTCTCACATAATCCGCTGTACTAGCACTATTGCCATGTAAACAAGGATTATTGGTTACAGAAGCAATCAATGCCGCTTGCTCTACAACATTGGGTATATGCCAACCATTAGGACAAATACCTTGGTATTTAACACCTTCTACAGATGATGAAATATCTATTGTGCCAGTTGCTGCAAACCAGTTATAAAGAAATCCCATTTCCTTCATTTGATTGAAATAATAAGGATCCGCACCATCTATCAACCCTGTGCCATAAGGATTCGGATTAAGAGCTGGATAACACCAATAAGGTGTTGTGGTTCTCATCGCCCAAGGGCCCTTTAGTGTAGGAGGAGAAACAATCCCTGTATCATATTGTGTTGCACGCAGATTCTCAAGCATCCACCAATTATCACCGAATTTCCCAATGTGATAAGTTATTGGATTAGCTGGATCTCTTTTATCTACTAATACATCTACTTCTGCCGGAAAGCCATTACCAATGGCATCCCATTCATTTCCATCCCAAACATGAAGACCTTTGAATAAATTCTTACACAGATTTTCATTTATATTGTAAACAACAAGCCCTGTGTGATCCGCATTGAGAACTTTGCTTATTGTATCTGCCACCGATAACATCGGATATAAAGCGGTACGGCTTTGCAGTGCTACCCGAGGTAAACCCAAACCTTTTTCAGAATTAGCATTACCGGTAAATGTGCCATCCTGTTCGAGATCAAGCAAAGAACCTTTAACCGGCATTTTTCCAGAACCGATTGTAACCTGTGCTTTAACCGACATATTGCAAAAAACAATAATCGAAAGAATTAAAAATAAAAATTGCTTCATAGTGGGAATGTGTAATTTATGTAAACAATAACACTCAAAATCAAACATTTGTCATCTAACTTACTTTTTTGCCATAACAAAGATATTTTATTTTAGTTATTTCACCACCATAGATTTACATTATTTTCTGCCAATTAATTTTCAATGCAACATCCTGATATATAATACCAATCGTCGGGACCAGCATCTTCATATCTTCCATTATTTAGAAACAACAAAACTATTAGAAAAGAGTAGAGTATTACTAATCCACAAATAAGCTGTCTCTCCATAATAATGGATAGATATTAGAGATATTACACACACATTTTAGCTTAATAACTAAAAAATAACTGATAATCCTTGTTTATAAAAAAAGAATCTATAACTTTGTGTAATACTTTTAGATGATAATAATGACAAATTGTATTCTACATGTCCTCGTCCTCAATGTTCTCCTCGTCGATCAGAGCAATTGAGAAAGGTATGTACATATGATAATGTATAAATATAAGGAAATAACAACATAGACCTTTCTCATTTGCGTGAGAAAGGTTTTTTTTTAGCAACTATCAAGAGATAAAATAGAATAAAATTATGGGATTCCAACTAAGAAGTTCTACAAGTACACAAGGACGCCGCATGGCAGGGGCTAGAGCCCTATGGCGAGCCAATGGCATGAAAGAAGAACAGATGGGCAAACCACTGATCGCAATAGTAAACTCTTTCACACAATTTGTTCCGGGACACGTACATCTGCACGAGATAGGGCAAAAAGTAAAAGCTGAGATAGAGGCATTAGGTTGCTTTGCAGCCGAATTTAATACAATAGCTATTGACGATGGTATCGCTATGGGACACGATGGTATGTTATATTCCCTACCCTCTCGCGACCTGATAGCCGATAGCATAGAATATATGGTAAACGCACACAAAGCCGATGCAATGGTATGCATCAGCAATTGCGATAAAATCACTCCGGGTATGTTAATGGCCTCGATGAGATTAAACATCCCTACTATTTTCGTTTCGGGTGGACCGATGGAAGCCGGTGAGTTAGATAATAAACACCTCGACTTGATAGATGCCATGATAAAGGCAGCCGATGACAGTGTATCGGACAAAGAAGTAAACGCAATAGAACGTGCTGCATGCCCTACTTGCGGTTCATGCTCGGGTATGTTTACTGCCAACTCGATGAACTGTCTTAACGAAGCAATAGGTTTGGCACTACCGGGTAATGGAACAATCCTTGCGACACATGCCAACAGACTAAAACTTTTTCATGATGCAGCAAAACAAATAGTAGAAAGTGCATACCGCTACTATCGCGATGGAGATGAGTCGGTTCTTCCACGTAAAATCGCTACTAAACAAGCCTTCCTTAATGCTATGACACTTGATATAGCAATGGGTGGCTCTACCAATACAATACTTCACTTACTGGCAATAGCACAAGAGGCTGAAACAGATTTTACGATGGATGATATCGACAGACTGTCACGTAAAACTCCTTGCTTGTGCAAAGTTGCACCCAATACTCAAAAATATCATATACAAGATGTAAACCGTGCAGGCGGCATACTCAGTATAATGAACGAATTGGCAAAAGCTAATCTGATAGATACATCTACCAGTCGTGCTGACGGACTTACACTGGCACAGGCTATTGACAAATATGATATAACAAAAGCTAATCCATCGGAAGAGGCTATAAAATTATATAAATCTGCACCGGGCAATAAATTTAACTTGGTGATGGGTTCACAAGACAATTATTATAAAGAACTCGATACTGATAGAGCCGAAGGGTGTATTCGCGACGCAGAACATGCCTATACTAAAGATGGCGGCTTAGCTATCCTTAAAGGAAATATAGCACTTGATGGCTGTGTAGTTAAAACTGCAGGTGTAGACGAGAGCATATTCAAATTTTCAGGTATAGCCAAAGTATTTCATTCTCAAGATGCTGCATGCGAAGGAATCCTAAGAGACGAGGTAGTAGCAGGTGATGTTGTAGTTATTACATACGAAGGACCGAAAGGTGGCCCTGGTATGCAAGAGATGTTATACCCAACCTCATATATAAAATCAAAACATTTAGGTAAAGAATGTGCTTTGATTACCGATGGTCGGTTCTCAGGTGGTACATCAGGGCTATCTATCGGCCATGTTTCGCCCGAAGCAGCATCAGGAGGAGCAATCGGGCTAGTTCGTAATGGCGACATGATCGAAATAGATATACCGAATCGCTCTATAAATGTGAAGTTGACTGATGCCGAATTGCAATCGCGCCGCCAAGAGGAAGAAGCGAAGGGTCAGAATGCATTTAAGCCAAACAGAGAAAGGTATGTATCGAAAGCACTGAGAGCTTATGCAAGCATGGTTAGCTCAGCAGATTTGGGTGCTATACGTATTATAGAATAAATGAATATTACTATTCCACTGTTTTTTAACTTGGGCTAACTATGTATATAATAAAAAACAATATATACAATAGAAAGTACAAAAACAGAGTTTGAATACAGAAAGTGAAATATTTAATCAAAGTTTCATAAGAAGAAAAATATAACCATGAATAAAGAAATTACAGGAAGTGAAGCTCTTTTACAATCGTTGGTAAACGAAGGGGCAGATACCATATTCGGGTATCCGGGTGGTGCCATCATGCCCGTATTCGATTGTTTATATGATTATAAAGATAAGATAAATCATATCCTTGTTCGTCATGAACAGGGAGCAACTCATGCCGCACAAGGCTATGCACGTACTTCGGGCAAAGTAGGTATAGCATTAGTGACATCAGGTCCCGGTGCTACAAATGCCGTAACAGGCATCGCAGATGCTATGATAGACAGCACTCCACTGATCGTGATATCGGGACAGGTAGCTTCGTCACTATTGGGTAGCGATGCTTTTCAGGAGGCTGATGTAGTTGGTATTACGCAACCAATAACCAAGTGGGCATATCAGATACGCCGCCCCGAAGATATACCATGGGCAGTAGCCAGAGCATTTTATATTGCCTCCACAGGTCGTCCCGGTCCGGTTATACTCGATATAACCAAAGATGCCCAATTTGGTAAAATGCCAAGTTATGAATACAAGAAAGAAACTTTCATACGTAGCTATCAACCTAAACCGGAAGTTCGCGATTCAGAAATAGAGGCAGCTGCGCAGATTATAAATCAAGCCAAGAGACCTTTGGCATTGGTAGGGCAAGGCGTAATACTTGGCAGTGCAGAAAAAGAGCTGCTTGCTCTTCTCAACAAATCGGGTATCCCTGCCGCATCTACAGTATTAGGACTTTCAGCTATCCCAACAAATCATCCGTTGAATGTGGGAATGTTGGGTATGCACGGTAATATTGGACCTAATAAAATGACAAACGAATGCGATGTGCTTATTGCCATCGGCATGCGTTTCGACGACCGTGTAACGGGCGATCTAAAGACTTATGCCAAACAAGCTAAAGTAATACATTTCGATATAGACAAAGCTGAAATTAATAAGAACGTAGCTGTAACAGCCCGTGTATTGGGTGACGTGAAAGAAACATTACCCAGAGTTACAGAGTTGCTTCAAGACAATAGTCATACCGAATGGCTAAAAGGTTTTAAAGCATGTTACAAAAAAGAATACGATGTTGTTATCAATAACGAACTCCATCCTACTTCGGGTCAGCTCAAGATGGGCGAGGTAATCAATAAAGTATCTGAAGCCACAGGCAACGACGCAGTTATGGTAACCGACGTAGGCCAACATCAGATGATGGGTGTTCGCTACTTCAAATATAACCAGACACGCAGTGTAGTTACATCAGGCGGACTAGGTACAATGGGATTCGGGCTTCCAGCCGCTATTGGTGCTAAATACGGAACTCCCGATCGCACAGTATGCCTCTTTGTCGGTGATGGCGGTATACAGATGACAATACAGGAACTAGGCACAATCATGCAATACGATGTCGATGTAAAGATAATTATTCTCAATAATCACTTCTTAGGCATGGTACGCCAATGGCAGGAATTATTTTTCGACGAAAGATATTCCGAAACTGTAATGAAGAATCCGGACTTTGTAAAGATATCCGAAGCATATAGCATCCCTGCCAAAAAGGTAGAAACACGTGAGGAACTTGATCTGGCAATAGCTGAAATGCTTAGCCATAAAGGACCTTACTTATTGGATGTACAGGTTGAAACAAAAGGAATGGTATACCCGATGGTACCTGCCGGAACTTCTGTAACAAATATATTGCTGGGAAATGAGTAATCTATCTAGAATCCATCATATTGCTATTATTTGCTCGGATTATGAGCAATCGAAAGATTTCTATGTCAACAAATTAGGATTAAAGATTATATTAGAAACTTATCGTGCCGAACGAAATTCGTATAAACTGGATTTGGCTGTTGGCGAGTGTGGACAAATAGAACTATTTTCGTTCGATAATCCCCCACCCCGACCTAGTTTTCCCGAAGCACGAGGATTAAGACATCTGGCTTTTGCGACTAGTGATATAGAAAAAGAAATAGCTGATCTGGAAGCAAAAGGAATTAGTGTTGAGCCGATAAGAATAGATGAATTAACAAACTGTAGATTTGCTTTTTTTAGTGATCCCGATGGTTTACCATTAGAGTTGTATGAAACAAAATAAATGTCTGTTATGGAAAATAAAACATTATATACAGTAACTATATTTTCAGAAAACACCGTTGGCTTACTAAGCCAGGTAACAAGTGTGTTTACTCGTCGACAATTGAATATTGAAACACTTTCAGTATCCCCCTCTGCAATACCGGGCATACACAAGTTTACAATAACAATCTTTTGTGATGAAGAAATGATCAAAAAGGTCGTTCTCCAAATAGACAAACGTGTCGATGTACTGAAATCGTATTATAACACCGATGACGAACTGATACATCAGGAGATAGCACTTTACAAGCTTTCTACTCCCGATTTCTTAAAAATAGACTCGGCAGAAGCACTTATCCGTACATACAATGCACGCATTCTCGAAATTAACGAAGTATGCGTGGTTATCGAAAAAACCGGTCATCATGCCGAAACTCAAGCCTTGTTTAAGGATTTGAGTGAAAAGATCGGTGTGCTACAATTTATCCGTTCGGGACGTGTAGCTATAACAAAATCGAAGATTGAACGATTGAGTGACATGCTTTCAGAATTAGATAAAAAAACATTAAATCAGTAATTTATTAGATTAATGCAAGCTCCTATAGGAATATACGAATTTAGAATAGACGCATATCTTACAGATTTTAGAGGTAAAGCAACTCTACCGATGATCGGAGGCTTTATGCTACAAGCTGCAACAAAACATGCCGAAGAACGTGGGTTTGGCTATTCGTTTATGACAGCAAAGAAAAGAGCATGGGTACTGTCACGAATGGCGATAGAGATATTCGAATATCCCAAAAATGATAGTATATTTATTATCAAAACCTGGGTCGCTGGCGTAAACAGGCTATTTACAGAGCGTTATTTTTCATTTGAAAACAGCGAAGGTAAAGAAATCGGTTTTGCTAAATCACTATGGGCCTTGATAGACCTTGTGAGCCGTAAACCGACTAATGTACTGGAACTTGATGGACTCACGAGCTATATAGATAATAATAAAAGTTGCCCGATAGAAGGCATGACAAAAATCCCTGTATTAAAAGAGAATTATACTAAAGAAGGCGATTTCGTTGTTAGGTATAGTGATGTAGATATTAATAAACATTTGAACAGTATGAAATATATTGAGCATTTTGTAGATATATTTGATATTGATATGTTCAGAGAAAAAGAAATAGAACGCTTCGAGATAAATTATGTATCAGAGGGTCGCTATGGAGCGAAATTAGATATACTCAAAAGAGAAGAAAGCGATTCTAAATTTATTTTAGAGATGAAAGAAGGTGACACCGATGTGTGTTCATCAAGAGTGATTTGGAAATAATTTTCAGACTAAATAATATTTTATTAAACAATTAATCAATTATGGCAGAAATGAATTTTGGTGGCACATTAGAACAAGTTGCTACCCGTGATGAATTCCCTTTGGAAAAAGCAAGAGAAGTACTAAAAGACGAAACTATTGCAGTTATTGGCTATGGCGTACAAGGTCCCGGTCAAGCACTTAACCTACGCGATAACGGATTCAATGTAATCATTGGCCAACGCAAAGGTGGCAAAACTTGGGATAAAGCTATTGCTGACGGATGGGTTCCGGGAGAAACATTATTTGATATAGAAGAAGCTGCCGAAAAAGGTACAATCATTCAATACCTATTGTCTGATGCTGCTCAAATAGAAGTATGGCCAAGACTTAAACCGTATCTGACTGCGGGTAAAGCTCTTTACTTCTCTCATGGCTTTGGTATCACATACAAAGAACGTACAAACATTATTCCTCCTGCTGATATTGACGTAATCCTTGTTGCTCCTAAAGGATCGGGAACAAGCCTTCGTCGTATGTTCCTTGAAGGACGTGGATTGAATTCTAGCTATGCTATTTTCCAAGATGCTACAGGACGTGCTAAAGAACGTGTTATCGCTCTTGGTATCGGTGTAGGTTCAGGATATTTGTTCGAAACAGATTTCAAACGTGAAGTATATTCTGACCTTACAGGTGAGCGTGGAACATTGATGGGTGCTATACAAGGTATCCTTCTTGCTCAATACGAAGTATTACGTGAAAACGGTCATTCTCCATCAGAAGCATTTAATGAAACAGTAGAAGAATTGACTCAATCGTTAATGCCTCTTTTCGCTGAAAAAGGTATGGACTGGATGTATGCAAACTGCTCTACTACAGCTCAACGTGGCGCACTAGACTGGATGACTCCTTTCCACGATGCAACTAAACCTGTATTTGCTAAATTATACTCGGAAGTGGCTAACGGAAACGAAGCTCAACGTTCTATCGATACAAATTCAAAACCTGATTACCGCGAAAAACTAGAAGAAGAACTTAAAGCTCTTCGCGAAAGTGAAATGTGGCGTACAGGTGCAGTTGTTAGACAACTAAGACCAGAGAATAACTAATAGTTAATCTGCACTATATAAGGAAGGCTACTTGAGAAATCGAGTAGCCTTTTTTGTTAAAATTTTGCTTTTTTTATTTTATTACTATCTTTGCATTTATTCACAAATCTCAAACTACATATAATAAATGAAAAAATCCCTTGCCTTTTTATCTCTAATTTGTATTGTTATATTAGGGTTTTCATCTTGTTCAAGTTGTGTAAAAAGGTTTCTAAATCAGTTACAGAATTAGGTCTTGATGCCGTTGAAGGTGTTGCTGAAGCTGTCGATGAACATGGTGCCAAAGTTGCGGAGAAAGCAACAGATGCAGCAGGAACGTTAGCTGAAGGTGTTGGACGTAGCCTTGATCGTCAATTGAATGAACATGCTGCTACTGTAGCTTCAGCTGCAGGTAGAACATTTGTTCAAAGTGTTGATGGATTCACACAAGGATTTAATGAAGAAGTAGAAAAACACTATGATGTTATACCCCACACCGAAGCTTTTTGTTCAGGTGTTTCATTAGATTATTTTGCTAAATACAAAACAATTGCTGTAGTAGATGCATACTTTATTATTTTCGAAAAAGGAGTATATAAATGTAAGTTCGAATGTTACGATTCTAACAATAAGCTATTCTTGACAAAAGATATAGAGGCTGATAAAACAAAAGAAATTGAACGTAAATATACACTTGTCAGTTTCGCTTTGAATGCACAGGAAGCTGCCGATTTCAAGGATATTAAAGAAGTAAAAATAACGGTTACAAAGAAAAAATAACAGACTTAAAATACCAATTATATTAGCGGCTATTCTTCGATAATTAGAGAATAGTCGCTTTTTCTATCATCAAAAGGCAATTAAAGGATAATATCATATTATAATTCAAAAAGTTATTCTTATCTTCGCACCCGCTAATAACAATTATGTATTAATTAAAAATTAACAAAAAAATGGCTACAAAGATCCGTTTACAAAGACGAGGACGTAAAGGTTATCCTTTTTATCACATCGTCATTGCAGATAGCAGAGCTCCACGTGATGGAAAATTTATTGAAAAAGTTGGTTCGTACAACCCGAACACTAATCCTGCTACAATAACTTTAGATTTCGACAGGGCTTTGTATTGGCTACAAGTTGGTGCTCAACCAACTGACACAACACGCAACATTCTTTCTGACGAAGGAGTATTGTACAAAAAACATCTTTTAGGTGGTGTTACCAAAGGTGCTTTCACAGAGGCTGATGCTGACAAGAAATTCGAAGCATGGAAATCTAACAAAGACAAAGGTACACTAGCTCAAATCAACAAAAATGATGCTAAAGCTAAAGCAGAAGAAAAAGCTCGTCACGAAGCTGAAGTAGCTGCCAACAAAGCTAAAGCAGAAACTGTAGCTCAAAAGAAAGCTGAAGAGAATGCTGCACAAGCAGAGGCTGAAGCTGAAGCTGCTCCGGAAGTAGAAGTGGTTGCTGAAACAACAGAAGTAGAAGCTGCTCCGGCAGAGGCTCCAGTTGTTGCAGAAGAAGCACCGGCTGCTACAGAAGAAGAAAAAAGTGCTGAGTAATTTAAATTTACCGCATAATGAAAAATGCTCTATTAAATAGAGCATTTTTTTGTTTTAAAGTGGCATTTTTTCTTCCGTAAGGCTTGCAAATACAATAAAAATGCATATCTTTGCAGCGCAATAATAGTTATTGCAACACGGTGATTGTAGCTCAGTTGGTTAGAGCGTCGGATTGTGGTTCCGAAGGTCGCGGGTTCGAGACCCGTCTTTCACCCTAGAGGGCATCTTTGGTAATTCAAGGGTGCTCTTTTTATTTATATAAATTCAACTTTAGAGTATAAAGAAAGAGACTACCACCATTGGTTCTTCACTTGTAAAAGCTATTCTCTACCCATACATGTTACTCAATATCTCACTACAAGTTTGCTATCCGCTTTAATGATTCAATTGTACTACATGGCGATAGCAATGAGTCTAACCTGAGCGATATGGAAATAAATAATACTTTATTATTATAGTTTTTATTTAAATTCTTGCTAAAGAGAAATTTCCTTAAGGAACTCAGTCTTTAAATAATGCACAAGTAAAATTCAAAACAAAAAAAAGGAACTAACCTTTCGGATAGTTCCCTTCTTTTATTTCTATTACCAACGCGATATTAAGCCGGATGAATTGCTTCAGTTGGACAAGCATCGGCACAAGTACCACAATCTGTACAAGCATCCGGATCAATTGTATAAATATCTCCTTCTGATATAGCATTTACCGGGCACTCATCGATACAAGTACCACAAGCAATACAATCTTCATTAATTACGTAAGCCATGATTTTTAATTTTTAATATTATTACTAACTTTGATGGAACAAATATATAGAGTTTTTTCGTTCATCCAAAATGGATAGTGTTAGATATTATTAATATAGATATAACTTTCATCTATAAGACATAAATATAAAATATCAACCCACTGTTTATTAACATATTACAATTAAATTTGTTTTTTAAGTGGGAAGAACATTAAATGCTTATTTTTAATCTTTCTAAGTAATAAAATAATATAATAAGCAGACAGAAATAACGTTACAATTAAAAGCAAACAGCAGTGAAACAAAACAAAATATACGTACTACTAATAATCGTATTCAGCTTATTAGCCATAAGTATGGAAGCTCAGATACAGAAGCCTAAAAAACAACCTTTTGCTGACCAGAAGTTATATCATTTTGGCTTTTTGGTAGGTATACACACTCAGGATATGATATTGTCGCATACGGGTTATACATCGCCTACCGGAGAAGCCTGGTTTGCCGAAATTCCATCATATTCTGTTGGATTTAGTGTAGGAATTATTGCAGATAGGTATATCAGCGAGCATTTTAATTTAAGGGTAAGTCCTAGTTTACACTTTGGTGAAAAAGGTTTTGTATTCAGAGAGCAGAAAACAGGTGAAGAGTATAAAAATACATTTAAAACTAATTATTTTTCAATCCCTCTTCATCTCAAGTTTAGCGCTAATCGTATACAAGACTATCGTCCTTATCTCTTAGCAGGGGGATATGCCAACATGGATATGAGTTCGAAAAAGGATCAGGCTTTACGCTTTAAGAGGGTTGATTATGGTTTAGAATTCGGTGTAGGATGTAATTTCTATTTAGCAATGTTCAAGTTGTGTCCCGAATTAAGATTTTCATTTGGATTAACAGATATAATCAGCAAAGATAATTCTGACCTAACGGATAAAGATCTATTAAAATTCAGGGATTCTATGTCGTCGGGTAAGACACGTATGATTTCACTGATCTTCAACTTTGAATAAAATAGCATTAAATCATGAATTTACGATATCAAGATAATTGCCAAAATATACCATGGCAAAGAGTACCTATTCTGCTCAATAAAGTAGGCATGTCATTTACTGATGCAGATAAGCATCGAATATCCTTTGAATCCAGTTATTCGGTCATTTTTGTTTTCGATGAGAATGAACTTATTGGATTCGGCAGAATTCTCTCAGATGGAGTTCGTCAATCAGCTGTATACGATATTGCTGTTGACCCATCCTATCAGGGGAAGAAGATTGGACTAGAAATAGTCGAAAAACTTATTGCAACAACTCCCGATTGTAATTTTATACTATATGCATCTCCAGGCAAAGAAGGATTCTACAAGAAATTGAACTTCAAGAAAATGAAAACAGGAATGGCACTCTTCTCTAATCCGCAAAGGATGGTAGATGGTGGATTTATAGAAGAATGAATACTACAGAGAAAAAAACGGTCGGAAAAATGATCTATATTTACTGTGCTGCAATGCATGGTACGTCACATAGTTTGTGCAACGAATGTTCTGAACTGAATAAATACGCTCAGAAACGTCTTACGCACTGTAAATATGGAGAGCAAAAACCCACCTGCAAGAAATGCCCGACACATTGCTATGCTTCCGAAATGAAAACTAAAATGCAGGAGATTATGCGATTTTCGGGACCTCGAATGATTTATCGAAATCCGATATTAGCTATAAAGCACTTACTTAAGAGCTTTAAATAAGTGCTTTGTTCAATTTACTCAATAAATAATAGTCCAATATAGTCATTGCTGCCATTGCCTCAACAATCGGCACTGCACGTGGTAATACACAAGCATCGTGACGTCCACGAGCTTTCAGATTCGTATCTTCACCTTTCGTATCGACAGTATCCTGAAGCATTAAGACTGTTGCTACGGGTTTGAATGCTACCCGGAAATAAATATCCTGTCCGTTCGATATGCCGCCCTGAACACCACCTGAATGATTGGTACGAGTATTTATCTTTCCATTATCGTTATAGAAAACATCATTTATTTCAGAACCTCTATGATTCACATCGAAACCATCGCCATATTCGAAGCCTTTTACAGCATTAATTCCAAGCATAGCAAATCCTAGGGCTGCATGTAGTTTGCCGAATACAGGCTCTCCAAGACCTACTGGTGTTCCTTTTATAACACAGGTAATTACACCTCCGATAGTATCACCCTTCGATTTCACGTCTTCGATCAGGGTAATCATTTCATTTGCTTTATCCATATCGGGACAACGAACAGGTGTCGATTCTATCTGAGATAGATCGTATAATGAGTAATCATTTTCTAGTTTGATATGACCCACTTGCGATGTGTAACCTGTCACATCGATCCCTAGTTGCTTAAGTGCTAGCTTAGCTAATGCACCACCTACACAGCGAGCTATAGTTTCGCGTGCAGAAGAACGTCCTCCTCCCCTATGGTCACGAACACCATATTTCTGGGCATAGGTATAATCGGCATGCGAAGGTCGGTATATATCTTTCAGATTGTCATAGTCCGACGAATGCTGATTATTATTCCGAATAACAAAACCAATCGGTGTGCCCGTAGTCATACCTTCGTATATCCCTGACAAAAACTCAACCTCATCAGATTCTTTACGTGGAGTTGTTATCTTAGACTGTCCGGGACGACGGCGATTCAGTTCTTCCTGAACAAATGCCATATCTACTTCTATCCCCGACGGGCAACCGTCAATAACTCCACCAATAGCAATACCATGCGATTCACCGTATGATGTCAATCTAAATATATTTCCAAATGTATTCATTCCTATAATTCTAACCGTTTGTAAAAAAGATTATTCTATTCACGAATAATCTTTATCTCGCCACCTTTTCCTAATTTAATAATCCCCGATGGCTTGGGTCTACTGGTTTCTTCCTGACGAAAATTAACAATGTAATCAACGCCATTTTTGATCTCATCGCTTATCTCATCGAAACGTGATGGTGCAGGCTCTCCACTTATATTGGCAGAAGTGGAAACAATCGCCTTGCGGAAACGTTTACACAATTCCTGAGAGAATTTCTCCTGAGTAACACGAATAGCGATACTTCCATCATCAGCTATAAGATTGGGTGCAAGATTTCGTGCATCATCATATATTATAGTAAGCGGCTTATCGGCAACTTCTATCAAATCCCATGCAATAGGCGGTACACCGTCCACATAAAAATCGAGCTTAACCGAATTATCAACAAGCACAATTAAAGCCTTGCTATCTGTGCGTTTCTTTAATTCATATACTCTTCTTACAGCATCTTCGTTAGTAGCATCACAACCAATGCCCCAAATAGTGTCGGTAGGATATAGAACCAATCCTCCGGCAACCAATACGTCAAATGCTTTTTTTATCTCTTCATTCATTTATTTGACCATTAATCAGTTGTGTTACCAAAACATCTTCATAATTATCATCCATCAATTGTATCCAATCTTTCAGAATACCAACAGGACTATAACCTATATTTTCGAAAAGTTTTAAACTTGGTTTATTATTCACCCCTATATATGCATATAACTGATGCAGCTTCAAAAAATTAAAAGCATATTCACGCATCAACTCTAAAGCTTGCGATGCATACTTTCTATTTCGGTATGCTTCATCTATAAGAATACCTATACCGGCATTTTTGTTACGCATATTTATATCGTACAGATCGACTGTACCGATCGTTGTATTTTCCCCGACAATATCTATCATCAGCCGCAATTGTTTACTCTGATAGATATCCATTTCGAGAGAATCGTTAATATACTGACGCAATGCTAACTTCGAATATGGCGAAACGGTGCTGCCGTATATCCACAATTCGGAATTATTCTCCCATTGATAAAGTAATTCTAAATCTTCCGGCTCTAATGCACGCAGTCTTATCTGCGAATTTTCAAGAAGCATAAATTAATAACCGTCTTTTTCGAACATTTCTCCTAAGCGGATAAAGAAGTTCTTCTTTCTGCGGCGCATTCTCTGATTTTCGCCCGATGCCATCATTATTTTCTCATACGATGTCTCTCCTTTTTCCATTGCTTTGATAGCATGGTAAATAACTCCCCAATCGGGTAAGCCACCTAAATTACGATCGTCAATAAACAAATCTGCGTCCAATTTTCTCGATGCTTGAGCAGGATCTTCCTCCGGATGATTCTTATTAGCTGCATAAAACCTCAGACCTTTGCTCTGACAGTAATCGACTGCTTCTTGAAGTAAACTTCCACTACGTACCGACCACATAAGAAGTGTATGTCCTTCTTTTTGAAGCTGAAGTAATGTTTCTATTGCAAAAGGTATTGCACGTCCAATCTTTGGGTATTCATGCTCAACGACAGTTCCGTCAAAATCTACTGCTATAATCATAGTTTATTCGTTATTTTTATTTTCTTCTGTTTCTATTAATGGTTCTTGTTCTGATTCTTTAATCAATAAAGAGTTCTTATTCGGATAGCAGAACATAAGTGCAAATATAGTAATAACAGTCATATAGATGCAGTTTTGCGATTCGAATAAATAAAGACCAATCATATTTAATACAATTACCGCGTCTAATATAGCCATACGGATCGAGTATATTAACATATACTTACCTAGATATTGTTCCAAAGATAATAGTCGAATCTTCTCATGTTGCGAATGAAAAAATTTCAAAGCCAGCGGTATTCCAATCATTGTGAAGACAATAGCATAACGCTCGAAAGTAACATTCGTTCCTGCACTCTCTCCAATATTAGGACCTTTAGAGTATAGTAATGCCAAAAAGATGAAGACGACAGACAGGATATTTATCCAAAAGAATGTCATGAGACGTAATTGTATTTTTTTCTGTGAATTTTCCATAGTTCAGGTTACATTCTGTATGATTCGTTAAAAAGAGTTCTGTTTAAGATGGAACGCCCTAATGTGATTTCATCTGCATATTCAATTTCATCCCCAATTGAAATTCCACGGGCTATCATAGAAACTTTAACATCGTAAGGAGCAAGTTTTTTATATATGTAAAAATTAGTCGTATCTCCTTCCATTGTGGTACTCAAAGCCAATATAATTTCTTTTATGCTACCATCTGCCACGCGCTCTATCAAACTATTTATTTCGAGATCGGCGGGACCTATTCCGTCTATCGGTGAGATAATCCCCCCTAGTACATGATATAAGCCTTTGAATTGCATCGTGTTTTCAACAGCCATTACTTCCTTAATATTTTCTACAACACATATAGTCGACGAGTCTCTTGATTTATCGAGACATATAGGGCAAACATCATTATCGCAGATATTATGACACGATTTACAATATTTTACAGTGTGCTTGAGCTCAGTCAGAGCCTGAGCAAATCCATCTACAGTAGTATTATCTTGCCGAAGCAAATGTAAGATAAGACGTAAGGCTGTCTTGCGACCAATCCCAGGGAGTTTGGCAAATTCATTTACAGCATTTTCAAGTAATACAGATGGGTATTTTGGATTCATAAACAGCTATTTCTATAGGTACAAAGATAGTAATAATTTAGTTTTTCTCTATACATAAAAAAAGAGACTGTACATCACACAGTCTCTTTCCTCAATACATATTAGTATATTTTAGCGAAGATCATAATTCTGATCTTTAGCAAAAGCAGCTTGAATACCACCCATTGCATCCACTTTAGTCGAGTAGTCATTCATTTGGGCGTTATACTCTTCTATAAGTTTATTAAAATCTTCCTCTGTTGAATTTTCTGTAAGAGTTGAAAATTTACCACCTACTTCGATTAACTTTCTAACAGCATCGAATGTAGTAAGTGCTGATTCTTTGAATGCTTCGCCACCTTTAGCGGTTCCCATTTCTTTAATTATCGCAATTTCTCTATCAACTCTAGCCAATGCACTATCGTTTTCTACCTTAAGAGCAGAATACGAATCCGACTCAATAGCATTAGTTAGTTTTGAATCGTATTCTATTTGTTGCTGTGCAATTTTTGCATTAGCATTAACAATTGCATCGTTAAATTCAATTGCACTTGGTCCATTACTACAAGATGTGAAGGCAGCTACTGCTACAACTAGAGAGAATAATACTTTTTTCATGTTTTGAAAATTTGATGTTTTAAATAAATAAAATAAGTTTTGTAAAAGTTTTTTAGAATGAACTGCAAAGGTAAATAAAAAATATCAAATAATTATCACTTTGCTTCTACATGGGGTATATCACTATTTCCTGTATATTACACAATCCAAATTTTGAATTTAACTTTAGCTATTAACATATTGATGATCAACAATCAAACTCATATGTTGATTCACCGGCGCAATGTACAATTTCACCCTTCTGTGCTTTTGATGACAAGAATAGCACCACATGCCTCGATTCATAGTCTCGTGACACACTGAATATAAAATCAGGCTTACCATCTTGATCCATGTCTCCCAACCATAGTAATTGGGCAAAAGTATAATTAAACGAGGGAATGGCAATAATAAACTGCTCGCCTTCCACTCCCTTCTCAGATAAATAGAGTCGATAGTTTATAACCTCGTCCCATCTTGCCGGATCTTCATCATCGCCCATAGAAGCTATACCACTCTTAGTGGTAATACCATCGCCACGTAGCATGTAGCTGTGATTATTAAAGTCGAACAGATATTTTTCACCTACCCAAATATAACTTTTTCGTTCGGGTACCTGAATACTTGCGATATGTTTGTTAGCAGGGCGTAAACCCTTTATTAAAAACAAACTTTTTCTTTTTGAACCTACATAAGTAGTTGAATCGTCAAGACAGTCATCATAAAACTTTCCTGTTTCTATCTCCGCACGTTCCATGTAGTATTTTCCGGAAATACTATCCTGATAAAAATCATACCATTCTTCTGCAAACATATGAGCATAATCGGATGGTTCTGTACCACGATATCCGGCAGGTTCCAGAAAATCGATCCCTATGTTTACAAAAATTGGCAATAGAAGGGTATCCGGCTTAACCTCAATTTCATCATTTACTATGGCAGAGGCTGTATCCGACAATAAGGAGTATAATCTGTTTTCCTGTATTGTTTCTTTTTGTTTGCAAGATAATAGGCAAATTACAGATAAAAGGAGTATTAATTTCATGTAGTCCATATGCTTGTGTATCTTATATTATTCTTTTTATGGCTGATATCTGCAAAGATATAATTTCTTAAATAAAAAAAAGAGACCATGCAGTACATGGCCTCTTTCTATATATTACTTACTCATTATGTCATCGAACAAATATCAGTAGCATCAAGAAGACAAAACACGTTTCTTTGCCAAGAATTCTTTTATTCCACCAATATGCTCTCTTACCTTTTTATCTGAAAATTCGAACACTTTAGTTACAAGACCATCCAAGAAATCCCTGTCATGCGATACAAGTATAACTGTACCGGCATAGTCTAACAAGGCATTTTTCAACACCTCTTTTGTTTTCAAATCCAGATGATTAGTCGGCTCATCGAGAATAAGCAGATTAACAGGTTCCAGTAATAGTTTAATCATTGCCAGACGAGTCTTCTCTCCTCCCGACAATACCTTTACTTTTTTCTCCGAATCATCTCTGTTAAACATAAATGCTCCTAATATACTACGTATTTGTGTACGTATATCTCCTTCTGCGACACGATCTATCGTTTCGAAAACAGTAAGATCTTCATCTAACAATTCAGCTTGATTCTGCGCAAAATAGCCTACCTGAACATTATGTCCAAGCATCATGGTTCCATCGTAAGGGGTCTCTCCCATTACACATTTTACGAATGTCGATTTACCTTCGCCATTTTTTCCGGCTAATGCTATTTTTTCTCCACGCTCGATCATCAGATTAGCGTTTTCAAAAACCAAATAGTCATCATATTTCTTAGTAACACTATCTACAGTCAGCGGATAATCACCCGAACGGGTTGCAGGTTGAAAACGAATACGAATCTGTGATTTGTCTTCTTCATCAATTTCCACACGTTCCATTTTTTCTAACTGGCGAACACGACTTTGTACAAGAACAGCTTTCGCTGCCTGTGCTCTGAATCGCTCCACAAACTCCTCTATTTCGGCAATTTGCTTTTGCTGCGACTCCCAAGCATGAATTTGCTGCAAACGGCGCTCCTGACGAAGTTCTACATATTTAGTATAATTTACTTTATAATCATAAATACGCCCCATAGTCAGTTCGATAGTACGGGTAGTGACAGCATCTATAAAAGCACGGTCATGCGATATTAACACGACGGCTTTAGCTTGTGTCATAATAAAGTCTTCTAACCAACCTATAGACTCGATATCAAGGTGATTAGTCGGCTCATCGAGTAACATCACATCAGGATTACGTAATAAGAGTTTAGCCAATTCGATACGCATACGCCACCCTCCGCTAAATTCGCTGGTAGAACGATCAAGGTCTTCTCTCTTGAAACCTAATCCAAGCAATGCTTTCTCAACCTCTCCTTCGAAGTTGATACCTTCGACCATCCCTAGGCGCTCGTGAGCATGTGTGAAATCGTCTATCAACTTGGCATAATCGTCAGATTCGTAATCGGTACGAGTTTCCAATTGTTTGTTCATATCCTCAATCTGCATCTGCAAATCGGAAATATGTGAAAAAGCCAATGAAGCTTCTTCTCTTACAGTTCGCTCGTCCGTTACCTTCATTACCTGAGGAAGATACCCGACTGTTACTCCATCAGGTCCGGTTACTGTTCCTTTATAATGCGTGTTGACACCAGCCAGAATTTTAAGCATGGTACTCTTACCTGCTCCATTTTTTCCAACCAATGCAATTTTATCTTTATCGTTAATTATAAAACTGATATTATCGAATAGAGTTCTGTCCCCTAATTCTACTTTTAAGCTATCTATTATTAGCATTCTATGTCGTATTTTATTTTGAAGGTGCAAAGGTAATTAAAAAAGTAAACCGTACGAATTTAGAATCACTCGCACGGCTTACTTTTTATATTTAGTATTTTATTTAAATGAAGCGAACTTCAAACAAACAGGCATGTCGAGTTTAATATCTTTATATACATTCTCTAATAAACCCGTTTTTTTATCGATCTCGAAAATTTGAATAATATCGTTGTCACGACTAGCTACAAGCAAATATTTGCCATTTGGTGTAATTGCAAAATTACGAGGGTGGATGCCCGTATCCTGATAACCGACTTTAGTAAGCTTTCCATCAGTTTGATTGATTGAATATATTGCCAATCCATCGCCTTTCAAACGATTAGATGCGTATAAGAACCGCCCATCGGGTGATATATGTATATCGCCACTTCCTTTTGCATTAAGTGTATCTGCTTGTATTGATTGGAATTCTTTCAAATCTCCGTTATTATATTCGAAAGCAATAACAGAACCTGATAATTCAGTTATGAGGTATGCGTACTTTCCATTGGGATGAAACTCTAAATGACGAGGTCCCGATCCGTCTTTTATTTTAAAAGCGGGAGGTGTACTGATCTTCAAAAAGTCTTCGGTACTATTATCGTTAACTTCAAATTTATGTATTTTATCTGTTCCTAGATCGCTCGCAAATAAATACTTTTCGTCTGGTGAAAATACTACACAATGCAAGTGAGGTTGACTCTGGCGCTCATCAACACCTTTACCCATAAAGCTTATAACACTCGACGCAGGCGCTAATGTTCCATCTTCATTTGTATTAAACAAAGTAATGCTTGCTCCAAGATAATTCGCTGTTACCACATGCTTTCCCGCTCTGTCTACAGTAATATAGCAAGGGGCTCCCCCACCCGTCAGCTGGGTATTTAACAATTTGAGTTTACCATCCTTTTTATCGAAAGATAGAGCATTGGCAGCAGAAGTATTATCATCGTTCTCTGTTACTGCATACACAAACTTCTCATCTTTACTTATAGCTAGATAAGACGGATTGTCTACCTTCGCCATACTTACATATTTAGAGTATCCGGAAATTGTGTCGAATTGATAAACATATATACCATCACTTTCGCCCGATGTATACGTGCCTACCAGAAGATACATACTTGTGTCGTCAGAAATTGATTCCATAGCCAGTTTAATTGAGTCAGCTTCGGTTAAAGCTTTATTTTCAGTAGTATTTGTCGTCCCTTTATTGGTACATGCAATCATTGACAAAGCAATAATAGGTGCTATAAAATATTGTTTCAACATACTTATTATTCAGTTTTAATTTATTCAATAAACAAAAGAAACGAAAAAATATCAATTTAAAGACTATTTGCGAACAAAATCAAATAGAATATTTTTGTTTAATTAGATAAATAGTCTATCTTTGTCGTCCGAAAAAGAAGAAATAATTTAAAATACACTATAAAATGAAGAAAGATATTCATCCTGAAAATTACCGCGCAGTTGTTTTCAAAGATATGTCAAACGAAGAGATTTTCATCACTCGCTCAACTGTAAATGCAAAAGAAACAATTGAAGTTGATGGTGTAACTTATCCTCTTGTAAAACTTGAAATCACTAGTTCTTCTCATCCATTCTATACAGGTAAACAAACACTTGTGGATACAGCAGGACGTGTTGATAAGTTTATGAATCGCTACGCTAAACGTACGCAACCTAAGAAATAATATTTTATTTCACACGAATAATAAAAAAGCCCTAATGTTCAAACATTAGGGCTTTTTTATATCTGATAGTGTTTATTATTTTCTATTCTTTGTCTTCTCGAGAACTTTTATCAGCCTGTTTAAGGGAGCGATCTCGTAACGAATATTTTTCATAATGTTATTAAAGTCCAGCTTACTTACTATTTTTTCGGTCTGTCCATAACGTTTTGTATACGACCTCCCCACCAATTGATAGATATTATCCAAGTCTTTAGCCGGATGCACTCTTGCTTCGGGATTCATCACATAAGGATCGATACCTAAATGTTTCTTTATAAAATTACCATCTAAGCGTCTGTCAATTTTCTTAAAATGATTTACTTCAGCCAAGAACCATGCTTCTATTTCGTGTACTGCTACAATAACGTCAAAATACGGTGCTTCATGCTTAAACCTGTTAGGCAAGAATCTCAAACCCATCTCCAATTTACCCAACTCGGCAAACGGGATTGGATAAAGATCTCTTAGTCCCACTATCTTACTGTACCCTCTCTCGCGTAGATTCTGTATATTCTCCAATATTTCAGATTTAACACGGTTATCCGAACCGCAATCGAATATCAGAACTTCATATAGCGGGGTACGCGACAATGATAAACTTCTAACAATCTCCTGCTTAGGAATATTTGTCCCTCCGCGAAATTGTTTCTGTATTATATTGGTGTCTTGTGGGCCTAAAATTTCTCTGACTAAGCGATTAACGAAAATTTGTTCCGTTTGCCCTTCAACAAAAAAAGCAATTCTATTCATTAATATTTATCCGTTCTCCTCTTCTTCTATGTTACCAAATCCTTTTTTATAAAAGTCAGTTGTCAGAAAGTCGAAATTATTCAATCCTGTATATTTGAAATCGTCAAATTTTTCTGTCGAATTTACAATGTCATAAAATATTGACTTATTTTTTTCTCTTTCAATAACAGACCAAAACCGTAAAGGAATATGATTCATTATATGACGATCATTAGTCGTCATAAAATATTGAATATTTGAGTTATGTATTTTATTTGTAACAATATCAATCAATCCTTTCGAGCGTTCAAAATCAAGTCCTTCACCCATATCGTCTACTAATATGCAAACAGACATATTACTCATATGAGCGTAGGTAAGAAATATAAATAAAGCTAACGCCCGAAACATGCCTTGCGACATATCACGCTGAGAAACAATATAACGACCATCCTCCTCGACACAAATACCGTATCCTCCTTTGGCTTCCTGTATATCGATATCAGATATTTGAGAATATCCCAATTCATACATACAAGATTTCACTTCGGAAATAAATTTATCGCCGAATGTTTTTTTACCCATATAGAGAGTATAGACCAGAATACTCGTATCCTCTACATCCTGATCTTTTTCTTCGATCACTCTATAATCCTTAACCAAATGAGCTTTTTCGATCTGATTGGAGAAAAAATAATTCTTCAATGACTTTCCCCACTGCACGAATGGTTTATAATAATTATTACCATTCACATCTGTAGCTGTAATAGCCAGATGAGTGTCATCTACTGAAATAGAAACATTCTTGCTTTCTGCCAGTTCTATAAATAAACCTTTCGCTCTATTCATATATTCTTTCCCATCGACAAGCAGTATTTCGGAGACAACAATTCTATCTTTAAAATCAAGAAAATAATTATATTCTTTCTTATCTCCTTCGAATATAAGTTCAAATCGCTGCGTTGCTGTATTTGCTTTACTCAACGAAATTTTACCCGATAATAATCCAGCAATCTCCCTGACAACATTCAATGTACGGCTTTTGCCCGATGCATTTTTACCGACCAGTAGATTAATATTGCCAAAATATGCAAAATCATCTCCATTGCCGACAATACTCCATTCGCGGGCATCTTTGGTGTAACGTGTATATTTTAAAGCTCTTAATATCATAAGAAAATAGTTAAGCTAATACATATTATATCCCCCAAATATACACATAATTTACTACAACATGAGTATAAATCTATATAACGTATTGTCATATTTAATTGTATCTTTGTACCAAATAGATTATCAAATAATCATAAACATGTTTTTCGTTTATGAAAAATTATAAAAACCTCATTTTTTATGCTTCAGTAGTAAGCATTTTTTCTATTCTGGTATATATTATTATTAACCTTGGATCAGAAAATCTCGAAATTACACATGCCCCGCAAGACATTGTTTCTGAAGGGAGTGCATGGTTTAATTTCATACGGAATATGGCCTCGAATTTATTGAGCCCCTTATCGATTTTACTCCTCCAGATAGTCGTTATTCTTCTTGCTGTTCGTATTTTTGGATGGATATGTCAAAAAATAGGACAACCCACTGTTGTAGGTGAGATATTTGCCGGTGTAGTATTGGGTCCTTCCCTTCTAGGTGCATACTTCCCCGAAATTTCAGATATGTTATTTCCGGTTTCATCACTCGATAACATCAAGTTTCTAAGCCAAATAGGGCTAGTTCTTTTCATGTTTATCGTAGGTATGGAATTGGACTTGAAGACGATAAGAAATAAAGCTCACAATGCCGTTATTATAAGTCATACGAGCATTGTTGTTCCTTTCACATTGGGTGTATTCCTTTCCTACATATTGTATGGTGAATTCACAAATAAAGATACACAATTCTTACCCTTTGCTCTATTTATGGGAATAGCAATGAGTATTGCCGCCTTTCCTGTCATGGCTCGTATTGTGCACGAAAGAGGTATAAACAAAACTCCGTTAGGTCCTGTAATAATTACATGTGCAGCCATAGACGACATTACTGCATGGTGTCTATTAGCCGCGGTAATTGCGATTGTAAACGCGGGCTCGTTCAGTAGTTCATTCTTTGTAATTCTATCTGCTATTATATATGTCATCGTTATGTTTAAGGTAGTACGTCCATTCCTGAAACGTATAGCAGATCTTCAAACATCAAAAAGAGTAATAAATAAATCCGTAATAGCTGTATTCTTCCTCGTTCTCTTCCTATCGGCTTATGCTACCGAGGTAATTGGCATTCATGCCTTATTCGGCGCTTTCCTTGCCGGAGTAATTATGCCATCCAATATGGGGTTCAGAAGCTTATTTACAGACAAGATAGAAGATGTAGCCCTTGTATTACTGCTACCGATGTTCTTCGTATATACCGGATTAAGAACACACATCGGACTGCTCAACGAGCCGCATTTGTGGATAATGTGTGGAGGTATTATATTCCTTGCCGTTGCCGGAAAATCTATGGGGAGCGCCTTAGCTGCACGCTTCGTAGGTAACACATGGAAAGACAGCCTTACCATAGGTGCTTTGATGAACACACGCGGATTGATGGAGCTGGTTGTACTCAACATAGGGCTCGACTTAGGCATACTTACCCCCGAAGTATTTGCAATGATGGTTGTTATGGCTTTAACCACCACATTTATGACATCGCCTCTATTAACACTGATAGACAAGATATTTAAGAAGAGGCAAACAGAAACAGGAGAAGTCGAACAAAAGAAATACAAGATACTTGTTTCATTCGACAATTCCGATATGGGACGTAAACTTCTGTTCTTAGCCAATTGCTTTATCAGAAAGAGGCAAGCTCATTCCGAACTAACGATGCTTCATCTATCGGAAGGTAGTTTATTATATCAAAATACGCTGGACGAAGAGGAAGAAGAAATGTTTCAACCTGTTATAGATGAAGCTAATTCTTTGAGTCAGACCATTGTTCCGATGTTCAAGATTGGCAGTGATCCTCATGCCAATGTGGCAAAGATTGCCAATAAAGGCGATTATGACTTTTTAATCATCGGGCTTAAAGAATCTGTTTTTTCAAAAAATATGTTTGGTCGCTTTTTAGGATTCTCTAATCAACTGATACACATCCCCAACTACCTGCTTTCGAGGTTAGCCAACTATAAAAGATGGCGCAAGACCATCACAGCTCCGATCATGGATGAAGGCACACGTACCATTGTTTCCAAAACAGACATGCCGGTTGGCATATTTATTGATAAGGGAATAGTAGGTATAAGAACAGTATTTGTACCTATATTAGATGAAGGTGACATTTTTGTTGGAGAGTTCATGGAACGATTGGCTGAAAATTCATATGTGAGGATAACACTATGGGATCCCATTGGGCTTACTGATAGCTCCATAGAATTTATAAAATCGGTCAGAGCCATTAAAGCAGTTAATCCATATCTATTCCAATTATGGAATAATAATATCCCTATCGATAGTGATATTCTGAAGAAACAAGATCTGATGATGATAAGTTTAAACAGCTGGAAAAAACTGGAAGATAAAGGAACTCGATGGATTAAAGATGCACCATCTACTTTTGTTTTGACTAACTGATAACCAAAATAAGTTGATAAATGGAGAATCGAGATATAATATCGTTAAAGAAAGACATACTGCATTTTCTGTCAAAAAGGCAGTTAAAAGATGCGTTCGAATCACTTATTAAGTTGACAGTTAACACGCAAGACTGGCAAATATCAGAGCATTTGAGCGAACTTGAGACCAATTATAAATACATGCTTCACTATCTTATTGAAGGTATTGAAGACCCTCTACGTGAAGATGTATACCGCAATCTGCTTCGCTCGTTATATGAACTGACTGACGATTCTGCCGATGAATTATTAAAAATAACATCATCTAATGTATTCTACGAGAAACAACGTATTAATGATTTAAAAACAACCACATTACTCGATTATCGTAATTTACTAAAAGATATATCAGACTCTATTTCCTTAACCGACTTAGTAGCTAATGGCCCTGAACAGGAAGCCAGAAAAAGAGATTTATCTATCAAAAGAGAACGTATAGCATCCGATATGTTCAATTGTGTATTTGTTTCGCCACGTGCAGATGAAAAAGCATTACAAGATTATTATTCTATTATAGATAGTTTGGATTTACCAAGCAGAGAGAAATCTTTATTTATATCAGCATTAAGTCTAAGTGTTTTTCACCGCTTCGATGCCCGTAAAGTACAAGCATTAATGCATGCATGCGGATCAGAGAATGTAGGTTTGCGCGTTAGAGCCATTGTAGCTCTGGTTATTGTGATGCAAATGTACGACATTCGTTGGTCGCTGTATCCCGAATTGCAGCATCGGTTAGATACTTTATCCGAAAGACCGGAATTTAGAAAAGGAATATTAAGCGTTATTATACAACTGATTCGCTCTCGCGAAACAGAAAAAATAAGTAAACGATTGACAGAGGAAATCATTCCTGAAATGATGAAATTCAATAATTTAGCCGGCAAAAAGCTAAACATGGAAGATATGATGGGTGAAACCGACTTTGCCGATAAAAATCCCGAATGGCAAAAAGAACTTGAAGAATCAGGCTTAAGCAAAAAATTGCAGGAGTACTCGAACTTACAAATGGAAGGAGCCGATGTGTTTCATTCCACATTTTCGGGATTGAAAAGCTTTCCTTTCTTTTCAGATATGTGTAACTGGTTTCTGCCATTCGATCCCTCCTACTCCGAATTGACACCACTATTTACCAACGATCATAAGAATAATCTATTGCACGCTGCCATTGTCGATTCAGGACATATGTGTAATTCAGATAAATATTCTTTTTGCCTTAGCTTATTGCAAATATCATCAACACAACGTGAAATGATGATGGGGCGTCTGAATGCAGAATCGGAAGAAATAAAGCAACTTCAAAAAGATGCGAAAGATTTAAACCCTACTATTGACGACGAAGTTATTTCAAATCAATACATACAAGATCTTTATCGTTTTTTCAAACTAAATCCTCATCGTAACAGTTTTTTCGATATATTCAATTTGAGTCTCAATTTCTACGAAAAGAAATCAATATCTCCATTGATATCTGATACTGATAGCATGAAGAAGATTGCACTCTACTACTTCGAAAAAAATAATTTCAAAGAAGCATTAGATGTATTTACCCGTTTGGTAGAAACTGATGAAATGAGTGATAATATTTGGCAAAAAATAGCTTACTGCAAGCAAATGCTCAATGATCTGCAAGGAGCATTAGATGCATATTTACAAGCGGATCTTATTACGCCCAGCAATTCATGGATTATCAAGCATATTGCACAGCTATATCGTACATTAAAAAAACCGGAACTAGCACTGGATTATTACAAAAAAGCTGCTCAATTAACACCTGACAATCTAGGCATAGAACTAAATATAGGACATTGTTATTTAGAACTAAAAGATTATGACAGCGCATTAAACAGCTACTTCAAGGTTGAATTACTGGACGCGAAAAGTACCAAGACATTACGCCCGATAGCATGGACCGCATTCTTGCTCCATAAATTTGACTTATCGCAGAAATATTATCAAAAGATAATAACCAGCAAACCTAATGTACATGACTACCTCAATGCAGGACATGTTGAATTATGTATAGGGAACAAAAAGACGGCAATTGCCTTTTATAAAGAAGCAGCCGTAATGGAAGGCAGTTTTGAACAATTTATAAATTTATTCGAAGCTGATAGAGATGTTTTGATCAATAGTGGAGTTGAGGAACAATTATTTCCATTTCTTTTCGACCAAATAAAGTACGAATTAGATTAAATTAAAAGAATCGTACTTTTCATTCGTATTTTGATGCGAATTTTAAATAGTTTATTACTTTTGTTATATATAGAAACTCTTAAATCACCATAAAATGGACAACAAGGATTTGATCGCACAAGTAACAGCCAAAGCACAAACATGGCTTTCAGATAAGTATGATGCTGAAACCAAAAAAGAAGTACAAGCATTATTAGATAATGAAGATAAAACAGAACTGATAGAATCTTTTTACAAAGATCTTGAATTCGGCACGGGCGGTCTTCGTGGTGTTATGGGAGTGGGTACAAACCGGGTAAATATTTATACAATTGGTGGTGCAACACAAGGACTAGCAAACTATTTACTAAAAGAATTTGCTGCCATAGAACAAATAAAGGTCGTTATCGGACACGACTGTCGTAATAACAGCCGCAAATATGCAGAAATATCGGCTAACATATTTTCAGCTAACGGAATCAAGGCGTATCTTTTCGAAGATTTACGCCCTACTCCCGAGGTATCTTATGCCATTCGCCATCTAGGTTGCCAAAGTGGTATTATGATCACTGCTTCGCATAATCCTAAAAAGTATAACGGATATAAAGTTTATTGGGATGATGGAGCACAAGTAATCCCTCCTCACGACAAGAACATTATAGCTCAAGTAAACCGCGTTACTGTCGATGATATTAAATTTAAAGGCAATAAAGCCCTGATAGAAATAATGGGTAAAGAGATGGATGATAAATATATCAAAGATCTTAAAACAATCCTTTTGTCTCCCGACTCCATTAAACGTCATGGCGATCTTGGTATTGTATATACTCCGCTACATGGAACAGGGTTTACAATTATCCCTAAAGCAATGAAAGCTTGCGGATTTACCAATATAATAAATGTGCCCGAACAAGATGTATTAAGTGGTGATTTCCCAACAGTGGTTTCTCCAAACCCCGAAGATCCTGCAGCAATGGCTCTTGCAGTTAAAAAAGCTGTGGAAACAAATGCTGATCTTGTGTTTGCAACCGATCCTGATGCCGACCGTTTTGGCGCAGGTATTCGTAATAGCAAAGGAGAATTCATTCTATTGAATGGTAACCAAACCATGCTAATTCTTATCTACTACATCATTACTCGCAGAAAAGAATTAGGACTGTTGACAGGAAATGAATATACAGTACGTACTATAGTTACCAGTATGTTAACTCAAACAGTATCAGAAAAAAATGGTGTAGAAATGTTTGAATGCTATACCGGATTTAAATGGATCGCAGCTGTAATCAGAGAACTCGAAGGTAAACGTAAATATATAGGTGGTGGTGAAGAAAGCTATGGCTTCCTTGCTCAGGACTTTGTCAGAGACAAGGATTCGGTATCTGCTGCTATTCTGTTTGGTGAAATTGCCGCGTGGGCTAAAGATAACGGTAAAACTCTTTACGAAATGCTACAAGATATATATGTAGAGTACGGCTTCTCGAAAGAGATAGGTATATCTGTTACCAAAGAAGGGCGTAGCGGAGCTGAAGAGATAGAGGCGATGATGAAAACATTCAGAGAAAACCCTATTAAAGAAATAGCAGGCTCTAAAATAGTGCTTATAAAAGATTTTGCAACTCTAAAAGCTCAAGATTTAGATCTTAACGAGACATTTACCCTCGAAATGCCGACAACCTCTAATGTATTACAATATTTAACTCAGGATAATACAAAGATATCCATTCGTCCATCAGGAACGGAGCCGAAGATTAAATTCTACATAGAAGTTCATTGTAAATTAAAGTCTAGAGAAGAGTTCGATACAGTAGACGAAGCTATGGAGGAAAAAGTAAAACAAATCTGTGCCGACTTGGGAATATAATTAAATTAATCGTAATATAAAATAGGCTGAATAGGATTAACTATTCAGCCTATTTTCGTATTTAGACAAACAACTACTTGTCAATATATTAGTTAAAACAAATGTGAATTTAATGTTAAATTAATGTTAAAGAACATATTTTACCAATGTCAACGCACACTTATTATAAGCATACTTACTATATTTGCATCCAAAATAAACTAAAAATAGAAATGGAAATAGAAAAGAAGGTATAACATAATGGAAGCAAATTGCAAATTTGGAAATCCAACAGACGATGTTGGATACTTAATATGGCGAGTTTCTAAATTTTGGCAAAGGGGAAAACATCGGGTATTAGAGGAATTTGGCCTTACTGGACCACAACTGGAAATACTTGGTGCTATATATCATATGACAATGTGTAAAATAGAAATTACCCAGATAATTCTGTCGCAAGAAACCGATATAGATCCAATGACCACGTCTACAATTATTAGGAATCTTCAAAAAAAAGGACTAATAAGTAGGCGAGAAAGCAAAACAGATACTCGCGCACGTATTGTAGGAATAACAGATGCTGGTGAACAATTATTTCAGAGAGCAATAACGAAGGTTAGAGAAATTCAGGAAGTATTATTCGAAGATATTGATAAAGATGCGTTGAAGACGCAATTAGTGATATTATTAAATGTATTAGATAAACAAAAAAAGGTAAACAATTAAAATAGGTATTAGGTATGAAATTTAAGAAGATTGTTTTTGGGGCAACGGCCCTTATGGTTATGGTTTCTTGCGGTAATAAGCAGGCAAACATGGGGCAGCAGGCTGAGGCTACTGAATATCCCACTATGGTTCTGAGCAAAGAGGAGGCAACATTAGAATCGGTTTATCCCGTTACAATCAAAGGTGCAGAAGATATCGAAATCAGACCACGTATAGATGGTTTTATCGATGCTATTTATGTCGATGAAGGTTCTGTTGTGAGAAAAGGACAGGCATTGTTCAGAATTAATTCTCCACAAGCTGAACAAGCGTTAAAATCGGCGAAAGCAGCTATTACAAGCTCTCAAGCATCTGTTAATACAGCTAAACTAAATGTTGACAGAATACGTCCGTTAGCAGATAAAGGAATTGTAAGTAAAGTACAATTAGACACTTACGAAAATGCCTATCAAACAGCTGTTGCTAGTATGGCTCAAGCACAAGCTTCGTTAGAAAATGCTCAGGCTACTATGAGTTGGACAAATGTTACTAGCCCTGTGGATGGCGTAGTTGGTACAATACCTTTCCGTCAAGGAAGTTTAGTAAATAGTACCAATGCATTGACTACTGTTGCAAATACAGGAAATGTTTTTGCATATTTCTCTTTAAATGAAAAAGACCTGATGGCATTCTTAGGTAATACAGAAGGTAAAACTCAAGTTGAGAAAATCAAAAACTTGCCACCCGTAACACTAGTTCTAGCTGATGGTACAATATATCCTGAAAAAGGAAAAATAGAAACAATATCTGGTGTGATCAGTGTAAGTACCGGTTCTGCAAATTTCAGAGCAGAATTTCCTAACTCTCACGGATTATTGCGCAGCGGGTCTAGTGGTAAAATATCTATCCCGAGAACATTGAAGGATGTATTTGTTATTCCACAAAAAGCAACTTTTGCACAACAAGATAAAATTCTAGTATACAAAGTTCAAGGAGATTCTGTGGTTCAAACTATCATTTCTGCAATTGGAATGCCGGAAGGTAAAAATTACGCAGTAACCGCTGGTCTAAATGAAGGTGAAAGAATAGTATCAGACAATGTTGCTACTCTTAGAAATAATATGAAAATAAAAGTGAAATAATTATTTGTAAAAGTAGTTAGCACTATTATTCTTTTAATTTAAAATAAAAAATCGATGTTAAAAACATTTATAGATAGACCCGTATTATCAACTGTAATATCCATTATTATAGTTGTATTGGGTATCATAGGCCTATTCACACTGCCTGTTGAGCAATATCCAAATATTGCACCACCCACAATACAAATTCAAGCCTTTTATAGTGGTGCGAATGCTGACGTGGTGATGAAAAGTGTTGTAATCCCAATTGAGGAGCAAGTCAATGGTGTGGAAGGTATGACATACATGACCTCTTCGGCAACAAATAATGGTCAGGCAAATATCACTGTTTATTTCAAGCAAGGTATAAATCCTGATATTGCCGCTGTAAACGTTCAAAATCTTGTAGCCAGAGCGAATCCTTTGCTACCTCAAGAGGTGTTGAATACAGGAGTAACAGTAAGGAAACAACAAAGTAGTACAATCCTGTTTATAGCCTTGTCTAGTGACAATCCGGACTATAACAGACGATTCATTCAGAACTATGCGAACATCAATATTCTGCCGCAAATCAAGCGTGTATATGGTGTTGGTGATGCAAATGTATATGGAGCAGAAGACTACTCTATGCGTATCTGGTTGAAACCTGATGTAATGTCTACATATAGAATTACACCTACAGAAGTTATTGCAGCATTACAAGATCAAAATATAGAGGCTGCACCGGGTGAATTAGGACAAAATAGTAATCAAACATTTCAGTATACACTTAAATACACTGGCCGCCTTCAAACAGCAGAGCAATTTGGTGACATTGTCATTCGTTCTAATGAAGGTCAGGTATTGAGAGTAAAAGACGTAGCTAACGTAGAATTAGCTTCGCTTAACTATACCATAATATCTCAAACTAATGGAGCTGAATCTGTCGTTATTGCTATTAGCCAAACTGCCGGTTCTAATGCACAAGAGGTTATTAACAATGTTCAGGCTGAAATAAATAAAACTGCAGAATCATTTCCTCCAGGAATGAAAGTTGTTTACTTAATGAATGCCAACGAATTCTTAAGTGCATCCATTAATAAGGTTATACATACACTGATAGAAGCTTTCATTCTTGTATTTATAGTAGTATTCGTATTCCTTCAAGATTTCAGGTCTACATTAATTCCTGCTATTGCAGTACCGGTAGCAATTATTGGTACATTCTTCTTCCTTCAAGTATTTGGGTTCTCGATTAACTTACTTACGTTGTTTGCTTTGGTTCTCGCAATCGGTATCGTAGTCGATGATGCGATAGTCGTCGTCGAGGCAGTCCATGCACAACTCGATGCAGGAGAAACCGACCCGAGAGCAGCAACAATGAAAGCGATGAAGGAAATTGCTCCGGCAATTGTATCTATCACCCTTGTTATGTCAGCTGTATTCGTTCCGGTTAGTTTTATTGGAGGAACTAGCGGGATATTTTACAAGCAATTCGGTTTAACACTCGCTATAGCAATTTTGATTTCGGCAGTAAATGCATTGACATTAAGTCCGGCTCTATGTGCTTTATTCCTAAAACCGCACAAAGAAGGTGAACATGAAAAGAAAAGTTTCTTAAAACGTTTCTATTATGCTTTCAATGTTGGATTTAGTTCTGCTACTCAAAAATACAAGTCTTCGCTACAATTCTTAGGAAAAAAAGGCCATCGTTGGATTACAGTAGCTATTATATTAGTTAGTGGCGGTATATTATTCGGCTTGATGGGAATGATTCCAAAAGGATTTGTTCCTCAAGAAGATGGTGGAGGTGTTATGGGTATGGTTACATTACCACCGGGAGCATCACTAGAAAGATCTGATTCGCTTGTACAAGACATTATTAAGATAGCACAAGACATAGAAGGTGTAGAATATGTGACTAATATTACCGGGATGAGCTTCATGAGCGGTATGGGTAGTTCATACGCCTCTCTCATTATAAAAATGGTTCCGTGGGATGAACGAGATATTACTGCTGACCAACTATCTGCAATATTAAAAGAGAAAACAGATTCTATAAAGGATGCTACTTTTATGTTCTTCGGTATGCCTACAATCCAAGGGTTCGGTTTAAGTACAGGGGTTGAATTACAATTACAAGATAAAACCGGTGGAGATATTCATGAATTTTATGATATAACCAATAATTTCTTGGATAAGATGAAGGCTCGTGACGATGTAATGATGGCAATGACCACATTTAATCCAAACTTCCCTCAAAAACAAATTGATGCCGATATACCTAAAATAAAAGCAGCAGGCCTTACTCTTAATGAAGTTATGACCACAATGCAAGCCTATGTAGGTAGTATGTATATCTCGAACTTCAATCTATACGGTAAGCAATTTAGGGTTATGGTACAAGCACCACCTGAATATAGATCAAAACTGGATGACTTGAATGGTATGTTTATTAGAACAGCAGATGGTGAAATGGCTCCGATAACTGAATTTTTAACTATTACAGATGTTACTGGCCCACAAACATTGAATCGTTTCAATATGTTCTCGTCTATGAGTCTTACCATTATACCTAATTTCTTTAAAGGATATAGTTCGGGTGACGTTATCAAGGCGGTTGAAGAAGTTGGCGCAAGCACACTCCCTGCCGGTTATGGTTATGACTATTCGGGTATGACCAGAGAAGAAGCAAGCAGTGGTAGTGAAACGGTATTGATCTTTGCTTTATGTTTGATCTTCGTTTACTTACTATTAGCAGCTCTATACGAAAGTTATATATTGCCACTTGCCGTATTGTTCTCTTTACCTGTAGGTCTGGCGGGCGTATTTATCTTCATATTTATTAGTATGATGTCAGGTACCGGTATTGTAAATAATATCTATGTACAGATATCGCTAATCATGCTAATCGGACTCTTGGCTAAAAATGCTATCCTAATTGTGGAATATGCGATTCAGCGTCGTCAACAAGGTATGAGTATTGTAGACGCTGCGGTAAATGGTGCGGTAGCCCGTTTACGTCCGATCTTGATGACATCATTTGCATTTATATTTGGTCTAATGCCTCTTGCTTTCGCTTCGGGTGCAGGTGCTATCGGTAACAGATCGATCGGTATCAGTGCTATTGGAGGTATGTTCATTGGAACAATGATTGGAGTATTGGTTATACCATCATTATACATCATATTCCAAACTATACAGGATAAAGTAAGTAAGTCGGGTATGATAAACTCCACTGACGAAGTTGTAACTAAGAAAAAAGATTAATAACAAGATGAACAGAAAATATATTAAAGGAGCAGTTCTATTGGGAGTTACACTCTCAATAGGATTTACATCCTGCCAGGTTGTTAATAAATACAAATCGCCTGAAGTCGATAGTCAGGATTTATTCAGAGAAGAAAACTCTACGGATACAACTACTATTGCAAATATTCCTTGGAATGAGTACTTCAAAGATCCTATTCTACAAAGTTTGATAGAAGAAGGTTTAGATAAAAATTATGATTTACTAATTGCTTCAACGCGTATTCAACAAGCCGAAGCAGGACTTAGCATGGCTAGAGCAGCCTACTTTCCTGATGTAGCTTTGGTTGGTCAAGTGCAGCAAACAAGAACTAGTTCGGATAAAGGTAAGAATCAAGATATATTTGGTTATCATTCTACTAATATACAACTAGGTATTGCTGCTACATGGGAAGCCGATATCTGGGGTAAGTTGAACAGAAAATCGAGAGCAGCTTATGCTCAATTTTTAGGAACTCATGCTTATCGTAACTTGGTACAAACATCTCTGATTTCGAACATTGCTACTTCTTACTATTCTTTGATGGCTCTTGACGAGCAATTGAAGATTACCAAAGAAACTGTAGAATTACTGAAAGTGAATACTGAAACTACAGAGGCTATGAAAGAAGCCGGTCTTCTTAACGGTGCTGCTGTGGAGCAAACGAGAGCATTACTTTACAGTACTCAAGTAACTATTCCTGATCTTGAAATGCAAATCAATCAATTAGAGAATAATATATGTGTACTATTGGGCAGAAAGCCCGGATATATAGCTAGAACAAGCATTGATACTCAAACTGTTCCTGCTGAACTTGAGCATGGTATTCCTGTTCAAATGCTAGCAAAACGACCTGACGTTCAACAAGCCGAGTTAGCATTCAGATCAGCATTTGAATTAACAAATGCTGCACAAGCAAGCTTCTATCCTTCTATTACATTAGGTACAGGTTCTATGATCGGATATAGCAGTTCGGCATTAGCAGGATTCTTCAGACCAGAAAATCTGTTAGCAAATATTATCGGTGGACTTACTCAACCAATATTTGCAAGAAAACAACTGATCGGTAATCTGAGAATCGCTAAGGCTCAACAACAAGAAGCATTATATACATTCGAGGAATCTGTCCTATCAGCAAGTGCAGAAGTATCGAATATTGTTTTCTCTTATAAGGCATCGTTAAGCAAAAACGAAATCCGTGAAAAACAAGTACAAGCATTAAGTACATCTGTCGAATTTACTCAAGAGCTACTAAAAGCAGGCGAGGCTAACTACATAGAGGTATTGAACGCCGAACAAAATTCACTGAATGCGCAATTAGGACAAGTAAGTGATAAATTGGAGCAACTTCAATATAGTGTATCTCTATACAGAGCTTTAGGTGGAGGTATTGAGTAATCTATAATTGATATATAAAAAGCATTTAAGGCTGTTTTCTTTAGAGAGAACAGCCTTATTTTTTTCGCGAAAAACTTGTTCTCCGACAATCGGTGAAAATTAATATGCTTTATTTTATAAGCAACAATCGTTCAACATTTTTTATTACATTTGCGATCATATGGAGAAAAGTAAGAAGGGTAAGAAACCGTACGATTATCTCGTTGTAGGAACTGGAATTTTCGGTGCCGTATTCGCCTATATGGCTAAGCAAAAAGGAAAAACTTGTTTATTGATAGACAAACGCCCACATACCGGAGGGAACATATATTGCGATAGTATCAATTCGATCAATGTGCATAAATATGGTGCACATATATTTCATACAGCAAACAAAGAGGTTTGGGATTTTGTAAATTCTTTCGTTGAATTTAATCATTATATCAACTCTCCTTTGGCCAACTATGAAGGAAAGCTTTATAACCTTCCTTTCAATATGAATACATTCTGCAAATTATGGGGAGTAAATACTCCGGCCGAAGCCATGATAAAGCTCGAAGAGCAACGTAAAAATTATGCGGACATAGTGGAGCCTGCAAATCTAGAAGAACAAGCATTAAAACTATGTGGAGAAGATATATACAACATATTTATAAAAGGATACACGGAAAAGCAATGGGGACGGTCTGCACTCGAACTGCCTGCCTTTATTATCAAACGCATTCCTTTTCGGTTCACATTCGATAATAATTATTTTAACGATCCTTACCAGGGTATTCCCAAAGGTGGCTACAATAAATTGACTGACGGTTTGCTTGAAGGAATAGAAGTCAGACTCGATACAAATTATTTTTACGATAGAGATTACTTTGATTCTTTAGCAGAGAAAGTTATTTTCACAGGACGCATCGATGAATTCTTTGGGTTTGAATATGGTGAACTCGAATATAGAGGGTTGCACTTCGAACACAAATGCCTTGAAACAGATAACTATCAAGGAAATGCCGTAGTCAACTACAATGAGCGTAAAGTTCCTTATACAAGAATTATAGAACATAAGCACTTTGAATTTGGAACTCAGCCAACAACAGTTATCACACACGAATATCCGGGAGAATTCGCAAAAGATAATGAACCTTATTATCCTATAAATGACGAGAGAAATACTGTAATTTATAAAAAGTACAAAGAAAAAGCCGATCAGATTCCACATCTATATATTGGTGGGCGCCTAGGGCAGTACGCTTACTTTGATATGGACGATTCGGTAGAAGCAGCGATGAACCTCGCTAAAAAAGAATTAAAATAAGATTATGAATAAATGTTACCTTTCTAAAAATTACAAAGGTCTCGGTAGTGCCGGTAATAAAGCTAAAACCGATATAGAAGCTATCCTTAAAGAAATCGGATATAGAAATGTAGGACTTAAACAAAGTTCTTATGACAATAAAATAATCGGCTTCCTTGTTACTCTGTTGGGCGTACTCAAAACTCCCTTTAGCTTGCGCAAAGGTGACATATTGGTATTGCAATATCCGTTGAAAAAATATTACGAACTTGTATGTAATATTGCTCACATGAAAGGATGTAAAGTTGTTACCATTATTCACGATCTGGGCTCATTTCGCCGTGGACGACTGACTATCGAACAAGAGATCGAGCGCCTGAATCATTCCGACTACATCATTGCTCATAATGAAGCAATGGCTCAATGGCTCCAACAGCATAAGACCTCAGCACAGATAGGCTGTCTTCAAATATTCGATTATCTCTCTAAAGATAAGGCTCAATTTAAAGAGACTGCTCCCACTCCGTATTCAGTAGTATATGCAGGTGCATTGAGCAGCAAAAAGAATGCATTTCTGTACGAGTTAGGTAACTATATGCATTCTTATCGATTCAATCTTTATGGCGGTGGTTTCGATGCCTCGTCTGCAAAAAATGAAGAGTTATTTACTTACAAAGGCTTTATTCCTTCGGATGAGCTTATAACAAGTGCTTGCGGACATTTCGGGTTAGTTTGGGACGGAGATTCAACATCTACATGCAGCGGTACTTATGGAGAATACTTACAATATAATAATCCGCACAAAACATCACTTTATATACGTTGCCTACTACCTGTTATTATCTGGAAAAAGGCGGCATTAGCACCATTTATAAAAGAGAATAATATTGGTATCTGTATCGACTCTCTTGAAAATCTCGACGAAGTTCTTTCATCTGTTAGTCAAGAAGAATATGAAACAATGAAGAAAAATATCGTTACAATCAGTGACCGATTATCCACAGGATATTATCTCACACATGCTGTAGACGAGGCATATCAGTATTTTAAGAAATAGAGTGGTTAAAACAGAAAGATACGCTATAATTATTTGGCATTTATTTCTGTTAAGACAACTTCAGCCCTGTCAATCGCAACTTTGATATTATTGCAGATATTCTCCTCTCCTATCATCGAAGGAATTATCGATTTTTCGATCATCTTATGAACTTTAGGTTTTACGCCCGATAAGATAATATGTATTCCATCATTTATAGATTTTTCGCACAGGCTTTCGAGATTGTGCAAACCGGTAGAATCTATAAACGGAACCTTTCGCATACGAATAATCCGGATTTTAGACTTATCCCCTATCTCGCGCATACTTTCATCAAATTTATTAGCTATTCCAAAAAAGAATGGCCCGTCTATCTCGTAAATCTCAACTCCTTTGGGTAAAGTAAATATATCATCGTCATGTCCAAATTCATTTTCATCAGTCAAATCCAATTCATCTTTGATAACAGACACATGAGTCACTTCGTTCATCCGTTTTAAGAATAAGAACACAGCTAAAAGTATACCGATCTCAATAGCAATCGTCAGATCGAATATAAGCGTCAAAGAGAATGTGGTGAGCAATACAGCAACATCCGCCTTAGAGTTCCTTAAAAGATCTACAAACGACCTCCATTCACTCATGTTGTAGGATACAATAATCAATATTGCGGCAAGACATGCCATCGGGATATGTTTGGTAAGACTGCCCAGAAACAATACAATCATCATTAGAAAAATAGAATGAATGACTCCTGCAACAGGACTACGACCTCCATTGTTTACGTTGGTCATAGTACGTGCCAGTGCACCTGTAGCCGGTATTCCACCAAAGAGAGGTGTCACTATATTTGCAACCCCTTGTGCTATTAATTCAACATTCGAATTATGTTTTTCACCTGTTACACCATCTGCAACACTGGCAGATATGAGAGATTCAATCGATCCTAACATGGCAAGGGTAAAAGCTGTAGGAAACAGGTCATTAATCAGACCTATGTTAATGGAAAAACCATCTGTAACAGTCGGCAGATCACTGCTAATATTAAATTTGTCTCCAATTGTAGAAATAGATGTAATATCTAAATAATTTCTAAGTAGGTATACAAGAACGGTAACAACTACTACTGCGAGTAATGAGCCGGGAATCTTTTTTGATATTTTATGAGAAAACACTATAATCAAGACACTTAAGACCCCTATTATCAAAGTATATATATCAGTTGTACTAAAATGGTTAATATACACCGACCATTTACCAATAAAATCAGGAGGTATAGCTTCTGTGATAGTCATACCAAAGAAATCTTTCATTTGAGTCGAGAATATAATGACGGCAATACCACTCATATACCCTACAATAATAGGATAAGGGATAAACCGGATAACAGCACCTAATTTTAAAACACCCATCAGTATAAGCATCAACCCCGACATTACCGTTGTTACGATAAGCCCTTCAAATCCATAGTTCTCGATTGTATTATATACGACAACAATAAAAGCTCCCGTAGGTCCTGCAATTTGGACAGAACTTCCGCCAAGCATCGATACTATAAATCCGGCAATAATAGACGTCATCAGCCCTTTTTCGGGACTAACGCCTGACGCGATACCAAAAGCCAAAGCAAGAGGTAAAGCTACAATACCAACAATAAGACCTGCCATGAGGTCATTTAAGAATTTCTCCTTATTATAAGTTCTAAGTGATTTTATTAATTGAGGAGTGAAGTCTTGGAAAATATCTTTTTTCATGTTAAAAATTGATAGCAAATAGATTTTAACTATTAACACTTATTGAAACTTAACACATGGATGGATAATTATCTATTAAAGAATGGTTTGTTTGCTTAACAAATCTCTTTGTTTAGAATGAGTCTAAGTAACTTGTTTTAAGCACATTTTATTTAATATTTTTAAGCATTGCAAAGGTATGAAATCATTTGATCATAGCACAATAAATATTACTTTTGTATTATCTAAAGCTAAAAACTATCATTAAAATATCATAATTATGGAAAAAAGTATTAAAGGCACCGAAACTGAAAAGTGTCTATTAAAATCTTTTGCTGGTGAATCACAAGCAAGAATGCGCTACACTATGTTCGCAAGTGCTGCTAAAAAAGAAGGTTTTGAACAAATTGCTGCAATTTTCTTAGAAACTGCAGACCAAGAAAAAGAACATGCTAAACGTATGTTTAAATTTCTGGAGGGTGGAATGGTTGAAATTACAGCCTCTTATCCTGCCGGTAAAATCGGAACTACTGCTGAAAACTTAGAAGAAGCTGCCGCAGGAGAACACGAAGAGTGGGCACTAGATTATCCTGCTTTTGCAGAAATTGCAGAAAAAGAAGGATTTAAAGAAATCGCTGTAATGTATCGCATGGTTGCTAAAGTAGAAAACATGCACGAAGATCGTTACAGAGCTCTTCTAGCAAGAGTTACCAGCAATGGTGTATTCTCTCGCGAAGAGGCTATCGACTGGCAATGTCGCAATTGTGGATGGGTAATAAAGAGCAAAAGCGCTCCTAAAACATGTCCTGCCTGTCTTCATTCTCAAGCATACTTCGAGCCGCTTAAATGGAATTTCTAAAAAGAAATGTTTGAAATACATAAAAGGTCGCAAAATTTGCGACCTTTTTTCGTTTTAAAATACTTACCAATAATCAGTTTCTAATGTGTCGCTTCACCGATCGTCAACTGTAACAACTAAACTTTTAGTACAACAAAGGAGCATGAGAAACCAGTTAATACGAAAAAAGAAAGAATCAATTTTATCATATTCTTCACCAGTATAAAGAACTATATTTGTGTAATGCCGAAGTATCACTCACAGACCATTCGTTATTAGTGAATATATAAGGAATAGTAACTTCAGTCTTTGATTCCACCTTGAAATCAAAAAAACCATCGTCCAGTTGTACGATGATACCATCTTCTAAGAAATAATGCATTTTTAATGTATCATTAATTATTTCAAATTCAGATGTAAATGCATGGCACTGTTCACCAAGTGTCGCATTCCATAACGATTCTATTATGGGATTTCCCATGTTATTAATATCTTTAAACAGATAAAAACACTCAGAATCATACGCTGGTCCTTTATCGCAGACCATTGTTAAATAGTAATAATCACCTCTTTTAAGAAAGCTTGTTGAAAAATCCTTCTCATAATCAGTACTAAATGAGTAATCACCGACTAGAATAGTTCTATCAACTATATTCACCTTCAGCAGTTGATATCTATTTAATTGGGAGTTATAAACATAGGCTATAAAATTATTTTTCGATAAATCTTTATAGTATTTTCCAGAATAAACAACGCTATCACTATTTTCTTTTAGGTATAAGGTATCTAAAACCTTGGCTTCCTTCAGCAATAGACGGGTATCTTGGATTGATATATACCCCGAATCCTGAGTAAATATCGTAGCAAATATATTTGAATTAGAATTGTTTGTACGAACACATCCAAAGCTACTATATAACAATATAATAGCAATGAAGACAAACACGAATAATATAGATTTTCTCACCTGAAATAATAAACTTGTAGTTATTGTAAAAAAGGAATAACTTTGAAACCATAAAATTAATAAATAATATGAAATACGGATCAATTATGGCACTAGCTTTAAGTGCAACTATGCTTGCTTGTAATTCGACTACTCAAAAGAATGAAAAGGAGGCAGAAGCTCCTATCATCGAAAAATCTACTATTAAAGTAGAAAATGGCATCATGACTCCAGAAGTACTTTATAGTTTTGGTCGTCTATCAGATGTGCAAATCTCACCTGACAAATCAAAAATTTTATATGGTGTCACCTATGTTGGTATAGAGCAAAACAAAACAAATAAGGAATTATTTGTAATGAATGTAGATGGTTCTGACAAGAATCAAATAACTAAAACCGCAAAAAGCGAAAACAATGCAGTATGGGTAAAAGATGGCTCTAAAATAGCTTTTTTAAGCGTCGAGAGTGGTTCTTCTCAGATATGGGAAATGGATACCGATGGGTCTAGCCGGAAGCAAATTAGTGATATAGAAGGTGGAGTAAATGGCTTTATCTATTCACCTGACGGTAAAAAAATATTATATATAAAGAATGTAAAATCGGGTGAACGCACTGTTGATAAATACCCTGATCTGCCAAATGCATCCGGACGTATTATAGATGACTTGATGTACAAACACTGGTCCGAATGGATAGACGAAATTCCACATAGTTTTGTAGCCGATTTTGATGGTGAAAAATTATCTAATGATACTGACATATTAAATGGAGAACCTTACGAATGCCCTATGCTTCCCTTTGGTGGAACTGAACAACTGGCGTGGAGTCCCGATAGTAAAACCATAGCTTATACTTGTCGTAAGAAAAAAGGCCTAGATTATGCCCTTTCTACAAATTCTGACATATATCTATATAATGTCGATACTAAAGAAACAAGTAATATGACCGAAGGCATGATGGGATATGACATAAATCCGATCTTCTCGCCTGATGGTAAATATATCGCTTGGCAGAGTATGGAGCGTGAAGGTTACGAATCAGACAAGAATCGCCTATTTGTAATGAGCTTGGAGACTAAAGAGAAAATATATGTAACCGAAAATTTTGATTACAATACCGATAATGCTATTTGGAACGATGATAATCAGAGTCTGCATATTGTCTCTTGTGTAGAAGCTAAAACCCAATTATATAAAGTTTTTATCCACACTAAAGAGATCAAATCTATAACAACGGGTATTCATGACTATGAGTCGTGTGCTATTGCAGGAGATAAGCTAATCGCTGTCAGACACTCTATGTCTAAACCGAATGAGATATACTCTGTCAACATATCTTCGGGCGAGGCTACTGAATTGAGTTTTGAAAATAAAGAGATTTTAGATCAATTACAGATGGGTAAAGTTGAAGAACGATGGATAACAACCACAGATGGAAAGAAGATGCTTACATGGGTTGTTTATCCGCCAAACTTCGACCCAAATAAGAAGTACCCTACCCTACTCTATTGCCAAGGCGGTCCCCAAAGTACTGTAAGCCAATTCTGGTCTTACCGTTGGAACTTGCAGATGATGGCTGCAAATAATTATATTATTGTTGCTCCTAATCGTCGAGGATTACCCGGATTTGGTCAGGAATGGCTAGAGCAAATAAGTGGTGATTATGGTGGCCAAAATATGAAAGATTATTTATCAGCGATTGATACTGTCTCGAAAGAGCCTTATGTTGATGCCAATAAATTGGGTTGCACTGGTGCTAGCTATGGAGGCTTTTCAGTTTATTGGTTAGCTGGCAACCACAACAAACGTTTCAAGGCATTTTTAGCACATGCCGGAATATTTAATTTAGAGGCTCAGTATTTGGAGACTGAAGAGATGTGGTTCGCAAACTGGGATTTAGGTGGCTCATACTGGGATCGTAATAATAGTATTGCACAACGTAGCTATGCTAATTCACCACACCTTTTTGTTGAAAAATGGGATACCCCAATTATGATTACTCATGGTGAATTAGATTTCAGGATCTTAGCATCGCAAGGTATGCAGGCTTTTAATGCCGCCAAATTAAGAGGTATTCCTGCCCGCATGCTTATTTATCCAAATGAGAACCACTGGATATCTCAACCTCAAAATGGGATATTATTTCAAAGAGAATTTTTCAGATGGTTTGATACTTATCTGAAATAAAAAATCTTTTGACGAAACTGATACTAAATGTAGAAATACTAATTATATACATTAAAAAAGCAACTGGAACATATCCAGTTGCTTTTTTAATGTGAGATTCTGAATGTTTGAGATCGTTGAATGGATAGCAATAATATTTATAGTTTATTGTAAAGCTTAGATTCTAACAAATCCTCCCCTATTTAATGATTTTTATAATTCACCTATTCAATAGAGAAATTTATTATTTTACAGGTATGAGTACTACTTACACATGTCACCCTTTGTTCCCAATAAAATTCTTTCATTTTTAACTCTTTGAAAAGCAACATCTTGTCATTTTTATTAAAAAATATCCTCAAACCTATTGCAGGAATCAAATTCTTATCATATCTTTGCATCGCATTTCAGAGGAAATGACACTTCTAATAAGAAGTAAAAAAATAAAAATGGTGTGGTAGTTCAGTTGGTTAGAATACCTGCCTGTCACGCAGGGGGTCGCGGGTTCGAGTCCCGTCCATACCGCCTCTTAATTAAGCAATCTATTGATTATCAATAGATTGCTTTTTGCATTTATGCAGTTGTGTTGCATTTGTGTTGCAAATTGGAAAAATATTACCCTTTTACCCCTCCTAGGAAGCTATTAGTAATTGATAGAAATTACGAGAAAAACAAAAAAACTTGCTACTTTTATATTTAAATAATTACAACCATGGATAAGCAGTCGGTAGAGAGGTTCGAATATAAAGGGTATTGGTTTTTACCTAATGATAATGAAAATCGTATTGCCGGATATCTAACTTTTATACCTAATGAAAGAATGGAGTTAGAACTGATTGGAGGTTTTGAAAAAGACTTTTTCAAAAAGCAACCACGTTACGCTATTATACACGGTATAACATCTGATTCGCAAAAAGTAACTTTAGTTCATTGTCATTCTTATGGATCTATAAATCTCAGTTGTTCCTTTCCGATAACAAAATATTCTTGTCGATACCTAATAGTGGGCAAGCATCTAACAGATATAAATGAGCATTGTTTTAATAGAATTAAAGTTCATGCGCCTTTCTTAACGAAATGGATACATCCGGCACTTATTCAACCAATCATACAACTAGTTGATAATAATAACAAAGAAGAATCAATTAGCTATTCATTCTCTAGCGATCATAAAATGAAATGCGAAGTTGACATTGATTCTCAATTCAGACTGGTTATTAAAAGTTGCGTCGATTTAAATGAATCAAATAATCTATTAGATGTTTCGTTATCACAATTTACCTATTTTGAGATAGAGAGCATCTCAAACAAAACAAATATTGATAACCTATTAAGCAGAGCTAGGCTTTTCCTCGAATTTATATCTTTAGCATCTTTGCATCTAGCCAATTTATCAAGCATTACATTATATGACAGTGATAATTTTCAGGAGTTCAAAAATGGTGCAAAATCAGAATATCCCATTCAGTTTTTTGAACGTTATGAAAATTTCAGAGGTAATAGAACAAAGAATATTAAGATTTATGACTTCTTATTTATATATTCAGATATAAAAGAAATATTTTCTGATATTCTCATTAAGTGGTTTGAAACTAAGTCTGATATGGCTCCAATCAGAGGGCATTTAATAAAGAGTGTCCAAGAGAAAGAATATTTTGACAGCTTAGATTTCTTAATTATTGTACAGGCTTTGGAGGGTTATCACACAAGGTTTTTACCTCAAAATAGACCTACTAAAGCGAATGGGACGCTCGGATATATTAAATTACCTCAGCGAATAAAAGAATTGTTATTGCTGTTCCACAATGTTGTAAAAATAAATGGATCACAAATAGACGAAAAAGCGACAGTTGATTCTCGTAATTATTACTCACATTTTTATAAAAGAAATAAAAATCATAAGATTCTAGATGGGATTGAATTATTTGAACTTTCAAAAAAGTTGAGAATATTGCTGATTTGTTGTGTATTACATTTTGTAGGGTTTGAAAATGATAAAATAAACGAGTTGCTAAATAAAAGCAATAACAATAAATTGAGATAGATGACAACCGATCTAATGTCTATATTCAAATCAATATACCTGTTTTTGATGGATAACCTCCATCAATCACTCTACCTTGAATACAGGCTTTTAAAGCGTGGATATCTATTATATAGACATGAGGTCTTGAAGAAGGGTAAAACATTCGAAATATATGTAAAGGATTACTTGGCTGAAATATATAACTTCAGCTATAAAAACCCGAGGGAACTAGCCGAAAAAACACGCATTCACTCCAAAGTAATAGATATATTTACTCTTCGCCCCGACCTTATACAACAATATTTTGCTGAAGACTTTGATTTCAATTCATATAAACAATTGATAAAGGAATATGATACTTCAGAATTTATCCCTAGCAAAGTTGACATACCAGATTCTACTTATATTGAATTAGCTGAACCAAATCCAATCGTTGAACAATTTCCCATATTAGATAAAGAAGAGCAGCTTGCTAAAGTTCGTACAGAAATACTTAAATATGAATCAGGAGAAAAACAACCTAAGCATATAGGACAGCGAATGTTCGGTTATTTACTCAAAGCTAATTATTTTAGTGCATATAACGATGAACAACGAAATGAAGCTTGGCAAAAGTTCACAGGATTAGATTCTAAACCGGAAATGAGTTATCTACGTGATCCCTCTTATAATAAAAATTCAATAGTAAAAGAAAAATTTTCAGCACAACTTAAGCAGATTGATGAGTTTTTCTATTTAGTGGGGCTAAAAATGTAGTTTGTCAAAAATACCTAATCTTAATATATGAAACCAATAAGTAAATATTTTCACATCGCATTTTTGGTTTGCCTTGTAAACAATCCGATACAAAGTCAAACGCTTTCTCAGAAGCAAATGCAGGACGATCTGTCCTTTTTGCAAGGACACATTCACCAATATTTCTTTCCGTTATCATTATTGGAGCAACGGACAGGCGTAAATGTGGATAATGAATTCAAAAAATTAAACGAAGAAATAACACCTGCAACCTCTATCGAAGACTTTGTCCAAATCATCCGACAAGGATTAAATCTACTGAATGATGCACACTCCCAAATCATACCCGGTTCTTCTCTAGTAAACTATGTTTCGCCCGATTATTATTTATCATCGATAGGAAACGTTTCATTGTCAGATACGACCAATGCCGATTATTATTACCGTTTACTTAACAAAAGTATGAATGGAAAGCTACAAATCAATATCATGACTAAATTCATGAATGGAGAATATTACAATATACGTCCTTTTCGATACAATAGTGTCCGTGTTAATGGAGGAGAAAAAATAAGCAGCATTGACGGTCTACCGATGAACCAGTTTGTTGGGGACAATTCCGCTAAAATGTACTATTTATTTTGGGATCCAATCAGTCAAAAATACTATTCGCGGCTTTTCACAATGGCTTTACCGCTTTTGAATATAGAGAAATTTACCCTAAACATGGGGGATAAAGATATAGCATTATCATTGGATACAACAGTAGAGACTTTGCAAGAAAGACACTCTCAATCCAATTATGGAAACGTAATGCTTATCGACAATAATATTCTTTATTTACGAATGCCTGCAATGTCTGACAGAGAGTGGTACATCAGCGAATTACTTCGTATATATACACCTAATGTAGAAAAAATAATATTTGACATAAGAGGGAATTCAGGAGGTTATGACGGTGTATGGATTGATCTGCTTCGCAAAATAATCGATAAACCCTTAGAATATAAGTATCATGTAGGGATGAACCATAATCCAGCCATTGAAAATTCAATTTTATCTTCGTTCAGTGAATTAAAAATGATACGAAAAGGAGATAAAACAGAAATGTACAGGCAAACGGTGCAATTACCTGACAGCAATAGCGTCCACTTTAAAGGTAAAATGTATGTATTGCAAGATGAATTCACTTACTCAGCTGCGGCAGCATTAGCATCTGTAGCATGGCAAAGCGAAAATATGGAGGTGGTAGGTGCTCCCTCTGCTATGATAGGAGGCTATACCCTACCTGCAATCGCATTTAAACTCCCGAATTCGGAAATCGTTTTCACTTTAGCATTCACCGCTGATCTGGCAGGAGAAGAAAAGAATCCGTATATGGATAAAGTAGAAGTGGAAATTTTGGAAAATGATATAGATGCCTATGTTGACAAAATATTGAACTACGATTGTTACAGTGAAGAATACCTGTTGAATAAGGATAAGCTGATAGAATATGTAAGAGAAAGATAAATGATTATAGAATTTGGTCTTCATTATAACCATATCTAGCAGGCTCTCCGCCTGCTTTTTTTATGCCTGTTTTCTAAAATTTCACCCTATTTCCCTATGACGAAAACAAAGGATATAGCACAAAAATGTCATATATTATCATTAAATATCGCAAACTTTAGAAAGCTGATTTACAGCCTTATATTGCATAAAAATTCGGAAAACTAAATTCTTATTTTTATGCGAAACAAAAACTATTCATGTTGGCAAAAGCCGGAAAAAGAAGAAACTATCAAGGATAATTCTTCTACCGAAAAAATGTCGCTTATAGATATAGCGATGAGTAACCTAATCAAAATGAAAGAAGCGACCAGACTTCTCAAAGCCTCTGCTCCCACTGTTCGTAAATACGCCCGGCTAGGTCACTACAAAGAATACCGATTCGGGGAGAAACTTGTCTTCTATGATAAAGAAGAAATATTAAACTTTATCCTAAAGAGATTCAAAACCGCAGAAGATAGCTAACTACCATGAAAGGAAAAGAAACTACTTCCGCCCGTCAATCGAAAAACGAACGGATCGAGCAGCAGTTACGTACGCTGTATAGCTTTCGTTACAATAGCGTAAAGAGCCGTACGGAGTATAGGGAAGTCCATGCACAAGGGGAGTTCAAGCCTGTAACCAAATATTTTTTGAACTCCCTTCGCAGGGAAATTGATGTTAAAGTGGGTATTACAACCTCTGCGGATAATATTCGGACTATCCTCGAAAGTAATTTTGCAGAGAAGATACATCCTATCAGGGAATATCTCTCTCAACTGCCAATGCTGAATCCTCGGGAATCTTGTTATACGGAACAGCTTTTACAGACAGTGATTGTGTCCAATCCTGACAAATGGGAAGAATATCTGATTAAATGGCTGATAGGTGTTGTCGCCAATGCGATGAACGATGTCGGTTGTCAGAACCATACCTGTTTGGTTCTGACAGGCGAACAGGGCAAATTTAAAACGACATGGCTCGATCACCTTTGTCCTACACCCTTAAAAAGCTATCTCTTTACAGGTAAAATAGACCCGCAATGCAAAGATGTACTGACCTTGATAGCCGAATATTTGTTTATCAACATTGACGACCAGTTAAGGGCATTGAATAAACGGGACGAAAACGAACTGAAGAACCTGATAACCACTCCGGCAGTAAAATATCGCAGACCATATGATACGTATATTGAAGAATATCCACACTTAGCCAGTTTTATGGCATCTGTAAACGGAAATGACTTCTTGACAGACCCGACAGGCAGCAGACGCTTTCTGCCTTTTGAGGTTGTCCGCATTGATATTGACAAAGCCCTCTCTATCAATATGGATCATGTATTCTCTGAAATTATGTATTTGTACAAACAGGGAGTACGTTATTGGTTTGATGATTCGGAAATAGAAGAGCTACACCGTTTAAGTTCAGGCTTCCATGTGCAGACCGTAGAGTTTGAGATGCTGATGCAGGGATTTGAAAAACCAACTATGGAGAATGAAAGTGAACATTTTATGACTACCGCCCAAATACTAAATTATCTGCGGATGTTCACCAATGTACCATTGTCAGAAAAACGGATGGGTGAAGCGATTCGAAAAGCAGGATTCAAACGGTTGCAAAAGCGAATTAACAACAATCCATCTCCTGTATATGGTTATCGGATAAAGAAGATTAAACCCAATCCCTTTATTGATTATGAACTGTAATTAATAGACATTATTTTCTCACATTACTATCTTACTACATGACAAGCTAATCCCATGAAAGAAAAAAGATTAGTTGTAGTAAGTGAAGAAAGTGCCGTCTTACTCTCTTGTTACTACTTACTACATTTTAAGATATGTAGTTACACTATTACTTATAAAAAATACACTTTATATGCTATCAATAAGCGAGTTAAAGTGACTGTAGTATGTAGTAAGAATATATCTGTAAAAAACAAAATCTAAAAAGAATAAACATCATGACCACAATAGAGTTAAACAACCTGTCCATTAAAAACTATCTAGCCGAGCTAAACATCCATCCCGTCAAAGACAGAGGATACTACGGCATGTACCACTCACCATTCAGAACAGATAACAACGCCAGTCTCAAAGTAGACTATCAAAAGAACCTATGGATAGACTTTGGCAGCAACCAAGGAGGCACAATGATAGACCTTGTTATGCGATTGGATAACAGCACCCTAAAAGAAGCAATAAGCAAGCTTGAATGCAGATACGCAGACCTGCAAACAGGCAACAATCCAAGTAATCAGCCCGAATCCTTTTCTTTTCACGGTAATAACCATTTGGAAAAAGTCGAAAACAATCAACAATCAGGAATATCCATCCAAAAGATAGTACCCATTACCAACCAAGCATTACTCGATTATCTCACAGAACGAAAAATCAATATTGATATCGCTAAGCATCACTGTAACGAAGTCCATTACTCAGCCAACAACAAACCCTATTTTGCCATCGGATTCAAAAACGATGCAGACGGCTATACCCTCAGAAATAAATATGCAAAAGTATGTACCGCAAGCGATATAACCACCCACAAAAAATCCGACACCAATACCGAAGCCTGTATCGTTTTTGAAGGCTTTATGGACTACCTCTCCTATCTGACCATGAAAAACATCCAACACTCAAAAGTAGACGTTGTCGTGTTAAACTCCATATCCAACCTGTCCAAAGCCATGGACTTTATAACATCCCATCAAAAAATATATACCTATTTAGATAATGACGGAGCAGGAAAAAACGCAACCCAACAGATCAACAAGTATAGCAGTACACACAACTGTATACACATAGACAAGTCAACAGACTATGCCAATTACAAAGACCTGAACGACTGGCTCTGTAAAACCAAGCTAAAAGAGAAAGAACAGCAAGTACAAAAACAAGAGCAGACACGGAAACCCTCCAGAGGAATCAGGCGGTAATCTTCCTTAGCTACCAACGGGCTTTTAAAGAAAAGCCATAGCTCATTAGGGCATTTTCTTAACGCTCCGTTGCACTACACTAAAAAAGCCCTCCTGAGTCAAGGGGTTTCACCCCTTTGAAATCCCCTTAGCGGTCTGGTGACCGCAGTCGCCTTAGCGACTTGAAGAAGGCTAAAGGTAAAAATAAAGATCGGGAATCTTCCCGATTTATATAAGGATGATCAGTAATTATATTAATACAAACCGATAATTATTACTTAAGATATGGGATATGCAGTACTTCATTTACAGAAAGCCAAAGGGAACGATGCCCCTATGTCGGCACATATCGAACGGACAATCGATCCGCATAATGTCGATAAAACCCGTACACACCTCAATAAGGAATTAATACACTTTCCTGAAGGAGTTAATAGCCGGACAGAAGCAATCCAACATAGAATAGAAAACGCAGATATCAAACGAAAGATATCCAAAGATCAGGTACGTGCTATCCGTATTATGCTCTCAGGAACACATGAAGATATGAAAGACATCGAAGAGTCAGGAAATCTCGATAACTGGTGTACTGATAATATCGATTGGTTAAAACAAACCTACGGAGAAAAGAACCTTGTATCTGCCGTTTTGCATATGGATTGTATAATATAATTGAAAAGTAGTCCACTTAGTAATTGAAAAGTATACCACTAAGTGTCTCGGATGAGATTGGCTAAAGATATTTATTCTTCATCAGGTTGTAACATTTTTTTAGTTTCTTTAACTC
>NZ_JAAKEL010000022.1 GCF_011039205.1 Dysgonomonas sp. ZJ279
GTTTTAGATGTCGCAAATTTGGATTTGACGATTTAGTCATACTTATCGCTTGCGGTCTACATAATTTTAGAATTTCAATTTCTCTGATTATTAGTCATATATAACTTTATTGAATATAATGTCTAATACGTTCTTTTATTTAAATAATAATTTCAAATATATGTATATTAATAATTAGTAATAATATAGTTATATATTATTACTAATACTCTAAATATATATTTATATATATGGTATCGGATTGTGTATTAGAAACAGTAGTAGAGTTAGTCTTATATTGTGTCAGGTATTGAGTATCCCAAAAGATACTCAGAATACTACTACAAACCCACATTTAAAATAAGCACATCTCCCAGTATAAAAACAATAATAATATATTGATAAACGATAAATATTTATATATTTGTAATCGATAAATCTTTGATTAAACTGTAATGACCAATTAATAATCATTATGAAAAAAATTTCAACAATATTTCTTCAGGTAGTCGTTGTCCTCATTGGCATTGTGGCACTTGTGCTTTTGATTTGGCTTCCTTTAACTGAGGGTAGAGCCACAAACTTAGACTTGTTTAGCATTTACTTAGATCCGTTCATCTTGTATGGATACGCGGCATCAATCGCTTTTTTTGTTGCTCTGTATAAGGCGTTCAAATTACTTGGATACATTGGACAAGATAAAGTCTTCTCATCAAACTCTGTTATGGCTTTAAAGAGTATAAAGTATTGTGCAATCATACTAAGCATTTTAATTGTAATGGCAGGGCTATACATAAGAATATTCCATAATAAAGAGGATGATCCTGCGGGTTTTCTTGCCATCTGTATCATGACTACTTTTGTTTGTATCATAATTGGCGCTGCCGCGGCTGTATTTGAAAAAATCTTACAAAATGCCGTAGATATGAAATCTGAAAATGACTTAACAATTTAAAGAGGAAAAGAAATTGGCAATTATAATCAACATAGATGTGATGCTCGCAAAGCGAAAGATGAGTGTTACTGAGCTTACCGAGAAAGTTGGAATAACTATGGCTAATATTTCAATATTGAAAAATGGAAAAGCAAAGGCAATCCGACTATCAACTTTGGAGGCAATTTGCAAGGCATTAGAATGTCAGCCAGGAGATATCATAGAATATAGAGTCGACTAATTATTATATAATATTTATATATGCTATGGGCTTGCGTATAGCAATCTGTATATAATTATGTATTAGATCGTATTGTTTATAGAATACGCTGAATGATACTCGAATAAAGGAAATTTGATAAAAAGGAACTAAATTATAAAATATTTGCAGGCACATTCGTTTTTTAATTTCATAACTTTGCCGCAAGTTTATCTATAGATAGCTAATATAAAAAACAAAGTTATGTCAACATACACAGAAGACAACCGTAAGGTTACAACACGCCGCCTTATCGAAATGAAAGAGCGTGGCGAAAAAATATCGATGCTTACAGCCTACGATTATTCGATGGCATCTATTATCGATCAGGCCGGAATGGACGTTATCTTAGTCGGCGATTCGGCATCGAACGTAATGGTGGGTAATGTTACCACTATACCGATGACTATGGAGCAAATGATTTATCATGGTCGTTCAGTTGTAAATGGTGTAAAGCGTGCATTGGTGATTGTCGATATGCCATTCGGCACATGTTCGGGCGATCCTCTTAAATCGTTGGAATATGCAATCCGCATGATGAAAGAAACCGGAGCAGATGCTTTAAAGATCGAAGGTGGTGAAGAAATTATTCCCGATATAAAGAAAATTATCGATGCCGGTATCCCTGTTATGGGACACTTGGGTCTTATGCCTCAATCCATCAACAAATATGGTACTTACAATGTGAGGGCAAAAGATAAAGGTGAGGCTGATAAATTGATAAAAGATGCTTTGCTGTTGCAAGAAGTTGGTTGCTTCGGTATGGTACTCGAGAAAATTCCATCCGACTTGGGAAAAGAAGTTTCTGAACAGTTATTTATCCCCACTATTGGTATCGGTGGTGGATCTCATACCGATGGTCAGGTGCTTGTTATGCACGATATGCTAGGTATAAATAAAGACTTCTCCCCTAAATTTCTTCGTCGTTATGCCGATCTGCATACAGTTATAAAAGATGCTGTTGAGAATTATATCAAAGATGTGAAGACTTCGGATTTTCCGAATGCGAATGAAAGTTATTAATCCATAAACAGTATAGATGAAAGTTTGTATAGCCGAAAAACCAAGTGTTGCACGCGAAATAGCCACAGTTTTAGGAGCAAATGCCCGACGCGACGGATATTTCGAAGGTAACGGTTATCAGGTAACATGGACTTTCGGACACTTTTGTACGCTTAAAGAACCGCATGAATACGCTCCCCAATGGAAGCGATGGTCATTGGATCTCCTGCCTATGATACCGCCACGTTTTGGTATTAAGCTACTCGAAAACGATGGGGTTGTTAAACAATTTGCCGTAATAGAACAATTGATGGCAGCAGCCGATGAGGTGATTAACTGCGGTGATGCGGGACAAGAAGGAGAACTCATTCAGCGGTGGGTGATGCAGAAGGCTAATTGCAAATGTCCTGTTAAACGTCTGTGGATTTCCTCACTGACGGAAGAGTCTATTCGCGAAGGCTTTCAGAAATTAAGAGAACAATCGGAGTTCGACAAACTATACGAAGCAGGATTATCCCGTGCCATTGGCGACTGGTTGCTCGGTATGAACGCAACCCGCCTTTATACAGTGAAGTACGGACAAAACAGATCAGTGTTATCTATTGGGCGTGTGCAAACGCCTACATTAGCATTGATCGTTAACCGTCAGTTAGAGATTGAAAACTTTGTTCCCGAACCATACTGGGAATTGAAAACCATATATCGTGAAACTACTTTTTCGGCTACCAAAGGGCGTTTTTCGACACAAGAAGAGGGTGAGAAGTTTCTCGAAGAAATAAAACAAGCTGACTTTGAGGTAACAGATGTTACTACAAAAAAAGGGGAGGAGCTACCCCCTCGTTTGTTCGACTTAACAGCCTTGCAGGTAGAGTGTAATAAGAAATTTGCTTTCTCGGCAGAGGATACGTTAAAGACCATCCAGACGCTCTACGAAAAGAAACTGACCACTTACCCACGTGTGGATACTACCTATCTGAGTGATGATATGTATCCTAAAGTTCCCGCTATTTTGCGAGGATTGGCAGGGTATGAAGAACTGGTAAAACCATTACTTACAGACAAGATAAAGAAATCGAAGAAGGTATTCGACAACAGTAAAGTGACGGATCACCACGCTATTATCCCCACAGGCGTACGAGCTAACAATGTTTCTGATAACGAACGTAAGGTTTACGATCTTATCACACGCCGTTTTATAGCCGTCTTTTACCCTAATTGTAAAATATCTACAACAACGGTGTTGGGCGAAGTAAATAAGGTTGAATTTAAAGTAACGGGCAAACAAATACTCGATCCGGGATGGCGTGTAGTATTCGACAAATCGAATAATCAGGATGATGACGAAGCAGATAAAGAAGACGATAATATTCTTCCTGCTTTCGAAAAAGGCGAAACAGGGCCTCATGAACCGGCATTGAATGAGAAATGGACGCAACCGCCTAAATTCTATACTGAGGCGACTTTGTTGCGGGCAATGGAAACAGCAGGTAAGCTTGTCGATAACGATGAGCTTCGTGATGCTTTGAAAGAGAATGGTATAGGTCGCCCATCTACTCGTGCGGCTGTAATCGAAACACTTTTCAAACGTAACTATATACGTAAAGAGCGAAAGAATCTTCTTGCTACACAAACAGGAGTGGAATTGATTGGTACGATTAAAGAAGAGCTTCTTAAATCGGCTGAACTGACAGGTCTTTGGGAAAAGAAACTGCGCCAGATAGAGAGGAGCGAATACGATCCCCGTCAGTTTATAGACGAACTCAAAGATATGCTTACCCAGATAGTTGCCAATGTGAAAAGCGATTGGGGAAGTAGAATCACAATAGAAGAAGCTGTAAAGGAAGAGGTGAAAGAGGCTAAGCCTAAGAAGAAATCCCCTCCTAAAGAAAAGAAACCAAAGGCTGAAAAGAAAACGGTTGAAGCAAAAATAGAAAAAGTTGAAGCGGCACCATTAATTTGTCCGCTTTGCAAAAAAGGAACTATTCTGAAAGGTAAGTCGGCTTATGGCTGCTCCGAATGGAAAAGCGGTTGTACTTTCAGATTGAATTTCGATGGTACAGTTGAGAATTTATCCGATGAAGAACTGAGAGGTGTATTGAATAAGCAACTGTAATCATATTCTATCTATAACCTATAAATACAATCAATAGGCAATCTCCCGATATAGAGAATACACATACTATCTTTGCATTTTATTTATAATCATTCTAATTTATATAAAATGCAATTATATAATACATTAAGTGCTGATGATAGAGCCAAACTCATCGACGAAGCCGGACTTCAACGGCTGACATTGTCTTTTTATACCTATGCACAGATAGCAGACCCCCAACAATTCAGAGACGAACTATTTATTCGCTGGAGCCAGTTAGATGTACTTGGTCGTATCTATGTAGCCCACGAAGGTATCAATGCTCAACTCTCATTGCCTGCACCCAATTTTGCGGCATTCAAGGAATTTCTTGATACTTATTCGTTCATGAAGGACATCAGATTGAATGTTGCTGTGGAGCATGATAATAAATCGTTCCTTAAGCTAAAAGTGAAAGTCAGAGACAAGATAGTAGCAGATGGTTTGAATGATGATACATTCGACCCAACTGATATTGGCATACACCTCAAAGCCAAAGACTTTAACCGAATGATGGAAGATCCCGATACGATTGTGATCGATATGCGTAATCATTACGAAAGCGAGATAGGTCATTTCACAGGAGCTATTACTCCCGATGTCGATACATTCCGCGAATCGCTGCCTATCATCGACGATCAACTAAAAGATTATAAGGATAATAAGAATCTACTGATGTATTGTACCGGTGGCATTCGTTGCGAGAAAGCGAGTGCTTACTTCAAACATAAGGGTTTCAAGAATGTCTATCAACTCGAAGGCGGAATAATAGAATATACCCGACAAGTAAAAGCCGAAGGATTAGACTCTAAGTTTATAGGTAAAAATTTCGTATTCGACAATCGTTTGGGCGAACGTATTACAGAAGATGTAATTGCCCATTGTCATCAGTGTGGTAAACCTTGCGATACACATACCAACTGTTTGAACGATGGTTGTCACTTACTCTTTATACAGTGCGACGAATGTGCTGATAAAATGAAAGGCTGTTGTTCCGATACATGCAAGGAAATTGTATCTTTGCCCGAAGAACAACGAAAAGATTTACGAAAAGGTAAGCACAACGATGCTATGATTTTCAAGAAAGGTAAATCGAAAAGTCTTTTGTTTAAAGTATAATTATGCACGAAGAAATCTTCCCCCTTGTCGATGAGACGGGCAATGTTATCGGGCAAGCACCACGGAGTGTTTGTCACAATGGTTCTAAAGTGTTACATCCTGTTATTCACTTGCATATCTTCAATTCCGAAGGTAAGCTGTTTCTTCAAAAGCGTTCTGCTAAGAAAGATGTACAGCCCAACAGGTGGGATTCATCCGTAGCAGGACATATCGATTTGAACGAGACAGCCGAGATCGCTGCTGTTCGCGAAGCATGGGAAGAATTGGGCTTGAAAGATATAGATCCTCATTTTATTACCAAATATATTATCGAAACGGATATAGAACGCGAATTGAGTTACTGTTTCTACATTATTTACGATGGGGATTTCAATATTGATAACGATGAGGTATCGGATGGTCGTTTTTGGACTATTGATGAGATAAGGTCGCAACTGGGTAAAAATATCTTCACTACAAACTTTGAATTGGATTTCAATGGCTTTCTGAATCAGGGTGTAGAATCACTCATTTCTCAATATATTTAATAGCGTTAATTTGTTAAATGTTAGATATTTAACTATTAGTTCGAAAGAATTAATATATTAAAGAAATAATGTTTAAGAATTAATTCTATTTTTGTCTTCCTTTATAAACTAAACACCTAACATTACTATGAAAAAATTACTGTTTATTATTTTATTTTCATTCGGATTTATTGGATTCTGCAACTCTCAGTCAAAAGAGTTGATGGAAAAATTTGAAAGCGATAAATCAATGTACACAATTGATGGAAAGAACATAGTTGTATCAAAAGTTATAGATAACGTACCCGGTACAAAAGACGAAATTTACATTAAAACAAAGAACTTTTTCGCTCGAAATTACAAAGACGCTAACTCTGTACTACAAACTGATGACAAAGAATCAGGTGTAATAATAGGCAAAGGAAGTTTTCCGGAATTGAAAGAATGGACCGATCTATTTGGAACAAAGAGCCTCCTAAGTGCTTATCACATACTTAGAGTAGATATTAAAGATGGACGAATTAGGGTTATTTGTAGTGCAGACGAATGGTTTTTATATAAGGTTACTGGAAAAGGAGCTAGGTCGTCTGATGAAGGTTACATTATAGATTATGCGCCATTTACCAATAAAAGGTTTGTTGATAAAGGTAAGCAAACAGAGGCTTTTATTAATTTAGTGGGTAGTATGAATGCGACAATAGATTCGTTAGAAAAATCCATTAAAGATGGTGCATTAAAACAAGAAACTGACGAATGGTAAACCATCGTTTGAAAATCGTCTGATATATTAGTTTCAATCTAAACAGCCCTCCAAAGCTATAACATAGCTTTGGAGGGCTGTTTATTAACTGAAAGTTTATTGTTTTATCTATTCGTTTATTAATGAAGTCGTCTTGACTTTTTGTTTTTCGTATTATTTTGTCATCCTGATGAACGAAGGATCTCGGTTAGGAGATGCTTCCCCATCGTTTAGCATGACAAAGAGAGTACAAAACAAATAAAAAGAAAATATTTTGAAAAGTCAAGACGACTTCAATATAAAAATATCTATATATTTGTGAAGTGAAGATATTAATTTAATAATGTATAGATAGTATGGAAAATTTAGAGCAATTTCCTCAAAGGAATACGTCTGTTGTAAGTATTGGCGATTGGATCATCACTATGATTCTGATGCTTATCCCTGTAGTTAATATAATAATGCTTTTTGTATGGGCTTTTGGTGGTGGCACTGCCGAGAGTAAATCCAACTGGGCAAAGGCCAGCTTGATCTTTATGGTCATCGGTATTGTGTTAACAGTTGTTTTCTGGGGCGCATTTGCGGCTACAATAGCCAGTTCGATGAATTGATCGCTCCTTCTGATAAGCCCAGAATAAAGAAATATACATAAGGGTGTGTCATAAGTAAAAGTGCACTGCCAAAGTGTTAAACTCTTTTGTCATTCTGAACGAAGTGAAGAATCCTAACTCTCGATAAGAGATCTTTTTCTCCGTTAGGAATGATAGAATTTTGTAAAAAAATTACTTGTGACACACTCTCTTTTTTATCATAGTATGTGTGAGTTTGATATAAGAAAAGAAAGAGTAACTAATAAAATTCCGAAGAACTCGTTATACCAAATTGAAAGGAAGGATCTGTATTTTTGGTTAAAAACATGAGGAAATAGCTTGAATCAGCCATAACATTCTTATCATAAATTACATCTTGTTACACCTTAAATTGCTTATATATAAAATATTATATATTTATTACCTCTCACATTGATGGGAGGGTATTGCTTGGGCTGTTATATTGGAATACTTTTACACCCACTCTTACATAATATACTAATTCTAACACTATGGAAATAAAAAGACTATTTTTAATAATGACACTGCTTGGCGGATTACTATTCTGCTTGTCGTCTTGCGATAAGCTAGGAGACGATGAATCGGATTCAGGTGGAAGTGGTGGTGATAGACCCAAACCGCCGAGTATAAATGACTTAGTGATTACGGATACGTTATCTATGGAAATAGAAAGAGATAGCATAATAATCCATAACTTATGAATAATGTGCTATCAATAGTTTTATAATTCAGTCACATCAAACTAAGGATTATTAAACTTAATAGATGAAAAACAAATAATAATTTCTGTTAAAGAGTTTCAAAATAGCATGCTTTAGACATAACTATCGATTTATGAAAATTTTAAAACCCGATCGGACAAAATATCTTCTAATCTTGTTAACTATTGTTTTATTCTCTTGTATAGAAAGTAAGCGCTCACTTTCGAGCGAATTATTGAGTAAAGCTCAAATTATAGTTGAGCAATATCCTGAAAACGCACTATTGTACTTAGATTCTATACAAACTCCTGAGAGTGACTTGGACAAGGACGACTATATGCAGTACATTGTGACTTATACACAGGCGAAATATAAAGCAGGTCATGATATAACAAATGATTCCTTAATATTTAAAGCCCAAAACTACTTCAAAAATAATCCGCAAAAAGCTGGTTTAGCTAACTATGTTGCGGGTTATGTATATTTTGAAAGAAAAATTGATGACAGGGCACTTGAATCATATTTGAAGGCTGAGTATTATGCACGTAAAACAAATGATGACCTGTTGATTGCCAGAAGCCTGCATAGCATAGGTAATTTATATTTTATTAAACAAAGTATGGATTCTGCAATAGTTCGTTATAAAGAGGCGAATAGTTATTATATAAAAACAAAAGGTGCAGAAAAGAATAGGCTCTTACTTTATCAGCAGATTGGGCGAACATATGAAGATATGCACAATTTAGATAGTGCTTTGGTCTATTTCGAAAAGGGATCGGTGTTGGCAATGCAGCTTAATGACTCCGACTATGAAACCACTTTCATTTTTTTAAAGGGTATGGTCTTATGGGAAAAAGAAGACTATAAGCAATCAGAAGAATACTTATATAAGGCTCTCGAAGAAACTAAAAATGACGAAGAAGCTTTAAAAATACGCCTTAATTTAGCAAGGTTATATATAAAAATTGGTAAACAAGATGCAGCACAATTTCACATTGACGAGATAAAAAACGGATTATCTAAAATTAATGGCAATATCGGATTGCGAAGCGTATATACCTCTTTGGTCGATTTCTATACATTAAATGCAGATTATAAAGAAGCTATATATTACGAAAAGCTAATAGGGAAGATTAATCAACAAATCAGTGAAGAAAAAGGGTTAGATAAATTAGTCATTGCAGAAGAAAGGCATCAGCGATATATTGTAGACAAAGAATCTGCTGAAGCTCGCCAAAAATTGATAACAATACTTGGTGTGGTGTTCGGAGTGGCTCTTTTCCTTGTTTTCATAGCCGTTTTGTTATTAAGGAATAAGCGTCTGAAATTCGAGAAAGAATTAGAAACAAATAAATTGTCAGAGTCCAAAGACAGATTGTTGAGACACAGCGAAGAAAGCCTTTTATTCCTGCAAAGTATTCATCAGAATATAATTTATGATTGGGCTAAAGTAGAAGAAGAAATAAAAGAACTAGCTAACGAATTCGGAGCAGAAGAACGTCCAATTTTGCTGGATAAAATTCAGCAAATTATTGACGAACTCAGAAACAAATCTAACCAACAGTTAATCGAAAATGCGAGAATCCATTTACGTGAAGCCGGTGTTAAAGAACAAACAATTAAGAATTTAAACGACAAACAACTGCTGATATTTATCCTCACTTGTTGTGGGTATAACAGGAATGATATGTCGATAATAATGGGTTCGGATGTTGCTATCGATGATGATGACTTTGCCGTTCAACTAAAAGTCCTGAAAGCGAAACTTAAAAGATTCGGGGTATCGATAGACGAAATGAAACAAGAATCACCCTCAAAAGAAATGGATAGTTAGTCAGCGTTTTCGAAAAAAAGCAAAAGTAGAGTGCCTGTCAGCAAATCCTTATTTCGAGACATTCTATAAAATCACTATAGTTGTAGTATAAGCAACAGAGGTATTTTACCCGAATTGGAGGAATCCATTTCGGGCTTTTTTTGTTTTACACAAACACAAAAATAGTGCAAATTTAAAAGATCTGTCTGTTTCTAAAAGCATGTGTAAAGGATAACTTATTGAAAATAAATATTTTATTAGCTGTTAAAAATAGGTGTAAATAAGAGATTAGACAGATCGAATGCTTACACAATAATTAGTATATTTGTATGTGACCGCAATTATAGGGTATAAGTATTTATCTTATAGCTTTGATATGTGTATGCGCATTTAACCTGAATTGAAGATAAAAACAACATGAAGCACATGAAGACAGATTTGTTTAATATCCAAGATAAAGTAATTCTTATCACAGGAGGCTATGGAGTTTTGGGAACAAGCATTTCCAAATATCTGGCAGCACAAGGAGCCAAAGTTGTAGTACTTGGACGAAACAAAATAAAGGGTGATGCTCTTGCGAAAGAGATAAAAGCTGGCGGAGGCGAAGCCCTTTTCTTAGAATCTGACGTGATGGCCGAAGAAGTCCTCATTCGGAACAGAGAAGATATTCTGAAGAAGTATGGTAAAATCGATGTACTTATCAATGCGGCAGGAGGTAATATGCCGGGTGCGACCATTGGCCCCGACAAAAATATTTTTGACCTCAAATTAGATGATTTCAAAACAGTAGTAGACCTCAATCTTTTTGGTACGGCATTACCTACGTCTGTTTTTGCCAAAGCTATGGTCGATGGTGGCGAAGGTAATATTGTCAACTTCTCGTCTATGTCGGCACTCCGTCCATTGACACGTGTTGCCGGTTATGGTGCAGCCAAAGCGGCAGTGTCTAACTATACGCAATATATGGCTGGCGAATTGGCGACTAAGTTTGGCGAAAAATTCAGAGTGAACGCACTTGCCCCCGGTTTTTTCCTGACAGAACAAAACAGAGCTCTTTTGACAAATCCCGACGGATCGTTTACCGACAGAGGTAAAACGATTATAGCGCATACTCCATTTCGTAGATTTGGCGAAGCCGAAGAACTGCATGGAGCGATTCACTTTCTGGTAAGCGATGCTTCTAAATTTGTAACAGGGACTGTACTTGTTGTAGATGGAGGATTCAACGCATTTTCTATTTAAGATAAAACAAAAAAAACATGATACTAAGTGAGCAAACATGGAGATGGTATGGTCCCAACGATCCTGTATCGTTACCTGATATCAGGCAAGCCGGAGCGACAGGAATTGTAACGGCGCTTCACCATATCAAAAATGGAGAAGTGTGGACTGTGGAAGAAATTGAAAAACGCAAACAGACGATAGAAGATGCAGGGCTTACTTGGTCTGTAGTCGAAAGTATCCCTGTACACGAGCATATAAAGACGCAGGAAGGAGATTACAAAAAGTATATAGAAAACTATAAAGAAAGCATCCGTAATCTGGCTAAATGTGGCGTGAAGATTATCACCTACAATTTTATGCCTGTATTAGACTGGACTCGTACCGACCTCGCCTTCACAATGCCCGACGGCTCTAAAGCATTACGTTTCGAAAAGGATGCTTTTATGGCATTTGACTTGTATATCTTAAAGCGCCCTGATGCCGAAAAAAGTTATATAGAAGAAGAACAGGCAAGAGCAAAGAAACGTTTCGAAAGCATGTCGCAGGCTGACAGAGATCTGATTGTCAATAATATGATTGCAGGCTTACCGGGAGCAGAAGAGAGTTTTACTTTAGAAGAATTTCAAAAACAGTTGGATAGATACAATAATGTGAGCGAAGACCGATTGAGACAAAATCTTATCGACTTCCTCAAAGAGATAGCACCTGTTGCCGATGAGGTAGGGGCTAAATTGGCTATTCATCCCGACGATCCTCCTTATGCTATTCTTGGATTGCCCCGTATACTTAGTACGAAATCGGATTTTCAGGCATTAGTAGAAGCTGTGCCTAACGAGTCTAATGGTCTGTGTTTTTGCACAGGCTCATTCGGTGTACGTGCTGACAACGATCTGCCTGAAATGATTGTGGAACTGGGGGACAGAATCAATTTTGTACATCTTCGTTCTACCAAACGTGACGATCAGGGCAATTTTTACGAGGCCAATCACTTAGAAGGTGATGTAGATATGTATGGAGTAATGAAAGGCTTTCTCGAAATACAAAACAAACATGGAATTTCTATTCCATTCCGTCCCGATCACGGTCACCAAATGTTAGACGACTTGAACAAGAAAACCAATCCTGGTTATTCAGCGATAGGTCGTTTACGTGGTCTAGCTGAACTGCGCGGACTAGAAATGGGAATAGCGAAAACACTTTATAAATAAAGGAGAGAATACCATGAAAGATTTTTTAGACGATAACTTTGTATTAGAGAATAGTGTGGCTGAATTGCTCTATCATCAACATGCCAAGCATCAGCCCATCATAGATTACCATTGTCACCTCGATCCTAAAATGATTGCCAAAGATTATCAGTTCGACAATCTGGGCGAAATCTGGCTGGGGGGCGATCATTATAAATGGCGTGCATTGAGAGCCAATGGGGTAGACGAGCGATATATAACAGGAAAAGAGACTACCGATTGGGAGAAATTTGAAAAATGGGCAGAAACTGTACCTTATACCATGCGCAATCCACTTTATCATTGGACGCACTTGGAATTAAAAACAGCTTTCGGAATCACTAAACTTCTTAAACCCGAAACCGCAAAAGAAATATATGATGAGTGCACAGAGAAACTTCGCACTAAAGAATTTTCGGCTCGTGGCTTGATGAAGCATTACAAAGTTGAGGTAGTTTGTACAACTGATGATCCGGCTGATTCTTTGGAGCATCATCTCGCTTTGAAGAAAGAAGGTTTTGAGATAAAAGTACTTCCTACTTGGCGACCCGATAGGGCTATGGCTGTCGAAAATCCTACTCAATTCAGAGCCTACATGGAAAAACTGTCTCAAGCATCGGGTGTATCTATTTCTAATTTTACCGATCTGCTGACTGCACTTCGCAAACGCCACGACTTTTTTGCAGAGGTTGGCTGTAAACTGTCAGATCATGGAATAGCTCATTTTTTTGCAGAAGATTATACAAATGCAGAAATTGACAGGATATTCAATAAAGTATATGGAGGGAATGAACTTACAATCGAAGAATGCTTGAAATTTAAATCGGCTCTGCTCTACGAAGGTGCTGTTATGGATTGGGAAAAAGGCTGGACGCAGCAATTTCATTTTGGAGTAGTTCGAAACAATAGTAGTCGCTTATTTAATAAACTTGGAGCAGATGTTGGCGGAGATTCAATCGCCGATTTTTCGCAAGCCCTCAATATGGCTAAATTTCTGGATAGGCTCGATTCAAAAGATAAACTCGCTAAAACAATACTTTATAATCTCAATCCCCGTGATAACGATCTGGTAGCTACTATGGTCGGTAACTTTCAGGATGGCACTGTTGCAGGCAAAATTCAGTTCGGTTCGGGTTGGTGGTTTCTCGATCAGAAAGATGGTATGGAAGCACAGATAAACTCGTTATCTAATCAAGGGTTGTTGAGCCGTTTTGTGGGTATGCTCACCGATTCACGTAGTTTCTTGTCATACCCCCGCCACGAATATTTTCGTCGTATTCTTTGCAATCTTATCGGCAGAGATGTTGAAAAAGGATTTTTACCCGCTTCCGAGATCGAATTTCTAGGTAAGATGGTCGAGAATATATCATACTATAATGCAAAGAATTTCTTTAAATTCTGATTAACAATTAGCATGAGGAAAATAGCATACAGAAGCACGTTTGTTATCTTTTAAAAAGTGAAATAAAAAGGAAACCTAAATCTAATAATTATGAATAAAATACTACATGCTGCCAACGATACCATGACCAAATACAGGTGGAAAGTCTGTGCTTTACTATTCTTCGCCACGACTATCAACTACATGGATCGTCAGATTATAGGCTTGCTCAAAAGCGATTTGAGTGCCGAATTCCATTGGTCTGAATCCGATTTTGGTTGGATTACGGGTGTATTCTCGATAGTCTATGCCATCAGTATGATTTTTGTCGGCAGTTTTGTAGATAAAGTAGGTACAAAAAAAGGGTATGCTTATGCTATAAGCCTTTGGTCTTTCGGGGCATGTTTGCATGCAGCTTGCGGACTATTTACAGAATGGTATACAGGTATTGAAAATGCAGAGGGGTTAATAAATGCTACCGGTAGTATAGTTCCTGTTATCGCTACTGTCAGTTTGGGTGCTTTCCTTTTTGCTCGTGTAGTCTTAGCTGTGGGCGAAGCGGGAAACTTCCCTTCGGCTGTAAAAGCTACGGCAGAGTATTTCCCTAAACGAGACCGTTCGTTTGCCACAGGTATTTTCAATTCGGGAGCTAATGTCGGTGCTATTATAGCTCCGCTATCTGTACCGTTTATTGCAAAAGAATGGGGATGGGAGATTGCATTTCTTATAGTTGGTGCTATCGGATTCGTTTGGTTGGGTTTTTGGTGGTTCCTATATAAAGAACCGGATAAAAATCCTCATATGAATGATGCAGAACGCAACTACATCAATCAGGATACAATTTTGGAACAAGAGTTGATTGAAAAAGGAGAGATAGAAGCGCCCGACCCTGAAAAGAAAGAAGAGTCGGTTTCGTTCTTAAAATGTATGAGTTACAGACAAACTTGGTCAGTTTTCTTAGGCAAATTTATAACAGACGGTGTGTGGTGGTTCTTTCTTTTCTGGACTCCTGCGTACTTAGACGCTGAATTTGGATTAAAAGGTACACAAATAGCATTGCCTCTCGGAGTACTATATACCATCACAGTATTTGGTTCTGTATTAGGCGGTAAATTTCCTACTTATTTCATCAACAAGGGCATGAAACCGTATGAAGGACGTATGCGGGCAATGTTATTCATAGCCATGATTCCGCTAGTTGTATTATTTGCTCAGCCGTTGGCACATCTCGAATTTTTAGGAGATTATGGATATTGGATTCCTGTGATATTGATAGGGATCGGTTGTGCAGGACATCAGGCATGGTCGGCAAATATCTATACGGCAGGTAGTGATATGTTTCCCAAGAAAGCGGTTGCTTCTATTACATCGGCTACAGGCTTGGCAGGAGGAGTAAGTTCATTTCTCCTGATGATTATCAGTGGTCAACTATTCGACCATGCAAGAGATGTTTGGGGAGATATATCATTGGGATATTCTATCGTATTCGGATATTGTGCCGTAGCCTATCTTTTAGGATGGGTGGTAATGAAAACACTTGCACCTAAGTTTAAGCCGATAACTGATCTGTAATATTTAGTGTTATTCGAAAATCACTATATTATTGAATGAATAAGGAAGGCGCTTGTTATTTTACCACTGTCAATAACAAACGCCTTCCTATATATAAAATACTAAACAAAAATTATCTCTTTTTGCGAAAAAGTGGATTCTTCCGATTAAAGAGTTAGTTTCTCTTACACCTAACCGAGTGCATGGCGTTCCGCGCAGAGTTGTTCCAGCGGTATCCCTTAGCCTCGGTATTCTGGAGACTCCGACGCCAAGCCAAAGTTGCGCTAGAATTGCTACTAGACCACCAATAGCCTTGCGTGCCGAATTTGTTCGAGCTATCACTGTTACCGGAAAGAAGGCCGTTGAAGCCGCCTTGCGTTACAGGATTGGATGTGCCGCCAGTGGCGGTGGTTCCGTCGGCAGATGTAGTGGATTTCATAGCAGTACCATGGGTTGTGCCACGCCAACTGTAAAGAGCGTAGTCTAATATATTAGCACTACCGATATTAGGCGTAGTACTGAAAAGAGATGTGTTAATGATAATCGCATTCTCCAGATTAGTCCACTCCCTGTCGCTCGGTAAATGCCATCCCGAAGGGCAGATACCCTGTCTTTGAGTTCCTTCGGCAAGTTCACCTTCACTAACTGTACCTTCCTGACCCGTCGCTCCACCCTTGCCATTAGTGGCTGCCGCCCAATTATAAAGTACACCTAACGTGTTTTTATTGGCAGATACTTTATTGGGGTAACCAAAATAGGTTTCAGAATGACTGTAAGTATAATTTTCGGTCAGAATCAAAATAATATCGCCGTTATCACGCACAGGGTCGATAACCTCGGCACGAAGATTATCATTCATCCATACACCATCTTCAAAATAGTCGCCTGTTTCAATTGTAGTGACAGCGTTGCCGGAGACAAGAGTATTGCTGCATGAATAATTTTCCTGTACCTCATAAGTCTTGGTACGATTAGCCAGACCGACATAAAAGCGGGTATAATTGTAGGTCTGTGGCGTATCGCCCCCACGGCTGTCGGTAAATGTGCCGATATAGCCTAAAGGGTATTGGCTGCGGTCTTTATCGGCAGGCCAATTTGTAGGCGAATTCGGATCAAGGAACGTAAAACCATTTAATTTATCCGATTTAAGAATCTTGCTGCCGACAGGTTGTATAGGATAGGGGATAAGCGACTCCCATTTTTCCCCAGTCCATAGGTGAAGCCCGGGACAGATACGATTGGCTGTTTCTTGTGTAGTAGTATTGTAAACCATCAGACCGACATGAGAGGCTTTTAGTGTCTCATAATCAGTTTCACTACCTGTGAGCATAGGGTAAAGATTGGTTAAATCACTAAGTGGTACACGAGGCATACCTAGCCCCTTAGTGGACATACCTTCCTTGTTTTCCTTCAGATCGAGCAGAGCGCCTGCTGAAGGAGCTTCGCCACTACCGATTGTTACCTGGGCATTCACCTTCCACGACAATAAAAAGGCAGTAATTAGCACATAAAATAGTTTTGTCTTCCTCATAAAGTTTTTGAATAAAGTTTTTAATTTGAGCAAATTATAGTTCGCATAAAGCAGACAGGGCTGCTTAGATGTTAAGATTGTTAAGTAATCCACGATTTTGAATATAGGCATGTAAAGTCTGTCAACTACATACTTTTGGTTGGCAGCATAAAAAATAAGGGCACACTCAATGCAGCATACCCTTTTAGTAGAAATAAATATATATAGAAAGTTTGTTTTATAATTTTTATTGTGTAATATATACGCAATATGCGAAAAGAGATGGTAACGAATAACAAAAGGAGAATTGTTATTACAAATTAGAAAAAATAAAAACAGGTAGATTAGTAGATCATTCTCTCTCTCTCTCTCTCTCTCTCTCTCTCTCTCTCTCTCTCTCTCTCTCTCTCTCTCTCTCTCTAATAAAATATAGCTAACCTCCAAATTTTCAGCGGAAAAGATGGAGGAAATAGCTATTTTATTTCGAGATAAATTGTTCATTTTATTTGTCTTATTTATATATCCTTAACGGTTGTAAATATAATTATATATTTTAAATTTATCAAATAGATAAACATTAAATAAAGTATCTATGAGTTGATACCCAGTTTTCTTTTTCAGCTTTTTTTGTCATTACGATACACAGCTAAGATCTCCTGCTATTCCTTAGGTATAGAATGAATAGATGGCTTCTTTCAAATCGTGATGATAGATTCGAATCGAGATTTTATTGTTCTTTTCCCTATACTGAACTCACGTTAATTATCCAAAATGTGATTATGTTATTTTTTCTCCCTTTAAAATAACATAATATTTACTCATCGTTATATCTGATAGATATTATTTCCTATTTTTGTGTAATAGCTTAGACTATATTAAGGTCGCAGACCTAAATTATTGCTATCCAAGTATAAAAAAGATTGGTAGTTATAGCTTCAAAATGCGACATTAAATGCATTCTTTTACTTATATGAAATGAAAAGAATTTTTTTAATCGGATATATGGGAACCGGTAAGACCACCGCCGGACGCGAATTAGCAAAAGCTTTGGGAGTGGAGTTTGTCGATATAGACCATTTCATTCAAGCTCGCTATTTAAAGTCAGTCAGTCAGTTATTTGAAGATGTAGGCGAAGCCGAATTCCGAAAGATAGAAAGTAATATACTGAAAGAGGTTGGAGAATTTGAAGATGTTGTTATATCTACGGGTGGTGGTACGCCTTGTTTTTTTGACAACATAGACTATATGAATCGGGTAGGGACAACAATTTATTTGAAGGCATCGCCCGAAGCTTTATCCTCGCGGCTCAATACATGTAAAGAAAAAAGACCCCTCATAAGAGATAAAAACGAAGAAGAGTTGTATGCTTTCGTGGTAGAAAGTTTGCAAAAGAGGGAGCCGTTCTATTCGAAAGCCGGTATAATATTCGAAACCGAAGAGCTTGTCAATAGAGAGGATGTGGACAAATATATTCAACAATTAATAGCCAAATTATGAGAAATAATTCTGTGAATAAACTGCTTTTAGGTTTATTCCTACTGTTTAGTCTGAATATATCAGCCCAGCAAACTGCACATACATTTAATAGTGATAAATCAGTTGTTACACTCCAGATCGATGTAGACAAAGCCAGATTGGATAAAGAAGATGAAATGGCGAAGCAAATCGGAACTCCTATGCGTATAGCTATTCTTTATCCTTTATTCTTAGATGCTATCAGTATCGGTAAATGGGACGTTTTATCCAATTCGAAAAAAACATGGAAACTGACGATAGAGGCACCTAAATCTCATGGTGTGACTGTGCGTTACGATGATTTTTATATTCCACAGGGCGGTACATTGTACGTTTATAACGAAGATTCATCTTATGATACGAAAGTTTATACCCACAAAAGTAATCCCAATGGAGGTTTTTATTCTACTGAAACACTGTCGGGGGATAAAATAACATTGGAATATGTAAATTCTTCTGATCAGACTGAAATGCCACGGTTTCAAATAAGTAGCATAGGGTATAAGTACAGGGATCTAAGCGATGTTTTCGTTACACCTGATAGTAAATTGAGATCGTTTAACGACTCACGTAATGTGTGTATCCCTAATATCAATTGCCCTGAAGGAGATGAATGGCAGAATCAGAAAAAAGGTGTTGTCCGTTTGTTAACAACAATAGGAAGCTCTACTTATTTCTGTTCAGGTACATTAGTAAATAATGCTAATAAAGATAAAACGCCTTATTTGCTTTCTGCATATCATTGTTTCAATGTTAATGGCAGAACAGCTACAATGGAACGCACGGAAATATATTTTGACGATGAGTTTGTAACATGTGAAAATCAAACAACAAGACCTGAATCGAAGAAACTGATCGGGGCAGAGTCTTTAGTGATGAATCCCATAGTAGGAGGTTCGGATGGTGCATTGATAAAACTGACACAAGAGATCGATCCTGCGTGGAAGGTACATTACAATGGATGGGATACCGAAAATCAGGATTATGTAAATCTAAGTGGTGCTGTTATTCAACATCCTTTAGGTGATGTAAAAAAAATAGCTTTATTTACGACACCGTTAGTTACAACCAGCTGGGCTGAATCGGAAGGTTCGTCTACGCCGAATGCTCATTGGTTGGTAAGATATTCTAGAGGTGTTACTCAGGGTGGTTCGTCGGGTTCTCCTATTTTCAATCAGAATGGGCTTGTAGTAGGTACGCTGACAGGTGGTTCTTCTAGTTGTACTAATACATCTGCCACAGATTCTTATGGTAAATTCGCTTATCATTGGAATAAATCGAGTGATCCTGACCTTTGGATGAAGAAATACTTAGACCCTAATAATACAGGCATAACGAAGCTGTCGGGAATGGACTCGTCGGGTGCGACAGATCCCGATCCGCAGCCTATTGACAGACCAAATGTTGTAGTCTTTTGGGATGGTGAAGATCTTTATGTAACAGCAAAAGATATATTAAAAACAGTTAGAGTTTATAATCTGTCGGGATACGAAGTTTATTCTCAGAGGGAGTTTAGCTCGTCGACACACCGCATTCCTACCAGTGCGTGGAATAGAGGTGTTTATATTGTATCAGTGGATGCACAAAGTGGTATCTCGAAAACAAAAAAAGTGGTAAAGTAATACTCGAATGGCAAAGACTAAAACGAAAACGGCATTTGTATGCACCAGTTGTGGTAACGATTCTCCTAAATGGCTCGGCAAATGCCCTGTCTGTGGAGAATGGAACAGCTATGTCGAAGAAATTATAAGTACCGGAAAAGATAGCCTTGCAAAGGGTGGACTCAATATATTTGCGACATCAAAAGCCAAACCTCTTCTATTGAAAGATGTAGAAACTGCTGATGAACCCCGTATCGATTTACAGGATGGCGAATTCAATCGGGTATTAGGTGGCGGCCTTGTACCGGGGTCGTTGGTATTGATTGGCGGTGAACCGGGTATTGGTAAATCGACATTAGTTCTACAGACCGTATTAGGACTGAAAGATGTAAAGACTCTTTATATATCGGGAGAAGAGAGCGCACGCCAGTTAAAACTACGTGCTGATCGTATCAATTCCAACAGCGAAAACTGCTTTATTGTCTGTGAAACAAATCTGGAACAAATATTTGTCCATTTGCAGAACACTAAACCCGACTTTGTTATTATAGATTCTATACAGACAATCTTTACCGATACTGTAGAATCTTCGCCGGGTAGCGTATCACAAGTACGTGAGTGTTCGGCAGCGATACTCAAATTTGCGAAAGAAACCAGTACACCTGTGGTTCTTATCGGTCATATCAATAAAGAAGGTAGTATAGCAGGGCCTAAAGTACTCGAACATATTGTAGATACAGTATTGCAATTCGAAGGTGATCAACACTATATGTACCGTATTCTTCGCAGTATCAAAAACCGTTTCGGTAGCACAGCCGAGCTTGGTATTTACGAAATGCGCCAAAGTGGATTGCGTGAAGTCAGCAATCCATCTGAATTGCTATTGACCCAGAATCACGAAGGGCTTAGCGGCGTGTCTATCGCTGCTGCTATAGAAGGTATTCGTCCGTTTCTGATAGAGACACAAGCATTGGTTAGTACAGCGGCTTATGGTACGCCACAGCGTTCGGCTACGGGATTCGATCTTCGCCGCATGAACATGCTTTTGGCCGTATTGGAGAAACGTGCAGGTTTTAAGCTTATTCAGAAAGATGTATTTCTTAATATAGCAGGAGGATTGAAGGTTAACGATCCTGCAATGGACTTATCGGTTATTAGTGCAGTTCTATCGTCCAGTCTCGATATTTCTATAGAAAAACATGTTTGTATGACAGGCGAAGTTGGCTTGTCGGGCGAAATACGACCTGTAAACCGTATAGAACAACGTATTCTGGAAGCTGAAAAATTAGGCTTCTCTAAAATATTAGTGCCGCAAAATAATTTGAAAGGATTTACGTCGAAAGTTAATATCGAAATTATTCAGGTGAGGAAAGTCGAAGAAGCTTTCAGACAATTATTTGGATAGGAGATTAAATTAAAATGAAAAAATATTTAGATATAGATTCGTGGAATAGAAAAGAGCATTTTCATTTCTTCAAAGGCTTCGATGATCCATTTTTCGGATTGACTGTCGATGTTGATTTTACGAATGTATATAATAAAACGAAGAGGGAGAAAGGTTCATTCTTTATCGACTCGCTATACACCATAATGTATGCAGTAAATAGATCAGAGCCATTTCGTTATCGTATCGAAGATGATAAAATCGTTTGTTACGATGAAATTCATATCTCGTCGACCATAGGGCGTGAGGATGGTACATTTGGCTTTTCGTTGTTTGAATATGATATAAATAAGGATATCTTTATCGAGAATGCCCGTCAAGCTATTGAAAAGGTTAAAAGCTCGTCGGGTCTTATGCTTTCTGAAGAGATGAACAGACTGGATGTGATACATTTTTCTCCTGTTCCGTGGTTTCGTTTTACAGATATGAAGCATGCAACTTCTTTTGGTAGAGTAGGTTCTCCGCCAAAGATATCGACAGGACAATTGTACCAAGATGGGCAATGCTTGAAATTGCCTGTTTCGATAACTGTAAATCATGCGTTGATGGATGGGCTGCATGTTGCTCAATTTCTGGATATACTCAATGATTGTATTATCGCGAATTAATTTATTAATTAAGTAAAATGCAAAAAAAAGCACTGAGGGTTATTGTATCGATTGTACTGATATTGCTATTAGCATTTGTCGGCTTTTGTGCGCTCATTGGTTTTGCTTTTAGCGGACAATCTGCATTTTATAGTCCTTTCATACTTACATTGTTTTCATTGTTAAGTATATGGCTTATTGTTTGGGCACTGAAATTATTGAAAACTAAGATAGCAGTGGGTTCGTTTATTGCTATTCTCTTATCTGCCTCCATTGCTGTGACAATATATGAAGTTCGGAAGAGCTATATAAATAGTATTCCTACAATAGACGATCAGGGCGTAAATCTAAATGATTATCAGCCTTTTGATAAAGACAGTAAAGTTGCACTGCTTGATGGCGAATCGACACTGAATTTTGAAGATAACTTGCCACGCATAGATGGAGCGACAGCGTTATATCCTTTATATTCGGCATTTGTTCAGGCAACATATCCTGAGGGTGAATATAATCCATACGGGAGTATTGTAATGAGTAATACTACTCCTGAAGCCTATCGACGGCTTTTAGATGGAGAAGTAGATGTTATATTCTGTGCTGCGCCATCGAAAGCACAAATAGAAGAGGCAGAGAGTGAAGGTAAAACTTTTATCCTCCGTCCCATTGGTCGCGAAGCCTTTGTATTTTTCGTAAATATTAATAATCCTGTGGATGAACTCTCTGTTGAGCAGATACAGGACATATATTCCGGAAAAATAACGAATTGGCGTCAACTAGGGGGCGATAATCAGGATATTAAGGCATTTCAGCGACCAAAGAATAGCGGAAGCCAGACAATGCTCGAAAAAATAATGGAAGGTGCACCACTCATATCGCCACCTCTAAAAGATGTAGCAACAGGGATGGGTGGTATAATTCATCAAACGGCGGAATATAAAAACTTCAATAGTGCTATCGGTTATACTTTTCTGTTCTTTGCAACAGAGATGATTGGTAATAATCAAGTAAAGCTGCTGAAAGTAAATGGTGTTTATCCGGATAAAGCATCTATAAAGAATAACGAATATCCTTTTATAGGTGATTTCTATGCTATAACTTTAGATACCCAAAACGAAAATGTGACTAAGCTTATAGATTGGGTAACTTCCGATCAGGGACAATCTCTGGTAGAGAAAACAGGATATGCATCATTGTCTATGGACAAGATTCCTTAAACTAATAATTAAAGTCGTGACATATAAAGAAACAATTGAATATCTATATAACCAACTACCCGTATATCAAAAGGTAGGAGGTCTCGCATATAAAGAAGGACTTGACAATAGCCTGAAATTAGATGCTTATTTCTCTCATCCCCATCGTAAGTACAAAACTATACATGTGGCAGGTACCAACGGTAAAGGCTCTACGTCGCATTTACTGGCTGCTGTTTTGCAGGAATCGGGTTATAAGGTCGGATTATATACTTCACCTCATTTAGTCGATTTCAGAGAACGCATACGTGTTAATGGTGAGAAAATATCGGAACAATATATTGTCGATTTCGTAGAGGAACATCGTGAAGCATTCGAACCGATTCAACCTTCTTTTTTTGAGTTGACTATGATGATGTCCTTTCTCTATTTCGCTGAAATGGAAGTAGATGTAGCTATCATCGAAGTCGGTTTAGGCGGACGATTGGATAGTACTAATATAATTACACCTGATTTGAGTGTGATAACTAATATTAGTCTCGATCATGTTCAATTTCTGGGAGATACTATCGAAAAGATTGCGACTGAGAAGGCTGGTATAATGAAGCAAAATATTCCTGTAATTATCGGCGAGGCAAAAGACAGTGTAAGAGAAGTTTTTGAAAACACAGCCGAAAGGGTAGGAGCTCCTATCTTTTTTGCCGAAGATGAAAAACTAATTTTATCCAGTCTGAAGACCGCGAGTGGCTGGTTGTTCGACACAAAGCATTATTCGCATCTCAAAGGCGAACTGTCGGGTTATGCGCAACTAAAAAATGCAGCAACTGTATTATGTGCCATTAAAGAACTGCAAAAAATAGGATATAAAATACCATCGAAGGCTGTTTATAGCGGTTTTGCTTACGTAACAGAATTGACAGGGTTGATGGGACGCTGGCAGATCATTCAAGAGCTGCACCCTAAGATTGTTTGTGATACAGGACATAATGTAGCCGGAATAAAATATATAGTTGAACAGTTGGTTAACGAAAAATACAGCACGCTGCATATTGTGCTGGGTATGGTGAACGATAAGGATATTTCGTCTGTATTATCTTTGCTACCTAAGAAAGCGATATATTACTTCACTAAAGCATCTATTCCACGGGCTATCAACGAACGTGAATTAGAAACTATGGGACGAAAATTAGGGCTGACAGGGTATTCATATCCTACTGTTGCTGACGCTATTATTGCTGCAAAAGAATGGGCTGCACCGAACGATTTTATATTTATCGGGGGTAGTAATTTTATTGTAGCCGATGCATTAGAAGCCCTGAGTTAATTTATTAAACCTGCCCTATTTAGATCAATTATACATTATTATTATGTTAAAATAAAAGAGAAAATACCCTCGATATTCTCTTTTGAATACGGCTCAAACCCTTTCCCTGCCTAATAATTCGTAACATTGTGTGTATTTTAATAGACATGCAATGAACAAAATTTTACTTATTCCATTACTCCTTTTTTTGAGTTATGGATGTGATATGATTGAATATCATCCTTATGACGGACGAATAACCGGAGAAACAGACATCAACAACAAAAACATAGTACGTATAGAAAATGCTTGTGCCGGAAAAACGACTATCCGATATGCTTTCATGGGTGACACCCAACGGGCTTTAGCCGACACCGAAGATTTCGTGAAAACAATTAATAATCGCACGGATATCGATTTTGTGATACATGGCGGTGATGTAGCTGACTTCGGACTTACCAAAGAATTTATATGGACACGAGATATAATGAACAAATTAGTCGTTCCTTATGTCGTATTAATTGGCAATCACGACTGTTTGGCTAATGGAGAGGAGGTATTCACTCAAATATTCGGTAATCCGAACTTTTCATTTATGGCAGGCAATACCAAGTTTGTATGCCTTAATACGAATGCTTTAGAATACGATTATTCCCGTCCTGTACCTGATTTTGCATTTATGAAAGAGCAATTGGAGGAACAATGCGATGCTCACGAGAAGACAGTTTTTGCAATGCATGTAAGACCTTCTTCAGAACAATTTAATAACAATGTTGCCGAAATATTTCAGGACTATATAAAGAAATTTCCTGCTTTACAATTCTGTATGAATGCGCATGACCATAATATAAACATAGACGACTTGTTTGGTGATGGAATCATCTATTATGGTTCGCCGAGTATGGCCAAACGCAAATACTTTCTTTTTACATTAAACTCTGATAACAGTTATGATTTTGAAGTGGTTGAATTTTAATCGCAAAATATGCATCGTTTTTGTATTGTCGATTTCTCCTTTCATCGTGTCTACTGCTCAGAACGGTTATGATGTACGTGTAGAAAAATATAATTCTACGTGGCAAAAGCTTATTCCCAGATATATGAAAATGCAATATGCTGGAGGAATGGGTTTCTTATCTTTAGGAACAGGTTGGGATTATGGTAAGAATAAGCAATGGGAGACTGATGTATTTATGGGGTATCTGCCAAAATTTTCGACTGACAACTCGAAAATTACGTTTACGTTGAGGCAGAATTTTATGCCTTGGAATACAAAATTAAATGATAAATTTTCATTCGAGCCTTTAGCAACAGGTTTGTATGTAAATACTATTCTGGGAGATGATTTTTGGGTTCACGAACCGGATCGTTACCCGAAGGGTTATTATGGTTTTTCTACAAAAATGCGTTTTAATATTTATGCAGGTCAACGAATAACCTATAATATTCCTCATGACAAACGCAGTATAGCCAAATCATTTACCTTCTATTATGAGATTAGTTCGAATGATCTTTATCTTGTTAACGCTTTTACAGATAGTTATTGGGGACCGAAGAATTATCTGAGACTATCTTTTGGAATAAAGATGCAGATATTATAAAATAAGAAAGGCGTAAATTAATTTACGCCTTTCTTTATCAACTGTTTGATTTTTACTTTTTAGTAGTAATCTCAATGTCGAGACTATTGTCTGACTTTAAGAATTTAGATGCAGAATATTCAACTATAACAGTCTTTCCATCTTGCGATATTAAAGCATCTGAATTATTTGCTTTATCGACTTTTTCGGGGAAGTGATAATTAATGGTCATCTTACCTTGCGAAAACATCTTTGATATCATATCATTCTTGTTACCGGCAGCTTCATTTACAATCTGAGAAAGATCTAATTTTCTCTTCATTGTTTTGCCGTCCCATGTAAAAGAAGATGTATTAGTAATCCTGTCAATACCGATATTACTATTTTTCATACCTTCTTTCTTACCTTTCTCTTGCAACTTATTAATCGAAATCAGAGCTTTGTTAAGAGCTTCTACATTCGTAAAGTCGCCAAACATAGTAATTGTAAGAATTTGATTAGCCTTATCGTTTCGCATCTCAAGAAAAAGAGGAGTAATATTTTCGATATCTTCCTTGTTTTCTATCAGTAGCTTCGAAGAACCTCCTTTTTGCTTCAAGAGATCGACTACCGAGATGATACTACCAGACGGTAAGTCTCCTGCTTTATCGGCAGCGTCGGGGATCATAGCAAGTATTTCGCCGGCATCGAATTTTATCTCATACCTTACCTGACCATCCTGTTTGAAGTAAACATCTTCATAGATGGAACAGCTGGTTAATAATAAGGTGGAGGTAAAAAATAGCGTATATAGTATCGTTTTCATCTATTATTCTAAATAAGTATATCCGTATAGCCCTGAACGATAATTAGACAAAAATTCTTTTCCTTCTTCTACCGTGATCGAACCTTGCTTCACACAGGTAGTAACCCAAGTTTCTACTGTACGTACAAGTTTCTTCGCATTGTATTGAGCATACTCAAGTACTTCGGCTACAGTCTCTCCATCGATCATTTGCTCTATCTTATATCCGTTTTCGTCTACCGAAACGTGTACAGCATTGGTGTCGCCAAATAGATTGTGTAGATCGCCTAATATCTCTTGATATGCACCTACAAGAAATGCACCCAAGTAGTAGCTTTCATTTTTCTTCTTGTTGTGAACAGGAAGATAAGATGATTGATTACCATTCGATATGAAGTTGTCGATCTTACCATCCGAGTCGCACGTAATGTCTTGAAGAGTAGCTGTCCTGTCGGGACGTTCGTCGTGACGATGTATCGGTATAATTGGGAATACCTGATCTATTGCCCACGAATCGGGTAAGGATTGAAATAGCGAAAAATTACAGAAATATTTGTCTGGAAGAAGTTTCGACAATTGTTTCAACTCTTCCGGAGAATGTTTTGAACGGCCTGCTATTTGGAATATTTCACGTGCAATAGAGAAGTATAAACGTTCTACTTGCGCTCTTGTTTTAAGCGTAAGCATACCAAGACTGAACAAATCGAGAGATTCTTCCCTTATTTGTTGGGCATCATGCCATGCTTCGAGCATACGAGATTGGCTTAGATCATCCCATATCTGATACAACTCTTTTACCAGTTCGTGATCATCTTCAGCGATCTCTTCATCCTCTTTCCATTCAGGAAGCGTTGTTGTTTCAAGCGCCTCAAAAACAAGAATAGAGTGGTGGGCTGTAAGAGAACGTCCCGATTCTGTAATAATATGAGGATGTGGGATTTCGTTCTTGTTTGCAGCTTCTACCATCGTCGCGATAGAGTCGTTCACATATTCTTGTATCGAATAGTTAACGCTGCTTTCGCTGTATGATGAACGCGTACCGTCATAGTCTACGCCAAGACCTCCGCCAATATCGACAAACTCTACTTTATACCCAATTTCGTGTAATTGAACATAAAATTGTGCTGCTTCGCGTAGAGCTGTCTTTATACGGCGTATTTTAGTTACCTGACTACCGATATGGAAATGAATAAGACGAAGTGATTCTTTCATATTATTCTTTTCAAGGAATGCAAGAGCTTCTAATAGTTCACTCGAATTTAATCCGAACTTGCTACCATCGCCACCCGATTCTTCCCATTTACCACTACCAGAGCTGGCTAGTTTGATACGAATACCTATATTAGGAACTATTTTAAGTCTCTTCGCTATTTTTGTTATAAGAGAAAGCTCATTTAGTTTTTCAACCACAATGAACACTCGCTTACCCATTTTTTGTGCAAGAAGGGCAAGTTCGATATAGCTTTCATCTTTATATCCGTTGCATATAATTAGCGAATTGGGATCGGTGTTTATTGCTATTACAGCATGAAGTTCGGGTTTAGAGCCGGCTTCTAGTCCGATATTGAATTTCTTACCATGACTTACAAGTTCCTCTACTACCGGACGCATCTGATTTACTTTAATAGGGTAAATAAGGTGATTCTGTCCTTCGTAGTTATATTCTTTAGCGGCTTGTTTAAAGCACGTCGATATCTTTTCGATTCTGTTATCCAGAATATCCGGAAAACGAACCAAAACAGGAGCTGATATATCACGAAGTTGTAATTCGTCTATAAGCTCTTTCAAATCAACAGCAACTCCGTCTTTTCTAGGTGTTACTATTACATTACCTTTCTCGTTGATTGAAAAGTAATTTATACCCCATCCCGAGATGTTGTATAACTCTATCGAGTCCTCAATGCGCCATTTTCTCATTTCTTTCTATAAAAAGCTGTTTTAATAGTGGATAATCTTATTTATTTTCCAAAACTTTGGTTATTTCACCTATATACAATATATGGAAGTCTTTTTCGGGAAACCAGCGATCTATGATTGCTTTATCCAGAAAGAATTCGCCACCCATAGGTTGTGCGTATAATTTTTTAGCAAAGATAGCTGTTTCGGCTTCTTCAAAATAAGGAATATTATTGTCTAAAGCAACAGTGAATCCTGCTTTTGCTATTTTATTTTCGTCTCGGCCTGATGTCTTACCTAAATAACTTAGTGTTTTCAGGTGTTTTTTATCAAAGAATGTAAGCGAAAACGAATCGGCATTATCTACAAATTCCTTCGTGTATCGTTGTGGACGTATAACAACAAAGACTACTTCTTTGTTCCACATCACCCCGAAACCTCCCCAACTGGCAGTCATGGTGTTGGTTATACCATCTTTCTGTGCCGAGATAAGCATCCATTTATTTTTGATCTCAAATGGATTGAGGGTAAAGTCCTTTATATCTTTTTCTATGAAATTGCTCATACTGTTTAGTCTAACTTCAATACTGCCAAGAATGCTTTTTGAGGAACTTCTACATTACCTACTTGCTTCATTCGTTTCTTACCTTCTTTTTGTTTTTCTAATAGTTTACGTTTACGGGAAATATCACCCCCGTAACATTTTGCCGTAACATCTTTACGTACAGCCTTAATTGTTTCACGAGCTATTATTTTTGCTCCTATGGCCGCTTGTATTGCTATATCAAATTGTTGGCGTGGGATTAGCTCTTTCAGTTTCTCGCACATACGACGACCAAAGTTTACGGCATTGTCTACGTGTGTCAACGTAGAGAGTGCATCTACAGGCTCGCCATTTAGGAGGATATCCATTTTTACAAGTTTTGCTTCACGGTAGTCATTCATATGATAATCGAATGAAGCATAACCTTTCGATATACTTTTCAATTTGTCGTAAAAGTCAATTACAATCTCGCCCAGAGGCATGTCGTAAGTTATTTCGATACGGTCGCCCGATATATATTCTTGTTTCAGTAAAATTCCTCGTTTACCCAGACACAAGCTCATTATCGATCCGATATATGCTGTATTGGTAATTACCGACGCGCGTATATATGGTTCTTCGATAAAGTCAACCAAGGTAGGTTCGGGAAGACCTGATGGGTTGTGAACTTCCTTTACATTTCCTTTTTTGTCATGGACAAGGTACGATACGTTTGGTACAGTGGTTATCACATCCATATTGAATTCTCTATCCAATCGCTCCTGTATTATCTCCATATGCAATAGACCTAAGAATCCACAACGGAATCCAAAGCCCAGAGCTACGGATGATTCGGGTTGGAAGGTAAGGGAAGCATCATTCAGTTGAAGTTTTTCTAACGAAGCACGCAAATCTTCGAAATCTTCACTTTCGATGGGATATACTCCGGCAAATACCATTGGTTTTACTTCCTCGAATCCATCAATTGCAGTTTTACATGGATTTTTCACATGGGTTATCGTATCACCAACTTTAACTTCTTTCGATGTTTTGATCCCGGATATAATGTAACCTACATCTCCACAGGTAACTTCCTTTTGAGGTGACATGGTAAGTTTAAGAACACCTACTTCGTCAGCATTATATTCTTTTCCGGTAGCAAAGAATTTTACAAGATCGCCTTTTTTGATACTACCATTGACTACTTTGAAGTATGCGATGATTCCACGGAATGAGTTAAATACCGAGTCGAAAATCAAAGCTTGCAGGGGAGCTTCAGGGTCGCCTTTGGGGGCATGTATGCGTTCTATAATCGCATCGAGTATAGTATATACACCCTCTCCAGTTTTACCGCTGGCTCTAATTATTTCGTCGCGCTTGCAACCTAGAAGTTCGATGATTTGGTCTTCTACTTCATCGGGCATAGCGCTCGGAAGGTCTATTTTATTTAGTATGGGAATAATCTCAAGATCATTTTCTATCGCCATGTATAGATTGGATATTGTTTGAGCTTGTATTCCTTGTGCAGCATCAACAATAAGTAACGCACCTTCGCAGGCTGCGATAGAGCGTGACACTTCGTACGAGAAATCGACGTGCCCGGGAGTATCTATAAGATTCAAGATATATTCTTCGTCTTTATAGATATATTTCATTTGTATGGCATGGCTTTTTATCGTGATACCACGTTCGCGCTCCAAATCCATGTTGTCAAGCACTTGGGCTTGCATTTCTTTTCCTTCGACAGTTCTTGTATATTCTAGTAGTCTGTCGGCAAGTGTACTTTTTCCGTGGTCGATATGAGCAATGATGCAAAAATTTCGTATTCTATTCATCCGATATAATGAGTTCTATTTTGATGTCTTTTTATACTTATACTAATAACCCTAAATTACGAAGCGCAAATATACATAAAGATATCAAAATAGCATGTGTGTTAGATGTTATATATTACTTATTTGTGAGTATGGAGTAGGGTGGAAGATATGGTTTGTTGAAGAAAAATATAAAAAAGCTTCGTTTTTATTTTGAAGTTTAAAAAAAGTACATATCTTTGCATCGCTTTTGAAGGAAAGCACTGTGCTAATAAGCACTGGAGAGATGGCAGAGTGGTCGATTGCGGCGGTCTTGAAAACCGTTGTACTGTGAGGTACCGGGGGTTCGAATCCCTCTCTCTCCGCCAAGACAAAAAGAAAAATGAAGTAAAACCCTGAAATTCAATGAGTTTCAGGGTTTTTTGTTTTCTGAAAAGTGATAAAAAAGGGTGGTTTCCGGTATAGTCCACGGACGAAATCGGGGACATTCCAAAATCACAAAAACTGTCCCCGAATTGCTTTTAAGCCATTCTTTTTAAGCTGTTTGGGTGAATCTAGAACCTGCCTGAATGAACTGAACTTCATACCTTGAGAATAAAAATTAAAACAAATTCAAAGTATGAAAAGAAACACATTTCATGTTTTATTCTTTGTGAAGAGATCTAGAGTAGCAAAGAACGGAGAAAGCCCTGTATTCATGAGGATCACAGTCAATGGTCAGCGTATCGAAACGGTTGTTACCTTATCCGTAGAACCCGATAAATGGAACAATCTGGCAGAAAAAGTAATCGGTAAAGACCGCAAATCCCAGGAGATCAATAGCCGGCTCGATACAATTCGCTTACGCATTATGGAGATCTACCGGGAGCTCGAATTCGACGGAGTAGAAATCAACCCACGAATAATATTAAATCGTTATCAAGGACGAGAAGACGAATCACGAAAAACACTATTATTCATATTTCTGGATCACAATGAACGCTGTAAAAAACTGATCGGAAAAGATATGTCCCCCGCAACCGTTATGCGTTACGAAACATCTTACAGGCATACAGCCGAGTTCATCCAATTAAACTATAAGAAGGACGATGTATTCTTGGATGAAGTCAATCACCAATTCATCAAAGATTATGAATTCTTTTTAAAAACAGAACGTAACTGTAATCATAACTCAGCAACCAAATACCTGAAGAACTTCAAAAAGATCATTCGTATTGCTTTAGCTAACGAATGGATAAAAAAAGACCCGTTTGCCAATATCCGATTTACACTGGATGAAGTAGAACGGGATTTTCTCGAAGACCATGGATTACAGAAAATCATGGATAAGAAATTCCAGATAGAACGTCTGGCTGTAATACGTGATGCCTTTGTCTTCTGCTGTTTCACTAACCTAGAAGATAAAAAGAAAAGGAAAGCAAATCAGGGTAACGAACTAATAATCAGAAACGAATGTCCTTTAATGGCATTGAGTGCCTAATCGCTAAAATACCAATTTCGGCAGATATAAGCAAGAGTTCCATTTCTATACCGTTACCCATTTTAGAAGGAGCAAAACACAGCAATTTGATGACCTTTATTGTCTGTTTATAACGTTGTTTGTCTGCGGTTTACATTGCTCGAATAACTCACATAAGAAGTAAATTTATCAACTTGAAAATGTGAGCATTATGAACAACGAATTGAAAGTCTCTTTTTATATAAAAAGAGAGAGCAGACTTGAAAAAAACAGAAATAAAGAGAACATTGCTTATCCGATAATTGGCAAAATTATCATCGGAAACAGCATCGCCCAATTTGGGTCAAAATTATCTGTCCCCGAACATCTTTGGAATGTCAAATCGGGTCGAGCAATCGGCAAAAGCCGTATTGCTGTCGAACTCAATCGAGAGATTAACAAAATCAATCTCTTAATACATTCCCACTACAAAGAAATCTTACAGCGAACAGGAAAGGTTACAGCCATCGAGGTTAAGAACGCCTTTCAGGGAATCGCCACCACACAGAAAACTTTGCTTGTCCACTTCAAGGATATGGCGGAAGAGTTTCGCAAACGGATAGGTCTCGACCGTTCGGCTAACACTTACCCCAAATACAATGTTGCTTACAAGAATCTCAAACATTTTCTCAAAGAAAAATATCATGTTGAAGATATTCCTTTGACTCAATTGGATTTACCATTCATTGAAGCCTACGACTATCATCTTCGGGTAGAACGCAAACTCAAAGCAGAATCGATTGTTACCATTGTTGCGTTGTTATTGAAAGCGGTTCGGATAGCTTTGCACCGAAATATGATAACCTATCCACCATTCTTGGGTTACAAATTGGGTAAGCCCGAATTTGTGCAACGTACATTATCAGCCGAAGAACTAGAACGACTGATATCAACTCCGCTAAATTCTCCAAGTCAAAGTTTTATTCGTGATTTGTTTGTTTTCGCAGCTTTTACAGGGCTCTCATTCATCGATTTGAAGCAATTGACATGGAAGCATATCATCACTGAGGAGGACGGCAGTTTGTGGATTTCCATGTCGAGACAGAAAACTGATATTCCGTTCAATGTAAAATTGTTGAATATTCCTATTCGCATTATTGAGAAGTATAAAGGGATAAGTGGTACAGGGAAAGACGATACAGTTTTCAAAGTCTTATCCCATCGAAGAATCAGTGATGCTCTGAAAGCCATTGCTAAACACTGTAATATTACCACTAACGTCAGCTTCCACGTTGCTCGGCACTGCTTTGCAAGCCAAATTTGCCTCTCGCAAGGTGTTCCCATTGAAAGCGTTAGCCGAATGATGGGACACCGAAATATTCAGACCACGCAACGCTACGCTCGTGTCAATAATGAAAAAATTGGCAACGATATGAAACAACTTTCGAATCGACTCGCCAATAAATTCACCTATACAGCTAATAATCAATAAAAACAGAAACATGGAATACAACAGAAGTACATTCAGCATATTATTCTATCTGAATACAAGTAAGAAAAAGAAGTCTGGTAAATGCCCAATAATGGGTCGTATCAGTGTAGATGGTAAAAACACTGCATTCAGTACAGGGATGGACATTCTTCCCGATGAATGGAATGCACAAGGGGGATTAGCTATTGGAAAATCAAATGCTTCGATAAACAAGCAAATCGAAAACTATAAATCTGAACTGAACACCCACTACAAAGTAATGGTACAGGACAAAGGTTATATCACTGCGGAATCTTTGAAAAATGCTTTGCGTGGTATCGGTACAAACCGAAATACTTTGATGCAGGAATTTGCAGAGTTGGTGGAAGAAAAACGGAAAAGTATTGGAATCAAAATTAAGGAATCCACCTATCCTGTATACCCGAATGCTTACAGGCATTTGAAAGATTTTTTAGCGACAAAATACAATGTAACGGATATTCCATTCGGGAAAGTAGATATTGCATTTATTGAAGCCTATTCGCTCTATCTAAAGCTGGACTTGCGTATGACTCCAAGAACGGTAAAATGTAACTTGATTCCTTTACGAACTTGTATTACAAAAGCTAAACATAAGGGACTGATACGCCAAGATCCATTTTTTGATTATGTTTCTGAAAAGATAATTCCTAAACGCCCGTGGCTCACAATGGATGAGATAGAGTGTTTGATGGGAGTACATACCAAACATGCTACATGGAACTTTACACGGGATATGTTTATCTTTTGCGTGTTTACGGGCATTACGGCTATTGATTTAAGGAATCTGCAACACTCTAATATCCAACGACAGGAAGACGGCAACCTATGGATTGTACTGAACAGGCAAAAGACGGGAACGGCTTCATATATACCATTATTGGATATTCCACTAAAGATTCTTGAACGGTATAGGGATTCTGAATTTGCGGGAACTGATGGTAGAGTTTTTACTCTTCAAACTCATGTCAATATGAATTGGCAACTGAAACGGCTTGCTAAGGCTGCCAAGATTGATAAACGACTGACATTCCACATGAGCCGTTTTACGTTCGCAACGACTATCTGCCTGACTCAGGGTGTTCCGATTGAATCACTTAGCCAAATTATGGGGCATCTCTCCATTAAAACAACACAAATCTATGCGGAGGTTACCCGAACTAAAATCAACGAGGATATGACGAACCTTGCGGAAAGGATTCAGGGGAAATATGAGCTGCCTAAAAATGATGGGAAAATATATAAAATGGGGAGAAGAAATAGAAGGTTTCCTGAAAGGGAAAGCGACAAAAATATTGATTCATAATTGCATTTATTTCAGGTGTTTATGTGTATATTTACATTCAAATTTTATAGATAATCACAATAAGAATGAGTAATATATTTGATATATTTTCAACGAGAGAAATCGCTTTAGCTATATGGCTTCTTATTTTTCTAATTTTCATTTCTAGAACAAAGGATGTCAGACGTTCTATAGCTGGAGTTGTCAAAGCATTTTTCGTAAAAAAACTTATTCTGGCTTTTAGCACACTATTGCTGTATATGCTAATTGTCATATGTATTTTATCAAGTATAGGATTATGGGATATATCATTACTAAAAGATACTTTTCTGTGGCTTTTATTCTCAGGGATTGTCTTATTTATGAATATAAACAAAGTTGAAAATGTAAATTATTTCTCAAAACTCATAAAAGACAATATCAAGATTATTGCTATTTGGGAATTTTTGTTCAATCTTTATACACTTAGCTTAATTGGAGAACTTTTACTTATTCCTATTGTATCCCTGTTTTCTATTATGGAAGTTTTTGCAGAGCATTCTTCAAAAAAGGAAGAAAGTCATAAAAAAGTCGTTATTTTATGTAAGAATATATTAGGACTAATAGGGCTTGGTATGATTGTATATGTTGTATATAAAACAATTACAGAATATGAACTTCTATTCTCTGTTTCCAATATAAAATCTTTTCTATTGCCTATCCTGTTGGTTATATTAACATTGCCATACTTTTATGCTTTAGCTTTATATCTGAATTATGAAAGCTATATTACCGTAGTAAAACATATTCATAGATATAAAGAATCTAAATCCAGTAAAGGGCTGATTATAGCGACTTTAAAATATGCAAATTTTAATTTGAATACATTAAAGCGTATTTGGAAATATCAGGTACATTTTGATTCCTCAAAAGAAACTCCTGACGAGTATATAAGAAGGGTTGCGAAGAAACCTAAATATGTTATATCCGATAAAGCAAAATTGCTTAAGTTTAATGATGTACAAACAATTGTCAATTCACTTTCTGAGATTGGCATTGGAAAATTAGATGAATGGCATAAATCATATGCAGGTGATGATTGTTATTTGTCGATGACTAATTATCACAAATTTGGAATAGATGATATAACAAAAATACCTAATACGCTTGCTCTCTATTTGACTGGAGAGGAAACCCATATCAAACAATTAGAAGTAGTACTGGATATTGGTTGGGAGCAGAATAAGTATCAAGCAATAAAGAAATTTACAGAAGTTTTACAACAGATATTCAATTGTATAGGTATAATGCTGCCTGATAATTTAATTTGTTCAATAGCAGACGGAAAGGAGCAGCATTATGAATATAATACCCATGAAGTGTCCATGAACTATGAAAAATTTGAAAGAATTGAACAATACAAATTGACTGTCATAACCAAATAAATAATACTTAGACAATGGTTTTTTATTTTCGTTTTTTTTCTGGATACATTAACCAGTTTGAAAGACTTAACCTTACAAGTTGTAATGTTTTCAATCTCATTATCCAATCTTGGTGTTCTAAATTCATTTTATTTTCATCTAATGACAAATCATAGTCACCTGAAAACAATTGATTTTGATGAGTTATCTTGCACCGCAAGTTATAAACTTCTCTATATATCTGAGCTGATTTTTCACTTCCAGCTACAAATTTTCTTAAAAATTCAACGAATTTTGTTTTGATACCCCAAATTGGTCTTCCACATTTTGGACAATGATGTGGAGAATCCTTAATCGTCTTACAGTTATGGCATTCAAATGTTATTTCATCATCAGCAACCTCTAAGCTTACCAATCCTTCTATAGCTGAAACGAATGATAGAAAAGCTAAACTTCGTTTATTATCTTGAATATCAATACCGTCACATGTTAAGTAAACACATGATTTCACTTTCTGCAATACTTTTTGTGATAGAGAAAAATAATTATCCAGACAACTTACGATAGTTTCTGGGAATCGTATTTTACCTTCATGATTTTCAACAGGATTATTCGTGAAATATTGATAATAGGGAGATATTAATGGCATTTCTGGATGCTTCTGTTCAGAGAATCGCTCTATTTCAAGCTCTTTCTTTAAATTCGGATACATATATCCCCCAAAAACCCAAGAACTATTTTGGTTATTATATAATGTTTTTTGTTCTTCGCTCAAATTATCAAATCCTATATTGGGAGTCATAATTGCCCATTCATTCCTATCTGATAAATATTTAAAGAACCGATGATTTGTCAAAACAGATAATAAGTTTATGAGTTCAAATTCTTTTTTCTGTTGAGCTGCTAGATCTTCAAATATATCAATTTCTCTTTCATTTCCTTCAAAATCTATATAATATTCAAGAAACAGTGGAAAATGTCTTGCTAAGGGATTTGATGGAGCAGATTTAGACCCAATGGGTAATAGCTGAAAAACATCTCTGTACCTGAATTGTGTTTTTAGCGGTGTTTTTGAAAAAACAATTCTTCTATAGTATTTTCTCATAACTTTTTTAGTTAGTATAACTTCCATAAAAATACTCATAAAAAAAGACCTAAAAGCAATATTCTAGGTCTTTCTTAAATATTTATTTCAAACAACTTATTCAATTTTATCAAAGTTGCTTTCTATGCGTTTTATTATCACCGACTCACAATACAAAATCTTCCCTTTAATCTGAATAAACGGAATAATTTTGTTATCCCGCCAATCTTGTAAAGTCCGAAGGCTGACGCAAAGCATTTTACAAACATCTTTGTTTGTCAGGAACTTTTCGCCATTTAGGTGCGGAGTGCGGTTTTTAAGAGCTTGGTTGACGGAATCTAATACCTCATCCAAAGCCGTAAAGAATTGGGATATTTCAGCCGATTTTCGATCCAATAGTTCCATATTTAGTTACGCATATAATCTCCCAAAGCAGAGAGGGTTAATAAATCTATTTTTGCATCGTAGCTGATAGCGGTTCGTTTCATGTTATAGCTGATAAAATATCCGTCTCCATCCTCCTGAATATCATAAGTAGCAGGGCTAGCCTGTTTACTCGTTTCGTTAATGTGAATGATACTTAGCAGATAGCTGTCGCCATTTCTGTAAATTATGATCGTTGGATTCAGGTTTACGCTTTCCCATGTGCCAACCAACATACTCAAATCAAATACTATTTCTTCTTTCATGGTATTACTTTTTTGATTGTGATTGACTGATTAGGGTTTCAATGTCCGATGCTTTGTAGTAGCACTTACGCCCGATTTGAGAGTAAGATAATGTTCCATTATCCCTATACGATTGTAAGGTTCGGGGCGAAATATGCAGTAGTTCACAAACGGTTTTGTTATCCAACCATTTCTCATTGTTCCGACTATCCTCGCAAAGAGATTTTATTTGCTTGGTAAAATACTCAAAACGTTGTTTTATCTGCTCGAAGGTTCTACCTTCAATTGCTATAATATCCATACTGATTCTTGTTTTAAATTGATACTTAAAAATCTCATTGCAATGATTTGAGGCAAAGGAAAGCAGAATATCAAGCAGTTTTCAAAAGTGTGTAGCAATGGATCGCATTGGCTGTAAATGGCACTTACGGCAGAAGTTATTCTCGGGCAATCGGTTATTCTGCGGGCTTCCGCCCCTTCAAACGGCAGGGAAGCCATGAGCGGAAATAACCGAAGTTGCACGGGAAATAACTTCGGTTCAACCTCACGACTGCCTGAATCCTCGCTTCGGTATCTTCTTTTTCTTTTTCACGGGAGTTTGTTCTTCCTCTTGGTTAGAAATATCAGGCGTAAACAAACCCAATGCAGAGGATAAGCCCAAATCAGGCAGATTGAAATCTTGCTTATTTTCTTGATTTACTGTTTGATAATCTTCTAATTTGGAATCTTGAGAATTTGCAAACTTGTTTCCAATATTGGGATTTTGAAGATTCTCTTGTTTGTTTTTTCTTTCATCAGCAATTTGTCTTTCTTGCATCTTGATTTGACCTGTGATAGAACCATTTTTCATTGTATTATAATATTCAAAACTTTCGGTTAGAGGACGATTGTACATAAATAGCTTGTCAAAACCCTTTTCCACATTCTGAAATAATGCACTCCTATCAAAACCGCCTTTAACTGTTCCTTTGGTGGTGTTCTTGTGGTTGGTTAGAGGACTTATTTTGACTTTGTTCGATTGGTCTTTACGGCTTACTATCAGATGGCAGTGCATATTTAGCTCATTAGTTGACCTGTCACGACTAAAGTGTATCTTCCCATAGAATTTAATATCTTCCGCTTTCAAGTCTTTGTTAAAGTTAGCGGCATAAGTTGAAATAAATACTTCCCTAATATATCGTTTCATTGCTTCGGCTTGTTCTTGTTCGGTATTACCCATTGCTTTGAGTTCCTTCTCCGATGGGCTAATATGGATGGCATAGAACTTAGCATCTGTTTTTAATAGTTGAGCTTTGTTATTGTCAATATCCTTAACTACTTGCGATTTATAAAGATTATCTTCGGTCAGATTGAAAAAACCTTCAGTATATATTCCTTGCTCCATGCGTTCCATATCCTCATGCTCCAAATAGTTACATAGCCTTCGGCTACTGTCTGCATTATTGTATGTACCTTTCGATGGTGGCGGGAAGTCTATATTCATGCCCTATTTTTTATTAATGAGATTCATAATATCTGTTTTCAGATTCTCTTTCCGCTTTCCATCCATCACTCCACAGGCTGACAGTTCCGAATAAAGAGAAATCAGCATTAACAGTCTCTCATTATCCCTCTGTTGTATTTGGGATTGGCTATTGATAACTTTGGAATGGTTTGTTACAACATCCGCTATTTTTCCGAACTGTTCGTCCAGTTTTTTCAACACACTAACAAGAGTATCTTTCGAGCTCTTTATCTCTAAGTCTAACCGTTGGGATAGCTCCTTTGCTGTTCCATCAAATCGGGTAGCAATAGAGTTGCTTGTGCGTATCATAGGATTAAGCTGTTCCTCTTCATAGTGGCGAATAAAACGAATAATATCATCCTGCCGTTTGTTGATTTTGGATAACTCCGATTTGACAGATTCAGGAGCATCGGCAGGGTTAATAGAAGCCTTGTCAATATACTGGAATGCCAACTTTACAACTTCACTCTTTTTCAGCGAATAACGTTTACATATTTTATCTATTAAACGCCCTGTTTCCTTGTCTATGGAAACTGTGGTATATACGATTTTTCTATCTTGATTTTGCATAGTAATTACTTTTTAATGGAAAATCATGTTGTTAAACTGTTGACAATAAGAGCTTAATCAATTACACTTATTAAAAGTGTAATTACAGTGCTTTCGCATAAAGCACTAAAGCCGAAGGCTTTGCCCCGCAGGGCAAGAGGAGAACAGGACGTTAGTCCAGTTCCCTCTTGCTTAATTTCGCAAAACACACAGAGCCGTAAGGTGAAGTTGTTTTTGAGAAATGCGGAGCCATTACATAAGGCGGTTGGCTAAACCCCGCCTTCGGTGGTTTTCATCGGATTGCTTGTTGCCTTGTCGAACTGTTGGAACGTGCGAAAATCGCAATGCTCCCTGACAAACGAGCGAATATCTTCGGCTCGGTAGTAGGTCTTATGTCCGATTTTGAAGAACGGTAGAACGCCATTGCTTCGGTATCGTTGCAGGGTTCGGTAGGATACTTTCAACAGAAATGCCAAATCTTGGTTATCCAACAATTTCTCGTCCTTGTCGAAAACATCGTTGGTGTTTATGAGCGATTTGAGGTCTTTGCCTATCTCGCTCAATTTTTTGGATAGCTTCTCCATCCATTTATCAAAATCTTCATTATTGATATACATTTTGCTTCGTTTTTGAGATTAATACTGATTTTCTCAATCGATTGATGAAGCAAAGCTCGGCAGATGAACGCAATAAAAATAGGGGAATCCCTATGGACTCCCCTAAAATTGAATTGTAAAATACTATATATCAAATATTTGTAAAATTATCTTTTTTCATCTTGTTTTCGGCGTGTCTTAACGATTAGATTTTTCAGAGAATCTAATGCTTTGGTCAGGTTGTAAGGCTTACGGCTTAATATTCGTGCTTTTGATTTATAAGCGTTCCCGAAACTAAAATTAAAAGCGGCTTCCAAAGCCTGTGCAATATGGATGAACGGGGCAGGCTTGCCTGTCTCGTCCAAAAATTGGCGGGATAATTCAAATGAAACGGCAAATTCTCCCATGCTGTCAATCCCCAAGCCTTGCGACTGGGGGATAAAATAGACTTTGGAATTGTTGGATTGTGTATTCTTTAGGGATTGATTTGCTTGTAAAAAAGTGAGTTTAAGCAAATCAATTTCAGATTCAAGGAATAGGATAGATTTTCTAAGATAAGCAAATTTCAAGGCATTTTTCCCCCTGCTCGTACTGATTAAGCGATTCTATGAATACTAACTCAATACGAGTGTTATTCAGTATCCGAAAGACTTCCGAATGATTACTTTCAGACTGGCTGACAGTGGTTTTTACCTGTTCCTTGAAGCAGCCATAGGCATTTTGCATTTCTTCGTTTGTTACTTGTGAGGGTTCAGACAATAGGCTGAATAACCTCGAATCATTAATAATCCACATAAGCATATATTTTAAAGATTAATATAGGAGTTCATTGTTTAAGAATCCTTGCTTTGTGAATTTTTTAGTGGCACGTCAAAGATATTGAATGTTCTTCACCTGATAAATGGCTATTTATAGCTATCTTTGCGCTATGACTTCCAGTAAAATAACCCCCGAAGAACTATGGTCAAGACAGCAAATCAGCAGTCTTGATGTTGACTATGATTTGTGGAATAAGAAAAGGGTGTCCATACAGAATTTCTCCCAAATGAGCCAAAGCTGTATTTTTACTGTTGATGTGTTTAAGGAAAGATATGATTTTGCTTCCGACAACTTCTCTACAATTTTAGGATATAATCCCACATGGATAAAAACGATAAGGAAGCAGGGCGACTTATTGGAAGATAGAATACATCCGGATGATCGCTCTCAACTATTGGAATACCAGATTGAGCATGGACGGTTTATCTATTCTCTTCCGCAGGAAGAAAGAAATGACTACCAGCAGATATTTCAATACCGGATACTGAATGCAAAAGGGCACTATGTAAATGTAACCAGCCGTCAGCAGGTTCTTGAAAAAGACAGGAACGACAAGGCTTGGATTATTATGGGAATTGTGGATGTATCTCCTGACCAGACATTCACAGAAAAAATCAAAAGAACGATTATAAATTGGAAAACAGGCGAGATTCTTTCACCTGCATTAATTCCGGCAGAGAAGCAACTTACTAATCGTGAAAAAGAAATACTGCTATTAATTCGTCAGGGCTTGCTGAGTAAAGAAATTGCAGATAAACTAAGTATCAGTATTTATACGGTTAATAATCACCGAAAAAGTATATTGACTAAATTGAATGTCGATAACGTGATTGAAGCAATTAATACTGCCCGCGACTTCGGGATCATCTATTGAGGCAGCCAATCTAAACTGTTTGTCATCGGATTGGTTCTTCGCCATTGTTCCAATTCCTCATAACTTTTCACCCCACCAGTAAAAACAGCGTAGTATATCTCTATGCCGGGAATCATTACGCCATCCGGTACATCGTATTTGATTTGAAGAATGGTTTCGCGGATTTCAGGCGTTAGCTGCCGGATTATAGCATCGGTTGCATGCTCTACTTTGCCATCATATTTTGAGCCCCGGCGAATATGAATCATATCGAACTTCCATGTATTCCGGTCTTTATCTTCATACAAGGTATGCCATTCGATGCACTCTTCTTCCGTATCTATTCCATTGATATACTGAACTTCTTTCAGAGATAGCCTTTCTGCCAGTTCCTGCATAACGGAGAAACTTTCAGCAACATCAAGCCTATCCGTATAAATATGCATATCTATATCCCTGCTTTTCATCAACAAACCGGATTTGAGTGAACCAACCAGATTAACAGTTGCCCCAATATGCTCCCATGCAGAAATGATACGTGTATCTTCCAGTATCTTCCATGCGGTTTGTTGATTCTGTTCTGCGAGTTTAAGGATATCCATATTTCTTTTATTGAGAGCGCAAAGATACAAAATCAACTTGATATATAGCTATAAATAGCCATTTCGTACACCATTGAAACGCAGTAATTTTACACACCTTTTTGTGTCTTTTTTAATGTAATAATAAGGAGTATTTTATGGTATTTAATCAAACAGAGAAACAGGAACGTGAGTATTTACAGCAGGTTATCAATTTGCTGAATAAAACCATCAATAGTACAGATGTGTCGGTAAAAGAACATGTCGATACATTGGCAGAGTATAAAGATTACTTGTGGTCGAATAAAGACATTGACCCACACGAAATACGTTCGATGAGGGAAAGTATTCTGAACCACTTTGCATTGGGCGAGAATGTGATTGACAAACGTAAACGATTAATCAAGATATTGGATATTCCTTATTTCAGTCGGATTGACTTTAAGGAAAGAGAAAAAAGCGGTAAGGTTTTGCCTGTCTATATCGGAGTCCATTCGTTCTACGATTCGCAGAGTAAGATGAGTTTTATTTATGATTGGCGAGCACCGATTTCAAGTATGTTTTACGACTATGAATTGGGAGAGGCTTCTTATCAATCTCCGGCAGGCAAAGTAGCAGGAGATATTACACTCAAAAGACAATACCGAATCCGAAAAGGCAGAATGGAATACATGATTGAAAGTTCGCTGACCGTTCATGACGATATCCTGCAAAAAGAGTTGAGTTCCAATGCAGATGATAAAATGAAGAATATCGTGGCGACTATCCAACGGGAACAAAACCAGATTATCCGTAACGAAGAGGCTCAAACGATAATCATACAAGGGGTTGCCGGATCGGGTAAAACATCTATTGCTCTGCATCGTATTGCTTACCTACTCTATGCGTTCAAGGGGGGTATTTCTTCAAAAGATATATTGATAATATCTCCGAATAAAGTGTTTGCCGATTATATTTCCAATGTGCTTCCCGAACTTGGCGAAGAAACTGTTCCCGAAACGAGTATGGAGCAGATACTTTCCGGCATATTGGATAACAAATATAAATTTCAGACCTTCTTTGAACAGGTAAACGAATTGCTCACAAAATCTGCTCCGGAATTTACAGAGCGCATACAGTATAAAGCCTCTTTTGAATTTATTTCCCAATTAGACAGGTTTATCCTGCATGTCGAAAACAACTACTTCAAAGCTGTGGATGTAAAACTAACAAAGTATGTTACTATTCCTGCCGAATTTATCGAAGAGCAATTCAGGCGTTTCAATCGCTATCCGATGCGCCAACGCTTCGAAACGACGACTGATTATATCTTGGAAATGGCACAAGTTCAATATCGGATTACAGTTACCACTGCCGAACGAAATCTGCTCAAAAAAGAGATCAAGAAGATGTTTGCCGGGAATAACGATATTCAGGTCTATAAAGATTTATTTGACTGGGCAGGCAAGTCCGAAATGTTCAAGATGCAGAAGAACCGTACACTTGAATATGCGGATTTAGCGCCATTGGCATATATCCATATTGCATTGGAGGGTAATAGCACACAAAGCAAGGTTAAGCATCTTCTTATAGATGAGATGCAGGACTATTCGCCTATCCAATATAAAGTTTTACAGAAACTTTACCCTTGCCGGAAAACCGTTTTGGGCGATGCTAGCCAGTCGGTAAACCCTTACGGCTCATCGACTGCCGATATGATTCAGAAAGTATTGATAACCGGAGAGGTGATGAAGCTGTGCAAAAGTTATCGCTCCACATACGAGATAACCGAGTTTGCACAAAAGATTCGGAAAAACGAAGAACTGGAACCAGTCGCCCGGCATGGAGAGAAACCGCAAATTATGAGACTCAAAAAGGAGGACGATGAAATTTTTGCAATTGCCGATTTGATTTCGGCATTCAAAAAATCAGGCTACACATCACTTGGAATCGTCTGTAAAACGGAATCACAAGCGAAAGAGATAGCGGACAAGCTAAAAGCATATACAGACAATGTTTACTTCCTTTCAAGCCTAAGTTCTGCTTTTGTTCAAGGAATTATTATCACGTCTGCCCATATGGCAAAAGGGTTGGAGTTCGACGAGGTAATCATTCCGCAAGTGACCGATAAGAATTACAATTCGGAAATTGATAGGGGTATGCTCTATGTTGCAATAACAAGGGCAATGCACCGACTGACATTGACCTATGTTGGAACGAAAAGTGATTTTATTCCATAACTTCTTATGTATTCCAATAAAATAAATGCTTATTTTTGCAGTAGAGTTATTTGAAACAATGGAAACCCAAAGCAGACCAAAGCATTTCGCTCGTTTCTAAATTGTTACCCATTGCTCTTTTCCTTTCCGATAAATATCTGTTATTCAGCGGATAATTTTCAAATCTTCTACTGCTTCACCGGTCTTGCATTCTCTGATGTTAAAAGCTTAAAACAAGAACATCTGGCATTAGATAACGAAGGCGTAACCTGGATTCGCAAACAACGTGTAAAAACAAACAATATGTGTAACATTCCACTGTTGGATGTGCCGATGCAAATACTAAAACGTTATAAGCATCATGCAGACTGCATCAAAAAAGGAGTATTACTACCCATACCCTGTAACCAAAAGATGAACGCTTACTTGAAGGAAATTGGAGATTTGTGCGGAATTAGGAAGCAATTAACCACTCATTGTGGAAGGCACAGAATTCATTCTTTCCCTCTAACAACAAGTAACTTACAAAATGTTTTTCATCAACAGGTAACGATTTAGAAACAAACCGATGTTTTGTGGATATTTCTTTCTGAATCAGTGGTTTGAAGCGTCGTGAATTCAGAATAGGTAACGGATAAGTAACGAGTTAACTTCTCTAGTTTGCTCCGCTTTTGAGCAGGTTGATTAGCTTGGGACAAAGATAAAACAATATTTTAAATCCACATAAACTACTTCGATATATTGTCTGTATTATCGTCTCTTTGAGATTTCAACTCTTTTATAGCTCTATCGAAATCGCTTTCGTATTGCAGCATTTCTTTACGACGATACTCTTCAAACTCTTTGGTTGCCTTTTCGATGGCTTGTTTATGTGAAACTGTTCCCGCATTGGTAAGTAATGGACGATTCCCTACAGAAAGTATATCATTCAATTTTTCTATCCATTGCTGCATGGTCATTGAATGTTCTTCGATAGCTTGCAGTTCGGCAAAATCAAGATATTGAGACACCAATAAATTTAAAACCTGTAATTCTTTTTCCGACAAATAGTTCTTTGCAATTTTGACATCATCACGGGTAATATAATCGCCTTTAAAGTTGGTCATACCCACCATTGGTTTATCGGAATCGACTCTCTCGTAGATTACTTCCGCTGCCGTGTGTTGATGGGCGGCATAGTGCATTTTGTTTTGTACCGTAGCAAAGAACTGCCGGGTCAGATCGGTTCGTGAATCGTAATCTATTGCTGTGGCATAAATATCAGTCACTTGTTGGTACAAATTACGTTCGCTCGAACGAATATCCCTGATTCGTTGCAGCAACTCACGAAAATAGCGATTCCCGTTTCCTTTGAGGCGTTCATCGTCAATCGTAAACCCTTTTTGGATATATTCGTGCAGTCGTTGCGTCGCCCATTGTCTGAATCGTGTTGCCACTTGCGATTTCACACGATAGCCGATAGCAATAATCATGTCCAGATTATAATGTTCAATTTGTCTTTTTACCGACCGGTTGCCTTCCTGACGAACTAACAAGAAATACTTGTGAGTTGCTTCTTTCGATAATTCGCTTTCGTCTAATATGCTGTTAATGTGTAGGCTGATATTTTGCTGAGTAGTATCGAACAACAGAGCGATTTGCTGTTGCGAAAGCCAGATATCTTCTCCGTCAAAACGGACATTGACATTCGTTATTCCATTATCATCCTGATAAAGGACGAATTGGCTATTGGTTGGTTGGGTTTTATCGTTTTTATTCATTTAGTTTTAAAATTTTCACTTGTTCTTTTTCCCCTTCAACCGCAGGTAGAATTTGAAAAACGATTTTGCTTCCTACGATTATTTTAGGTGTTAAATGAAAGTTTGAAGAAACGGCAAAATAATGTTCATTTTCGTTGCTCTTTATAAATCCGACCTTACCTCGTTCATTATCGTGTAATATCCTTACAACTTCTCCAACTGAATTACGCTCATTTGACTTGGGACTCTTGCTTTTTACAACTTGATTTGAATTAAAATCATTCCAATATTTTTTTAGTTCATTTTTTAATTCGGCAATCTTTGACAACGGAATCTCCACCTCTGAAAATTGAGTCAATTCTTCAACTATTTTTTGTGAAATTTTCCATTCTTCTTCCTGACGAATCAATTTTGAAAGAGAAAAATGTTTAAAAGCTAAATCTAAAATTCCTTGTTCCTTTAGAATTTTTCCAAGAAGAAAGAATAAATCAACTTTAAACTCTAATAGTCCAAAATTATTAATAGCACTTATTGCCATTTTGAAAGCTGATTCTAAATCATTTTTTTCAAAGTAAAGTTCTGCTAATTCTTTTTGGATAAACCATTCTCGTTTCTTTTTTAGGATAGTTTCAAGTTCTTTGATTGCATCTTCCGTATTACCAAGATTTTTCTTAGATAAGGCTATGCGTCTTGAAAACCAAACATCGTTTGAATAGTGAAAACTCTCAATCTTCTCAAGGGCTTCTTTTGAAGTGTCAAAGCATTCCTGCCATTCTCCCAACTTCATTAGGGCTTTCGTTTTATATGCGTACCAATTTTCAAAATCAGAAGCTAATTCCATTTCTTTTGTTTGCCCTTTACGTTCAACTTGAATAATGGAACATTTCTGAGAAAGAGACTCTCGGTCTATTTGGCTACAAAAGTCATTTATCAGTTTCCAATTAGGGGCAGTTTTTTTCTTTTCTGATTTTAATACAATTAGAAATAGGTTTGAATTTAAAGTCTTAGTAAATTCACTATCAAACTGAAAAAGAATGGAAATTAGATTTTCAATTCTTTCAATCAATTCAGTTCTGTTATAACTAAAGTTTTTCGTTTGGATTTCTGCTTCGTCTTCTTCAAAAAATACACTTTCATCCTCGATATCGCTTTCACTTTGATTTTCAAATTTGTATTTAGCCCAAAGTAGCCAACCATAAGCGGATAAAACTCGCTCCTTTTGTTCAGCAGCTATACAGATATCGTAGATTCTCAGAAATTGGAACCCTGCATCAAACTGGTTTGTATATCTTAACGCTGACATTATATCAGAAACGATATATTCATGATTTGCAATCTGTTCTTTCGAAAAATCTACTTTATTTTCTTTAAAATAAGTAAGTATTTCAAGATATTTTTTTTCCTTCCTTAAGGATGCAATTTGTCTGCTAAAATCAAATAATGTAAGCATCTTAATTTGTTTTTAGTTCATTAATAATATCTTGGAATGCTGACCATAATTCCATTTCAGTACAAGAAGAAGCAATAATTGCAGAAAAGAATCCATCTCCATCATAATACATATCAACAAGCAATGTGTCATTAGATTTGTTGATTTGTATTGTATCTTTGAATGGGGTTTGAATTATATAGCCAATAGATAAGTTTTTCAATTCAAATTTTTCATTCAAATTGTAATAAGCCTTTTTTCGCCAAATTTGATGAATGAATTCAAAGTCTGATATTTTGTTTTCTGTTTGTAATAAATTTAATACTTCAATCCCAAATTCTTTGGGCTGTGACTTCATCAAAGATGGCATGTTAAATTGCCCTTTTTTATTGTAATACGTAGAAATTGTTGCAATTTCACCATGTGCACCCTTAATTTCATATAGTTCTTGATAGTTAGAATGATTAATTGAATTTATAATCAAATGTTTTTTTGACAATTTACTTTCAATAAACTGGAAAAATTGCAACAACGAAGACTTGCTCTCTGATTCTTGAAATTTGTATTTTTCAGCTATTTCTTTATTCAGAACAGAAAGGTCTGCCTGAATATCTGAGATATAAAAAAACTCTTTCCCTTTTTCAACTTTAGGAATAGTAGGATTTATTTCACTCTTAGAAAAAGGGGTAATTGGCTCGTAATTAATTAGATTAACCTTTTGAGTTGCTCTGATTAATCCTGTATAAATCCATTTAAAATATGTTTCATTTGTTTTTCCTGTACCTGTTTCAACATTAAGAAATATTTCTTTCCATTTATATGACATTGCTTTGTGGACGGTCAAAGCCCATCCAAATCGCATTTGTGCTACATTTTTGTATTTGTAATAATTAGAAGAAGGTCTAGTTTGCAAATGTTTTTGAATGCATTTTCTTAACTTAGATATTCCTTTTCGAGTTTTACTATCATATTTATCCAATAAATTTTTTAATTCTTCATCTATGTGATATTTACCACTTTTGAAATTCTCTATTTCTTCTTCAGCAAGTTGATTTAAGAGAATTTTAAAGGAGATTATTTCTTCTTTCGAAAGTTCTCCTTTCTCATTCAAACGAAAATTTTCAAGACTTAAAAAAGTAAGTATATGATTTGATTCTTGTAATTGAATCGTCGTTTTTCTAAAAGTTAGCGGAGTAAGTAGTTTTTCTCTCTTTATTATTGGGTCTGAAAAATCAATTATAGATCCAAATTGACCATTATATATCTTTTTAGGTTCAGCAAATGGGTCGTTTTCATCTTCAACACGAATGTTGTTGCCAAAAACTATCAAATCTCCTTTATTTAAATCATTTCCATTTTTAATTATAGAATTTTTTATCCAAAAATTAACTTTTTGAGCGTCAGAATTTGAAAAGCAGAGGATATGAGAATTCTTATTTGATTTTAAAGAATTTTCTATCTCTGATTTTAGATTTTCCTTTGTAATTGAACATGTTGAATCTGAAAAGTTAAAACTGAGGTTATTGAATGACTGTTGGCGAATACAATCAACAGATTTAAGAGCTTCCCTAACAATCAGGGATTTATCTTCTTTGTCTATAAGTTGAAATGCTTTTGTGCTGAATTCATATTCATTCGCTAAATATTCTGGATTTAAAGCCGATTCTTCTTTCTTTCCGATTGAAAGTTGATAGCTATCCCCGATAAAAATTATTTTTCTTTTTGAGTTTTTCAAGTCTGCGAATTCAATAAAATCTTTAAGTAATTTTCCCGAACCAAACCTTAAATCTATTGACTGGTGGTAATTGTCAGATATTAAATGTGACTCATCCACGATAAATATTGACTCTTCCGTATCATCTGATTTTTTGAGAGGAACAATTTCTAAGTTGAGAACGTCATCGGCAGTTTCATCTTCTTTGGAATCCTCTGTTTCTGTGTTTATGTTTCCTCCATATATGTAAGAATAAATACTGTCAAATGGTAGATTTGTATTTTTCAGCAGATTATTGGCTACTCTTCCTGATGAAGCAAAAAGTTTAACTTCCGATATTTGATTATTAAAGGCAACATCTTTTATAAATGGAATCAAATGTGTTTTCCCACTTAAAGAAGTTCCTTGAAGAACGAAAAATTTTTCATTATCCGATTTGATAAAACTTTGTACCTCTGAAAGAGCCGATTTTTGGTCTGGATAAAGATGTTCAAAGTCTAAATTTGTTTCGTAAGTCGTAAAGTTCTTATTATCATAATCTTCAAAAATATCAAACTGATCGGCTCTGAAAATTTCTTTGAAAACATTGAAGGACTCTTTTGATAGATTTACTTCTTTATCTGAAATGTCGATAATATCTTTTATCTTTTCGAGGTAATTGTTTTTCTCAATAATGAAAAAATTCAATTCTTCTTTTGGCGGGATGCTTCCAATTAATTCAATTTGCTTTTGAAAGCACACAATTCTTACTGTGTGATAAGGATTGAAGCAATCTATTTGTGGTAATTTATCCAAAATTTGACTTTCAACAACCTTTGTAAATCTGTCTTTTTGATTTTTTAATTGCACAAATGGATTTATAGAACTTCCACCTTTGATAATTTCTCCTTTTTCATTTGTCCATCGTCCAAAGTCAAATTCTGATTTTGCATTTTTTGGTAAAGTTATTTTTCCTCCAAAATTCTTGAAGTCGATAATACAAACAGTCTTCTGAGTTACCAGCAAAGCATCTATTTGAAGTCGACTTTCAACTTCACATTCAGAATTGGCAATAAGTAAGCCATCAAGTGAATACTTGTCAAATACGTTTTTAAGGTTTTCTGCAAATTCCCTAAAAAACGTATTTTCATAATTCTTTGAAGCTGTTCCTTTTCTTATTTCAAGCATACTTTTTACTCCTTTTTAAATATTTGGAAGTCGGCTAATCAGTAGACGCACAACTCATATATTGTCACGCAGACTGTTCAAGATGAACTAAAAATCTTTTATATCGCTCCAAATTTAGCAAATATTTGAGAAACAGCCTCTATTATATTTTAAAACTTTGACTTACAGTGGAGTTCATTGCTTTTTCCTTATTCCTGTATCAGGTCTTGCGTTATTCTTGAGACTATCCATTTCCGTCTGCATTTCTCTAACAACAACACTCTGTCTGTAATATTCATTCATTAGCAACGAATAATCATTCTGCTGCTTCATACAAAAGAGTGTCAGAGTAAACACCAGCAAGCCAAGAATTCCGATCACTAAAGAAGACTTTCGGACTTTAAAGAACCTAAAATTGAAATGAGTGTCATCCGTTTTTTGTGATTCGGCAGTCTCCTTTTGCTGTTTTCGGATATGAGCAACTGTGCCTAAAGTCTTTTTGACATCCTCGGTCAACTGCTGAATATTCTTACTATTTGCCTCAAAATGAGAGTCGCTCGATAAACCAAGAATGCGAATATCACCCTTAATTTTAGCAATTATCTCGTCTTTTGTTTCTCCAAAATCAATCTTAATTTCTGACTGATCCTTTTGAGGAGTCAGTGACTTTTGTGTTATCGCAAACTTTTCCAGTTTCTTATCTAACTCGCATAATTTCTCCCATAACGCATCGTTTGATACTGACTGTGCCATATTTTTCTTTTTTTTAAGTTGTTAATTACTTCTTTTTATCTACTTATACCCTTGCGTTTTTCGGGCTTCTTTTTCTTTTTTTTCTTTAATGTTTCCGATTCGTTCGGGTCATAGTCCGATGGTTGAATATCGAATAAACCGCCTATGCCCGATGCAATATCGGCTACTCCCAATGCAATATTTTCCAATATGGGACTTCCTGTTTCTTTCGGAATGTTTATCTGCTGCTGTTCCTGACTGTGGTTATTATCATTCAACATCATATCCAGCTTGAAATAGCTAAATTGTCGGTCAACCTCCGAACCTTTAAAAGAGTGGTCTCCCTTCTTAAATGAAATACCCTGTACTTCATCCGTTTGCCTTTTTAGCTTGTACTCTATGGATATGCCTTTTTGTTTGAGGGTTTCTTCAAACTGCTGCCAACTCTTTGCTTTAGAAAGAGAGCCTTTAATCGCATGGTAGATTTCATATTTAGTCTGTTCTGCTCCCTTTAGTTTCTGAACGTTAACATTCTCCTTGCCTTTACCATAAGTCAGGTTATATTTATCCTTGAGCTGCTTGCAAACCTTTTCATTCCGATAGCGGTCATTCTTATCGGAAATCGTCTTGCCGTCATTGTCTACTCGGTTGAACACAATATGACAATGCGGATGACTGGTGTTGCTATGGCGAACGATAATGTATTGCGTATTCTCTATTCCCATCAATTTCATATACTCCTTTGCCAAACGTTCCATAAATTGGTCTGTCATCCGTTCTTTATCATCAGGAGAGAACGCTAACGGGATATGACCGACACATTTCGAGAGGTTCGGGTTGAGCAAACTTTGCATATAAAAGCTGTTGATAATCGATTTGGTATCCGTTTCCAATACACCATCACTAGCCAAAACAGTTGCATCCTTATTGCCCAAAACGTATGAGATACATCCTTTAAAACTTCGTCCTTTTACTATTTTTCCAATCATCGGAGAGCTTATTTATGATAGTTTGAATCTGATTGAATAGATTTTCGGCTTCCTGTTCGAGCCGTTTTACACCTAAAAATTTAGCGGTTTTTGTGAACTGGTTCAGATTATTGCCCATATTCGAGAGACTTCGAAGAGTATCCAGTTCTTCTTTTTTCAGTGGCTCCTTGATAACCCCATCCAAAATCGCATCATGGCAGTAAACACTAAGCGAAAGGTTTGCTTTGGCAGCCCGATGCCTGATGGCATAGAGTTCCGGCTCGGAAAAGCAGACTGCAATCGTCTTGTCTTTCCGAGTAACGGAGCTCTTCTTCGGGCGTCCTCCTTTTCGCTTATCTTGATTGTCCTGATTCAATTCTTAATTTATTGTCAACTTATAAAAGCAATAATAAAAGGGTCTGCGACCCAAAAACTGCGACCATCGGGAGCGGTTTTCCCCTTTGGCTGATAAGCCAAAGCGAGGGTTTTCATGCAATGAAAACATAACCTCGCTCCGCTAAACCGAACATGAAATGTTCCTTTAGAAAAGTAAGCCGTAAATTATACACAGGCTTACCCTTAAATTGGCAGAAGCTAACCATTACAGCTTCTTCCACATTTCCACATCATCGTTGTATATATCCAGATGATGCCGGGCAAGGTTCTCAATGAAACCCGATACACTCCGCCCTCTTCCTCCCAAGCGGTGGACAATCTCGTCTATCCTGTCCCGTACCTCACGGCTGACAAATACCGGCTTGCGGTCTTCGAGCTTGGGAACAGTAAGAAATGTTCCACGATACTCATCAAGCGATTCTTTCCGTTGTTTGGAAACTACTGTTGGGACAGGTGGTTGTTCTACTTCGGTTGATACTCCCGCTTCGGTTTGTAGACTATCCATAGTATCGTCCGTTTCGTTCGGTTGGATAGTTTCATCAGCACCGGTACTATTTCCAGCAATTTCTCTTTCAACCGCCTTTTGAAATTCTGCTTCCGCGTCATCGCTGGCGGAATTCGTTTCCCTTGTTTTGACAAATCCCGAAGTCAGTAGAAAATCGTCGGGAATTTGAACTTTGCCTTTTCTGCTTTCTGTTTGCTTACTATTCATAGCATACTGTGTTTAGAAAATTATTATTATGGCTTCCTTTTGTTTGGACAGCCGATTATCGACAGCAAATAAACAACTATTAATCAGCAGTGTTAACAGACTTGGTTTGTATGGAGTATTCTGCAATATCTTTCTTCTGTATCAAGTGTATGGGCAGTGCAGACTGCTGTGTTTTGCATATCTGATTAAACTGAGTAAGTTGAATACGATATGTAAAAATGATGTTTTCTCTGTTGGTATCCAGTGCAGCATCTCAATGGGCTGAAAAATGCTTTTTTAACTGAAAATTGATCATCAAACCGAAAAAGTGTGGCTCATGCCCTAGACAAGCCCTGCCACAAGCATCCACACGTCTTTCAAGCCATTGAAGGTTGAACTTTTCTGCTTTACTTCGTATCAAAAGAGAGAAAATTTAAGGACAAGACAGCAGGGCATTGACGCCACTTACTTCCAAATCGACGCCATATGCTGCCACCTGTCTAAAAACTCGTTGACGGCTGAATTTTTCTTTTTTATTTCGCAGCAAAATGAGGAAGTTGAAACGATTGAAATAGCTTATTGATAAGCAAAATACAACATGCGAATGCAAAGGAATCTATCCTTTGGAATGTGGTAATTGAAAGGCTTACTTTTGGAGCAAATATGAATAATAATTTAAAAATATAGTGCAATGGAGATCGTAAATATTGAAGCAAAAACATTTGAAGCGATGCTTTCAAAATTTGAGAGTTTCGCTATCCGAATGGAACACCTTTGCCATTTGTATGGCGGCAGGGAAAGTGAATGGTTGGATAATCAGGATGTATGTATGCTGTTGAATATCTCGCCTCGAACCTTGCAAACGCTTCGGGATAACGGTACGCTGGCGTATTCTCAAATCAACCACAAGACCTATTACAAACCCGAAGATGTGTATAATATAATTGAAAAGTAGTCCACTAAAATAATTGAAAAGTATACCACCGGTTAAGTAAAATCCGCTAGAGCTTCTAATAAAGCCCTGCATTTTACTAACAAATATTAACATTATAAATTCCTTTGTGTATGAAACACTAACACAGAGGGTAAAAT
>NZ_JAAKEL010000023.1 GCF_011039205.1 Dysgonomonas sp. ZJ279
TAAGGTGGTTATAACATTGGGGCTCCACCTCTTCCCATTCCGAACAGAGAAGTTAAGCCCAATCGTGCCGATGGTACTGCAATTATGTGGGAGAGTAGGTTACCGCCGTCTTTAAGCAAGAGCGCCTCTAGTAGAAATACTACAGGCGCTTATTTTGGTAGATACTACATATACTACATATACTACTCACGAAACACGAAAACATAAAACGAATACATAACAAAAGAACCTAAACACAAAATGCAAAACTAGAAATACAAAAAAATAGTTAAATGAATTGGTCGCTAATTCTCTGTTTTTTTATTCTATTTTGTAAATAATATTTAGTTTGTGTTTAATATTATTTATATTTGTATTGTTTTTATTGAATAATTTATTTTCTTTGTGAAAAGATTAAACCAATTATAGTATGCTACCTTGCTATTGTCCAAGTTGCAAAGCGCAACTAAAAGTCAAAAGTCTTAAATGTGAAAATTGTGAGACTGAAGTGATAGGGAATTACGAATTACCCATATTAGCTTTATTGTCTACTGAAGAACAAGATTTCATTCTGAAATTTGTGAAGCATAGCGGAAGCCTTAAAGAGATGGCAAACCAGTTAAAATTGAGTTATCCTACTGTTAGAAATCTATTAGATGAAATAATCGAAAAAATCAGATCTTATGAAAAATGAGAATAACTGGCACCTGTTGCTAAATCCATTTGTGCGCATTGCCGGATGGAAAGCTTTCTTATTGGGAAGCCTTATTGCAAGTATAACAATTATTATAGGATATTTTAGTAACGTTTGGTATCCGGGAGTATTGGATATTAAATTGGCTACGCACCTCAATTTAGGAAAGGCTTTTCTGGTGCAAATTGTAAGTCAGTTCTATGTTGTATTTTTTATGTATCCCGCAGCTTTAATATTTGCTAAGAATACCAGATTACAGGATATTTTGGGTACTACAATGTTAGCTCGTTTCCCTTTCTTAATAGCATCTTTACTCGGTTTTATGGTGAAACCCGAGAGTATAGAGAATTTGATGGATGTTTTGCAAATGGGTATGTTTAATGTTGCTGATAATATTGGTCTTATTGCTGCTAGTATAATAATGGTTCCAATAATTATCTGGTATGTAATATTATTGTATAATGCTTTTAAGGTGTCTTCCAACATAAAAGGAACCAAGGCGGTTGTGACTTTCACAGTATGTCTTATCTTAGCTGAGATAGTATCATTAATTGTTAATTGGGTTTTTATCAAATATGTATATGAAACGATATTTTAATTTTATATTTCTAATACTACTTTCTGTTCAATTATCGTTTGCACAGGAAACCGTCTTGTCTAGGCCACAAGAGCCAATAAAACCGTATCCTTATATTTCGGAAGATGTAGTTTTTAGTAATGAAAATGCTAATATATCTTTGTCTGGTACTTTGGCTTATCCTAAAGATGTTACTAATGTGCCTGTTGTCATTCTGATATCGGGTAGTGGTCCTCAGGATCGAAATGAAGAATTACTTGGACATAAACCTTTTCTTGTGTTATCAGATTATCTTACCAAAAACGGTATTGCTGTTCTACGCTATGATGAAAGAGGAGTTGGCGAATCTGAAGGTAACTTCGGTATAGCAACAACATTGGACTTTGCTTCAGATGTTCGATCAGCTATCGACTATCTGAAAACAAGAAAAGATATTAATTCATCTAAAATGGGATTAATAGGGCATAGTGAGGGGGGCTTAATCTCGTTTATGCTGGCAGCAGAAAATGATGATGTCGCTTTTCTTGTGTCTATGGCCGGGCCGGGTATGAGAGGAGATTCTTTATTGCAGATGCAACGTAAAGCTGTATTTAAAGCTAACGGAGCGAGTGATGCAGCGATAGAACAGAATGAAATCTTACTGATTAAATTGCAGGATATTGTAGTTAACTATTCAACAGAAGATATTGTAAAGAATATAGATTCTATAGCAAAAGATATTCTTCCGGCACCATTGTGTGATAATATAGATGCAAAAAAAGGATTGGTTGGTCAACTTATGATGCTGTCTGCACCTTGGTTCAGTTATTTTATGACTTATGACCCGACGGATGCTTTGAAAAAGATAACTTGCCCTGTATTTGCTATTAATGGTGAGAAAGATGTACAAGTGGATGCAATAGTTAATCTGCAAAGGATAAAATTGTTTGTTGAAAGTAATGGAAATAAAAATGTGACAACAAAGCTATATCCTGATCTTAATCATTTATTCCAACATTGTACTACCGGTTCTCCTGACGAATATAGCCAGATTGAAGAAACTATTTCTCCGGAGGTTCTAAAAGATATATCAGATTTTATTTTGACTCAGACCGAATAAATTATTCTGATTCAAGAAAGCTATTTTGTCTAATCCTTTATTGAAAAATGAACAAGGTCTAAATCTTTTTTATTACTTTCGATATTAATCACCTTCTCAAATCGGAGGTGAATTTTTATGTGCTAATTATTAAGCCTTAACCCTTACTTACGAATATATATGAATAAAATTATTCCCGTATTATTACTAATAATCCTTTTTAGTTGCAAAACATCAAAGCAAAACATTATTTCCGAAGCAACGCCAAATACAAATATAGAGAAATTGGATATCGAGGAATGCATGGATCAGGCAAGCCTCTATCTCAAGACTAAAGAATATGACAAGGTTATCGCTAATTGCTTCGTGGTACTTAAACAAGATTCGACATACTGGAGACCACACATTCTGGCGGGAATAGCCTATCGGAATATGAATAAATTTCCAAAAACCATTTATCATTTCCAAAAAGTATTGGAATTACATCCTGACAATGCAGCGCCTTATAACAATTTGGCAACTATATATAACGAGTTGGGATACATTGATATTAGCCTCGACTTGTACAGTAAAGCACTGGAGATTGAACCCGTCTATGCTAACGCTTATAACAATAGGGGAAATCTATATATCGACTTGCAGGAATACGAGAAGGCAATGGCCGATTTAGAAGAAGCCATGCTGATAAATCCAAGTGGCGGTGATTCTTATTACAATATGGGAATAGTCTTCATGAAACAAGAAAGATACGAACTAGCAGAAGAATATCTATATGAAGCAGTAGAAATAGATCCTAATTTTACAGAGTCACTGTTGGTATTAGGAGATGTATTCGAAAAGCAAAACAAAGAAAAAGAAGCAAAGGAGTTATACGAGAAACTAATTCCTCACCTTACCCAAAATATTGAAGATAATCACTACGACTATAGTTCTTTGTTATATAGAGCAGAAACATATACCAAACAAGGTAAAGATGAATTGGCTCAACCCGACTATCAGAAAGCAAATGAGATGTATAACGAAATTGTCGAACAGAATCCAGATAGCTGGACTATGCTCAATAAGAGGGGGTGCACATTCATAGGGCTTAAACAATACGACAAAGCTCGTGCCGATTTTAATAGATCATTATTGCTTTTCCCAAAATCGGACGAAGCGAAACGCAAGTTAACTGAAATAGAAGGTAAATAATGAAAAAGAACTCTTAATATTTTATAACAACTAAAAACAAAGATTGTATCGACAAAGAGCATATCTTTGCACCACGATGAATAAACTGATGCATCATATTGTAATAATTATTGCGGCAATTGCTGTCTTCTTTACAGGGACAGGAGTTACTGTGATGAGTTATTGCTGTACGGGATGTATCACAGAAGTTTTTGCAGACAAACAACAATCCTGTTGTCTGTCGGAAGAGGCAATGCCAATAGAAGAATCGGACTGCTGCACTATGCACGGCGATATGGCTCACAACGAAATTTGTGCCAATACAATATCTTCTGTCGACGAGCATTGTACATCGTCCCGTCTGTCTATCGATTTAGATTCATCTATGTTCAGACCCCATGTGGCAAGTCCGTTTGTGTGGCTGAGCGATGTGCCTGTGTTTTCGGTAAACCTTTTACCTAAAGACATTGAGCGTGTAGATGTTGTTCAACATGTTGATGATCCACCCACTATTCCGCCACGCTCTTATCTGTCTCTGATAAGGGTGTTAGTCATTTGATTCGATAGTGCTTTATATCAGCTACTCAGAGATAATATCTTTGTGTGGCTACTAATTGTATTGTACTATTTTACTAAATTTGAATCAAATGAAATCATTTAAAATAATTATATTATTATTGTTTATACCTCTTATTGCCTTTAGCAAGGAAATGCTTAAAGGGCATGTTTACGATGCTGATAAACAACCGCTGATTGGAGCAAGTGTCCGCTGGGAGAATGCTAAAACAGGTGTTGTTACAGATGCAGAAGGAGCTTTTCAGATAGAAGGAACGCCTCACAAAGACCATATGTTAGCTGTATCTTATGTTGGCTTTACGGATAAGGTTGTGCATATAAACAGTTTTAGCGATGAGTTAATTATCATTCTCGACGAAAACATAGAACTGGGCGAAGTTGTGATTGAAAAAACACCTCCCGGTAGAATCACTTCCCGGTTGAATGTATTACAGAGTGAAACGATAACTAAGAAAGAGATAGGTCGTGCAGCATGTTGTAATCTTGCTGAAAGTTTCGAGACCAATCCATCGGTCGATGTTTCTTTTAGTGATGCCGTAACAGGTGCAAAACAAATCCAGTTGTTAGGATTATCAGGAACATACGTTCAGATGCTTACCGAAAATTATCCCAATTTCAGAGGGTCAGCCTCTATTTATGGAATGGACTATATACCCGGTCCATGGATGGAAAGTATACAAATATCGAAGGGCGCAGCATCCGTGAAGAATGGCTATGAATCGCTGACCGGACAAATGAATGTAGAGTACAAGAAACCTCAGACAGCCGATCCGTTAAGTTTAAATCTTTTTGCAAGTAATGTAGGTCGTTACGAAGGTAATGCCGATGCAGCTTTTGTGTTGAATGACAAATTATCTACGGGGTTATTTCTTCATTATTCTAACGAAACAGGCGAGCATGATGATAATAACGACGGTTTCTTAGATATGCCATTGAAACATCAGTTCAATGTGATGAACCGCTGGCAATATATATCGGGCAGATATGCATCTCAGGTAGGGGTACGTTTCTTGCAAGACTATCGTACCAGTGGACAGACAATGCACACGATGAAAGATAAGACAATGAAACCGTACGAAATATCGGTAAATGCTAATAGAGCCGAATTCTTTACAAAGAATGCTTATATGGTCGACGAAAATAGAAATGGCAACATAGCTTTGATATTAACAGGTTCGTACAACGACCAAAAATCGAAGTATGACATTAATCAATATAATGTATATGGAAATAACGTGTATGCGTCGTTGATGTACGAAACTCAGTTAGGTGTAGATCATCAGTTAAGTACAGGTTTGAGCATGAACTGGGATAAGTTCAACGAAAAAATAGCTTTGTCACAACCGATAACAGCCCAACCCAACGAAGAAACGACCACAGGAGCTTATGCTCAATATACCTTCAATAAGGATAATAAATTTGTAGTATTAGCCGGATTACGAGCCGATTACAGTTCATTGTATGATGTATTTGTTACACCACGCTTACATCTGAAATATATGCCGGTCGATTGGTTCAATGTTCGTGCTTCGGCAGGAAAAGGATATCGGACTGTATTTGTAATGCCCGAAAATAGTTATTATCTGGCAAGTAGCAGACGTATCGATATTGCACCCGATCTTAAGCAGGAATCTGCATGGAATTATGGTACAAGTGTTTCTTTCAATATTCCTATCAAAGGGAACGATTTAGTAATCTCGGGAGAGTGGTATCATACAAAGTTCAATAATCAGGTCGTGATAGATACCGACACAGACCAGCATGCAGTGAAATTCTATAATCTGGATGGTGGCAAATCGTATGCAAACAGTATGCAGATCGAAGCATCTTATCCATTCTTTAAAGGGTTTCATGCCTTGGCTGCCTATCGTTGGATTGATGTTAAAACCGAATACGGAGGTATATTGATGGATAAACCATTGACGAGCGATTATAAAGCTATGATAACCGCAAGTTACGAGACCCCTCTTAAGAAATGGCAATTCGATTTTACTACCCAGTTTAACGGTGGTGGACGTATGCCTACCCCCGATGCTGTAAACCCATTGTGGGATACTCGATTCGATTCATTTACAATCTTGAATGCTCAGGTAACAAAGAATTTCAGAGCATGGAGTATTTATGTAGGAGCTGAAAATATTACCGATTTTATTCAAAAAACTCCGATTATATCGGCTGATAATCCTTATGGTCAAGACTTCGATGCCACCATGGTATGGGGTCCGACACAAGGACGCCGATTCTATGCCGGAATCAGATATATTATCGGTAAATGATTTTATTATGATATATGAAAAGCCTTAAAGTTTATCTCTTAAGGCTTTTTTGTTTTATTGTTAAAGTTTAGAAGTTATATCCTATTCCTAATTTAACTCCTAGATTAAAGAAGTTCATCTTTTTATCGGGGCTTATGCTGTTCATCTGGAAATAAGGATTGATATTAAGTGTAATGTTATTCGAAAAAGTATGTTCAGCTCCTATACCAACGAGAAAACCAAGCTTCCCATCGTGATAAGACTCTTCATTATCCGATATCTTGAAATTAAGTACCCCTCCTCCGTTCACAAACAAGTAATTAAGAAAATGATATTTAACCAGTATAGGAATGGTAAGAAAATCAATATTATAAGATCTGCCGGACATATCTATTATCGGATTAAATGAAGGTGTAAAGCTTATTTTATTATGAACATATAAGATTCCGGTAGTGATTTCTAAATTCCGATATACTTCACGATTATATTCAATTCCAAAACTATAAAAGCTTTTAGTATCGTATCCTCCACCGCCATCAATATTATCTTTATAGCCGTATGATGCTGCTCCAAGTGGTGTTACTGTAAGACTTATTGTGTTTTTCTTTTCACTTTGAGCAAATAGGACAATAGTGAAAGCAGAAAACAGAATGATACAAAGTATCTTTTTCATAGTGTTTAAGGTGTTTAACTCGTTTGAATTTTTGCACACATAGCTTCAGGCTGTATTGCTAGTCCTGTTTGCTAATCCTTATACCGACCTTCTCTATACCGGTTAATGGCTCGTCGCGCATACCCTGTTCTATTTTGATGCGATAATTACGCTTTTCTTTGAAAACAGTGGCTTTGTCTAGCGATAAAGATGTTTGATACAATGAGCCGAAGCCCGAGCCTTTCCATTTACCGAATTCATCGGCAAGCAAGTATTCTTTCTCTATATGAGTAAATGTAGAATCGTTATCGATGTTAGATTGTACCAAGAACCAGATATTTTGATAAGGATAGTTTACATTGTTGGTAACCTCTATCGATATATTGTACGGAACGTTCACGTCGAAACTCGTAGAATCAATATCGAAAATCAATGTGTCCGTTTTAGACCACTCGGCATTCAACGGCTCTTTGTATTGATAATATATTTCACCCTGCTGACACGAGTAAAGTACAAGTGCCAGCAAAGTAAAACAGATTATATATAAAGTTTTAGGCATCAGTTTTCGGTGCATCCGGATTTTCATTTCTCGGCGGTCTGTTTCTGTTGTTATTTCGCCTGTTATTATTCCTGTTATTGTTTCGGTTTTCAGGTCTGTTGTTCCTTTCGGTTCTCTCTCCTTCAACTCTCTTCTCTGAATTATTTTCAGCCTTGTTTACTTCCGGTTTATTATTTTCAGATCGATTATTATTTGGTCTATTCGGTCTGTTCGGTCTGTTGTTTGGCTTATTAGCTTCAGTGTTGTTGCCTTCGGGTTTGTTTTCCGACTTGTTATTGTTTGGCTTGACGTCTCCACTCTTTTGAAGTTTTTTCTTCTTGTTGTTGGAGTTGTTGCCATTGCCGTTACCATTACCGTTCTTTTTCCCACTATTACTGTCGAATCGGGTAATACTACCTTGATCGAGTAAATCGTGCGATGCAGGTTTTTCTACCAATTCCTCTTCTTGCGTTTTCAGATGAGTTGGTCGGTCACCCTTCTTATTCATTCGCATAATATCCGACACTCTGTCCTTGGTCAGAGTTACGAGATTGGCAGCGAAATGTTTGTCGGTAGAGTAGGTCATCATACCCGACAATATATCTGTTTTGAAGTGGAAGAACGAACCGTCTTTTGTCTCTAGCGGAATTTCGCGTGGAGGAAGTAAACGTTGCGCTTCTACGTATGTATCCACTTCGAAGTTCAAGCAACATTTCAATTTACCGCACTGTCCTGCCAACTTTTGCGGATTCAGCGGTATGTCTTGCAAACGGGCTGCCGATGTAGATACAGAAACGAAGTTAGACATAGAGCTCGAACAGCACAATTCTCTGCCGCAAGGACCGATACCGCCTACACGACCTGCTTCCTGTCTTGCTCCGATTTGCTTCATTTCTATTTTTACACGAAACTCGGATGCGTATACTTTTATCAACTGACGAAAATCGACACGCTCGTCAGCTATATAGTAGAATATGGCTTTGTTACCATCGCCCTGATATTCTACATCGCTTATCTTCATGTTCAGAGCTAGTTCCTCAGCCATTTCGCGGGCACGCAACATTGTTTTGTGCTCCTTCTTTTTAGCCTCTTCGTACTTCTCTATATCGTTTGGTTTCGCTACGCGGTATATTCGTTTGGTTTCGCCACGATAGTTGTTTTTCATCATTTGCAGTTGTACAAGCTTACCGGTCAGGGTAACTTCTCCTATGTCGTGTCCGGGAGTTGCTTCTACCGCTACTACGTCACCTTTGTATATTTCTATATTATTGCTGTTCAGATAATATCCTTTGCGAGTGTTTTTGAACTGAACTTCTACCATCTGCGATTCTACCATCATATCGGGCATATCCTTCATCCAGTCGAATACTTCCAGTTTATTAGTGCCGGCACAGCACGATCCTGTTTTCTTTGTTTTGCTGCAACCACAACCTCCGCCGCTACTGCAACCACAGATTCCTCCTGCATTGTTGCCACAAGTGCACATCTTTGCACCGGCAGTAGCTACACCTATTACGCTTTGGGCTGTAACAATGCTCTTGCTTGCTGGTGCTGCCAGTAGGCTATCTGGCTGTTTGGCAGCCATGATCAAATGGTTATCCTCTTCATTATCTGCTTTGTCGCATGTGCAGCCGATAGGAGTCTTACACGTGCCTTTGCAGTCGTTGAAGCGGATTATTTTATTGGGATCTATATTGTTATCATTCATCATAATAAATTATTAAATTAGTAAAAACAAAGCCCCTTTTTACGACTTTGTGGGTTTATATTTAAGTATATAGGTTTTAAACCTATTGTTTCAATAGCATTGTTATCTTGAGGCAAAGATCAAAAAAAACCATCTTTGCGTTCACATTTTGTTCTATATGTCTTTCGGCAAGTGCCAACTCATCCATAAATCCGACGATATTCCGTTCATTAATAAACGGAGCAAAGCGTGTTCCGAAATTGGCTTCATCCTTTTCCAGATAAACCATATCGGGTTGTTTCAAATTACTCACAAAATATTCGCGAATCATATGCTGGGTATATACCAGATAATTCTTTTGGCTTTCGCGGCCTATACCACCCAGCTCGTTGCCAATAGATTTTATTTCTTTAATGTTGCGTGCATACGAAGCCCGCATCATTTTTACAAACAGGTTGAAGAAGAATTTATGTTCTTCGTTCAGGCTGATTGTATCCAACGCTTTCAGATAGCTGCCTTTTGATATATGAGCTATATTATCGGCATCGTCGGGTGTTATACTGTATTCCGATATCAGTGCCTTTGTGATTTCAGATTTATCTACACCATGAATATTGATACGCTGGCAGCGCGATTGTATGGTGGTAATAACTCTGTCGGGCGTATCCGATACCAATAAGAATATTGTCTGATCGGTAGGCTCTTCTATTATTTTCAATAGCTTGTTGGCACACGATTCATGCATCTTCTCGGGCATCCAGATGATCATAATCTTATACTTAGCCTCGTATATCCTGAGGCTCAGTTTACGGATAATCTCTTCACTCTCTTTGGCATATATCAAACCTTGCGAGTTTTCTGCCTCTATATTGGCCAGCCATTGAGTAAGATTGAAATAAATATTTTTGTGCAAAAACTCGCGCCAGTCGGCAATGTAGTCATCACACACCTCTTTCTTTTTTGCAGCCTTCTTTACAATCGGGAAAACAAAGTGCAAATCGGGGTGTGCCAGATGATTGTATTTCGAACATGAAGGGCATTTACCGCACGAATCGTCTTCACTTGGGTTCTCGCAGTTAAGATATTGGGCATAAGCTATCGCCAGAGGTAGTTTTCCAACTCCCTCCGGTCCGCAAAAAAGCTGTGCATGTGGAATAAATCCTTCTTTGATCGATTCCAGCAGGCGCTTCTTAATTTCGCTTTGTCCTATTATATCTTTAAATTGCATCTTTCAATTTTTAGCCCCTCCAACCTCCCCCAAGGGGAGGCTTTGCGAAGCCATTGTAATTTAGTTTACTATATTCTGTTCATTTCCATTTAATAGACTCACTCTTTCCATCTTAATTAATGCAAATTGCCTCTCTGAAGCCTCCCCTTGGGGGAGGTTGGAGGGGCTCAAAACACCTCTTTTGCTATTCTTCTAACGCTTTCAGTTGCCATCAGCGAATAAAAGTGCAGGCTAGGTGCGCCACGGGCAATAAGTTCTTTGCATTGTTTTATTCCCCATTCTACGCCGATTTCTTTAGCCGCATCGTCGTCTTTACATTTGCGAAGTTCGTTAGCCAATTCTTCGGGCATGCTCGATCTGAATATCTTAGGCAATACGGTCAATTGGTTTGCAAGATTGATAGGCTTCACTCCCGGTATAATTGGTTGGGTGATTCCTTCTTTGCGACATTTGTCTACAAAAGAAAAGTATTTTTCATTGTCGAAAAACATTTGAGTCACAAAGTATTCAGCACCATTCAGCGCTTTTTGTTTCATATAATAAATGTCCGACTCCATATTCGGAGCTTCCTCGTGTATTTCAGGGTAACAAGCCATACCGTATGCAAAAGGGGTAGAAGGCTTAGGAAATGCAGTCCCATCCATTGCAATGCCTTGGTTGAAATTATTCACCTGATTTTGAAGATCGGTAGCAAATTCGTTACGATTACCGTATACTTGGTCTGCCTCCAATTTTTTTGCATCACCACGAAGTAGGAGCAAATTATGTACACCTAGGAAATCAAGGTCTATTAGTGCATATTCAGATTCTTCTTGCGAGAAACCTTTACAGATCATATGAGGGATGGCAGTAATACCATACTTGTTTTGTAGAGCAGCTGCAATTGCCACCGATCCCGGACGTTTACGGATATTCATTTTCTTGATAGTTCCGTCCGGCATATCTTTATAGATATACTCGCTATGATGGGTTGTGATGTTGATGTACTGAGGATCAAACTCAACCAATTTATCTACTATATTATATATCTTCTCAATGCTATTTCCTTTCAATGGAGGAAGAGTTTCAAAAGAGAAAGCTGTTTTTTTGCTGTTATTTATTAATTCTGTTACAGTCATATTGTATTTCTATAATCTTTTCAACTTAGATATTATCCGAATATCGCTTTTACTATATCATTTCCGTTGGCTACAACCAACAATCCCAAGAGGAGAACCATACCTACGGTCTGGGCATACTCCTGAAACTTCTCGTTTGGTTTCCGGCGTGTTATAACTTCATACAGAAGGAACATAATGTGTCCGCCATCGAGCATCGGTATTGGTAGTATATTCATAAATGCAAGTACGATAGAAAGGAAAGCAGTCATTGTCCAGAATGTTTGCCAATCCCATTCGGCAGGAAACATTTTTCCGATTCCGCCAAATCCGCTTACACTTTTCGCTCCTTCTTTCGTAAAGATGAAACGTGATTGTGTAACGTATGCTTTAAGTGTTCCTACGCCCAGTTCTACTCCTGCCGGAAAAGACGTAAAGAAACTGTAATTGTCTGTTTGAATATTTTCTTTAGTGAAAGGAGAGAATGCTCTGGCGTTGATGCCAATAATGGCTGCTGTATCTACCATAGCAGTAACAGTTTGTATTTCTCCATCGCGAGAGAACGAAATAGAGACAGGGCGTTTTTCATCACCTTTAAGTTCACTTCCCATTTTGCCGACCATGCTTTGAAGCTTGTTGAACGATGTGATGTTAGTACCATCTAACGATGTTATACTGTCACCCGGCTTAAGACCGATTCTCGAAGCCTCAGAATTGCTCAATACACTGTCGATAACAGGTGATTTCCAGAAATCGTATGGTTGTTGACGAGATGCAATTACATTGTCGGCAAATCCTACAGGGGGATGGATTGTAACTAATTTACCGTCACGTTCAACTACTACAGCATCAGCATCGATAAATTTCATCAGCATGTTCATATCCAATATGCCACCACGCATTTGGAATTCTTCGCCATCGGCGCTCACCATTATATCTTTATCTTGAAAACCTCCGGCTTTAACAGATTCCGAGAAAGCCATTCCTTGTTTTGCGTTCTTCAATGGCAGATAAGTATCGCCCCATGCAAATAGCATCATCGAAAAGATAAACATTGCAAGTATAAAGTTGAACAATACGCCGCCAACCATTACCAGCAAACGTTGCCATGCCGGTTTGGTGCGAAACTCCCATGGTTGTGGTGGTTGCGCCAGTTGCTCTTTGTCCATCGATTCGTCCATCATCCCTGCTATCTTTACGTAGCCGCCCAGTGGCAACCAGCCAATACCGTATTCGGTATCGCTATTTTTAGGTTTGAACTTGAAAGGAGTAAACCATGGGTTGAAGAACAGGTAAAATTTCTCAACCTTTATTTTAAATATACGGGCAAACATAAAATGTCCCAATTCATGTATAATTACCAGTATCGATAAACTTAATATAAGTTGTAAGGCTTTGATTAAAAATGTTTCCATTAAATATTGTTATGTTATTATTTTTTCTGATTATTATTTGATGTATTCGTATGCTATGCGCCTTGCTTCGGTGTCTGTCGCTACATAATCTTCGTACGACGGTGTTTTCACAAAACTTGTTTTCAGCATTGTTTTTTCTATTATATCGCTCATTTCGAGGAATCCTATTTCATCTTTCAAAAACGAAGCTACTACTATTTCGTTTGCAGCATTAAGCGTGCAGGGCATATTGCCTTTGGTGCGTGCCGCTTCGAATGCAAAAGCCAGATTGCGGAAACGATCCATGTCGGGCTTCTCGAATGTCATTGTGCCAAGTTTGAATATGTCGAGACGTTCGAAGTTCGATTTCAAACGGTGAGGGTATCCGAATGCATATTGTATCGGTAAACGCATATCGGGCAATCCCAGTTGTGCGATAATGGATGCATCTTCGAATTGCACCATCGAATGAATGATCGATTGCGGATGTACTACCACTTCCACCTGATCGGGTTCGACATTGAACAACCACTTAGCTTCTATCATCTCGAAACCTTTGTTCATCAGTGATGCCGAGTCGATAGTGATTTTAGCACCCATGTCCCAGTTCGGATGTTTTAGCGCTTCTTTCTTTGTCACTTTGGCTAACTGATCGGTGGTATGATGACGGAAAGGGCCTCCCGATGCCGTAAGAAGTATTTTTTCGATTGGCGAATTCTCGCCGCTTAAGCATTGGAATATAGCAGAATGTTCAGAATCGACAGGCAGGATAGGAACTCTCTTTTCGGTAGCTAATGCCATAATGAGTTCTCCGGCAACAACAAGTGTTTCTTTGTTGGCCAGAGCGATAGCCTTGCCTGCACGTATTGCGCTGATAGTAGGTCTCAATCCTGAGTATCCGACCATCGCCGTAAGCACCATGTCTATCGGTTCGCTTTCTACAACCTGCGCTATGGAGTCTGCGCCAGCCCATACTTTGATGGGTAGGTCTATAAGTGCTTCTTTTAGTTCTTTGTATTTGTCCTCGTTGGCTATAACAACTACTTCGGGAACAAATTCGCGAGCTTGTTTTATCAGCAGGTCAACACTGTTGTTGGCTGTGAGTGCATATATTTCGAAATGGTCGGGGTGTTCTCGTACAACATCAAGTGCTTGTGTGCCGATAGAACCCGTAGAACCAAGTATTGCAATGTTTCGTTTCATATGTTTTTCAAAATGATATATAATCTTCAGGGTTAACAGCTGTGCCTTTGTACCATAGTTCGAATTGAAGAAACGAATCGGTCTTGATATTTTCTTTATCTGCTTCTATGACTGCTATTGCTTCCCCTGTTCTAACCTTGTCTCCTACTTTCTTGAGGAGCATTGTGTTGTGCTTATATATCGAGATAAATCCGTTTTTGTGTTGAATCTGAATCATGTAACCTTCCTTGAAATCGTATCCGGCAAATATAACCGTGCCTTCCAGTGCTGCCGAAACGCTTTCTTTGGTGGTCGTATTTATATTTACTCCGAATATTTGTTTGCTTGGGTTAAATTTCTGTATGATAATACCCTTCACCGGTTTGAAGAACACAATACCGTCCATCGGATTGTCCATGCCTTGGGGCAGTACAGAGAGATTGTATTTTTCTTCTTCGGCATATCGATTCGTATAGTCTATCTCCGATTGAGTTTTCTTTAGTAAAGGATCATTCTCCGAAATGGAAATGGTATCTAATATTTTTACAGAATCGAATTGACGTGTACCTGCAAATATTCCTTTCAGATTTTGCATGTAAGCTTCCTGATACATCATTTGCTGCTCGAGCGAGTCGATCTTGATTGCCGATTTGATAGCTTGCTCTCTCACTTCCGAATCCAGATATCCCGGCAGATAGTAGCGGATAGGGGTTGTGATGATAATGACAGAGGTAACGGTGACGAGCATGAACGCAAAAAGTAGGAACAAAACAGCCCCCGAAAATATAGATGCTCTTAGTTTCCATATTTCCTCTAATGTATTCTCATTAATAGCTGAAAGGCGATATTTGAAGTGTAACCGCTTCCAGAGATTATGCTTGTTTTTTTTCTTTGTACTCATTTAAACCTTTTAGTCTTTGCTTAGTCATAGGAACTATGCCCTGTTGTTTTCGGTTGATTATGCTATGTATAGTAAGACTAATGTACAAAAATAAGAAAAAGTAGGATATTTCGGGCTATATGGTAGCGAAGATTCACCCTAAATGTTCTTTTTTAAAATATTTAAGGTAAAAGGGGGAAGATGTGATTTTTTTTAGCTATTTTTGCAGCCTGCTTTTTTGTGAGACATGTTGTCTGACAGAAAATTGCAGTTATAATAATTTATGTTTGTTATAATTTGATTATGAGTTTATTAAGTGATAAGCTGTATAGATACGATGCGGCGAGAAATGCTCGGGCAGCAGGTATCTATCCCTATTTCAGAGAGATCCAAAGCGACCAGGATACAGAGGTCGTTATTAATGGTAAAACAGTGTTAATGTTTGGATCTAACGCCTACCTTGGCTTAACCAATCACCCTAAAGTAAAAGAAGCATCGATAGAGGCTGTTAAAAAATATGGAACAGGTATGGCCGGTTCTCGTTTTTTGAACGGAACTCTTGATATTCATGTTGAATTGGAGAAGAAATTAGCTGAGTTTGTTGGTAAAGAAGATGCCATCGTATACTCGACCGGTTTTAATGTCAATCAAGGTGTGTTATCATGCATTACAGGACGCGAAGATTATATATTGTGGGACGAGTTGGATCATGCTTCTATAATAGAAGGATGCCGTGTGTCTTATTCTACAAAACTGAAATTCCGCCATAACGATATGGAATCGTTGGAAAAACAACTTCAAAAATGTGAGCCTGACAAGGTGAAGCTGATTGCTGTTGACGGAGTATTCAGTATGGAAGGTGATGTTGTAAATCTACCCGAAATAATAAAACTTGCTAAAAAATATAACGCTAGCGTAATGGTCGACGAAGCTCACAGTTTGGGAGTTTTAGGATCTAACTATAGCGGAAAAGGAGTTGTAGAACAATGCGGGGTTACAGATGATGTAGAGCTGATAATGGGTACATTCAGTAAATCATTGGCATCTATCGGTGGGTTCATTGCCGGTGATGAGATTGCTCTTGATTACCTTCGTCACAACTCGCGTGCATATATCTTTACAGCCAGTGCAACACCTGCGGCAACTGCTGCGGCTAGTATGGCACTCGATATATTGAAGGCTGAACCGGAAAGAGTAAAAGCACTGTGGGATATTACTCACTATGCGCTTGACGGATTCCGTGCTATGGGTTGCGAGATAGGGCATACTTCTACACCAATTATTCCTTTGTTTATCAGAGATAATGAGAAAACATTCATGATTACGAAGATGTTGTTCGAAGAAGGTATCTTTGTTAATCCGGTAGTTTCTCCGGCGGTGGCTCCGAACGATACATTGATTCGTTTCTCATTGATGGCTACACATACCAAAGAACAGGTTGATATAGCATTCGATAAAATAGGAAAGATATTTAAACAATTAGGCGTACTTGCTTAAAATAATACCTTTTGTTTTATAAAATAAGTTTAGCCCTCTGTCTGTATGATAGAGGGTTAATTCTTTTTATATACCTTTGATGTTTAATTTAGAAGACTTATAGATGACCGGTGTAAAACATGCTTATCTGATAGTAGCTCATGCTAATCCGTTTATAGTGGAGCGATTGATTCGCCTCCTCGATGATGAACGAAATGATATCTATATACATGTGGATAAGAAAGCACATGACTTTAATTTTGAATATCTCAATTCGTTACCCCAAAAATCGAATATTTACTTTACCGAACGTGTCGACGTCAGATGGGGGCATGTGAGCCTCGTGAAGGCCGAGCTTATCTTATTTAAGTCTGCTTACGAAAAAGAGAAATATGGGTATTATCATCTGATAAGCGGTGCAGATCTGCCCATCAAGTCGCAGGATTACATACACAATTTTTTTGCAAAGCATAGTGGTCTCGAATTTATTGGATTTAGCAATGCCCAATGGGATGCCCAACGGGTAGATAAGATTCATCTCTTTTCCCGACATATGCGTGTAGGGGAGAAGCAGATAATAAAACGTATAGCCCGAAAAATAAGATTGTCTTTTTTGAAGACTCAAAATGCTATCGGATATAGTCGCACTAGAGGGACGACTCATAAATTTGTTTTTGGTTCGGAATGGGTTAGCGTAACATCCGATTTTGTGAGAGATTTACTGAAAAAGGAAAAATGGTTCCTTAGCTTTTATAAATATTCTAATTGTGCCGACGAAATTTATAAGCAGACTTTTGCACTAAACTCGCCATACAAGGATAAGCTATATAATACTGACGATGAACTGAAAGGCTGCATGCGTTTCATGGACTGGCAGCGAGGCCGACCTTATACATTCAGGGTAGAAGACTTTGACGAAATAATGGCGTCGGACAGTTTTTTTGCACGTAAATTTGAGGACAGTATTGATAAAGATATTGTAGAGAAAATATATAATTATCTTGCAAAATAAAACGATTTTAAGGAATTATAGGTGGCGTTATTTCAGGCCCCTCTGGGTCAGGTTCCGGATCCGGGTCGACCGGAGTGGTGTCTTCTGCAACATTTATTTGGAACCGAAGGCTTTTATCTCCGGCAGTAGCTATAAAATAGGCGAATGGACCACCAGCGATGTTGGTTGCTCCTGTATATGTAACAATTATGTTTTTTCCGTCGACTCTGACCGAGGCCGGACCTTCGGTAGTCCAGGTGATATCTTTAATCGATTGGCACGTAGAAGGGGACTCTAGTGTCACGAATACCGGCAAATTCATCAGTGTAATATTTGTAGGAGTGCTGGCCCCTTTACTAATATTAATTCCGCCGATACTGGATGTCACAGATTTCACTTGTGGTGCGTTTAAGCCACTCCATTTATTTCCATCCCATACATATAAACCGGGACATAGACCCGATGCATCTAATGTATTATATACAATTAATCCGGTGTGTTCAGCGTCTATATTTGCTTTGTTTGTTATGTATTCACTATTAGGATTGACGCCATCTTCTTTGGCAAACATGGGGAATAAATTATTTTTGCTGGTAAGTGTTACTCGCGGCAGCGATATTCCTTTAGTCGAGTTAGAGCCGTTCACTGCTCTGGCATCGTCTTCGGCATACTCTTTTATCTCTAATATGGTGCCCGGTATGGGTGGTGCAGCAGAGCCAATGGTTACTTGTGCGTATGTGTTAAAAGTGAATGAGGCTATTGATATGATAGTAAGTAGTGTAGCTATATTTTTATATTTCATTTGTATGAAAGTTTATAAATCCTTCTAATTCTATAATATACAATTCTAAAACATTCTATGTTTTACAAAGCCCTTTTTAGAATTAATATTAGAATACGATTCTTATTTCTGGTGCTGAGTGAGTTTATGAATACAAAATTAGCTATTATTTTCTGCGCAGACAAAGCTCATCAGTCATTATAATATTTTTTAAGAATGAAATAGTTACAGTGCAGTTCTATTCTGATAGGTCTATGGAAAACCATAAAAGCGATTGTTTTGTTTTAATCATATCCATAACAAAATTATGTAAGTCATAGATACGGCTTTTGTGATTTATATCGTATTTTTAGAACTTCATTCAAATAATTGAATAACATGAAGAGAATAGCATTCTTATGCTTGATCAGTATATTGTCGATACCCTTGTTTGCTCAGCAGTTTAAAGTGTCGGGCAATCCGTTTGTTTATAATGAAAATATAGGAGGATCGGGTTTGCAGGGAGTTTATTTGCTCAATAACCTTTCGGGCATTACAATATCTTATGCGTCTTCGGCAGTTTCTGTCAAATTTTACCATTATACCAGTTCTTGGAACGATAGGGTTTTAATATCTGCTTCCGATATTACGACCTACTCGAGTGGGGGCGTTACAACATACACTATATCTAACCTCGTCGACAACAGAGGGTATCTGGTGGAGGAGAATGGGACTTTGAGATCGGGTATATGGATTTTCGATTATAGCCGGCACCTGCCATCGCTGATTTCTATTTCGCCGATGGAGGATGAGAATAAATGTGAATTGCTTCGATTGATAATAAGTAAAACAGACGATTTGTTTTTCTATGGCAGAAATGGCGGAAGGCAGTCGGTCGTTCGTAGATATACAATTAGCTACAATACGTTGGAGTGGGATGCAACAAGTAAAAAGTTTAAAAGTAAATTGGATGAACGGAAAAATCTTGACATAGGAACCGAATACGTAGTAGATGCGCCACTTATAGATACTAAATTTACATTGCGCGGTGATCAGATTGCAGAGTATTTTGGCATTACTAAGTCTATAAGTTCCTCTACTTATCAGGCGGTGAGAGTACAGGCTCAGATCGATTATGAAATAGAAGAACGGGATTCTCCTAACGAAATAAACAAAGAAGAGGGTACATCCACTTCGTTTTCAGCGCCTGTGAGAATGAGATTGTTCGGGTATGGAAACGAGCCTGTAACTCGGTTTTATACTTGGTTCGTTTATAGAGCCGCAGATCTTAGAAATCCGATTTCCCGTTCCACCGATCGTGATATAAATTATGAATTTAATCAATCGGGCGATTTTGTTGTAAAGCTTGAGGTTGCCGACGCCTCTTCTCTCTGTGTAGATACGGCAAGTGTGTCGTTTAAGATAACAGAGTCGAAGCTCGAAGTTCCTAACTATTTCTCACCGGGCGATTCTCCCGGATCGAACGATGAGTTTAGAGTTGCTTACAAGTCGTTGGTAAGATTTAAGTGTACTATCTTCAACCGCTGGGGTGTAAAGCTTTACGAATGGAACGATCCGGCTAAAGGATGGGATGGCAGATATAAGGGAAGCTTTGTTGCACCGGGTGTTTATTTCTATGTGATAGATGCAATGGGTTCGGATGGTATCCATTACAAGAAAGGTGGTGATATTAATATATTGCGAAGCCGGTGAGGCCGGATCTAGATATTCAAAAATGAAAAGACAATGATGTTATTGCAGTTTATAATAGTTCTTGCCGCCATTATCGTTGGCGCCAGGCTAAAGGGTATTGGGCTTGGGGTGATGGGTGGTGTCGGTTTGGCTATGCTTGTTTTTGGCTTTGGGCTCGAGCCTACTTCTCCGCCTATCGATGTGATGTTGATGATTGTAGCGGTTATTGCCGCAGCAAGTTGTATGCAAGCGGCGGGAGGTCTCGATCTGATGGTTCATCAGGCAGAGAAGCTATTGAGGAAGCACCCTTCACGTATTACGTTTCTCAGTCCGGTAGTTACCTATCTTTTTACATTTCTTTCCGGAACGGGGCATGTAGCCTACTCGGTGCTACCTGTAATTGCCGAGGTGGCAAGAGAAACAAAAATCCGTCCCGAACGTCCGATGGCTATTGCTGTAATAGCATCACAACAGGCTATAACTGCCAGTCCTATATCTGCTGCAACAGTCGCATTGTTAAGTATGGTGGCAGGGTATGATATATCTTTATTACAGATAATGATGATAAGCGTTCCCGCCACTTTGGTCGGAGTCTTCCTTGGTGCTTTATACTCGCTTCGGGTGGGAAAAGATTTGGAGTTCGATCCCGAATATTTGCGCCGTATAGAATCGGGAATGTTCGACGAGAAGGAAGAAAAGGTTGTCGTGAAAAAGCATTCGTGGGGAGCTGCTGCTTCTGTGCTTATCTTCTTGCTGGCCACAGTATTTATTGTGTTGCTGGGGTCGGTCGAAGAATTACGCCAAACAAGTAATGGTGTACTGAATATGGCTATTGTTATCGAAATATTAATGTTATCGGCTGCGGCTCTGATTCTTTTGCTTACCAATACGAATGGAATCAAGGCTGCTCAAGGTTCGGTTTTCTCCGCAGGCATGCAGGCAGTGGTTGCCATTTTCGGTATTGCATGGATGGGCGACACGTTTATCAATGGTAATATGGCACAGTTGAAAGATTCGATAGAAGGGGTTGTTACTGCTATGCCGTGGCTATTTGGCATTGCTTTGTTTGTTATGTCAATCCTGCTTTATAGTCAGGCTGCAACTATACGTGCTATGGTTCCGCTGGGCATTGCTTTGGGTATATCGCCTTGGCTGCTTATCGCAATGTTTCCTGCGGTAAACGGCTATTTCTTTTTCCCTAACTATCCTACTGTGGTGGCAGCTATCAATTTCGATAGAACAGGTACTACACGTATTGGTAAATATTTACTGAACCATTCGTTTATGATGCCCGGTTTGATAGCTACGGCAGGGTCTATCGTTACAGGATTTTTCCTTATTTATTTGATGGGTTTTATTTGAATTAGGGGGAGTTCGATATAAGTATCATTTGCTCTCTATTTATCTGTCTAGCCTCCCCAACCCCTCCCAAGGAGGGGCTCTTGTATACCCTCTGTGTATTCCTCCCCTTAGGGGAGGTTAGGAGGTGCTCTCCGTTTTGGAATGGCAAAGACATAAAAAAAGCCGGAAATAAATTCCAGCTTTTTCGTTATGCTCTTTTAATCAAAAATCTGCATTTCGCGAATTTGATTTTTTTCTTACCAGCATCACATATACACCCAGTAATAAGATACATAGTAAGTAGTCTTTCGGTGTAAATCTGAATGCTGCATCCCACATACTGACTTCGGCTTTTTGAGATTTCTCTTCATAAGCAGGAAATACATATCTGTTATCTGTAAAAGAAATTGAAGAATATTCTGCTGATGGCAAAGCATAGACAGAAATTGCATCAACTTTTATAGATACAAATAGAATAAGAAGTAATGTAAGAATCGCCTTTTTAAAAGTTTGCATACCTGTAGTTTCTAAAGTTCTGAAGCTTGTGTCGTAATTATTGTGCAAATATACTGGGAATCCGGTAAAATTGAAAGTTTTAATGTGAAATAATATTTAAAATGCTAATGTTTAACATTCTGTTCGTCTTTTTCTTATAATAAATGTGCTTTTTTTACGATTGGTGTATGTTTTTCGTTTATGTATAGCACAGGGAAAAAGTCGTCAGTCTTCCAATCGGCATTTCGTTTAGTTATATCATTGTTGAAATAGGCGCGCAAATAGTAGTTCGAATCATCATCGTGAATCAATATTGTCTTCTTTTTTGCTGAGTTTTCATGCTCTTCGATCATTGATTCGGCTGTAATGCTTTTCGCCAGATTATCTATGTGGTATTTGTCATGACGTCTGTTGTCATTTACAAATATAGTGTAGATATATCCGTTTTTCTCACCAATCGGTTTTGCCAGACAAATATGAAAAGCTCCCGGAGCACTCATCGCTGCTTTTTGTAAATACTTGCGTATAGTTTTAAGCCAGACTGTGCCCAACAGAAATAGTACTATATAAGGTATCAGGTAGAATGATACGAGCATATCGTTATGAAACAAGTATAGTATGCCTATTAGTCCGACGAAAAGAAAGCAACTGGGCGGAACAAGTAATATACTCATCCACCACGGTGTGCTGTTGAGGTAACTCTTCTTAAAATCGTATTCTTTTTCGAGTTCCGAATATTTACTGGCTTTCATATGGTGTTTTGTTTTTTAACTACACAAAAGTAGGATTAACAATTAATATATTGCTTCTCGGAAAGTATAAAGTTTGTAAAATGAAGTGGATTGATGATTTATATTAACACTATTTTTATTTGCTTTTTCAATATTAGTGAGGAATAGCATAAGAGTAGATGTGGCATCCGATAATGACAAAGCCCGATCAGGAAAAGATCGGGCTTTACATTTCTAGGTAAAAGGGTCAGATGATGATTGGTCAAATCTGACAATACTGTTCAGCTATTCCTCGATGGAAAGCTATTTTATTCGCAATTACTTATCGTATAAACAACATTTACGTTTAAATATTAAGATATACAAAGGTAGTAAATTAAGTGAAATATGTTGCATAATTGAGTACTTTTATATATTAAATACACCTAAAACGTATTAAAATAATATTAACACTCTATATCGGAGGCTGAATAAAGCCCGATTTATTCGGGCTTTATCATTTCTAAGTAAAGCAGCTAAGCCCTCACTATTCAAAAGTCTTAGCAATGTTGTTGAGTGTAGTTTTAGTTTGCGTGCTTACATTATAAATGTTGGGTATAAATACAAAGTAATAAAATCTATTTAGTTGAAAGTACTTGATGAGGCGGTAATTTTCCGAACTTAAACGGTAATTTTCGGAACAATATTTTACTATATTTGTTTTGAAAATAAAAAATGATCAATAATGAACAAGTTAGATAAAATAAAGAAGACACATCACGGGCATAATGTTAGAAGAATGCGCGAAGTGTTAGGCATTAAGCAAGGTGCTTTGGCTATTATGCTCGATATGCCTCAACAGACATTATCGGACAAAGAGGCGAAAGAGATTATTGATGACGAAACTTTAGATAAAATATCGAAAGCGTTGAATGTTCCGCTCAAAGTTTTGCAAGAGATGAAAGAAGATCCCGCAACTATCATATTCGATCATCCTACATTTGCTGAAGGCAGTATTGGCAATGTCGGAGGAGATAGTATTCAATATAATAGCCCTGTGGAAAAAATTATTGAATTGACTAACGAAAAAGTCGCACTCTATGAGCGTATGCTCGAATTAGAAAAAGAGAAGATAGCTTGGTTAGAAAAACTATTGAGTGATAAGAAATAAAAGAGAGGGTGCAGGCTCTCGCTATTTTCGTATTAATAAAAGACTGTCGTTGTGCAGTCTTTTGTTGTAAGTAATTATACATTCTAAATAATGATTGAAAAGAAATGAAAGAAATCGAAACTATTGCAGAGAACGAAAATTATACGGCTGTCAACATCGGCAGCTTAGATAAATTGATGGACTATTCGCTCCTTCACCCGAAGACACAAAAAGAGGTGGAGGGTAAAGTGTTTGTTCAGGATGCTACCAGAGCCACGGGTACAGAAATTTCTTTTCAATCGTTACCACCTAAAAGAGAACTGTCGTATTTCCATATTCATTACCAGAATGAAGAGACATATATTATACTGAAAGGTTCGGGCGATTTTCAGGTAGACGACGATAGTTTTCCAATCTCGGAGGGTAGTATAATAAGGGTTGCACCTGCTGGAGTGCGTGGTATGCGTAATTCTTCGGACGAGCCGATGGTTTATATGGTTATTCAATCGAAAGAAGGATCATTGGAACAACGCACCTTTGTAGACGGAGAAAGGGTTGCTTGTGAGCCGAAATGGAAATAAAATATTGCTATTAAAATAGCAACTTGTACTTTGTGAATGGAGTACAAGTTGCTTTATATAATACTCTTCTAGGCAATAACCTATATTCCTTTTAGTGGATAAAACCTACTTTAACTGCTAGTGTCTATTTTGAAAAGTTGATTAATTATATATGAAAATTATTCCATATATATAATTCTTATTATTCCTACCGTAAGGCTAGTTGGGACACAACTATGTCTACCTGGCGGACATATGTGGTTTTTGCTGTGTAAACTGACCTCAAGATCAAAATAAGTTTTATCTCCTTTACGAAAAAAATACCACATTACATCATCGTAGTTTATAGAAAACTCAACATGTGATCCCCTTATTTCAAAATGGTAAGCAAATGGTAAGTTAAAATCAATTGTACTCCCATTTAAATCTAATGTTCTGCTAAAGATTAACGGTTTTTGATTAGCAGCATCATAAGTAAACTCAGTCAATAATCTTCTTGGAGCTTGAGCAAAGGCCATTGTCATTGAAAACAATAATAGAAGTAGTAAAAAAAGCTTTTTCATAATACTTAAATTTAGTTAAACAATAGGATGTGTCGTTAAAATTAAAAAATATATTGTTTCCGGCAATTATATGATTGAATATATTTATGAGAATCATCTATACTTGCATAAATCACTTATAATTTGATGAGAAATATGGATACCTTTATGTTTGTAAAAGCAACAATACAAGATTTAGATATGGTGCAACGTATCGTTTATAAGACAATACGTGCTATCTACCCAAAGTATTATCCGACCGAAGTTGTGGATTTCTTTCTAAACCATCATAGCGAGGATAACATATTGGCCGATCTGGTTAAAGGTAATACATTTCTTTTGGTGGAAGATGGGCAGTATATTGGAACAGGAAGTATTAAAGGGAATGAGATAAACAGAGTATTTGTTTTACCCGAATTTCAGGGAAGAGGCTTCGGTTCGCAAATTATGACTATGCTCGAAGGCTATATAGCATCCCAATATAATGACATACATCTCGACTCTTCGCTTCCTGCATTTAATATGTATATAAAGCGGGGATATCAACCGATAGAATATCGTGAAGAACTTGTTTGCGATAAAGTGCTATGCTATCAGGTGATGAGAAAGGAGTGCCCGACAATTTCCGTATCGGATATAAATCTCAATAGTAGGGTATTCACTTCTATGACAAATACGGCTAATGGCGAAGTGTCGGGAGATACAGTATTCCATTATTATCAGCAAGGCGACGTAATCTGGGCTACATACTCGGGTGGTATGATAACGAGGGGTTTTCTGATCGGTAAATTTATCGATAGCCGCAGGTTGAGTTTTTCTTATCAGCATATAAACGAAGATTGCGAAATTCGTATCGGTAAATGTGAAAGCCTTATAGAAATCCTTCCCGATGGCAGATTACGATTGAACGAAAAATGGCAATGGCTCGATAGCGATCAATCATGTGGTGAATCAGTTGTAGAGGAAAAGGTGATCGTATCTCATCGATAATTCAATAAATAATAATATCTTTGCATCAGTATTTATAAATAACTGTGCTTTGAGAACAATTCTCTTATATATTACTGCTTAATATTAGCCTTTAAAACTACAGGCTAATAATCTTTTTATCGGGGCGTTCGACTCTGATAAATTTTTCATTCTTATAACTTATTATCAGTTTACGGTTTCCTTCACGTAGGTAAGGTAATCGCTTAACTGTCACCTAATCGTCTTCATCGATCATTGTCTATGATCGGAAGGTTCGATTGATATGCATCGAATGCAAATGAAAAATTTCGCAAAGAATATTAAGCAGAATAATCCGGAGGGATTAACAAAAAATACAAAAACAGTCAGCCAATTCACGTGGGAGATAATACCCACAAGTACACCACTCTTTAAACGGAAATGCAGTAAGTGCAAAAGCAGCAATCTGTATTATAGCAGCGATAAGTTTCGGCTAAACTCACAAAAGAGGAGTATAGATGTGTGGTTAATTTATAAATGCGTGAAGTGCGACAATACGTGCAATATAACCATCCTGTCTCGTACCCGACCCGAGCTGATTGATAGGGAGTTATATCGGAAGTTCAGTGATAATGATGAAGAAACGGCGTGGATATACGCTTTCGATGCTGAGACTATAAGACGCAACAGCATGGAATTAGATTATAGCAATATTGAGTACGACATCGTTCGTGAGGATGTTACGCTGAAAGATATGATCGTGATGGACGTAGATTTAATCGAATTTGAAATTAAAGCGACTTTCAATCTTAACCTAAGGTTAACCCACGTTATCAGAAAGTGTTTCGATATATCGTTAAATCAGTTAGAGAAAATGTTGGAAGCAGGTGTAATTACAGTCTTGCCTTTAGGCCCTGTCAAAAAGAGTAAAGTCAAAGACGGTATCACTGTGATAATCCATCGTGAAAAACTAAAGAAATATTTGGAAAAAGAGGATGTAAAATGATTGTGAGGTATGAATGAGTAGTTATGAGTTGCCCTATCTTTCACCCTCTCTGTCATCCCGATACGATAGCCCCACCTAACCTCCCCCAAGGGGAGGAATACAAAAAGGGTATATAGGAGCCCCTCCTTGGGAGGGGTTGGGGAGGCTAGAGAGATCCCTCACTACGTTTCGGGATGACAGAGACGAGTATTTAGTCCCCCTTGGGGGATTAGGGGGCTGCCTTGGGAGGGGTTGGGGAGGCTATCCTTCTCTACTTATATTTTGCATCTACAAGAACTACGGATGTTTCAACCTGTCTTTCGGGAATCTTCCAATACTTTTTCAGTAGCATATTTTTCTCTTCTTCTTCAACCAGCCTGAAACCGTTCTTCGTGTAAAAATCTATCGCCCACACAGCATCTTTCCATGTACCTATAAGTATCGGCTTCTCTTGGCTATCGAGTAAGTGGTTTAATAATTTTGTACCTATCCCCCCATTTCGGTTTCTTGTTCTCACATAAGCATGACGTATCAGTTTCACGTCGCCTTTGTTCTGTATTCCCATTACGCCGACCATCTCATTGTTTTCCACATAACAACAAAAAGCAACGCCATCGGCTATTTGCTCTTTCAGTTCGTTCATTTCCATGTATGGCTGTTTCCATCTATCGGGTGGTATTACATCTTGATATGCTATCGAGGCATCGTTTATTATTTCGTATATGATCTCTATTTCCGAGTCCAAGCATTTTCTTATCATGGCTATCTTTAGGTTGTTTGTGAAAAATCCTATTTGTTTTTTTTTAATAAGGGACGCAAGTTAAAATATAATTTGAAAACAGACAAAAGTATTTTTATTAGAATGGAGATAAATATAATATTGGGGTATCCCGATATAGAGTAAACTATCTGTCAGACAGAACGTCAATAAGATATTTTTAGATATCGCCTCAACAACTCACAACCAAACGATGTTATACTAAAGAAAAAACAGTATTTTTACAATCACATATTTAAATCAGAAACTGAGTTTTTCTGCTCATATATTTTTGCACAGCATGGAACAGAAAGGATCCCCTATATATAACGACGATTTATTGGATTCGCCAAGGTTTAAGAAACTATTGGCAGGGTTGGAAGCCAATCTTTCGCCCAAAGAAATGCAAGATCTTCGCCCGGTTATCAAAAAATCGCTGGCAGACGGGATATACAATCGTGACGAAAAAATAGGTAGTGTTACAGACCTTACCATCAATACGATCTTTATTATGATTGAAGAACTGGGTCTTAAGAATGCAGCTATTTTGGCTATGGTTTTGTATCGTCCTGTTACTCATCATACAATTACGATAGAAGAAGTTGGTAAGACATTCGGTACAGATGTTGCCGAAATTGTAAAAGGACTGATGAAAGTGAATGCGCTTGATGCCAATCAGTCGGCTCTGGCATCAGAAAACTACATCAAACTACTTCTCTCCTTTGCCGAAGATATGCGTGTTATCCTGATCAAGATAGCAAGCCGCCTGTACCTGATGCGTACTGCCGAACAATACGAAGAACAGTTTCGCATGAAACTTATAATAGAGGTATGTTATCTCTATACACCTCTTGCCCATAAGTTGGGACTATATAAAATAAAGACCGAGTTCGAAGACTTATATCTGAAATATACAGATCGTGAGTCGTACGACTATATTTTGCAAAAGATTAGTGAAAGCAAAGCCGCCCGCGATAAATATATTGAAGAATTTATTGCTCCGATCGACGAGAAGCTAAAAGAAACAGGACTCAATTACGATATAAAAGGACGTGTGAAATCTATCTCGTCCATCAATAATAAACTTAAGAAACAGAAGATTGATTTCGAATCCATCTACGATCTGTTTGCAATACGTATCATTCTGACTTCTGATTTGGAGAAAGAAAAGGCCGAATGTTGGCAGATATACTCTATCGTCGCCGACTTGTACACGCCCAATCCTAAAAGATTGAAAGACTGGTTGTCGATACCCAAAAGTAATGGTTATGAATCGCTTCATACCACAGTGATGGGGCCGCAGTCGCGCTGGGTAGAGGTGCAAATCCGTACCCGTCGTATGGACGAGATAGCCGAACGAGGGTTGGCTGCCCATTGGAAATACAAAGGTCTCAAAAGCCAATCGCGTGTAGATGATTGGTTGACAAATCTGCGTGAGATGCTCGAGAATAAGAGCATGGATACAAATGAAAAGCTCGAAGATTTCAAACTCGATTTGTACGACGACGAGATATATGTTTTCACACCCAAAGGCGATTTGCACAAGCTGCCTCATGGAGCTACTATTCTCGATTTTGCTTTTTCCATTCATTCCCGCATAGGGTCGACATGTGTATCGGGAAAAGTGAACGGAAAAAATGTTTCGATACGTCACAAGCTGAAAAATGGTGATCAGATAGAAATTGTAACTTCGCCTAACCAGACGCCTAAACAAGACTGGCTTAGTTTTGTATCTACCACAAAGGCTAAAAACAAGATTCGCCAAAGTCTCAAAGAAGAGTCGAACAAACAGGTCGAAATAGCCAAAGAGTTGCTCAAACGCCGTGTCAAAAATAAAAAGATAGAGATCAACGAATCTATCATGATGAGGCTTATTAAAAAACTCGGATTCAAAACCGTTACCGACTTCTATGTTAAGATAGCCGATGAGACGCTCGATGTAAACAACATCATCGACCAGTACACCGAGATGGAGCGCAAGGAGAATGAGTTGCACGAAAAGCATGAATCTATCAGTGCCGAAAACTATGTTCCACAGATAACAGAAACAGAGAAAACTTCGTCTAAGAACGAAGAATTAGTAATAGACAATAATCTGACAGGAGTAGAATACAAACTGGCTAAATGCTGTAATCCGATTTATGGTGACGATATATTCGGCTTTGTATCTTCGCAAGGTATTAAGATACATCGCCAGAACTGCCCTAATGCTCACGACATGTTTACACGTTTTGGGTATCGGGTTATTCCGGCTCGCTGGTCGGGACGCTCGGGTTCTAATTACACGATTACGCTGAGGGTGATAGGACACGATGATATTGGTATTATCAATAATCTGACCTCTATTATTGCTAAAGAAAACGGAATCAGTATGCGTTCCATCAGTATCGATTCTAACGACGGCTTGTTTCAGGGGAATATATCCGTTACACTTAGCAATACAGATGCTCTGAACGGATTGATAAAGAAACTGAGAACAGTGAAAGGAGTAAAAGATATAAGTCGGTTGAGTTAAAATCAATTGACTTTTCTCTCAATATTCTGTTATTCCGAACTGAAAGTCCCACCTAACCTCCCCCAAGGGGAGGAATGCAAAGAAGATGTTTGGAATAGTTATGAGTTATGAATGATAAGTTATGAGTTAATCACACTTTGTCATCCCGATACGCAGTGAGGGATCTGTTCTGAAATAAGCTAATAGCTATTGGTTGATAAACCCAAGAGACAATAGATCCCTCACTGCGTATCGGGATGACAAAGGCGAGCATTAAGCCCCTCCTTGGGATGGGTTGAGGAGGCTAAGCAGCGTGGAGGCTAAAGTGCTAAATAACCTTATTGCAAACTTAAAGTACCAGAAATATAACAAACGTTAAAAATGGTGGGCTACTTATGAAATCCTCACCTCGTTTGATTCTATATTGCAGGTAAAAGAAATAAACTAAAATTATATTTTATGAAAACAAAGCTATTATGTGTCGCTACTCTGCTATTGGCAAGTGTTTCACAACAAGTGTTTGCTCAGGACAAAAAGGTTGTGCCATCTAAATTGAATGAAGCAACAGTCTTTTTTCAAGGTGCAGAATTAAACCATTCGGCTACCTCGGCACTGGCTAAAGGAGAGAATGAAATATGGATAGAAGGCTTAAGTCCTAATATAGATAAGAATAGTCTGAAAATCAAAACATCCAATGGTGCGATAATTTCTTCTTATGAGTATTCGGTAGATTATATGTCGGGCAATAAAGCCTTCAGTCCAATTGCCAAAAAACTGCAAGACTCGATCAGCATGTACAGGGAAAAGCTGAGCGCAGTTCAGACTGATATAACGATAAATGAAAATCTGAAAAACCTTTTGCAAAAGGGAACAGATAAAAATGTAGCCGGTTCGGACAAAGGCTTAGGTATAGACGAATTGGTGAAAACGATGGAGTATTACAAAACCAAATCGCTCGAACTTGAAAAAACACAAAAAGCGAATCAAAAAATAGAACAAGAAATAAAAGCTTCTATAAAAAGAGTTGAAACTCAATTCAATCAAGAGTCGCTTAAAAATAATAAAACATCGGGTGTTCTACGGCTTACTATCTCAGCGCCTGCTGCTATCTCTTCTAATTTTACTATCACCTACTATACATCTGCTGCGGCGTGGGTGCCATATTACGATATAAATATAGCATCGACCGACAAGCCGATTAAGATGATGATGAAATCGAAGGTTCGCCAAACTACCGGTCTCGACTGGGAAAAAGTGAAATTAACTCTATCTACCGCCACACCGAGCAATGGCAAAATTGCGCCTTTGTTTTCTGCATGGTTTCTCGAAAATATGCACTATGCGGTAGCTATGGGCAGTACGAAAAACAGGGCAATGCAAAATTCATATTCGTATGATATGCTGCCTGTTGCAGAGTTGAGCGCGATGAAGGTATCGAAAGATGATTACACACAAATGCCAAGCCAGCTTACACCACTCTATTATGTAGACGGTTCTCCGGTGGATGCCGACTATTATAATTCTATCGATCCTGCGATGATAAAGAGCAGCGATTTTATAAACGGTGGTGTTGCAGTAGCTCAATATGGTGCGCAAGCAGCAGGTGGTGTATATGTAATGGCGCTCAAGAGCAGCATGGACGATTATGTTACTCAAGCCGATAACGATATGAGTAGTGTGTATAATATTGATATAGCTTATACAATCCCGGGCAATGGTAAAGAGCAAAGCATAGATCTGCAAACTAAAGAGACAAATGCCGACTATAAATATTATTCTGCTCCTAAATTAGACACAGAGACATATCTGTTGGCTGAAATATCCAATTGGGAAACACTCGGACTATTGAGCGGAAAAGCCAACATCACTTACGATGGTACTTATGTAGGTGAAACATTTATCAATGCTGCATCTACCTTGTCTAAGCTTGCGCTTACTCTCGGAACCGAAAAACGAGTGGCTGTAAAACGTGAAAAAATGCAGGATTTCAGTAGCACTAAATTCTTGGGTAATGATACTAGACAGATATTTACATACAAGATAACTGTTAAGAATAATCAGAATAAAACAATCAAGATGGTTGTAAAAGATCAGTACCCGATCTCTACTCAAAAGAATATAGAAGTAGAGCTTTTGAAAGAAACTACTGCATGGACTGCTAACAAAGAAGATGTTGGAGTTATCACTTGGGAAGAAGAATTTGCTGCCGGCGAGACAAAAGAATATATTATAAGTTACAGCGTCAAATACCCGAAAGGCAGTAACTTGAATCTGTAATTAATCTCCTAAAATATGAAAGACTGTAATACAATTCTGTATTGCAGCCTTTTGTAGCCTCCCCAACCCCTCCCAAGGAGGGGCTCTTTGTATAGCCTCTTTGTATTCCTCCCCTTGGGGGAGGTTAGGAGGGGCTCTCAGTTCGGAATGACAGAGAGAGTTACACATAGCGTATTCATAACTTATATTTATTCTTATCCTCATCCGTTATCGTGCGGATTACTTTGCATGGATTGCCCACTGCCAAAACATTCGATGGAATGTCTTTTGTCACAACGCTTCCTGCACCTATAACCGTATTGTCGCCTATTGTTACACCGGGCAAAATAGTTACTGCTGCCCCTATCCATACATTGTTGCCGATGGTTACAGGGTAGGCATATTCCAATCCTTTGTTTCGCTGTTCCACATCTAAAGGATGCCCCGCAGTATAAATACCTACATTGGGTGCAATAAAAACATTGTCGCCTATACAAACTTTTGCACCGTCGAGAATAACAAAATTCATATTGGCAAAAAAGTTTTCACCTATCTCTATATTAAAACCGTAATCGCAATAGAAAGGTGGTTCGAATATGAAATTTTCACCGGTCTTGCTCAATAGCTTTTTCAATAGCGTCTTTCTCTCATCCTGTTTAGACGGATGCAATAAGTTATATTCGTATAATAACACCTTTGCATTTTCCCGTTCCTTTATTATTTCCTTGTCGTAATTGGCATCGTAAAGTAATCCTTTTGCCGCTTTTTCTTTTTCAGTCATAATAGTGTTTTATTATTCTCTATTCCTCAAATGTGAGAGGCAAGGTACTAAAAATAGATATGTCTTAACGATGAGGTTTAGAAAAATTAGAGGATATATAAAATAATTATGAATGATAAATTATGAGTTTATCCGTCTCTGTCATTCCGAAACTGAAACCCTCTTTGTCATCCCGAAACGTAGTGAGGGATCTATTATGAAATAGGCTGATAGCTAATAGCCATTGGCTGATAAACCCGAGAGACAACAGATCCCTCACTGCGTATCGGGATGACAAAGACGGATAATAAATCCCTCTTGGGGATTAGGAGCCCCTCCTTGGGAGGGGTTGGGGAGGCTAGACAGATCCCTCACTATGTTTCGGGATGACAGAGGCAGATAGACTCTAATCTAAAATTTATGCCTATCTATTTGCAACACTGTTACTAAAATTAAAAGAGGAGACAACTTTAATCTCAATTATTATTGTTTATTTTGCATCAAAATATAAAAAAATGGAAAATCAGAAAGTCGTCTTAGGTATACAAGATAAACCTAAACCCTTGCAGTGGTTACTGTTGAGTATTCAGCACCTCTTTGCTATGTTTGGCGCAACGGTGCTTGTTCCTGCCCTAACGGGTATGAGTCCCGCAGTAGCTTTAATATCGAGTGGTATCGGAACACTTATCTTTATCGTAATCACACAAGGCAAAGTGCCATCCTATCTGGGATCGTCCTTTGCCTTTATTGTACCCATCACCACAGCCAAAGGGATGGAGGCTGCGATGTCGGGGCAATTAGCACCCGGTAGTTTCCTTGTAGGTAGTTTCCTTGTGGGGCTTACCTATACCGTTGTGGCACTTATAATCAATCGTGCCGGAACAGGTTGGCTGATGAAACTGTTACCGCCTATCGTGGTCGGTCCGGTTATTATGGTTATCGGTTTGGGATTGTCGGTTACTGCTATTAAGATGGTGACTTACAATAGTGGTATGATTACCGATGATAATCCGCTGGGCTACGATCTCAATTTTGTATTGGTCGGTCTGGTTACCCTTACCATCACAGTTGTTACTGCCATATTTACCAAAGGCTTTCTGAGTGTAATCCCCGTTTTAGTAGGTATTGTAGGAGGATATTTGTTTGCTTTCTGTATCGGAATGGTCAATCTGCAACCCGTTATCGAAGCCAATTGGTTCCAAGTACCACCATTCGAATTCCCTTTCGTAGATTACACTCCGACTTTTTCGTGGAAAATATTTTTATTGATGGTTCCCGTTGCCATTGTGCCCATAGCAGAGCATATCGGTCATCAATTGGTGTTGAGTAAGGTTGTAAGTAAAGACCTTATAAAAGATCCGGGTCTCGATCGTTCTATGTTGGGCGACGGTATTGCAACTATGGTTGCAGCCGGTATCGGCGGACCTCCCAGCACTACTTACGGCGAGAACATAGGCGTGTTGGCTATTACGCGCGCATTCAGTATCTACCTGTTTGTAGGAGCGGCCATCTTCGCTATCCTTTTCGGGTTTTGTGGCAAAATAGCTGTTTTGCTGGCTACTATACCTACTCCGGTAATGGGTGGAGTATCTATCCTGCTATTTGGTATCATAGCATCGAGTGGATTGCGTATGTTGGTCGAAAATAAAGTTGACTTTAGTTTGAAGCGCAACCTTATCATCGCTTCGGTTATTCTTGTTATCGGTATCGGTGGTGCAGCTATTCATATCGGTAAGCTATTATCGCTCGAGGGCATGGCTCTTGCATCTATCATTGGCGTGTTGCTCAATCAGGTATTGCCGGGCAAAGAAGTTGTCGATTTTGATAAAATGTTTGACGAATAATCATTCATATTATATATAATGAAAATGGGTATAGGAATTAATCTTATACCCATTTTTGTTATTTCTCTTTTCTTTCCTGTCATCCCGAAACATAGTGAGGGAGCTGTCTAGCCTCCCCAACCCCTCCCAAGGAGGGGCTCTTTGTATACTCTCTTTGTATTCCTCCCCTTGGGGGAGGTTAGGAGGGGCTTTCATTTCGGAATGACAGAGAGGATGACAATATCTGTTTTTACGATTGTTGCTTTTTGGTTAAAATAGCGAATAAGCCCAAAATACCTTTCGGGTTATTTTTTATTAGAGAGTGTTATAATTAGTTAATAAGCTGGGTGTTTGTGACGCATCCTTATCTTCCTTGTTATTAGCAGCTTTAATCGGGTTAACTGTTGTACAACATACAAATCGGAGTGCGTGTATGACATTTTTTAAGAAGTTTAAAGTTGTAATGCATTGAAAATTACCCTATATTTGCCCATCACCCAAAAAAGAACATACTTATTTCGAAACAAAATATGGAGAAAACCCTTGTTATACTAAAGCCTTCGTGTGTTCAAAGAGCACTAATAGGAGAGGTTATTTCCCGTTTCGAAAGAAAAGGATTACGCTTGGCCGGAATGAAAATGGTTCAACTCGATGATGCCATTTTATACGAACATTATGCTCATCTTAAAGACGAGCCTTTTTTTAACCGTATCAAGAATTCTATGGAAGCCAGTCCCGTAATTGTACAATGCTGGGAAGGCCTTGAGGCTATCAAAGTTGTACGGGCTATGACCGGAGCTACCAATGGGCGTAATGCCGAACAGGGTACTATAAGAGGGGATATGTCTATAAGCTCGCAAGAGAATATAGTGCATGCATCAGACTCTCCCGAATCCGCAGAGGTAGAGCTGAAACGTTTTTTTAACGAGAATGAATTATTTGAGTATAAACCATCCGTCTTTGGATATTTGTATGCCAATGACGAGATATAAAGAAATTATGCAGAAAAGTACAAAATTATTGAAACAAAATCTGAAGCGCTTAAAGGTCTTACCTATAGCAGCTATGTTTCTATTACCTATGAGCAGCTTTGCTCAGAAGAGTGCAGAAGCAGACGACAGCAGAGTCGAGTTAACCTACAAACAACGTCACAGTAAAATCGTTCAAAACAACAATCTATACGCTGATGGAATAAAGATAAAACGCGATCTTTCTATACTCAAAGAAGTACAGGAAGAGCGCGTTTTAGCTGCAGATGAAATTCCGGCAGAAGAATTATATGGTGGTGTGTGGAACAATCGTTATGTTAATGCATATCGTGCGATAGATAATGTGCCTGACACGTTCAAGGTAGATTTATCTAATTTCACAATGCCGACCATGGGGCATACTACTTCTAACTTCGGACCTCGTCGCCGCCGTATGCATTACGGTATCGACCTTAAGGTGCAGGTAGGAGATACTATTTATGCCGCATTCGACGGAAAAGTACGTCTAAAGCAATACGAAAGACGCGGATATGGCTACTATATAGCACTTCGCCATTCTAATGGGTTGGAGACTGTTTATGGTCACCTTTCTAAATTCTTAGTAGAGGAAGACGATGTAGTAAAATCGGGCGACCCTATCGCTTTAGGTGGAAATACAGGACGTTCGACAGGATCTCATCTTCATTTCGAATTCAGATTTTTAGGTAAGCCTATCAATCCGATCGAAATAGTCGATTTTGATAATAAGGTATGTCATAGGGATACATATATGATAACATCAAATTCGTTTGATTATCCGACCAGAGCATCGAAACGTGGAGCTGCTACTTTGGCTGCGGGTACAACCCGTTCTAAAAAGACCACTACAAATAAATATGCTTCGGGATCGGTTGGCTATCATCGAATAACAAAAGGAGATACGCTTGGTGCTATAGCCCGAAAACATGGTACTTCTGTAAGCAAGATTTGTGCGCTGAACAGTATTACAACTAAAACAGTTTTGCGTCCGGGTAAATCGCTACGCGTCTCATAGAGAGATACTAATACTATTATATCATAAAAAGGTTGTCGATTATTTTCGGCAACCTTTTTTTATTTTGTTTTTTATGTATTCGGGTGTATTACAAGTGCTTAAATGAACAATATTTAAGGTTGATTGTTTTGTATATATCGTACTAATGAGTACTTTTGACGCCCCAAATACTCAATTATAATGCTCAATTGGTACCAGAATACAACGGCTGCATTATTGCCGTATTCAAACGAGAATATGCTGATTAGTTCTGTCTTTTTTTGGAACAGTGGAATTTCATGCTTGTGTCTTGTTGATTTTAAAATGCTTATTCTAATGTTCTATAATTAAAACTACAATATTGTATGATAACAGTATTTATAAAGAAATTATTTTTATTGTTTCTTTTCTGTTTCTTAACCTTAACCGCAGAATTGAATGCTCAGGTAACGATCGGTACATATACGGAACCGATGAAAGGTGCATTACTCGACTTGAAAGAGAATCCTAACGGGAATTCTGATAAAGGGTTAATTTTACCTCGTGTAACTCTCGTTAATAGAAATTCACTACAGCCCTGTGCAGATGGAACAGAAGGTGATAATAGTGCAATACATACCGGCTTGGTCGTCTATAATGTGACCACAATAACTACTAATGCTCAGGATCGTTTATGTCCGGGTACGCATGTTTGGGATGGAGCTAAATGGGAACCTATTGTAGACTATCCGACATGGGCTACTATGACAACACTTATATCTCAAGGGACTAATGTATTTACATTCCTCGATCCCGCCATTGCTACCGATTGGCCTGTTGGTAAAGATAGGGGACAATATCCGTTAGGTTATTTAGGTACTTATACCGATTCTCGGGATAACGAAATCTATAATTATACCCGTTTTTACGTCGCAATAAATAAAAGAATAGATACTTATGAGACTAAGGATAGCTATTCTTGTGATCCCAATACTCCAAATTTTGTTACTAGTGGAACTCTTCAAGTTCCAGTCTATGGTGCTTTCGAAGATGGTGTCTGGATGGCAGACAATCTGAGAGCAAGAACTTACGATACCCAACGTGATAATGGTGAAACGATTGTTCAGGCATTAAGTGGGCCTACAACCAATACAGGTACAAATTATACTTCTACTTATTGGCAATATCCGGGTACAGCTGCTGCTAATGCTACCACTCATGGATTATTATATACATGGGCAGCTGCGAGCAACTCCAAAGTAAGTACTGCTAATGAAGGGGGGCTAAATGAAGGTTCACGGGTTCAGGGTGTTTGCCCGAGAGGCTGGCATTTGCCTAGCGACAGGGAGTGGACTAATCTGGAGAATGGAATTATTGTTAATACAATCAAATTTAGTTCTACACCGACTATTGGTGTAAGTGGTATTATTTCTTATACTAATACAAGTGCTACTCGGGGTACTTTCCATGGGCAAGCTATGCGAAGCACTACCACCGGAACGACTCTTGTGGGAACGAGTAAAGCCGCCAATGCGGGTGGTTTTAATATTTTTATGTCCGGCTTTGCCAACAACGGAGGTATTCAGGGTTTTGGTACAGGAACACATTATTGGTCGAGCAGTAGCCATAGTGCCAGCAATGCATGGAAACGTGCGTTAGACCCAGCTCTTTCTACTGTTAGTTATAGTGGTGGCGCTCGAAATAACATGTTTTCGGTACGTTGTATGAGAAATCAAAGCTGATGCAATCAATGGTGCTGATTTATATAATGAAAGGCTATCGGAATTTTATTTTCGATAGCCTTTTTTGTTAGAGATAATACTATTTATTGTTGCGTATACAGATAATATATTCCTGCAATGGCAAGTAAGCCCGCAATAATAGCCAGTATAATTTTGATGGTGCTATATGGCCTGCTTCCTGTTATATTTCCGTTTCGTCCGTTCATATAGAAACTATATAGTTTATTTTTGTAAGTATAAGAAGATATGTAGACAGGCAAAAGGATAAGTTTGAACTTAATATCGGTGATTTTCGTGTCTTTAGAATCTATTTGCTGCTTGTCGCCACCAATATCATATCTTATTTTAGAGTCTATCCTATCGTTTATAACCCTCTTGGCGGTGTTGAAGCCATCGCGCAGATTGGTCGTGTATTTTTCGGTCGAAAACCCACTGAGAAAGCGATTGTCTGCTTCAACCATATTTATTGTATCCCATCCGCCTCCACCGCTTACCTGATCGAGTAATGCTTGGTTGATGTGTTTTGATGCCGATACCATAATATCGTCGAAGAACAAAGAAACATTACCGCTGCAATACGTCCAGCGGGTACGGATTTCGGTACGCTTATTGTTGCCGCTACCTACGGTCACGGTATAGGTATCTCCCCGTTTTCCGGTATAGGAGGTTTCGGTTTGAGCATCATACGTCCAGCAAGGGATATAAAGTCCTTGCAGCTGATCGGTTTGCATAGCTCTTCTCTTTAGTTTGTTTGGTGCAAACCATAATGATTTTAGCCACTTGTGCAAATGCTCGTTTACGCAGTCGTCTGCTATATGAAAGGGCAGTATGTAAGATGCTTGTATGAGTCGCTCTTCATGTGCATCAGATTCTATAAGTGGGGTATTACAATAGGGGCATGCAATCGATTTGGTATTCTCGTCGAAAGTCGATTCCGCTCCACATTTACGGCAGCCTATAATTTTTGTTGCTTTAAGGTTTATCTCCTCATAGGCTCCTGCGTATTTTTCGAAGTCGAGTTCTACAACTTCTTCCACAGGCTTTATATCTATGGGGGTATCTGTATTGCAATAGTCGCAATGCAGGAATGTTGTACCCGGTTTATATTTTAGCGAGGCTCCACAATTCATGCATTGAAATGTGGCATTGCTCATATTGATGTTTTCGTCTGTTTCTGACATGCTTTGTTTTAAGATATCTCCTAAATTCTAACCCCTTCTATACCTCCCCTCCCCAAAGGGAGAGGGCAGAGAGTATATGGAGTGTTGATGAGTTATGATTTGCTTCTCTCTGTCATCCCGAACTGAAAGCCCCTCCTAACCTCCCCCAAGGGGAGGAATACAAAGAGAGTATACAAAGAGCCCCTCCTTGGGAGGGGTTGGGGAGGCTTATTTTGGTAATGGCGGAGGTGTTTGTCCCCACAATTGTTGAAGATCAGATTGGCTTTCTGCGGCAGCCCAATCCGTCATACCTTGTTTCCATACCAGTGTTTCTTTGGTTAATATCTGTTTTGCCACCAGTTCTTTCAGCCCTTCTTTGTTGAACGGTCCCGATTGTTGTCCGCCTACAGCTACATAGTATGCCGTGTCTGTCGGTAGGGGTGGTGGGGGCGTATTTTGAGTGCTTTGTGTCGACATCGATTGAGCCATTGTGTTTGCCATCGCCATTCCTGCGCCTAAACCAATGCCCATTCCGGCTGTTCCCGAAGGGTTTTCGGCAGCGGCTTCCATTGCTTTGGCAGCTTTCATTTTTGTCAGCTTATCCAGGTCGATTTTGTCGAGACGGCTAAGTTCGAATATTTCTTTTTTGACCTCTTCGGGCATTGAGATATTTTCGATGAGGAATTTTGTAACTTCCATACCGTATGCGGCAAAGTCGTCGTGCATGAATCCGAATATACTTTCTGATAGTTCGTTCAGATTGGATGCATATTCTTCTATCGGTTTATTCGCTTCTCCTGTGGCATCCGAAAAGCGTGTTACGATAATGCTTTTTAGTTGTTCGCTGATGTGGTTTGTTGTGAACGACATATTTGTTCCTACTATCTCGCGGATAAATGTAGGTGCATCTGTTATCTTGAATGAGTAGATACCGAATGCACGAACTTCGATCATGCCGAATCTACTGTCTGAAAGTACTAAAGGGTTTTTAGTTCCCCATTTTTGGTCGATGAAATTCTTTGTGCTAACGAAATATACTTCGGCTTTGAATGGGCTGTTGAATCCGTATTTCCAGCCTTTAAGGGTAGATAGGATAGGTAGATTTTGTGTATTGAGGGTATATGTGCCGGGTGTGAATGTATCGGCTATTTGTCCTTCGTTGATAAAGACTGCCATTTGCCCCTCGCGTACTATGAGCTTAGCATTGTTTTTTATTTCGTTGTTATGTCTTTCGAACCGATAGACAATTGTATTTTGTGTATTGTCGAGAAATTCAATTATATCAATTAATTCTCCTCTTAGTTTATTGAAAAATCCCATATATTTAAATTATTAGTGATTTGTTTTTAATTTCGATATTTTATGTTCAAACTTACCACTCTATGGGACTGATGCCTTTTGCCGAGAGGTATTTATTTGCTTCGCTGAAATGATTGTTCCCGATAAATCCTCTGTGAGCCGATAGGGGAGAGGGGTGTACCGATTTAAGTATGAGGTGTTTGTAAGGATCGATGAATGCGGCTTTTTTCTGTGCATACGATCCCCATAGCATAAATACCAGATTTTCCCGTTCTTCGGCAAGATGGCGTATGGCTGCATCGGTAAATGTTTCCCATCCCTTGTTCTGATGCGAGGCTGCCATATGTGCCTGTACGGTGAGTGTGGCATTGAGTAGGAGAACTCCTTGATTAGCCCATCGTGTAAGGTTTCCCGATCGTGGAATGGGAATACCTAAGTCGCGATTTATCTCCTTGAATATATTGACCAGCGAAGGTGGTGTTTGTATGCCGTCGTTTACCGAGAATGAGAGCCCGTGTGCCTGCCCGTCGTTATGATAGGGGTCTTGCCCGAGTATTACCACTTTCACATTATCGAAAGGGGTATGGTCGAATGCATTGAATATCAATTTAGCGGGTGGGAATATCTGTTTGGTGCGATACTCGTTTCTTACAAAATCGGTTAGCTTTGCGAAATAGTCTTTCTGGAACTCATCGTTGAGCCTATCTTTCCAACTTTGCTCTATTTTTACATCCATTAGTTTAATAATTATAGGTTAAGTTGATTCAAATATACTGCTTTTTGGTAATAGATTATTTATGAAGCGATATGTTTTGAATAAGAGGATGTAAAAATCGGAATAATTTTATATTTTTGTGCCTTCTATCATGGCTCTGTAGTTTAATGGATAAAATGGAGGATTCCGGTTCCTTTGATGCGAGTTCGATTCTCGCCAGAGTCACAGATTAGGTTTTGAGTGGTTTTTATCTGTTTCATTAAGTGGTATATGTTAGTGATTATTAGAAGATAAACCTTTTGTGGTTCTTTCCCATTTTGTTTGGTTTTTCAAGATTGTGTTAGTATCTTTGATAGTAATTCGAGCTATTTAATACTCATAAAATGAAACTAAAATACAATGTAAATTTTAGGCTTGAGAAACGTAATGACAAAGAAACAGGAGAGCCAATCACTAAAAACTTGCCAATAAACCTAGATTTCACTTATAATGGTAAGCGTTTGATGTTCTTTACCGGTTATCGTATTGATGCTAGTAAATGGACTGATTTCATAACTAATGCTTCCGGAGAAAAGATTAAGGTTTAGCAAGTCAAGAAAAACACAACAAATAAGGATGGTATTCAGTACAATCAAATAAATAGGCGACTGGATGAAATCAGTTCTTTGATCGTACAGATTTATACTAAGGCTGTCGCAAATAATATCTCCATTGATAATGAGTATCTCCGATCAAATCTAAATAAAGAACTTGGTCAAGAGAAGGTTAATAATACTTCTAGTACAATCTTCTGGAATAAATGGGATGAGTATTTAACAACTCATAAAGTTTCTGACCTCCGTAAGAAACAATTGAAAAGCACGAGGAACCATTTAGAACGATTTGAACAGCAAACAAAGTATAAATTGGCTTTTGAAACTATAACGCCTAAACTACTTTCTGATCTTGAAAACTTTCTACTAAACGATAACCCGGATAAAAAAGAATATGAAGATTTGCCAAAAAATAAAGTTCCTCGCAAGAAATCACAAAATTCTGTATCTAGTATTTTAAAACGTTTCAGAGCATTTCTATCATGGTGTATGCAGTCTCAAAATGGAGCTTTAATAAAAGAAAATCCATATTCTTTTTTCCAACTAAAAGGAGAGGTATACGGCGCTCCTATTTGTATGACTAAAGAGGAACGGGATTATTTATATGATAAAGAGATAATAGATGAAAAATTGGCTAGAGTTAGGGATATTTTTTGTTTTCAATGTTTTGTAGGTTGTCGGGTTGGAGATTTAACGACTTTTACAAAGAATGATATAATTGATGATACCTTAGTTTATTATCCTAATAAGACTAAAACGGAAAATAGGGTTCCGGCTAGAGTTCCTCTCTCAAATAAGGCTAAGGTAATATTAGAAAAATACGACTTCCCAGATGGTAAGTTGCTTCCATATATTTCTGATCAGAAGTATAATCAATATATAAAAGAATTATTTCAGAGAGTTGAATTAAATAGAATGGTAACACGTTTTAATGCTTTGACAATGCAAAAGGAACAAATTCCACTATGGCAAGCAGCTAGTTCTCACTTGGCACGTAGAACATTTATACATATTCTTCACTCGAAGGTAAAGGATAGTGTTATTGCATCGATGTCGGGGCATGTGAAAGGTTCTAAAGCATTTGATCGATATTACGAGGTTGACGATAATACAAGGCAGGAAGCAATAGATAAATATTTAGATTGATTATGAAAAAAGAGTTAGATAGAAATAAAGAAAACAGTGTTTTTGATAAATATTCTTTATTAGTTGATTTATTCGTAATAATGTGTATGTCATGGTATTTTATATACGTGTTATGCGAGAAAGGGTATGGTGTTTACTTTCAGGTAGGTATTATTGCTGCCAATATTTTAATTCCATTTTTTCTCTATAACCTTCGGTATAGTAATATTTTTTCAACACACCAAAGAATAATTGATAATCGTTTGTATACTTCTCGTCTAAGAAAAATTGTATATCGTCAAAGACGAAATTATTTTCTTGTGTTTTGTTCTATTCTTATTTTAGTTATCTTTTTATCTTGTGTTAGTGTTGCACAAAATATTTTGAATTATTCTATTGCCATCTATTTTTTTATTGGGGGGAGCATAGCTATTATTATGATTATGTACTATTTTACAACAAAAAAGTTCATCAGAAATACAAATTCAACGTATTTCAAAAATTATAAAATTGCTGCACAAGGAGTAATTTTGAGAGATATTCGGTTCATAGTAGATATTTGGAAAAGTAATAGAGATATTACAATAGAAAAGGATACTGAAAATGTCTCTCTTGAAGCTAATGGTGAGCATATATTTGACAATATATCTAATAAAATGGCAGAAAAGAATATGGCTAAAGAAGAAATGTTAAGTGAAAAAGCTGTAATCAATCAATTGAAAATTGTTTATGATAATAATCAAAAATTAGAGTCTAGGTTATTTGAATGTAGTGATTCCAATACGTTGGTTAAATTGTATTCTGGGATTCCTTTTGATGATAACGAGTATTTTAGATGGATATTAACAAGAGAATCTAAGGACCGACTGTATAATAAAGCTTATGATGGGAAACCAACCTCTTTAGATTTATGTTTGTTTATGATATATCTTTTAGAAGGTAAGGATAGTAATCCATATCAACGGAGTGATAATAAAAAAATTATATACCTAATATCAAATAAAGTTGAACTAAATGGAAGAATTGTTAGTCTAAATACTAATCGTAGAAGCTACCTTGTGTCTAATGCACGAAATAATAGGGGAAAAGATACCATAATAAGGACATTATTTCAGACTAAGTAAAGGACAAAGTGGTATTTTGCACTTTGCTCTTTATTTTTTGTATTGCTCTTCGTATAAGTAGTTCTTTGCCTAACAGAAAACAACGTAATAATATCTAATAAATTAAAAACCGTTTATAATGAATGCAAAAGAACAACCAACAGTAAACATCGGTGGAACGATTTACACTCCTATAGATGTAAACGAGATGCGAGAAATTATACATTCCGCAGTTGAAAGTGCAATACAAGGAAAAACGAGAAAAGAATCCAAAAAGACATTTATTCGAGGTATCCATGGTCTCGCAAAATTTCTGAATATCTCTCCAAGTAAAGCCCAAGAAATAAAAAATAGTGGGCGCATAAGTTTTTTTAACAACGGACGTGTAGTCTTGTTCGATCCCGACAAAGTTTTAGAAGAATTAGAAACTCAAGCTAAGAAAGCAAAGGGTTAATTATTCTTACTTATATTTTCTCTGTTTTAATCCAATAATTTATTTATATGTTAAAGTGGTGCATGAAAATTCATGTACAGGGACTTTCTATGCAATTTTTTTAATACAATCAAATAGAAACATAAATGGATGGTTATTCACTCACGGCTAAAATGAGAAAGATACGGCGACGATTTCGCTTAACAGCTACGGAGCAAGCTCTATATCAAGAATTGATAAGTATCTGTAATGAAGAAGGATGGTCTGAGATATTTCGTGTAGCGAATAATGAATTATTTATTGCATTAAATATTACAGAGAAAACACTTATTAAAGCACGAGAAAGCCTTATTAATAGTGAACTCATTTTTTATAAATCAGGAAAAAGTAAACGGTCTGTAGGCTCATATAGTTTTACCAAAACATTTGAAACGGCAGTAAAAATTACAGTAGATGATATAGGCAATAGTATATATGGGGGTTAAAAAGAAAAATACAAAACGCCGCGCGCTCGTGTGCAGCTTGAAAGCCTTATGAATAAAGGGTTTCGGCTATATTTTGGGTGTAAGGCTATTTTATTTTGAATGATACAAATGTCATGTTTATAGCATGTGATTGTCATGTGGGGCAAGAAAACGCGGGGCTTAGTGCCTCTTTTTTTATGTCTCGGTGTTTAAGTTTTGATTTATGAGTGCTTTTTGTGTTTTAATGATCGTGAATAATCGGTGTTTTTACAGTGGTAAAATAGCGTTTTAACGGTGTTTGAACAATCGACGAAAAAGTGCTTTTTCTCTCAATGGTGCGTCAAATGGTGCGTCAAATGGGGTGTCAAAACGTGGTTTTTAATTGTGTGTACGGATATACAAACGATCATAAAAAGGGGGGTAATGGCATAAATATGTCTTTAAAAGACCCCAAAACACCAAATGTCAGCACAATAATAATACGTTTAATTACCTGATAAACAGATATTAGATTGTGATTTTATGTGAGTTGTTAGAAAAACTATCTTATCAAGTCTAATTAATATGCGCACTCTTTATAAAAAGACCTATAAGGCATAAGAAAAGCGGCAAGTAAACAGTATATGTTTATTTGCCGCTTTTGTTGTATTAATATCTTATTTCGAGGTCTTGCGAAAGTTGGGTGCTACTAGCTGGCTGGCTAGTTTGTACGCTTCTTTGCTATCTGATACCGTGTATTTGCTTTTACGCACTTGTACAAATGTACTATTGTCGTACCAGTCATTCGGCGGTAGGAACTCGCACCAAAATGGGGCGTCAATAGGCAAAGTTATGTCATGTAACGGCTTTAGGTGTTCGAGGTCGCCGATTCTTAGTTGAATATAATATCGGTCGCCGCCGTCTCTAATATAATCTGCCCAACGTTCGGCGGTTAATGCCGATTGTGTAATGTATATATATTCTCTCTCTATCGTTTCACGCTCACAATCGGGGTCTATTGACCGAACGTCTTTAAAAAACTTACTAAAGGGCTTTATATTGTCTTTGTCTGTTAATAGTAGATCGTTAATTCGCTTCTTTTCGTTTACAGTAGCGCAAAGCGAGAACATAAACGAAGTATTTTTAATATAGTCTATGGCGGTTTGAGGGGTGTAGCTCTCTATCATATTAAAAAAAAATCTATTTTTTTGATTGATTAATTATTTAGTTAGCAGAATGTTAAAATGAAACAATTATAATGAGTGTATATAGTACTCAATAATAAACGATTTAAGTTATTAATTTTTTTTATTTTTGCGCCTCAAAAAAAACGACGACATATAAAGAGGAAATTAAAACAAAATTACGTTAGTCAAATACTATTTACTTAAATGATCTATAAACTTATCTTTTGAGGCGATAATCTCGTCTTGCGATTTTATTGTCTTAT
>NZ_JAAKEL010000024.1 GCF_011039205.1 Dysgonomonas sp. ZJ279
GTATTGAACGAATCAATACATAATTCCCTTGTACTACTTTTTATTGTTTATTGTTATCATTTAGTCAAAGATCGCTTCTTTTTTTATCAACTTCAGGCGCTGCGTTCAGCGGTGAAGCGGGTGCAAAAGTAGAAAACTATTTGTTATGCTCCAAATGTTTTTATGACTTATTTTGAATTTTTTTTGAGGAGAATATCTAAATACCTAGTATGAAAGGTGTTGGGAAATACAGAAATCAATACATATTAAGAAAATCAGGTCTGATAACGATACCTAAACGGATTCTTTGTCGGTACTCATTGTAAAATAACAAAGACTCACCATACCCATCATAATACTCAAGGAAGAGGTATTGATTATCATCACTAAATAATCTAATCGAAAAATTGAGTATAATATTGGCATTTAAATTGGCACCCCCACGTTTTACAACAACACAGCTCGCATTATATTTCTTTTTAGCGCTCGAATATTCCATTCCCATTTGACCCCATCCGGCATAATGAACGATATCTTTATTATTTTCACTGTCTACGATAGGTACCCATGCTTTAGAATGAAATGTCCAGCGATCATCCAAATTGAAGGTTGCTCCAAATGTCACTTTATTCCAGCTTCGAGAATCAAGACCATCTTTCCCATTCGATTCATGTTCGAATTGGAAAGAGAGAAGGCCTAAAAGCCTGTTATTATACACAAGGGCTTTACCCAAACCAAGCGAAGGATTAAAATTAAGATCCTGAAAGGGGAATGATTCCTGAAAAACACCCCAAAAAGCCTTTTGTGTGTAAGTCAGAAAGAAATAAGTCTTAAATGGTAATGTACTATTCGTTAATCGATGTCGGATACTAACTTGAAATTTAGCATCTGAATTGTATTCCGTAGGTTTCTGAAACAGTTCTGTCCCCACGACTATATAGTTATCTTTATATATACCAAAAGATGGCATTGCGTCCAATTGATTAATGATACTATCTGCATTGTTCAGTTTTCTCGATTCACCAAAAATGGAACTAACAAGCACTTGTGTTCCATGCTGTATAAAAGAGGGCTTAATGGAATCTTTATTACAATATAAATGCGAAATAGAATCCTCGCTATGTCTATATGGAGAAATAGAATCAAAATGACATTTTAAACTATCTTGAGAGTAAAGAATATTGCTCACTGCTACTGATAGCATCAACAAAAAAAATACTTTTTTCATTATTTATTTTACTTACTTATTAGCTGTGTCAACACTTCGAAAGCGATGGGGCATGTTGACGTATTTTTTACTGTTAGCTTATATATCTGGCTAAACTTTTTCCTGTCGGTATGAGGATATTCCCGACAAGCCTTTGGTCGAGATTCATATATCGAACAATAATTGTCCGGCATTAAAAATGGACAAGGCATAGTTTTAAAAACATAATCTCCATCTTCATCTATTCTCAAATAAGATGATACAACATCAGAAGGTTTTATTCTCAAAGCTTTTGCTATACGATCGATATCTTTATCGTAAATAGCGGGACCCAACGATTTACAACAATTGGCACATGAAAGACAGTCAATTGCAGATGATACCTCATCATGTAATTGATGGACAACATTATCCATTTTATCCAATCGTTTTTTGTTCTTTTTATAAAAAAGCAAAAAATCAGGCTTGGATTTCTCTGCTAATATTTGCAGATTATCATATTTTTTCATTCGCTCTATCTTCCGGTCGGGTTATTTCGCCTGCTAAAGGCACTCTCATTCTTACCTTGATTTCTTCTTTTCCGTAGTGATGACCAATAAGGAACATCAATTTTGTTATGGCCGCCTCTATTGTGGAGTCATAACCGCTGATAACACCAGCACGCAATAATTCTTGTCCGGTTTCGTAGATTTGCATATCAACACAGCCGATTTCACATTGGGTAATATTTAAAATAATTACTCCTCGCTTTACGGTCTCCCGTATCAAATCGAGAAACCATGCTGATAAAGGAGCGTTTCCGGAACCGTAAGTCTCGATTATAACGGCTTTTATTCCTTTAATATTTAAAATTGTTTCGACAGTCTGGCGATCAATTCCGGGGAATAATTTCAGTATTGCAATACGCCCATCTAAACGATAGTGGAAATATACTTTCTTTTCGTAATTAGGTTGCAATATGACTTTACGATCATATCTGATCTGAATTCCTGATTTCCCTAAATTAGGATAATTGTATGACTTAAAAGCGTTAAAGTTATCTGCATTTACTTTGGTCGATCTGTTGCCTCTAATTAAATCGTTCTGAAAGAATATGCAAACCTCAGGCACAATCGGATTACCTATCGCATCTTTATCTGCAGCAATTTCAAGAGCTGTTATTAAATTTTCTTTTGCATCCGTACGAAGTTTACCAATAGGTAATTGGGCTCCTGTTAACACAATAGGTTTAGACAGATTCTCTATCATAAAACTTAGGGCAGAAGCGGTATACGACATAGTGTCTGTACCATGGAGAATTACAAATCCATCATAATCGTCATATTTGTCTTCAATGATTCTCACCATCTTGCGCCAATGATCGGGTGTTATCTCCGAAGAGTCTATTGCAGGAGAAAAAACAATATGATCTACCTGAAATTTAAATCTCTGTAGTTCAGGCAAGTTACTATTTAGGTGATCGAAATCGAAGGACTCAAGCGAGCCTGTCCCCGGATTCTCAACCATCCCGATTGTCCCCCCTGTATAGATCAATAAAATATGTGCATTTGCATCAATCATGTCTTATCTCTATTTACAACACGTAAAATTAATAAAATATACTTTACCTAAAAGTGCATTTTACATTATGCGCTATTATTGTTGACAATTTGTCAACAGTTATATTCAAAACTTCTGCTACCCTTTGATAGACTCCGTATATAGAAATTACTGATGTATCTGTCTCACAGAATAGAGAATCAGAAGGGATACTCTTTATTGTTTCGTCACTACACATCTCTCCTACCGACAGTTTAAATCCCAAAGCCGCCAATTGCTTAGCTTGCTCAGGTTTTCCTCTATACCCATGAATAATCCAAGGAATAGTTGTTGTATATTCTTTATATAATGCAATTAACTCGTCCCAAGCTTTTACGCAATGTATTATTATGGGCTTATGTGTTCGCATAGCTAACTCTATTTGTCTACGGAACACATCCGTCTGAATAACTAAATCTGGCCCTTGCAATTTATCTAAACCAGCCTCACCAATAGCAATGACTCGCTTATCTTGTGCAATTTCAGTCAAAAGTTGCAAATCAGATTCAGTATTCAAAGAATACCAGGGGTGTACACCACAAGAAAAAAGACTATCTACATCCTTCTCTGCATTCTTGAAATCTTCTGGATATATATTCAATATATACCTAATCTCATAGCCGTTGGCTACAGCTAAAGGCTTTTTATGTGTATGTACATCGAATAATTCCATCCCAATTGCAATTTTTATTAAACCAAAAAACGAGGAAACCTCTTTATCCGGACACCTCGTTTCAACTAAAACTCGATTTTGCCTTTAATATTATCGGATAAGATTAATAAATTCTTCTCTTGTTTTAGCCTGATTAAAAACACCTGTAAAATCGGATGTTGTAGTTGTTGAATTTTGTTTTTCTACACCACGCATCTGCATACACATATGCTGAGCTTCTATGACAACCATCACTCCTAAAGGGTTTAGGGTATTTTGTATACACTCTTTTATTTGCAAAGTAAGACGTTCCTGCACTTGTAAACGACGGGCAAAAACATCTACTACTCGTGGAATTTTACTCAAACCTGTTATATAACCATTAGGAATGTAAGCTATATGCGCCTTACCCCAAAACGGAAGCATATGATGTTCGCACAGTGAGTAGAAATCTATATCTTTTACTATAACCATCTGGCTATAGTCTTCTTTGAATAAGGCTTTTCTCAAAATATCCTCAGGACTTTCATTATAGCCTTTTGTCAAAAACTGCATTGCTTTTGCAACTCTTACCGGAGTATCCAATAAACCTTCACGATTGGCATCTTCGCCTAAAAGATCTATGATTTTTTTATAATGTACCGCCAGTAAGTCTATATTTTTTTCTTCTTGCATTTATGAAGATTATTGAGGTCGGAGACCTATTTATTACTTTTCCTAGTCAATATCGTAATAAACGATTGAAAGCAGGAAAGTCGTATTAAGTACTTTACTTAATCTATCCTAATAATTTTGTGATTATTCTGTGGGCCGTTTTACAACATCCTGAACTACATATAACTCGCGTCCAAGAGATGGAAGTGTTTTTTTCATCTCGCTAAGAGTTGCTTCCGCATCCTCTCTGCTTAGAAAATTCCCCACACGGAGACGCCAAACAGGAGCATTATATGTAATTACAGTTTCCAGTTCTGGATAAGCAGCTCTTATCTGAGCCTGTTTTGATTCAGCCTCTTGCTTCGATCTCTTCTGGTTGTTACCTGAATAAGCCTGAATTTTAAAACCTCTGACTCTCACGAAGTTTGTAGACGAACCTAAGCTACCGCTATTGTCAGAACTTGTGCTGGCAATAGCAATATGATGTACGCCAACTAACTTCTGAATAGATTCATCCTGTAATACTTTAACATTCCCTTGTCCACTCTTAGATGTATTCAAATCATCAATAATAGTTTTTTGACCATTCTGAGCCAAAACTATTCCCGATAAGAAGAAAAGGGCGAAGAAAATATAAAGATTTTTTTTCATGTTATTTATCTCTAAATAATAAAAACGTAGCGGGTATGTATTAAATACCCGCAACATTAATATCTGATATTTTTAATTAGAATCCTTCAATAACAGGGATAAATTTGTCAACTTCGAGAGAAGCGCCACCAATCAATCCACCATCGATATCAGGACAGCTGAATAGTTCTTTAGCATTACCACCATTAGCGCTACCACCATAAAGGATAGATGTATTATCTGCAACTTCCTGGCTGTATTTATCAGCTATAGTTTTACGGATATATGCATGAATTTCTTGTGCTTGAGCAGATGTAGCTGTTAAACCGGTACCAATAGCCCAAACAGGTTCGTATGCGATTACGATTTTAGAAAACTCATCGGCTGAAAGATCGAATAATGCTGCTACGATTTGTTTTTTAACAACATCGAAGTGTACATTGCTTTCTCTTTCTTCTTTAGTTTCGCCAATACAAAAAATTGGAGTAAGACCATTTGCAAGAGCCAATAAAACTTTTTCTTTCAAAATAGCATCTGTCTCACCATAATAAGCACGACGTTCAGAATGGCCTAGTATTACATATTTAGCTCCTGTAGAAGCAATCATAGCAGCCGATGTTTCGCCTGTATATGCACCCGATGCTTTGTCTGCACAGTTTTGAGCTGCAATACCGATTTTTGTAGTATCAATAGCAGAAGCTACGCTAGCCAAATGAATAAAAGGAGTACTGATAACAACATCGCAATTGATAGTTTTTCCAGCTAGAGCAGCTTGTAAATCTTTAGCAAAAGCAACACCTTCTTGAAGGTTTTTATTCATTTTCCAGTTTCCTGCAACGATATTCTTTCTCATAATTTTAATATTATTTTATTGTAAAAAATTAATTAATTTCATCTTCATGCGATTCATCCACTTCTTTTTCTTTTCTTCTTCTGAAAAATAGCAGATCCATACCCTTTAGTCCCAACAAAGGTAATACAAATAGGGCACTTATATAAATCCAATTCTTTTTATCTTCATTTTTAGTATTTATTGGCTGACCATAGGACAATTGATCTATAGGTGCAGTCAAATCTTCTTCGGCAGGAACATTTATATCTGCCCATTTATTTATGATTACGCCATTCTTCAATAAAAGCAATCCCGGATTAGAACGTATTATAGTCTTCAGAGTTCGTTCGTCTGTATTACAGAAATTAAAATCTATAACGTTTGTCTTCGCCCAAATCATAATATCATCAGGACCGGATGCCGTTAGACAGTAAAATTTGTACTGATGATCGTGGGCGTAATTCTCTACATCCTCAAAATTACTAAGGTAAGATTCATTCATTTCTGTCAGGGAAGGAGAGATCATGAGAAAAACATAGTCACTATCAGATAACACATCAGCTGTTATATCCGACTGGTCTACCAATTCTGTTTTACCCTGATTAAAAAACAATCTACTTATTGTAAAGTCTTTTATTAACGGAATTTCGCCTTCCGAAATAAGTTTCGTCTCCAGCCTCACATATGTCCATGTACTATCTTTCCATGGAGCATTTTGGTCAGTAAACTTTTCCTCCACGCCATTTTTAGCATATACCAAAATCATTTCTTCCTGGTGACCCTTACCCTCATCAACGCTCATCAGTTCGGGTATATTTGCGCCAATCTTGTATGGTCGAAAATCAAATATAGGGTCGAATAAATAGTTACGGAAAACAAATATGCTTATAAAAATAAGGATGTATAAGAAAGCCAGCCAATAAGTTTTACCCGTAAAAAAATTAGATATTCGCTCACGATGAAATATTATAAATATAGCACATGCCAGAAGTACTATATTCTTAAAGAACGTTTGCCAGTTCGTTATTATCAATGCATCTCCAAAACAGCCACAATCTTCTACGGGATTAGCAATAGCCAAATAGAGAGTAAGTGGAGTCATAAAGCACATAGTGAGTAGTACCAAGCGCGAATTCCAACGACGATAAATACCAAATAGCATAAAAGCTCCCATCGCAAATTCGAATGCGCAAAGAAAAGCAGATGTGGGTAATGCCAGAAATGAAAGTGAAGAAAGATGGAATGAAGACAAGTAGTCCTCTATTTTATAAGCTGTACCAAATGGGTCTACAGCTTTAACAAACCCGGAGAAAATGAATGTAACCCCAATTATAATGCGGGAAACCTCTACAAGGACTTTTGTTACAATATCTTTTTTACTCATAGACATAATTCTGTTAATCCTTAGTGTCGGGATACTCAAGCTTAATAAGCCCAAATAGTGAATAATTAATCATATCCATATAGTTGGCATCAACACCTTCTGATACGATAGTATGCCCATTATTCTCTTCTATCTGTTTTGTACGATAAATTTTTGTTAGAATAAGATCTGTATATGAGCTAACACGCATCGAACGCCATGCCTCATCATAGTCATGATTCTTAGCAAACATCAATTCTTTAGTTTGCGTCATGTGCTTATCATATAAAGTAAGCACTTGCTCTTCATTAAGATCTACTGTATCCGAAAAGCCTAATTCTAATTGTATCAGTCCAATGATACCATAATTGACGATAGCTATAAATTCGGGCATAATACCCTCGTCTATAAGACTAACTCCTTTTTCTTCGATACTTCTTATACGCTTAGCTTTTATCAGAATCTGATCTGTAACAGATTGTGGACGAAGTATACGCCACGATGCACCGTAGTCTTTTAGTTTTTTCGCAAAAAGGCTGCGACAAATGCCGATTACATGTTCAAATTGTTGCTTTGTATCTAACATAACTAAGTATCTCTATTTTTGAAATACAAAGGTAGGAAAAAAAATAATATGCCAATTGTTTAATCGATTGATATACTAAGTAAAATATGAAACCTAAAGACCTTAGATAATACCTTTCGCAAAATCTACACACCCAGAAGGATAAATTATAATAATATCATTACTCAATCAAGTGATTAATCAATAAATTACATTTGAAATAGACATAAACACAATTTAATTGTTAATTAATCTTTAATTTAAACATTAATTAATTAATTTAAACACAAAAACAGTACTTTTGTGAACTATATAGACAATTATTTTATTAACAAAAACAAAACTACTTATGAAAAAACTATTTTTTTCTCTTTTTTCTGCAGTAATGCTTTTATCATGTAGCAGTAATTCTGAAGATGAATTAGTTCCCGGCGGTGGAAATCAAAAAAGCTACCCTGTTACCTTGAATATTTCAGGTTTCAAAGCCGAATCGACACCTCTTAAATCTATTGATCCAGGCAGTGAGACTATCCCAACTACTAATTATTGCCAATATATTATCTACAAAGCAGATGGCAGTGTTTTAACAAGCCAAAGAATACTCCCTGAAGATATTGACAATAACAGAATTACAATAACAGAAGAACTGCCTGCCGGAACATATAACATAGCAGTATTATCTGCACCGTATGTGCCTGTACTTGGACAACCTCTTTCGTATCATACACACATAGTTCCTTCAAATTTCAACACAGACTATTGTGATAATAATAGTAGTATAACAGGACTAAGAAATAATACAAATATCTTTTTCGAAACAATCGGATGCACAATAGATAGCAATTCGGGAGCAAATATATCTGTGGATATAGTATTGAAACCGATGTGGTCTTTGATAGATATTAACGTTACGGATGCCGCTAAATGTTATCTTCCTACAGGAACTACTCATGTCATGCTCTCGGTAACACCATTGACATCTGGATTTTATCTGAAAACAAGAAAATCATATAATAACCACCATCCTTACGGTCTTGATCTAATTATACCTGTAGCCGATTTCAGAGCCAACACCGGATTTGTGAACTTACCTATATGCCAAACCAGTGATGCTACAATCGTTTTATGGTATATGGATGCCCCAATGTATGGCAATATGTTAGGTATGAAAACAATTTATACCGGAGATATTGAAGGATCAACACACACTATATTTAAAGGTGAAATTGGTAGTGAGAAAAACCAAAATCAATCTTTCGGAATGTCTGTTGCAAAACTTGAAACTGTTGAAATTCCATTTGCAGAATAATAAACGGAAAGTTTAATAATAAAAAAGCGAGCTAAATAAGATTAGCTCGCTTTTTTTATTCAATATATAAGAATCTTTTATATCATAAAATGCAAACGGTTTTGTAAATTAACCTCTGCAATACCACCATCTATATCGAGATACAAGATATTCATATTCGGATAGATTTCTTTGATCCGTTTTTCCACTCCTTTAGCCACAATGTGATTGGCAATACAGCCAAACGGTTGAAGACACACCACTTTATTCACACCTTTACGCGCATAATGGGCTATCTCGCCGGGTATGAGCCATCCTTCACCAAACTGGTTAGATAAATTCAAGACTTCTGCCGCCGCTTCTGCTTTAGAGTAAATAGATTCGGATGCCTCATAGAATTTAAAATCCTTCAGAATTTTTTCCGACTTCTTCACTTTACTATTTATATACATCCAGATAAGCGGTTTCAATGATTTCTCAAAAATAGTAGGTTCTTCCAATCCTATTTTTGCATTCACCTTGCTATTGACAAAGAATTGAAGCAGGAAATCCAACAAGGGAGGAGTAGATACTTCTACATCTTTCGATCGAAGCCACTCGGTTATATTCGATTGAGCATAATTGTTATACTTCACAAATATCTCGCCTATAAGCCCAACCTTAGAATATATTTTATCAAAGATAGGCACACTATTAAAGTCGGCGACAGCCTCTTTCAACAGGCGCATCAATGTTTTGGGATTATTTGCCCTTACAGCATCGATACCCCGCTCAATATAAAAATCGAATACGCCCAGCGACGAACCTTCTTTCTTTTCTCTTACCGAAATAGCACCGTGCATTTGCTGTAAGCCATCGCCATAGAGAACCAAAGGAATAGCGATTTTAGCAATCTTTTTCCAATCGAAGAAAAATTCACTCTCTCCATTCTGATATGTCTCTCCGGCACTTAGAGCAATGACAGGTATGTCATTAAATCCGGCATTAAACAATCCTGATTTAATCTGAGCAATGTAATTTGTCGCACGGCATTGTCCGCCCGTTTGTGTAATAGCCAGTACTACATCTTTGACATCGTACTGCCCCGATTGAAGCGTATTTATTATATCGCCTAATATGAGTGTGGATGGGTAGCAAACTTCGTTATTACCATACATCAGACCCAAATCGGCAGATATTTTATTCGATTTTGGTAAATTCTGAACTTTCAACCCAAGTAAATCTCCCAATGCAGGTGCAAATGGTGATAAAAAGTCAGCCAACCAAGGAATCAGAATCGTTTTACACTTGTCTGATTTCTTATAAGGAACAGTATATGCTTCGTAAGAAGCCGAAGCTATTTGCGATGTAAATTTCGTAGCATTGAGCGATTCTACCAACGAGCGAAGACGCAAACGTATGGAACCCGGACTTGCAATCTCATCGATACGAAGAACTGTAATATTTTTGCCTACCGCTTTCAGTATATCACGTGTTTCGTCCATAAAGAATGAGTCGGGACCACAACCGAATGAGTTTAGTTGTACCAGTTGTACATTTTGAGGGAGTTTAGCAACTTCCATCGCAGCTTGTACTACACGGTTGGGGTACGACCATTGCGATACGATGTTCAGTTTGCCGAAACCCTTACTCTCAGGTTTGCGGAATACATCATCAGTCAATACAATTACACCCAGATCGGATAAAATCTGTCCTACCTTTTGGTGAATCAATGGGTCTGCATGATAAGGACGTCCGGCCACAACAAATACCAGTTCGCCACTCTCTACGGCTTTATCTAATAACTCTTGTTGGTAACTTAGCAATTCCTGTTTCAACCCATCTTTCACTACGACTGCCTTTTTGTAAGCAGCATCGAACACCGATTTAGAGACCCCTAATTCAGATATATAATTAAAACAGCCTTTATATAAAGCCTTATCACTACTAAAATTAATAACAGGATTATCAAACGCTATATCATATTTTGTCTGAGGATCGATCGAGCTTTTTATAACATCGGGATAGCCACTCACTACAGGGCAGTTAAACGAGTTGGAAGCTCCACCGAATTCATTCTCTTCTTTCGGCACAAGCGGATAGAATATCCGATCTACCTTTTGTTCTATCAATGCCAGAACATGCCCATGCACCAACTTAGCAGGGAAACAGATATTGTCCGACATTACCCCTCCTACTCCTTTTTGATAAAGAGGAAAAGTAGATTCGGGCGACAAACGTACATTGTAACCACATTCTGACAATAATGTATGCCAGAAAGGGTAATTGTCGAACATGTTTAACACACGAGGGATACCAATAGTACGCCCTCGCTCTATATTTTCAGCTTTTACAGGACGATCGAATAAGATGTCGTTCTTCTTGTCAAAAGCATTATAACCTTCTTTACGTGCAATATTCTTGTTGAAGAAAATCTTTTCGCATTTATTTCCGGCGTAACAGATATTCCCATTATCAAATTTGAAGCGTAGTACCGAACAAACATTTGTACAGCCTTTACACGTCAACTCTCTGCTATTGATAGTAGCAACATCAAACAAAGCCTCTTTTCCTAAAAATGACGATTCGTTTTGCTTCTTATCCCATAGTCGCTGACCATAAAGAGCAGCACCTACGGCACCCATCAACTCAGGATGATCTGTCGAACTTACCGTCTTTCCCGATAGCATTTCCAAAGCACGATACACAGCATCGTTGCGGAAAGTACCACCTTGAACAACAATATGATCGCCTAACATATTCAGATTAGAAATCTTAAGTACTTTGAACAGGCAGTTTTTAACTACCGAATAAGCTAATCCCGCCGCAATATCGTCGTTCCCTGCATTTTCACGAAGCGATTGTTTAACTTTCGAGTTCATAAATACTGTACAGCGAGAACCCAGATCGCTTGGATATTTAGCTAAACAAGCCGCACGCACAAATTCAGATAATGGCATATTCAGCATCGATGCAAAGTTCTGTAAGAAAGATCCGCATCCTGCCGAACAAGCTTCATTCAATTCTATGTTCGAGATAAGTCCGTTATTGATAAATATCGATTTGATATCCTGACCGCCAATATCCAATACAAACGAAACATTGGGGTTTACATATTGTGCACCCGAAAGATGGGCGATAGTCTCAACGATACCATAATCTAAGCCTAATGCCGATTTTATTAAATCTTCGCCATAGCCTGTTGCTGCCGAAGAAAGGAATTTTACTTTTACACCCTTTTCTTCCGCTTCTTTATAAAATAGAGATACCCCTTCTATTACTTTCTTAAGAGGATTACCTTCGTTATTACCATAAAACTTGTAGATAATGTTTGTATCTGCATCCATTACCACAATCTTGGTTGTAGTAGAACCCGAATCGATACCGAGGAAACAATTTATTTCCTTTTCTTCACCCAGATCCTTAAATTTGAGTTGCTTAATCTTACGATTGGCACTCCATTCTATATAATCTAATTCATCTTTAAATAAAGGATCAAGAGCATCACCTTGATTTGAAGTTGTAACAACTGATAGACGTTCTATTAAGTCGTTTAGATCGAAAACATTCGCTTCCTCATCTTTATACAGAGCAGCACCCCATGCCGGAAAGAATTCTCCGTTTTGAGGTACAATGAAATCTGAATCAGCTAATTTCAGTGTATTTTTAAATGCATCACGCAGCGCCGGGATAAAAGTCAGCGGTCCGCCGATGCATAATATCTTAGGCGTAATTTCGCAGCCACGTGCCAAAGTAGTAACCGACTGTAAAGCAACTGCGTGCAATATGGATGCCGATATATCTGAAACAGGAATATTGCGGCTTATAAGATTCTGAACATCTGTTTTGGCAAAAACACCGCAGCGGGATGCTATTGGATAAATCTTGTCAAAAGTCAAGGCTTTTTCGCCCAATTCGTTTATTGATATATTCATCAGACTAGCCATCTGATCGATAAAAGCACCTGTACCACCGGCACAACTACCATTCATACGAATATCAGGATGTCTGCCTTCGGCAAAGAATACCATTTTAGCATCCTCTCCTCCTAAATCGACAAGTGTATGTGTATCTGCATAGGCATTTTTCACAACTTCTACGGCAGCTACAACTTCCTGAACGAAAGATATACCAACACGTTCTCCGATACCCATACCAGCCGAACCGGTTATATTCACACCAAAAGTAGCATCAGAAAATTGTTCGATAACCTCACGCAGGCCGTCTATTAGAGTCTGCTGAATGTTAGCTTGATGTCTGCGATAGGTTTTGTAGATTATTTGTAAATCGCTATCTAAAACTACAATTTTTACAGTTGTCGACCCGACATCAACTCCCATTTTATATTGTATCTTATTCTGCATATAGTCTGTTTTAACCCATGTCCTTAGTATAAATAACTAAAGAACAGAAAGTTTTGATATTATTAATATAGTTTAATCTGCAAATTTACGAAATTAACTTAGAATAAATCCGCATCAGTCATAGATAAAATTGATATTAAGATTAAATGAAACAACTCACAAAGTTACAACAACATGAATTTCAAAGCGTTGAATAAATCATCAGGAGTATCTATTCCAATTGTTTCTTCATAAGTATACCCAACACGTATACGATAACCAGCTTCTATCCAGCGCAGTTGCTCCAACGATTCTGCTTTTTCGAGGGAAGAAGGTGGCAATTGTGTAATTTCTTTCAACACATCCGAACGATAGGCATACATCCCGATATGTTTATAAAACGTATGCTTATCCAACCATTCGGTATGATGTACATCTCTTATATAAGGAATAATGGAACGGCTGAAATAAATTGCCTCATTATTGCTATTGATTGTTACTTTTGGCGAATTAGGATTAAATAAAGCATCAAACCCATCTTCTTTTTTGAAAGGCTTAACTAATGTAGCCAATTCGACATCTTTACTATCGAAACAGGCTTTAAGGCTTTCTATTTGCTGTGGTTGTATAAAAGGCTCATCACCCTGTACATTGATAACCACATCGAAACCCTCTCCTACCTTGGCATAAGCTTCATATATACGATCGGTACCACTACGATGCTCTGTAGATGTCATTACCGCTTTTCCGCCAAATGCCTCTACTGCATCAAATATGCGAATATCGTCTGTAGCGACCCAAACCTCATCTGTTGCTTTCTTCACCTGTTCGTAGACACGTTGTATCATAGGCTTACCCGCCATGTCAGCCAATGGCTTTCCCGGAAAACGAGTAGAAGCATATCTTGCCGGAATGATTACTATAAATTTCATATCAATTACCTAATTAAAAAGATAAAACAAAGATAACTCTTATTTGAAAAATAGAGATAACCACAAATGTATATTTACTATCCATTTTTTGAATTTATAATTTAGCAGACCAGAAAAAACAAGAGAATAGATAGCTTTATTTCAATCTGAATATTCTTATTCGATACATATCAATTTTATTTATATCCTTTGCCTTGATGCTCTGTTTTATAAAATATAATTACCTTTATAGAATATTCCTTTCGTAGAATTCTCCGTTTAGGAATTGAAATGTTAACTACGACCTATTACCATTTATGAAAAAAGCACGTATTGGATCTTTATTATCCATGCTATTTGTCAGTTTATCTATTCTAGCATCATCCGGTCCCAGAATTAAAGGACGATTAATAGAATCAGGGAAAAATACCCCTATCGAATTTGCCGATGTTGTACTCTCGAAGAAAGGGAAAACAACCGCTATTGCACACGCATATTCAGAAGAAAATGGCCAATTCATATTGTCTGATATAGAAGATGGCGAATATACACTGATGATCAGAGTAGTTGGTTATGATATATATACTAAAACACCTGTCACATTAACACCTGCAATTACAATATTAGACCTTGGTGTTGTAGAGTTAAAACCTCTGGAAAACGAATTATCGGAAGTTGTAGTAGAAGCAGATAAAAGACAAGTCATATACAAACTGGACAAAAGAATTATTGATGCATCAGCTAATCTGATGGGAGCTGGAGGGTCTGCAGTCGATATACTCGAAAACACGCCATCGATAAGAATAGATGCAGAGGGCGAAGTAACATTTCGGGGTAGTAGTGGATTTGCTGTATTTGTCAATGGGAAAATAAGTATGCTATCCGGTACACAAGCACTACAACAGATACCGGCAGGGATGATAGAAAATATAGAAATAATTACAAATCCTTCGGCTCGACACGATACAGGTGGCGATGTCGGTATTATCAATATTATTACGAAGAAAAATTATCAGCAGGGATTTAATGGTATGGTAAATGTATTTGGAAGCACGGCTTTATCTAATGGTCTGGACTTCATGCTCGCCAAACAAAATAAAAATCTCCAATGGTCTCTATCGGGAAGCTGGAATGAGCCTATTCGCAAAAGCCACTTCGATCAGGATAAAACAACAATTGTAGATGGCATCACAACGATATCTCATTCTAAAGGACCTCGTAAAAGTATAACATACAATACTTTTATCAGAAACGGCTGGATCTACTCACTACCAAAAACAGCTCTAAATCTTGATCTGGAAATAGGATATAACAAAAAGACCCGCAAAGGGAATCTTGATTATACAGAGGTACGATCGGAGAATGGTAATATATTTGAAACAGGTGACGCCAACAGTAGAGATTATTACGATCTACACGCAACATATTATCAAGGTAATGCCGGATTTGATCATAGATTCAATGAAGATGGTCATAAGCTATCGGGGAGCTTTCTTCTAAGATACGAAGGTGATGCATTGGAATATTTCCAAAGCGACTTATTTGATAAGAACAACGAACGGTTGCAAGGACATAGGGCATGGGAAGACGAACACAGATGGACTGTACAGGCAAATGCCGATTATATTCTACCTTATAGCAAAACCGGAAAATTCGAGGGAGGCTATCAATACTTCTCTTATCTGGAGGATGGAGATTATAGCATGCAATTCTGGGATCCTGAGAAAAAAGAATTTTATTGGAGAGACGATATCTATAATACGTTCTATTTCCAACGCGGCATTCATTCCATATACGCGATGGGTTCAGACAGCTATAAAGCATTCGATCTTCAACTTGGCTTAAGAGGCGAACATACCCATCAGGTATTACGTAGTTCGATAGAAGGTTCGAACCGAACAGTCAATCGCTTCGAAGTATTCCCTTCTGTACATTTAGGGTATAACTTACCTAATAATCATAAGCTGATTTTTTCATATTCGTATCGCACCACGCGGCCTCAGCTATTTTACATGGAGCCATACATTACATACCGAGACTATTATACGGCTGAAATCGGTAATCCTGATATTCGTCCCGAATATATCCATTCGTACGAGCTCAATTATAAGAAGAACATTAATGAACACATCATATCATCGAGCTTGTTTTATCGATACCGAAAGGACAAAATAGAACGTCTGCGTGTGCCCTACTCAGCCGGTGTAACTTTAGACTCGATGGCCAATGTTGGCAACGATCGCTCTATGGGGATCGAATTAAACGGACAACTTAAAGCTACAAACAAATGGAATATCAATATCAATGGAAATATATACTACTATAAAGTTGAAAATAAATTTAAACTGGATGGCAAAAATGAAACCAGTACGAACTACGATATTACAATCAATAATTTAATTGATGTGCATAAAAATACACGTATCCAATTCGATGGAAATTTTGTAGGTCCTTCGGTTACCACTCAAGGGCGCTCTGACTCTTTTTGGTTTATGAATTTTGCTATCCGTCAACAGCTATTTCAACGTAAATTATTGTCAACCCTTTCTTTCAGGGATGTATTCAATACAGCCCGGTATAAGAGCGATATCAGAACAGCCAATCTGGAATCCGTTACGCATATACGTCCTCAATATCCCGTAATTATGCTTACTCTCAGCTATACTTTTAATAACTTCAAAAAGAAATCAGTTGATTCACGGGACAACCGTGATCTCTTTGAAGGAACCAATCATTAATATTATAAATCATAATTATGCCTATATCTCGTCGTAATTTCCTGAAAGCTGCCATGTGCGGCATTATAACACCCTCTGTACTATCATTAGCTGCAAACAACAGAATTCCGCACGAAGCATTTATAGACAAATTGCTTCCGGCTCCGGTAGGTGGCGGATTTTCAATGTCCGATTATTGGGTATGGGGTTCATCAGTCATCAAAGGAGAAGATGGTAAATACCACATGTTTGCCGACCGATGGGCTAAAGATTTAGGGTTTCAAGCATGGGTTACCAATTCGCAAGTGGCTCATGCAGTATCAGATACCCCCGAAGGTCCGTATACATTTGCCGATGTAGCCTTACCTGTAAGAGGTGCCGGATATTTCGATGGATTGGTAACGCATAATCCGAGAGTGATATTCTATAAAGGATTATATTATATTTATTACTTTGGTACTACATACGACTTTCCTGTACCAGAAGCAGGTGTAGCATGGGAAGACAGCTGGTTTGAACGAGCATGGATGAATAAGCGCATAGGTGTGGCATGGTCTAAATCGCTCTATGGCCCATGGAATAGATATAATAGTCCTGTCATAGAACCACGCCCCGGTAAATGGGATGCGACCATAACAACAAATCCATCACCCGTGGTGAATCCAAAAACAGGAAAGATTCTTTTAATGTATAAATCATCACCTATAAATTCCGCACCACCTTTATTACTAGGGGTTGCAGAAGCATCGGAACCGTATGGCGAATACAAACGACTTTCCGATAATCCGATATTTAGATTCGACACTGCTGCAAATAACGACAATGATGTGGAAGACCCTTTTGTATGGTATAATGGAAAAGGCTACGAACTGATAATGAAAGACCGCTTCGGTCACATCTGTGGAGAAGAAGGTGGTGGCGTACATGCCACATCAGCAAACGGGATAAACTGGAAACTGTCGTCTCCTGTGAAAGCATACTCGCGAACAGTAAGATGGGATAATGGACAGACTACCCTTCAGGCAAATTTTGAACGCCCGTTTTTATTAATTGAGAATGGGAAACCAACTCATTTATTCGCTGCCACCGGTGAAGGTTCTCAACAGTGGCAATTCGATCGAACTTGGAATATGGTTATTCCTCTGAAATAAAACAGAAAACAAATTAGTATAAGAGCACTAAGAATTAAACCAAGATTAGTCCTATTTCAAAAATGGGGTGTATATTTGCATCCGTTATGAATAAAGCACTTATTTCTATCGGGTCTAACGAAAATAAAGAGATTATTATAGTCTCCTGCCAGCTTTTACTAAAAGAAATATTTAGTAAAATTATTTATTCTAAAACGTGCATAACTGCACCTTATGGAACAAACTATAAAACTGATTTTATTAATCAGTTGGCTGTTGTATCTACCGACAAAACAAAGGACGAAGTTTCATCTTTATTAAAATCATTAGAAATTAAGATGGGTAGAACACCCGATGATAAAAAAAAGGGTAAGGTCATAATAGATATTGATCTTATCACATGGAACAATGATATATTAAAACCAGAAGAAATGAATCGCAATTATATAAAAAATATCATATCAGAACTAAATACTTATCTATAAATTCAGACCCATACCCGCACCCATCCACAAATAGAGAATAAAACAAATCGTCTTATTAAAATAAAATAACAGAATATTAAATTTAACATATATTTTGCAATTATAAAGAAAATGTTGTTACCTTTGGAATCATTCAAACACTTTTTCTTATCATATTGATTTAATTTTAATAAACAGAATGACAGTTAACCTCACAAATAATCTAGTATCAAACCTCTTTTTTCCATCTGAAAATTTGGAGATTAGCTATGTTTTATTAGAGAGAGAGAGAGAGAGAGAGAGAGAGAGAGAGAGAGAGAGAGAGAGAGAGAGAGAGAGAGAGTACACAAACACACGCACGTATAATATAAGAATTTCGCTTCACGAAGCAATTTTTCACAAAAGTTTTATTGGTAAGACAATATATACCTCAAATAGCATCATATGTTATTTGGGTTTTTCCTGTTGCCTTAAAATTCCTCCCAATCGTATGGATCATCATTCTATATGTTAATCGAACCACAACCTAAATCTATTTCTATCATGTAAAAAAGAAGCTGCTACTATTCGTATTACGATAGTGCAGGTTTGAAATCGACAGATTCTAATCCAATCTCATTGTTTTAATTAAATCTAATTTAATCTCAATCGAAAAACACAATAAAATATGGAAATGAAAAAACACTTATTTCATATGCGCAAAAACTGCTTGGGAAAAGTATGTCTCATATTATTTCTACTAGCGGGATCAGTTAACCTATATGCGCAAAACCAAAAAATAAATATTTCAGGTATTATTAAAGATGAAACAGGAGTACCTCTTATTGGGGCTAATGTTACAGAGAAAGGAACAACTAACGGAACGATGACTGATGTAGAAGGGAATTTCAGTCTAAGTGTTAATAACCGAGGAACTATACAAATATCGTTCGTAGGTTACATTGCGCAAGAAATGCCGGTAAACGGTAAATCGACGTTCGATATAATATTAAAAGAAGACAGTAGAATTCTCGACGAAGTAATAGTTGTAGGTTATGGTAGTACTGTGAAAAAAGATCTGACGACTGCTGTTACAAGTGTTAGCAGCAAGGACTTTTTACAGGGAGCGGTAAATAGCCCTATGCAGATGATAGATGGAAAAGTTGCAGGTCTATCTATCTCTAATCCTGCTGCAGCCGATCCCAATAAAAATGCAGACATTCAAATTCGTGGTGCTTCGTCAATGAAAGCAGGTAATAGTCCACTCATTGTTATTGATGGGATGCCGGGAGGAGACCTGCGAAATTTGGCTCAACAGGATATAGAATCAATCACCGTTCTTAAGGATGGATCAGCGGCAGCTATCTACGGTTCAAGAGCCGCTAATGGGGTAATTCTGGTACAAACCAAACAAGGAAAAGCCGGAAAAGTATCGATTACATACGACAGTTTTATAGAACATGATGCTGTAGCTAAACGCCCCGAAATACTATCTGCAGAAGAATTTGTCGCAAAAGGCAGAGCTAAAGACTGGGGAGCCAGAACAGACTGGTATAATGAACTACTTAATAAAAATAATTTCGGACAGAACCACAATATATCACTAGCAGGAGGTAGCGAAAGTTCTATATTTCGCATATCGGCCAATTACCGGACAAAAGAAGGGTTGGATATAGCTACAAACCGTGAGGAATACGGGCTAAGAGCGAGCTTTAAACAAACAACGCTGGAAGGTTTGCTTGAAGTAGGAGGAAACGTATCGTATCGTATTGCCGAGGAAGACTGGACGGACTATGCCGTATTTAAGCAGGCAGTCAAACTCAACCCAACAGTAGACAAAAATGAAATGAACTATTTTACAGGCCGCTACGACGAGTATAATCCGATAAAATGGCTTACAGAAAGAGAGAGGGGCGCCAGTTGGGAATACGCAACTATAGACTTCAATATAAAACTGAACCTTGCTAAAAATCTGAATACGGAGTTACAGCTAGGCCGCCAGGGAATAAACAAAAAGCAACGTGAATATTACACCAAGAATCATAAAGAATCTATTGATAATAACCGTGGAGGACGTGCGCGTTTCGAACATGAAAGTTGGGTAGACTGGACTTTAGAGTGGATAGCGAACTATGCTTTCAAAGTTAACCAACATGATTTCAAAATTATGGGAGGATATTCTTACCAAGAATTTAATCGTGAAAAACTTATTGCCGAAAATGCCGACTTCCCTAGCGATGCTTTTACATACAATCAACTGCAAGCAGGAGCATGGAACAAGATTGCCGGACGACTAGGTATGGAATCTGAAAAAGACAAAGAAAAAACAACTGCTTTTCTAGGTCGTGTTAATTACAACTTCGATAATCAGTTTCTTGTTACCGCATCTCTCCGATACGAGGGTAATTCCAAATTCGGCACTGATAATAAATGGGGATATTTCCCGGCCGCATCTGCTGCGTGGCGTTTTTCGAGATTGCCTGTCTTTGAGAATACTACATTTGTCGACGACTTGAAAGTTCGCTTTTCCTATGGACAGACCGGTCGTTCGGGATTTGATAAATATATAGCTTTATCGAAATATTCTCCTGCATCATATTCTTATGTCGATGGTAAATGGATACAAGTATATGGCCCCGGTAATAATCCGAATGCCAATCTGAAATGGGAGAAACAAATATCCTATAACTTAGGTCTGGATTACACACTATTCAATTCAAAATTAAGTGGTAGCATTGATGTCTTTATCAGAGATGGTCAAGATGTCATCGGAGACTATACATCCCCTGTACCACCTTATATATATTCAACTCTAGTAACAAATGTGGGGACCACACGCGACAAGGGAATTGAATTACAATTGAACTGGAATGCCGTTAAAACAAAAGATTTCTCATATTCAACCGCCCTTACAGCTTCATACATCAATTCTAAAATCAAATCCTTCTCCAGCGGAACATTTACCAAAGGATATGTTGATAGCGAGGGACTTCCTTCACCGGGAAATCCGGGTGCCCCCCAACGTCTTGCTGATGGAAAAGAAATAGGTTCATTCTATGGATATAGATATGCAGGTGTAGATGCCGATGGCAAGATTCTAATATATGAAGGGGGCAAGAAAAGTGGTAACACCGTATTAGCAGAACAAGCCAAAGATTCGGATAAAGCGTATCTTGGTAATGGATCGCCCGATTATGAACTAGCATGGTCTCATTCACTTGCATACAAAGAGTTTGATCTTAATTTCTTTTTCCGCGGTAAATTCGGTTTTCAAATACTGAATACTTATCAGATGTATTACGGTTTAGTTGCCGAACCGGAAGTGAATCTATTACAATCTGCCTATAATGATAACGCACACATAAAAGGAGGAAAAGTAATATGTGATTATTTTCTCGAAGATGGAAGTTATTTCAAACTAGATAATATCTCTCTCGGATGGACACCTAAAATTAAATCTAAATTTATATCTAATCTGAGACTTTATGGTACAGTAAGAAATGTATTTACAATTACTAAATATAGCGGACTCGATCCTACCACTGTTCCTACTGCCGGTCTATGGCCGGGAATAAGCTCGTTGGATGTATATCCGATTGCCCGAAACTTCTCTTTTGGTGTTCAGATAAGTTATTAATCGCCTTAAACTAATAATAGTATGAAAAAAATAAAAATATTATATCTGTTTTTAGTGTCGGTTGTACTAATGCCGTCATGTACAGATTTGACTGAAGAAGCATTTAGCGTAATTCCTACAGACAAATATTATACGGACAAGAACTCCGTTAATGCTGCCGTTATGCGTCCTTACGAACATGGCCATTGGTGTGGATGGGATGGTGATCGCTGGTATCTGCAAGAGCTTACAGCCGATCAATTTGTTTGGACACAGAAAGGTAAGCATGGATGGGACGACGGACAATGGGTGCGTCTACATAGTCATACATGGGATAACCTTCAAGGTCAGATATATGGAAGCTGGACAGGTCCATACCAAGGTATAGGCTATATCAATAACACTTTGAATGACTTCAAAACATTCGATTTTAATGCAATTGGGGTAACCGATCAGGAAATTGCAGCATATTCTGCGGAACTGAGAGCTTTACGGGTTTGGTACTATACATTCCTAATCGATTTTTTCAGACATGTACCCATCAGTGAAGACAATCTGACCATCAAGGGGCAATCATCTCCTCAAGAGGTCTTTACATACATGGAAAACGAAATCAAAGAAATTTTACCTACTCTAAGTAAAGAACCGGCTATCGGTCGATTTGGCCAAGCCAGTGCAGCATCGTTATTAGTAAGAATGTATCTGAATGCCAAGGTATGGATAGGGATTGATCGTTACAGTGATTGTGCTACAATGGCTCAGGAAATTATTGATGGCAAATATGGAGCCTATACAATTGATACAGATTACCGAGGCCCATTTCAATCGTTCTATAATGGAAGAAGATCACCCGAAAATATTTTCGAATGGCCGCATGCTAATAACATATATGATGCAGGCTGGCTATATGATGCTTTTCACCACTATAAGACCCAGTATATAATGGATACACAATCCAGAGGAACATGGAATGGTGTTCATCTTGCTCCATCCAGAGATCTTGACGGTAATATATATGACTATACATTGGGAAAACCATACGAAAAATTTGCAGATGGAGACTATCGTAAACAGAATTATGAGATTATAGACAAGGACGGAAATACTAAAGGTTTCTTCTTAATCGGACCTCAATACGAATTCGACCATACAAATGGATTTGGATATGACAAATCGAAACCCGTAGCAGGTGCCGAAGAATGGACCGGGCAACAACTGGTATTCGTTGATCAAGTAGGGCGTTTTTCGGAAAAGCCAGATGGAAGATGGAGCGAAGGTTCACATGTTACTACCGGCGAAGAGAATTCAGGGGTACGCTTAGCTAAATTCGGGCCACTATCTCTTACCGCAGGCAAGTATATGAATAACTCTATTGCTGAAATCAGATTAGCTGAAATATATTATTCATTAGCTGAATGTAAATATAGGGCAGGTGATAAAGCAGGAGCAGCAAAACTCCTGGACGCTGTCCGCAAGCGTAACTATCCCGACAGCGAATGGTCGAAATACAGCTATGTTACTAATTTATCGAAACTAACAGATCAGGAATTTATTGATGAGTTAGGACGCGAATTCCTTGGCGAACGCCATAGACGAACCGACCTGGTTCGTTGGGAACGTTTTAGTGATGCTTGGTGGGACAAGGGTATAGATAAAACAGACAAAGATTATGAAATATTTCCAATACCTTCTCGTGCTTTGAGTTCTAATCCTTTACTAAAACAAACAACTCGGGGCTGGGAATAAAATATAGCGTTTGTGATTAGTTAAAAAGGTAAAGAGGCTATTTCGATTTTTGTATTATCGGATAGTCTCTTTATTATATCTTTATCAGTGTTCAATATACTATATCTATAGGAGTTTCATAATATGCCGATATGGCAGGTGCCAAGAATTCGGTATCGCTTGTACCGAATTTTGATCGGCTTTCCAGATTTTCAAATATACAGGGTGTCTGAGATGCACTATTCTTTTCGATAATTTCTTTTCTCTCATTCCAGATATTATTGATTCTATTCACATCGAAAAAGCCTTCAATATAAAGTGCTGTAAACAATAATACAGAAAATAGAACTACAGATTGTTTAATCCGTCTCAATACAACTATCTGGCTATTTAAGCTATTAAAAATAATCCCTAAAGATATAATATTGAATGTCACTAAACCAAACCAAGCACGTGGTGGAAACTGCGGAGAAAAAATCATCACATAAACACTAACAAGTGCCCCAATTAAATATGTCAAATATAAAAATACAATCTTCTTATTAAGCACTTTGTCTTGAGAATTACTTAATAATAAGATAAGACATATTAATCCCAATAAATTCAGAGAACCTAATGTTTTTACCGTTTCTTTCGTATATGCTATAAAGTTGAGCATAACCCTCGACAAAGGCACTGGAAATTCGTCTCCAATGGTAGTGGAACGGACTATATTACCGGGAGCTTTTATCAATATTATATACCCTATAACCAATCCTATTAGTCCGATTATACTCCACAGAGGTATTTTCCACCTATTTGCTTTGTAATATAGAATAAACAAAATAACTATTATAATTAAACCTGTTACTGTATTCTCATTCGTCCAACCAGTAATAATACCTAGAATAAATATACCGATACATTTAGGGAAAGTATATCTAGCACCATTGTTATTGTACAAACGATAGAAAAGCAAAAAGAGGAGAATTATAACTGTACACCATAAATAATTAGCACTTCCTGTCAGCCAAAGGAGTGTTTCCCCTATATTAGGCTGAACTATCCAAACAAGACTGTTCACTAGAACCAATAATCCAATACTATGTTTACCACGGCCTATAATATGATAGTAAATAAGAAATGCATATAATACGTAGGCCAGCGAATTTAGAACATCGGCTATTAAAGGATTGACCCATAACAACAGTTGAGCTATTACATGAGCAATAGTTCTTCCACCCCACCCGAAATAGTGATTATATTGAAAATCGACTATATCCAGAACTGTTTGTAAAAAACCTGTATTATACCTCACTGCCGATGAATAAGCAAAGTCATCCAGCACCATTGGTGTTTTGAGATTGAGTATCAATGCACCACATCCGAATATAAAAGCCACTAGGGATAAAAAGAGAACAATTCTCTTTTTATCCCTAGTAAAGCTAGTAGTTATATCATCAAGAAAATATAATATTTTTCTTATAAAGTCAGAAAACTTATTTAACAATATAGAAAAATACATTTCAATATTTTTATTGGCGTAGAATATTATTTCTTTTTCTTATTAGCAGCTCCTTTTTTAGCATTTCCCTTCGCTTGTTGCTGTTGCAGACGTTGTGCCTCTTCAAGACGAGCCATAAAACCCGATTTCTTTTTAGGCTTAGCTTTATTTGCTTCCAACTTAGCTAATACCTTATCTTCATTTATAGCGAAACGGAAAGCTAGAGTCAACAATATAGTAATCAACAATGATATGAAGTAATAGTATGTCAATCCTGAAGGATAATCGTTAAGTACAAAGAAGAATACTATCGGCATCAAATACATCATCCATTTCATACCCGGCATTTGTTGCTGTCCGGTATTCGTTGCCTCCATATTGAACTTCGTATACACAATGTTAGTTATAGTCATCAGTATACAGAACAAACTGATATGGTTACCTATAATCCAAATAGGATTAGACCATTCTATAATTGCATCATAAGTCGAAAGATCGGGTGCCCAAAGGAAACTTTGATGACGCAACTCAATCGCATTCGGGAAGAACTGGAATAAGGCAATCAAAATAGGCATTTGCAGCAACATAGGGATACATCCACTCATCGGGTTTGCCCCTGCCCTACTATATAAAGCCATTACAGCTTGTTGTTTTTCAGTTGCCTGTTCCGGCTTAGGATATTTAGCATTCAATTCCTCTACCTGCGGTCGTAAAACTCGCATTTTAGCAGAAGACATAAACGATTTGTATGTCAGAGGTGAAATAATCAATTTTACGATCAATGTTAGTAACAATATCACAATACCCATCGACAAACCTGTTGATTTCAACATATTAAACAATGGAATAACAAAATATTGATTTACCCAACGGAACAACGCCCATCCTAGTGGAACTAATTTATCCAAGTCTAACTGTTGATTAACATCTTTTATATTGGCATCGTATTCCTTAAGATGAGAGTACGACATTGGCCCTAAGTAGTAGGAAAATCCCGCATGCATTGTACCCGCATTAATATCTACAGTTGCAGGAACATATAATACTGCTTCGCAGGCTTTCAAGTAGTCTTCTGATGCTAATACCTTAGAATCAAGCTGTGCAACTTCAATTCGGTCATCGGCAATAAGGATTGAGGCGAAAAACTGATTTTTAAATGCAATCCATTTTGTTGGCTCTTTAACCTCCTTAGACTCATTCTTATCGGCACTTAGTTCCTCAACATCGCTAGCCATATATTTGTAATAAATATGCGAATAACGTTGCTCGTTCTTTAAACTTTTTTCTTGTCTACGCATTTTTTGAGACCAGCGTAGTTCGAATAGGTCAGCTTTTTCTCTGGCTAACATAGGTTGCAACCCGACTACATTTATATCATATTTCATCATATAATCATCTTCGGAAAGCATGTATATGAAGTCAATATATTGGTCGTCAGCATATGCATAACGCATTATCAACGATTCCTTATCTTTTGCAGGAACAGGTGTAAATATAAGGTCACCCGTTCTCAATACCTTACCGTTCTTGTTAGTAAGTAATAAGTCCAGATTCGAATCCTGATTAAATAGGTATAGTGAATCATTGTCAAAACGATTATAGCCTTTTAATTGAGCTTTAACCATCTGCCCACCTTTAGTTGAGAAGCTTACTTTCACCTTCTCATTCTCTAAAGTTATAATTTGTTCTACTAAGGTAGTATCAACTACAGTATTCAATGAATCAACATTGGCAGCAACCGCTACTGAATCATTTTGAACAGGAGCTGTAACTGCAAAAAAATCATCAGCACCCTTATCTTTTGCTTTAACACTGTTAGATGACGACGCATTCCGTTGCTCGGCATCGCGCGTTGTTTGTGCGTATTCTATTGAATCACGACGAATTTGTTCTCTTTCTTTTGCAAGCTCCTCTGCCGATGGCTTGCTCAACACTGAAAATCCTATAAGGACAGCAGCGATAAGGGCAAACCCTATAATCGTATTCTTATCCATTTACTAGTTTCTGTTTATAATATATTCTTTGTTTATCACTTCTTTTTATTTGCGACCACAGCTTTTATAAAGCTAATGAACAAAGGATTAGGGGATAAAACGGTACTGTTGTATTCAGGATGAAATTGCACACCCAAAAACCATTTTTTCGTTGGCACTTCTACCACTTCCACTAAGCCTGTTTCAGGGTTAATTCCTGTACTCTTCATTCCGCTATTTTCAAAATCGTCTTTGAAATCGTTATTAAATTCGAAACGATGACGGTGACGCTCTTCTACCATAGGCTTACCATATGCCTTATATACAAGGGATCCTTTTGTCAGAGCACATTTGTAAGCACCCAGACGCATTGATCCGCCCATATTGGTAATATTTTTTTGTTCCTCCATCAAGTCAATCACTTTAAATGGACTATTAGGATTCATTTCGGTCGAATTAGCATCTTCTAGCCCTAATACATTCCGAGCGTATTCTATTACCATGCATTGCATACCTAAACATATACCAAATGTAGGGACATCATTTACACGCGCATATTTTATCGCAGCAAATTTACCTTCGATACCACGTTGTCCAAATCCGGGAGCAATAACCAAGCCATCCATAGATGACAGCATTTTTTCCACATTCTCATCTGTCAGTTTGTCAGATTGGATAAATTGAAGGTCTAGTTTGTGATCACTATATATAGCAGCTTGCAATAGTGATTCGTTTATCGATTTATAGGCATCAGGCAGTTCTACGTATTTGCCGACTAAGCCAATACGTATAGTTTCTTTTGCTTGTTTCTTTTTGTCCAAGAAATCACGCCAAGGTTTCATTTCCGGTTTTTCGCCAATTTCCATTCCAAATTTACGAAGTATTATTTCATCCATTTTTTGCTCTTGCATCTTCAATGGAACTTCATAAATAGTAGGAACGTCTACCGATTGCATTACGGCATCAACCTCAACGTTACAGAACAAAGCAACCTTGCGAAGTATCTCTTTATTCAATGGATGCTCGGTTCGTAGCACTAACATATCAGGCTGAATACCTTCCGATTGAAGTTCTTTTACTGAATGCTGAGTCGGCTTTGTCTTTACTTCCTTTGCAGCAGCAATATATGGCACATAAGTAAGGTGTACACAAAGACAATTCTTTCCTAGTTCCCAACGTAATTGACGTACGCTTTCAATAAATGGTAATGATTCGATATCACCAACTGTACCACCAATCTCCGTGATTACAAAATCGTAATTATATTTTGAGCCCAACATTTTGATGTTGCGCTTAATTTCATCTGTAATATGAGGTACAATTTGAACTGTCTTCCCCAGATAATCACCTTTACGTTCTTTACTTATCACGTTCTGATAAATGCGTCCCGTGGTGATATTATTATCCTTGTGGGTGGGTTGATTAAGAAATCGTTCGTAATGTCCCAAGTCGAGGTCTGCTTCATGACCGTCAACTGTTACATAACATTCTCCATGTTCGTATGGATTTAATGTACCGGGATCGATGTTGATGTAAGGATCTAATTTTTGGATAGTAACTTTATAACCCCTTGCTTGTAATAACTTACCTAACGAAGAGGCAATAATGCCTTTGCCTAAGGAAGAAATAACTCCTCCTGTAACAAAAATATACTTTGTATTAGCCACTGCTTTTGCGTTTTATATATTTTACTCTTAAGAAAGCACAAAAGTATAAAAATTATTTAGATTGTGCGTTGTAAAATGCGAGTTATCCGCCTCCTAAAAATAAAATAGTTGTTAACGTTTTATTGCATCCACTCAATTATAGCAAGCCAGTTATACATTTTTTTATAAAAACGATTAGAAACTTATGTTTTCAATATTTTTATATTAAATTTGCACACTAAACAGAATTATGTGCATCTTTGTTTATCTATGGCTATAAGTAAAACTCGAAATACATTAATTGATGTTGCCCGGCAACTATTTGCGAGACTGGGCGTAGAAAATACGACGATGAATGACATCGCCGTTGCTTCTCATAAGGGGCGTCGAACATTATATACATACTTCAACAATAAAAATGAAGTATATCAGGCAGTTCTCGAAAACGAACTGGAGCAGATGTACCATTCATTACAAAACGTAGCCAACAAAAATCTTCCGGCAGACGAAAAACTTCTCCTCTTCTTCTTTACTCGATTCGACACCATTAAAAATGTTGTTGCAAGAAACGGGACACTTAAAGCAGATTTCTTCAGAGATATCTGGCGTGTACAAAATGTGCGCAAGTCATTCGACAGAAAAGAGATACAGATACTCAAAGACATATTGAACAAAGGGGTCGAAGAAGGAACTTTCGAAATGCCAAGCACTGATGTCACCGCAGAAATACTCCATCACGCACTTAAAGGATTGGAAGTTCCATATATACGTGGACAGATAAACCCGATGAATCCGGCAAGCGAATCGAACAGAGAAAATATATCTTATCTCATATTTCAGGGAATAAAGAAAAAATAAATATAGAAAATCAAAATTAATTTTAATTGATATTTTAAATTATGAAATTACTAGAAGGTAAAACTGCTGTTGTAACAGGTGCAGCTCGCGGAATTGGAAAAGCAATAGCTCTTAAATTTGCACAAGAAGGTGCTAATATTGCATTCACAGATCTAGCTGTAGATGAAAATGCTAAAGCTACTGAAGCCGAGATTGCAAAATTTGGTGTAAAAGTAAAAGCTTACGCTTCTAATGCAGCGAATTTCGACGATACACACAAAGTGGTAGAAGAAATTCTTAACGATTTCGGAAAAATAGATATACTTGTTAACAATGCAGGTATCACTCGCGATGGCTTAATGATGCGTATGAGCGAACAACAATGGGATATGGTTATCAACATCAACCTAAAATCTGCATTTAATTTTGTACACGCTATCACTCCTATCATGATGAAACAAAAAGGAGGTAGCATCATCAATATGAGCTCTGTTGTTGGTATTTCAGGTAATGCCGGTCAAACTAATTATTCGGCATCTAAAGCAGGTATGATTGGTTTAGCTAAATCAATTGCTAAAGAAGTTGGCTCTAGAGGCATTCGTGCAAACTGTATCTGCCCCGGATTCATCATTACTGAAATGACAGGCGCTTTATCTGACGAAGTGAAACAAAAATGGGCTGAGCAAATACCTCTTCGCCGTGGCGGTACACCCGAAGATGTTGCTAATGTAGCAGTATTCCTTGCTTCCGACCTTTCTTCATACGTTAGCGGACAAATAATCCCTGTGTGTGGTGGCATGAATATGTAATATTCGAACATATAAATAATATATTGATTTAATAAATTCAGTATATAATAAAAAAAGGCTTTTGAGAATGATTACTCAAAAGCCTTTTTTTTCATAATTATATATAATATCCTCCTTTAACTAACTAGAGGAACCAAAGAACTCAACGATCTATAAAACAGAACAATAACTAATAATAAAAAGAACATATGAGCAAATAACTTCTAACATTCATATGCTTTAAAACATAAAATACAAACAAAACTCAAACTCAAACCCCAATATAAAATATAATCCACTAAACTTTTACAACTAACAAATGTTATTTTAAAAATGCTAAATTAATAAATAAATATTTAAATAATATTTTATATAAAAAATCAATTTAAAATTAAACATGTCATGAGAAGAGTTACTTTATCCTTATTTGCTGTGTTCAGTTTATTTCTTATAGGTTGTAGTGATGATGACGGCACAGAAACAGATCTAGGTCGAAGCAGAGACCCCAGTTCGAGTATAATAAGCCTGAAAGCCGAAGTGCAATCGAGCACTGAAGTAAAAGCCGGACCTATAAATAGCAGTTTCAGCACTGACTTCCCTATAGGTATTTATGCCTACAAGAGTGCGTGGCTGGCAGGTAGCGTCAATGTCATCAATAATGACTCAGCCACTGTAGCAGGGGCTGCAGGCCACAATATCACATTTGCCCACGGACCATATTATTATCCTGCAGATGGAACCACATTGAACTTTTTCGCCTTTTCACCTCAAGCCGCAGAATCTACAGCCGCAGGTGCAGGAACGAGCCCTGTAGTGACACATACTATAACAGGCCAAGAAGATGTTATGTGGACTTCATCAACCGGAAGCAAGGTTGGTTCTGCCCCAGCAACTGCGCCTGTGCTCAATTTTGCACATAAACTTACACAGTTGCAATTTACCTTCCAATCAGACACAACATATCCTGCATCGGGCAATAGTGTAACTTCATTAACCGTGAATGCACAACCCAATACCGTGCTGATGAATGTAGAAACAGGTGTTTGTACCTTTAGTGGCAGTATGGCTATGCAAGCTCTTTCTACAGCCAATCAATCATCCGGTATTGGCATCACAACTGCTGGTGCTAATGCCAATTCACCGGTTATGACTAATGCAGGAACTTCATATTCTCTTACAATTATAGTTAAACCTGCCGGATCACCCGCTGTTACCTATACCAATGTACCGGTTACGTTGACAACCACCGCCGGTAGCGCACATATGATAACTCTGAAATTTACAGAAACAGCAGTTACAGCTACAGCTACAGTTGCTGCTTGGGTAACAGGAACAGGTGGTAATGTGACTGTACTATAATAATACATATAGAGGAGTATCTGAATTTATACTAAACACTACACTACCAATCCGGTATTCCTCTATTCTATTTCGCAATAACTAAGAGACAAGTTTACTATTAAAATATTCGATAAGAAATATTGTGAAGAATCTGCATTTAATAATATTCTTATTTTTAATATCGATAGCTGTGTTCACCGGTTGCACTACCGATAGTATATATTCAATCGAAGAGACCGAAACTTACGACCAGACACCTGTCATGTTTTCATTAAATCATCATACACAGGATGGAAAAAACAGACGGTCTAACAGCAATATGGCTTTACCTAAAGACGGCAGTTCGGTTGCCGTATCAATGGAAGAAGAAAAATGGGAAGATAAAGAATTTTCGGAAACAAAAACGTCATGGGCCACTTCAGGCACTGCTGTAACATGGACAGCAGGAGATAAAGTAGGAATTTTCATGCGTGATGCATCCGCTATGCCTGTAACCTACTTCAACCGTGACAATGTACAATATAATATTAATACAGCGGGAACAGCATCAAGCCTATTATCACCAAATACCCCCTCATCAGCAATATATTTTCCAAACCCGTCAAGCAAAAATGTAAAATTCCTTGCATATTATCCATATTCTGCATCGAATAATTCTTTAGTACTGAATTATACTCTACCAACAGATCAATCAACAGCAACAGCATTGAGCAGTGCAGACCTGATGAATGCCACATCTACAGCAAATGGAGCATCTCCTAACATCACTTTGGCTTTCAATCACCGTATGACCTTACTATCTTTTAAAATAAACACGTTATTGTTATCGGGAACATTAAATAAAGTTTCAGTCAGCGGAACAGCAATAACAAATACAGGCACATTAGATTTAAGCAGTTCCGTACTAACACCTAATACATCCACAACTTTTTCGCCATATAAAACTATAGGACAAACTGTTGGACCCTCTACTTATGCATATGTAGATATAATAATAAACCCCTGTGTATTGACAAGCAATAGTGGCTCTTCCCAACTGAAAGTTACATTAGAGTTTAACGGACTACTCGGAACTCATACTACAAACCTGAATCTCAGTAGTTTTACTTTTGCACAAGGCACACGCTACATTTATAACTTAACCGTTACATTGTCTATCTAAGAATCACTATTATAGAGACAAGTCGAAATTTCGCAGTCTATCCAAGCACCAAAGATAATCTCAATCGATTGTATATTATTAATCAAACCAGATATTAAGACATCACTTTTTTCTATACCTTTGTCATAACATATGGAAGAAACATTTGATATACACAGAGGTAATATAAACGAGAACGAAAAGGATTTCGAAAATGCTTTGCGTCCACTCTCTTTTAATAGCTTTAGCGGTCAGATAAAAGTTGTAGAGAACCTTCAGGTTTTTGTTACTGCTGCCAAAATGAGAGGCGAATCGTTAGATCATACATTACTGCACGGTCCTCCCGGATTAGGTAAGACTACTCTATCGAATATCATCGCGAACGAATTGGGTGTAGGATTTAAAGTAACCTCCGGTCCTGTATTGGATAAACCGGGCGACCTGGCAGGATTACTAACATCGCTCGAACCTAATGACGTACTTTTCATAGACGAGATACACCGTCTTTCTCCTGTGGTGGAGGAATATCTATACAGTGCGATGGAAGACTATCGTATCGATATCATGATAGATAAAGGCCCCAGCGCCCGATCGGTGCAAATAGAACTAAATCCATTTACACTTGTTGGTGCAACTACCCGTAGCGGCTTATTGACAAGTCCTTTGAGAGCCCGTTTCGGTATCAATATGCACTTAGAGTACTATGATATGGAGACACTTACAAATATTATCATTCGTTCGGCTAATATACTAGACGTACCTTGTAGCAAAGATGCTGCGGTTGAGATATCGTCGCGAAGCAGAGGAACTCCCCGTGTAGCAAATGCGCTATTGCGTCGTGTACGGGATTTTGCACAAGTGAAAGGATCGGGTAAAATAGATAAAGAAATTGCCTCTTATTCGCTTGAAGCATTAAACATCGATAAATATGGACTTGATGAGATTGACAATAAGATATTATTGACTATTATCGATAAGTTTCAAGGTGGTCCTGTTGGAATATCTACTATTGCTACGGCATTGGGTGAGGATACGGGTACAATAGAAGAGGTTTACGAACCATTCCTTATCAAAGAAGGTTTTATGAAGCGCACACCACGCGGACGTGAGGCTACAGAATTAGCATATAGGCATCTGGGCCGAAAAAAAGAAAGCGAACAAGGCTTCTTGTTTTGAATATAAACTATGGGTCATAAGGAATATAACAACTTATAACCAGCTATATATTACAATTTGAATTTAGAATTATTTATAGCCAAACGAATCCATTTTAGCAGCAAGGAAGATCAGAAAAGAGTTTCTTCGCCAGCTATAAAAATAGCGATAGCCGGTATTGCTATCGGTTTGGCAGCTATTATACTGGCTGTATCGATAGTCGTCGGTTTTAAAAAAGAAGTTCGTAATAAGGTTGTTGGTTTTGGTTCTCATATCCAAATTACAAATTTCGATAATAGTACATCTTACGACACAAATCCAATCTGCGTAGACCAACAACTTACTGATAGGTTGAAAAACATGAATGGTATAAAACATGTTGAAACCTATGCTACCAAGCCCGGCATAATAAAAACAGACGATGCGTTTCAAGGTATTGTACTTAAAGGAGTAGGTGAAGATTACGACTGGGATTTCTTCAAACAAAACATAATAGAAGGTTCTATCCTCAATAAAGAAGACACAACCTCTGTCAACCAAACTATAATATCTCAGAATATTGCTGACAAACTCAACTTAAAAGTCGGTGATAGCTTTGTAACTTACTTTGTACAGGAACCGATTCGTGCCCGTAAGTTTACGATATCAGGTATCTACAGCACTAATTTCGAAGATTATGATAAATTATTTATCATTACCGATATCAAACTCATACAAAGGCTCAATGAATGGGAAAGCGATCAGGTAAGTGGCATTGAATTACTGGTTAATGATTACGATAAACTGGATGAAATAAAACAAGACGTATTTCTTGATATGATGCCATATCGGGATCGGGACGATAACACATTCTTCACTCGCTCGATCAAAGATATGAATCCTATGATATTCAGCTGGCTGGACTTGTTAGACATGAATGTGTGGGTTATCATAATCCTGATGCTTGCCATCTCTATATTTACAATGATCTCAGGCCTACTCATCATTATTCTCGAACGCACCAGTATGATAGGAACGCTCAAAACACTAGGTGCCCGCAATTACAGTATCCGCAAAACATTCTTGTATGTTTCGTCGTTTCTTGTGCTTAAAGGAATGTTCTGGGGCAATATTATTGCTTTCATTATTATGCTTGGGCAAAAATATTTCGGATTCATAAAGCTGGAAGCTGAAACATATTATGTATCGGAAATGCCAGTAGATATAAATATATTATACATCCTACTTATCAATATCGGTACATTAGCTATTTCTATGCTTATGATGGTAGGTCCATCTTATCTGATAGCTAAAATATCTCCTGCTAAAACTATCAGATACGAATAATTATTCGTGGTGGTAGGGTTCGTTATTCAATATAGTCATCGCCCTGTACAACTGTTCAACAAATATCAGGCGTATCATCTGATGAGAAAAAGTCATACGTGACAATGTCAGTTTCTCACTGGCTCTATCATATACCGATTGTGAAAAGCCATAAGGCCCTCCGATAACAAAAACCAAACGCTTACTTACAGTATGAGTTTTCTTTTCGATATACGACGCAAATTGCACAGACGAATACTCTTTGCCTCGTTCATCTAACAAAACCAGATAATCACCCGCCTGCAATCCTTTGAGAATAAGCTCCCCCTCTTTTTCTTTTTGCTGATCTATCGTGAGACTTTTTGTATTCTTCAAATCAGGAATTATCTGCATTTCGAAAGGGATATAGTGCTCCAAACGTTTCTGATATTCGTAGGTAGCTTCTATAAAATAACTGGCATCTGTTTTGCCTATAACGAGTAAAGTAATTTTCATAAATAAGAATTTGAGATACAAAGGTAAGACTTTTACTGTTTTAAGAAACTATTCTATATCTTTGTAGTTAATTATTAAAAAAGAATGCATTATGAGAATTATTCCAGAATCTGAGTTAATTATTAACAGTGATGGTAGTATATTCCATCTAAATATAAGACCTGAACAGTTGGCTGATAACATTATCCTGATGGGTGATCCCGAAAGAGTGAATCTGACCGCTTCGTTTTTCGAGAGTGTAGAGCACGATATACAAAATCGCGAGTTCCACTCCATTACTGGTGCTTACAAAGGAAAACGTATTACGGCCCTATCGCATGGCATCGGTCCCGACAATATGGATATTGTTGTTACTGAACTTGATGCTCTTGCCAATATCGATTTTAATACCCGCCAGGTAAAGAGTGAATTTAAGCAACTTACAATGGTACGTGTAGGCACATCGGGTGGATTACAACCCAACTGTCCTATCGGATCTTATGTTGTTGCTGATAAATCTATTGGTTTCGATGGTGTCCTCAATTATTATGAAGGCAGAGATGATATTGCAGAATTAGAATTTGAGAAAGCATTCAAAAAACATGTAAATTGGTCGCCACTGCACTGCTCGCCTTATGTAGTGAAAGCTGATGACGAGCTGGTTCAACGTATTGGAGAAGGTATGATAAAGGGGGTTACAATCTCTGCAATCGGATTCTATGGCCCGCAAGGTCGTTATGTACGTATCCCTCTTGCTAACCCTGATCTTAATTCTAAGATAGAAACTTTTGATTACAAAGGTGATGTCATAACTAATTACGAAATGGAGAGCGCCCCATTAGCAGGATTGAGTAAATTGATGGGACATAAAGCTATGACTGTATGTACTATTATAGCCAATAGACAGGCAGGCGAATCGAACTCAAATTACAAGGGATCAATAGAAGACCTGATAAAAACAGTTCTTGACCGTATCTAACTAAAAGCTTTTAGCATTTAAATTATAGATGAAAATTCGGACTAAGAGAATTTTAAAACGTATCTGTGGAATAATTTTTATTGGTATAATAATGATACTTGCTATTATAATATATGCCAATTGGAAAATACCTCACGATACTAAAAATTATATATATAATAATGTAGATAGTATTCCTGCCCAAAAAGCAGCTTTAGTACTTGGTACAGCTAAAAGTATTGGCAATCGCCCCAATATCTACTTCACGAATCGAATACAAGCCGCGAAAGAATTGTATGAAGCAGGGAAAGTAGATATTTTCGTAGTGAGTGGTGATAATAGTCGTGAGACTTATAACGAACCCCAAGATATGCGTGATGCATTAATTGAGGTTGGTGTACCCGATAGCATAATCTATATGGATTATGCGGGTTTTCGCACACTCGATTCAGTCGTAAGAATGAATAAGATATTTCAACAGGATGCGTTTATTGTTGTGTCACAAGAGTTTCATAACGAAAGAGCGATATTCCTTGCTCAGTACTACGGACTGACCGCCTATGGATATAATGCTGACGACCCAACTCTTAATCGTTATTCATTCAAGACAAAAGTACGTGAAAAATTTGCTCGCGTAAAAGTATTTGTAGATATATTGACAGGCAAAGAACCTAAATTTTTAGGAGAGCCTATAGACATTAATTAAACCTAGACAATTATATTATAAACTATCCGCATTGCGATTTATGAAAAAATCATTTTTCATGCTATTATTAAGCATGTTATGCACATTAAGTTATGGACAAGATACAAACAGTGAACTCTTAAAAAAGTTAGTAGAAAAAGAAATTCTGACACAAGACGAAGCGGACGAGATCCAGCGAGAATCGACTCTGGAAAAGCAAGAGGATACATTTACGAAAACTACCGAAAAAATAAAAGAAACATTTAACTCGCCCTATGCTCAATTCGGCGGTTACGGATTATTTTTATATAAATATAATGATATAGCCAAAGTTAAGCATACTGCTGAACCGAGAGTTATATTCTTATCGCTAAGTGGTGAATTAGGCAGTAATATCAGATATTATATACTGGGAGAAGTTGTAGACCCGATGCTCTTTGAATTTTATGGTGAATGGACACCAGTAAAGGCTTTTGGCTTAAAAGCAGGACAGATGAAGACTCCACTATCAATGGAGAATCAAATTTCGTTGACTGGCTTAGAAACAGTATCTTATACCCGATCGGTTTCTAACTTAACAGGTATGGCTGGGGATGTGTTGGTAGGTAGATTGACAAATAATAATGCAGGACGGGACATTGGTATCCGTGTTGCAGGATCGACTAAAAACGATCTTTTGTGCTATGCACTTGGGTTGTATCAAGGGACAGGGATCAATACAGCCGAGAATAATAATTCTAAAGACCTTGCCGGAAGCCTTATATTTCAACCAATCAAAGGTTTTCGCATAGGAGGAAGTGCTTATTGGGGCGAAGCTCATTATACCAAACCGGGCGACACTGAAATAGGCGACCATGTGCGAAATCGCTGGGTACTAAGCTCTGAATACAAATCGGATAAATTTTACGCGAGAACTGAATGGATTACGGGCAATGACGGAGGAACAGATAAAGAGGGTCTTTATGGTACTGCACTTTGGTATTTTATACCTAAAAAGTTCAATACAGTGGCTAAAGTAGATTATTACAATAGGAATAAAGATGTTAATAGCGAAGTTATGGATTACACTTTGGCGGTTAATTATTATTTTTACAAACAGTGCCGTCTGCAACTTAACTATGTTTATTCTGACTATTCGAAAGATTGGGAGACAAGAAACACAAATCTTGTTTTAGGTCAGCTACAGGTAGTATTCTGATATTCCATAACTAAATTTGAAAATGAAATATGCACAACAATAATATAATTGCCGCAATATCTACCCCTCCGGGCATTGGAGGAATTGCCATTATACGCCTATCAGGAAAAGGCTGTATAGAATTTGTAGATAGCGTATTTAAATCACCCGTCAATAAAAGGCTGGCTGATCAAAAAGCGAATACTATACACTTAGGATCTATTATAAGAGATGGTGTGGTATTGGACGAAGTGCTAGTCAGTGTTTTCAAAGCCCCCCACTCTTTCACCGGAGAAGATAGTGTGGAAATATCGTGTCATGGCTCTGTTTATATACAGCAAAATATATTGCAATTATTAGTCGCTCAAGGTGCTTCATTGGCTCAACCGGGAGAGTTTACCCAACGTGCCTTTCTCAATGGCAAGATGGATTTATCTCAAGCCGAATCGGTGGCTGACCTAATCGCTTCTACTTCTGCTGCAACACATCGTTTAGCAATGAATCAGATGCGGGGAGGTTTCAGTAATAAATTGATGGAACTTCGACTTGATCTTCTTAATTTCACTTCTTTAATTGAGTTAGAATTAGATTTTTCGGAAGAAGATGTAGAATTTGCGAATCGGGATAATCTGAAAATATCAGCACTACAAATTGAATCGCTTATAAATAAACTAGCCAAGTCTTTTAGTCTTGGTAATGCAGTGAAAACAGGTATTCCTGTTGCTATAATAGGCGAAACAAACGCAGGGAAATCGACATTATTGAATCTGTTATTAAATGAGGAGAAAGCTATTGTGTCTGACATTCACGGCACAACTCGTGATGTAATAGAAGATACGATCAATATACAGGGGCTGACATTCCGATTGATAGATACTGCCGGGATACGTGATACTCTCGACCATATAGAAAGTATTGGGATAGAACGCACATTCAAGAAGTTAGAACAGGCTAGCATTATTCTATGGGTTATAGATAGTGAAACTGCCGATGTACACATCGAAGAATTAGCTGAAAATATTTTACCGGCTGCCGAAGGAAAAAAACTGATTCTTGTATTCAATAAGGTAGATATCATTTCACCTGATAGAAAAATTCAGAAAGAACAGTTGTTGATAGCTAAAATAGCTGATCGTATCTTTATTTCTGCTAAATACGAACAGGGCACAAGCCAACTCGAAAGCATGCTTGTAAAAGCAGCTAATATTCCTGAAATAGGTGAACAAGACGTAATTGTGACCAACATAAGACATTATGAAGCATTGGAGAAAGCATCGAACGCTATCCATCGTGTTATTGAGGGTTTAGAGCTAAATATTTCGGGCGATTTTCTTTCGCAAGATATACGTGAATGCATGCATTATTTAGGCGAAATAACAGGACAAATATCTACAGATGAAATATTGGGAAATATTTTTGGTAAGTTCTGTATCGGCAAATAAGACTAGATAATAAGAGAAAATATTATCCTATAATAGGAAACTAATAGATTGTTTTTCATATATTTGTATGATTAATAATCTATTTTTATTTTCTCATGATAGTACTTTGTTAGTACATCTTATACATCTAAAGTACACCTTAAGAGTATAATTATTATAAAGATGGACTTATAGTACACCTAATTTTAAATATATGAAAATTACACTTAAGAAAAAGAAAATCAGTAATGGAAGGCTATCTATTTTCATCGAATATTATAAAGGAAAAGTGATTGATCTGGAAGGAAAAGCAAAACACAATCGAGATTTTGAGTACCTCAAAGAGTTTATATACGAAAATCCTAAAAATGGACAAGAAAAGCAACATAATAAGGAGAAATTAGCATTTGCAGAGAATATCTTATCTATCCGTAAAGCAGAGTATGCTCAAGGTAAATATGGACTAAAAAATGATCGTAGAGGTAAAATTAACTTTCTAGAATATTACAATAAAAAGAAAGATGAACATTACGAATCCAAAGGTAATTATGACAACTGGGGTGCAGCTCAGATACATTTAGAAAAATTCTGCAAACACTCTATTACATTTGAAGAGGTAAATCAAGATTTTGTGAAAGCTTATAAAAAATATCTAGATAAAGAGGCTCTTACCAAAAGTGGACAGCCATTAAGTGCTAATACAAAATACACCTACTACAATAAATTTAAAGCGTGTATTAATGCTGCTTTCGAAGAAGGTTATCTATCTGAGAATCCAATTAGAGGCGTTAAAAGCTTTGAAATGGCAGATAGCCAAAGAGAATATCTGACATTTAATGAATTACAGGCATTATATAAAGCCGAATGTAAATACGATGTATTGAAACGTGCTTTTATATTTTCATGTTTAACCGGTCTAAGATGGAGTGATATTAATACTCTTTTATGGTCAGAAGTTAGGGATGAAGATAATGGAAGTAGAGTAATTTTTAGACAAGAAAAAACGGATGGATTGGAATACTTAGATATATCGAATCAAGCACGTTCTCTACTTGGAGAAAGGAAAGACCCCAATGAAAGAGCCTTTAAGGGACTAAAGTATGGAGCACACTTCAATTCAGAAATACTTCGTTGGTGTATGCGTGCAGGTTTAACTAAACATATAACATTCCATAGTGGCAGGCATACTAATGCAGTTCTTATGCTCGAGAATAATGCAGATATATATACTGTTTCCAAACGTCTAGGACATAAAGAACTTAGAACTACAGAAATTTATGCCAAAATCATTGATAAAAAAATGAAGGAGGCGGCTAATATAATACCGGAACTTAAATTATAAAAAAATGGAAGTGAATGAATTCAACAGAAAAATCAATAAGCAAATAGGATTTAAAATATTAAACCTCTCCTATTACATGCTTATTTTATGTATAGCTATCATAATTTGTAATTTTGAACTAAAAAATGAAAGTCTAAATTATGATAATTATTTATATTTAATAATCAGCATAAGTATTTTATACCCTATACTTACCATTATTCGCAGATATGCTAAATATTTTTTTTATTATATCTTTTGCTTTGACGGAAACTGGTGGAGAAAAGAAATCGAGAGACCTAGAATATTTATACTTATCCTATCCATAATTACATTAGTATTATCATATCAAACATTAATCGATAATACTATAAAAATAGATAATATTTCTGCTGTTTATTTTTTCAACAGCCTTATTTACATTCTGATTTTCGTTTTTATCACTCTTTTGTATTATATAAATACTCAATCATTTGAAAGAGATTTTATAAGAATAATAAAAGAAAAGTTCTTATATGATAATACAATTGATCTAAAATGTACTATAAATGAACAAGACTATGATCTAGTAAAAATATTATCTGATTTGAAAAATATTGATTGTTCAATATCAGTGTTTAAAGATATGACCAACTTATACAAAATAGATCTTTCTGATCGAATAAAATGCAATTTAACTAAAGCAGAGATTTTAAGGTATGTACATATATTTTTTGACATAAACCAACATATGTCTCCTAAAACAATTAAAAATTTACTCAAAACTTATTTTGTTGATCAAGATGGCAATGATTTTATTATACAAGATAAAGCTTCTGAAATTTCAAATATAAAAAGGGAAATTATAAATAAAGAAAATATTTTCATGAATACAAAAAACACATTACAGTCTATATTCCAGAATAATAAGATACAATGAACCAAAGTTCTGAATTAGTTTCGTCTTAAAAATTTGATTATTATCTACTGATGTTTTCCTTTGTTTCATCGATAACAAATAAAAACAAGTGCACTTGTTCATTTATTAATTATAAAATTAAATATTATGAACTCATTAAAATTAGATGAACGTTTGGAACGTATAGAAAAGCTCTTAATAGGAAATAAAAGAGTATTAACCTTTGATGAAGCTTGTGATTATACAGGCTTATCAAAAAGCTATCTTTATAAGTTAACCGCTGCTGCTATGGTACCACATAGTAAACCAAATGGAAAGGTATTGTATTTTGATAAAGAAAAACTAGATTCTTGGTTACTTGAAAATCAGGTTAAAACAAAGAATGAAATAGAAAAGGAAGCTACATCTCATATTCTTAGAAAACAAAAAGCATAAAGACTTCCCTCTTTATGCTCTAAACAATAATCCGTAAACAAGTCTAAACTTGTATAATTTGCTTTGATGCAAATATACATAAAATTAAATTGTATATGAGTGAAATACCATATATCAGGGTTGGTACATCCTATTTTAAGATAGTCAAAGCCCCGACCATAAGCGGTGAATACATTGAAATACTGATCATTTGGAATATTGATACCATCAAACAAGACGAAAGTAAAGACTATATCAGTCAGATACCCAAATACGATGGATTCACCTGTATTCCCAACCATATCAACTATCAAAAAGAATACGGAACATTCTTCAATACCTATTTCCCATTATCCAATGTTCCCAAAGAAGGCAAGGTAGACAATACCCTAAATTTTCTAAAGCACATCTTCGGCAAACAAATAGAACTAGGCTTGGACTATCTGCAACTGCTTTATTTGAAACCGATTCAGATACTGCCAATTCTATGTCTGGTATCCAAACAAAGAGCTACAGGAAAATCGACCTTTCTAAAATGGCTCAAACAAGTATTTGATGGAAATATGACCTATTTAACAAATGACAGTTTCTCCAGTCAGTTTAATGCCGACTGGGCGAATAAACTACTTATCTGTATCGATGAAGTCTTATTCAACAAAGAAGAACTTACAGAGCGCATCAAGTACCTGAGCACAACTAATATCAATAAGATGGAAGCTAAGGGAAAAGATAAAAGAGAAGTTGAGTTTTTCGGGAAATTCGTATTGTGCAGCAACAATGAAGATAGCTTTATCAAGATCGATGCCGATGAAATTCGATTTTGGGTTATCAAAGTACCTAAACTGACTAGTGAAGATACAAACCTCTTACAAAAGCTGGTCAAAGAAATTCCTGCATTCCTTTTCTTTCTTCAAAATAGAGAACTGAAAACAAAGACTCCCTTGTCTCGCATGTGGTTTACTCCCGAACAAATAAAGACATCCGCTTTACTAAAGCTTGTTCGCCATAATCGCAGTCGGGTTGAAAAAGAACTTGCAAGCCTTCTTATCAGTGTAATGGAAAAGTTTGATCTGGAACAGATAAATGTATGCTCCAACGATGTATTAAATGCACTTAGCAGAACCAGAGTAAAAACCGATCTGACAGAAGTAAAGAAAATCTTTAAACAGAACTGGAGTCTGGAGCCTCAAAGCAACTCGAACAAATATGAAAAGTTTGTAATCGGTTACGATGGAGATTACCTGATGAATGATGCAAAAGGTCGGTACTTCACAATAAAAAAGGAATTCTTATTACAAAATTTTGATGATTTGATGACAGAGTGATATTTGAATACATAGTATTCTGTAAATCAATAAAATATACTGTCATCAAAACAGCATCAAACTGTCATCAAAATAACGAATGATGACAACGGCTAATGAAAAAAGAATAGAATTGATGCTGTGATGACAAAATGATGACGACCGAAACCGTTTCCAGATAAAGGATACAGATACATTGTCATCAAGTCATCAAAAATATCATAAAATAATATCAGCTTATGAAAAGAGAACATTTTAATATAAAAGCAGCTCGGAATATCCCCATTGATGAAGTCCTAAATGATATGGGATATTCACCTATCAAGATAGCTAATAACAACCGTTGGTATTTGTCTCCCTTTCGAAAAGAAACACACCCCTCATTCAAAGTAAATATGGCTTTAAACAGGTGGTATGATTTCGGAGAACAAATAGGCGGTAATATAATTGACCTGATTATTCAAATCTATGGATTATCCTGTAAAGAAGCCTTAGAGCACTTATCCAAATATGTGTCACTAGATACTTTTTCTTTTCAACGGCCAATAATAGAAGAATCAGGTATAACACTTCTGAAAGTACAACCAATCGAACATCCGGCTATAATAGAATATTTAGAATCAAGGAAGATAAAGCCATTTGCATATAATGCCTATTGCAAAGAAGTCTATTATTCTATCAATGGCAAAAAATACTTTGCAGTAGGATTTGAAAATGAATCCAAAGGCTATGAACTACGCAGCAAGTTCTTCAAAGGTTGCATCATAAAAAAGGATATAACCCATATAAAGAATAACAGCACCCGACTATTGATATTCGAAGGATTTACCGATTTCCTTTCTTTCCTCTCTATCGGTAACGAGCATTCGATAAAAAGCTACGACACAATAATCTTAAATAGTGTTGGCAACGCAAAAAAAGTATATTCTTTACTAAAATCATACCAAACGATTTACTCCTATCTCGATAATGATAAAGCAGGTGATAGATGCACAGATGAATTAATTAAGGAAGCTAATAATATCGTGGATTGCCGAGAGGCGTATACTGAATTTAAAGACTTTAACGAATATCTTATAAATCAATAAAATAAAAAATTATGAAAACAACAAAGCAAATCAATCAGCAAAAAAGAGCATATACACTAATATTAGCAATGATCTTTTCTTTACCATTCCTCTATGCCCAAGGAGAGATAGATGCATATAAGTTATCCGGC
>NZ_JAAKEL010000025.1 GCF_011039205.1 Dysgonomonas sp. ZJ279
AAAGAACGAATGCCTGGATGGATTCATACAGGACATTGCTTAATCGCTTTGAAACAACAGTGTCGAGTTGGAAGGCTTTCAATTATATCGCTTTTATAACGATATTTTTAAAGAAAATTTACAAAAACAAAAAGTCTAGATGACTTCAAAATTTGATTTTTATGAAAGCTATATTTCAGGTATTTTTTCTGACACTTGTAAGCATGGTGCTTTTTAGTTCTTGTAGCGATGATGACATAGAGAATGGTAGAACCAGGCCATCGGGTCAGCAGACAGATAATCAATATGTGAACAATTGGGTCTATGAGAAAATGGACTCGTTCTATTTATGGAGAGACAAACTCCCTGCGAAAGAAAACATAAACTTCGACTCTTCCCCTTACGATTTTTTGGACGGTCTTATATATCCCTTCAATGAGCAAACACACGAAGGCGATCGCTTTTCATGGATACAGGAAAGTTATGTAGATCTTGTAAATTCATTAAATGGAGTCTCATCTTCCGATTTAGGGTTCGATTACAATGTTTATTTAAAAGCAGAAGGTAGTACAGAAGTAATATATGAGGTCTTATATATTAAAAAAAATACGAAAGCCGAGAAGTCCGGACTCAAAAGAGGTGATATCATAGAAAAAGTCGATAATACAACTGTTACCTTAGACAATTGGTCATCACTCTTATATCAGAATAAAAATAGCTATACATTCAGTTTAGTAAATCAATCTAATCCTATCACAGTAGAAGTAACTTCTAACTATATAGAAAATCCTATTTATTACAGTAATATTTACACAAAAGGCTCTCACAAAATAGGGTATTTAATCTACAACTTCTTTTCTCAAGATAAAGGCGACGGTACTAAAAGTTATGATACGGCACTTGCTGATGAATTTAGTAACTTTTATAGCGCAGGTATCACTGACTTGATATTAGATTTGCGATATAATCCGGGAGGATATGTTGAAAGCTCTAAATATATAGCTAGTGCGATAGTTCCCAACAGAGACATATCCAAATTATATGTATATTATAAATACAATGACCTAATACAGCAGGCCTACCAAGAAAACTATGGCGAAGAAGTTTTTAATAATTACTTTGCCGACAAAATCGCCATATCGAACAGGACTACCTATCCGATACCCAAGTTGGGCGATAAACTAAACAATACTCTATACGTGCTTGTGACCAGAAATACAATGTCTGCCAGCGAGTTAATTATAAATGGTTTACGGCCATATATGAATGTTGTTTTGATAGGTCAGACAACGATCGGTAAAAATGTAGGATCATTTTCATTCTATGAGCCTAATGATTCACGTAACAAATGGGGACTACAACCCATCTGTTTCCAAACATACAACTCGCTAGGAAAATCAGAATATGCAGCAGGGTTTAAACCGGATGACGGATTTGAAGTTTATGAAAATATGGCACCATTGGGAGATACTGATGAAATGTTTTTAGCTACGGCAATTGCTAAAATAACAGGAAGTCCACTACCTAGTGCAAAGAAAAATTCGCCGGATTTAAAGCCGATAGGATCATCTCTTAATAAGAAAGGTACGAAGGGAATACTTATAAATCCTGCTCAATTTAATAAACTTAAAACAACGTCACTAAAGAATAATTAGTACATTTATCTTATGAAAGTAATGAAATTTGGCGGAACCTCTATCGGAACTGCAACCAATATATACAATGTAAAGAAAATAATTAGTTCGGTAGATGAGCCCAGTGTGATAGTTGTTTCAGCTTTCAAAGGCATAACTGATAAATTAATAAAGACTTCTTGTTTGGCTGCAGCCGGAGATACTCTTTACGAAAAAGAATTCAGAGAGATTGTATCTGAGCACCTTACTATTCTCGATGAGCTTAACTTCGATGCGCATACAAAAGCAAAAGTGAGCACATCGGTTAACTTACTACTCGAAGAATTGAGTAATATATTTAAAGGTGTGTTTCTTATCAATGACCTTTCGCACAAGACTTCTGATAAAATTGTGAGTTATGGAGAAAGGCTTTCATCTACTGTTATTAGTTATGTATTTACCGACTACCAGTTATTAGATGTAACCAAACTAATAAAAACAACATCAGAATTTAATAAGCATACCCCCGACATCGAATTGTCGAACGAATTGATAAAAGCCGCATTTAAATCTTCGACTCAGAAAGTGTTAGTTGCCGGATTTATATCGAGATGTAGGGATACAGACGAATATACAAATTTAGGTCGTGGAGGTTCTGACTATACTGCATCTCTGTTCGCATCGGCACTTGATGCACGTATTTTAGAGATTTGGTCTAATGTCGATGGATTTATGTCGGCTGACCCTAATGTAATCAGCAGTGCTCATGTGATTGACAAGCTAACATTTACAGAGGCAACCGAGTTGTGTAACTATGGAGCTAAAATCATTTATCCGCCAACCCTTTTCCCTGTTTATCATAAGAATATACCTATTCGAATAAAAAATACATTCAATCCGGATGCACCAGGCACCTATATCTCTCACGATGGTGGAGAGCAAAAAGGTAAAGCTCTGATTACAGGGATCTCATCTATCGATGATACTTGCCTTATCACTGTACTTGGTTTGGGTATGGTAGGTATTATTGGTGTCAATTACCGCATCTTCAAGGCGCTGGCTAAAAATGGAATTAGTGTATTTCTTGTATCGCAAGCATCTTCAGAGAACAGTACTTCTATCGGAGTCGGTTCTGCCGATGCTCAACCTGCTGTGCATGCACTCGAAGAAGAGTTTGCCCACGAAATTTCATTAGGCAGTATAAATAGAGTGCAACTAGAGCAAGACTTGGCAACAGTCGCCATAGTAGGCGAAAATATGAAATATACTCCCGGTATTGCGGGCAGATTGTTCGAAACTCTTGGGAAAAGTGGCATCAGCGTTATTGCCTGTGCACAAGGAGCATCTGAGGTAAATATATCCTTTGTAATAAAGAAGAAATATTTACGCAAAGCATTGAATTCCATTCACGATTCGTTCTTCCTATCCGAATATAAAGTACTAAACCTTTTCATCACAGGAATAGGTACTGTTGGAAGTAATCTGATAGAGCAGATAAAACAACAGCAGCCCAAACTTATTAAACAATATTCGTTGAAGCTAAATGTGGTGGGCGTTGCAAGGGGGCGCAAAGCATTACTTTGTCGCGAAGGAATTAATCTGGATACTTATAGAAGTGACTTAGATAACGAGGGAATCGCCAGTTCACCTGATATTCTGTGTGAGCGTATTATTGAGATGAATATTTTCAATGCTGTATTTGTTGATTGTACGGCAAGTGATTCTGTGGCAAGCATCTATTCCGATCTGATGACGCATAATATTTCCGTGGTGACCGCCAATAAAGTCGCTGCGTCGTCCAGTTACGAGAACTATATAAATCTTAAGAATATAGCCCGCGAACGAAATATCAAATTTTTATTCGAAACTAATGTAGGAGCGGGGTTGCCCGTTATCAATACAATGAATTCGCTGACCAATTCGGGTGACAAGATTATAAAAATAGAAGCTGTGCTTTCGGGCACACTCAATTTTATATTCAACACGATGAGTAAAGATATTCCATTCAGTAAAACTATCTATCAGGCAAAGGAAAAAGGATTTGCTGAACCTGATCCTCGTATTGACCTTAGTGGAATGGATGTTGTTCGTAAGTTAGTTATTCTTACCCGTGAAGCAGGTTACAGAGTAGAACAAGCCGATGTGAAAAAGAATCTTTTTGTTCCTCAAAAATACTTCGATGGCTCGATAGAAGAATTCTGGGAGACCATCAACGAACTGGATACAAGCTTTGAAGAGCGTCGTCAAAAACTGGAAAGTGAAGATAAGCGCCTCCGCTTTGTAGCTAAATACGAAAACGGACAATGTGAAGTAGGACTTCAGGAAGTAGGGCAGAATCATCCGTTTTATGATCTTGAAGGAAGCAACAATATAATCCAGATTACCACCGAACGTTATAATGAATATCCGATGATAATAAAAGGATATGGTGCCGGAGCAACAGTTACGGCGGCAGGTGTTTTCTCAGATATTATCAGCATTGCTAATATACGCTAAGCCTCCCCAACCCCTCCGAGGGAAGGGCTTAGGCTAACCCATAATACATAATAGAATAACAATTAAAACAAACTCTCAATATTTGACTCATAGTGGAGAAATATAATTCCTCCCTATAGGAAGGTTAGGAGGGGCTATATTTAGAATGAAAACAATTATAATTTTAGGAGATGGAATGGCTGATGAGCCGATTGCCTCATTGGGAAATAAAACTCCGTTACAAGCTGCGCACAAACCTTACATTGATTTGCTTGCAGCTAAGGGTATGAGTGGTGAATTAGATACAATTCCTGTGGGATTTAAGCCGGGCAGCGAGATTGCAAATCTTTCGGTGTTGGGTTACGATGTACCCAAAGTATTCGAAGGTAGAGGCTCGCTCGAAGCAGCAAGTATGGGCATTGACATCCTTCCCCGAGAAATGGCTATGCGCTGTAATTTGATCTGTATCGAAGATGGGAAAATAAAAAACCATTCGGCAGGACATATTTCAAGCGAAGAAGCTGCAGAACTAATTCGTTTTCTGGATAAAGAATTGGGCGATGATAAATTGAGCTTCTATCCGGGAGTATCATACCGTCATTTACTGAAGCTGAAGGGTGGAAATAAAGATTTAGATTGTACCCCTCCTCACGATGTTATCGGAACTCCATTCGAGAAGGTAATGATTAAAGCGGTGTCGGCCGAAGCACAGGAATCTGCTGATTTTCTGAATAAAGCTATTTTGAAATCACAAGAGCTTTTAAAAGACCATCCTATAAACAAGAAGCGTATTGCAGAAGGCAAAGACCCTGCGAATAGTATATGGCCTTGGTCTCCGGGCTATCGTCCGCAAATGGAAACATTACAAGAGCTATTCGGTATCAATAGTGGTTCTGTAATATCGGCTGTCGATCTTATAATGGGTATCGGTGTATATGCCGGATTGAAAGTGATACATGTAGAAGGCGCAACAGGTCTTTATGATACCAACTACGAAGGAAAAGCAGAAGCTGCTATTGAAGCTCTTAAGAATGATGATTTCGTTTATCTGCACATCGAAGCAAGCGACGAAGCTGGGCATGATGGTAATGTAGAATTAAAAACAAAAACAATAGAATATCTCGACAATCGTGTGGTGCGTACGATATATGAGGCGACTAAAGATTGGGATGAGCCTGTAACAATTGCAATTCTACCCGATCATCCGACACCTTGTGCCCTGAGAACACATACTAATAAACCCATACCATTTTTGATTTACCGTTCGAATGGTAAGGCTGATGATGTGCAGGTATATGATGAGTTCGAATCGCCTAAGGGTGCCTATGGCTTACTGAAAGGTCGCGAATTTATGGAGACTTTGTTTGGTAAATAATTTGAAATCCTCAGTTCGTAAATTATAAAGGTCTAAGATCTCATTTAGACAAAGAAAATAAATAACGAAGCAACAATATTATTATTACATTTATGGTGTTTTACCTTGTGGTGAAACACCATAATTATATGTAGTAGTTTATTTACCTGAAAAATAGCATTATATGATTTTAGAATAAGGGTTATCTTGATAGACCTTGTTTTTGATATAGATATTTTACCGACTAATTGTAAATGTTTATATTTGTTATAGAGCTAATACCAAAACAGCACATTTTTATGAGTAATGATATCCATAATATGAATGAATATTCAGCTTTATGGTTTGCGTATTTAGAGGGCGACAAAAAAGCTTTTTCATCTTTATACAGATTAAGCTATAAGTCATTGTATTCGTATGGAATTAGCTTTGGAATAGAAGATCAACAGATACGGGATACAATTCAGGAATTATTCTTAAAGCTTTATTCGGGACCCAAACTTGTGAAAGATCCTGCCACGCTTCGTGCTTATTTATATGCCTCTATGAGAAACTCATTCATCAATTATCAGAAGATTCAACGAAGGCAACTTTGCCTTGAACAGGGCGAAGAGTTCCATCTGAAATATTCTATAAATAACGTAGCAATGGAAGATAAAGAGGAGAAGGAAGCTATAAAAATAAAATTGGATAACCTACTAAAGCTTCTGACGCCACGTCAAAAAGAGATTATCTATTTGAGATTCTTACACCAAATGGAGTATGAGGAGATATCACGGATAATGAATTTGTCGGATCAGGCTGCACGAAATCTTATACATAGGGCTATGAAGAAAATGCGTGATAATGATTCGAATTATATGAGTTTACTCTCTATTATGGTCTTATTGCCAGTTGATTTCTAATAATACTTTAAGAAAATTAAAAATAAGGAGGAAAGGCTGATTACAAAATCAGTCTTTCCTTGTATTAGTATATAAAGTAGATTATCTAAATATGAAAGATTACTCCAAATATAACAGTATTAATGACTTTATTTTCGATTCTGAATTTGTTGAATTAGTCAAAAAAAATAACCAGAGAGAAATAGAGAGGATCATAACCTCTTTTCTTGGTAAAGAAGCGTTAGTAAAAGATGCAATATTATTATTGCGATATTTTACAATTGAAGAAGAAAAAATAGAAGAAGTGCAAATAGAAGAAGATTTGACGGATTTACTTCATCAAATAAGACAAAGAAATAAAAAGAAGAAGCGAATGCTATTTGTAGCTTCAGTTGTGGCTGCTAGTATCGCTGTATTCCTTTTCACTATACCATATTCAAATACAGATAAACCGAAAGAGGCAAAAATTGAAATATTTTCTCTTTTAGATCAGATGAATGTAGATATGGATGAAGTGCATATAGTGAATGGTAAGTCGAATACTTATATCGATAATAATGAAATAATAGAGCAAAAGGAAGATGGTGGCGTAATAATCAGGGGTGACGAAAAAATCGAATCGTCTGATATTGAAAATGAATATTTAAAAGTAATTGTGCCAAACGGTAAACGAACAAGTATCCGCTTTAGCGACGGATCATTAATAAAAGTGAACTCCGGTTCTAAGATAATATATCCCAAACAATTTAGTAGTACCTCAAGGGATATTTATATAGATGGAGAAGCGTATCTGGAAATTGCGCCGGATGATGCAAAACCTTTTTTTGTTCATACCAAATTGCTTGATGTCGCTGTATTTGGCACTAAGTTTAATATAAATGCTTACAGTGCCGATTCAGAAGGTTCTGTCGTATTGGTAGAAGGGAGTGTAGAAGTCGCTTCATCAGAAGACAAAAGTTTATTGAAGCCTAATCAGGGTCTTTTTTATAAAGATGGTAAGACAGAATTGAAGGATGTGGATGTATCGTTCTATATCTCTTGGATAGACGGAATTATGAAATTGAAGGGTGACCACTTGAGTACTATACTTAATAACCTCTCTCGTTATTACAAACTTGATATAAGATTCAGCAACAGGCTTTCAAATGAGGTTTATAAAGGCAAAATTAATCTGAACGATTCAATAGAGACAATACTCAACAACATATCCTTAAGTACGCCATTGTCTTACACTAGAAATGGCAATACGATATACATTAAATGACTAATCTTAATCTTAAACCTTAAATCTTTAATTTATGAAAAATAACGAAGTACTTACTTATCCTCCGTAGCATTGTCTGGATTGACAAATAAAAAATAGTTGTTAACGATCTGATACTGATAATAATCAGTACATAATTGTATCATTTTTACCAATAAGAAGATATCCTTATTGTTACGATGTGTTAATAGAATAGCTCAATTTTTTAATTATTGTGTAACCTCTACTTAATAATAAAAAAAGAATTTTGCATTGCTAAAAAACACCGTATTTAATGTACTAATTTCTAACAAACAAACACTTAAACTTATGGAAGACAAGGTAATGATGCCGGTCGAAAAATCGGAGAATCGTATCTTATTACGAATGAAAAGGGTCTGTTCGCTCTTGTTACTTCTCGGCTACATGTGTAGCTTGCAGGCGCATAACGCAGTGGCTCAGACAACAAGTATTTCTTTGCAGTTAAAAAATGTCAGCCTGGAGACATTATTTACTGAGATAGAGAAATCCACAGATTACATTTTTCTGTATAAACAAAATCTGGTCAGCGACAAGCGAGTCTCTGTGAATACTACGAACGAGAGTGTCGAAACTATTCTTACTAACACGCTCGATTCACAAAATCTTGCTTACCATATAAATGGAAAACAAATTATAATTACAAAGAAAAATGAAAGTCCTGTTATTGCTCCTCAGGAAGTTGTACAATCCACGCCCGTCAAAGGAGTGGTTTTGGGCACAGATGGCGAACCTCTTATTGGTGCTTCGGTATCGATAAAAGGAACAACTACCGGTACGATGACTGATATTGAGGGGCGTTTTTCGCTCAATGCAAAGAAGGGTGACGTCTTGGTTTGCTCCTATATTGGTTTCAATACTAGAGAGGTTCATTTAGCTTCAATAGACAAAGAACTCAACATTGTTCTCACCGAAACCCAGAATATTATGGATGAGGTGGTAGTTGTTGGATATGGAACACAGAAAAAGGCAAACCTTACAGGAGCTGTTGATCAGATAACCAGCGAAATTTTCGAGAATCGTAATGTTCCCAATGTTACGCAAGCATTGGAAGGGGCAATTCCCAATCTTAATATTTCATTAACGGATGGTAAGCCGGGTACCACGGCATCGTATAATATTCGTGGTAAAACTTCCATCGGGCAAGAGGGTAGTGCTCTTGTGCTCATTGACGGAGTTGAGGGAGAGCCATCTATGCTTAATCCCAATGACATTGCCAGTGTAACTGTTTTGAAGGATGCCGCTTCTGCTGCTATCTATGGTGCGCGGGGATCATTTGGAGTGGTACTCATTACCACAAAAGACCCTGCTAAAGACAAAGTATCTATTACTTATTCGGGTAATGCTTCTATAAAAAGACCGGTTATAGTCCCCGATTTGGTTACCGATGGATATACGTTTGCCAATTATTTCAACGATTCGTGGAGTGCATGGAATGACTATTCGCAAACCCCACAGAATGTAAATAAAACCTTGAAGTTCTCAGACGATTACTTGAAAGAGCTTCAACGCAGATCTACCCAATCGGGTCTTCCTGATGTGGAAGTTAATTCCAATGGCGATTATGTTTACTATGGTAGTACAGACTGGTATAAAGAACTATATAAAAATAACACCTTCGCCAACGATCATAACTTAACGGTGACAGGTAGTAGTGGTAAGGCTAGTTATTATGTTACAGGTCGATATTATGGTCAGGACGGTATATTCCGATATAATACGGATGACTATAGTATGTATAATTTACGTGCTAAAGGTTCTGTACAGGTTTTTAATTGGTTGAAGGTCGATAATAATATCGAATACTCATTGATGAAATATCATAATCCGCTTAATGTGGGTGAAGGTGGTAGTATTTGGAGAAATATAGCCGATGAGGGGCATCCTCTTTCTCCTATGTTTAACCCCGATGGGACATTGACACATAGTGCTGCATACACAGTCGGTGATTTCTGGTATGGGAAAAACGGGCAGGATACGGAAAGACGCATAGTGAGAAATACAACTAGCTTTACCGCAACTTTCCTTGAAAACAAGTTTCGTGTAAAAGGTGATTTCACATTTCAGAATAAAGACGACGATCGTAAACGGATACGTGTTCCGGTTCCTTTCAGTCGTAAACCGGGAGTAATAGAATATGTGGGTAGCAGTACCAATGATATTGAATTGATAAACAGAACGACCAACTATTTGGCATCTAATATTTATAGTGAGTATGAGAATACTTTTGCTAAAAAGCATTATTTAAAAGGAATGGTTGGCTTCAACTATGAGGAGAGTACATTCAATAGAGCTAATATTCAGCGAAATGGCTTGATTTATAGTGATGCTGATGATTTGAATCTAGCATTGGGTAATCTTACTACTACATCGGGAGATTATCAGAAGTGGAAGATAGCAGGAGGCTTTTTCCGTGCGAATTATGTATTTGACAGCCGCTATCTGCTAGAAGTGAATGGTCGTTTGGATGGTTCTTCTAAGTTCCCAACTGATGAACAATACGGATTTTTCCCTTCCGTTTCTGCCGGATGGCGTATATCGGAAGAACCTTTCTGGCAAGTGAACGATCAGGTTCTATCGGATCTGAAAATTCGTGCTTCTTATGGATCATTGGGTAATGGTAATATTCCTCCATTTAGATTCTTGGAATTATTGAATATAGCACAATCAGGCAGGATATTAAATGGCGGACGTCCTCAGGCAATAAGTAACCCAAAGGTACTTCCATTAGGTCTGACATGGGAAACAGCGACAACATCCAATTTTGGTCTCGATTTTGGCTCATTGGGAGGACGCTTGCGCCTAACAGCCGACTATTATATTCGTAAAACAACAGATATGTTTACTCCCGGTATGACATTACCCGATGTTTTCGGAGAAGAGGTACCCTATGGAAATAATGCCAATATGACGACGCAGGGATATGAAATATCCGTAGCGTGGAACGATAAGTTTACATTGGCCAACAAGCCATTCCGATATGAGATACGTGCATCTCTAGCTGATGCAAGGTCTACAATCGATAAGTATAATAATCCCGAAAGAAAATTGGGAGATGGTATATATTATGAAGGACAGAGGGTCGGCGAAATATGGGGTTATGTGACCGAAGGTTTCTTTACATCGGAAGCAGACATTGCAAACCATGCAGACCAATCTCTTTTCAAATCGAGCACGAGTGGTAAATGGCTACCGGGAGACATTAAGTTCAAAGATCTTGATGGCGATGGAGTTATAGACTATGGAAAGAATACTGTGGATGACCCGGGTGACAAAAAAGTTATTGGTAATACCGAACCTCGTTATGTCTATAATTTCATGTTGAATGCCGAGTGGAATAACTTCTCGTTCTCTACATTCTTTCAAGGTGTAGGAAAACAAGACTGGTATCCCGGTCCCGAAGCCGGATTATTCTGGGGACAGTACAATCGCCCGTATAATGATATGCCTAAATCACAGCTTGGTAATATATGGACAGAGGATAATCCTGATGCTTACTTCCCTCGCTATCGTGGCTACATTGCTCAGAATGGATCGGGAACTTTGCGCCAACCTCAGACAAAGTATCTGCAAAGTGTGGCTTATTTGCGTCTCAAAAATATTCAGATCGGATATAATTTGCCACAGAAATTTATTTCGAGGATAAAAATGCAGAATGCACGCATCTATCTTACCGGTGAAAACTTATGGTGCTGGTCGCCTTTGTATAAGCATACCGATAATATGGATGTAAGTTCAATCGATGGATCGGATAGGGATTTAACAAGCGGTACAAGTGGTAATGGATGGAATTATCCTTTGCTGAAGAGTGTTACGTTTGGTCTGTCTCTTACATTTTAAAATAAATATGTATATGAAAAAGATAATATTTGCATTATTGATGATTTGTGGTTTCGTTTCGTGTAATTTGGACGAAAATCCTAAATCGAATGTTACAAAAGAACCTGTTTTTAACAGTGAAGATGGATTGAAGTTATACACTTATTCATTCTACAATATTTTGCCGAGTGCATCTGCTGCTACTCAAATGGATAATATGTGTGATTATTCGGTGAGAACTCAGGTTCCCGACTTTATTCGCGAAGGCGCATATAGCTCACAGCGAAGCGACATTGGTTGGGATTGGCAAGACTGGCAGAGGCTACGTAATATCAACTATTTTATCGGGAACTGTAATAGCCCCTCTTTGCCGGAAGCAGTGAAACAGAATTATATAGGAATCGCCCGTTTCTTTCGTGCTTACTATTATTTCGATAAGGTGAAGCGCTATGGCGATGTTCCATGGATTAATAAAGCGATGGAAACAGAAGATCCCGATCTGTATTCGGGACGTGATTCCAGAACCTTAGTGATGGATTCGGTTTTGAGCGATCTGGATTATGCGAGTAAACATATTATTATGGATACCGATCCGACATCTTCGCTGATAACTAAAGCAGTTGTATATGCTTTTAAATCGAGAGTCTGTTTGTTTGAGGGTACTTTCAGAAAATATCATACAGAGTATAATCTGTCGTCAACTGCTGATGAATGGCTAAAAGAATCTGTAGACGCAGCCAACGAACTGATGACGAATGCTAAGTTTAAATATACTGTATATACTGCTTCCGGTATATCTAAAGCCTATCGTGAATTATTTACAAGTCAGAAAGCAATCCAGTCCGAAGTGATACTTGCTTCTGTATGCGATAAATCACAAAGTGTATTGAATGATGCCAACTGGTGGTGGACAAGTTCTACTTACGGATCACGTATTAGTTTGAGTCGTGTTTTTGTGAATACTTATTTAAATTTAGATGGAACTGCATTTACAGGTAATCCGGGTTATAAAACAATGGTGTTCTCAGATGAAGTGAAAAATAGAGATAAACGCCTTGAACAAACAATTCGCACTCCCGGATATCAAAGAATAGACGGTGGGGTTGCTGTTGCCGCACCTCCTATATTCTCGTACACCTATACAGGTTATCAACCGATTAAGTTCTGTCTGGACGATGTATATTATGATAGTGGTTCTAATAATGATAACACAATCCCTTTGATACGTTATGCTGAAGTGCTGTTGAATTACGCTGAAGCTAAAGCTGAACTGGGTACACTTACCAATTCGGATTGGGAAAAGACTGTTGGAGCCTTACGGGCAAGGGCTGGTATTACAGGTGGATTGAATGCCAAGCCAACAACTATCGATGCTTATTTTCAAGCTAGTTATTTCCCCGAAATATCTGATCCTACTTTATTGGAGATAAGAAGAGAACGTTCTATCGAACTTGTATTCGAGGGTCTGCGCTTCCCCGATATTATACGATGGAACAAGGGAAAATTGATAGAAATGGATTGGAACGGTTTCTATGTTCCGGCTATAGAAGTACCTATGGATTTGAATAATGATGGAATCCTGGATGTTTGCTTCACCTATCAGGATCCTGTTAAAGATCCGATTAAAGGTGTTACTTATGTGAATGTCGACCCGAACAAGGGTGGTAAAGTGAATCCGCAACAACTTAAGAATGGAACCAGTGGAGAATTAACATGGCTGAACAATCTTCCTCGTAAATGGAATAACAAGTTCTACCTATACCCTGTTCCAGAATCCGCAATATTAATGAATCCTAACCTGAAACCTCAAAATACAGGTTGGTAAATAATAATATACACTATGAAAAATGTAATTATTCTTTTAATCTCTTTATTTTCTGTGTGCGGATCTTTATCCGCACAGCAGAAAGTAAAAATGAATGTAGCTAGTTTTAATCTTCGTTACGATAATCCCGGAGATGGTATAGATACATGGTCTAATCGTAAGGATATGGTTACCTCACTTATTCAGTTTCACGATTTCGATGTATTTGGTACTCAGGAAGGTTTAATTAATCAGATAAAAGCGATTGCAGAAAGCGATACTTATGCTTATGTCGGTGGTGGTCGTGACGACGGAAAAGAAGCGGGCGAACATTCTGCTGTGTTCTATAAAAAGGAGCGGTTCGAACTTTTAGATAAGGGAGATTTTTGGTTTTCGCAAACACCCGATGTCCCGTCTTATGGTTGGGATGCAGTGAAACATCGTCGCATTTGTTCGTGGGCAAAACTGAAAGAAAAAAGCAGCGGTAAAGAATTTTATTTCTTTAGTTTGCATTTCGACCATCAGGGAGTTGAGGCTCGTCGTGAATCTGCAAAGTTGCTTATCGATAAAATAAAGGCAATTGCAGGGAATATTCCGACTATCTGCGTGGGCGACTTTAATTCCAAACCTTTGGATGAACCTATCCAGATAATAAAAAGGGCGGATTTTGTTCTGGACGCGCGCGAAATAACTAAAACTCCTCCTTATGGTACATTGGGTACTGTGAGCCAATTTAAGATGGAACCCAACATGAAAGATCGTATCGATTATATCTGGGTCACTAAGGGGATTACGGTTAGCAGGTATGCAACGCTAAACGAGTCACAATATGGACGTTTTCCTTCTGATCATTTTCCGATAATGGCAACTGTCATTTTCTAAATTAATGTGAGCTTGAAATAAACATTATATAATTATGAGTCTGGATTTATCTTTCGTTCATTCTGTCATCCCGATACGCAGTGAGGGATCTCGACTATTTCTTGTTATAGGATAACAGATCCCTCCTTTCAGTTCGGGATGACAAATTCGACATTACCTATATCGAACCCGTTAAATTAAGAGAGGCATTTAAATAATTCAGGCCGTAAAGTATTACTTTACGGCCTGAATTATTTAAGACTATTCCGAATAAGGAATATACTTAGAAGTTGAAAGTCTCGGGATCGGCTCCTAAACGTAAGTTCTTATTTAGAGCATTTATCTGTTTAGCTTCTTCCCCTGTCAGTTTAAAATCATCGATGCTAAGATTTTCTATCAACCTTGCTTTGTGCACCGATTTAGGTATTACTATAACACCACGTTCTACATTCCAGCGAAGTACAACTTGTGCCGGCGATTTCCCATGTTTCTTTGCTATCTCTACTACAACAGGATTAGATAAAACATCCGATTGCCCTGCGCCCAAAGGCCCCCATGCTTGAGGATGAATACCTTTTTCTTTGCAGTATTTCACCACAGACTCTTGTGTGAGATAAGGGTAGCATTCTATTTGGTTTACAGCGGGAACAATTTCGGCTTCTTTCAATAAATCATCCAAATGATGTGTATTGTAATTGCTTACACCAATCGCTTTTGCCTTACCGCTTTTGTAGACCTCTTCCATCTTTTTCCAGATACTTACATAACTCTCTTTCACAGGCCAGTGAACGAGGTACAGATCGATATAGTCGGTACCTAGTCTTTTCAAACTGGCATCGATAGCTTCCTGTACTTTACCGGAGCGCTGATCGTCATTCCAAAGTTTAGTAGTCAGGAATATCTCTTGGCGGCGAACCCCCGAATCTTTTATTGCTTTGCCTACCGCTTCTTCATTGCCATATATCATTGCAGTATCTATATGTCTGTATCCGACAGATAATGCTGTTTTAACTGTTTCGGATGCTATATTAGCATCCTCTACTCTGAATACGCCGACCCCCACTGCCGGAATCTTTATGCCATTATTTAAAATAAACTCTTTCATATTCTTCTTTTTATCAGGTTATTACCCAAAGTTAAACTTTTACTTAGAAATCCGTTTATAATGATTTTGAAATAATGTTAAGATGCTCAATATACTCCTTTTTATCTTGTTCTATCTTTTCGGGAGTAACATCTTTTTCCATTTCGTGAAAGTTAAAACCCTGAACTTTTGATAGACCAGTGAATCGATTCATCTTATGGACACCCATCATTACATCATCTACACTATGTTCGTCGAAGAATTCGCCCGGCACGGTAAATGCCTCTATAGGCGCATTCCAACTTGTAGTAAGCATGTATTTTCGTCCGTGTAATGAACCTCCTGTTCCATAATGCAATTTAGGGCTATCGTTGTGTCGGCTTCTACCGTCACTCACATAAATACCGGCTTTGTGTCCTGCTGTGAAAACAAGATCGATGTATTCTTTTAGTTTATAAGGTAGGTGAAACCACCAAACAGGTGTATGATAGATGATTAGATCTGCCCATACAAAGTTTTTTACTTCTTCTTCGGGTATGTAAGGCTCATTGATGTTAGTTATCTTAACTTCGGCCGACAGTTCATTCTTGAAGAACTCAGCAGTCCAGTCGGTTAGTGTCGCATTAAATGTACCACCAGAGTGTGCAAAGTGCTGACCTCCATTGATTATAAATATCTTTTTCATAAACGATTCTTTATTTTTAAATTATAATAGCACAAAATTAACGGTTTATATTTGATAAATAAAATAATATAAATCATATATTTGTATCATAATAATTATAAGTATGTTTTTATGATAAATCTAGAATGGTTCAGAACTTTCAAAACAATATACGAAACAGGGTCTTTAACGTCTGCTGCAAACAAACTTTATATATCTCAACCGGGAGTCAGTCTTCATCTGAATTCGTTAGAAGCGCATGTAGGAAACAAGCTTTTCGATAGAGGTACACGTAAAATGCTGCCAACCGAGCATGGTAAAATGTTATATAATTCGGTTGTGGACGAAATAAAAAAACTGGAAACTATCGAGAGGCATTTTTCTCGTAATTGCCATGCTAATAAAACCGGAATAAGTATAGGAATGTGTTTCGAGACATTTCAGTTTGTTCTCGAGCCTTATATAAGTAAGCTGCCTTTTAATCTTATTTCCAAATTTGGCGATTATTTCGATATGTTGAATGATCTTGACAAAGGGCTTCTCGACTTTGTTATTACACCACAAAAGGATGATGCACTGAATATTTTATTTACACCCTTTTCAAAAGAACGTATTATTGTGATTGCAGGCTCTGAAAACGATGTGTCTGAGTTTAGTGATATACTTATATCTAATGGAAAGGATTGTGAGGATTGGCTTAATAAGCAGCAGTGGTTTGGCACTACAGGCGATATGGAACATCTGCGAAACTTCTGGGTGCAGAACTTCAATAAAAGACCTGATTTTAAACCGAACTTTATAGTGCCTAATATGAGTTCTATTATTCGATGTATCTCCGGTCGCGAAGGCTTTGCTGTTGTGCCTGATTTCCTGTGCAGAAAACAAATTGAAAACGGTGATATTCAAATTGTATGGGAGGGTAATAAGCCATTGGAGAATACTTTATATTTTGCACAGAGAAAGAAGACTATTTATACCGAGGAGCTAAAGGTGTTGCAAGATATTTTTACGAAAGAGTTAAAGAACGGAATTTGATAAATATTTTGCTAATAAAGCAGCATTTAGACACTTTATATACAATTATAATTAGGTATCTTTGCAGTATATGGACAACAAATCTACGATAGAAGACATAAGGAAGAGGTTCGACAAAGATGTTGAGAGATTCTCCAATCTCGAAACCGGGCAAGTTTCGACTATTGATGCAAATATTTCACTCGAATTAATTACAGAATCGGCAAAAAGGCTAAGGCCTCAGGCCGAAAATCTTTTAGATGTCGGGTGTGGTGCCGGAAACTACACACTAAAGATGCTTTCTAAATTGCCCGATCTAAATTGTACACTTTTAGATTTAAGTCTGCCTATGTTGGAAAAGGCACAAGAAAGAGTTTCGGCTGAAACAAAAGGTACTGTTGAAATCGTTCAGGGTGACCTTCGTAAAGTTGAATTGCCTGTCAAACACTATGATATTATTCTTGCAGGAGCAGTTTTGCATCATCTTAGGGACGAATCGGATTGGCTTTTTACGTTTTCGAAACTACACCGTTTGTTGAAACCGGGAGGATGTTTGATGATCTCTGATCTTATAGTTCAGGATTCTGATGTTTTGACAGCTTATATATGGGAAAAATATAGTGATTACTTAATCGAAGTTGCCGGAGAGGAATACAAGAATAAAGTTTTAGAATATATCGAGATAGAGGATTCGCCTCGCTCTTTGAATTTCCAACTTGATCTGATGAAGAATACAGGCTTTAGGAAAGTTGAGGTTTTACATAAGAATCTTTGTTTTGCTGCGTATGGTGGTATAAAATAATAGAACGGGAATTTGCAATATTATAAAAAAAGGAGGTAATTAATTACCTCCTTTTCCTTTTTTGTTATGCCGATTTAAATAAATTGAATTCTTACAATCTCATCCTTTTCTACAGGAATTACTATAAATTCATCGTTGGTATTTACCAATTCTGTTTTCCCTTTTTTTGTTATTTCAGTTTTGGAGATGCCAGCAGGTATTTTTATTTTAAATTCACTTTTCGAATGAGCTTTTATATTCATTTTGTTTGGTTTTGAATCAGTCCAATCCAGATCGATCTCTCCATTTCCGCGCACACATAATCCTGAGAAATTTCCATCTTTCCAACCTTTTGGTAAAGCCGGTAGTAGCTCAATATAACCCTGATGGCTTTGCACAAGCATCTCTGCAATACCTGCTGTACCACCAAAATTTCCATCGATCTGGAAGGGTGGGTGGGCACAAAACAGATTATCATACGTTCCACTTGAACTATTCATCGATATTGAATTACTCTGAGTTGGACTCAATAGCTTTTGCAGAGAAACGAATGCTCTTTCGCCATTGCCCAACCGTGCCCAGAAATTCATCCTCCATGCCAAAGACCACCCTGTGCCATCCTCGCCTCTGCCGTTTATAGTTGCTCGCGCAGCATTTTGAAGTTCGGGTGTAGATGAATTTATCTCATCACCGGGATAGAGTCCCCAAAGATGCGAAATATGACGATGTTTAGGTTCTACTTCCTTATATTCTTCGAGCCACTCCAGTAATCGCCCGTCTTTTCCGATTTGGTTAGGAGGGAGTAAAACAATTGCATCTTTCAGCTTTTTGCGAAGCTTCTCATCTTTGTTGAGCTCAGTGGAAGCCTCTATCGTCTTAGAAAATAAGTATCTCACTATCTGGTTATCCATAGTTGGGCCCATACATACATGCGCCTGCTGTCCGGTTGGCATTATGAAAGCATTTTCGGGAGAACTGGATGGTGCTGTTACGAGCCATCCATGAGAGGGTTCTTTGATCATTGTGCTGAGATAGAATTCAGCAGAGCCTTTGATGATTGGATATAATTTCTTCAAATACTCTTTGTCTTTTGTATATTCGTAATGATTCCAAAGCATTTGGCATAGCCATGCCGATCCCGAATTAAAAGAACCCCATGTATACTCTTCACCGGGAGATGTATATCCCCATATATTTGTAATAACATGTGCTACCCAACCGTCACCTGAGTAATAGGCTTTTGCTGTTTTTTCGCCGGAGGGCACAATGCTTTTCACCAAGTCGAAAAATGGTCCGTTTAAAGCCCCCAGATTAGTCACATTAAGAGGAAAGTGGTTCATTTGGATATTGATGTTCAAATGATAATCACCGTTCCATGGTGTATTTATTTCGTTAGCCCATAGTCCTTGCAGATTAGGGGGTAAAAGCCCTGGTCTTGTGCTCGAAATCATGAGGTACCTGCCGTATTGAAAATAAAGAGAAATTAATCCATTATCATTTGGACTGGTAGCAAATGCCTCTAATCGTTTATCGGTCGGCAGATCATATTTGTCTATACCCCCTATATTGATGTCTGCTCTACCGAATAATGTCTGGAAGTTTTTAGTATGTTCTATCTTTTCTCTATTATAGTCTACTTTTTGGGCAATCTCTAACTTTTTCTGCGAAGATTCCAAATAGGACGGGTTTTTATAATCAGTAGCAATGGAAATATAGATTGTTGCTTCATCGGCATTTTCTACTTGCAACGATTTATCTTTCGCTATTACTCTGCCCCCTTTAGGTTTAATCTCAAGGCGGGTGATATATTTCATTCCATTTCCATCGATACCATTGTTTAGCTGTCCCGACATTTGTAATTGATTGTCTTCAGTCTTTACTGCGAAATTTTCGGGGCGGTCGAGAGATGCCGAGAAATTAATTTTATTTTTGCCGTTAGCCGTATAATGTATAATAATTACATCATTATCGAAGCTGGCGAGATATTCGCGGGTATATTTGGTATTATCAATCGAGAATTCTGTTTTGGCAATCGCATCATCCAATACCAAATCTCTATAATAGTTTTGCACTTGTATTTTAGATGAATCAATTCCGTAATTATAGTCGATCAACAAATCTCCCACTAACTGAAAAGAGCCATAAGGAACATTAGCCCCATTGCCCAAGCCCGATCCTTTTCCAAGACAAATAAAGTTTTTGCCCATCACTTCTTGCGCTGATATATTTTTGCCTTCCAATAGTAGCTTTTGTATTGTAGGCAGATGTTTAAACGCCTCCGGATTATCAGCATTCTGAGGGCTGCCCGACCATAAGGTGATATCGTTCAATACAATCTTTTCGTGCGAAACACCTCCATCAGGCATTGCACCTAAGCGACCATTGCCTAATGGTACACATGCTTCCCACCGTGATGCCGGCTTGTCGTACCATAGTTTGTATGGCTTCTCTTTGGCCGTTGCAGATAAACAAAAACACGATAGAATGAAGCAGGTTAGTATATTTGAGTATATTTTCATTACGATATATTTTATAGTTATAAGCTTTAATCAGAAACAGTCACCATACCACCAAGACCGACTTTATCTCCTTTCGAGGCTTCAATAATAATATTTAAAGTCTGTTTTTGCGATTTTGGTTTAAAAGGTATATTTAGATCTTTACTTTCATCCTCGTTTTTTGTAGCGATCAATTCACTATCGAGCCAGATTTGCGCTTTACCTGTTAGCTTTTTAATTACAATATTTCCTTCTTTACCCTGTTGATTTGAATAAGGAATGAAATTTGTACGATACATTATGTACCCATTATCTTTCATCTCGGTAAGTTGGCCGGGTCTGATTGCCTCCCAACTATTCATGTCATTATCTGCTATTTCAATGGTTGCATCGGGTTTAGATAGAAATACCGGTGAGGCTAACCACTTGTCAAGAACTAAATCAGGAAATACTGTTGCAACAGATGGTATCTGCTCCGATTTATTCACTTTTATCTTTATAGTAAAGGGTTTTACATTCGAGAATTTTGCTGTTAAGATTATTTCTCCCGAAGAATTTTCATCACTTTGTATAATGACTTGTGCCAAGCCATTGAATAAACTCCGTTTTGTACCTTTCTCGGATTCATGAGAATTCGGGTTTCCGTTTCCTAATCCGATAATTCTTCCTGGTCCACTTATTTCGAACTCAATTGGAATATTAGCTGTCGGCACATGTCTGCCTTTTGTATCTAATACCTCTACTGTAATAGGCATTGCGTCACGACCATCTCCATTTAGGGCGCTTCTATCTGCTATTAAATTTAATTGCGAGGGATTTCCTGTTGTTTCCACTTTGGTCCTCGATACTTCTTTTCCTTGCTTATATCCGATAGCCTCGAGTTTTCCTCCTGCATAGGGAACCAGCCATGTATTCATCTCATATTTGTCAGCGATCTGTTCTCCGATCGTTTTTCCGTTCAGTAAGAGTTTCACTTTGTCGGCATTGCTTAATACCATGACTTTAATTTCTTTACCAATACTGTCGACAGGCCAGTTCCAATGAGGTACTAAATGAATAATAGGGCGGTCTTGTATCCATTGTGCCTGATGCAGGTAAAATGCCATTTTAGGAAAACCGCACAAATCCATAATTCCAAAATTAGAACTTGCAGTGGGCCAAGTATAAGGAGTTGGTTCTCCCCTGTAATCGAATCCTGTCCAAATAAAACATCCTGCCAGCCAAGGGCGTTCATTTATATCTTTCCAGCTTTTTCGATGTGTTGTTCCCCAACTAGGATGTTGGGTATCGTACGAATCAAGAAGGCGTTTGTCGGCATCAGTAACATATTCGCCGCGTACCATCGTACCGGATACATCTTCCGAACTTGTAAGGCACATATCCGGGTTTGCTTTTCGGAAGTCATCGTATGCCCATTCCTGATAGTTGAATCCTACAACATCGACTGCCTGAGATACATTGATAGGAGCAAAAAGTCCGCCATTCATTGCAGCCGTCACAGGGCGTGTATTATCGAGTTTTTTCACTTCTGCAGTCATTTTACGAACCATTTCGTAGCCGACCTCTGTTCCTTGCATCGGTTCTTCGTTGAACACAGACCACATTATCACACTTGGGTGATTGCGATCTCTGCGAATTAGCCATTGTAGCTGTGAAATATATTCGGGTGAAGAGTTGAAGAGGCGGTTTTCGTCCATTACCATTATGCCTATGCTATCGCAAGCTTCCAAAAATTCTCTGGCAGGAGGATTGTGCGCACATCGATAGGCGTTTACACCCATCTCTTTAAGTTTGCGCAAACGAAATTCCCATATCGATGAAGGAACAGCCACACCAACTCCGGCATGATCCTGATGATTACATACACCTTTAATCTTCATCGGTTTATCGTTGAGATAGAAACCGGTGTCTTTGTCAAATCGCATGGTACGAAATCCACAAGAGGTAATTGTCTCATCTATAACTATTCCGTTTTGTTTTACTTTGGCATACACTTTATACAAAGTAGGTTCATCTGTCGACCATAACATCGGATTAGAAACAGGAAGGTTCAATTTGGCTATAGCCTGACCGAAAACTTCTACTTGGGTCGTAGTTTGATTTTTGCAAATAAGGTTCCCTTTTTTATCAAGTAAACCAACTTCAACTTCTATCTCCGAATCTTCTTTTCCTGAATTTGCTAATGTTATTTCCGTCGGTATTTCCCAGGTTCCATCAGCTTTTTTTATTGGATTAGCATATAGCCCATCAGTAATTATGTGAACCGGAGATCTTTTAACCAGCCATGTGTGGCGATAAATGCCTGCTCCCTCATACCACCATCCTTCTTGTGCTTCTGCATCGACTCGTATTGCAATATTATTTATTTCATCCCCATATTTTATCAATGGGGTTATATCAACATAAAAAGAAGTATAGCCACACCAGTTACGATGTATAACAGTGCCATTTACCCATACGGTACAATGAGTTGCGATACCGTCAAATTGGAGTTCTATATTTTTACCCCTATCGGAAGTATCTACTTTGAAATATCGGCGATACCATCCGAATCCACGTTTTCTATATCCTTGTGATAAGTTTTCTGTAGAGTCGAAGGGCATTTCTACTGCCCAATCATGCGGAAGATTTAATGTTCTCCACTCTTTATCATCGAAAGTGGGAGATGCTGCGCCCGATGCTCTTGCGGCTTTTGCATTATTGTAACTATTGTTATGCCCCTTAATAACGGGGAAAGGTATATCACCCAAATGAAATTTCCAGCCATTATCTAGTGAAAGGCGTTCTGCTTTTGTACTTGAAGGTTGTTGGCTATAGCTGTTTATCATACAGCTAAGGAAGAGAACGAGTAATGTAATTTTTTTCATGCAACTTATTTGAATTATTGGGTCTATCGAAGACCAATAGGCTTACTATTTATTATTTGAAGATTGATTTATTATCGAATCTATTTGAAAGACAATTGATTTTTCAAGGAATGGTTTTTTGATTATCTGATTCAGATAAAAGGTTAAACATTTATTTTCATGAGCTAGTCAGGTATTGATGTAAAGATAATATAATATTTTATTATCGGTACTTAATGTTTGCAACTAAGTTGCAAACTGTAATCCTTACCTTTGTACTAATTAATTAAATATGAGAAAAATGATACATGCAGAAGAACAAGAATCAAACTGTTGCGGATGTAGTCAGAACGATGGTTCGGAACGAACATGGAGGATATATGCTCCTGCCGTGTTGAGCTTTATATTATTACTTATAGGTATTGCTTTTGATAATTATATACAGAATAATTTCTTTACAGGTTATATCCGACTGATATGGTATCTCGTTGCCTATATTCCGGTTGGATTTCCCGTTATAAAAGAAGCTGTGAAAGCAATTATGCAGAAGGACTTCTTTAATGAGTTTTCGTTGATGAGTATTGCTACCCTGGGGGCTTTCTCTATTGGCGAATATCCCGAGGGGGTTGCTGTAATGCTCTTTTATAGCATTGGTGAATTATTTCAGGAATCGGCAGTCAATAAAGCAAAGAACAATATCAAAGCATTATTGGATATTCGACCCGATTCAGCTTCTGTTTTGCGCGATGGTCGTTATAAAACTGTATCGCCCGAAAGTGTGGCTATTGGTGAAACGATTCAAGTAAAGGTCGGAGAAAAAGTGCCTTTGGACGGAGTTTTATTGTCGGCTCAAAGTACCTTTAATACATCAGCCTTGACAGGCGAAAGTAGGCCTAAAACAATCAGAGAAGCGGAGAACGTTTTAGCGGGTATGGTAAATTTAGATAATGTAATTGAAGTAAAAGTTGGAAAAGAATATTCAGATAGCTCTTTAGCCAAAATTCTCGAAATGGTTCAGGATGCTACATCAAGAAAAGCCAAGACAGAACTGCTGATAAGAAGATTCGCTAAAATATATACTCCGATTGTGTTTCTTTTAGCTTTGCTGATTACTATTGTACCTTACTTCTTAGTCGATGATTATTCGTTTAAAGATTGGTTGTACCGTGCTTTGGTTTTTCTTGTTATTTCATGCCCTTGTGCCTTGGTCATTTCTATACCATTAGGATATTTTGGTGGGATAGGAGCAGCGTCGCGAAACGGCATCTTGTTTAAAGGTGCAAACTATTTAGACCTTATGACAAAAGTGAATACAGTGGTGATGGACAAAACGGGCACACTCACCAAAGGAGTGTTTAAAGTGCAGAATATAGTTTGTCTAGACTATGATGAACGAGCCTTTATGGGTATTGTTGCAGCTTTGGAAAGTCACTCTAATCATCCAATCGCAAAAGCCATTGGCGAATATAGAGGAAAATCAGAGAGAAAGCATGTAGTAGCAAATGTGAAAGAGATTTCCGGCTATGGACTTCAAGGGGAGGTAGATTCTAAAAATGTTTTAGCCGGCAATTCTAAATTGCTGCAAAAATACAATATCGATTATGATAGAAATATTGACACTCTTGTCGAAACGGTTGTAGTGATTGCCATCGATAATAAATATAGCGGATATATTACTGTTGCCGATGAGGAGAAAGAAGATGCTGCTTTAGCTATCAGCGAGATGTATAAAAACGGTATTAAACAGACTGTGATTCTAAGCGGTGACAATATGTCTATAACACAACAGCTGGCCGAAAGGCTAGGCATCAAAGCAGCTTATGGCGATTTATTACCCGAGGATAAAGTAGGGTATATTGAAAATCTGAAAGCAGATAAATCGAATGTTATAGCCTTTGTTGGTGATGGCATTAACGATGCTCCGTCTCTAGCGCTTAGCGATATAGGAATAGCTATGGGAGGTATGGGGAGCGATGCTGCTATCGAAGTAGCGGATGTCATCATTCAGACAGATCAACCTTCTAAGATTGTAACCGCGATAAAGATTGCAAAGTATACAAAGCAGATTGTTGTTCAGAATATTATTCTTGCTTTTGTGGTGAAAGCTTTGGTCTTAATACTTGGGGCGGGCGGACTTGCTACAATGTGGGAAGCTGTGTTTGCAGATGTTGGCGTAGCACTGCTTGCTATATTAAATGCGGTACGAATTTTAAATAAGAAGTTTTAAGTTTCCTAGTTTTATATATGGCGTTTATGTGAATAAAAAGGGCTTGGTTCTTAATGGGAGAATCAGGCCTTTTTATCATAATACCTTACTTATGGGATAAAAATACCATGGATATGGTATTTCTCATGCTTTTAAAGATCAATAACTTTGTACAACAAAAATAAACAGTTGGCAGAATTAATCTAAAAGAAAAATGTTTATGAAAATCCTATTCAAAACTCCCGAACGATTGCGGCCTTCTTCTCAGAAGATATTTGCCGCTTTTAAGAGACGCGAAGTTTCCAGTTCTACTATTCCTTCCACAACTACTCCTTCCCCTTTCTGTACTATCCTTTCTCCCTTTTCTATGCGAATGTGCTGCTGTCGCATGTACTAATCTATTTACATTTCCCGATTACATTCAAATTATTCTTTCATAGTAAAGAGTAGTGACCTTTTAGTATTTCAAATATAGCAGAATAGTTAAGCTATATTGTATTTAAGCAATTGAATAATTAGTCTTTGACTCCAAAATACCTGTACCGGATATATTTATTTTATAATAGAAAAGATGAAAAAGTTAAGATTTATACCCCTATCCATATTACTGTCTTTTGTTTTATCCATATCAGCTCAAGAAAAGCAAAATGATGTTATTTATATTAAAGCCAGTAAATTCACTACCCCATTAATCCAAAAATGGATTGAAGGATATTCGAAAGAAAACAATCATGTGAAATTGGCATTAGCCGATAAGGAAACTAAAGCCGAAGATATCGATCTCGAATTTGTTACCACCGAATTGTCGAACGATGATTTGCATGGGAATCAACAAGTCGTTTATGTCGGTCGTTATGCCCTTTTGCCTATCACTACCCCACAAAATGCTCTGATCAGCGAATCGGGTGATAATAGATTCTCCAAAAAAGATATAGAACAACTATTCTTCGAGAAAGATCTCTTGGATGAAGCAAATAAAAGAGCAAAAGAGAAATACAATGTAACCGTTTATTCCGGCAATAATAAAACATCGGTGTCTCTACTTTTTGCAGAGTATTTCGGATACAAGACTACTAATCTGAAAGGGAAAAAAGTATCGGGTGACGACCTTTTTTTATTGAATGCCATCCAAAAGGATAACACAGGAATTACATTTAATACATTGAATTATATCTACGATGTTAAGACCCGCCACCTGAAAGAAAACATTGTATTACTGCCATTGGATATTAAGAAGGAATACCGACAAGCATTAGACGCTGCTGATATAGATCAGGTACTGTCTTTACTCGAAAATGAGTCGATAGACCTTATCCCAGTTCAGAATATCGGTTTTGTATATAACACCGAAAATAGTCTTGCACTTAATGGTTTCTTGAAATGGGTATTATCAGAAGGACAGCAACTCAACCATGACTATGGTTTTCTGAATCCCGATAAAAAGACACTTGTGTCTCAAACAAAAAAAGTTGAAGACAAACTCCTAACTCTCACCAAATAATAACCTGCTGATAAATCCCAATAAAAAAGAGTAAGTGCTCCCATACCAATTTGCCGTCGGAGAAAGGAGCACTTGATCTAAACATAATTTAGAATATGACAAATATATTGAATTTTTTCAGGAACAATCTGTTGTTCCTGCCGGAGAAGAAACATGTTTATGTTTTTTTAGGACTCTTTCTTTTTTCTTCATTTAGTTTGTATAGCCAGACCTCGATACGAGGTAAGGTGATCGATGAAAGAACAAATACACCTGTGGCAGGAGCGACCGTTGCTCTTAAGTCTACCACCGATGGTATATTGACAGGCTTGGATGGCGAATTTGTATTCACAACAAACAGGCAGCTTCCTGTTACATTGTCAATTAATCTTATCGGTTACAGAACTCAGGAGATTGATGTATATGATGCCGAAGAACCTATTATAGTAACAATTTCCGAGAATCTGAATATTCTCGATGAAATTGTAGTAGTCGGTTATGGTACAGCCCGCAAATCTACTTATACAGGTTCCATAGCTGTGGTCGGAAGCAAAGATTTAGCAAAATTCCAGATAACGAATGTAACTAATGCCTTGCAGGGTACAGTTCCCGGACTTCAATCTATATCGTCTGCCGGACAGCCGGGTAGCGATGCCACTATCTTTCTGAGAGGTGTGGGTTCGGTAAATGCGTCGAGTAATCCGCTATATGTTGTAGATGGAGTACCTTTTTCGGGGAGTATTAGCTCCATTGCAGCAAACGATATTCAGTCTATTTCCGTATTGAAAGATGCCACAGCGAGTGCCCTATACGGCTCGCGTGGTGCTAACGGTGTAATTATTATCACAACAAAACAAGGAACATTAAAATCGAAACCTGTGGTTTCTCTCTCAACACTTATCGGATTTACATCACGTGCGGTTAAAGATTATAAAACTTTATCTACTAACAACTATTTCGAACTGCAATGGGAAGCCATTCGTAATAATCAGCTCGATCAAGGCAGATCGGGTGCTGAGGCGGCAGCTTATGCTTCGGGCGAAGTGGCAAATGCGTTGAAGATTAACCCCTATGGAACTAATTTCCCTAACCCTGTTGGAGCAGATGGCAAAATTGTAGCCGGAGCAACCCCTTTGTGGGATGATAGTTGGGGTGAATCCCTATCTCGTACAGGAGTGCGTCAGCAAATAGACCTTAGTATAAATGGCGGAGGTGATAATTCAAAATATTTTTTCTCCGGAGGATACATTAAAGAAAAAGGCTTTATAATAGGCTCGGATTTTGAGCGTTTCAATGCACGTACCAATATTACGTCGAATGTAAACAAATGGTTAGAAACAGGCTTTGGTCTGGCAGCATCTACAAGTAGTCAAAGTTCTCCTCCCCAGACAGACAGCAATCAAGGTAACTATGCAAACTTCCAGCGTTTGGTCGCAGATATATACCCTGTATTCGAACGCAATGCGGATGGTTCTTATGTACTGGATGCAGATGGTAATAAGGTGTATGATTTTGGTAATTATCGTCCGAGTTCTGCTGCAACAGGAAATAATCTGATAGGCTCTTCTAAATATAATACATATGATAATAAGCAGGATATAGTTTCATTCCGCGCCAGTGCTGTAATTACGTTCCTTGATGGGTTAAAATTGAGAAACAGTGCAAATGCTGATTATAGCAACCGTTCAACTCATTCGTATACAAATCCGGCATATGGTTCCGGTATCAGTAACGGTGGATCGGTAAGTAAAAGTGCAAACAGGTCTATAGGGTATACAGTAAACAGTTTTATCGATTACACCGCTAAATTTAATGAAACTCACTTTTTCAACATCTTAGCTGGTCCCGAAGTTTATAGCTACAATGTTTCTACATTATCGGGAAGCCGTAGCAATTTCGGTTTCTTGGGAAAAGAAGAACCTGCTGCTGCTTCGTTGCTTAATAGCTTTACAGGTATTGCCGACAATTATAAACTATCTAGTTTCCTTGCTAAAGTTGATTACGATTACCTACATCGTTATTATCTATCTGCCAGTTATCGCCGCGATGGATCGTCACGATTCAGTAAAGAGTCGCGTTGGGGTAATTTCTGGTCGGTAGGTGCTTCTTGGAATGCAAAGAAAGAATCATTTCTATCGAATGTAAAATGGCTTGACAACTTAGATTTAAGAGTAAGTTACGGAGCGCAGGGCAACGACAATCTGGGTACTTATTATGCTTATCAGGATTTATATTCTATCTATAATAGTTTAGGACAAGCCGGATTGGTTAGTTCCAGACTACCAACACCCAATTTGAAATGGGAGACTAACTTAAACTTGAATTTCGGTCTCGATTTTGCAGCTTTCAATAACCGACTTATTACCTCTATCGATGTTTTCGAAAGAAAATCACGAGACTTGTTGTTTAGCCGACCATTGGCACCCTCACTGGGATTTGGAGAAATAGATGCCAATATCGGTGCTCTTCGCAACAGAGGTATCGAAGCTCAGATAATAGTAGTGCCTGTCATAAATAAAGATTTGAAATGGGATGTAAACTTCAATATAGCCCATTTCAAAAATAAAATAACAGAACTGCCTCAAAAAGAAATTATATCGGGATCTATCGGTCAATTAGGTTCAACTAAGAAAATGACTGTTGGTGGATCGGTTTACGATTTCTTTATCAGAGAATGGGCAGGAGTAGACCCTGCAAATGGTGATCCGTTGTGGTACAAAAACGAATATGCCACGGATGGCAATGGAAATAAAACTATTACGGGACGTACTACTACAAACGTATATGCTGACGCCGATCAGTATTTTCAAGGAAGTTCTCTGCCCGATGTATATGGAGGTGTGACCAATACCGTGCGATACAAGAATTTTGAATTGTCATTTCTTATTTCGTATAGTATAGGAGGTAAAGTGCTGGATTTGGATGAGGTGATGATTGCCCATACCGGTAATAATCTTGGGCGTACATGGACAGAGGAAGCTCTTAATCGTTGGACTCCCGAAAATACACAGACCAACTATCCTCGTTTGACAACAACTACAACCAACTGGAACTCTATTTCGTCCCGTTTCTTATACGATGCTTCGTACGCACGTTTGAAGAATATAAATTTTGTCTACTCTCTACCTAACTCGATATTATCACAATTGAGATTGAAAGATGTGAGGCTGCGGGTAAATGGAGAGAATCTCTTAACATGGTTCGGTCATAAAGGAATGGATCCGGAGCAATCTGTCGATGGTGTAACATATTACCGATATCCGGCGCAGAAATCATTCTCATTTGGTTTAGATATAACATTTTAAAAAAGAACAGTCATGAAATCGAAAATAATTATATACTTCGCGTTTATCTCTTTATTTACGCTCAATTCTTGTAGTGATGGGTTCTTTGAAACCTCGCCTTCGGACGATCTGACAGGTGATGAAACATACTCGACTGTCTCGAATGTTGATGCTGTTGTAAACGGCACATTACGCTATCTGATGGAAAGTGCCACATCGCAGGATAATCCTGGATATTCGGCCATTGTGCTGACTCAGGAAGTGATGGGCGATGATGCTATCGCAAGGGATGGAGTCTATGGATTCAGGGATTCTTATCCATATCGAGATCCGTATGATAATACCACGCGTAGAGCTTTATTCTTCTGGACGCTACAATACAAAGTGATTGACAATTGTAATAATATTATTGCAAAAGTAGATGCTGCAAAAGGCGAAGAGGATCAGAAAAAATATATAAAAGGACAGGCTTATGCTTTGCGTGCATTTGTGTATCTGAATCTGGTTCGTCAATACCAATTTACGTATGCTAAAGATAAAGCAGCTAAAGCTGTACCTATCTACACAGAACCTACTGTTCCAAGTTCAGTATCTAAATCGAGAGCTTCTGTCGAAGATGTCTATAACCGTGTGATCGATGATCTTACAGAAGCTGAAAAATTATTGACAGGCTTTAAACGTTCGGTAAAGAACCGTCCCGATATAAACGTAGTCAACGGACTGTTTGCCCGCACCTATCTTACTATGGAAAACTGGACTTTGGCCGCTCAATATGCCGCTAAAGCAAGAACGGGATATCCGATTATGCAGGCAGCACAATACCTTCAAGGATTTAACGATGTGAGCAATGTGGAATGGATATGGGGACATCCTCAAACAGCCGATCAGAATTTAGGGGGAGCATCTTATTTTGCCTATCTGGATGTGACACCTAATACAGGGTATCGCAGTATTATGCCCGATCCGTATTTTTATAACTTGTTCGACAAAGAGAACGATATTCGAGCATCACTTTTCGAAGGAGTAACCAATAGTTCAGACCCGTTGTTTCGCTGGTTGAAATATAAGAAATTTGTAAATAAATCCGACAAATCGGCACATATCGTATTAATGCGTTCTTCAGAAATGGCTCTTATCGAAGCGGAGAGCAAAGCTCGCAACCACGATTTAAATAGTGCGGTAACGGCATTGAATGAGATACGTCAGAATAGAAATCTATCAGCATTAACTGCTGCCAGCTTGAATGAAAGCCAATTGATCGAAGAAATTCTACTCGAAAGGCGTCGTGAGCTTTGGGGTGAAGGTTTCCGCTTACAAGATATTCTGCGCCTTCAACGTGCCCCTGTAAGGAACGAATCTACGGAGACATACGATACAGGAAACGGTACAATTGTATTAAGAGGGCATTATGTATGGACTTTTCCTAACAAAACAGAATTGGTTCCCAATAGTCCTTACTATCTTTTCTCAATCCCTGTGACCGAAATTAATAACAATCCGAATTTAAATAATTAATATAATGAGAAAGTATATATTATCAGCAATCGTATTTTCTTTAGCATTAGCATCGTGCGGAGAAAAAACAAAAAGTGGGTTGACAATTAATGGTGTAGTAGAGAACGTTCCTTCGGGAACAGTCTACTTGCAGAAGTTTAATAATAAGATGTATCATGTAATTGATTCTGCAAAAATAGAAAATGGGCAATTCAGTTTTTCTAAAGAGGTAACATTACCCGAGATCTATGCTTTGTCACTAGATACAACTAAAAATTCGTTGCTGTTATTCCTAGATAATAATCCGGTAACAATCAAATTAGATTCATCGTCATATTATCGTAATAGTACAGTAACCGGGTCAGAGTTACAAGATTTGTTCGTTGCATATAAGGCACAAAAAGGCGTTGAAATCTCTGATTTTATCAAGCAAAATCCAAAATCTTTAGTCTCTGCTTATGTTCTGTATCGTGATTTTTCATATAGGTTATCTCCCGAAGAAATCAAATCAAATATCGCTTTGCTCGATTCTTCTCTATGGAATACTCCTTATGTAAAAACGCTTGAAGACCTAACCAAAACACTTGAAATAGTGTCCGTAGGAAAGGCGACTCCTGATTTTACAGCAAATAATACGGAAGGTAATCCCATAAAATTCTCCGATCAATTGGGTAAAGGTTATGTTTTGCTCGATTTCTGGGCATCATGGTGTGGTCCTTGTCGCAGAGAAAATCCAAATCTGGTAAAGGTGTATGATAAATACAAAGATAAAGGCTTCAATATTTTTGCCGTTTCGCTGGATAAGGATAAAAATGGGTGGCTGAAAGCTATTGAGAAAGATAATCTTACATGGACTCATGTTTCCGATCTTTTGTTTTGGGATAGTCAGCCCGCTAAATTATATGGAGTAAGAGCTATACCCGCTAATTTCTTAATTGACAAAGATGGAGTGATCGTTGCCAAAAATCTTAGAGGTGAAGAATTGGATAAAGTATTAAACGAATTTTTGACATCAAAAGAAAAGCTATAATTAATGATCTATTTTCTCTCCGTCATGCTTAGGAACGAAAGTTCGCCATAACTTACTCGAAGATAGAAGCTAAGAGGGGCTTTGCGAAATAATTATGTACAATTAGCTAATCTCTTCATCTCTGTCATCCCGAACTGAAAGGAGGGATCTATTATCCTATAGCAAAGAGAAGTCGAGATCCCTCCTTTCAGTTCGGGATGACAAGAATCCCTTTTTAGATTTTTCCTTTAAGGAGGCTGCGAGGGGTTAATCTATCGGAATGACAGGTTCTTCTAAAAGATTTTATTAGTTATTTTTCTCTTGTATTGAACTCAAATTAAATTACTTAAATATAAATATACTAACGATGAAAAGAATATTATTTATATGTGTCTTGACAATCTTATGTCATAATATATATGCCCAAAAGAAGGATAAAAAGAATCCGTTAAATAATGCTGCCGTTGAATACTTAAACAATTCATTCGCTGTTTATGACAAGTTGCAGAAGACTATATGGGCTAATCCCGAATTAGGATTTTTAGAAACAAACAGCTCGGCTCTTTTGCAAAAACATTTGCAAGAAAACGGCTTTAAAGTAGAGGCAGGAGTGGCTGGTATGCCAACTGCTTTTGTAGCAACCTATGGCTCGGGTAGTCCTGTAATAGCAGTTCTTGCCGAATATGATGCACTTCCCGGATTGTCGCAAGATACAGTTCCATACCGCAAACCATTGATAGAAGGCGGTAGTGGTCATGGTTGCGGACATAATACCTTCGGAGTAGGCGCAGTAGCCGGAGCAATTGCCATCAAACAATGGCTCACTGCAAATAATCATGTGGGAACGATTAAGGTGTACGGAACACCGGCCGAAGAAGGTGGCGGTGGCAAGGTGTATCTTGTTCGTGATGGTTTATTTAATGGAGTAGATGTTGTGCTGGACTGGCATCCGGGTACAGGTAATCAGGTAACAACCGATACAGGCACAGCTATATTGATGGTCGATTATAGTTTCTTCGGAATAGCATCTCATGCAGGAGGTAGCCCCGATAAGGGACGTTCGGCTCTCGATGGTGTCGAATCAATGAACTATATGGTTAATATGCTTCGCGAACATGTTCCCATTTCATCGCGTATTCACTATGTGATAGCAAATGGGGGCGAGGCACCGAATGTTGTACCCGACTATGCAAAGGTATCGTACTACATTCGCAGTCCTAAAAGAGAAATACTGAAAGACCTTGTAGAGTGGGTAGGACAGGCATCAGAAGGTGCGGCTTTAGGTACTCAAACCAAAGTAAAGTCTGAAATTATATCAGGGTTTTACGAAAAATTGAATAACCGTAAACTAGCGGAATTGGTTCAGAAAAATCTTGAAATAGTAGGAGGGGTTCATTACGATGCACGCGAAAGAGCTTTTGCAGAAGAGATTGTAAAAGGTCTTAATAAAGATATTGCCACATTGAAGCAGGCAGAAACAGTAAAACCGCTCGAAAACGAAAAGCCTTCTCTCGGTGGTGGTTCTTCCGATGTGGGCGATGTAAGTTGGGTAGTTCCTACTGTTACGTTCAATACAGCAACGTTTGTTCCGGGCAGTTCGGGTCATAGTTGGCAGAATGTAGCTTCGGGCGGTTCTACTATCGGAACGAAATCACTGATTAATACAGCTAAAGTATTTTCTCTTTCGGCAATTGATCTTTATACCGATCCGCAACTTTTGAAAGATATAAAAGATGAATTTGGAAAGAGGAGAGGAGCTGATTTCGAATATACTCCTTTGTTGGGAGACAGAGCCCCTGCACTAGATTATCGTGTGAAGAAATAAACTGTATAGGGAGTTCATCTTGACTTTTACGCTGTGGTTAAAGGAAAAGTCGAAACAATTTCAGAATATGAATGCTTTGAACTTTATCTATACAGAGTAAGTTATATGATTGAAGGAGATAAAACAGAAGACGGTTACAATTAAAAAAGAGGATGAAAAGTGTCACTTTTGTTACCTTTTAACAATTAATTAAAATAGAAAGATGGGATTATTCTCAACAAAAGCGGTAAGTGTTTTGCAGGCTGAAGCAAACGAAGTCGGTGCACATACATTAAAAAAAGTATTCGGTCCATACCGTTTGATAGCCTTAGGCTTAGGTGCCATTATAGGTGCCGGACTATTTTCGATAACAGGAAATGCTGCTGCCGATTATGCTGGTCCTGCCATTACATTATCGTTTATCATAGCTGCGGCTGGCTGCTGCTTTGCCGGGCTATGCTATGCTGAATTTGCTTCTATGATTCCTGTTGCAGGGAGTGCATATACCTATTCTTATGCAACTATGGGTGAATTTGTTGCTTGGATTATCGGTTGGGATTTGGTTCTTGAATATGCAGTCGCATCGGCTACGGTTAGTATCAGTTGGAGTAGGTATGTAGTCAAATTACTCGAAGGATTCGATGTTTATCTTCCTGTCGAACTCACGGCTTGTCCGTGGGATGGAGGCATAATTAATCTTCCGGCAGCGGTAATAATTATATTGATGAGTTTATTACTAATACGTGGTACAGGTAACAGTTCTCTTGTGAATACAATAATTGTTGCATTGAAAATAGCTGTTGTTCTAGTTTTTATCATTCTAGGATGGAAATTTATCAACACAGATAATTATGTTCCTTTTATACCGGAGAATACAGGTACATTCGGCGAATATGGTTTTAGTGGTATAATCAGAGCGGCAGCGGTCGTATTCTTCGCTTTCATCGGTTTTGATGCCGTAAGTACTGCTGCGCAGGAAACCAAGAATCCGAAACGGAATATGCCGATTGGAATATTAGGCTCTTTAGCTATTTGTACTGTCTTATATGTTCTTTTCGCTCATGTTATGACGGGAGTTACTCCTTATACATCTTTCAAAGGGCACGATGGTATTGCACCCGTTGCGGTAGCGATAGAGAATATGGGTATAATGGGTGCAGACGGAGTTATTCAACCGGCCTATCCTTGGTTGAATAAAGCTATTATACTCGCTATATTGGCAGGTTATTCATCTGTTATTCTTGTTATGTTATTGGGGCAAAGCCGTGTTTTCTATAGTATGAGTAAGGACGGTTTGTTGCCTAAAGTCTTTTCAGGAGTACACAGTAAATTCAAAACACCATACAAGAGTAATGTGCTCTTTCTTATAGTAGTGAGTGTTTTTGTTCTTTTCGTTCCGGCTAGGGTTGCAGGCGAATTAACTAGTATAGGTACACTGTTTGCATTCATAATTGTATGTGCCGGGATATTGATTATGCGAAGAAAAATGCCTGACTTACCCCGAGCTTTTAAAGTGCCATGGGTTCCCCTTATACCTATTCTGGGTATTGCTACATGCTTGTTTATGATGGTGTTTCTACCATTTGATACTTGGATCAGATTGATTATATGGATGCTTCTCGGATTAGATATTTATATTCGTTATGGTCTGAAAAATAGCAAATTACAGCAGCAGGGAAAAGGTGCGACAGATAAAGAAAAACGGACGCTTTATTTAATTACTATTGGTATTGCGGTTCTTCTAGGTAGTGTTGCTTTCATACACCAATTGATCGAAGGTTGGGATAATGGAATAACGTTGTTTGTATTATCGTTATCACTTGCTGTTGTTCATATTGTGGGATACGGAGTTTTGGTTATTAGGAATAGGTAGTAATTGTTTAGTTTATTTTAAAAGGAAAGGGTCGCCAATGTTGACGACCCTTTGTATTTTGTTATTCTAATAAAAGATTGATTTCACCACTTATTATAATGAATCTTCTTCTCATCGTACTTGTCTTTCACGGTCTGTTGACCTTTAGGATAACCAATAGGGATAACTACCAATGGAAGTATATTTGCAGGTAGTTCCGTTGCGTTAATAACTATTTCCATTCTATCGGCATAAGGATATGCTGCCGTCCATACAGCACCCAGATCCAGAGCTTCGGCAGCCAATAATATATTTTCTGTCGCTGCTGAACAATCCAGATACCAATATGAGGAACGTACAGAGTCTCCACATACTACAATAGCCATGGGCACATTAACTAGCATCTTGGCCGTAGGCAATGCGGCTGCCATTTTATCGAGGGTTTCACGATCATCGATCACTAGAAATTCCCACGGGCGGGTGTCTTTTCCTGAGGGAGCTGACATAGCGGCTTTTAGTATAGCATCTATATCTTCTTTGCTTACAGGTCTCTCTTTAATGAAGTCGCGTACACTCTTTCTGTTATATATAACTGAAAGTGCTGCGTCCTTACGTGATACTTCCTCTGATCCTTTATTTTGCGTGCAGGATAACACGCTAATTGTAGCTATTAATACACAGGCTAATTGGCAAATCTTACTTCTATTCTTCATACGTCATTTATTATACTGATTTTTTCAAAGATAAAGAAAGATATCTCAATTTGCATTATCTCTTTCCTCCAAAAGGGACAGATAAGCCTAATTGAAGGCTTAAGGCTCTGCTCGATGTTGGTAGAAATTGGGGCGAAATATGAATTAAAGTGTAGTCGCTGGCTAAGAAAAAGTTAATTCCCCGGGATGGGGCTAAGTGTACGGCTAAGCCGAACGTTTTGAATTGGCTGTGGGCAAAAGAGTAGCTTAAGCTTGTTGCAAGCCATGATTTAGGCATGTAATTTGCAGATAGAGTAAATTCGTTTGTTGTAAAATATTTTCCGAATCGAGTTGAATATAGAAAACCTGTTGTCATTTTATTTTTCCATACTTCATATTCCAGTCCTACAATCATATTTGCTCGCAGTGTTGTTGTATAACCGCTTTCTGTCGCGTCTTCGTGCAGGTTGATCGCTTGTTTTATGTCATCCACTGCATTGTCGAATATATCGGTTATCGATGTGCTTCCATCAGTGTGTATGGTATAATCATTCGGTGATATAGTTACTGCCGTTTGTTGGGAACTTAATTGCACAACATTTTTTTTTGTCCATGAAATAAAACCTATATCGTTTAAGGCATAAGATACTCTTAGACTTCGTAGAAAATTGACAGGCGAATCTTTAAAATCATATACACCCCCTATATCTAAGCCGAGTCCATATCCCGGAATACTAAAACTACCAAAATCGAATCCGTCAAAATTATTTCTATCGGGGTCATAATCGCTTTGCGAGTATCGGGTAGTTATACCGGGACCTGCACCTTTCAATATCACTTGCGATTTGGCAGTCCAGAACTCTCTCCCCGCAGTTATATTTAAGCTTTTAGCATCTAAATCAGCGTAAGAAATCCCAAGAAGAAATTTGGCTCGTGCACCTATTGTGAGACTGTTATTTAGAAATGTACGCGAATTAGTTAAACCTATTTCGGCAAATGCACTTTGAGTAAGACTTATCTTAGAGAGATCGTGTGTGACTGTTTCCGTTTCATTAAATCCTACTTTCAATAGTTCAAATAACGATTTAGGCACATTTGCATCGGCATAAGTTCTTAGCCCAAAATTGAAATTCCAGTACGAATCACCTTTGAACAGCCCTACAGAGAATATATCAAGAGCGGCATTTCCTGTTATATAATTATCATCCTCAATATTGGCTAAAGCTCTGGCTTCAGAAACCTGAGGGTGCATAAATGTAACAAGCTCTCCGTTCAATGGAAATGTCAGATTGCTTAAGTTGAGTGTATTAGTATTGATTTCGGTATGAATATTCGATAGGAACGGCACACCAATATATGATTGATCTGGCCTGAGGGCAGGATTGAGACTAGTCCGTGCATAGGACGTCTTCATGAAATATGAAGAACGGGAAGACTGTGCAAATCCATCTAAAGACAGAACACAGGCTATTATAACAATAGTAAAGCCGCTAATAATATAATGTAATTTCATTCTGTTTGTTGGGCATTATATTAAAGTTCAAGTTGTAAACCTCCGGCAAAAAGAGTTACTTGTCTTAAATAGATATAGTCTTGCCGTGTGAAATTAATTGCTGCGACTCTTATCCCAAATATGAATTGCAAGTCGCGTGCATCCTTCATATATTTCATATATTCGGGTCCTATCCTGATTTCAAAATTCTGATTCATTGCAGATACCAGTCTTTGCGGAGGTATTTTGACAAATTCGTTTCTTGTCTTGTCTGCATTTATGATGTTTAGTATAACCTCTATTTCTAAACCTGACTCCTGAGGCATAACCATTGCATCTACTTTGGCGGAGAACACCACACCGCTCGAACCTTCATAAAAGAATCTCGAAATAGTAGAATTACTGAATAGTCCCCTGACAGTATCGCTTAAAGCAACTCTTGCCCCGATAACTATTTCGGGTGGAATTGATGGCAAGAAGTTTATATGAAATGTGTCCAGACCGCCGAGAGGAACGGGCGGAATATTAAGTTCTATATTAGTATTTAAATTGTCAGAATCGTATTCTTCTTCTACACATGATTGTATAGAAAGCAATAAAATAAATATTCCGACTATATAGTAAATATTCCTTTTCATATATCTGATTCCTTATTCTTTACGATGGGCTGTGTTGATTTTGATATAAAATTACTTATAAATCTCTAATAAATATTGTTTTATAAGCTTTTCTAATAGATGTGACAATTTCATCATCATTTTATTAATAACAATCTCATTTAGTAAATAGTTGTTAATCGTGTTATTCTTTATTTGTATCCTGATAATAGTTTGTGATGAGAAGGTCTTTTTAGATGGAGGTAGAAATACTATATAAAGGGTCAGTTTGTCTTAGTTTATGTATTAAGTAAAAAAGAGGGTATGTCATAAGTAAATTTTCGTACGATTCTGTCATTCTGAACGGAGAGAAGGATCTCTTATGGAAAGCTGGGATTCTTCTCTTCGTTCAGAATGACAAAAGAGTGTAACACTTTTACAGTGTATTTTTATTTATGACACACTCTTTTTTTTATTGTTTATATTTTTACAATCATCTTACCGGTATTAGAGCCATCAAACAGACCAAGGAAGGCTTTTGGCAATTGATCGAAACCTTCTATTGTTGTTTCTGTATATTTTAATTTACCTTCTTTTACCCATTGCACCAATTGTGCAATTCCTTCAGGAAAACGTGTTTGATAATCACTCACAATAAATCCCTTAATTAAAGCACTCGTTTTGAGTATACTTGTTAGGATACGTGGTCCCATCGGAATGGATGTTTCATTATATAATGATATTTGTCCGCAAAGAGCCATACGGGCATACTTATTGAAATGAGCGATTACGGCATCGGTAATATCTCCACCCACATTATCGTAATAGCAGTCTACCCCCGATGGGCAAGCTTTTTCGATGACGGAAAATATATCGGATGTTTTATAATTAATCACCTCATCATATCCGAATTTCTCTTTCAGTAGTTTTGCTTTATCATCAGAGCCTGCTATTCCAATTACTCTGCATCCTTTTATTTTGGCAATTTGTCCCACTATAGTACCTACGGCGCCTGCTGCACCGGATACGACAACAGTTTCCCCCTGTTGAGGATTACATATATCTGTCAGGCCAAAGTAGGCTGTCAGGCCGGGCATACCAACTATTCCTAAATAATAACTTTCAGGAATACTGTCGTCTATTTTTTGGAGTCCATCGGTTTTTTGAATAGAATAAGTTGCCCATGGAAGCATTCCCAATACTTTATCTCCTTTCTTGAATTTCGAACTCTTGCTTTCTTCTACTACTGCAACGACTCCACCTGCTATTGGCTGATTTATTTCGAATGGTGGCGCATACGATTTTGCATCGCTCATCCGTCCTCTCATATAAGGATCGACGGAGATATAAAGCGGTTTTAGTAATACTTCTTCAGCTTGAATAGCTGGTAATTCGATTTCTCTGAATCGGAAATTCTCGTTGGTTGGTAATCCTTGTGGGCGACTAGCTAGTTCTATTTGCTTTACTTTCATTATATCTGTTATTTTATTAATTGTTTATATCAGTTTTAACAAGTAACTAATATCAGATGTTCCGAATTTATCTATTGTTAGCGTTGTACTATCTTGAAATAAAAACAGATGTTAAAATTAATATTGTATTGATCTGTAATTTTTAGAAGAAAGAATACAGACTCTTGTTGACACGGATTATTCTATTCGATGATTTGATTTTAAGAAATCAGTAGGGCTTGTTTTATAGAACTCTTTAAAACATTTTGTAAAATAAGATGCCGATGAAAATCCTGATCTGTATGCAATATCGGATATAGGAACACCTGCCGAAATCATTAGCATAGCAT
>NZ_JAAKEL010000026.1 GCF_011039205.1 Dysgonomonas sp. ZJ279
AGGCGCTCTTGCTTAAAGACGGCGGTAACCTACTCTCCCACATAATTGCAGTACCATCGGCACGATTGGGCTTAACTTCTCTGTTCGGAATGGGAAGAGGTGGAGCCCCAATGTTATAACCACCTTAATGTTGTTCTGTTAATAGTGATCGGTTAGCTTTTACAGCTGTTGGCTGTTGTGCATTGTGATCTTTTATCAACGTTGTTTTGTTTGATATGATGTAAAGCAAAAAGTAAAATTGATTCGGATTTTGTTACCGTTGTTTGTTTTGCCGTGCCGTTGTCCTTTTGATATTAATCTTAGGTGCTACGGCACGCGCTTTAGAAAGCGTTCGGGCAATTAGTACTACTCGGCTATGACATTACTGCCTTTACACCTGTAGCCTATCAACGTTGTAGTCTACAACGACCCTCAATGGAGATCTAATCTTGAAGCTGGCTTCGTACTTAGATGCTTTCAGCACTTATCCAATCCAGACTTAGCTACCCAGCAATGCTCCTGGCGGAACAACTGGTTGACCAGGGGTCTGTCCAACACGGTCCTCTCGTACTAGTGTCAGAACTCCGCAAATCTCCTACGCCCACGATAGATAGAGACCGAACTGTCTCACGACGTTCTGAACCCAGCTCGCGTGCCACTTTAATGGGCGAACAGCCCAACCCTTGGGACCTGCTCCAGCCCCAGGATGTGACGAGCCGACATCGAGGTGCCAAACCATTCCGTCGATATGAGCTCTTGGGAATGATCAGCCTGTTATCCCCGGAGTACCTTTTATCCTTTGAGCGATGGCCATTCCATACTGAAACCACCGGATCACTATGCTCTAGTTTCCTACCTGGTCGACTTGTGAGTCTCGCAGTCAAGCGTGCTTATACCATTACACTCTACGAACGGTTACCAATCGTTCTGAGCACACCTTTAGAAGCCTCCGTTACTCTTTTGGAGGCGACCACCCCAGTCAAACTACCCACCATACAGTGTCCTTGCGTTTGCAAGTTAGATTTCAAACAATTAAAGGGCCGTATTTCAAGGGTGACTCCACAAATACTAGCGTATCTGCTTCTTAGTCTCCGGCCTATCCTACACATCAAGTGCCCAAAATCAATGTAAAGCTATAGTAAAGGTTCACGGGGTCTTTTCGTCCCATCGCGGGTAATCGGCATCTTCACCGATACTACAATTTCACCGAGATCACAGTTGAGACAGTATCCAGATCATTACACCATTCGTGCAGGTCGGAACTTACCCGACAAGGAATTTCGCTACCTTAGGACCGTTATAGTTACGGCCGCCGTTTACTGGGGCTTCAATTCAAAGCTTCTCTTGCGATGACTTCTCCTCTTAACCTTCCAGCACCGGGCAGGTGTCAGGCTATATACATCTAATTTCTTATTAGCATAGCCATGTGTTTTTGTTAAACAGTTGCCTGGATCGATTCTCTGCGGCCAGCCGTGAAGCTGGCACCCTTTCTCCCGAAGTTACAGGGTCATTTTGCCTAATTCCTTAACTGTGAATCGCTCGAGCGCCTTAGTATATTCTACCCGACTACGTGTGTCCGTTTGAGGTACGGGTGCGTTATAGATTGGCGTTTAGCGGTTTTTCTTGGCAGTATGGTTACCTACAATCAGCGCTCCCGAAGGATTGCTGTACTTTCAAGTTCGACTCTTTTAGCGGATTTGCCTACTAAAATCAACGTCTACACTCTTAATCCACCTATTCCGTCAGATGGATGTAGTTTCACTCCTGCGTCCCCACATAACTCTATAAAGCAGTACCGGAATATTAACCGGTTCTTCCATCGGCTTCGCCATTAGGCTATACCTTAGGTCCCGACTTACCCTGATCCGATTAGCGTTGATCAGGAATCCTTAGTCTTTCGGCGAGGGGGTTTCTCACCCCCTTTATCGTTACTTATACCTACATTTGCTTTTCTATCCGCTCCAGAGGGGATCGATCCCCGCCTTCGACGCTGTAATAGAATGCTCCCCTACCGATTTAAAATCCCATAGCTTCGGTAACTAACTTATGCCCGATTATTATCCACGCACTGCCACTCGACTAGTGAGCTGTTACGCACTCTTTAAATGAATGGCTGCTTCCAAGCCAACATCCTAGCTGTCTTAGTAGCGGTACTTCGTTAATTCAACTTAGTTAGTATTTGGGGACCTTAGCTGATGGTCTGGGTTGTTGCCCTCTCGGACATGGACCTTAGCACCCATGCCCTCACTCCCGACTAAATCTTGTGCCCATTCGGAGTTTATCTGGACTTGATAGGCGGTGAAGCCCTCGCATCCAATCAGTCGCTCTACCTGACACAAGTATACAGCCGAGGCTGCACCTAAATGCATTTCGGGGAGTACGAGCTATCTCCAAGTTTGATTAGCCTTTCACCCCTACCCTCAGGTCATCCGAAAGCTTTTCAACGCTTACCGGTTCGGTCCTCCAGTTAGTGTTACCTAACCTTCAACCTGCCCAAGGGTAGATCACTTGGTTTCGCGTCTACTCCCACTGACTATGGCGCCCTGTTAAGACTTGCTTTCGCTTCGGCTGCGTACTTCGTAGTACTTAACCTTGCCAATGAGAGTAACTCGTAGGTTCATTATGCAAAAGGCACGCCGTCACCAATGAAGGCTCCGACCGCTTGTAGGCACATGGTTTCAGGGTCTCTTTCACTCCTCTATTCGAGGTGCTTTTCACCTTTCCCTCACGGTACTGGTTCACTATCGGTCTCTCAGGAGTATTTAGCCTTACCGGATGGTCCCGGCAGATTCACACAGGATTTCTCGTGTCCCGCGCTACTCAGGATACTGCTAGGCTTGGTTATGGAGTCGTGTACGGGATTATCACCTTCTTTGATTACATTTTCCAATGTATTCCACTTCTATAACTTCTTGCCACGGCGCAGTCCTACAACCCCAATATTGCCTAAACAATATTGGTTTGGGCTTTTCCCGTTTCGCTCGCCACTACTCCGGGAATCATTTTTATTTTCTTTTCCTATGGGTACTTAGATGTTTCAGTTCCCCACGTTAGCTCCTTAATTGCTTAAGGTGATATTTTCTTCAAATATCAGGTTGCCCCATTCGGATATCTACGGATCAAAGGTAATTTGCACCTCCCCATAGCTTTTCGCAGCTTATCACGTCCTTCTTCGCCTCTGAGAGCCAAGGCATCCCCCATGTGCCCTTTCCTACTTTCTTTATTCTTTTCATGCATAAATAAAACCTCGCGGTTAAATTTATTTATGCAAGGGTAATAAATTCTATCAAATTTATCTTTTTGCTCTTGTTACATCATGTCAAAGATCGTCTTCCTATTTATAGGAAATGTGGAGAATAACGGATTCGAACCGTTTGCTTAATCCGCTGATCATTTCAGCTATTAAAATTCCATTTTCAAATACTGCACTAAATAATAAAACGATAGAATTTAGCACTATTGAAGCCACTTTCGTGGTCTTTACTGCTACACCTCTCTTGGTAAGCGGATGCAAAGGTAGAGCTTTTTATTTATTCTGCAACAGTTTTGATATATTTTTTGCAACTTTATTTCTGCATTCCACTATATTTTGATTTTAGTCTTTTAGAATCAACCCCTTATATAATTCATTTTTTCTAAAGTTTTTTGACATTAATTTATTAAAGGTTAGAAAACGAGTAAAAAAGTATACTGATAAAAGAAAAAAGAATGTTCTAATAGGGAACATTCTCTCATTTATTTAGTGTTTAAACTATGAATTCGGAATATTCTGGACGAATGCACTCCTTTTACTACCGTTGTTTGCCCACTTATTCCAACAAGGGAATATTGTCTGTTGTTATCTATTTATTTAAACAAAAGAGCATACTATCAAGTGTCATTTATTTAAATACTAATATCAATAAAAAAGGTTTTGTATCAAAATAAAAATCTACTTTGGGATATTTATTATTCTGTCTCATATCAAGTATTCTATTATCGTACATCATCAACTTAAAACGAGCCGATTTCAATCCTAAATTATAAAAAATAAGAATGCTATATTTTTTGAGGTTTAAACATAATTTAAAATTGGTTTAGGAATACAGCAATCGCCCAGATAAAAGAGATAAACAACGACAGTAAAGATTTTGCTTGCTTCGAGATTAAATCAGGCGACTACACGTTTGATGTAAAAAACTAAACGTGTATTCTAAGCTTTATCTATATATTACAGAAAGTAAACAGATGATAAATAAAAAGTAACAATCAAAAACAGAGTAAAAAGTGTCACTTTTGTTACCTTTTAACAATTGCTCGTTTTTTAATGATTTATAAAATAATACAGATGATTACAGTAAAAAGAACAGTTTTAGTCCTCACCCTGTTAATGTCACTAATACCGACATTAATAGCACAGGACTTTTTCGCAGCGCAACGCAAAGATTGGTTATTGAAAGCTGAGCAGAATAAACCGAAATTGCAATCTACGGTAAAGAAACCGAAACAATTAGTCGATATTGTAAAGGATCAATCGGCATATCAGGGATGGAAATCAGTACCTACGGTACCGATAGATTCACTATATAAGGTAAGCTTTAAAAAGCATAAAGAAGTAATTGTAGACTTTGGTGAGCATATGACCGGCTATTTTTCATTCACACTATCGCCACTGAATCAAATACCCGATGCTCCTGTTCGTTTTAAATTCATATTTGGTGAAGTACCCGGCGAAATCGCAACCCCGTTCGATCCATATCCGGGAGGATTAAGCCGTGCGTGGTTGCAGGACGAAGTTATAACAGTAATGGAAATTCCAAGCACTGTTACTGTATCACGTCGTTTAGCTTTCAGATACGTAAAAATAGAATTATTGGCTACACCCAGCTATGATTTCGCAATATCAGATATGCAATGTCGGGCTGTAACTTCTGCTATTAATTTTCCGGAAGCATTACCGAACAGCACTTCGCAAACTATTCGGGATATTGACAAAGTAAGTCAGAATACATTGAAAGAGTGCATGCAGACTGTATATGAAGATGGGCCGAAAAGGGATCAACGTCTCTGGATCGGAGACCTTTATTTACAATCGATGGCAAATAATTATTCATTCCAACAATACGATATAACTAAAAGCTGTTTGTATTTATTAGCTGCACTAAGTGGTGAAAATGGTATGTTTAATGCAACTGTTTTTGATAAGCCGACATATCATGCTTCCAATCAGTACTTATTAGAATATGCCTTTTTGTTTAATGTAACACTCAAAGATTACTTATTGGCGACAGGTGATAAATCTACAGCTGACGATTTGTGGATTGTAGCTAAAAAACAACTGGATATAGCTAACAAGTATTTACAAAATGACGGACTAATGGACTTTAGACGTGCTGAGCAGGAATGGTGGATATTCTTCGACTGGAAAGAAGGTCTTTATAAGGAAGTTGCTTTGCAAGGTGTTACTATCTTCACGTTAGAAAATACATATGAACTGGCAAAAATGCTGAATAAAGAAAATGAGGTAAAGTATATACCTGCTATGGTTAAGAAAATGAAGCAAGCCGCCCATAAAAACTTCTACGATAAAAAAACAGGCTTATTCTCCGCTGAAAGAAACAAACAAATATCGTATGCTTCTCAAATATGGATGATATTGAGCGGTGTAGCAACGAAAAACGAAGCTCAACGCGCCCTAAAAGCACTTGATGCAACAGAAAATGTTGTTTATCCGGGAACCCCTTACCTGTATCATTATTATATACAATCGCTTATCGATTGCGGCATGGAAACAGAAGCGAAAAATGCCTTAATTGATTTCTGGGGTGGAATGATAGATAAAGGAGCCGATACCTTTTGGGAGGCTTACGATCCTAAAGACGATTATATATCGCCTTACAACTTCTTCCCGATCAATAGTTATTGCCATGCATGGAGTTGTACTCCCGTCTACTTTATACGAAAATATCCAGCAATTTTTCAATAATAAATCTGTTGTCTCTTGAAATTGCGATTTGTAACTTCAGAAAGATAATGACTAACAGCGATTTATCTTTTTGGAGTTATTTGTTTTCAGACCTATAAGAATCTACTGCTTTTTTCACAGACCCGTGTAACAACAACAAACGATTAGATTGCTCATAGTCAAGCCCCAACTCTTCAGCAACCATACGTGTACCCCTGTCTACCAACTTGGCGTTGGACAACTGCATATTAACCATGCGGTTTCCTTTTACCCGCCCCAGTTTGATCATTGTTGCAGTAGTAATCATATTCAGAATCATTTTTTGACCTGTACCCGACTTCATACGCGAACTCCCTGTCACATATTCAGGGCCGACTATCATTTCTATGGCTATCTCTGCTTCCTGAGCAATAGGCGAATCAGGATTACTTGAGATAGATGCTGTCAGAATACCATGTTTACGTGATTCACGCAATGCACCCACAACATAGGGTGTTGTACCCGAAGCTGCAATACCAACCACAGTATCTTTATCGGTTATATTATGGGCTTGCAATTCTTTCCATCCGGCTTCCATATTGTCTTCTGCTTTTTCTACCGGATTGCGTAATGCCGTATCGCCACCTGCAATCAGCCCTATAACTAATGTCGGTGGCATTCCGAATGTTGGAGGAATCTCAGAAGCATCGAGTACTCCTAAACGTCCGCTTGTACCCGCACCCATATAAAAAATTCGTCCTCCCTGTTCCATACGGGGCACGATTTGCGATACTAGTCTTTCTATCTGAGGAATCGCTTTTTCGACCGCTAATGCGACTTTCTTATCTTCTTCGTTTATATCTGTCAACAACTCTAGAACTGATTTTTGTTCAAGGTCATTATATAGTGACGGCTGCTCTGTTATTTTTATAAAAGTCATTTCAATATCTTATTTAGTTATAAGTCAGAATAATATTCAATCAGTCCTTCCATTGGCGATTGTGTAATAGTTCCTATGTTCAGATTCAAATCCCAACCTACTTTACGCAACACTTCCTGATAATGATAAGCCACCGATCCTGTAAAGTAAACATCATTGTATTTGTAATCGTATTGCATTACGTTCTTCTTGAAAAAATCAGTAAATGCATTGTAAACCAGACTATAAATAGTTTCATCCTGAATATGCTTCATCAGAAAAGGAGATAAACTCGCCAGGAATCTATTTGCCATAGGCTGTTTATATACTTTGTCTAATATAAGGGCAGGAGTAAGATCATATTCATTGAGGAATTCTTCTTTCAAGCCTTTGGTTAATTGATTTTTGAGACAAGCCCCTATAAACAATCGCCCTAAAACCGCTCCGCTTCCCTCATCTCCTAAGATATAACCTAATGGCGATATGTTTTCTTTTATCTCTTTACCATCATAATAACAAGAATTAGACCCTGTTCCAATAATACAGGCAATACCTTGATGTGTACCACACAAACCTCTTGCTGCTGCCAGAAGATCACTATTCACATTGATAACAGGTGCATTGATATTATCAGCTATAGCATCCCGTATTATGTTATTCCTTTCGGGCGATGCACAACCTGCACCAAAAAAATGTACAGCATCAATTTTATGCCCATTGAATATGGGGAGCAATGAGTCCTTAATTTCTTCACTAATATCTTCCCGAGTACGGAAAAATGGATTTGCACCCTTTGTAAAAACCTGCATTACTTGCTTATTATCTTCTACCAAACGCCAATCGACCTTCGTAGAACCTCCATCTGCCAATAATATCATATCTTTATATAGATTTTCTTTTTATACAATATATACCCAATCACCCAATTAAATCCTACAAACAGAAGAGCAAAACATAATGACCCCAGATAGTCTCCCAGAAGAGGTTGTAGACAGATTTTGTAAATAAAACCGTGAATACTTATAATTTCGCCTTCGTATGTAAATTTGATATTTCCTAACAGTATAGAGAAAACACCCGCAGCTACATAGATGAAAAGAGGATTGACTCCAAACGATTCGAAAAAAGGTGTCCATCGTTTATACCCTTTAATATCGACTATCCAAATAAGCAGAGCTAAAAATGTAGAAGCCAAACCACAGGTAGCAAGTACGAATGTAGGCGACCATATCTTTTTATTGATAGGGCAGCCATAGCTGAGTAGAAAGCCTGCGAATGTAAGAATAGCTCCTATTATGAATAAGTTTGTAATTCGCTCATAATTATCTTTCGTACTAAATAATACCTTTCCACAATAAAAGCCTAACAATACATGGCAAACGGCTGGTATTGTACTTAAGAGTCCTTCGGGATCGAGAATAACGCCACTATCTACATACATGTGGTTATCACCAAGTATGGCTCTGTCGATAATCGATATTATATTCTGTTCGCTAAACTCAAATCCATTACCAACTATCAATAGCAGAAAATAGGCAATCAATGTGGTTACAATAATATAAGGTATATATTTATGCTTTACAAAAATTGCAATCAACGATGTAATTCCGTAAGTAAGAGCCAAACGCTGCATGACCCCTAAAATACGGATATGTTCGAAATTTGTTATTGATTTAATAAAAAGGTCAAAACCAGACAGACCTTCTGCCGACAGGCTGCTGTATGTCCGAAATGAAAGCGATAACCAACCCAATCCTAAACCGATAAGGAATATTACGATTGTTCTTTTTATAATCTTTAATAGAGTCGGTTTAGTAAACTCAAAATTAAATTTGCGCAATGATATATAGGTCGATATTCCCATTATAAACATAAAGAACGGGAATACGAGATCGGTAGGAGTCAAACCATTCCATTGGGCATGTCCCAGCGGTGCATAAATAGAACCCCACGATCCGGGATTATTTACCATAATCATTCCGGCAATAGTAATACCCCTCAATACATCGAGCGATAAAAGTCTGCTACTCGGTTTATTATCCATATCCAATTTTATTTGTATAAATAATATTTTTTAGAAACTTGCTTAAATGGAGCAACTTCTTTATACCAGAAATCGCGAATATCGTCAAATCTATTATTTTTAGCAAAAGTCTCTCTTACATAGTTACTGCCCGATACCTGATCGAACATTCTGTATCGTTTATCATTCGCATTATCAAATACAGCTTTATCGGGATATAACTTAGCTATTTCCTGCATAATGTAAAATTGAATATCTGACAATGCTGCTTTTTCATAATCCATGATATGTACCTGCACACCTTGCAATTGCTGGCCTTGTCCTACTGAATAAAATGGCTTGATATGTAAAGGTCTGAAATGAATTCCCGGCAATTGGAGTCCATTAAGATTATTTGCTAAATCATCGGCTTGTATCCACTCGGCAGCAAACATCTGGAAAGGGATTGTATATCCAACGCCTATCGATAAATAGCCGAGTTCGCCCAATATCCCCGACACAGGATAAAAGACAGAAGAAATAGGTTGAGGAATATGAGGCGATGAAGGAATCCATTGCAAACCGGTTTCTTCATATCTCATTTTTCGTTTCCAGCCTTTCATTTTAACCACTTGTAATTTACATTGCTGCTTCAACATGTTTTCGCCATTTAATAATTGAGCAAGCTCGCCGCAAGTCAGCCCATACACATAAGGTATTTTGAATTGACTAACAAACGAAATAAACTTATCATCCACTAATCCGCCTTCAACTTTAAGTCCTCCAAGCGGATTCGGTCTATCCAACACGACAAACTCGATACCATATTGAGCTGCTGCTTCCATAGCCAAACCCATAGTACTAATGTATGTAAACGAGCGGCAACCGATATCTTGTATATCATATACTAATATATCCACATTTTCGAGCATTTCGGGGGTCGGAACTCTCGTTTTTCCATGCAATGAATATACAGGCAAACCAGTTTGAGGGTCTATAATATTTTCTACTTGATCACCTGCATGGGCATCACCACGTACCCCATGTTCAGGTGCGAAAAGTGTTGTCAGGTTCACATTAGGAGCTTCGTTCAATATGTCTATCGTAGATTTCATATTATTGTCAACTCCTGTCGGATTTGTAATCAAACCTACGCGTTTACCTTCAAGCACTTTGAAATTCTGCTCCTTAAGTACTTCTATACCTGTCTTTATTTTTATCTTCTGCGCAACAACTGCTACAGAAAAAAGACACAATGCAAATGATGCAATTAATATTCTTTTCATACTATATCTATATTTTCGTTTTCTTCTTTTATTTCTTTCGCTTTACCATAATTAGGATCTATTTTCAACAGGGCAACGGCGATAATAGGAATAATACTACATATCATTACCCAGATAAAGAAATGATTATACCCCAACAATTCTTGCAACCATCCGGCAAACATGCCCGGAATCATCATACCTAATGCCATAAATCCGGTACAGATAGCATAATGAGCCGTTTTTTGTTCTCCATCGGAATAATACATCAAGTATAGCATATAAGCTGTAAATCCGAATCCATAACCGAATTGTTCTATAAAGACACAGATATTTATGATAATCAAGCTATCCGTTTGCGAGAAACTAAGGTAGACAAAAGTAGCAATAGTGAGTAACATACTCAGTGCCATTGGCCATAACCATTTTTTCAATCCGCCTTTTGCTGCTGCAAGTCCACCGATTATACCGCCAAGAGTCAATCCTATAATGCCGATTGTTCCATACACAAGACCCACTTCACCGGTAGTAAGACCCAATCCGCCAATATCCCTTGAATCTAATAAGAATGGATTTATTAGCTTGAGTAATTGAGCTTCGGAGAAACGGAACGTCAACATAAAGAATATAGCTGCCGCTGCTTGTGGTTTCTTAAAAAAGGAAACGAATGTGGCAGCAAATTCTTTCAATATAGAGCTTGCGGTCATATGCGGATGCGGTTTATCTGAATCGGGCTTAGGTAAACCGAAACGATGATAGAAACTAAATAAAATGAATAATCCTGCCAAAACAAAAAATGTAATAGACCATGCGAAAGGAATATTTCCCGACAAACCCTTGTATTCTGCGGTACTTGTCGTATTTAATTTAGGGTCTACCTGAAAAACGATATACGCAGGTTTATTCCAGTTTTTTTCGCTAAATACCAATCGATCACCATGCAGAAGAGAGATACTCTTATCACCTCTTTCGAGAGTTGTATTCAGTATAACCTCTTTCTCCGCATCGGGTCTCTTAGATAAGGTAATAGCAGCAACAGCAACATTTCCTGTATGATCGGAATCTGTTTTTTCGACTTTCTCGCCAAAGTTATCTCTGATCCAATTACCAAGAGGTTTAGAAACAGAGGTAGTCCATAAGCTTTCTTTTTTCTCTACTACATTTACATTCGCGGCATCTTCTTTTGGAACAAATCCATTCTCCTGATTAGAAGCTGTAACTGTTTTCAGAAAGAATTGCAAACTATCTTTGTTAACACCATGAGTCCCTATCTGAATTACATCTTTATCTAATAAAAAGCGAATATTCCCTTCCTGTTCCACTACATTTTGCGATTGTGGGATATACAGAGTAGATTGTGTGTATTGAGGCGATACATCGATATTAACCTTCAATGGCTCGCTGCCTGATGCACTTTCCAAGAATCCCGCCAGTATAATAAGCACACCTTGTCCCATAATGGTTGCAACTCTATAAAATGTACTTCTTACGCCAACATACTTTGCTTGCTGGTTAGTATCGAGACCGAGCATATAAAACCCATCGGCTGCAATATCGTGTGTAGCCGAGCTAAAGGCCAAGAGCCAGAAGAAGGCAAGTGTTGCCTGAAAGAAAACGGGCAGAGGGATAGTAAATGCTATGCCGGCAAATCCCGCACCGATAAGCAACTGCATGGTGATAATCCACCAACGTTTTGTTTTTAGTATATCGACGAAAGGGCTCCAAAAAGGTTTTATGACCCAAGGCAGATACAACCAACTGGTATATAATGCTATATCGGTATTCGATATCCCCATTCGTTTATACATAATAACCGAAATGGTCATCACAGCAACATAGGGTAAGCCTTCAGCCAGATAGAGCGACGGAATCCATGCCCAGGGCGATTTTTTATTTTCTTTCATAACTTCTTGTTTTTCTTAGTATAGTTCTTTTAAGGCTGCACCTATATAATAGTGCAATAGAATCTTGTCGTACGAATATCCTCGTTCTCCCATTACTGCGGCTCCTATCTGGCATAATCCGACACCATGTCCCCATCCTGCACCTGTGAGAATGAACTGATTATCTTCCTTATCAATGGTAAAGGCTGAACTGTAAAGATGAGAAGTAGACAAAATGCGTCGTATCTCAAGTTCTTTACCGATGATTAATGTTTTTTCAGAACCTACAATCTTAAGTTTTATCAATCGTCCCGAGGTTCCGCGTTCGATAGGAATAAGTTCCTGAATTGTACCGAAATCTATACCCGAACGATTCAAAACAAGAGCTGATAGTTCATCTTGTGAATAAGTTACCTGCCAGCGATAAAAATCGGTTGTCTCCTGATCGTAATTATTCAATACTTGCATCAATATTTTCTTATCTTGCGTATTACAGAAGGCTGTGGGACGTGAATCTATCCACTCGATTGCCTCTGTCTCTATCGTTAAGTCAGGTATATCCTGCGTATTCTCACTATCTCTTAATTTTCTTAGATAAGGAAATTTTATATCTTCCCAGCAGTTTTGAAACTCTTCGACTATACCACCGCAGCATTTAGAAAAACGTGCATCACAAATCTTACCTTCCGATTGTAAGATTTGCCCTCTGGTTTCTTTTATTACTTGTTTTACTGTCTCTAAATTTTCTGATGCTCGCGTAATACCTTGATATCGCTGACAATGATCGTCGGCACAGACATCAAAATTCACATGATCTTCACGATCATACCATCGAATTATCTCGTCTTCGGTTTCTGTAAATGCAGAATATTTTTCGTTCTTGGCAACAAGATCTTTATTCTTCTCAATCTGAGCCAACAACCAACTGCGTGATATTACAGCATGAGCCTTAAGTAGTTCTAATGAAGCATGTGCACTCATTTCTGACGAAATAACACTTGTCAGATAATCCTCTACGCCAATAAGGTTGATGGCTGTTATCATTTCATTCTCGACAATCAGCTTTAATGCCCCTTGAAATACCTGATCTTCTTTTCGTTCCCAATGAAAATTGATGCCTATTACTACATCTTTCAATGTAAACGAAGATTCGCAATTCTGAGGCTCAAAGCATAATTCGGTGTAGTAATTGCCATTCCACAAGATTTGCCCATCTTTATATGAAACGGTATTATTTTGCGCAACTTTGCCTTCTCGAAATGTATATTCACCATTAAGAGCAAATACAATCTCTTTACTCCATAAAATACCGACACTTACTTTTGGTTCCATATAGTTGTTACAGTTTTTTTATGTCGTTAATAATAGATTGCATTTTATCATCACTGATACAGACTTCTTTCAGTATATGACTAATATCAACAGCAGTTATCTTCCTAAAATCTTTTTCTAAAGGTGTTATAAATACTCCACCTAAATCGACAGAAGCAGGACTGATAAGAATATTGTCATCGCCTTCTGCATAAAAGCAAGCCGGACGATGTATTTCACGAGGTAAAACCCAACTATACCATTTATCTGATTCGTACCATGTAACGATATTCATCATGGGTTCTTTGTCATCTCCCTTCAATTCCATCAAAGAATACAATTGTTTGAAGAATATTACTACGTCCTCTTTATTCTCTGCTTCTAACAAAAAGCTATTTCTAAGATAGCTGTTTATCGCATAAACATTTAAACCGTTAGTTTTATAGATCAGGTCTTTAGTGATCGTTTTCATATCACTCTCTAAAGGTAAAAATCCTTTGCTTCCAGCCTGAAAATGGGCATGATCGGGCGCTGATGCTCCACATTTCGGTCCATTATAAAATATGGTACACTCATCAAGCTCTTTCGCCAGATCCAGCATATCGCTATAACGATCTAATATTAACTGATCTGTATGTTCGTAGGTAGGAATTGTATAGTGTTTTGGAAATATGGGAAACGGATTTACCAATACCTGATAATTCTCACCGAAAGGAATTCCTTTTTGCACTGCCGGTAAATTGTTGGAACAAAGAAAACATTTTCTTTCCTGAATAGACTGTGTGTCTACCTTAGCTGCTGACGACTGGATACGCGCAGGATTGAATTGTACCTTGACTATAAATTCACCAAACGAAAATTCTTTTGATTCTACTCCTGCGAGAGCTTCGTAATTTATCTTCGCCAACTCCCATTCTTCGAGTTGACTCTGGAAGAGTACTTTTGTTTGTTGCGATATCAGGTTCATATTTATAGCTTTTCAATCCCAAAGAATAAAAGCCAGACCATAACAGAGATGGCTTTTATTCTTATAGAAAAAGGTTTAATTAAAAAACAACTTAAGGTCACGGACCTATTTAGTCTTATTCAAGGCAATACGAGCTTCAAGCTCCCATGTACGTATCCTGTCCTTGTATGTATTATGTGCATTTGCTTTCACAATATCGAGCGACGCATCGGAGTTATCGTCCCAACGGCGACATAGGTATAACACGTCGTATATACGCCCTATTTGATATTCACGAGAGAAGTTCAATCCTAAGGCATAATCTTCACCATAACTGGTATTCGGCACTTTAATTTCCCTCAACACAGGGGTGTAAAAAGCACGTGGGGCACCGAGCCCGTTTATACGAAGTGCATTATTACGCCCATTGTCGGGGGTCCATTCTTTATGATCGATAATACCGGGAGGAATCTCGTTCATATCGAAATCGGTAAGCATATATGTTCCTACCACCATCGCACAATTCTGCTCGTAGAAAGCATCGACAATTTTCTGTAATGTATCTTCTCCCGAATAAACATCGTCACTATCTAACTGAACAGCGAATTTTCCACACTTAGGATGATGAACTCCTGAATTCCAACAGCCACCGATACCTAATTCTTTATTTTCGGGGATAACGTGAACCAAACGTTCATCGGATGCAAATTTATCTATAGCCTCTGTTGTGCCATCGGTAGAATAATTATCTACGACAATAAGGTTGAATTTGAAATTCGTTTTCTGACTAAGTACCGATTTTATAGCATCGGCAACAGTACGGATACGGTTGCGAACAGGAATAATGACAGATGCTTCATACTCGAAGTCTGCCTGATTAAATTCTATTTTTTTGAATTGAGGAGCCAGATAAGCACCTACTTTTTTAAGATGATCAGTACATGCTTGTTCCATTTCTATTTGCATATCCCTATTTTTAGGATCTACATAATCGAAATGGCTTCCTCCACTTTTGTCTGTATTATTTTCTATTTCCGAATACAAATATTCATTGATATGCACCAGATCTGCATGTTGTGATACTTTCAGACGAAGATCGTATATCCCAGCAAATTTATATTCTTTGTCCATATCAGCCACAGCTTTTTTCAACAAGTCTGTTTTATATAAAAGCACTGATCCGAAATTGAAATCGTCACGAAGGCTTCCTTTCTGATATGCAATAACGGGAGCATTCTTTTTCTCATCGCCTACTACCTGATAATGATCGGCATATATAAGGCCTGCACCGGAATCTTTTGCTATCTGAAACATACGATCGAGTGCAAACATACCTAGTCTTAAATCTGCTGACTTTGTATAGATTAGTGTATATGATGTATCTGCTTTCGAACTTATTTTCTTTATAGTTGCTGTCGATCTCAATGAATCTATATTTATCACTTCACATCCGTCGACAGAATCTGTACATCCATTGTCGGTAAGTAAATAGATTTTATCAATGAGTGCCGATGCTCTTAAAGAAGCAATAGTTTCTTTCACTTGAGAAAAACTATGAAATGGAATAAAACAATTGATATGCGCTTTCATCTTGAAAATTGTTTTTTAAATTTTTATATGTGATTATAATTTTATTTCTTCTCCTTTTTTACTCAATAAGAATAAGCCAATAAATGTAAGAAGAGCATTCAGTATCAGTCGCTCATGGCTGAATTCGTATCCGTTAAACCATGCTTTGGAGTTAGAATCAATAATAAAACATACTATTGGCGAAATAATAGCGACCAAAGGAACAAATCTGTCTCTCACTTTTTTCTTTGTAAATATACCAAACACAAACATCCCAAGTATCGGACCATACGTGTAGCTGGCTAAAACATATACGGCGTTAATAACCGATGTATTATTCAACAGATTAATAACGATAATTACCAAGCCCATAGTAACAGCCATACCAACATGAACTTTCTTACGGATTCCGGCGACTTCCTCTTCCGTTTTCTTCTTTGGACTTTCAAGTATGTCTACCGTAAAAGATGTAGTAAGAGCCGTTAGCGCCGAACCTGCAGCAGCGTAAGCAGCCGATATAAGACCTATAACAAATAAGACACCTACAATTGCAGGGAAATAGCCTTGGGTTGCAATAATAGGAAAGAGATCGTCTCCCCGCTCAGGCATCGGGATATTACTTTGTGCAGCAAATGTATATAGCAATACACCAAGCATTAGAAATAGCAGAATAATGAATATTTGTAATATTCCGCCTGTTACCATATTTTTCTGTGAGTCTTTATAGTTCTTACAACTCAATGTTTTCTGCATCATATCCTGATCCAAACCAGTCGTAGCAATAACTAAGAATACACCTGCCAGAAATTGTTTGAAAAAGAATTTACCATCGTTGACATCATCAAAAAAGAAAGCCTTAGACATATCACTTTTTTTAATCATAGTAAACATTCCGGCAAAGTCTAATCCCAAGTTTGTAGATATATAATAAATGCAAAGACCTACTGATACTATAAGACAAAATGTTTTTAGGGAATCTGTCCATATCAGTGATTTTACTCCGCCCCTAAATGTATACAACCACACGAGCAAGACCGTGAAAACGACATTCAGAACAAAAGAAAGTCCCAATGGCCCGAAAACCAAAAGCTGTAAAACGATACATACTAAAAATAGTCGCACGGCTGCACCCAACATCTTAGAAATAAAAAAGAACCAAGCCCCGGTTTTATATGATGATATGCCAAAACGATTCTCTAGATATTCGTAAATAGATGTCAGATTCATCTTGTAGAATAGAGGTATCAGCACAAAGGCTATTATACATTGACCGACCGCAAATCCTAAAACCATTTGAAGATAAGAAAAACCGCTTGCAGCAACCATACCCGGCACGGAAACAAAAGTCACACCTGATATAGCTGAGCCAATCGTTGCAAAGGCTACCACATACCATGACGACTGTCTGTTACCGACAAAAAAACCCTGATTGTCAGCTCTACGTCCGGCAATGTACGAAACGCCGAATAGTAATGCAAAATAGGCAGCTATAGTGAATAGTATTAGAATTGGGGTCATATAATGTTTTATTCGTGATATAGAAGATACGGTGTACGCTGTTTTTTAAACTTAGCAACATCATCTTTCCACATTAATTTTATTTCATCTGCAGATTTACCTGCAATTATCATCTTTCGGATATAGTCCACTCCTACTAGCTTCTCGAAAAACGGTTGAAAAAACTTATCCCCCATTTTAAGATTATTATATGCATCGATCACATAGCTAAGATCGAATTTATTTTCAAAAATTTCTTCATTTGAGACATTTCTCAAATCAACTCCATAACACAGCTTATTTAATAGTGGAGGATTTTTAGCGCCCGGAATACTTTTAGGTGTAAATGTAAATGTGTAACCTTTCATATTGGGATGTCCGTAAACCTGAAAAGGAAATGTTGTACCACGACCTAAACTAACAGGTGTACCTTCGAACAAACAAGTAGAGGGATACAAATAGATAGATTTCATATTAGGCAGATTAGGCGATGGCGCTAATGGTAACTGATATAATGTCTGATGTGAATAATTCTTACATTTTACAACAGTAATATCACATTTACGAGAAGACGGTAACCAGCCTTCGCCATTAGTCATTAAGGCAAGTTCACCCAATGTCATACCATGTACAACCGGAATAGGCAACCAGCCAACACCCGATTTATGTTTCATATCTAATATAGGCCCGTCTACATAATGGCCATTAGGATTGGGACGATCTAAAATTATCATTTTTTTATTATATTCGGCACATGCATCCATCAGTTTTACCATTGTTATATAGTAGGTATAAAACCGTAATCCAACATCCTGTATATCGAAAACCAGCACATCGAAAAGTTGCATAGATTCTTTACTTGGCTTTCCGGCAATTCCATCATATAATGAACGAATAGCAATGCCTGTTTTCTCATCCACCGAACTTGATACATGTTCTCCTGCATCCGCATCACCTCTAAAACCATGCTCAGGAGAGAATATTGCTGTTACATTATGTTTTTCTCTTACCAGCATATCCACCAAATGCTCGTCTCCAACCATACCCGTATGGTTAGATATAACAGCAATCCGCTTATTTTGAATGAGCGGAAAATATTCGTTTGTCGACTCCGCCCCCATAACAACTCCTTCGTTTTGAGCGTAAGAGGTTAATGAGATGATTAAAAATAAAAGTATACTTACTCTTTTCATGATTTCTATTCTTTCAATTATTCACATTATAAAAATCTAAAGATAATGGTTTCGGAGGAAATAAATATTTGTTATCAATTCGATAAACGAAAATTCGATCGTGAAACAAATATAAAAGGATATATTTGAATAATTACATAAGATGATCAGCAAAAAGCATAAATTAACATTTATTTAGTATCGTATATTTATTTTAAATATTTAATTGGATTACAAGAGCCAATAAACAAGGCATAAATACTGATACAAACCCTTATAGAATGCCTAAAAAACTAACAAAACGCATAATTAATCTAATACATGAAAATATCAAAACACCAACAAAACACACAACAATCTAATAAATAGATATATAACCAAACATACAATCATTAGCAAGCTGCATAAAACTTAAAATACATAAATATTTCATAACAAATACAAAAATAAACAAACGAAACGAAAATAATAGCTAGAAAAGAATATATTTGTAACACTTATATGATATATATCATTTCATTCTCTCAGTGTATTTCTTGTATAGTAAAACAATCATCCATATGAAAAACACTATTTTATATTTATCAACACTATTATTACTTGCAATATCAGTACAGGCACAGGATTTTAAATTTGCTCTTGTTACAGACATCCACGTAACAAAAGATTCCCTTGCCTACAATGACCTCAAAAAAACGATAGACCAGATTAACAACACTCCTAACTTAAGTTTTGTTCTTGTAACCGGAGATCTGACAGAAGAAGGTGACCGGGAATCATTAAACAAAGTAAAGCTTCTTTTAGATCGACTCAAAGTAAAATATTATGCTATCTCCGGAAACCACGAAACCAAATGGAGTGAATCGGGCTCTACAGATTTTGGACATATATTTAACGGCGACAGATTTAAATTCGAATACAATGGATATACCTTTTTAGGATTTAATACCGGACCTATAATACGTATGATGGATGGGCATGTAGCTCCTCAGGATATAACATGGTTAGAGAAAGAATTTTCATCAGCAAAACAAGGAACACCTTTTATTTTAGTTACACATTACCCTCTTCAGGACGGAGATGTCGATAATTGGTACGAAGTAACAGATTTAGCTAGGAAATACAACATAAAAGCTGTATTAGGAGGTCACTATCACCGCAATTTACTATTCTCTTACGATGGCATTCCAGGAATTATCAATCGCTCTAACCTAAGAGACAAGACAGATAATAAAGGAGGCTATTCACTTTACGAAGTAAATAAAGATTCGATCTCTGTATATGAACATAAAATAGGACAAAATCCTAAAAAATGGGGAGGTTATTCACTTACCGAAAAATACTACACAGAAGATAATTCAAACTATAAACGTCCGTCTGACTCTGTAAATCATATCTATCCTAAGATTAAAGAAAAATGGATAACCAGAATAGGTGGTACGATCTATTCATCACCTGTTATCTATAATAACAAAATATACGTAGGTGACGACACAGGTTTATTAACTTGTCTTTCACTATCAGATGGTTTGATAAACTGGACTTTCAAATCGAATAATAGAATTGTCGGTACACCAGCAGTCGAGGAAGGTATCGTTATATTTGGATCAGCAGATAAAAACATTTATGGTATAGACTCTGAAACGGGCAAACAGATATGGAAATATCCAACGCAAGAAGCCGTATTAGGTGCTGTTACTATCGAAAATGGAATTGCCTACATAGGCGCAAGTGATCAAACATTTAGAGCAATAGATATTAAATCAGGCAAATTAGTATGGGAATACGCCCATGTAAAAGGTTATATCGAAACAAAACCTCTTATCTATAAAGATAAAGTAATTTTCGGTGCTTGGGATAACAATCTGTATGCCCTGAACAAACGAACCGGTGAGCTCTTATGGACATGGAATGGCGATCTTACCCGTATGCATTTTTCGCCTGCTGCTGTATGGCCTGTAGCAGCACACGGAAAAATATTCTTTACAGCACCCGATCGGGTTATGACGGCATTAGATGCTGAAACAGGACAAACAATCTGGCGAACAAAAGAGTCGATGGTACGCGAAACTATTGGTCTATCAGCCGACAAAACGCAACTATATAGCAAAACGATGCAGGACAGTGTCGTATGCTATTCAGCAATAGCAAATGTACCAGAACGAATTTGGGCGACGAATGTAGGCTATGGTTACGACCATGCGCCATCTATGCCTGTCGAGAAAGACGGAGTAGTCTTCGGAAGTACTAAAAATGGATTGATTTTCGCTTTGGAAGCAAAAGACGGAAATCTTTTATGGAAACACAAGATAGGTAACTCACTTATAAATACTGTAGTGCCTTTAAACAACAAAGAGTGCTTATTTACATCGGCTGAAGGGCATGTAGGAATATTAGTAAACCTTGAATAAAAACAACAATTATTATAAACAACTCATTTTGTAGAATATAGATACAATCTGCCTATGGAAAACTTCAACCTTCTTAATAACCTTATGTATTTCAATTTTATATTAAAACAATATCAACGAATAAACCAAGTATTATGAACATTCCTAGGAAATGCAGAAAAACACTGCCAAAGAAAGTTCTTTGTGTATTCGCTTTCGGGCTGATATGTTCGTTCATAGGTAGTGGTTATGCCAGTGCAAAACCTCATCTGAACAGCAATGTAATGGAGCAACAACAAGCTAAAGTTACAGTACAAGGAAAAATTATAGACGAAAAAGGAGAAGCCCTCATTGGGGTTAGTGTTGTAGCTAGAGGAACAACACAAGGTACTATTACCGACATAGATGGAAAATATACTATCAATACAACGCCCGATGCGACTCTTGTCTTCTCGTATGTCGGGTTTCACCCACAATCGATTGCAGTAGGAAGCAGAAAAACTATAGATATCGTAATGAAAGAAGACTCCCAACTCATGCAAGAGGTTGTAGTCGTGGGATTCGGTGTACAAAAGAAAGAAAATCTGACAGGAGCTGTTACATCGGTAGATGTAGGTAAGACTCTCGACAGCCGGCCTATCCCCGATGTAGGTCGTGGCTTGCAAGGTGCTGTACCGGGACTTAGCGTTACAATACCGAATGGTGAAGTAGGTTCCGATCCTGTGATGAAAATCCGTGGACAAGTAGGTTCACTTACAGGTGGTTCTGCTCCTCTTATCTTGGTCGACAACGTCGAAATACCAAGTATACAAATGATAAATGCCAACGATATAGCATCTATTTCTGTACTTAAAGATGCTGCCTCTACCTCCATATACGGAGCTAAAGGTGCATTCGGAGTTATATTGATTACCACAAAACAAGGTGCTAAAGAAGAAAGTGTGGTAGTTGAATATTCAAATAATATTTCGTGGCAGAAGACATCGAAAAATATCAACATGGGCGGCATAGATGCTGTTGAATACTCTGTTCTGGCAGCTGAAAGAATTGGTAATACAAAATCAGGAGCTTTTTGGCTAGCCGACCGCACAAGTTTTGAAAGATCGAAACAATGGATAGAAAAATACAGTGGAAAAGTAGGTGCTAACGACCCTATGGTATACGGAAGAGACTGGTATATGGATGGTGCATCCAAAATGGGTGTACGATTATATGATTCATACGACTATATGATCGAAGAGTGGACTCCCGCTCAAGCTCACAATCTATCTTTAAATGGCAAAAGCGGATCAGTTTCTTACAATATCGGATTAGGCTATCTTAACCAAAGTGGAATGATGAAGCCTGCTGACAAAGATGATTTCACACGCTATAACGCAACCATAAGATTGAGTTCGAAAATTAATAAGTACGTGACTGTACGAGGCGGTGTGCTTTATTCTGATCGTAGAAAACGCTATCCTTATGCTACTAATTCAACTACTGCAGATGCATGGTATTATGTTTATAGATGGGGACCTTTATCTCCTTTTGGAACAGAAAACGGAGACCCGATTAGGAGTGCTGCTTTCGAATTGGAAAACTCGAACACAGCAGAACAATCATATGGTTATACCAATATAAATATTGGCGCTACAATCACTCTATCTAAAGACTGGACACTGGATGCCGATTATACCTTTGCCAACCAAGATATGTCATGGAACAAACCGGGTACCCGATTTACAGCCAGAAACTCATGGGGTGGTGCTGTGGCCAGAAATGACGAAAATGGCAACCGTATATATGTAAACAATGAAGGTAATATTGTTCCTGAAGGCAGTGCTGATGCTATGCCGGCATACGAATTACCTTATGTAACCTATACCGGAAGAGGTGCAAATCCGGATCATATCTATCGCGAAGCTGAAAATTACAGACAATCGACATCGAACGTGTTCACAACATATAATCTGAAATTGAACGATGATCATAATTTCAAATTTATGGCCGGTTTGAACTGGGTTAAGTCTAAAAATGTATCTAATTGGTCACAAAAGACAGATTTATTCGATATAACTAACCCTCAGTTCACTTTAGCTAACGGAACTCAAACAGCTGGTGGTAAAACATTGTGGGAGTCTCAACTAGGATATTTTGGCCGTATAAACTATATGCTAATGGGCAAATACTTATTAGAAGGAAACTTGAGATACGATGGTTCATCGAAATTTCCGAATGACCTGAAATGGAGATGGTTCCCATCATTCTCTGCAGGCTGGATAGTAACGAATGAATCATTTATGGAAGAATTAAATCCAACCCTAAGCTTCCTCAAATTGAGAGGTTCTTGGGGTAGTATTGGAGACCAATCTGTCCCTAATAACTTATATGTTCCTCTTATGAATTCATTTACAAGTTGGGCATCACCGGCTTATCAATGGATCAACGGAGCAAATAAAGTACAAGGATATTCCACACCTCTTGCAGCTGATGCAAATATAACATGGCAAGATATTGAAAACCTAAATCTAGGTTTCGATCTTCGTTTATTTAAAGATAAGTTAGGTATAACTTACGATTGGTATCAACGTACAACTAAAAGTATGATTACTCAAGGCATCGATCTTCCTTATACATTTGGAGGTCCTGTTCCTAGAGGTAACTATGGAGAGTTGAGAACACGCGGTTGGGAGATTGCTGTAGATTTCAACCATAGATTCAGCAATGGAATTGGAATTAATTTCTTAGCAACTTTATCCGATGCTACATCAATGATCACTGACTATCCTGACGAAGCAACCAAGAATGTAAAAGATTATTATGCTAATTATAAAGGAAAACGTTGGGGAGATATCTATGGATACAGAACAGACCGTCTATATCAGGAAAGTGATTTCAATCGTGTAACTGTAGATGGAAAAGAAGTATGGCAATTAAAAGAAGGTAATCCTAATCAGGTTTACCTACAAAACTCGAGCAATTTCGTTTTTGGCCCCGGAGATGTGAAATTTGTAGATCTAAATGGAGATGGAAAAATTGATGACGGTAGCGGAGTTGTAGGCGACAGTGGTGACCTTGAAGTAATTGGTAATACGACACCTCGATACGAATATGGTTTCCGTTTAGGTGCAGACTATAAAGGTATCGATTTCTCTATATTTTTCCAAGGAGTTGGCAAACGCCAGATATGGGGTAACGGGCTTTTAGCTATTCCAGGTTACAATGCTGGTGATGGAGCAATGCCTCAGACTATTGCAGGTGATTTCTGGAAAGAAGACCGCACAGATGCTTTCTATCCGCGCCCTTATAATATGGCCGCAAGTGCTATAAATCTTAATAATATGCAGGTACAGTCCCGCTATTTGTTAGATATGGCCTACTTAAGGATTAAGAACATCACAGTTGGCTACACTCTTTCTCCTGAATTAATAAAGAAAGCATATTTAAGAAACGCACGTATATATATGTCTATCGAAAACTTTTTCACTTTCGATAATTTGAGAGGTTTACCAATCGATCCCGAAGTAGTATCCGGTTTCTCTATGTTCAATGAGAGTAACTACAACTCGGGTCGTACAGGTGTGGGAACTCCGATGTTCAAGAGTTTATCTTTTGGCGTTCAGTTAACTTTTTAAAGCAAGAATTATGAATACAATAGAAATTATAAAAAATACAGCATCAATAATAGTCTTATCAACAATATTGGTAATGACTGGCTGCAATGATGATGTTCTGGATCGTCCGCAACTAGCTAATCCGGACGACGACACATATTGGACAAGCGAAGACAATCTGCGTTTGTATGCCAATGAATATTATGCTCAATTCTTCCCTGGCTACAATACCGGTTTTGTCGCAGATTATACACCGATAAGAGGTCTTACATTTAACGATGATGTTGTCAATTCCAACAGACAAGCTTTATTTGAAATAAGTGTTCCAAACACCAGAGGTAGTAATAACAATACGACAGGAGAAACTTCTAGTAGCGGTAGTGCCCCTGCGTGGCTAAGTGAATACAATGGTCCGACGTGGTATTTCGGATGGATTCGCAAATCTAATGTCATGCTAAACCGGATGGATACAAGAATGACGGGTATACTTACAACTGAAGCATACAACCACTGGACAGCTGTGGCACGTTTTTTCCGAGCCTTAGATTATTGCAGACTAGTAAGTGTATTCGGTGATGTTCCCTATATGGATAGATTAGTAACTACAATCGATAATGATATCCTATATCAGGATAGAACTGCCCGCAATGATGTTATGGACGCTATCTATACCGATTTTGAATATGTTTTAGATAACATCCGTGCCAGCGATGGTAATCAATATGTAAATAAGGATATTGCAGCTGCCTTTATTTCGCGTTGGATGCTATTCGAAGGTACATGGCAGAAATACCAAAAGGGAGATAATGCGAGAGCTAAAAAATTCCTGGATTTCTCGGTTAAAGCATCAGAGTTGATCATGGGCAGTAAATATGAAATTGATGGCGATTTCCGTAGTCTTTTTGGATCTGAAGACTTAAGCAAAAATAAAGAATGCATTCTTTATAGAACTTACGATGCAGCTTTGGGTGTTACTCATGCTATTGCCTCATACAATAACTTAACTGAAAACCAAGCTTTCTCGGCAAACCTAAGTCTTGTGAAATCATTCATTTGTAGTGATGGCAAGCCTTGGCAGAATTCTACAGTGGCCAATGCGAAATCTTTTAGCATATCAGATTTACAGAAAAGCCGTGATCCCCGATTCGAAGCTACTTTCTGGGATCAACCGAGAGAGCAAGCAGCAGGCTTACTATATACTGTTAAGTTCATAGATAGAGTTGGCCCGACTTATGCTGACAAGGGAGATTATCCACCCAAATACACCAGTCAAACAAATACCAACGATGCACCTATAATCCGTTATGCAGAAATACTTCTCAATTGGATTGAAGCCAAAGCAGAATTAGCTACTTTAGGTGGATCTGCAGTATCACAAGGCGATATCGAAAGATCGATAAACGCTATACGAAATAGAGAACTAGCGCCTGAAGCAATCGATAAAGGAGTTACAAAAACTGTTCCTATGAATTTAGGTAATTTGCCGAATGATCCGAGCCGAGATGCAAATGTACCGGCTTTGATATGGGAGATTCGTCGCGAACGTAGAATGGAATTGTATGCCGAACAATCTCGACTGTTAGATATCAAACGCTGGAAAAAAATAAATTATATGGATGGTGTTACGAATCCTGATTTGCTGAGAAGTATATGGGTTGATATTCCGAACGAGATACCAATTCTACTTACCGAAACAAAAATCAATGTAACACAAGTGCAAAAAGAAGACGGAACAATTGTTGTATTCAATGGTACGAATCAAGCAGACATGGTGGGGTATTACTTACCCGAAAATGTTGCAAACAGAGACCCGTTTACCGATAGAGTTTATTTAGCTCCTATTGGTAAAAACCAAATTGATTTGTACAAAGCTAAAGGTTACACTTTGACCCAAACGCCGGGTTGGTAACATACACCAAAGATGGATAAAGAGGCATCTTAAATAATTAGATGCCTCTTTATTTTTCTTACTAATGATCTACGAATATTATACTTTTACTTGAAGAATAACCTTAATTTATCATTACTAATATCCTAAAAAATGAAACCAAATCGTTTACTTACTTTATGTATTGCCCTTATGGGCTTTATAGTAATGCAGGGACAATCCACTTCATGGATAAGAATCAATCAGTTAGGATATTTACCGCAAAGTATTAAGGTTGCTGTTTTTATATCCCAAGAAAAAAATAACATTACTTATTTTGAGGTAAAAGATGTAAAATCTAATATCTCAGTTTTCAAAGGAGAAGGTATTGCTGCCAATGCAAAACGATGGAGCATGCAGAAAGCATTACGCCTCAACTTCTCTCAACTAAATACTGATGGAGAATACTATATAGAATGTGATGGTGTAAAATCACCAGTATTCAAAATTAATACAAACGTATATGATGGAGCTGCAGATTTCCTCCTCAACTACATGCGTCAGCAACGTTGTGGATACAATCCTTATCTGGATGCAGAATGTCATCAACACGATGGCTTTATTGTAGATCATCCTACCCGCACAGGCGAAGCCATTGATGTTCGCGGCGGATGGCACGACGCTTCCGATTATTTACAATACTTACCAACATCGGCTAATGCAACATTCCAAATGCTGTTCGCTTGGCAAAAGACTCCCGACAAAACTATATTTAAAGACAAATATAATGCATTAGGCAAAGAAGGGCAAAATGGCATTCCCGACATCCTGGACGAAATACGCTGGGGGTTGGAATGGATGATAAAAATGAATCCTGATTCGGCTATAATGTTTAATCAAATAGCAGACGACAGAGATCACGCCAGCATGCGTTTACCATCTAAAGACCATGTAGATTATGGTTGGGGTGAAGGAACAGGACGCCCTGTATATTTCATTACAGGAAATCCACAAGGATTAGGACAATATAAAAACCGTACAACAGGCGTTTCGTCCAGTGCCGGAAAGTTTGCTTCTGCTTTCGCTCTAGGAGCAGATATATTTAAAGATATAGACCCCACTTTTGCTTCTGCCCTAAAAAATAAAGCTCAGCCTGCTTATAGTTTTGCAGAGATAGTGATAGGGAATACACAAACCGCATGTTTGAAGTCTCCATATTTTTATGAAGAAGATAATTATGTAGACGATATAGAACTTGCAGCAGCAGTTAAATACAATCTGACAAATGACGAATCTTGGCTTAAGAAAGCCGACTACTGGGGGCAACTGGAAGAAATTACTCCATGGATGGAATTGGGTAGAGCCCGCCATTATCAGTTTTATCCATTTGTCAATTTAGGACATTATTATCTATCTCAATCGAACGACAAGAATATCAAAGACAAATATTCAAAGTATATGGGCAACGGCTTGAACTGCCTGCTAAAACGAGCTAATGAAAACGACGACCCATTTCTTTTCGGAATACCTTTTATTTGGTGTTCAAACAATCTGGTTGCAGCAGCAGTAACTCATGCCCGACTTTATAATGAAACATCGGGTGATGACACCTATCTGGAAATGGAGGCAGCACTCAGAGATTGGCTATTCGGTTGCAATCCTTGGGGGACGGCTATGATATGCGGTTTTCCTGAAGGTGGCGATTATCCATCGAAACCTCATTCTTTTGTTTCCGAATTATTACACGACATTCCTTATGGAGGATTGGTCGACGGACCAATTTACAAATCGATATATGAGAACCTAAGAGGCATACATCTGAGATACGAAGATTCGTATGCACCATTCCAATTCGGACCTGCTGTCTACCACGACGATCCGGGAGATTATTCGTCTAACGAACCAACAATGGATGGAACAGCAAGCCTTAGTTTCTATTTGTCGACCATGGAAAAAATAGGTAAAGATCAAAAAAAGAATAATGTAAAAGATAGTCAGGGAGCTACGGTACAAATTGGCACCGATCGTAAAGTAATTCATTTGATATTCTCTGCGGATTCAGCATTCGAAGGAGCACCATCAATCCTTAAAACACTGGATAAGAATAAGATTAAAGCTTCTTTTTTTTTCACAGGAAATTATCTACGGATGAAAGAGCATGAACAGATTATCAAAAAAATTATTAACAGTGGGCATTATGTAGGTGGACATTCCGATAAACATTTACTCTATGCCCCATGGGATGATCGTCAAAATTCGCTCGTTACCAAAGACAGCCTAATAAACGACTTGAATCAAAATTTGAAAGAATTATCCAAATTTAGTATAGACATTGATAAAAGCGTTTATTTTCTGCCGCCCTACGAATGGTACAATAAAGAAAATGTAAGATGGATAGAATCGCAAGGGCAAACTGTTATTAATTTCACACCCTGTATTAAAACTGCTGCTGATTATACAACGCCCGATATGAAAAATTACAGATCGTCGGAAGAACTTATCGATCAGTTATTCGTTTTTGAAAAAGAGAATGGGCTTAACGGCAGTATTGTACTTATTCATCCGGGAACGCATCCAACAAGAACAGACAAATTATATCTTCGCTTGGATGAAATAATATTGAAACTAAAAAAGAAAGGATATTCCTTCGAACGTCTGTAAAATAAATTATCTGCAAAAGAATCACCTTTGATAAAAAATATAAAATGAGAACAATTATTACCCTATTATCATTATGCTTTTTGATTTCATTTTTTAATATACATGAAACTAAAGCACAGAATATTTCTGACGAAACCCGAGCTGAAATAGGTTTATATCTCACTAATATTGCTAACAAAGATGTAAGAGTACATAAGGTGAATATCGATTCCGTTATTGTACAAAATAAAACAATAAAACTCTTTGCCGGAATCAATCTATCCTATATTCCCTTTCGGAAACATGATGTAGATAAAATATATTCAGATATAAGAAATATACTTCCTGCTGAATTCGCGAAATACAAAATGGAGCTCATTACTGATACCCAAAAGATTGAAGAACTTGTTCCATCCAACAGAGACAAAAAAGATGTATTCAGCAATAAATCGGATAAACCTTTAATCACTAATATATCAAAAATTTATACTCTCGATAAAGGTTTACAAAATCGTCATCTGGCTATATGGCAAAGTCATGGCTGGTATTACGAACAAAAACTAGCTAGATGGGAGTGGCAAAGAGCGCGTATTTTCCAAACGGTAGAAGATCTTTACACACAAAGTTATGTATTGCCTTATCTTGTTCCCATGCTGGAAAATGCAGGTGCCAATGTTCTCGTTCCACGCGAACGTGATATCCAAAAGCACGAGGTAATTGTCGATAATGACAGAAATACTGATAATTCCATTTATCGGGAAAAATCGGGAAAAGAAAATTGGGAGAAAGGTTCTTCCTCTGGGTTCGCCCATACTAAAGAATTTTACCTTGATGGTGAGAATCCGTTTAAAATGGGTAGCTACCGACAAACTAAAACGGTGAATAAAGGAAATGAAAGCATTAGTGAATGGATACCAGACATACCGGAAAAAGGACAATATGGTGTTTATATCTCTTATAAAACTTTGGATAACAGTACTGACGATGCTCTTTATACTATTTATCATGCAGGAGGGCAAACGGATTTCAAGATAAACCAGAAGATGGGCGGTGGAACATGGATATTCTTAGGTTTCTTTACTTTCGATAAAGGCGTAAATGAAGCCTGTAAAATAACACTATCTAACAAAAGCCAAAAAGCCGGACGTATCGTTACATCAGATGCTATTAAAGTAGGGGGAGGAATGGGAAATATAGCGCGACTACCCCACCCTAGCGGAATTGTGCCCGACAATACAAAAAGCTCGGAATCAATAGAAGAGAATACGAATGCAAAAAAATTACCTAAGATAGATTATCAACCCGAAATTAGTAGCTACCCTCGATATACAGAAGGGGCAAGATATTGGCTGCAATGGGCAGGTGCTCCCGACAGTATATATAACAAAAGTGAGGGCAAAAACGATTATACAGACGATTACCAAAGCAGGGGCTTTTGGGTAAATTACATAGCAGGAGGTTCTTCGGTACTGCCCAAAGCCGAAGGGCTGGGTATACCAGTCGATTTGGCTATGGCATTTCACACCGATGCAGGTACTACTTTCAATGACTCCATTATAGGTACATTAGGTATTTGCATGACGCATACAAACGATGAAAAGTTTGAGAACGGAAAAACACGATGGACTTCCCGCGACCTTACTGATATGATAATGGACGAGGTTGTTAAAGATATTCGCCGAGATTATGAACCGAACTGGACACGTCGCCATATATGGAACCGTTCTTATAGCGAGGCGCGAACACCGAATGTACCGACTATGCTATTGGAACTCCTATCCCATCAGAATTTTGCAGATATGCGCTATGGGCTAGATCCTCGTTTCAGATTCACTGTCAGCAGATCAATATACAAAGGAATGCTTAAATTCGTAGCACAACAGTATAGAACAGATTATGTAGTGCAACCTTTACCTGTAAAATCGTTTAGTGCCGAATTCACGGGAGAAACAAATGTAGAATTGAAGTGGACTCCGGTTGAAGATGTTTCAGAACCAACGGCTAAACCTGACAGATACATAGTTTATACCCGAATTGACAATGGAGATTTTGATAACGGACAAGTCGTTAATAGTGCTAAAACAACATTAAACATTGAGAAAGATAAAATCTATAGTTTCAAAATAGCTGCTTTAAATAAAGGAGGAGAGAGCTTCCCTTCCGAAATACTTTCGGTTTGCCGCAAATCGGATGAGAAAGGAATAGTCCTAGTAGTAAATGGATTCGATCGTCTATCTGCACCTTTCAGTTTTGTTACAACGGATAGTATCGGCGGTTTTGTAGACTTCATAGACCATGGTGTATCCGATAAGGTAGAGTACAACTATATAGGAAGTCAATACGAATTCAGACGCAAAATTCCATGGATGGATGACGATGCGGCAGGATTCGGAGCGAGTAATGCCAATTATGAAACGACTGTGGTTGCAGGAAATACGTTCGATTATCCGGCTATACACGGAAAAGCTATTGTGAAATCTAATTACTCTTTTATTTCTTGCAGTGTACAAGCCATATCTAACGGACAAATAGATCTTAATAAATATAAACTGCTAGATCTTATTTTAGGAAAACAAAAGCAAACTAAAATAGGAAGAGGTGTACATCCTGCTAAATTTAAAACCTTTCCGAAAGAGTTACAACAAAAGATTACAGCATACTGCAATCAAGGTGGAAATATCTTTATCAGTGGAGCATTCGTTGCCTCAGATCTTTGGGATACAGAATCGCCACAAAAAGAAGATCAGGATTTTGCAAATAATGTATTGAAATGCAAATGGCGCGTAGATAGAGCAGCAGTTACAGGCAAGGTGAAAAGTGTAGCATCTCCATTTCCTATGATTTCGGGGAATTATGAATTCTATACTAAACCGAATTCAATATCATACGCAGTAGAATCACCCGATGCATTAGAACCTGTAGGAGATAATAGTTATACTATATTCAGATATTCGGAAAATAACTTAAGTGCAGGAATAGCATCTCAAGGAGATTATAAGACCTGTGTTATCGGCTTCCCGTTCGAAGCAATTAAAGACGAAATTGAAAAGGAAAACCTGATGAAGAATATTCTTACATTTATGTTCGAGAACTAATCTTACAACAATTATCTACAACTGACCATGTTCTCTGTGATAAGTAATTAACCCTTGAAGCGGGTTTTCAATTATCACATCAATACAGATTCCTATGTCTTTAGCAATCTCTCTCAATATGGGAGAGTACATATTGGCAATGGTTCCAACAAAGCGTACAGGATATTCTGTGTATTTATATTGCAATATATTACGTTCGAAAAACGAGCGCAGACTTTTATAAACAAGCCCTTTTACATAAGGCTCATCAAGATGTTCGTACAAGAAGAAAGACAATACAGACAGCAACCTGTTTGGAAAAGGTTTCTCATAGATATAATTCAGAATCTCTTCGGGATCTATTTTATATTTTTTATAGAATAATTCGGCCAATGCATCCGGAGCAAGCCCTTTCAGGCAGTCTGACAAAAAAGCTTTCCCTAAAGAAGCACCACTACCTTCGTCTCCTAATATATAGCCTAACGATCTTACATTCTTAATGATAGATTCGCCATCATAAAAACAGGAGTTAGAGCCTGTACCCAAAATACAAGCAATGCCCGACTTATCCTGAAACAAAGATCGAGCCGAACCTAATAAGTCACTTTCTATTACAGCCGGAGTCTTAAATTGGGCTTCTAATGATGCCTTAACCTGATTCTTTTTTTCGAGAGAAGAACAACCCGCACCATAGAAGTAAATGGTGCTGAATTTAGTCTTAAAGAAAACAGGAGGTACTTGTAAGCGAATTAACCGACTAATTTCTTTCCTGCTTTGAAAAAAGGGATTAATACCATCCGATAAGAAATGCTCTACTATGCCATTCCTATCGACCAGACACCATTCTGTTTTTGTAGATCCACTTTCTGCTATTAAGATCACGTATTTTGTATAATTAGGTAAGTTATAAGACTTCGTTATTTTTTCTATCTTTCTTTCTCACAGTCAATGCAATAAAACAATAAATATCTTCTTGCACTCAATTGATAAAGAAAGTAAAATTATGTTTATTAAAATTGCATCAAAGATAAGTAAAATAAAGTATGTACATATATTCCTTTAAATCTTATTAGCATCTAAGTTTTTCAGGATCAATACTAGATACAAATTATTATTTGTTATATCTTCCAAACGATGATAATCTTCGAGCCACATGATTGATAATAGATTGATAATAGTCTAAAATATATTCCGGTTCAATATACACTTTCTTTTTAATAACACAATGAAGCCATATCCATTTTTTCTTGTAACTTTAAGCAATTTATTCGACCAGTTATATATCATAATTACACTATTATCATTCTTTTATGAGTATTAAGAATTTTATTTTCAAGGGAAACCTCGTTCTTCAAATATCAATAGGTCTGTTTTTCGGTATATTATTGGGAATTTTCTTTCCCGACGTTGCCATATCTGCCGGGATTTTAGGTGATCTATTTCTTTCGGCATTAAAAGCGGCAGCACCTATTCTGGTTTTTCTACTTATTATATCTTCCATTACCAATCATAAAAGCGAACAAAAAACAAATATAAAATCTGTTTTGTTCCTCTATTTACTCGGAACTTTCCTTGCGGCTTTAACTGCAGTAGCTACCAGCTTTTTATTTCCTTCTTCGCTTACATTTAAGAGCCAAGACATAATTGATTTGCAACCACCGTCCGGTATATTAGAAGTCCTAAAAGACATACTCTTCAAAGTGGTTGATAATCCTATAAATGCAATAATGAGTTCAAATTTTATAGGGATATTGGCTTGGGCAATTGGCTTGGGATTCTTTCTTAGAAAAGCCTCAGAAAGCACTAAATCTATATTCACTGATTTATCTGATGCTGTCATTTTTATAATAAGAATAATAATCCGTTTCGCACCTATAGGCATTCTGGGATTAGTAGCCTCTACGATTGCCGAAACAGGCTTAGCCACCCTATTGGAATATCTGCATGTATTATTAGTTTTAGTAGGTACAATGGTATTTGTCGCTCTGGTAGTTAATCCACTCATAGTTTTTTGGAAAATAAAGCGAAATCCCTATCCCTTAGTTTTTACTTGCCTCAAAGAAAGTGGAATAACCGCTTTCTTCACCCGTAGTTCAGCTGCCAATGTGCCTGTAAATCTTGCATTGGCAAAGAAAATGGATCTCGATGAGGATACCTATTCTGTTACTATCCCCTTAGGAGCTACTATCAACATGGAAGGCGCAGCAGTAACCATTACAGTTCTTACCCTTGCAGCAGCACATACGTTAGGTGCCGATATAGATATTTCCACAGCTATTTTATTGAGTATCATTTCGGCTCTAGGTGCTTGTGGAGCATCGGGTGTTCCGGGAGGTTCTCTTCTATTGATTCCTGTTGCATGCAGTCTATTCAATATTCCTGCCGATACTGCAATGCTGGTAGTAGGTGTTGGTATGACTATTAGTGTGATTCAAGATTCAACAGAGACTGCACTGAATTCTTCGACCGATATTCTTTTCACGGCAGCAGCTTGTATTGCAGAAAGAGAAAGCGAAAAATAAATAATACTAACAATCGTCCCACAATTTTCAGTCTGTCTATTTTTTCTAAAAACTAGTTTTCTATTTCGGTCATTTGTTAGAATATAAGCTGACCACTACATAAAGTACTCTAAGTGATTTCTCTATTTTATGAAATAGAAAAATCATTTATTTAACTGTTTATCTCAATTAGTTAAATATTGAGTTTAGATAATTTGTTAATTTTATGTTGTATATACATTCGGGAAGGATGTTCCGAAAGATTGTTAGCATTGTTTATCTTCAGTTATAGAACCGAAAATCTAATATTCATAATATGAAAAGAATTTATTACACATTAATCACATTATTATTTTGTGCATTGATTGCGTCCTGCACTACCAAATCAGAGATAGCAATTCAGAATATTCGGTGCGAAATGCAAACGAATCCTCAAGGAATCGATTGTATTTCACCTAGATTGAGTTGGGAATTATCTGCGACCGGTCGTGATGTACAGCAAACTAATTACCATATATTAGTTGCTTCTTCTTTAGAAAAACTTGATGCTAATGAAGGTGATTTATGGGATTCGAAAGTTGTTAAATCCGACGAGTCAATATACATTCCGTATGCCGGAAAGAAGTTGGAAAGCAGAGCTGAATGCTACTGGAAAGTGAAAGTAAAAACCAATCGCGGAGAATCGGAATGGAGCGAACCTGCTTCGTGGACAATGGGGTTGATGAACTCTTCTGATTGGCAAGCCAAATGGACAGGACTTGACAAAAGTTTCGATGGTGATGTATTAGTCGGAAAGACACGCTTGGCAGCTCGTTATTTCCGTAAAGAATTTGAAACGAAAAAGGAAATTAAAAAAGCAGTTTTATACATTTCGGGCTTAGGATTTTACGAAGCTTATATAAACAATAACCGTATTGGTACGCAAGTACTAGCCCCTACCCCAACAGATTATTCTAAAGTAGTTAAATATAACACCTTCGATGTAACAAAAGATATTATTTCAGGTAATAATGCTATCGGTGTTGTATTAGGTGGCGGGCGATATTTCTCAATGAGAGAACCGGGTATCAGGCATTTTGGGTTCCCTAAAATGCTTCTTCAGCTCGAAGTAGAATATACTGACGGTGAAAAAGAATCTATTATTAGTGACAATTCGTGGAAAGTAACAGCCAATGGTCCTATACGCTCTAACAGTGAATTTGATGGTGAGGAATACAATGCTTTGATGGAAATGCCCGGTTGGGATAAATCTGGATTTGATGATTCGAAATGGTTACAAGCTGAACTTGTAACAGAACCGGGAGGAAAAGTTGAGGCTCAACTCAATCCGAACATCCAAGTAATGGATACGGTTAAACCAATTGCTATTACCGAACAAAAGCCGGGAACATTTATTATGGACATGGGGCAAAACATGGTAGGTTGGCTTCGTATAAAAGTAAAAGGAAATAAAGGACAACAAGTACAGTTAAGATTTGCCGAATTATTGAAAAATGACGGTAGCCTCTACATGGACAACCTTAGATCAGCTTTAGTTACTGATAAATATACACTGAAAGGTGATGGACAAGAAACATGGCAATCTACATTTACTTATCATGGATTTCGTTTTGTAGAAATAACTGGATTTCCGGGAACTCCTACTATCAACGATTTCGAAGGCCTAGTGCTATATGATGAGATGGAAACAATAGGAGAATTCGAAACATCGAACGAAACCATTAATCAAATATATAAAAACTCTTATTGGGGTATACGCGGCAATTATCGCGGGATGCCGACCGACTGTCCGCAACGCGATGAACGTATGGGTTGGTTAGGCGATCGTGCGGTTGGCTCGCACGGAGAAAGTTTTATATTCGACAACAATCTTTTGTATTCCAAATGGCTGGATGATATACAACAATCTCAACTTGAGAATGGTGCGCTTCCAGCTGTCGCTCCCAACTATTGGTCTGTATATGTTGATGATATGACCTGGCCTGCTGCCTACCTTATTATAGCCAATATGCTTTACGAACAATTTGGGAATAAAGAGCCTATTGTTAAGCATTACGATTCGATGAAAAAATGGTTGGATTATATGAAAGACACCTATATGGTAGACAACATTATGCCTAAAGATAATTTTGGTGATTGGTGTATGCCTCCCGAATCGCAAGAGTTAATTCATTCGCAAGATCCTGCACGCAAAACAGAAGGTGCAGTGTTGGGTACAACTTTCTATTATAGAATGATGTATCTAATGGAACAGTTTGCCAATATATTGGATAAACCGGAAGATGCAAAAGATTTTGCACAGCAAGCTGTATTAATGAAAGATGCATTCAATAATAAATTTTTGAATAAAGAAACCGGTCAATATAGTAATAATACCGTTACAGCAAATCTTTTAGCTCTTTGCTATGGGATGGTTCCTAAAGAATATGAGGATGCTGTATTTAAAAATATTGTTGATAAAACTGAAAATGAATTTAACGGACATGTAAGTACCGGATTGATCGGGATGCAATGGTTAATGCGTGGATTGTCTGATAACGGACGTGTCGATCTTGCTTACAAATTAGCAACTAACCGAAGCTATCCGAGCTGGGGTTATATGGCTGAGAACGGAGCGACTACAATATGGGAACTTTGGAATGGTAATACAGCCGATCCTGCGATGAATTCTGCAAATCATGTAATGTTATTAGGTGATCTAATTATTTGGTATTATGAATACCTTGCCGGGATTCAAAATGCTTGTGGTAGCTTTGGTTTTAAACAAATAAGCATGAAACCATACACAGTGGAAGGCTTAGACTTTGTAAAAGCATCTTATAAATCACCTCATGGATTAATCAAGAGTTCATGGAATAAAACGCAAAATACATTTAAGTGGGATATAACCATTCCTGCCAATAGTTCTGCTATTGTCTATATTCCCGCCACCGATAAGGATAAAGTAAAAGAAGGCGAAAAGAAAGCAGCCTCGGCTGAGGGTGTAAAGTTTATAAAGATAGAAAATAATTACGCTGTCTTCGAAGTCGGATCCGGAAGCTATAATTTTAGCTCGGAATAAAATTAAGAGCAGCTGACAATTAGCTAATTGTCAGCTGTTTTTTCGTTCCCTAAGTTTCTCAAAATTCCGTGGCAAGATACAGACAAATTATTGAGCAATTATTTGAGTAATAATACAGAATATATTCTAATTCGAGCAATATTTAAGATAAGTATATAAAGAAGAAAAGAGCATTAGTAATTGATAAAAAGAGCAAACTACAACTAATAATATTCAGTTATATAAATATTTGGAGAGAACTATCTACTCGTTTGTGAAAATGAAAAACTACAAGGTTCAGATTTTATTCTTGAATCCTGTTTTCAAATATCAATAAAAACTGATTAAATACCAGTCACTAATTTGGAGATTGTTGATAGAGAATCAGATGGATAAGTGATAAAAACACTTAACTAAGCAACAGTCTCTAATTAGTATTTTTATTTAATATATTCGAAAGTCATATAATACATCTGCTGCTAAGAGTTTTTTATTTAATATTATATTTGACTCAAAACCAACAATATCAAGATTCTGAAATATAAACTCTATTCTATAAACCATATGAAAAATTCCCGATTCTTTTTTTATTTCCTTTTCCTGCTGTTACTCATCTCTTGTAATCAAAAATCTGTGCGGACGCTTACGGTTATTATTGATGAATCTATCAATAAGGAGGCACAATGGGTATATTGGATGTCCCTATACGATAATGAATTCAATATTATAGATTCTTGCTTTATAGAAAAGGGACAGACTGAATTTGTTTTGGTAGACAGGATTATGAACGATTCAGTATCAATGACCGAGCTTACATTTTCGGAAATAACAATGCCTTGGAACCGCTCTATGCTAACAGTCGATTCAAAAGATAGAAATATCAAGGTTAATAATTTAACATCGGAGGGTTTTTATGAAAATGGTTCTACTGTTGAAGGAGCTTTTGCTGAAGAAGAACTCAGAAAAATCGATTTGAAAATGAGAAAAGGGAGTAGAAGATTATCAGAGTTGACAGAGGATCTTCAAGTTGCTGATTACGATGATAGTATTGCAGTTGCCAAAATTGTCAAAGAGAGGGATTCTCTAAAGCAATATTTAGCACAAACATATCTCATTAGCAACCTTGATTCGGTAAAATATATGGCAAGCATTGAAGGTCTTTTATCCAGATTAAGCTTTTCAAGGAGCAATGGTGGTATTTCGAAAATAACTTTTGATAGTGTTCTTCAAATAATCTCGGAAAGGTATCCTAAGAATATTCAAATTCAGGGATTTAGACGAAATTATATTCTGGGAGAAACGACACCTCTGGCAAGTGAGAGAAGTAAATACTGGCATAAACGGAGAGATGAAATTAGAGATTATACGTATTTTAAGGATAAAAATAAAACGACCGATGGCATTACAATACCCGGGGAAAAAGAAAGAAGAGCTCCTGGCATGTATGCTGTAAAACCTTATACCAATAATGTAGCTGTATATACAATAGGAACTAAAGTGCAAAATTTAAAGTTGAAAGACCCCAAGGATAACTATATCTCTGTGTCCGATCTAAAAACAAATTATATATTAATTGACTTCTGGGCTATATGGTGTGTGCCTTGTGTAGAAGAAATCCCTAACATACTTAACGTACACAATAAGTACAAAGATAAACTATCCGTATATGCTATCTCTCTGGATAACACTCGGCAAGAATGGATTGAGGGTATTGAAAAGTACAAATGCCGTCAGTTTACTCATGTTTATGCAGGCACTTGGGCAAACGAAGATGCCACCCTACTGACTAAAAGCTTTGGAATAAACAGCATACCTGCCAATTTTTTACTCGATAAAGATAGACGTATTATAGCAAAAAATATTAGAGGTAAAGAATTAGAAACCAAACTGTCTCAGCTCTTAAGATAATAACGAACAGTAATTTGCAAAAAAGAAGATACAAAAAAATAGGCTGCAAATATATTATTTACAGCCTATTCTATTTTTTTTGTCGAAACCTAGCAACTACATCACATATTAGTCATACTCCTGGTAGTCCCAGGCAGATTTGAACTGCCGACCTCTACATTATCAGTGTAGCGCTCTAACCAACTGAGCTATAGGACTGGCTATCTACCTGAAGACTGATTAGTTTATCAGCTTCTTG
>NZ_JAAKEL010000027.1 GCF_011039205.1 Dysgonomonas sp. ZJ279
ACCGGTTAATGATAGCAATTGCTTTGGAGCTTTTCGAATCTTGTCGTATTTCATGTGTGATTACTAAATCACAAAAGTATGTAAAAAAACGCTTTAATAAACTATTAAATATAAACTCTATTAAATATCATATTTTGAAGTGGAGCTTTTAGTTCGGAATGACAGAAAGAAACCAGTTCATAATTAATTCACAAAATGTTAAATATTTCAATAGAAATACAACATCATTATCTATACACAAAAAGATGCCATGATGTTATTATCCCTGCCAAGAAAAATACGTTTAAAGCTTATTTTCTTTTTTTCGTATGTTATAAAACCCAAAGTAAGACAGCAAAAAGTATGGGTATGTTATTTATTATCTTTCTTTTTACTAATTTTGTGCTTCAAATCAAATATCCCAACTGAATTGAAATTATCTGCTCTACAAGAAGTTTTTGACTCTCATAAAAATATCCCCGCAGTTGTTAGTCTTTTGGCAAAAGACAGAAACATCCACATTAAAGGTTTACAAGGCTCTTCGGATGCCATGTTTGCGGCATCATTATTCAATAAAACCAAAGATTGTTATCTCTATATTCTCAATGATAGCGAGAGTGCCGGATACTTTTATCACGACTTACAGCAAATATTGGGAGGGGATAATGCTTTGTTTTTCCCATCAGCATACAAAAGAGCAATCAAATACGGTCAGATAGATGCGTCGAACGAGATTCTCCGTACCGAAGTACTGACCAAGTTGCAAAGTAATAGCAAGCATTTTATCATTGTTTCTTATCCCGAAGCCATAGCGGAGAGAGTTGTATCGAAAAATATCTTGCAAGAGAACACACTGCATGTTGTTGTAAACAAAGAGGTAGAACGCGGATATATTTCAGAAAGGTTAGACGGTTTCGGTTTCGAATATGTAGATTACGTCTATGAACCCGGTCAATATGCCATTCGTGGTAGTATCCTCGACGTATTTTCCTTTTCTCACGAATTTCCTTATCGTATCGATTTTTTTGGCGACGAAGTGAGTTCAATCCGTACATTCGAAGTAGAGACCCAGTTATCGAAAGATAGATTGCAACAGATACAGATCATACCCGATATGCAAAAAGGTGATCTGGAACGCGAATCTATTTTAAATTTGTTATTGAATAATACAATTGTAGGATTCAAAGATTTTGATTGGTCGGCAGAAAAAGTAGAAGCGGTTTATAATGACTCCACTCTATTGGATAATCCCGAGTACGAGAAAGACATACAGAATAAACTTATTACTCAAAAAGAATACCTTAGCAAAGTAAATAGTTTCAAACATATACACATCGGTGTGAAGCCGCATAGTCTACCCGATAGTACCATTAGTTTCGAAACATTTCAACAACCCTTGTTTCATAAAAATTTCGATCTGATAAGTGAGTCATTAGGCAACTATATCCAAAAAGGATTCACTATTTACATATTGAGTGATAGCGAGAAGCAACAAGCCCGCCTTAAATCGATATTTGAAGACAGGGGCGATAACATACAGTTTACAGCTGTGGACAGAACCCTATCGCAAGGATTTGGCGACGAACAGCTAAAAATATGTTGCTTTACCGATCATCAGATATTCGATCGTTTTCACAAATTCAATCTCAAGACAGAACGTGTCCGATCGGGAAAAATAGCACTGTCGGTAAAGGAAATACATCAATTTCAGATCGGAGATTATATAGTACATATAGATCATGGTATTGGTCAGTTTGGCGGACTTGTGCGTTCCAATATGAATGGAAAAATGCAGGAGTTAATCAAACTTATCTATCTTAATAACGACTCTATATTCGTTTCGCTTCATTCCCTACATAAAATATCGAAATACAGAGGAAAAGAAGGAACACCGCCACGTGTAAACAAACTGGGCAGCGGTGCATGGAACAGAGTAAAAGAAGGAGCTAAAGCCAAAGTAAAAGATATAGCCCGCGATCTTATCGCTCTATATGCCAAGCGAAAAAATGAAAAAGGATTTCAGTTTTCTCCCGACTCTTTTCTTCAACACGAACTGGAAGCATCATTCGTATACGAAGATACGCCCGATCAACTGAAAGCGACCATCGATATTAAGCACGATATGGAAAATATCAAACCTATGGATCGTCTGGTATGCGGCGACGTAGGTTTCGGGAAAACGGAGGTAGCTATGCGTGCAGCATTCAAGGCTGTGGCCGATAATAAACAGGTGGCAGTTTTAGTTCCTACAACAGTATTAGCTTATCAACATTATCAAACATTTAAGAATCGTTTCAAAGACTTTCCGTGTAAAGTCGACTATATAAGCAGAGCACGTACGGCTAAAGAAATAAAAGCAATATTAAAAGAACTTGAAGAAGGCAAAATTGATGTACTTATCGGTACACATCGAATAGTTAGCAACGATATATTGTTTAAAGACCTCGGATTGCTAGTCATAGACGAAGAACAAAAATTCGGAGTGGCGGTGAAAGAAAAATTGAAAAAAATGAAGGTGAATATCGACACACTTACTATGTCGGCAACACCTATTCCTCGTACACTTCAGTTTTCGCTGATGGGTGCGCGTGACCTTTCGACAATCGAGACTCCCCCACCCAACCGATATCCGATACAGACCGAAGTGCATACTTTCGAGCCTGAGATTATACGTGAAGCTATCGAATTCGAAATGAGCCGTAACGGACAGGTATTCTTTATTCACAACAGAATAAAAAGCATCCACGAACTCGAAGATATTGTTCGTCGCGAAGTACCTGATGCACGCATTGTGGTAGGACACGGACAAATGCCACCCAACAAGCTGGAAGCTATTCTTGTCGATTTTATCAATTACGAATATGATGTACTTATTTCGACTTCGATTATAGAATCGGGAATCGATGTATCGAATGCCAACACTATCATAATAGACAATGCACAAAACTTCGGATTGAGTGATCTGCATCAATTGCGTGGACGTGTAGGCCGTAGCAATAAAAAAGCATTTGCTTATCTGTTAGCACCTCCGCTACATACACTTTCGGCCGAAGGACGCAGACGCTTGCAAGCAATCGAAAATTTCTCCGATTTAGGGCACGGTATCCATATTGCAATGCAAGATTTGGACATACGTGGTGCAGGAAATCTTTTAGGTGCAGAACAGAGTGGTTTTATTGCTGACTTAGGGTACGAAGTATATCAAAAGATATTGAACGAAGCAGTCAACGAACTCAAAAACGAAGAATTTGCAGATGTTTATCATGAGGTAAATGAGGATAACAAAATAATAGGAGACAATTTTGTAGAAGACGTGCAGATAGACAGTGATCTTGAATTGCTATTCGCCGCCACTTACATTCCTAACGATTCGGAACGTATTACCCTCTACCGCGAGTTAGATAATATGAACAGCGAGCTGGATGTTATGAATTTCATCGGCAGACTGGAAGACCGCTTCGGTAAAATACCGCAAGAAGGACGCGAACTGATACTTGTTGTCCGCCTGAGAATATTAGCAAAAGCACTGGGAATAGAAAAAGTAACGCTTAAGAACGAACGTATGAGTTTATTCCTCATTTCGAACATAGAATCTCCCTATTACCAATCGGAAGCATTCGACAAACTGTTGACTTATGTACAAAAATACCATCGCAACTGTGAACTGAAAGAGAAAAACGGCAAACGTTCTGTTAGTATCAAGAATGTACCAAGTGTAGAGACAGCCTGCATGATATTAGACGAAATTTCGAAAGCAAACCAAATAACATAATAAAATTAGTAACAAACAAATGAAAGACACACAACGGATTGATGTGGCAGATGCCCTGAGAGGATTTGCTGTAATGGGAATAGTGCTAATTCACTGTCTCGAAAACTATAACTTATTTAACTTTACACCTATTGATAACGATTGGATGAAGTTTGCCGATACAGCTATAAACAGTTCGGTATTTTTTATTTTTGGAGGGAAAGCTTACGGAATGTTTGCTTTGCTATTCGGATTCAGTTTCTTTATTCAGGATAATAATCAACTGAAACGAGGAAATGATTTCAGACTTCGTTTCCTTTGGCGATTAGTTTTACTATTCATTTGGGGTATGCTCAACTCGCTTATTTATACAGGGGATGTTCTTTCGCAATACGCTCTCATTGGTATCTCACTTATATTGGTATGCCGTTTCTCTACAAAAACGGTTTTGATTATCGCCACAATTCTTGTATTGCAACCAACAGAATGGTTTAAAGTTTTTTCCGCATTATTCAATCCCGATTATGTACCTGCTCAAAGTATGGTGGGTTATCATTACGATCCGCTGACCAAAGTATTACTCAATGGTAATTTTATGGAATCTCTCAAAGTTATGGTTGAGCATAGCCAACTAGGGACTTCAACGTGGGCTTTCGAAAATGGGCGATTCCCTCAGATTGCTGCTTTATTTATGTTCGGAATGGTGATTGGACGAAAAGGATTTTTCTTACTTAACGATGAGAATACAAAGAAATGGATACGCGGAATGGTAATTGCAGTTATATGCTTTTTCCCTTTAATGGGATTAGTTAGCATGCTACCTAATTTTGTTACAAACTCATATATTCTGACACCGTTACAAGTAATAATCAGATCGTATGCAAATGTTGCATTTATGACTTTTCTTATCTTGCTTATTCTATTAATCTTTTATAAGACAGTAAAAGGGCACAAAGTTCTGGCTTTATTAATTCCTTATGGAAAAATGAGTCTTACAAACTATCTTGTACAATCTGTTATCGGTGGATTTATATTCTACAGCTGGGGATTAGGCCTTTCTACATCTATGACTATATCATTCCTGATAGGTGTCGCTATATTCTTAGTACAGTGCTCATTCAGTCATTGGTGGATGAAGCGATACAGACATGGACCATTGGAGTATATATGGAAAAAAGCAACTTGGATAGGTACTAAAAAACAATAGATAGAATCAAGCTATTGTATTATATAAAAGAAGAAGGCTATTGGTAATTCCAATAGCCTTCTTGATCAAGCAAAAGCGTCTTCATTTATCATACTCTTCTACGCTCTGTCTTAGTAGTGTTAGTGTTTTTAGCATTCATAGTTATTTCTCTTTTTTCTTCTCTATATTTTGTACGTAGTTCTTCTATCCTGCGAGCTTGCTCTTCAGGAGCTATACGGCTCATTTCTATTGCTTGCTTCTCTTTCTTAAAATTGCTCTTCAAGCTATCCAATTTAGCAACAGTTTGCGCATCCAGATTTCGTCTGCCGCCGGAACGCTTTCCGCCATGCTTTCTAAATTCTCTCGAGGGTTTTCCTTGCTCTTTCATCTTAGCTTGTTGCTCAGGGGTAAGGATGGCATTAACAGCAGCCCGATGTTGCTCTCTCGATTCTTTCGATTTCGATCTGAATTCTTCATTCAATGCTCTTATCTGTACCTCCTGAGCGGCTGTTAAATTCATCTCTTTAGAGAATCTTTCTCCTGATCTTTTTCTTCCGTCAGATCTGTTATCCGATTGCTGAGCAAGGTCTTTATTACGTCTCGATTTTCTGTTCTCTCTCTTATCTGTTTGTTTGTTAAGGTCGGAAAGTCTACTTCTTTGTTCCGTTGTTAGTACATTTTGCACTTGTACTTTGTGCTGTTTAGACAGCTCTTGTCGTTTTGCTCGTTTGTTTTCTTTCGTAATACTTGTATCTGCTCTTAGTGCTTCAAACTGTGTTTTAAAATCGGCATCTAACGATTCTACTTTCTTTTGTTGTTCATCCGATAAACTTAATTCCTTAGGTAGAACAGTTTTTCCTCTGTTGCCAGCTTTGCCTTTTTGTTGTCCGGCAAAAACTGTTAGTGATGCACTTAAAAATATTGCTAGTGATAAAAATACTTTTTTCATGATCTATAATTATTTTATTTGTTTGTTATTATTTCTCGTTTCTGTAAGTTAGATGAGAAAAGGTAGGCAAGGTTTAATAGATTTACATTCTTTAGTATTTATCAAAAATATAAACCGAAAGCAAAAAAGCGTTTATATGACACATCTCAGATATAGTTTAATCATATTTGGCAATGGCTATTTTTTAACTTTCATAAAGATAAATACCGGCATATATATTAGACAGATTAATAATGGAATGACAGCTAATCCGTCTTTTTATTACACAATATAGGCTATTATATACATCTTTTTTTACTAATTTTGTTGCAAAATGAAACGAGCTATTTCAATTAATAATACAAAATGAAAAACGTGAAGAAAACTCTATTATCGATTCTAGTACTATCGAGTGTCACCATGTTAGCACAGAAAAAAACAGATTTTGTTGATCCTTTCATCGGAACAACAAAAATGGGACATACATTTCCGGGTGCTTGTGTGCCTTTCGGAGGAGTTCAGTTAAGTCCTGATACAGATACTATTCCACATAGTATTAATGGTAAATATCAAGCAGATGCATATAAATACTGTGCAGGCTACCAGTATGAAGATAAAACAATTGTTGGTTTCAGCCATACACATCTAAGCGGTACAGGTCACTCCGACTTGGGAGACATCCTTATTATGCCTACAACAGGCGAATTGAAACTGAATCCGGGTACAGCAGACAATACTGATAGCGGATACCGTTCGAGATACTCACATTCTACCGAAAAAGCAACTCCAGGTTACTACGAAGTAGTATTGGACGACTATAAAGTAAAGGCTCAACTGACAGCTACCGAACATACAGGTATTCATAAATATACATTCCCTTCGGCTCAACAACGTATTATCTTAGATATGGTGCATGGCATCTATAACTATGATGGCAAAGTACTATGGGCAAACCTGCGTGTTGAAAATGATACATTGCTTACCGGTTATAGAATAACACGCGGATGGGCACGTACCAACTATACTTATTTTGCAATATCATTGTCGAAACCAATCAAGAACTACGGGCATATCAATAAGGAAAATGTACCCTATAATGGTTTCTGGCGCAAATTCGATGTAACTAAAAATTTCCCCGAAATAGGTGGACGTGGTATTGTAGCTTACTTCGACTTCGATGACAATACTGACAATACATTAGAATTAAGAGTCGGTATTTCGGCAGTAAGTACATTAGGTGCTATTGCAAATCTGGAACACGACACAAAAGGCAAAACGTTCGACCAATTAGTTGCTCAAGCAGAGAACAAATGGGAAAAAGAGCTTAGTGTGTTCGATGTACAAGGAAGTAAAGATCAAATGACGATGTTTTACACATCGCTTTATCATACAATGATCAACCCTTCTATCTATATGGATGTAGACGGACAATACAGAGGTCTCGATCATAATATCCACAAAGCAGAAGGATTTACCAACTATACAGTATTTTCACTTTGGGATACATACCGCGCATTGCACCCTCTATACAATATATTCCAACGCGCACGTAATACCGATATGGTAAAATCGATGCTTGCACATTATCAGCAAAGCGTACATGGTATGCTTCCCGTATGGTCGCACATGGGTAACGAAAACTGGTGTATGATCGGTTATCATGGTGTAGCTGTTGTGGGCGATGCTATTGCAAAAGGCTTGCCTATCGATAAAGCATTGGGGCTGAAAGCGATGATGAGCAGTGCCAATGTTCCATATTATGACGGAACAAAAGAATATCTTGAATTAGGTTACGTTCCATACGAAAAAAGCCGTAGCGGTTCGTCTATCACGCTCGAATATGCTTACGACGACTGGGTTATCTACAACACAGCTAAATTAATGAATGACACTAAAGACGTTGATACTTATCGTAAGAGAGCATTAAACTACGAAAACGTATTCGACAAGAACATTGGTTTTGCCAGAGCTAAACTTGCCGATGGTAAATGGAAAGAGCCTTATAGCTTATTAAATACACATGACGAAGGTTTTATAGAAGGTAACTCATGGAATTATTCGCTTTATGTACCACAAGATGTAAAAGGTCTGATTAATCAGGTAGGTGGTGATAAGAAATTTGTTACACGTCTCGATTCTCTATTTACAATGCACCTTCCTGATGAGTTTTTTGCTAACACAGAAGATGTTACACGCGAAGGACTTCTTGGAAACTATGTGCATGGTAACGAACCAAGTCACCACGTAGCATATATGTATATGTGGACGCAACAACCTTGGAAAACTCAATATTGGGTACGTGAGATTATGAACAAAATGTATCGCCCCGGTATCGACGGATTATGCGGTAACGACGATTGCGGACAGATGTCGGCATGGTATATCTTCACTGCTATGGGATTCTATCCTGTAACACCGGGCAGCACACAATACATTATCGGTGCGCCTTATCTGCCATCAGTGAAACTGACATTAGAAAGCGGTAAAGTATTAGAGATAGAAGCTAAAGGTGTGAGCGACACAAACAGATATATCAAATCGCTTACATTCAACGGTAAACCATACACTAAACGATTTATCGAACATGCCGATATTATGAGTGGTGGCAAACTGGTATTCGAAATGACCAACAAACCTAACAAATCGGCATTCTCGAACGAACCACAGGCTATTCCTCAATCGTTGAGTAAATAAGAAGGATAAACCACAGATTACTTTATATAGAAAGGGCTGAAATTTAGTTTTCAGCCCTTTTACTTTGAAGACAAAGTGTCTAAAACTAATAGATTTATTCACAGAATATTATAAAAACAGATAAATAATTATCAATACTGATTAACATTAGATAAAAAGCTCTACCTTTGCGCACCGAAACAAAATAGCCATAAAGATGGTTTACATATAATGACATTTGACAATTTAAAACTCATAGAGCCAATATTAACGGCTCTTCAACAAGCAAATTATACTACCCCAACCCCTATTCAGAGAGAAGCGATTCCAATTATACTGGATGGTACTGATTTGTTGGGATGTGCACAAACAGGTACAGGAAAAACTGCCGCTTTCTCAATTCCTATTATCCAAAAACTGGCTGAGGCTTACAGACCCGCCAGATATCAAAATATTAAGGCGTTGGTATTAACACCAACCCGTGAGCTTGCTATACAAATAGACGAATCGTTTGAAGCATACGGACGCAATACCCAACTTCGTCACACAGTGGTATTCGGAGGTGTTTCGCAGAAAAACCAAACGGATATACTCAAGAGAGGTGTCGATATTCTTATCGCTACTCCGGGACGGTTACTCGATCTGATCAAACAAGGATATATCAAACTGAATACCATCGAGTTCTTCGTACTAGACGAAGCAGACCGCATGCTCGACATGGGTTTCATTCACGATATAAAGCGACTGCTCCCACTCCTTCCCAAGAAGCGACAAACACTGTTCTTCTCGGCTACTATGCCACCCGAAATTGCCAAGCTGGCAAATTCGATGTTGTATAACCCGAAAAAAGTAGAAGTTGCCCCTGTATCATCTACAGTAGATACAATCGAACAATCGGTTTACTATGTAGAGAAGAAAGACAAAATAGACCTGCTTATCGATCTGCTTCAAGATCAGAGCCTCGAATCTATTCTGGTTTTTGCCCGTACAAAACATGGTTCGGACAAAATAGCACGTATGCTCAATAAGGCAAATATCCGTACTGAAGCTATTCACGGCAACAAGTCACAGAACGCACGTCAAAATGCGCTAAGCAATTTCAAGAGCCGTAAAACGCGTGTACTGATAGCTACCGACATTGCAGCACGTGGAATAGACGTAGACAGTCTTTCGCATGTATTCAACTACGATCTGCCTAACGTACCTGAAACTTACGTACATCGTATCGGGCGTACAGGTAGAGCGGGGAAAAGCGGTGTAGCTATATCGTTCTGCGACAGAGAAGAATTACCTTTACTGAAAGATATTCATAAGCTGATAAAGAAAAATATTCCTGCTGTTACCGATCATGCTTATGTTGAAACCTCTTCTACGAATAAGCCTAAAAGTGAGGCAGCGAAACCGAAAGAACAAAGCAGCAACAATAATCGTCAGCCGAAAGTTATAAAAAGGCAAAAATAATTGAGGGTAAGAAACCTATTTATTATTTTTGACACTTGATTAATAAAAGAAAGTATTTAATGATCTGTTTTCAGATTATAACGTTCTATAGCTGTTTCAATCACAAAAGCAATAAAAAAGGTCTCAGACCTTAATAGTTTAAAACAATGGAATACAGACTAAATAAATACATCAGTAATTCCGGTTATTGTTCTCGCAGAGAAGCTGACCGATTTATAGAAAGCGGTAACGTAACCATTAATGGTAAACGTGCCACAATCGGCATGCGCGTACTACCCGGACAAAAGGTGAAAGTAAACGGCGAGCTGATCATAAACGACATAGAACCTGTATATATTGCACTCAATAAACCTGTGGGGATTGTCAGCACAACCGACCCGATGGAAAAAGACAATATTGTGAACTTCATCAGGCACGAACAACGCATATTCCCTATCGGCAGGCTAGATAAAGATTCTCAAGGATTGATCTTGCTGACCAATGACGGTGACATCGTTAATAAGATACTCCGTGCAGGAAACAATCATAAGAAAGATTACATAGTATCAGTAGACAGACCTATCACTAAAGACTTTCTGGAACGTATGGCGCAGGGTGTACCTATCTTAGACCGTGTAACACGCAGATGCGAAATATCACAGATAAACCCCTATACATTCAAAATATCGCTTATACAGGGTCTGAACAGACAGATCAGACGTATGTGTGAATTTTTCGGATATGAAGTAACCAAGTTGGAACGTATCCAGATAATGAACATCGAACTGGGTAATCTCGGACAAGGCAACTGGCGTGACCTTACTCATACCGAACTGGAAGGATTATTCGATATGCTCGATGCTTCTGAAAAAACCGAAGGGTCTAAGAAACCTGCCAACAGCAATAAGTCGTTCAATAAAGCTCTCGAACAATTCGATATAAAGACCGATTACCGCAAAGGCAGCATAGCTGCTAAGTATGGAAAGAAAGAAAAGAACGACAAAGCGGACAAACCTAAAGATAAATCGGGCAGTGCTCCTAAATCAGCTTTCTCTTCTGCTTCTGCGGATGAGACAGAAACCAGCCATAAGCCGAAGAAAAACAAAAGACCATCGAGCGGATTAAGAGTCGGCAAACAAAAGGTAGCATCGAATAAACCGAAGCCAAGACCAACGGAGAGATCAAAATCAGCTAAGCCGAAAACAGCTTCTTCTGCTAAACCGAAAGGAACTTCGTCAGCCAGACCAAAACCGAAGCCACAGGCTAAGAAGAAATAATACAAGTAAATTAAAAAAGGTAACAAAAGTAACACTTTTTACATTGTTTTTCTACTGTAACCTTTTTCCTATGTATGTAACTTTACAAGCCATATTTTATAGATAAATCTAAAGACAACTCGCAAGGATATAAAAAGCTCATAACCAATAATTATGAGCTTTTTTTGCATGTAATAAAACCCATTATTTAAAATACAATTTCATATATTTGTCAATTGATAACCATATTAACAAATATCCTATGAAAAATATCAGCCTACTCCTACTAGCCTTTCTATTCTTACAGTGCAGTATGAAGACACAATGTCCTGATAATATACATCCCCATGATTTAGTTCTGTCTACACCCGAAGCAGAAAACGTTCAGTCACAAGGTATACTCGACTTTATAGAGTCTATCGAAAAAAAAGAGATAAAACTGCATAGCTTCATACTGCTACGCCATGGGAAAGTAGTTGCCGAAGGTTGGTGGGATCCATATAAACCCGACGCCCGTCATATTATGTACTCGGTAAGTAAAATATTTACATCGACAGCCGTTGGATTTGCAGTTAACGAAAAGCTCCTGTCGCTCGATGATAAAGTAGTTTCGTTTTTTCCCGAATATAAAGACGCATACGCAGCAAACCCATATATGCAGGAACTCACTGTAAGAAACCTAATCACCATGACGGCAGGAAATGAACCGTGGCCCGATTTCAGAATGCGCAATATGGATTGGGTAAATGATTTCTTGAGTGCAGACCTCAATGAAAAAACAGCCAACCGATTTATATATAACTCGTATGCTACTTATATGGCTTCTGTTATTATACAGCGGGTTACAGGTAGCACGATGCTGGATTATCTTAAACCTCGTTTATTCGAACCGCTAGGTATCTCAGATATTGCAAGCGAACAAAGCCCGTCAGGATTTACCTGTGGCGGCTGGGGAATGAGTGTACTAACTGCCGATATGGCTAAGTTAGGGCAATTATACCTGCAAAAAGGAAAATGGAACGGTGAACAGCTTTTACCCGAAAGCTGGATCGAAGAAGCGTCGAGCATGCAAATAGACAACGGAGCTAATCTCTCACCTTCGGAAAGAGCACAAACCGATTGGGGGCAAGGCTACGGATATTTTATATGGCAATGCCGCCACAACGCATTCAGGGCAGATGGTGCATTCGGACAGCTTATCGTTGTGATGCCCGATCAGGACGCTGTGTTGGTTGCTACGGCAGATACACATGATATGGGTAAAGAGTTACAACAGGTATGGGATCATATTTTGCCTGCAATTTCGGATAAGGAACTACCCGAAAACAAAGACGCTTATAAAGCTCTGACTGCCAAACTTGAAAGCCTTGCTTTACCCGAACCTAACATGAAATCGGAGAAAGACAAAAATCCTGATTTCGCAGGAACATATACTATGGAGAAAAACGACTTAGGTATAGTAAGCATCGAAATAAAACAACAAAATAATCTTTGCAATCTGATTCTAAGAACAGGTTCTGCTACTCACAACCTCACTACAGGCAATAACAAATGGGAATACAGCGTCACCGACCGCAACAGTCCGTATTATAATCAGAGCTATCGCAACCCGATCGGCTTATCACCTTTCAAAGTGGCAGGATATTATACATGGAAAGATGCTCAAAATCTGCTTTTGAAATTAGTCTATTTGGAAGACAGTAGCTTTGAGAATTATAAAATTACGTTCGACGGTAAAAAAATAAATCTGCTATATACTAATAGTGAAGATGATAGTAAGCCGATAGAATTGGTCGGGAATTTGAATTGATAAGATAAAAAAAGCTCATGATATTACACCATGAGCTTTTTTTTGATTCCATTTTCTGACTGACGCGACATCTTCATTTATTTTTTCCCCTTTGAGATTCCAATCTATTATCCATACCAGAGAAATCGTCGTCCTATCTATCTCTGTCATCCCGATACGGAGTGAGGGATCTGTTCTCCTATAACAAGGAGTAGTCGGGATCCCTCACTCCGTATCGGGATGACAAAAAGCCACTCCTTAGAGTGGCTTTGTATATTCTTTTAGGTTCCTCCCCTTTGGCAAGGCGAGAGAGGGTGAATGTATCGGGATAGCAAGTTCTACTAAATATTTTATTAGTTATTATTCCTTCCCATATATCGAACTCACATTAAATTCTATACTTAGAAGTCGTCTTGACTTTTCAAAATGTTTTCTTTTTGTTTATTTTTTTACTCTCTTTGTCATGCTGAACGATAGTGAAGCATCTTCTAACCGAGATCCTTCGTTCCTCAGGATGACAAAATAATACGAAAAACAAAAAGTCAAGACGACTTCTTTATTTCTTTTGCTCAAGAATTTTTTCGAGCCATGTTATTTTACCTTTTTCTACTTCAAGAAGGCGTTCGTATAATTCTACTTTTTGATTACACAACTCGATTATTTCTTTTACAGGAGTATAATTATAAAGAATACCAGAAGAACTATCTGAAAATGTATTATTTTCAATATAATAATTATTATTTGTTTCCTCCTCCGTCGTTTTAATCTCTTCGACCGACACATCAAGAGCCTTAGCAAATCGTTCCAGCATTTCGTCATCGATCACCTGAGCAGATTCGTATCTCGATACGGTTTGTTGCGAAAGATGAACCATATCAGCCATCGCTTCCTGTTTGATACCCTTACCACGACGGATATCGCGGATATTATGTCCGTGATGAACTCTTTTTATCGATAAGTTTTCTGTTTTCATGTCTTATATTTTTATTCTTAAAGCAAATATACAAATCAAATGATGTGTATTTAACAAAAATATGAAAAAATAAACAGGTATGAGTAAAATTATGCGGTTTGCGAGTAAAATAGAAAAAATGAGTAAAAAAATTCTTTTTACTCTTGCCTTTGCTTCATTTTATCAGGAAATTTGCAATCATAATTAAACACCTTGTTACCCCTTCATACAATGATATAATTTTTGCATTCAAAATCCATTCCCTACCTGTAACTCACCAAATTGCTGACGAAAGCGGTGAGAGGATGTATGAAGGGGATAACTAAAAGAGGGTATCTCTATCTTTGGCAACGCCTTAATTATTTATATAGCTTCGCTTTTTTTACAGTGAAGTCGTCTTGACTTTTCAAAAGATTTTCTTTTTGTTTGTTTTTTTACTCTCTTTGTCATGCTGAACGATAGTGAAGCATCTCCTAACCGAGATCCTTCGTTCCTCAGGATGACAAAATAATACGAAAAACAAAAAGTCAAGACGACTTCTGTAAATTAATTCTTCTTGCAGCGCACCGATATCATAAAATTGCGATAGGTTGATTTTCTCCTTATCCCCCCCTCTCCTTGTACAAATATGCGTATCCAACTACCCGAAGAACTTTGAGATGAACTAGTCCAATATTCACCTACTGTTCCGTAAGCGTTAACACTATAACTTGATTCTTGGGCAGAAAAACCTGCCAACACAACATGAAATCCCCCCTTATGGGCAGGAAGGCTTTGTCCATACATCTTCGTACTTCCTGCTACAAAATCTACCGGCGGACATGTACTTAGCAGCGAATTTGCATAGCTGACAGCAGGATTAGTTATTGTGGTAGGGCGAGTGCTGGTCGTTGTAGCCCAAGCAGTATTCCAATTTGTTGCTGTCCCTGCCGGGTACTTGCTGTACAATTGCGGATTGTTTGCAATCTGCTGTTCCAATTGGTTCCACTCATAATCGCTTGGTAAATGCCAGCCATTGGGACAGATCCCCTGATATTGAGCTTGAGTTGAACTATTATCGTCTGTCGTTTCTACATCTGTAGCCCTGGCAGAAGCAGCCCGCCAGTTGTAGAGATATCCCAATGAGGGTTGTTTAGTAACATAGGCTGCATTTTTACCATCTCCTGACGGTGCAGGATATGCATAATTAGAAGTTGCAGGTTCGCCCAGTGGAAGACCAAGAGTGAGAGCCGGTTGCCCTGTTACATTTGTCGCATATTTACTCACCCGTAGATTCTCAACCATCCATGTACCTGCTGGACCGAAAGTAGCAGCCTTAAAATTATTACCATCCTGATCCTGATAGATTTGTACGTTCGAAGACATGGATGGGGCTCCTATCATGTCCCATTTTGTGCCATCCCAGACATACAATCCTTCGTAGCCATCTAGCGGATTAACACAGCCATTGGTATTGTATACCATAAGACCTATGTGTTCCTCTCGGTCGGGACGTGCAGTATTGGTCGGATCTATATCGTTCAGATTGGTTAAACTGTTCAAATACATCCTTGGCATACCTAGTCCTTTTAAGGAATTTGCTGCTCCATTTGTAATATTTGCTTGCTCCTTTAATTGAAGCAAAGCTCCGGCAACAGGGGCTTCATCATTCCCGATTGTTACTTGAGAATGAATGCCAGAATTAGCATACGTAGAGATAACAACTAATAATATTAGTCGAAAAATTTTACTGTTCATTGTGTAGAAAAGCATTAAGTTAAAGAAAAGTTAATTGGTCGTAGTTTTTATATAAAGTTTCCGTGACAAATATAGTCTTTTTTTATATGAAAAAAATATTTTAAACAAAATTATTCATTTATAACATCTTAAAAAAAATCAAACACTCGAAAACTCTTATAAAACGCTACATAGACCTACCCTTTAGAGGATTACATCTTAAGTTTGACCAATCGATCTCAAACACATCGTAAAAATTTATGGTAATAATTGAAACAAAAAAGAGGGTATCCTGACTAGGAGATACCCTCTTGCAATAAAAAAACCTACCAAAATAAAAACCTAACGACTTATATTGTTTCAGTCTTAACAGAAAGACTGTTTTTTCTTATTTCGTATTAGCAGCATTATACTCTTCGAGTTCTTTAATCTTTTCTAGATTTTGAGCTGCTTCGACAGAACCCGTTGCCTGCGCTTTCACAAAATATTCTTTTGCTTTTTCTATATTTCCTTCCAGTGCATATAGTATGCCTTGGTTGTTCCACGAATCTGAGACATCTTCGTATTTGTCGAGATAGCGATGAGCTGCAGCAGTATCATTTTTATCGAGAACAATGGCGGCAGCATTCAGATTCGCTGTTACATCGAGAGGAAATATCCTCACTGCGATATCGAATACGTTATTAAACTCGTCACTGCCTTTTTCGTAAGTATTGGCTACAAGGAACATTTCATTCAGGCTCATTTGAGCAGGGCTTATTTTTACGATTTCCTTACCTTCGTCTACACTAAATGGACGGATTGTATAATTTACTTTGTAATCTACCCGCCGTAATTTAGGAAAGAAATCGGTTAATAATGTGTTATAAGTACTACCCAATGCCTTTAGTTTTTGTTCTTTAACATCGTCGCCATCTGAAGAATTGATAATATCTAACACGTTTGTTTTATTGGGGATATCCGAATTTTCGACAAGGGTTTTCAGACCATCCCAATCTTCGGCTATCGAACTGACGGTAAATAAACTGCTCGGATATGAAAACTCTGTTTGAAGGTAATTTTTCAAAGCCTGCGCTCTCGACTCCGACAGTGCACTATTGGTCTTATACGGACCTTCGGGCGATGCGAAACCTTTTAAAGATATAGATGTAATGGTTGCATTCTTATTATCCCGCAATTGATTTATAGCATCATTTATCTTACTTAATTCTCTGAAGTTATTTCTGAAATCGCTAACGATAACAGATTTACCCACCGGAAATTCGAGATAAGCAGTCCCCTGATTATCCCGAGATTTCACGGCTTCGGCTTTGGGTGCAATGAATGTAACAAGATACTTGATAGTTGGTCTCACAACGGGCTGTTGTGCAACAATGGGATCTAAAAGCGCATTCCATTTCTCAACGCCTTTACAATCTACGCAACCATATACCTGTTCTTTCATTTCTAAACTTGCACCTACCATCCAATCTTCAAAAAGTAGTGTTTGAGTATAATTGATATTCCTTGATTGATCTTTTGTCAACGAAACGAACGGGTTATCCACCACTACTCTTGCATCGTCGAAAGTCTTAGCTCTTTTATCGGCTTTGTATCGGTTACTTCCCTTTATTACAATAGGCTGAAGTTCTTTCAGTCTATCTGCCGATTTTATAACGGGTGTCAGTATAAGAGCTTGATTCGATGGCAGATTTGTCCTGCTTCCATTTATTCGCATTTCTACTGTTAATAGACTATCCTGTTGCTCTGCTATGACATCACTCACCGATATATTATCATATACCTGCTGGCCTTTAGCACAAAGGGATAACACCAAAGATGCTGTAAATAAAAATATTATAGCTTTTGTTTTCATATACGATATAATTAAAAGATGAAATAGGTAAGGCTTATGTTAGCTTTAGTCGGGCCCCAATAATTTTTGGTATCACTTTTTATCTTGGCACCACATTCACCACACGGATATTTATCGTATTTGAAATGTGCATATCCGAGTCCTAAACTGGCCTCTATCCCCCATCGGTCGCTCAATATCCATTGGTAACCATAAGATAGTCCTGCTCCATAAAAATCGCCCTGATAGTTATTATCTTTTAGTTTTTGCGTAAAGCTCACCTGACTGAAATTGTATTGCCCTACATGAGCATGTACTCCGAAAAAGTGCCCGTTAAACTTTTCGCAAAGCCAATAACGATATTCGGGCTGTACCATCCATAGTTTCATTCTCTTTCCGGTAGAAGAACCCCATGGGTTATAGCTTCCCGAAATATCGAGTGTCGAACGATCATTTAATGCAACTTCGGCACCCAGATTCAGGGTCATTGAGGCATTATAGAGGATATTGGTTTTTACTCCCAGATCTTGACCGCTCAACGATAATACCGCAAAGCTTAATAAGAATATATATAAAAATCGCTTCATATCATTTGGTTTTTAAATAAGCAGCATTAGTAAGTGGTAATAGCGCTCCAACTACCACTTACCGATAGGTTATCGACACCTAATAAAGGCAGATTGAGCGGAACACTTACTGTTATATTTTTTATAGGAGTCAATATTAAACTCAATACTGGCCCTAAGATCGGAACTCCCCCCAATATGCCATCGATATTGGCTATATTTCCTATTTTAACTGATAGTGTAAGACTATGGTTACCATCTGTTTGTTGTGTATAAGATTTCAGTCCGAGATCGAGAAACGAATAATCTGCCTGATATCTGAGATTACTCTTCGGTCCTGTAGCCTGTATAGGATCTTTAATATCGACAAATGCTCCGGGAAGCAGGTAAGTATCGACAACCTGATCGACCACAAGACCCGAAATTAAACCCTGTTTAAGCACATTTATATCGCGAACATCATAAACACCATTGAACCCTTTGATTGTAATATATCTTTGATCACTAACAACAGTGGTATTGAAGTCATATTTGAATTGCTGAAGACCTGTGTATACATCCCTTACATTCAGATCAAAATCTATTGTTTTCGGGAAATTATTCATTGTCACGACAGTCGAACTGGCCTCTAAATTTGCCCATGGATTGAGCGCAGTACCGAGAAATCCCAGTAAGCCCGTTTGATCTGCGTTCCCCGTCAGAGCCGTACCTATCTGATTGACCAGTTGCTGTAACAGCAAGTTGTACAGAGCATCGGTTATGGGAGCTACCAAAGCGGTAACTATCGGATTTAATATTGCATCAACACCTCCCGATACCAATAAACCGATAGCGGTACCCAGAGGCCCCAAAGCTGTTCGGAGCAATCCGGGCAATAAGCCTTGAATAGTAGTTTGTATAATGTTTCTATATCCTACCTGCGTAACAATATTATTGACCAGTTGATTTAGTGCAGTTTGCGCATCGACAAAATTACGGTGCAGCTTTAACGAACCTATTATCCGTTGAAATAATACACTAGGTGTTGTATTCGTATCGGAGAATGATACATTCGCCCAGTAATACTCGCTATTATCGGTAAACTCTTTGGCTGGCAATACTATTCTGGCAGCACTGTATGTTGTAGTATAATTAGTCAATACATCGGCAGTAAGCCCCGTGCTGGCACCATTATTATAAGGGAATAACGTCTTTTCTACATTCCCTAAGAATACGGCTTTATAAGATCCTTTAGGCAAAGTATCTTTAACTACAGCCAATGGCCATGTGGGTGTTCCTTGGGAAGGTATCAAGACAACCTTTTCTTTCACAAACTCACCTGTAGATTTATAAATCATATAGCGAATATGCTGTACTCTTCCATCAGCACCCGTTACCGCAGCCTTGGTGTGTTCACCGAAAGTCGATGGAAAGAAACGGACTTCAAAAAAGCCTTCGGGCAAATCGGCTGGAGGATCAGTATTCTCGACTGTGGTTTCACCCTCTCCTACCAGATCAACCTCCGACTCATTCTTGTCGCAACTGGCAAACAAAAGTAACAGCAATATATTGAATAATAATAATTTTGTTTTCATCCTACCCTACTGTTTAATATTAATGTAATCCATCCCACGCATTATCGTCGAGATTAATTGAATTATTTATTGTAAATCCAAAATTGATATTGGAATAATTTCCTACTATTGTTACCACCTCATTGGGGGTGAAAGTAATATTACTTGCAGAAGATATATTTGTCAGATCAGGCACATTTACCGTATATCTTTCGGTATATGCAGCATATTTGACATCTAAATAGAATTTTGTGCTATGTGCACTGAATGTAGGGAGAAGGTAATAATTGAAGGCTACACTCCCTGCCACAGGCGACTTTACACCAAATGTTTTTAAATTGTCGGCATCAGCAGCTAATTGAAAAACTGTGCCGGTACCGGTTATGGGCAATACAGCCTTAACCAGTTGTTGCGCAACCAATGTTACAGAAGTAACATAGGCCGGTATATTGTTAATTTGCAAATTGAGTCCACTGACTAATCGTGTCAGAGTCGCTTTTAGATTTAGGCTGGTTACCTGATCGGGCCTGAAATAAGGACTATTCGGCGTTGCAGTTGCCCCGGCATAAGACATACACACACCAGTAAAGAACTCAGGTACAGATGTAGCCGATGTAGATTGAAGATGAAAATTAGCTAGTGTCACAGGAGTTGTTACAGCACCTATGCTAAAGCGATTTGCCGGACTACTCTGATTGTTGAAATCATAATCGTTGCTATTATATCCTATAACAATTACTTTGTATGTAGAAGTAGCTGTAAGATTAAGCATACCGGTATAAGCTGTTGTATTGTTTATATCATACTGTCTGGCAGCATTATAGTCAGGAGCAAAATTACTATCATCATTAGCAACTATACTTTCATTTATTTTCTTAAAAGGTAGTATCAAAACCCTATTCGTTGTAAAAGGTTGATTCTCTATTGCCTTTGTCTGGCTTATTTCCGTAGAGCCGATCTCGATAGGCACAACTACACTATTTTCGTCTTGTAAAACAACCTCATCATCCTGAGAACATCCTGACAATAAAAAGATAACTGCAGTCAATAAGAAGCAATACAGTTTTGCCTGTTTATACCTGATATTATTATTCATAACGCCTTTCAATTATTAAAATTGATAATTTATAAAATACAAGGTATCCAAGTAACGGATACCTTGTATTTATTTTTTTCATTACTGTAGAGTCAAGTTATGAAGTGTACTCCATGTAGGGGTAATCGTAATTGTAAGAGTTTCGTCTGTCAATAGATCGATCGCTTGATCATCATCATTAGGATCTGCAGGATCTGTACCATTTGTAGTACTAGCCTTTGTTTTAAGACCTAATGAATAGAAGTTATTAGCTACAAGATCGAATACTGTTGCTGAACCGCTTTTCACAACCCAAGTTTTTATAGCAACGTTACTAGCATCATAAAGACCCAGTGTTAACGACGCACTTGATATTGGTATAATAAAAGCTCCTCCCAATTGAGAATTAGGCAGTGTGGCAACACCTGCTCCCGAAAGGTCAATACCATTAAATATACCACCTGTTGTACCTTGACCTGTAAGATCTATATTTATCAAATTATGTACTGCAGCTAAATTAGACGAACCAATTCCGGTAGATAGATTGACCTGACTATTTGTTGCTGCAACCGATAGACGTAAATACTTCACAGTAGAACCATTCAATGTTTCAGGTATATTTTTAAAATAACCTAATACACCTGCTACTTTACGGGTAATTTCGAGACTTACACGAGTTCCGCTTTCTAGAACTTGTGCTTGTGCGGAACCTGCAAAAATCTCAGATTCATCACCGGCAGCAGCAATAGATGCAGCCACATCTTGGAATTTAACGGTATTATCGAATGTTGTGATAGTATACATATCCGAACCCCTACCTACAGCTAAGAACTTATAGTCTCCAGCCGGTACTTCTTGATCCGGATCTATAGTAAAACGTCTGAATGTAGAACCGTCTGCCCAATCGAATATTGAATATGTTCTTACATACGTATAATCTGCTCCATTTTTCACAAATGCATGTATATCAACTCTTGATACATGTTGCACCGCTTCTTGACTATAAAGCGGAGTACCGGCTTTCAAGCCTTCAGCAGCCTTGTTTATTGTAGTGATTTCGAAAGTTATACCTTTTTCATTGGCAACATCTATCGGAGATTGATCATCGCTCGAGCACGAAACAAATAGCAAACTAGCTATAAGAAAAGCAAAAATTTTATTCATAATAAATCTTTTTTAATATTAAACACTTTAAATAATTGTATGTTGATTAATTTATTTCTAAATTATTGATTAAGACCCACTCATTGTTTATATTGGCCCACACTTCCCATGTATCGTTTGTATCATTGTAAGTAACCTCAAGGCCTAAAATCTCGTTACGTTTAATTATAACCTCTGCTATCGGAATCGCAATCACTGTATTATCGGTTTTAGTCAACATGAGAGATAATTTAGATTTCTCTCCCGTTACAGTAGGAGCCAGATAGGTAGTTATTTTACTTAAAGACTGTGAGGTACTTAGGAAAGACTTTTCGACATCAGTTGTATTGGAATAGTCGAAATGCCAGTCCACATCTTTTTGTATTGAAGTTATAGATTCATCTATTTTAGCAATAGTAGTAGGAAGGTCGTTAAATTTAACCATCAACATTCCGGTTGTCCTCTTTAAGCCCATAGACATCTCCTTAGCAATACCTGTTACAATATCAAGTGTATCGTAAGCTAAATAGACATTCTTACTTTCGGCACTCTTGTCATGCAAATTTTCGGGAAGCATATTCGATTTGTCCGAACTATCGACATTGCCCCATACAGCTAAAATATACTTGCCATCAGGTACTAAATCGATAATTATCGATTGAGTTTTACTATCTCCTGCTACGTCTATACGCTGCGGATCGATCATATTTTTACCTGTTTTAATATCTGTGAGCGTATAATAAATATTTTGAATATATTTATTGAAAGGTAAATCTTCGGATATCTTTTCATCAGGAAAATCGGATATATTAGAATAGTTCTTATCGGACACAAATACCTGTATATTATACTGATATGGACATTCGGGCAGAGCTTCCTTGACACATGATACTAGAGGTATCGAGAATAATAAAACAAATATCTTATTAAACATGAGCAACTCAATTTTGTATTATTAATAAAATCTATAGCATATTAAAGGCTTAAACAGAAGTTAACTTCATTTTGTTCAATGTATTTTTAATAAGTATTACAATAAATTACAATAATTAATAAACAAGGAGCTAAATAATACAAATAATCACAAACAACACCTTGTTGTAAAACATATTCCATAACCAAAGTTTTGTTCAAACACTCCTTAAATAAGAAACACAATATATGTTAATTATTTATTTTTTAACGAACAAAATAAATAATATCAGAAATTATAGCAACACACACTATTTACACTTAAGCAAAACCCACAATAACCATATAGAAATTATATAAATAGACAGATTGGATATCTTTCAATAAAAAGTAGAATACAAAGACAAGCAGATGTATAAATATGACACATTTTAAAATACACACATACCAAAAAGCAAGTTTAATTAAATATATTTAATTAAATAAAAGTTAACATTTACTAAGTAATAATTACCAAATAATATAAATTACTAATCATCAAATCTTATTTCAAGTAAAAAAAATAACTTAAAAGCAATATTTAAAAATAAAATAAAACTACCCTCATACAGATACGACTCATTTATAATATCTATGACTATTCAACATTTCCTATATTACATTTGGCTATAATCTATTAATATCATTACTAATAAAATAACAACATAAAATATAAATCGCATAAAAATATGGCGAACATCAACGGAAGGTATAACAGAAAAAGACCAATATTGCTATTGGTCTTTCAGTTGTTATGGATATATGGCTTACTTTCTATACTGAAAGCTAAAGCTTCTAAGATTATGTTAGTTTTTCATCTTGCTTAATCCAAAAATAAAGATTACAACGAAACAAACTAACGGTACTATAAATCCGGTTGTCATTGAAGATATATCTGCAATACGGCCCATCAACATAGGTATAACAGCGCCGCCGGCTACAGCCATAACAATGAGTGACGAACCTTTCTCGGTATTCTCTTTCAGACCGCTTATGCCTACTGCAAAAATAGTAGGATACATGATAGACATAAAGAAGTAAGATACAAAAAGACAAACTACTGATATCATACCCAATCCCATTACAACAACAACCATTAATAATACATTTATTAATGCATATATTGCCAGTAACTTCTTTGGGTTAAAGTACTTCATAATATAACTGCCTGATATACGACCCACCATAAACAATCCCATACCACCAAATGCGAGTATTTGTGATGCTTGCAAATGGCTTATATCAGGTCTCACTTCGATTACATAATTTATAAAGAAACTACCTATCCCTGTCTGACCCGCTACATAAAAGAACTGAGCAATGACAGCAAATATAAATAGTGGATGTTTCAATAGATCTCTGAATCGGCTCTTTTTATTCAATTGTGCTGCTTCCTTTGTACTTAAAGAATCGTCCTCCCCTGCCGATATCTGGGGCAAAGGTGTTCTTACAAAGAGTACAGCTATAAGCAATACTACTATCCCGATACCAATATAAGGAGTTGCCAATGCAGCAAAGGGGTCGCCTTCGTCAGAAAAAAGGAGTAATCCTCCGAGCAAAGGCCCTAAAATCCATCCCAAGCCATTGAATGACTGTGCCAGATTTATACGCCTTGCACCCGACTTAGATGGCCCTAAAACAGTAGTATATGGATTAGCAGCTGTTTCGAGACAAGTCAAACCACAAGCAATGACAAATAAAGCTATAAGGAATGGTAGGAATGTTCGTATCAGCGTCGCCGGATAAAACAGGAATGCTCCGATAGCAAACACTAGCAGTCCGAAAACTATCCCTTTCTTATACCCGTATTTCTTAATAATTAATCCCGCAGGAATACCCATCACAAAGTATCCGCCATAGAGCGCAAACTGAACCAACGCTGAACGAGCTTTCGATATCTGCAATATTTCCTGAAAATGAGCATTAAGCACATCAAGCAAAGCATGTGCAAACCCCCAAAGGAAAAACAAACTACAAACAAGTATAAAAGGAAACAGATAGTTTTGCCCCTCTTTCCCTCGAAACATAGAAGAGCCTTTTGTATTATTTTCGATCATTGGTATTCATTTAAAGGTTATTTAGTATTTTTCGTCTTTGCTATTCGAATAAATGTTTCGTCTTGGAAATTACATTTATCCAATCGTCAAAGTTTTGTGCTTTATAAGTTTTTAAAGTAAAACTATTTCTAATAATTTTATGTCCTTCTTCCCAATCAGCAATTTCATTATTGGCAATAGCCTGTTGTATAACATTGCCAATAGCTGTACTCTCTGTCAGTCCGACTATCACATCCATATTCAGAATATTGGCTATGTACTGATTTAATAATTCATTCTGGCTACCACCACCCACAACGAAAAGTTGTTTAATATCTTTCCCTGTTGATTTTTGTAGTTTATCCATCACGAAGTAATATTTTACTGCTAATGATTCTAATACACAGCGTACAAACTCACCTTTCGATTGGGGAACATGCTGCCCTGTTCTTTCACAATATGCCTGTATGGCTTTTGACATCGAAACAGGATGTGTAAAACTAGGATCATCGCTATTGACAATGCTTCTGAACGGTTTACTCTTTTCACATTCGGATAACAAATAATCATAAGAGCAATTAGGATTTTCGTCCTTTTCCCATTCGGCTATTAACCGTTGTAAAAGCCATAGTCCTGTAATGTTGCGCATAAATAATATTTTATTATCTACGCCTCCTTCATTTGTGAAATCATTCAACATTACCTCTCTTGCCAAGATAGGCTCATTGGTGAGTACACCCAAGAGCGACCATGTGCCAGAACTCAGAAATGCCCAGTTATCTCCCTGAGTGGGAATAGCAGCAATAGCACTGGCTGTATCGTGCGAACCCACAGCAAACACCTTTGCATCAAGGGCTCCTGTTTCTTCTGCAATTTCGGTATTGAGTTTGCCAATCAGAGAACAAGGATGCACAATATTACTCATTAAATGGGAAGGAAGGTTCAATTTTTCGAATATTTTTTCATCCCACTGCCTCGTCTGAGCATTTAATAGTTGAGATGTAGAGGCAATTGTATACTCATTGCAAGCTATGCCTGTGAGGAAAAAATTAATTAAATCGGGAGTGAATAATAGTTTATCAGCTACAGAAAGTGTTTGATCTTTACATACCTTAAGGCTCAACAATTGGAATAGAGAATTTATTTCCATTTGCTGAATGCCGGTAATTGCATACAATTCTTCTTTCGAAATATAAGCAGATGATTTTTCAGACATACCCTCTGTACGCAAATCACGATAGCAGACAGGATTACCAAGTAGCTTCCCCGATTTATCGATCAGACCGAAATCGACTCCCCATGTATCGACTGCAATACCCTTTAGATTGTAGCCTTTCTTCACAGCTAAACGAATACCTTCTTTGATATTTGCATATAATGAGAGGAAGTCCCAATATAGCGTATCTCCGAGTTTAACAGGAGAATTAGCGAAACGATGAATTTCATCTAACTTGATTTTTCCATCCTCGATTATACCGACAATAGCACGTCCGCTTCCGGCTCCGAGATCTAATGCTAGATATGCCATAATAATATATTGAATTATTTAATGTATAGATATAGGAATATCAAGATATACCAATGAGTTCATCTTGACTATTAACCACAGAGTAAAAGGAGTTTTACAGAGTTTTAAAGCTTCAGTACCGAAATAAACTATATTTTGATAACGAAACTGTCAATTTCACAGCAATTATAGACTCTGTGATACTCTGCGCGACCCTGTGGTTAAAGAAAAGTCGAGACTACTTCAATATATTGATATACCAGCAGAAAATTATTTTGAGACTTTACCTAGTATATATACATCAAGATCGTGTATCTCCTCATCGGTTAAGGTCAAATAATTACCTTCTCCGGCAAGTACAATAATCCGACAAGCCAATTCAAAGAATACAGCCTTCTGATAAGCATCGTCAAAATCTTTTCCACATACAGCTTGTCCGTGTTTACTCATCAATACACAGTCGTGATCTGTCAACGCTTCGGTAACAGCATCGGCCAATTCTTTCGACCCCGGCCTGAAATAAGGTATAACAGGAATTTCGCTCCCACAGTAGCAAGGTACTTCGGCTACCACATTAAAGTTTTTAGGTTTATTCTTCATACACGAAACAATAGTAGCGTACTCCGATTGGAAATGTAGGACTACATTCATATCTTTTCGTTTACGCAATACCCCTAAATGAAATACACTTTCCATAGATGGCTTTGGACCATTTACAGGCATTCCGGTAGCAATATTACAGACTGCCACATTCTCTTCCGCCAATCGGGGAAGCCACGAGCCTGTACCCGATACCAGAGCGATATTACCTTCTACTCTCCACGAGAGGTTTCCGCTGCTGCAAAGTTGCAAACGCTCTTTTCCTACACGATGGGCTTGTTCTATAAATTTTTCAATATGTTCTTTTGTTATCATAGTCTTCGTTTATTTTAGTTTAAGCAATAAACGGGCAGATATTTCTACCCGTTTATATTTCTATTATTTATAGATCGGTCCGTAAGTTTCGCATGCACGATAATCAGCACTTTCTTTATCCATACCAAATGCTGTCCATGCTGCAGGACGGTAAACATCGTCGTCGGCTACATTATGCATACATACAGGTATTCGAAGCATCGATGCTAAAGTGATAAGGTCGGCACCAATATGTCCGCAACTTATCGAACCATGATTAGCACCCCAGTTATTCATAACAGAATACACATCTTTAAAATTAGGATCGTTAGTCAAACGAGGAACAAACCAAGTTGTAGGCCAGCCTTTATCTGTACGATCATCTAATATTTTATGCACTGCAGGATCGAGATCGACAGTCCATCCCTCTGCTATTTGCAATACAGGCCCCAGACCTTTTATCAGATTTAAACGAACCATTGTGCATGGCATCCCTCCTCTTGTAAGGAATTTGGATGAAAAGCCACCTCCACGGAAATACTCGCGGTTAGCAGGCATCCATGTTGTAGCATCAAGACATGCTTTAGCTTCTTGTTCAGATATATCCCAGAATGGTTTCATTGTAGGTTTACCGTCTGCATCGTTTTGATATCCACTACCATCGAGAGTGGCAGCTCCTGAGTTTATAAGGTGAATCATGCCATTCGCTGCCAAACCATCCAGTTTTTTACCTGTAACGCGTTCCACTGCATCAGGACTCCAATAAGTACGTACATCAGCAAATATTTGTGCAGTATTAGTCAGCAAGTAACTGAACAACATAACCGTTCCGTTCAGAGCATCATTTTCTGTAGCCAGTATATATGGAGCACGAATACCTGTCCAGTCGAATGATGAATTAAGTATTGCTTCCGTAAAATCGCCATTGGCATAGAAATCCGTCCATTGGCGCTGACCTTGGAAACCTGCTGCAATGGCATTGTGTCCCAATGCTTCTTCACCGAATCCCATTTCTTTCAGTTTCGGATTGCCAATCATTAAATCCCGAACAATGAGAGTCATCTTCACAATGAACTCCCAGTCTTTATCTTTAGCGGCTCTATCTTTTTTCAGATCGGCTCGGTTAATATTATCTTCTCCTTCTTTACAATTCGCTTTAGCCCATGCCAATGCTTTTGTATATTCCTCCTTATCATAAATGCCTTCGGTCATACGACGAATAATTTCTACTTCGTCAACGCCTTCGCAGCGCATACCTAGATAATCTTGAAAGAAATCGGTATTAACAATTGAACCTGCTATACCCATACACACAGCACCGATAGACAGATAAGATTTACCACGCATGGTTGCCACTGCCAATCCGGCTTTGGCAAAACGCAAAAGCTTAGTTCTTACATCTTCCGGAATTTCTTGTGTACCGGAATCCTGCACGTCGCGTCCATAGATACCAAATGCAGGTAATCCCTTTTGTGCATGACCTGCCAATACTGCTGCAAGATATACAGCTCCGGGACGTTCTGTTCCATTAAATCCCCAAACTGCTTTTACCGTATGAGGTTCCATATCCATTGTTTCACTGCCATAACACCAGCAAGGGGTTACAGTAATGGTTACGCCGACACCTTCCTTGCGAAATTTTTCGGCACATGCAGCACTTTCGGATACGCGACCAATTGTAGAATCGGCAACAATACACTCGACAGGAGTTCCATCAGGATATTTTAGTGTTGAAGTTAATAGAGCAATTACACTTTTTGCCATATCCATGGTTTGTGTTTCCAGAGATTCGCGCACTCCACCCATGCGGCCATCGATAGTAGGGCGAATACCAATTTTGGGCCATTGCCCCTGAAATCTTTTTGTCATCATGATATTTGGTTATAGATTAAAATGGTTAATTTGCCGAAACACTGATATATTTGTTAATTTCGGCTGTAAACAAATATATGTGGAAAAACCAATAATGCCTTTCACTATTTCGACGAATAAATAACACTATTCCGATGTTACTCTATAATATGTTTTGTTATATGCTATAAATAAGTATATTTATATTTTAGTAGTATAATATAAAAACGATACTCCTTATGCATGGTACAAAAGAGAATTTAGATCTGATACTGTTGAATGTCGGCTATTCGGAGCTTAATGCCAATTGGAACTGGAAAAAAATATACAGCCCTTTTGCGCGGATCTACTACATAAAAGAGGGTATGGCAAAAACAAATATTGCAAATCAGACTTATATTCTAGAACCGAATCATTTATACCTTACTCCACCGTTTACTGAACATGACGATGAATGCGATAGTTATTTCTCGTTGTTCTACATTCACTTCTATGAGAATTTAATAAACAAAGAATCTGTATTTGATAAGTTTGATTTTCCAATAGGAATAAAAGCGACACCTTTGGACTTACTATTAACGGAAAGACTCTTGAAAATAAACCCCGACCGGCATTTGAGACATTTCGACCCGCAACTCTATGACAATCCGCCCACGTTTTCGCAATATGTGGCCGATAATAATAAAATGCCACTACATTCTGTTGTAGAGACACAAGGTATCTTATCGCAATTAATGTCCAGATTTCTGGAGTTGGTGAGAATAAAGACTTATGATAAAGATTCGCGCATAAACAAAAGCCTGAAGTATATACACGAGAATATCGACAAAAATATTTCTATCTCTGATCTATCTGATGCAGCATGTATATCCGAAGATCATTTCATACGCATTTTTAAAAATGTGATGAACCAGACGCCTGTCAGATACATCAATCTAAAGAAGATAGAAAAGGCACAACTATTGCTTCTTACTACTGAACGTGCAATAAGAGATATTGCATTCGATCTGTCGATCGACAATATATCGTACTTCAATCGTGTATTTAAGCAGTATATGAATATGACACCGAGTAAGTATAGAAAAAAATACAGCAAATAATATCAGAATTTATTACCTATCTTCCTATATTCAGTGGGAGTCCGTCCCGTATAATATTTGAATATCCTGTTGAAATAAGAAATATTATCCAAAGACAGTTCGAGAGCAACCTCCCGTATTGGCATATCGGTGGTCAGGAGCAATAGTTGTGCCTTTTCTATTTTCTTCATATTAATATACTTCAATGGTGTACATTTCATTTCTTTCTTAAAGATGCGAATAAAGTGATCGATCGTGACACAAGCAATGCTGGCTAACTGAGTTAAAGTGATGTTATTTTCTGTAGTTTCGTGAATATATTTCAATACATTATTAACCCTTATATCTTTACTATCTGCTTTTAATTTTACTAATGCATAAAATTTAGATAACAGCTGGTACAGGATTCCCTGTGTTTCGAATTTTGAGCGCCTCGACATTTTATTATTATCGGCCACATATTGCGAAAACGTGGGTGGATTGTCATAGAGTTGCGGGTCATAATGCCTTAGTTGCCGGTCAGGATTGATATCCCACAGTCTTCTGACCAACATCATATCTAAAGATGTCGCTCTTATTTCTATCGGAAAATCGTATTTGTCGAACATCGACTCACGATTAATAACATCTTCATAGAAATGAACATAATAGAGTGAAAAATAGCTTTTACACTCATCATTGTGTAATGTAAAAGGTGGTATCAAGTATAAATGATCCGGTTTCAGATCGTATGTCGCTTCATTTATATAAATAGTAGCATCTCCTTCCGACACATAATATATCCGTGCAAAAGGGCTGTATATTTTTTTCCAGTTCCAATTGGCATTAAGTTCCGAATACCCTACATTCAACAATATAAACTTAGGATTCTCCAGGTCTTTAGGCATAAGGTGTATCGTTTTATACTATATAAAAGTAAACAAAAAAAACAATAAGTATCAGGTTATACCACTTGCAAAAAAATCACACTTAGTTCATTGTAAATAACTAATTATAAATTTATTAAACCAGAAGCGAAGCGAATGTTTTTTATTACAATGAAATGTAAACACAATAAAAAAAGAGCGAAAACAAACAATAAGATTGTGGTAAAAAAGCAAAATATCAGCAACATACGAGAATAAAAATTAATTACACCATCCCCATATGCTGCTGATTATAAAAACTCATCAATCAGGTTTTACAAAAAAATTCTTTATTCTTTATCCCACCATAGGCGACCATATGCATCATCTATATTACCAAACTCAGGATTACTTTTCATATCGTCCAAACGTTTTTTCAGGTTGATATAATTATGAACTCCTTCGTTAGGATATGAGAATATTACTTTACGAGGAACTATGCGGGATACTCCTAATATAATAGGTTCTTCAAATTTGACAATCGAAGATGTCCTGTTCGGATAGTTAGTACGTTTCCAAAAGGCATAAGCCTCATCGACATTCTTAAAATGCTCTATATAAGTCTGAGCATATATCTGCTCCAATCCTTTACCGGCATTCCATTTAATATCAGGTTTTGATAGGAAATTGGTTATTTCAGCCTCAGTCATAGCTTCATAATTAGCTATGTCGCAGAATTTACCTAAAGCATTCCACTGATCGAGAGATGCTCTCACACCATCTTCATACCATTTTTGTGCCGTTTTAGCACTAGGAATGTTCTCCGTCAAAACAAATTCAGCAGCCAGAAAGCAAAAATCGGCATATGTCATAACGGGTGCCCAGTTTCCGCCACTGCCTTCCGTATCATTCCCTTTCCATAAGCGAACCTGCGGCATATTAGCCGGACGCATGTCGGTTTGAGTTGTACCTTGCTCTAAATAATATCTTAGTCGACGCCTATCCTTTGTCCAACTATCATAAGATGCCGAACTGCCTTCCCATCTTGTATAAGTATCGGGAATCAATTTTGTAGGATCTGTCTGTTGAGCATTGAATGCAGTCACATTTTCGGGAGTCAGATTATTTATAACGAAATACATACGTCTTCGGGGATCTTCATTTCTATTCAAATAATCCATCATACAGTATGTTGCTATATCCATATCTTTAATGGAATGCCAATCTCCTCCATGTATATTAGTATACAAATTGTCGAACCAGAGTATAAAACTATCATCGTTACTACTGAATACATTTGCTGTATTAGATGAAGCCAGCACTTCGGTAGCGATAGTTTTAGCCTTAGCCGGCTCTCTTTTCAATATGCGGCTAGCCAAACGAAGCCTGATTGCATTTGCTGCCTTTATCCACTTTTGGGTATCTCCGTTATATGCACGATCCTGACCTTTCAATGAAACTTGAGATGAAGATCCCATTGCACCTTGCAAATTTGTAATACATTCTTTCAGCTGATTATCCCATACTGCAACCAATTGCTCTTGTGTTTCGAACTCGGGAGTCATACTCACATCATCTACTTTACCTTCTCGGGCAAGCCAACCTTGGCTATATACAAGTGAACCAAACATATCGGATGTCTGTATTCCCTTAGCAATAAGCAGTATGCGGGCAACCTGATTCAGGTTTGAATAATCCGATGCATTATCTTTGAGACTGCTTAAATACTTGATATTAGTCACATAACTACCCATATCATTGTATTCGCCATAAATAGAATTCCCTATAGATGTAGAGAAATAATCATACTGAGTCTGTGTATATCCCCATATACCGGCTCCATATTGCAGCCATCTATATTTCGATGCATAGATTGCATTCCAGCAATGACCGGATGTAAGCATGTTTATTTCGGCAGTGTACAACATTTCCTCAGGATTAATTGTAGGAAGTGATGCAGGGTCTGTGTTCAGATTCTCAAAATCGTCTGTACAACCGGTAAGTTGGATTCCGCACAATGATATTACCAGTGATATTATCAATATTTTAATTTTATTCATGATAGTACATTTTTAGAAGGTTAGATTAAGTTTTATTCCATAATTTCTACTATATACACTACCTCCGGCTTCGTAATACTCCGAGCTGTAATTGGATTTCAGTCCTTCAGGATGGATATTATCCGGCAGGCTATTATATAGAAAACCGACATTACGAACAATGAATCCTAAAGTAGCCCCTTTTATAAAAGCCTTTTCCGTCCATCTTTTAGGAATATCCCAGTATAACGATACCTCACGAAGTGCAACCCACGACAGTTTATGTACCGAAGCTTCTCTGATACCATTTCCCCAGTCATACATATTCGCATAATACATATATGCCGAAAGAGGATCTACCAATTGCTTATCATAAGCCTCACGATAAGTCATGCCACTCAGGTCTACTCCATTTTTATTTTTAATTCCTTTGTCGAAAACACCATCGGGTATCATACCATCGTATACGGTACGCCCGTCGGACAATTTGCGTTCCAATCCTCCTAATTCTTGTGTACGGCCTTCTAAACTACTTGCCAATCGTCCACCAGCCATACCGTAATTGTACGAGGCTGAAAATATGTCACCCCCAACACGAGCATCAAAAACAGCCCCCAGATTAAATCCTTTCCATTTAAGATTGGTAGCCAAACCACCTAAAAAATCAGGTTGTATACTACCGATTTTTTCAGATGTTCCCGAACGAATCCATCCTCCGGCAGAATTGAGCAGTTTGTTTCCATTCTCATCACGCTTGTAAGCATAGCTTGAATATATATCACCATATGCACCACCCTCGGTAGCCCAAGCTTGCGTATCGGCTCCTCCTCCGGGTAGTTGATATTTGGTTACACCCGGATATAATTCAATGATTTTATTTCTGTTTCGGGTATAGGTTAGTGATAAATCCCATACAAGATCTTTGGTTCGAATAGGTGTCGCAGTCAACAATAGTTCAATACCTGAATTCTGAATATTACCGGCATTAATGATTCTATAACCAACGCCCGTTTCTGTAGAAGTAGGAAGTGCCAGAATCTGGTTTTTAGTATTCGTTTTATAGTATGCTACGTCTATGCCGATACGATTGTCGAACATTCTGTAATCGATACCGAATTCGATGGCATATTGTTTTTCGGGTTTCAGGTTTGCTGCTCCTAAGTTGTTATTTGCATATTTGAAATACGGATAAGTTCCCGAACCGAAATAACCATCTTTAAAAGAGTTATAATAAAGATATGTACCCGGATTAGTAACCATATACGGATCGGTATCGTTACCAACGATGGCATAAGATGCTCTGACTTTAGCAAAAGATATAGCTTTAGGCAAGCTCTCTTTGAATGTCTCAGTTAAAAGCCACGATGTACTTACTGATGGATAGAAATAGGATACATTTCCACTACCATCTACGTATCTTAATGTTGAAGACCAGTCGTTACGTCCTGTTATATCCAAGTATACCTGACTTTTCCAATCGGCATTAACAAAACCGTATACAGAATTTATTCTTTTCCTGTTTACATTCGCACGTGCCTCGGTTGTAGCAGGGTCTACAGAGTTGCTTAACTCGAATATTCCCGGGACTCTTAATCCATTATTTGTTGTCGAATTGTGATATGATTGGCGCTCATCGAAACGCTCTGTCGCTAGCGAACCACTAAGTCCAAGATCATTGAACCGATGAGTTGCCGTCAACATCGCAGCAGCTCTATATTGTAGCTTTTTGCTTTCGTTGAGGCGATAGGAAGCTCCACGAAATTCGGATGGTTCTGTTGCCAGATTCATGACTTCGAATGTTTTATAGATACGGTTCATATCTGCGTTTACCACAAATTTAAGCCAGTTGGTCAATTTGAAATTAACATTTACATAACCTCTATAATTTTCTTCTTTCTGAGTTTGATTGTTTTCCAGATAATCAAATATTGTCGATGAATAGCCAAACGGATCATTACCATTGTAACCATCACGAGCTACACTCCAATAGTTCTGCATCCAGTATTGGGTATCGTAATCACGAGGTACACTATACGAGAAATCGTATACGGGTGACATATCTCCTCCCTGATAGGTTGGGTTTCGTCCATCAGAGCTTACATAGCTGAACCCTGCCTCAGTAGATACAATGCTACTAATCTCTTGGGTAGCATTTAGCGAGAAACTATTTCTATCGAAAGTATTGTTTAAACTAATACCATCGCTTTGGAGATTGGAATACGAAAAACGGAAAGTTCCCTTATCGCTACCTCCTGATAGGGCGACATTGGTATTTATATATCTACCTGTGCGATACATATCTCTCATATTGTTAGGATAAGCCTGATGTATACCATCATAAATTCCGGCAACAGTATATGGCTTATAATCGTATTTGGGACCGAAGTTTCTGTTTACTTCAATATTTCTATTTTCTGTACCATCATCATTCAGAGGCCAAAGCGGATATGTTCCCATCCCAAATTCATTTTGTAATTTAGGAAAAGAGTAAACGCTTTCCCATTGTTGTGTATGCGAGAAATTGATTCCTAAACCTTGATTCTTTTTTCCTTTTTTGGTGGTAATTAATATTACACCATTAGAGGCACGAGAGCCATACAAAGCTGTTGCTGCTGCACCTTTAAGCACAGATACAGTTTCGAAGTCATCCGAATTTAAGTTCTTAAGATCGTTACCAAAGTCCCGATCAAAATTATCCCCTGTTTTGGTAACTTCGTTATCTACAATAATTCCATCAATAACAAAAATAGGTTGATTATTGCCCGACATCGAAGTATTTCCCCGAATCAGTATACGTTGCGAAGATTGAGGTCCGGACGAACCCATATTAATCTGAACTCCGGCTACTTTACCTTGCAAAGCATTAACCGGATTTACAATATTAGACTTTACAAGATCGTCGCCTTTCAATTCAGTCATGGCATATCCCAAAGCTTTAGAATCTCTGGTCATACCTAAAGCTGTTACAACAACTTCATCCAGAATTTTGTCGTCGCTGGCCATAGTCACATTTATTACTTTTTTTGTGCCAACCACTACTTCCTGCGTAGCAAAACCGATGAAAGAGAATACCAGAGTCGCTTTTTCATTTGTTGCCGAGATACTGTATTTTCCATTAGTATCAGTCATTGTACCGTTGGTAGTATACTTTACAGCGACACTTGCTCCCGCTATAGGCTCATTGTTCGTATCCACAACAGTTCCACTAACTGTTTGTGATTGGACTAAAAGGTGAGGGCTAATAAGAAAACAACAAAAAAGTAGTAATCTGAAAACGATTAGCCTAATTTTTCTTTTTTTACAATAAACATTCATAATCGTAAAATTTAGGGTTAATGAGTAAATGTTAGATCTAAGATTTCTAGTTTAAAAGTTCTTTTTTCAGTTAATGATAATTCATTTATTTTAGGTTAAATTAACCTTATTGCAGACAATCAATATGCTATATCTAAATAGGGGCTTAAAACAAAATATTTGTGAATAGAACAGAGAAAATCAGATTATTATCTAGGTTTTATTGCTCGTACAGAATGTTTGCTAAATGCAGTAATTGCACTATAGATGATCAGTTCATACCTTTTATAACTAGGCTTCGTAATTTTACAATTTATTGATAAGCTATCTTATGTTAACTTAAGATTGTAATCAGTTAAGACAAACGTATAGTTAACAATCAATAAACACTTGCTCATTTTCGATGAATGAATAATACATAATCGATATAATACTTATTGACGTTTTGGTTAATGCAGAGAAAACATATCGTTTATGTCCCTAAGGTAGAAATCAAAGGAAAACTCTTTTTTATTGTTAGCATACACACATACATCTATCCTTTAACACCTTACACAAATAAAAAAATCAATGGTAAACAAAAACATTTCGACAATAGCAAAACGAAAGAAATACAAAAGAAGAGATGATACAAAAGTTATAATAATACTGTAATAATCAATTATCGACCAAATGGATAAATAAATAGATTTATTTTGTCATTCAGTTGTACAGAAATAAACTGGGCGGCCAAACTATTCTTATGGAAAAGCTATCTCATAAACATAGTGCAAAATGTAGTCAAGATTCAGATTACTTAATAATAGAAATTTGTTTACAGAAATAATAAACAATTTTCCTAAATTATTATAAAGTTTATTATGTAAATCGATTCTCAACAAACATTATAGTTTATCAATCTGTTAATTTAATAGATAAATACTATAAGAAATTTTGTATATGATTATCAATAAATTATCAACTTATATATTTTTAGCCGGTTGCTTTATATTCCTCACAAGTGGAATTCCCCCTACTGAGAACGAGAGTCAAATCAGTAAGATTCCGGTCTATACTTTCGATGAGATAGAACCGATGTTTCATCCTGAAACATCGAACGACACGACATACGTTTTCAATTTCTGGGCTACCTACTGTGCTCCCTGCATCAAAGAACTTCCTCACTTTGAAGCAATCGGAAAGAAATATGCCAACGAAAAAATAAAAATCGTCTTAATAAGCCTTGACTTCAAATCACGTATTGAAAATGGTATAATTCCTTTTATCGAAAAGAGGAATATAAAGCTGCCGGTTATCGTACTTGCCGATCCGGATGCCAATGCCTGGATCGACAAAGTAGATCCCTCGTGGGATGGAACTATACCCGCAACTCTGATTGTGAAGAAGGGAGAAAAGGCTTTTTACAGTAAAGAGTTTACCTATGAGGAACTTGATTTATTAATAACTAAATTTTTAGAACAATGAAAAAAATTATATTATTGACTGGGGTTTTAATTTTAATGTGCTCAGGAATATTTGCACAAGGTTATCAGATTGGTGATACTGTTACCGACTTTAGACTCAAGAATGTAGATGATACTTTTGTTTCGCTCGGTGATTATAAAGATGCGAAGGGATTTATTGTCGTATTCACTTGCAATCATTGTCCGTATGCACAAGCATATCAGGAGCGTTTGGTAGCTCTGGATTCAAAATATAAAGAAAAGGGCTATCCTGTTATAGCAATCAGTCCGAACAGCCCTATAATTTATCCGGCTGATAGCTTCGATGAAATGAAAAAACGCCATAAAGAGGCCGGTTTCACATTCCCATATCTCTTCGATGACGGCCAAAAGGTTTATCCAACCTTTGGAGCGACCAAAACTCCTCATGCATTTGTACTGGAAAAAACCAGTAATGGGACTGTAGTTAGATATATTGGAGCAATTGACGATAATTACGAGGATGCTTCGGCTGTCAAAAAGACCTACATTGCCGATGCAGTAGATGCATTACTAGCAGGACAACCTGTCGCTGTGACCACAACAAAAGCCATCGGCTGCGGAATTAAATAAAAGAAGACATTAACTGTTCCACTCATGTTGGTTTACGATTTACATCGGATCATGCCGTATTCTTGTGGACTAGGCATAAATATTGGTTAGTCTGAATAAAAAATAGGGAATGCATTTTACCCCTCTGAGTATTGTTCTAAAGGCTTTTATCTTTGCATTGAATGACTCCGCC
>NZ_JAAKEL010000028.1 GCF_011039205.1 Dysgonomonas sp. ZJ279
ACTCTTACGACCACTTAAATAGTCCTGAATAATCTCTTGTTTTAATAATCGAGGCAAGCTACCTCTTCTTTTTTGTCCTGTCATTGGTTTACATGTTTTATTGTCAACCTATTTTAGGACAAGACAATTACCTATTATATGATAGATAATGGAAAAGCATATTATAAAAAGTCAGAGATACCAAGTTCTTTATTAAAAAAGAGGAGTAGATAAAATCAATCATCGTTTTCATTTGAAGTTTCCATTTTATTATTATTTTAATTTAAACTACGTCATTTACTGTCGGGAGATAGGATTTAAGACAAAGAACCCGGAAAACCGTGAGGCAATCCGGGTTTTTAAATTACCACATATATAATGTATACTACGCGGGTATTTCTGCAACTTTCTTTTTCCCTTTGGCTTCGTCAATCTTCTTAATTTTAGCCTCTATTAGTTGATTGTTCTTTTTATATGCACCCATGTGCTTATTCGCAATAGCATGAGTTTCGTTTGGAAAATATATCATAGAAAGTTGTGGCACTAAAAACGCAATTCTGGAATTAGGGTCTGATGAACTTGGAAAATGTTTTATTATAAATTCCCTTTGAAGCAAGTTCCTTTGTCCCGGAGTAATGTTTCTTATAATTGAATTTTTATCTTCATCTGTCAAAAAGGTCTTTTTTTCATCTGTAATTCCAAAGCGAATAAAATTCTTCTTTTCCAAAAAATTGAGAAGTAGGAACAAGTATATTTCATCTTCGGATATGGAAAACTCAATTTCCGGTATTGTATGGGTTTTTAAGACTTCCATAGATTCTTTATAAACATTCTTCATGGCCGCCTCTTTATTTTTCTTGTCCTGTTCTTTTAATTCAGAGATCGGATCAGACAGCGTTGTTTTTTCTACGGGTGCATAACATATTTTCGGATTACCATCCCCTATATATACAAACTTCTTATATTCACCGTTTTCAACCTTAGTTTCAATTTCTTCGACTTCATTATAAAATGCTAAATCTTCTATCTTATATTCTTCCAACGCCTTTTCATATTCGAAATTCATCTTAAAAGAGGAAGCCTCCGGTTTGATAGGAGCTACGGGATAATCCTTCGTAACAACTGTTTTTATCTCAAGCCCCTCGTCTTTCAGTTTAGCACCGATATCTTCTTTCACCTTATCAAAAGGATTGACGCAAAGGGTAATCGAAGGATTCTTTTCTGATTCGATTTTACAAAAGCTCAATGTATATTCATTACGTTTTTGTTGAAGGCACTCATTATTGGTGCATCGTCCCTGGCTGGATTCTGTAAACAGATCATACACTTCTGTATTAAATGGACAAGTAGTACATTGTGTTTTATCAAAATTGAATGTAGACAAGTCCATTGTATATAAACGTTGTATTCGCCCAGAAAAGTCTTTCATACCAAGGTCTTTCCAGTTTGTATTGCCGTCTGTAACGAAATGTTCGCTGTATACATCCGCTTGGATTTCTGCCGAGTACTTTGACAATTCAAAAGCCATCGTGAAAGTGATTTCATTCTCCTCAAGCATTTTACGGAAGTCATCGGTGAGTCTGAGCAATCTTAACCTGCCACGGATGTAGTTTAGGTTTTTTCCAAATTTAAGGACCAGATCTTCAATTGTATAATTATGGTTTTCAATAAAATACAAGAATCCATTCGCTTCCTCAATTGGTGATAAGTTTTTTCGTTCCAGATTTTCGGTCATGGCTATCCGCATAACCTCTTCGTCTGTTACCTTTTTTATAATTGCCGGTATTGTTTCATCCTTATTAAGAATAAATGCCTGTAACGGCATTCACCTGCAACTATTTGCAGTTTTTCATCTTTATATCGGAGAGTTACTGGATGTAATAATCCGATCTCTTTGATACTATAAGCTAGTTCTGCTATCTCTGATTCATTTATCCTTTTACGGGGATTCAATGGATTAATCGATATTTTGGACAATGGGATATCCTGTATTTTTCTTAAATCTGCTTTTTCCATGATTCTTCCTTTTTTTAATTCTTGTTCTTGGGATTGATTGATTGTCGTGTTTTTATAGCTTTCGTTCAGGCCCACTATGTAGATTTCAGCAGCACACTTGGTATGGGTAAATGATTCAGCCATATCTTCCCGATGAAGTACATTTAAGCGTTCAATATACCCTACTAGTTTAGGGGGACTTACTTTTGAAAGAAAGCCTTTCGGTAAGAGTAAGATCGCTTTGCCTTCATTGGTAAGTGAAGTTGATAACCAATTAAGAAACGGGATCAAATCCTTTTGCCCATGAGGAGGATTGGAAACAATCAGATCCCATTTTTCATTGGTCTCTCTTTGATTTTCATCGTCAGGTTTACTTTCTATAATAAAGTGCTTAAAGTCTGATTGAGGATAAATATATTTGCATACTTCAACCATTTCCGGATCTGCATCAAATCCTGTTACGTTAAATTTATTCTCCAGAAGGTATTTTGTTAATTGTCCTGTTCCACAACAGGCATCCAGCACTTTATGGTCTTTGGGTATGAAATTATTGGTCAGTTCTACTAGTTGCCTTGCGGTCTTATCGGGGGTCAAATACTGACTATTAATAACTCCATGCCGTTTTTGTCTTTCGATCATGGTATCAAATACCCAGTTATCTCCGCTATATTCAAAAGGTAATTCGCCAAATTTTTTCCAATAGAGCACAATTTCCAATAGTGTATCCGGATAGTTATATTTCCTGTTCTTAAAATAAGAGTTATTCAATGCATACCTCTTACCCACTTTTACTATTTTATTCATGATATTTTTGGTTTTGGTTATTAGCTGACTTTACAGCAATCAAATCCGTCCATATGCCCTTTTTATAGACATGATGTTCGAGCACCTCATTAGCCAGTTCGTATGTTATTACTTGTATATAAAGTGTATCATCTTTGTATTTGGTAGTTAATTCTTCCATTTCTGCTTTAGGGAACTCATTGGAGGAAGCAAATTCAAACTCGGTACTTACATCTTCCACTTCAATGGTACTGTAGCACTCAAATCGATTTTGGACCCATTTGACTATTTGCTTTAATTTGAATGTATCCTGACAATGGACTTCAAGGATATTGGTACATATATTTGCCATGTTTTCTGTGTTATTAAAATTTAGTATTCATAAACCGATAGATATTCTTTACTCCCTCCAACCTGTTTTTATTCAGAAACGAGTGCCAATACCTGTATTTACGGCTCCAGGAGAAGTTATTCAGGCGTACATGTTTGCGAATGTATGAGGGTGGTTTCGTAGCGAATACCAACATTATTTTTTTATTAGTCTGATTGACAGTCAGTTTCAGATAGTTCGATTTTGAACCCTTTTGTCTGCGGTGGTAGCTTTTTCGTGCCATACTCCTTAATTCATTATACCGTATATCGATCATTGTATATTGGTTAACTTTAGGTAAATCATATTCTCGTAAAAATGAAAAATCCCGTACGTTTTTAGTACAGGAATCATTTTATTTCTACAAATTGGTTTAATCGACTATTACAAGTTCTTCGGTTTCAACATTAGCTTTTTCTTTTGGTAACGAGCTTATCTCCTCAATAAAAGGTTCAAAATGAATTGTATCGAAAGTGTATTTCACAGCTTTGACTACATCGCTCAAAACATTTATCAGGTAATCAGGCTCTTTTTTCATTTTGTTTATCCAACCCTTCAGGTAACTTACATGATCTTCTCTAATCGTTGATTCAATACCCATATAATAGGACATGAGTGCTGCTGAAAGTTCTGCGACAAGTTCTTCCCGTGCATACTCCTCTGAGGTCTCATCCCCTTTTTCGAACCGGTTTAACCGACCTTCTGCTCCTGTGCTATGAGTCATTTCATGTAATGCTGTGGCATAATAGCTTTGTCCATCATTAAACTGTGTCTTTAGCGGAAGAACGATCCTGTCTTGTCTCAGGTTGTAGTGAGCTGAGTTGGATAATCTGATATCAAACGGGCACACCCAATGTTGATTATTAAGAATATTATCCAGAAACGGGTCTCTATACATTTCGTTCTGGTTTAAGCTGACTTCTTCATTAAACCTGTTCATTATTTCTGACCATTCTTCAGGGTATACTTTTTCATAGTCTGTCTGATCGAGGTTAAATACATCGAAAACCTTAATGCTGGGAACTTTATGATAGTCGGCCTGCATTATTTCGGGTAGTTCCATAAAAGCCGCTTCTGTAATTCGGTCATATGTACCGGGATTAAAATACATATACAGGAAATGGTACACCGGAAAGGAATGTTGTCCTTTTACACTCAATCCCAGTTCCTTTGCTTTTCTAAATGTCAAGAATACGGGAGTCCGATACTGTGTAAACATTAAATACACCAAAAGCATCATTGTATTTCCTCCCTGATAATGACGACCGGAGATATTCTGAGGTAAAAAATTCTTCTTTTTTACCTTAATCCAAGGCCTTGTCCAGTCTTTTTCGATTTCATTCATCTGCCGGATCATGAGTGCCGCAAATTTGCCGGCTACTTTCTCCATACTTTTACTAATTTTCTTCATAACATATTAATTATAATTATTATATACGTCATATGAGGGCTGACGCTTTGCCGTTCAAAGGCCAGTCAAAGGTCGTGTTCAGGACAATACAAAGCTTTTTTTGTGAAATACGAGCCTCGCTAAAGGCGAGGTATGGAGATTTCACAAAAAACCGGCAGGGGAAGCTTTTATTTCCGATGGAACACGAAGATACCTTTGCCTTTGAACGGTAAGCGTCAGGCTATGGAACTTACTTTTAGGACTTTAAAAGCATGTAAACAAATATTTAGAGTAACTAGATTAAAGGTAAACATTAGAAAAAACAAGGTCATACATATTTTATATTCAATGTGACCCGTAGAAAGGAGAAACTAATAGCAGTATATATTATTTCCAGTCACTTCTGTTAATCCTGAAAAAATTGTATTGTTATCTACATACGTAGAATATAAAATAAGTACTTAATTTTAAGCGCACACCTATATCTTTTCGTTTTAGGTTGATATATTAATAAATATTTATGAAAGGGCAAATGTTCTTTATATCTTGTCGATTCTTGTTGATAGTATTTGAGAATATTCTTGGAAGCATTCTGATTTATAGCTAATAAAAACATATTTAGATTATAGCCGACATATAATAAGGGAAGAATATCGTTTTTATTTTTTTTAATGAACTTAATACATGAGTTAAAATCTATTTGATTGGTCTTATTTATCAATGTAAAAATAACCGTCGGTTTTATTTTAGCTTTCAGCTTATATTCTTTACTGTAACGTACAATGAAGTCGTAGTCTTGATGCCTTTCTAATTCCTCATCCCATAAAAGGCTTTTTGCACTCTCTGTTGTCAAGAATAATGTTGAGGTTTGGGCACCATACCCATTACTTAGTAGATAGTTTATCATTAGCTCCTTTTCTTCTCGTTCCCTAGCATATACAATTCTCTCGTTTCCAGTTTCCAGATGACGAATAATTAAACTGCCATATAAACCATCGGAATCTGCAATAGAATTGATGCAATCTTTTAAATGATCTTTTAACCACAGATCATCTGAATCCAGCATAGCAATATATTTCCCCCGGCTATTCTTTATCCCGTAATTACGGGCAACATTAGCATTTTGATGCCTAAGTTTGAAATATTTTATCCGATCATCTTTGAAAGAGGAAATAATTGGGAGTAAATCTTCTTCTGAGCCATCGTCTACTACTAAAACTTCTATCTTATCGAACGTTTGTTCTCTCACGGAGGATAAAGTTTTATACAATAAATCAGGACGGTTATATGCCGATATTACAACAGAAATAATTGGTTTGTCCATAATATAAGTCCCCATGAAGTGTTACAGAATTTGATTATAAATGATTTAAGAAATATTTTTCACGATAGCATGATCTCGTACGCCTTAACAGTAAATACAATTCGTCTTCTAGAAGAGATTCCAGTATTGAGTTAGTTTAATAGTTGAAAATTCACTATTATTTCTTCTGTTTCGTATTTTAGAAATCCTTGTGTTTTTATTTTCTGGATAATAAATCTATCTGATGCAGCTATAGTTAGTCCAAACATCAGCATCACTATCCCAATATAACAATGCTGTTCGGTATAGAACAAAATCACACCTATATCTGTAATTTTATATAACTTTTATTTGTAATCGTTGAATGTTATAAAACATTGGTTATAAGTTTTTTATTTGTGGTTAGAAAACATATTCTCAATTTTTCGATAGAATATATAGATGAAAAATTAAGTAGATGCGATATTTTTACGTAAATAACATTTGGAAACTATCAAACTCATAAATCATTCAAACTGCTTACCATCATATATAGATAATTCTTCATTTTGCTTTTTCACTTTCTCTGACACATGTTCTATTTTTTGAATATCCTCCAATGATAAAATAGAACTTGCCATCATCAGAGTGAATATTTTTTCTTCGTCTATAGACAGTCGGAATCCTAAATTTCGCACGTATTGAGTTCTTGTTTGATCGGCATATCCGGCTTGTTTCACACTTTGGGCAGATGAAATTTGTTTACTATGCAAACGGTACTTCATTAGAACTTCAGGAATATTTATAATCTTTCCTTGAAGAGCGATCTTGCAAACAAGATCATAATCTGATGAATAATAATATGTTTCACTGTAACAACCAATAGATATTAAGGTATCCTTTCTAATCATTAATGAGGGATGTAGGAACATATTATTGATCAGTAATGATAGCTTTATAAAAGGGTAACTTCTGGGCTTTATATATATTTGTCCCCCTATAACCTCAAAATATGTTCCACAAGCTAAAAGAGACTCGTCGTTTTCTAATATGGAGACTTGTCTTGCTATTCTATGAGGTATGGCAATATCATCTCCATCCATCACACAGATATATCGCCCTTTAGCTCTTCTGATCCCTTCATTTCTACATGTATAATTGCCTCTATTGTCCTGACAAATGAGAAGCTGTATTCTGGAATCATCGAAAGTTCTGATAATATCAAGTGTATTGTCAGTAGATCCATCATCTATAATAATAAACTCGAAATCAGGGTATGTTTGTGTTAAGATACTAGTAATGGTTTCAAACACAAATCCGGCACAATTATAGGTTGGCATTACAACTGAAACAAGAGGATGTGGCATAGTATTAAAAGTTAAATATCTTTATAAAGATAGCAAAAAATACTATTTTTATAGAAAATAATGTATACCAATAAATACTTTCAGATATGAAAATACCCGTTATCAGCATTGTAATGCCGACCTATAATGCTTCAGAGTATATTAGTGTATCGATTGACAGTATTCTGGAGCAAATCTATGAAGATTTTGAACTTATTATTATAGATGATGGATCTACTGACAATACCATTGCGATAATAAGTACGTTTCGAGACGATCGGATTTGTCTGATTCGAAATGACCATGATTTCATCGGCTCTTTAAATTTAGGCATGACAAGAGCCCGGGGAAAATATATAGTCCGGATGGATAGTGATGATATTATGTTGCCTAATCGTTTGCAGATACAGTATAATTTTATGGAGATTAATCCTTCGATTGATGTTTCGGGTACATGGATGAAAACTTTTGGACAAAGAGAAAAAGAGATGCGTAATGCAGTTAATCATAATGCACTGCAACTTCAATCCATTTTATTTACGCCGATTTATCATCCCACTGCAATTTTCCGAAAAGAAGTAATATATAATTTCCCCAAGGTAAACGGTAACTACCAAATATATAATAAAGAATACATTTATGCAGAAGATTACAAGCTGTGGACAGTTCTGCTGATCAAAGGAAGCAAGTTTGCAAACATTCCTCAGATATTACTTCACTTCAGGCATTCCGAGACGCAGGTTACATCAGTTAAACAGAAAGAAATGTTACAAACGACACTTAGAATACAAAATGAATATATCGAATTTATAATGGAAAAAATTATAAGTAAGGATGAAAAATTTTATGACTTACTCGAGAGCAGCATTAAATTGTATAACATGAAAAAAATACCATTTAGCGGACTTAAGCAAATCGTCCATTCTATCTATTCGGAAGTTTTAGTCTCATATGAATAGAAATCCGGACGATTTAAATTTGAAAACTAATTGAAGATATACCTGTATATCGGGGATTAAAGTTATGTGACTGTTATTAATTATTTCCTAGTAAGCATATCTGATAAACTAGTCATTTGAACAGATGCTTTTTTCTCTACCAAAAGAGTGTTATTCCTATATCATTGCATGTTTGAGCAGAATATAAATGGTATTACCGGATTATAAATTCACAAGAAGCCCCGAATAACTTGGAATTGAATGACTTACAGAATACTTTCTATGATAACTCATTCTTGCACCAGCACTTAGCCGCAAACACAATTCATCTGAGAAGAGAAGTTCCAATATCGAGTTTGTTAAATTAACTTCATATTCTTTTTTATTTTTTCTATTTCCTATTTTAGCAACCCTGGCATTTATATCATTTTGGAACATTTCCTGCATACCAAATCCATCTGATGCAACAATCGGCAAGCCATGCATCAACATTTCAATGCCTGTATAACTACATTGCTCTGTATAGGAGGGAATCACACCTATGTCTGCTATTCTGTATAATTTTTCCAGTTCATTATGAGATATTTGCCCGGTAAACGTAATCTTTGATGAAAATTGTTTACTTAATTTAAAAATCTCTTCCGGGGAAAACATATTGCCAACCAATATAAGCCTACATGAGGAATATTTTTTTAATACTTTTTCAAAACTATTCAAAAGCTGTGGTACACCCTTGGGGATGGTAAGGCGCCCTACGGCAATAATAACCTTCTCTTTTCCATCAATATAGTATTTTTCTTTTAACTTATTCTTTTCTCTTGTCAGAATATTTTTATATGAATCAATTAAATAATTTGACATATAATAGATTTTATCCGTACTAATTTTATATATTTTTTCTAATACATTAGAAGTTTGTTTAGATAAACTAATTATTCTATCCACTTGATCAAAAATTTGTTTTGTCTTTTTAATATCCTCCACTATCTTTGAATCATTATTCTTTTGCTCTCTTAATATCTTCATCAATTGGGGAACATCTCCTAACAAAGGTGCTGTCCATGACAAATCGTGTATAATAAAAACGACTTTCGATAATGGAAATAAATTTTTCAATGATTCGACCAAATTTTCACAAGGGCTATGGTTTATAAAAAAAATATTGTCCGCAGAGTCTCTAATGTATAATCTAAGCAATTGACAGGCGACTGAAGAGCGCTCATTCAAATAGTTAATATTAAATTGGGGAAACAGAATATAATCAACATCTTTTTCTTTCCGTATTGTAAATTCTTTCTCTAGCGAATTAAACTCAATAACTGTAATATTAATTTCTGGAATGTGCTTAAATATATAAATAACCTGCGAAAGGAATTTGCCAATACCATTGTACTGAGAAGATATATACTGATCTATTATGTAGACATTTTTCATAAAATTCAATTTATAATTATCGAGGATAAACCATTAGATAAGCCCAAAGGATAAGATTCAATTTTCTTTATGTCAAATTCAGCCAGGCTATTTTTTGCAATATCAATTTCTCCTACATATTCAAAGATACCTTTTTCGATAAATTCTATATATTGAGTGGAAACATTACAGAACATTCCTTCATTATCGGTATTATTTATACTTTTTATTTTATGATATAATTCGATGAGATAAGTTTGATCAAATGGACATTTACTTTTCTGGATTTTACACCCTTTTATATGCATTAAAATATAATGAAGCAATCCTTGTAAGCCAGTCTCAAAGCTGTCATCTGAAACACGTCTAATATCTGATAACATTATGGATCTATTTATTTCAATACAAATATCAGAACTATCAGCTTCTACAAAGTTATTTTGTATCAAATATTCTACACCCCAGCCTATTCCGGATAAGCCTGATTTAAGACCGATAGGCATTCTTTTGTTTAGTTTATTTAAAACTTCATCGAGTAAATCTCCGGCAAAGCATTCATATGTATTATTATCTGTTTCCTTGCTTAATAAATAGAAAGTTATTGCAATTCCCATTTTTCCTTCTAATAATCCTAATTCTTTACAAAATCCGGAATTAAGCATTAAATGATGTATCAAACGCTGTTTTAAATTAAATTCCATACCTCTATGTTTTTCTTTTTAAACTTTCAAGATTAACCCATATTAATTCCGAAACAACTTACATTTTCAAAAGTTATTCATTAATCCATACTTTCTGTCCAAATTTTTCTAAGGGGCATAAAGAACCGTTCGAGTAATGAAATATCTTCAGCTATGATATCTGCCTGGGCTTCCATTTCGGGTAGGTAGGGAAGCTCCTTCTTGTATGTTGTGGTCAACCCTTGTGGCAATTCTATCTCCACAGTATAGAAACTTACTCCCTGTGCATCTTTTATAGGAACCATCGATATATTTTTCACTCTTCCTTTGATAATACCATATTCATTATCTGGAAAATTTGCAAAGCGAATATTAACTTTTTGTCCGGGTTTTACTTTGCCAGAACGTGTCATTGGCATTTGGGCTTTTCCTACGATTTCCTTATTGTTATCAGGTATAACCGTGAACACGGTTTCACCGGCAGTCACATTTTGATTCTTTGTCCAATAATTGGTAAATGTGACCTGCCCCCCTATCGGAGAAATAAGAACGTAATTTAACTCCCATGTTTGTATTTCCATTAATAATTGGGTAATAAATGTTTTCAACTGGGTTTCTAATGTATTCTTTTTATCCTGATATTGGTATTCTATGTCTAGTAGATTTTCCTCCATTTGGGTAATTTGCATTTCCGTATTTTGTATGGTTGATTGCATATTTTCTAAAGAAAGATAGCCTTGTAGGTATTTGTTTTTTGAAGATTCCAATTCTTCTGGCGAGATGACTCCCCGTTTATTTAGGAGGGAATCACGTTGATATTGATTCCGATTGAGTTGGAATTGTTCTTTAACTATTGCTTTTTGACCTATCATATTGTTATAATACTCCTGATATTGGCTAATCCGTTCTTTCATGAAATCAATCTTTTGGGTATAATACTGTAAGCGTTTGAATTCATGGTAATTAAAAAGAGTGATATAAAAATTAGAATATAGAGGTTGTATTGAACCTAAATTTAGATCTTTAGGAGGCAGGGATAAAATTGTGTCTACATTTATGTTTAATTGACTGAGATATAGTTTCAGGGTTTGTATATCGTTTGTATTTGCCGGATTTTCTATGATTGCCATGTAACCTCCTGCTTTCATAGTCTGCTTGTCCTGAATTTTTAATTCCTGTATTTTGCCTGAAGTGCGGGCAATCATTGACGCTACCGGAGTACTTCCGGTAAGGGTCATCGAGGTAGTTATAATGTCTGGATATTTGAAAACTGCACTACCTATCAGGATGATTACGATTATAATAGCAATTATCGTAATGCCTCGCCTGAGTATCCATGAAGGGACATGCCCCAATACTTCCTGGAACTCTTCACTTCTTAGTTCTATTTTGGAATCGCTCTTTGAAGCCTCAACTAGCGTAAAACCACAACTTCTTTTTGATTTTTCAGATTCAGGTGTATCTTTTACTCCGTCTAAACTTTTTATATTATTTTGTCCTTTATCCATCATATCTTCTTTACATGCCCAACTCCAATTGATTTTTCACCAAAGTGTAATAAACCCCTTTTTTCTCTGTCAACTCTTTGTGTGTACCCTCTTCGAGTATTTCACCCTTTTCCATAACGACAATATTATCTGCATTTTGTACTGTACTTAAACGGTGGGCTACAATAATAACTGTCTTACCTTTGTAAAATTGATTTAAGTTATCTAATATTATTCTTTCATTATTTGCATCTAAAGCGTTAGTCGCTTCATCAAAATACAAAAAGTCCGGGTTCTTATATACGGCTCTTGCTATTAAAAGACGTTGCCGTTGTCCTTGACTGATACCGTTTCCTTCCATTCCTATTTTTGTATTGTATTTAAGAGGCAGTGATTCTATAAATTCTTTGATATTAGCCACTTCTACAGAATGAAGTAATTTTTCCTTATCTATAATATCTTCGCCTACTGCAATATTATTGGCAATAGTATCCGAAAAGATAAACCCGTCCTGCATGACAGCTCCTGATTTTTGACGCCACAGGTGCGGGTTAATGTCGTCAAGAATGAGGTCATTTATCTTAATTTTTCCTTTATTGGGCTGATAGAAAGCTAACAAAAGCTTTATCAGAGTAGTCTTACCACTTCCGCTTGCTCCAACTATCGCAGTCACTTTGTTCTCTGGTATAGTCAGGTTAATTCCGTTCAAAACATAGTCTCTATCGGCTCCGTCGTAGCTGAAGTACAAATCCTTTATGTGGATTGTTTTTTCTGTTGGCAGCTCAGTTATTTGCGATTCTATGCCTTGCTCTTCATCGTCTTTATTGTGGATTTCATTTAGCCTGTCGAGGCTTATTTTAGCATCTTGTGCTGCTTGTACGAAGCCTATAACTTGACCGACAGGTCCCGACAGCTGTCCTATAATATAGCTTACAGCCATCATCATACCCAGTGTCATGCTTCCTTCTATTACGGAACGGGCTGCGATAAACGAAATAAACAGAGAAGTTGTTTGGCTGAAGAAGACCGAACCCATTTGCTGATATTGTCCTAAAGCAAGGCCTTTGATGCTGATCTTAAAGAGCTTTATTTGTATTCGTTCCCATTTCCAGCGTTGCTGCTTTTCGCAGTTATTGAGCTTTATTTCCTGCATTCCCGTTACTATTTGTACAAGGTTGCTTTGTTCTGCCGATGCCTGCGAGAAGCGTGCCATATCTAATTTGCGGCGGTAACGCAGAAATAATAATATCCATCCAATATATAATGCATTGCCCAATATGAATACGCCCAGTATCGTAAGATTGTAATAGGCTAGTATAGCCCCAAATATGATGAAGTTGACAAATGAAAATAAGGTAGTCAGTGTAGATCCGGTCAAAAAAGATTTGATCCGGTCATTGTCTCCGATACGTTGCATGATATCTCCCACATTCTTTGTATCGAAGAAACGAAGGGGCAGTTTCATCAATTTAGCGAGGAAGTCTGATATTAAAGATATGCTGATACGGCTGTTGACATGAAGTGTAATCCAGTTGCGGATAAACTCTACTGTAAGTTGTGTGACAAATAGTATCAATTGAGCGATTAATACTAATGTTATAAAACTTAGGTTACTGTTACCGATACCCTGATCTACTACTGCTTGTGTCAGGAAAGGCAGTATCAACGAGAGGACACTACCTACTAGTAATCCGATAATCAATTGTATAACTTGTGATCTGTAGGGCTTCAGGTAACGCAAAAAATAGCTTATGCTTTTACCGGAATTTTCCAATCCATCGTCATGGATGTAAAAATCGGGAGTAGGTTCTAAGATTAAAGCTGTACCTATATCTTCTCCTGTCAGGCGTGATGTGATCCAGCATTTGAGGAATTCTTTTTCATTTAAAATATATTTTTCTCCTGCCGGGTCTGAAATTTTAATTATGTATTCACTTCCTTTCTTTTTAATGTCGTAACAGACTACAAAGTGATTTTGGTTCCAATGTAAAACGCAGGGAAATGGTTTTTCGTTTACTAGTTGATCGAAAGTCGTTTTTATGCCGTTAGTCCTGAAGCCAATTGCTTCGGCAGCATCACTGATTCCCAACATGGATACACCTTCGCGGGTTATAAAACTCTTTTCACGCAAATACTGCACAGAGAAACTGCGTCCATAGTATTTGGCTATCATTCGCAAACACGTAGGACCGCAATCCATCGAATCTAATTGACGGTATGAAGGGAAATTTTTAATTTTCATCTGTAATTTAAAAGTGGAGCTAATGCTTTACCTGATTTTTCAAACTCTGTCATAATATAATCAAGAGTAATCTCTATTCCGGCTTTAAAACAATACTTATTAAAGTCATCTCCTCGATGGACCTGATACATTTTTTGACTGCAAGGTGCAAAACACACAGGTAAATATTTACAGTTCATACAAATATCATTTTCAAATGTTGCTTTGGCTATTTTAATCGGTAATTTATCGTTATGCCACATGATCTGTCCATCTTCTGTCAAAACTCCGTCTTCTTTTTCTTTTTCAAAATTTCTGGCTGTACATTTAAAAACTCTTCCGTCATAATTAATAACAGCTTGTTTAAATTTGTCAGCATAACAAGTATAACCGGCACAATTGAGTATGTTTTTTTCAACTCTAAAACCGGCCTTTTCAAAAGTCAATTTAGCCTCTTCAAACTCCTTTATATCTAATTTGTCTTTATCTTTATCTTGCCAAACTTGCTGTAAGAGTATCGTTATTTTATTTCTAACAGATAGAGGGAAAGAGTCAATTATAGAAGTAATGTCGTAAAACGAATCCATTGTGAAATTTATTCTTACAGCAAGGTTTTTAGGCTCTAATCTTTCTGCTAATAATATAATATTCTGAATAATTTTATCATATGAATTATGGTTATTATTCTGAAATCGGATGGTATTGTGGACTTCTCGTTTACCATCTAAGGTAATTTGCAGAGATTGCATATTTATTTCTTTAAAAAATGTAATGATTTCTTCATTGATAAGATACCCATTTGTAGTAATTCCTGATTCAAATAATATACCACTATTTTCACATATTTTCTTTGCTTCCACAGCCAAAGTTTTCATAACTGTTTTATAACACAACAGAGGTTCTCCACCAAACCAATCTAAGTAGAATACAGTCATTCGTTTTTGCTCAACCAAATTCTGAATATACTGTAAAGTGTTTGAAATTATAGATTTATTCATCCTTTTTTTAGAATGTGTTTCATAACAGTACCAACAGTTAAAATTACAATTTAAAGTAGGATTAATTGTAAGCCGGTATTCTTCGGAATTGAAAATATACATACGGTTCTTTAAAAGTAAAGATTGATTCGCTGTTTTGTCCAAATGAGTATCCTGTATAACACCTAATTTATACATTGTATTGAAAAAAACAGAGTTTTTTATTTGTAATTGTTCTAAGTCATCTGAATAATCCATCAATTCTTGATGCTTTGCACAATCAATTGAAAATAACAACTGTTTTAAGAGGTTGACACCAACAGTTGTATCTCCAATTTTTTTTATACAGTTATATTGGCTTAGAGTATATTTTTTCATAGTATTATAAGTTATGTTATGTATTTATAAGAAAGGAGAATATTGCTACTCTCCCTTCTCGTCATAATCTTTATCAGTAAGTGCAAGTGCAAGAGCACCCAATTACATCATTCTGATTAGATGTAGCAGATGGAGCGTTATAAAATGTACAAGAACATGTATGTGAACGGTTACTATTCACTACATCACGACCTCCTTTTAATTGCTTGAGTTCATTTGGACTCAACACTGTTTCATCGAGTTTGATTCTATTAATTTTTTTCATAATTTTTTAAGGAATTAATATACACATGTACAAGCACAACCTTCGACACTATTATAATTCGTCAATGATGGTCCATTATAGAATTTACAATTGCATCCGGAAGCAATATTTTTGTTCATATCACCACCTCTTAGTTGTTTGAGTTCTTCTTGTGATAATAGAACTTCCTCTAGTTTAATTTTTTTAATTCTTTTCATAATCATAAACTTTTTAATATCCTACACATGTGCAACTACAGCCGCCTACTGTATTCTTATTGGTATATGATGGGGCATCATAAAAGGTACAACTACATGACGAAACTTTATTAATATTTTTATCGCCTCCTTTTAGTTGTTTAAGCTCGTCATTTGTTAACAACTCCTTGTGTAATTCCAGTTTTTTAAACTTTTTCATGTTTTTTGATTTTAATGTTAAATATATTTACAGAACGCTCTATCTATTATCTCTAAAAAGAATTAAAAGCCAGATTAATTCTTACTGTTAAAATATTTCATTGCAGTATCTAAAACAGTATCTTTCCCATTCAAAAAATCAGACACGTTTTGTTTAGTTATAATATCTGGTTGAATACCTTTTCCTACGAAAGGTTTACCAGAATATGGAAATAAAATCCGAAGAGAACAGATTCTCGCCAACGCTCCGTGAGGAAGCGGCACCATTAAGGGTGCACCTGTAGAACCACCTGTCGGTTCACCTATTAATAGTGGCCTATTGGGAACCTCATAAATATTTACCAAAAAGTCTTCTGCGGCAGAAAAAGTATACTTACCTATCAGAATTATAACAGGACAATCAAATGGTTTTATTTTTTTATCTACAATTATTGTATCAGGGTTGTTTTCTTTGTATGCTTTTCCTAAATAAAAGTCTTTGTATTCATCGCGATAATTCCCTTGAGACCTACCATAACTATCATTAATTCTCGTCTGTGAACCAAAAGACAAGAACGTTCTATTATGCTCCAAATACATTTGTAAATGCTCAGCGACATTGCTAGAACCGCCACCATTAGCTCTTAAATCAATAACCAGTCCTTTGGCTTTTTCGTTTACCAGTGATGCTAATGAATCTATTTCCGTACATAGTGTTTCCGGCCAAAAGGCTCTTATATTCAATATGGCAATTTCACCATCCCACGTAAGGTTTATCCTGCTTCTATTCTGCTGCTTAGTTTCCTTAGCCCATACCCAATATGAATCATTTGGGGTTCGAGTCGTTTCTCCATTTCTTTCTATGGAAAAATTTACAATACTACCATCTACTTTTCTTGCCCTTCCTTTTAAGTATGTGTCTTTCCGGCCACTTAGTAATTTTGAAATAGATTGAAACCATCTATGATTGTCCGTTGATGCAGAAATATCAGGATAAACATATTGTTCAATGTATTTTTTTACAGGGATATCCTCTATTTCAAGAATTTCAGCTCCTAAAAGAGTAGAATCTATACCTGCATTCTTTCTAATTGTTGTAAAATAAATTTTTCCATCTATATCTGTAACATTGGCAGGAATGTAATCATTATACTCATTCCAACCATAAGTCCTTTCGATAAGTTCGGTGTGTCCGTCATTAAATGAAGCTATAAACCGTTGTAAGGCATCATAGTATTCAATATCATTAGTTGTATTTAAAATTATGGGGATTGTTGAATTATATAAACTATCTAAATCAAAATCTATCCGATCTATATTTACAAAGTTGTATTTTATTTCAGACCAAACTTTACTTAATCCAAAGAGCTTGTCTTGTTGAGTATTAATCTGTGGATAACTTATGTTATTACTTTGAGTATATCCATAAATTTGAATAAATAAAGCAAAAATTAAAATAATACTTTTTTTCATCTTTATAAGTGTGTTAATTTATAAATTTAAACTAACTAGTATTAATACATTAAATATATTAACATCATTTTTTCAGGTACCTTGATTGTTTTCGGTATAGTCTATTCAATAATAATCTTTAATATTATAAAGACGCAAATCAAAAAATAAGATTGATCACATTAAACATCATTTAAAAATTTGGGCGCAGTTTAACCTTTACGCCAAAGCACTTTTATTGAAATACAATTTTCATTAATGAAAAAACATCAATATTAGCCCCTATAAAGTTAACATATTTACTTAAAAGACAAAAATAGTTTAATTAATATAAATTTATTTTTATTAATAATTAACACAATTAATATCAATAAAAGAAATGTGAACAAACAAATTATCTCATAAGCTAAAGTAGTTGTCATTCAAGCATTTACTTACAAACAAAATAAATTGCTTTTTTAATAGTATTGCACAACGGGCATAGGATTTCCTAAACTTTCAATACATAAGCTATTCTTTACGCAAAATCAATTACCGTAGATTTGACTTATTCTTATCAGTTCAATACCTAACCCGGCTAATCCATTATAAACTGAAAGGTCAGACGATTCTAATTCTTGTATTTTTGTTTTAAGTAGCTCTTCTAGAATTATGGGATCGATCATTGTTTCTTCAAAGATATTACTAAAAGGGTAGATTAAATTGGTCCAACTTCTGCCCAATATATTTAAGTGAATATTTTCGCCAGGTAAGAGATCTTGCCATTGCTTTACTCTTTCAGAGCAGTCAAATTCATTAATATACCTTCTTAACAAAGCAATTTCAGCATCAATATATTTTTTATTATTTATAATATCTGCAATATAAATATATAGCCTGTCCAATAACTCTTTACACTGCTCCGGTTCAATATTGAGACTGATTGATTTAACTATAAAATAAATTACAGAATTTAAATAAGCCAATGATAATAAATTCTTATTTTCATGAAGAAAGTCTTTACACAAAAGAATAGTCTCCCGGATAGATTCGATATCTTCTCGCTGAAGAATATATAAGCCTTTCGAGAAGAAATTAATTTCCGCATCTAAATCTGATTTAAAATCATTTAGTCCCATTTTTTTAACGTTCAAATCTACCTCTGCCAGAATATCACTCTCTGCTTCTATAAAATTATTTTTTATCAAGTAATCAATACCCCAACCTATACCGCATAATCCATTCGAAAAATCTTTGGGGGTATTTTGATTCAATTGAGTGAAAATATTCTCAATACAGTCATCAGAGAATTCAGAATATATGTTATTACCAGAGTAGCGTGCATAATGATAAAAAAAAAGTGCTATTCCAAATTTTCCTTTTAATAAACCTAAATACTCTACATTTTGGACATTTATATAAATAGTATTGGCTATTTGTCTTAAAATACTGTTATACATAGTATTAATTTTTTATGTGTTTTTTTGATTCAATAACTTTTCTAAAAAAATCAATAAGATCTGGAACATGATAATCAAAGCTGAATTTCAACCTGTGATTATAAACATTTGTTCTCAATGTGGTCATAAGTTTTTCATCTTTGAGTTGATTTGCCAATTCTTCGTAAGTATCAAAAAAAAGACCTAATTTGTGATTTTTTATATGTGATTGCATAGCCACAATATGATTCTGATTATTCTTTTGAATCATAGGTAAACCTGCTGCTGCAAGAGTGTTCATACGTGCCGGCATATTTAAATCGTTCCAGCCGGCGTTCATTAATATTCCATTGTTTTGACTATCGAAACAATGTAACCATCCGGCATCATATTTAGAGAATTCTTCCACCCACTTGTCTGATGCGCAATGAGGGTGTAAGTGAAAATGATCAGGGGCAATTTTTAAAGCTTCTTTATTATAAGCTTCTCTTTTTTCATAGTAATTTTCAATATATACATGTAAATGTATATTGTTTTGAGCCAGATTTTCAATATCTTCTGTCTCTATACCAATAATTCTACCGGGTACAACTGTATGTATTTCTCCGTCAAATGTTGAAATACGAGGAGAAAAATCGTTTGTGAAGGAATCCTGTTGAGGAAGGTCTCCATCCAGAATGTATGATAAACCCGTTTGGGGAATAAACTGTTCATACCATTGTTTTATTTCAGGATTTATATAAATTTTACCGTCTGCCTGATAATATAATTCAGTAAGTTGATCCCACATTCCGTATTGGCGACAAAGAAAAGGGCCTTCTTTAAAATGCCATACAAACGGAATTCCTAAATTCTTTCTTAGGACTTCATGTGCAATTTTTACGGCTCCAAAATTAAGGGTAGCATAGATAATATCCGGTTTTATTTCTTTTATTGTCTTCTCCCAATTGTCATAGGGTATGTCAATTACATTTCCAAACGGTAGATGTCCTACAGTAGAAAAACTAAAATGAGGGGGTGTTACCCATAAACCATATAGTGTATGCCCTAACTCCTCTAATGCATAGATTCTTTCCGGATTATAAGATAACTCACCGACTATAAGTATTTTCAGGGGATTCTTTTCTTCGCGAACAACATTTATAGGACGATATTTTTTATAGGCTTTTTCTTCATCGATAAATTTATATTTTGAAACTTTCATTTTTATAGGTTCCTGCACGTTATAATACTGTCTGTATAGGTTCAATCCTCCTCCGTTATTTTCATCAACAAGTTTATGGTGCTGATAGGGATGTATAGTCCAATTTGAAGTTTCATCATTTATATATTTAAAAATACCATTGGATATTAATTTATGCCAGAATAAATCAAATAGATTCCCTGATACCCATTCATCCCTTGTGATCCAGCGGTCATCTGTTTTTTTATGTGCAGTTTGAACTAATTGGAGGCTCTGAAAATTAAATAGTCCGTTAGTCGTTTCATTCACAGTATTGAAAATCGAATCTTTAACTTCTGATTGAGTCTTTGCATATACCAGGACAATATCATCAGACTTCTTTAACTCCTGGTATAATACTTTCAAATGATTTTCAAAATAAAAGTCATCGGATGGCAAATAGGCTATATACTTGTATTTTGCAATATCTAAGCCTTGATTTAGTGCGTAACCTAATCCTTTGTTTTCAGAGTTCTCTATATATGATATCCTGTCAGTTTGTAAATATTCCAGTATAAAATCACGAGTAGTATCTGTAGAGCCATCATTAATTATTATTAGCTCCCAATCGCTATAAGTTTGGTTAAACAGGCTCTTTATTGCCCGTCTGATATAGGACGCTTGGTTGTAGGTTGGCATAATAATTGAAAATCCTTCCATATATCTTTTTATATTTTATTGTTAACCTTTGCATATAGTTTTAATGATTCAGATACAATCTGATCCATATTATAATATTTATATGAACCTAACCGTCCTCCAAAAAAGACATTCTTCTCAAAATTAGCCTTTTGCATATATTTGTCAAGAATCTGATTATTTTGATCAGTGTTAACCGGATAATAAGGTTCTGTTTCCTCTTTCCATAACTGGGGATATTCTATAGATATAACTGTTTTTTCTTGCTGTCCAAATTCAAAATGTTTATGTTCTATAATTCGAGTGAAAGGTGTTTCTATATCAGTATAGTTAATTACAGCATTTCCTTGAAAATTGTTGGTGTTCAAAACGTAGAGACCTGTACTCCAATGCTCCATAACAATAATCGAAATATTGATCAATCATACCTGTATAAATTACAGTCTTTGCCATGTCAGACAATTCCCTATTTAAAAGAAAATTAGTATCCAGTAAAGTATCTGCTTTTGAAAAACATTTTTTAAAAATAGGGTTATACCCACCTACAGGTATTCCCTGATAGGGATCATTAAAATAGTTGTTATTGAATGAGAATCTTAGAGGTATTCGCTTTATTATAAAAGCAGGTAAATCTCTGGTCTTTTTCCCCCACTGCTTTTCAGTATATCCTTTTATCAGCTTATTATAAATATCATAACCGACTAAACATAGGGCCTGTTCTTCAAAGTTTTTAGGATTATCAATTTTAAGACATTGGGATTCGATTTTTTTCAAGGCATCCGCAGGCGTTATTGTCTTCCATAATTGATAGAACGTGTTCATATTAAAAGGCAGATTATAAAGCTCATCTTTATATTTAGCCAAAGGAGAGTTGACATAGTGGTTGAAACTACATAATTCCTGCATATAATTCCAAATACTTTCATTATCTGTATGAAAAATGTGGGCTCCATGCATATGAACATTAATCCCAGCAATATTCTCGCAGTATAAATTTCCACCAATATGAGATCTTTGTTCTACTACAAGACATCGCTTCCCTTCTTTTGCCGCTTCTATGGCAAAAACAGCATTAAAAAGCCCTGCTCCAACTAATAAGAAATCATATTTAGACATAAGAAATATTTTTTATTATTTGCTGTTTTCCATTATTTTGTAAAAGAAATCCGAAAGCCTTTCAACATGATAATCAAAGGTAAACTCATCTCTACATTTCATAATACTTTTATTAAGGTCCTCCAATGTGTTTTTCTCTCTTAGACTCATTGCCAGATCGCTGATGTTTTTATAGAACATACCAATATTAAGATCTTTTACCAGATTTTGCATTGCAACAAAATGGCCTGTATTATCCTTTTGTAATGAAGGTATTCCTGCTGCGACTAAAGTATAAATGCGAGCAGGAATATTTAAATCGTCCCAGGTTGTTTGTAATAAATTGCCTTCGTTACAACTGTTAAAACAATGTAACCAACCGGCATCATATTTTGAAAATTCCTTTACCCAATCACTGCTCGAGACATGAGTATGAATATGAAAATGGTCTGGTGCCATTTTTTTTATGAGTTGGTTAGGGGCATCATATCGATGATGTTCATTCTCAGAATACAAATGGACATGAATATTTTGATTTGACAGGGCAGCTATATCAGTTTCAGTAATTCCGATTATTCGCCCTGCAACAACAGTATGTATACTACCTTTATCAGTTGCTGATATTTTTGTTGAAAAATCATTATTAAAACAATCTCTCTTGGGCATATCCAGATCTAAAATAAAAGAATTTTCAGAGGAAGGTACAAATAATTCATACCATCTTTTCATCATTTTGTTTATAAAGATTTTCCCGTCGGCATATTTATACAATTCGTATAACTCTTTCCATGTACCATTTTTCATACATGCAATAGGACTTTCTTTGAAATGCCATACAAAGGGAATTGAAAGTTTAGACTTTAAGACTTCGTGAGCAATTTCTACTCCATCCCAATTAGCTAAAGCATATATAATGTCAGGCTTTATCTTTGAAACTGTTTCTCTCCAGTTATCGTATGGGATATCTTCTACATTACCAAAAGGCAAATGCCCTACATTAGTAAATGTAAATTCCGGTTTTCTAACCCATAAACCATATAATACATGGCCATACTCTTCTAATGCATAGATTCTTTCCGGGTTATATGCCAATTCCCCGACAAGGAGTATTTTTAGTCGTTTTTTCTTTGTGATACTTTTCCGGAAGGGAGCATAGATCTTTTCTTCATCGATAAATTTATACTTAGAGAGCCTCATTCGTAAAGGATTCACTACTTTATAATAGCTCCTATATGCATTTAATCCCCCTCCGTATCTTTCGCCGGCGATTCTGTGGTGTTGGTGTGGATGATTTGTCCAGAAGCATGTTATTATACCTGTTGATACAAATGACCCGGTATTAATTAATTTATTCCAGAACATCAGAAATAAATCATCTGTAATCCATTCTTTACGCTCAAGCCATCTATGGGCGGTTTTTCTATGGGCGGTTTGAACAAGTTGCAAACAATGATCGGGCCTTATATGGTTTGATTCGTATGTATTTTTATATGGATATAAGGAATCTATATTTCCGAACCTAAGACCGCTAAACACTAATGAAGTATCTTTTGATTGATTAAATTTATCTGTAAAAGAACTTAGATGATCTTTGTAATATATATCATCGGATGGTAAATAAGCTATATAGTCATATTTTGCAATATTTAAACCTTGGTTTATTGCATAACCTAATCCCATATTGCATTGATTCTTTATATACCTAATCTGAGGATGGTTTATTATAAAATCATTTATACATTCTTCTGTATCGTCTGAGCTTCCGTCATTAATAATAATAAGTTCCCAATTCTTATAAGTCTGTTCAATTAGGCTAAATATAGCTCTTCTGATAAATGACGATTGGTTGTAAGTCGGCATTATTACAGAATAACCAATAGGCTTTTCATCTTTAGATTTAATTCTCATGTTTCCTATATTACTTTTAAACTCATTTTAGTAAATCTACATTTTCTGAATAAATAATAGCTTAAATAAGAAAATATTGATTCTTATTATCCATTTCCGTTTACATGTAGATAAAGTAAGGCAACGCAATTTTCCATTATATAACAAGATATTTTTTTATCCTTCCGGTTCAATATATTTTTTTATAATTCTCTATTTTTAATAGTCATAACAGACAACACAGCGATTCTGCTACCAATGCACAAACAGGACATTAGTTCATTGAATCTAATTGTTTTTAGTAAGGAGAGCTATTTTGCATTTTTTGATTGTTGTATTTCAGAAAACTATCTTTTTAATATTTTAATAATTGAAACAGTTTTGTCTCTAATTCATTACTTTTAAGATCCGTTGCTATTATACGCCTGTTTTTATCAAGTAGAAAATTGGAAGGGATAGCTGTTACACCGAAACTGTTAGTAATCAGACGGGCATCTTCATTTGCCCAGCTTCCGGCATAAACATTGATAAACTGACGGCTTTTATATTTCTCGATAGCTGTACGCCATTCCCGTTCATTATTATCCAAAGAGATGGCATATACGGATAAATTGTTTTTATATTTATTATGCACTTTTATTAAATGGGGAATCTCTTGAACGCAGGGTCCACACCATGCTGCCCAGAAATCTATAAAAATATAATCCGTATTAATATCACTTAAAGACGCCAGCTTATGTAAAGTATCTTTCAATTTCAAATGCCCTATCTTAGATCCCAGCTTATATACCGGGACATTACTGCTGTCAGCTTCTGCCCGATACATTCCCGGAGGTTTTGACGATCGGCTTGCTAAAGAGACATTGCCGTCTTGTAATTTATACGTGTCTTTATTATAAGAAGTATACCTTATATCGTTTCTTCTCTTTAGCCAGTTCTCGCTCCTTAAACTAGGAGGAGGTACCACTTTCCTATGGATATACGTTCGAATAGCTTCTGAAACCTGTACATCATCAGGATATCGTTGTTTCAAGATGCTGGCTATACTGTCCGCTACTTCACGGGAAATCTCCCCTTTCCCTACCCGATGGGATAAATACATGATCAGGTATCCAATTGTAGTTGTAGATTTGACGGAATCAAACTGGTTTATTATAAAATCCGTAGCCAGATATTTTTCTGTAGATAATAGTTTTTTTGTTATCTGGTTTATAGTTATAGTATCGTTATAGTCTGAACTCATCAAGTCATCTTTTAAATCAGAAATTTTTTTATTTAAGGCTTTAGTCTTAAAAGATAAATCACGTGCTTCGGTTTGAGCTAACGCTCCTGTAAGGGTCGTACCTTCTACATAAAGTCCATTAGAAGTCAAATTCTCTATCCTTATATCCCGGTCAGCTTTGTCTACCTGAATACTTGACCGCTCCCAGGGAAGCAATATTCCTGAAAATATCAATTCTGTAAGGGATACAGAATCGTTCATAAGGGTGTCTTTTAATACAAATTCTCTTTGCCCTTTCTCTATAAAACAGGAATCGATTATATTAAACTCATTTCCATATAATGAGATCCAATACACCCACTGAGATTCACTATTAATAGAACTGTCCATAGTAACGGTCAATGTCCTGATATCAGCCTGTTTCTGACAAGAAGCAAGAAATGGAAATAGTAGTAAATAAAACAAAATCCTTTTCATAAACTTAATACTTATAAAAGACCAATGTACTATTTGGTAATACATTGGTCTAAATTATTTTAGTTAATTACCGGTACAAAAGCCGCTTCCGATAGAAAACGCTTCTCCATAACTTGATGCACATATAGAGAATCCTGTTCCGTCAGTACAAGAGCCGGTGTAATAGTTTTGACCGGAACCGCAATCAAAACCACCTTTAAGGTCTTTCATCTCTTTTTCACTCATAATAGTAGCATCTTCCGCCAATTCGATTTTAGTTAACTTTTTCATAATAAAAAAAATTGGATTTACATTACAGAATTTCTTCAGTAAATGATCAGTTTACTGCCCATTGCCCTGTAATTTTGCAATGATTTATTTAATATCGATAACTAAACCTATAAAGTATTCTACATAGTTTATCTTATAACATACCAAGAACTATTGTCATAAAGTCTGAAACATACATTGTACTTATTAAATTTATAAGAAATTGTGAATATTTTATTTTAATAATAATATCTATAATGTATAATGAGAATATATTGACATAATAGGAAGGAACGATCCGCCACCCCGCAGGAGCACACTAATTTAATGAATAGGTTTGGCTCACAGTTCGTCCTTTACCCAGATACTGGAAAAGTAATGAACTGCATATGCTTCTTCCAGACAATCATTTAATTCTTGTGTCCTTTCTCCTTGTACAAAATTCCGTGCCTGAGAACCATTAAATGGGGTTACATATTTAGCAGGGATAAGGTAGATGTCATTCTTTTCCTCTTGTGTTAAGTTTCGGTAAAGACTAACTAACTTCCATGGGCCTGTTGTATTAAAAACACAGTCAAATTTGGGAATGGGATTATATTCCAGAATTTCATTCCTGAAAACCGCTTCAATTGTTTTTTTCATAAAAGGATGTTCCGCAACGCAAGCCATTAATGCGTTATTAAATATTCTTTTGTCTTCCTGTGTATCTGTTTTAGAAGATTGCTCTAATGAAAAACAACAGGTTTTACCTTCCAGAAGCTCATCCAGAGGTTTTACAGATTCGTAATCAAAGTCGACATACATACCTCCCAATTTATTCAATATGAGGTAGCGTATGGTATCCCAGCGTTGGATATTGTAGGGATATCTTCTATAAATATCCAGATAATGAGGGTAGTATTCTATTATAAAATTATCGATCCTTTCCGTATCCCAAAATTCATATTTCCAGGTCGGATAATCGCTTTTCCATGATTCACTTAATTTTTTAAAAACATTAGGCAAGGGTATTTGATCACCTGACCATATTTGATGGATAATATGTGGAATTGTTTTATTGCTATTCATAGTTTTCATTTATTAAAATGATATCATCTAAAGTTTCTTTATACTTCATATATTACAATCCATCAGCATCTGTCAATTCAGGCTCGAATGATTGTTTAAAAATGAGGTCGATTGCGTCCATATTCTCTTGAGAATATTCTTCCCATCGTCCTATAACGACACCATTTTTGTCAATAAAAAAATAACGGGGAATACTCATTATGGGATATTTATTCAATATATCATCTTCATTAAAATAACCTGACATCCATGATCCGGGTTCCTGTTCCGCCAAAACATTATTAAAGTCTGAAATTCCATATTTGTTAATTGCATTCTTCCAGGTAACTTTATCACTATCTCTTGAAACTGCTATAATTACCAGTCCTTTACCCTTATATTTTTCATACAAACCTTTCATGTGAGGCATACTCTGCACGCAAGGGCCACACCAGCTTGCCCAGGCATCGATAAATACATAATTATCCCCCCTGAATTGAGAAAGTTTCACATAGTTCCCATTAATATCGGGAACGTTAAAATCAGGTGCAAATTTTCCTATTTGAGTATTAACAGCGTTTGAAAGTATTATATCGACCCTTCTCCCTGTCGGGGAATCTTTAAGCTCATCAGATAAACTATTATAGATTTCTTTAGCGGTTTCTACGGGAAGCCATTTCGCCGGAAATCCTTTTAGAGCAAGTTCTATCGTAGAGACGATGAAGAAGGAGTTGGGATTTACCGACCTGTAATGTATACCTGCCATCTGCTGCGTTTCAAGCAGTGAATCTGTATTTTGATATAGCATATCAATCATATGATTTAAATCGGCGTCATCCGGTATCGAATCCTTACGTAACTGCAATTCTTTTAATTTAGATCCGTACTCTGACAATTCAGCAGATAATTGATTGAAATGTTCTGATAAAAACCGATCTTCCTCATTGGTTAATGAACCTTTTAGTTCAAATTGTTCCGACAAATTCATATCCCACGTTAAGTCCATATAAGCGGGCTCAATCCAAAATGAAATTTCTTCTGAATTAATCTTCAATCGTGCTTTTCGAGGCTCGTTAATCATTCCTCTAAATGAAAATAATCCATTATCTATCTTTAAAGAATCAGTAATTGTGACATATCTGTCTTCCTTACATAAAGAGTAAGTTAAAAAAACTTGACCCTTATTAACAGAACTAACATGTCCATTCAATACAAATTCCCCTTTTATATTTTGTCCATGAGCTAATGAAATGTAAAAGCTCATAAAAATTAAAAAAAATATCTTCATCAGTGATCTCAATTATTAGGTAGTTAATTAATAATAAAATTCTTACCTCACGATAGGGCACGATATACTGTTCTGAAAATTGAGTACATTAACTTATAACCCGGAGAAGAAATGAATTATTTTTCACGACTTCTCCGGAATACCTAATTTTTATTAACCGCAAACACTTGCATTTGAGGCGTGGTAACACTTAGTACAATGCGATAGTCCGCTAATGGCTGGAGGACAATTGGAATCCGATTTACATAGATATGCACTACAGCCTCCTCCGGAAGCTCCACCGACAATGTGCTTCATTTCATCTTCTTCGATAAATGAAGCATCATTCATTTTTAGTTTACTAAAATTTTTCATAATAATAAATATTAAATTTAATTGCAGATGTTTCCGATAAAATCGCTTATTTATCAACTACTGCCCTGCAACTTAACAATAGCTTCTGATTTATAAATCGAGTTTTGAAAAATATCTTAAATCTTCAATTTTATAATTATCCGGAAGTTTGTAACCATTCACTAAAACGGTAGGTGTTGCCCGAAGTCCTGTTTGTCGCTTCCAGGCTTCGTGTTTTTCAAATTCCACTTCAATATCTGCCTCTTTGGAATTTATTTTATATGTTGAAAAAAATGCTTCTTTTTTATGTTTACCGACGGTAAACCATTTATTAAAGATATCTTTGACTTCCTGCTCGTTTTTATTATAATATGTAGAAATAAGGAATTTATTGCTTGGAACTAAATCAGGGGTAAATGACGAAAATATATATTGCACACATATTTTATTACCTGATTCTTGTAACAAGCCTTCTACACGAGTATGCATTTTTGCACAGGGATTACAATGTGGATTGGTTAAAATTGTAATTAAGATATCTGAATCCGGATTTCCAAATAAAATACCGGATGTACTTTGCGAAACTTCATAAAAAGGCTGTTTTTTCAATAATGTAGTCAATATCTCATCTGTACCTTTTATACTATTAATCTCGTATGACATCTGTTCTATTTTATTATTTTCGCTTATCAAAGGTAAAAGCAAGGCTATTGATACGACAGGAATAATATAAATACATCCTGTTATTAATACATCTTTTATATTCCATTCCGGAAATTGAATGAATCCGGATATCAGGGATATGAAAAAAATACTCCACAGAAGCAGTTGAACAATTAAACACAATGTACACCATTGTTTGGCTTTATATTTTTGATACCAGATGCTCCAAAAACTATAAGGTAACGCACAGACATTAACAAGGGAGGTGTAAACTATTAATTGAGGCAAAAACAGAATAATTAAAATATTAGCAATAAAGTAGCCTAAGCCGATTTCACTCCATCCGATTATATTTCCGATCTTAGCCGCACTGGATTCTAATATATTATTGCAATCATTATGCTTAAATAAAGAACACACTTTATCTCCATATGTACTGCGTATGTGTATTTGTTTAAGAATCAATAGATAGCCGACATATATACCCATCAGATTTAGTGCCAAAAGTATTGCTACACCCGGATTATCAAATAAAGAACTACCAAAATAAGCTAATACTAACAGCACTGTGACTGCTGTGGCAAGGATACACTTTAAAGCTATATCCGATAATCTTTTAATTTGGTTTTCCTTATAAAGAGGCTCTATTGAATTTCCGTCAGGTTCGGCTACCAGTATAACACCGGTCCACATGTTGATAAACTCTTGTATCGGAATCGTTATATCTTTACCATTCCAAACATACGATACATTTGTATTTGTAATTTTATAGACTGTTACAAAACCATTGCCGACATGAGCGATGAACGGCGGTTCTATTTCAAATATATTGTTTTCTTTATCTTTAAGTTTTACTCCTGCATTTTTAATATTGTAATCAGATAATAATTTTGACAAGCCATACAAAGTATATTTATAGGGATGTTCATTATAAAGTTTGTTTGCATATTCATTGGTATGCTTTACATTTAACAAATAAAGGAATAAGCTAAAAATGGTTTTATCTTCTGTGTTTCTCATAGTAAATATTGCAATTTTCGTGTTCTACTCGTTAAGATTGATAATTATGATGTACCGTTGTTCTATAGGTTTAATTTTCTTGAAATCAGTCAATTTTCCCCGATAGATTTCAACACTCTACCTAATAAGCCAAATAAAATTGTTAAGAATATCAAAACTGATAACACTATTATGTAATTTACATAATATTTTACTACTAAGTCAGTATCTTCCATTTGTATTTTAGATTGCTCAATATATTAATATTTTTTAAAGTAACAAAATATTTCAGTGTATTTTTATTTAAAAAGTAAATTAGTTTTCACAAAATTTATATACTAACAAAAAAAATACCCCTCTCTTTTATGAATGCGTTTAGTTTTCAAACAGATTCTTGCATACCCTATTTTATGTATTTAATAACTCTTTTCATTTTATTCAAAATATTTTCATTATTTAATGATATACAAATCAAAATCTATACTGCCAGATTGAATATTTAGTGCCTTTACCATCCCGATAGGCAATACATTTCTCTTTGTACTCATCCCATTGAGAATACTTACTCTCAAAGAATCCAAGTATATTTTCTGAAAAGAAACGAAGTAAAATCTTTTCAAGCTCTTTGCGGTCTATATTGTATTCGATGTCAATGTATACAATGTATCTGTTATTTTTATCTGCAACAGAGGCAAATGGAAAATCAGTTCCATTAAGTTTAATCTTGTCCGGATTGGAGTCAAAGAGATCGAAGATATCGGATATATCGTTATCTTCCAAGTAATTAAATAGTTCGACTGAATGGGATGCTGACTCCACATCAAATACGAAAAGCTGTTTGCGATAGTCAATCAAGGATCTAATTTCTTCTTCTGTCAGATTCTTGTCTTTTTGAGCACAGTAGTATTTATTATCATAGCGGACACATAGCGTATATACGTTGAAAGCAGACTCATCACTCTCTAAAAAGAAAAAAGCGAAATTCTGGTTTAATGAATGTCGCTTAATCTTTAGAGTGTTTACTAGATTATAGTATTCTGCCTGCTGGATTTCTTTAAAAACGGTTTGCAATGAAAGTATATATTCTTCACGCATTCGCTCAAATTCTTCAAGGGTAACAGTAATGAGTCCGGGTAATTGCTTTTGATGCTTGTAGGTTTCGAATTTTAAAGCTGTACCATTTATATATTTATCATCTGACATTCTGGCTACAATACAGCCAGTGAATGAATCTTTATCTACGATATAAAGCATGGTAGTAATATTTATTGGTTTATAATTGGTATACTATTTATGACCAGATTAAAAAATCGCCTTTTAATTCAAGTATGCGTTTATTAATCTGAATAATTCGATCCATAATTTCTTTTGAATCAAAGACCTCTCTTTCTTTGTTATGTTCATTAATCAAACGGATTACTTCTTCATCGTTTGAGGCAAGCATAAAGCCATACTCAAAATTGAATATCTTTTGTCCTTCAAATTCTATCAGCTTTATATCCGGATTCCTGCGGTTACATTCATAGTGATTTATTTTACCCAGAAAACATCTGCCATGTAGTTCCTTAAATTTAACTATGCTCGCTCTGGAAATATCGTTAATCGAATGATCGAATTCACTTGTTCCTCCTGTATTGCGATGTTTGCGTATATACTCATAAGCAAGCAATTGTAATTCTTCAAATGTTTTATTATTGTAATTCATAAGCTAATCATTAATGTGGATTTATATTTTTAATCAAAATTCAATCCGGTAAAAAAATATGGTATTCAGAAGTTTATTGTTCAGGGATATCTTCGTCAATCATCTCTCTTGGAATATTCTTGTTGTATATCGTATACCCGTCTGCTATTAACGATGTAATCTGTTTTTGCAACCTGACTTTTTGTTCCGGTATTAAAAGAAGGGTTTGTATCGGAATTTTTTCTTTGCTAAAATTTAGAAAAAACGATAATTTAAGTTCTGATTTTGAATTTACGCACACAATATTTTTCTTTTCTTCTTTGCGGACTGCTTTGTTTACTTCTTTTTTAAAAAGATCATCTTCAACTAAACCTCCAATAACGTGCTCCAGATGCATTTCCAAATCATACTCTTCATTCTTTGGTAGGGTTTTAGCAAAATCTTCGGCTTCCCGTAAAATAGCTTCACAGCCTTTATTCGCTTTTATATTTATTTCACCGCCATTTCCATTATCTGTACATAATGCTATAAATTTGCCATTTACATATAGGTTTGCTGAAAATGCGTTTGAGTCATCCGATAATTCTTCAGAATGTTTGATGTTTTTTAGTTCGATTTTCATTGTTTTTTGTTTTCATTGTTTGACTTTTTGTTAATTGTGTAAATACTATCGATCAATTCCTTTGGAATATTTGTGTTGAAAATTGTAAAACCTTCTTTTATAAGTCCCGTCATATCTTTAATCAGTTTCTCCTTATATTGAGGTATTGACAATAATTTATCAATACTGATTTTAATCTTTTGTGAACCGATATAGTACATCCTTTCAGTATCTAATTTTGTTTTTCCATATATGACATGATCCTTTTCGTGCTTTCTCAACGTTTTATTTAACTCTACTTCAATTAGATTCTCATAAATGAGTCGGCTTACATAAAGCTCAAGATTTATATTCTGATCATTTTCGGTATCCTTGGGAAGCTGCTTCACATAGTTTTCAGCAACTTCCAGCAAGGATCTGCATCCATCATTTGCATTGATTTTTACACATCCTCCATCGCCATCATCCTCACAAAAAGCAATATGTTTACCTTCTACATAAAGATTTGCTGTAAATTGTATAATATAATTGAAAAGTAGTCCACTTAGTAATTGAAAAGTATACCACTAAGTGTCTCGGATGAGATTGGCTAAAGATATTTATTCTTCATCAGGTTGTAACATTTTTTTAGTTTCTTTAACTC
>NZ_JAAKEL010000029.1 GCF_011039205.1 Dysgonomonas sp. ZJ279
GAGTTAAAGAAACTAAAAAAATGTTACAACCTGATGAAGAATAAATATCTTTAGCCAATCTCATCCGAGACACTTAGTGGTATACTTTTCAATTACTAAGTGGACTACTTTTCAATTATATTATACAATTATGGTTACTTATATTTTGGAGAACCTAGATTTACAAATAAAGGCAATAAAACAATATTGACAGAAAGATATATATCTAAATATTCTCAATCAGAAAAACCATCTACTATAAATTTCACTTACACATTATCAAAATTAGATAATAATTTCATTATTGATAAATGTGAGATAACAGGAAATCCAAGCTATTTATTCCAATTTTTCGCGTTTTTTTATCCAACAACAGTAAATATTGATGATGTAAAAAACAACAAAATAGCCTATTGTTATTATCTAAAAGATAGAATTGACTTTATATATAGCAATAACTTATAGGGGGTAAAAAGAAAAATACAAAACGCGCAAATTATAAAAACGCTTGAAATGCGCATGTATAAAAGGATTTGACGATATAATGCGCAAGTGGTTTTAAAAATGAAATGTACATTACCAGTTAATTCGAGGTTAATTGCTAATAGATAAAAAGGGGCTTAAACGCCTCTTTTGTTGTTTATAGTGTTTAATCACTGCAAAACCGCACCAATAAAGAGATACAAAGCGCCAAGAAAAGGTAAATAATTGCCGTTTAAACACTATTTAAACAGTAATTGAACAAATGTGCTAAAACACCTAAAAATACCCTTTATTTACGAATGCATATTCAAATGCATATTCAAATGCATATTCAAAAACAGGTAATAAGTGAGCCTTCCATACACCCATAAATCAGAAAAAGTATATAAAAAGCACTAAAAATAGCCTATAAATACCCCATAATACATATTAAATAGTATTTATATATTGGATGAATGCCTTATCTGTAAAGGGTTTTGATCGGTTTTTTGTGTTTTTGTGTTTGAAAGTTGTTACTCTCGGCGTTATGATAACGTGTTGTAACGTATAGACACCTTTACCAGTGCCAACTTCTTTATATTGCTTTTTAGTTCGTCTTTCGGGTCGTGGTGTTGGTTCTGACTCACTAAGCGGACATATTCGTCGCCTAATGTAGATTTTTGAATGTATTTGTAAGTTAGGAACTGATCGCCCTCGACGTCTATATCTAGTAAATACATTTCACCCCAAAATATATTCCTTATGTCTGCTACCATTTTATAACACACTATATCGCCAGCCTTTAATATTGGGTACATGCTATCACCCCGTACATAAGTCGCCCCATCACATTTGGGCGCATTAGGTATCGATATAAAATCAATAGGTATTTGATTGCTTGGTGTATCAAAGAGTGAGGTTAGCCCCGCACTTGCTTGTATATCAAATAATGGTATTCGTTGAGTTTCTATAACTGTATCAGTCTTTAATTTGTAAACGGCTGGTGAATTTTCACTTACATAAGAAGTGTTTGGACTATTTATGTATTCACCCCTTAACATTTGCCCTTTTCCTGTAATAAGCCAATCAATATTAAGATGTTCACATTTTGAGAATACAAGATCATAGTCTATACTATTTCTTTTGTACCAATTTGTCAACGTATTACGAGCAATTCCAAGAAAATCGGCTAATTCCGCACTATTCTTGAAATTATACGCTTCTTTTATTCTGTTAAGTATCAATTCTTTATCAAAAACCATTCTCAATTTGTGTATTTTAACATCGATTAATTGCATCAATTCTCAATTTGTGTATATATTTGCGTCTGTAAATATTCACAACGTCGTAAAGATAGGAAATTTTTAAAACAATAGATATGACAAAAACAGTAATTGTAAAAAAAACAACTCTACCCGAATTTTTGCCGCACGGTTGGAAAAAAGAAGTAGCTAAAACGCTAGGTATTCATATTAATACCATAACAAACGCAATGAATAGCGGAAAGGGCGCAACCTACGAGCGAATCAAGAAAGTAGCAATTGAAAAATACGGAAAACCCGAAAAAATAACAATAATATGAAAAAATTATCTGCTTATACTATCGCAAGCAATTGCACCGATCTAACGGACGTTTGCGACGGAATAATAGAAATACGCGAAGCACTAGCCGAATGTAGACGCATAATGAAGCGCCGACCTAACTACTACATTCAGCGAGAAATAAAGCTAAAAAAGAAACTGCTAAAAATTATGTCGTTGACTCAATTTTTCACCGATTATCAGATTGAAAAATTAGAAACGATAGATAAGCATCAAGAAATGTTCAGATTGAAATATTCAGAATTAGCACTACACAAAAATAGTAAATACAATGGGACAGAAAACAATAAAGATGGGCTTGTCGCTACTGGTTCTCTTGTTTCTTTTTCTTCTTTCTGCATATCTGGAAACTAAACAACTGGAAGAGACTAAACAAATAGCGCTGGAAAGTAGACCGTAAGATCGGCGGGTGTGGTGCAAAAGGTAGCACGGGAGATAGCAAAGGCTCGGCGGTTCGATTCCGCCCACACTCACAAAAAAAAACAAAAAACAAAATGAAAATGGAATATCACAATAATATATTATGCTTTGAGGCTGGTTGGCTGATTGATAATAATATAGTTACATCTAATAACTATCAAAATTTAACCAATCGAAAAAAAATTCAACTAGTACGCCGTGCCAGCCGTAACACACCCGCGCTGATTGCTTACGATAGCATGCCCGATCGGATCAAAGACGCTATAAAAGAAATAATAGGCGGTGATCCTTACGATCAAGTGAGATACAGTGTCTTAGAGGGGTTGATCACTGGTAACGCCGCCGCTAGTGCTTATTTTGAAGACTTTAAGTTGAACGACGGGCGACGCATACCGAAAGAAACGCGTATAGAGTACTATCATAACGCTATTATACTGGATGCGATCCATACGCTAATCGTGAGCAAGCAAGCAAAGAAACGCGCTATGGGTGGCAAGACAACCCGCTCGTGGGAAATGATAAGCGAGGCGGTGCAAAGCCTTAACGGTGTGATGTACAAAAACACATTACCGCCCAACCCTCGAAGCCTAGAACGCAAGTATCTGAAGTATAAAGGCGCTGACGATAAATATCTAACGCTTATACATAAGAACTATCTGAAAGACCGATCTAATGCCGCCGCTATAAACGACGAGTATAAAGAAAGTTTTCTTATTGAATTTTTGGGCGACCCGCGAAACCTAGATAATGCACAAATAGCCCGTTTCTACAATCAAGTTGCCGAGCCGATGAACTGGCGTAAGATCACGGGCGACGCGGTCGCATACTATCGTGACAAATACGATTTGGAAACGTATGCAGGTCGTCACGGATCGACAGCCTTACATAACAACAAACTAATGCAAGCCAAGCGCACCGCGCCGACAATGCCACTATATTACTGGACGCTAGACGGCTGGGATGTTGAACTATTATACCAACGTACCGAGAACGGAAAAACAACCTATCACCATCGCCCAACGGTGGTAATTGTATTAGACCCTTGCAAAAAATATCCGATCGGTTATGCCATCGGTACACACGAAACCCCCGAACTTATTAAAGCCGCGTTACGCAATGCCGCCCAACATACACGCGAATTGTTTGGCAACATGTATCGTACACACCAAATACAATCGGATAGGTACGCATTTAAAGCCCTTACACCGATTTATGAAGCTATGGCGGGCAAGGTAACGCCAGCACGCGCAAAGAACGCTAAGGCAAAGGTTATTGAGCCATATTTTAAGTATGTGAATAAAACATATTGCCAGCTACAAAAAAACTGGTCGGGTTATGGTGTGACCTCTGCCAAAGACAAGCAACCAAATGTCGAATATATGAATAAATATAAAGTTCATTTTCCCGACTATGACGGTGTTGTGAAACAAGTTGCCGCTATTGTGGAAATGGAGCGCCAAGCCAAGCGCGAGGCATATTTGAATCAGTGGGCTAAAGTCGACGAATGCGACAAAATAATACTTTCGGATGAAAGTTATTTGTATCATTTCGGTATCGCTACGGGTCATAAAAATATGTTACGCGGTGAGGGTGTAATCACCACAATAAAAGGAGTTAAGCGCGCTTATGACTGTTTCGACCCGTTGTTTCGCCATTACGCCTCGACACAATGGAATATCATATTTGATCCCGACGACACAAAACGAATACTAGCCGTTAACGACGATGCATCGTTGCGCTTCGTATTAGAGGACAAATATTTACAACCAATGGCGCTTAAGGATCGTTCGGCTGGCGACTCTGACGAATTGCAACGCATAAAAGATTATAACGGTAATGTAATAAACTATATCACCGAAACCCGCGCCCGCAGTGGTGAACTGGTACGCGAATTATTCGACGAAAACCCACAACTAGACGGTACGCTCGCTAAGATACTACTAACCGACAGCACGGGGCAACATAAAAATAATAGGAATTTAGGACGGGCGGCTCAACCATCTAAATACATGCCTATCGCCGAGCCTGTAACAGAATCACTTTTCGACAAATATTAATAACAATTTTAAATTATACAGATATGACAATTCAAGAAAAACAAGTAATCGTTGATGCTTTACGCGCTTATTGCAAACGCTATCCAAGTCAGAACAAAGCAGCTAACAGCCTTAAAGACGTATCGCCGTCGACTGTATCGAATATGCTTACCGAAAAACACGAATTGATAAAAGACGAAATGTGGCGCAACGTGGCGGCGCAAATAGGTTGCAACAATGACAGCAAGATCGTTAAGACAACCGTGTACAACGAATTGTACGCGATACTTTCGGATCATCAAAGCGATAGCGGTGTATCTGCTATTGTAAGCGCGGCTGGAAGTGGTAAGAGTGTAACATCAAAGCAATATGTGTCGGAGAATAAGAACGCTTACCGTATTGTTTGCGCTGAACACTGGAACAGAAAAACATTTATGCTTGAATTGCTTGAGGCAATGGGTTGCGACCCGTCGGGATATACAGTTAACGAAATGATGCGCGAGGTTTCCCGTGTACTTAAGAGCAAAGAGAACCCTATTATCATACTGGATGAAGCCGATAAGTTGAGCGATCAGGTTCTTTACTTCTTCATCACTCTGTACAACATGTTAGAAGATCATTGCAGTATTATCCTATTGGCAACTAATCACATGGAAAAGCGCATTTTGCGCGGTGTGGCTCTTAACAAAAAAGGATTTAACGAGATATACAGCCGCATAGGTCGCCGATTCATTAAACTAAGTGGCAATACATACGAAGATATGGCAAATGTGGCGGTATCGGTCGGCTTAACTAACGTACAGCATATCGAAAAGGTTGTCGATAACAGCGACGGCGATTTAAGGCGTGTTGACAAGCTATCTAAGGCAATTATCAAGAAAGGAAGAAACGCGGCTTAAAAACGAGATTAAACAGTATTTAAACAGTATTAAACGGATATGCAACAACCAAAGAAAACAAAACGCGCCTTGTCGGTGTCTGACATTCTCAACTTTAAGCCTGTATTGCTTGACTTTGAGGGCGCGTGGCTCAATTCGATAGGTAAGCCCGAAGCAACGGGCGCGTGGCTTATTTTCGGCAATACTGGTAACGGCAAAACCCGACTTGCTATGCAGTTGGCTAGATACTTGACCCGCTTTGGCAAAGTGGCGTACGATTCGCTTGAAGAGGGCTTAACCGCCTCAATGCAACGCGCAATTATTGACGTGGGTATGCGCGACGTTGGTAACAACTTCGTGCTACTGGATAAAGAGCCAATAACCGCACTACGTGAACGATTAAAGAAAAAGCGCACCGCACCAAAGTTTGTATTTATCGACTCGGTACAATATACAGGATTGACGATAAAGGCATATAAGGAATTGATAAACGATTTTCCAGCCGTGCAATTCATATTTATATCGTGGGCGGACGGGCAATTACCAAAAGGCGCACTGGCTAACGCTATCTATTACGATTCATTTGTGCATATACGTGTCGAGGGGTTTTGCGGAATTATCACAAAAAGCCGATATGGTGGCGGCGCTGATTATATCGTATGGGATAAGGGATATAGGGAATATTGGAAAATGTAATTTTAAAATAAAATCAGATGAAAGCAACAAATCAAACTAACCCGCATGCGTGGTTTTTCGCCTACTTAAAAACGGTCGACGGCTGGGGGCAAGGTCAAGACGATGTAATTAAAACGAGTCTTATATCCGAGTATTCGGGCAAGCGAACCGAGAGCCTCGCCGTATTATACGAGCGTCACCCGAAAGCATACGAAAGGATGCGCAACGAATTGTCGACACCGTCTCTCGACCTAGCCCGCAAACGCTTGATGGCGGCAATATTCAAGTTTTTAGAGAATCAAGGTACTACGGGTAAATCGTTCGACTATGTGAAAGCGGTTGCATGTAACGCCGCCAAAGTAACAGTATTCAATAATATATCATTGCCGACGCTTCAATCGCTATACCGAAAGTTTGGCGAGTTGAACGCGGCTAAACACGAAGACTGGGTAAATGACATTTTAAATAACATAGAAGTATGACTATAAAACAACTATCGCAAGCGATCGACCAAGCCGAGCGCGATTTGTGGAAAACAAAAACGATGCAAGAATGGGATAAGGCGGTACGCCATTATAACGAGTTGAAAATAAAATGGTGTCAACACACGGGCGACGGTATCGTACTAGAAACGGTTAATGTATCAAATTTTAATATGTATAAAATAGTAAAAGCATGAAAAAAAGAGCAAAGAAAACAGTTTTAACAAACATTTCAGACGAAAGAATGAACGAAGCATTATCCGCATACGCAAAGGCTGACGCTCAGATAGCGAAAATTAATGCCGATCTCGACGTGAAAATTACAAAGTTGCGTGACGAAAAAGCCGACGACCTCGCAAAGCTAGCGGCTGATAAAAACGAATCGTTCGATTTGGTGCAAGCTTATGCCCTTGAAAATAAAGAAACACAGTTTTCAAAGAAAAAGAGCCTAGACCTATCGCACGGCGTAATCGGTTTTAGAATAGGTACACCAAAACTTAAGAACAAAAAGGGCTTTACATGGGCGGCGGTTACTAATATGCTAAAAGAATTTTTGCCCGCTTATGTTCGTACAGTTGAAGAGCCAGCTAAAGACAAGTTACTTGCTGATCGTAACGACGATATTGTCGCACCTCTATTGATAAAATGTGGCGTTGAAGTAGTGCAAGACGAGACATTTTATATTGAGTTGAAGAAAGAAACCGCTGTCAATGAGTGCAATTAATTGATTATTAATATATAAAAATTAGAAACATGAAAATTTTATCAGCAAGACCAAAGGGTATGAGTTTTGAATCGTACAAAGAACATTTGAAACGCCAAAAAGAATGGTTAAAATCCCGTCTCAAACCATTGCCTTATTATCGTAGCTGGCGAACATTGCGCAACGCAAAGGGCGAACATGTCGGTTTTGAGACTTTCCGCCCATTTGTAGGCAATGTAAGACGGGATTTAAAGAAACCGATATAATATGGCAACCGACCGATTTAAAAGAATACAATATAATTTGTGTCGCTTCTTTCGATCTCGCGGTGTCCTTGTTGATACGAAAAAAAAATCGATCCGTGTCGATCCCGAATTATTGACACCTAAAGAACTGGCAAAACTCAACGAGTTGAAACGATGGGGCTATACAGTCACCGACACAAATAAAAAGTATGTGAACGAGCCGCAACCCTATGAGGTTGAAGAAACGTTTTGCGATTTTGCCGACGAGGTGATCGCGATGTGTAATAATGGTATACAGTATTAAAACAGTGATTAGATTATGAAAAAACTTATATGTTTCATTTTTGCAGTAATGCTTTTGAGTTGTGAGCAAAAGCCATTTAATGGCTATGTGGTTTGTAAGGAATATAACCCTATACACATGAGCAATAAGAATACACAAAATATTCAAACATCTGCTTATGTTCACGTTCCGCGCGCAGTCGTACACCGCACAACACCACACATAGTTAAAAGCAAATGGTATGTATATGTTGCCAACAAAGACGCTGTTAAACGATTCCAAATTGATAGCCTTTATTTTTCGCAAATAATAGTTGGTCAAAAAATAACAATGTAAAAACAGTATTAAAATGACAGAAAGAAAACAAGAATGTAAGTTCACTTTGAAGTCTGAAAATTCAAGTTTTGAATTTAAAGCGTATCAATCGCTAAGGGGTGTTCGATGTGAAGATAAGCGCCCCAATATTATAGTAGTTGATTGTTATCAATCGTTTGATGTTGTTGAATTACAAAAACACATTCAATACTTACAGACACTTGTGTTTGCAATGGAATTTAAACAATAAAGAGTATGACCCACGACCAACAACTAAAAACCCTAAAGAGTAAAAAGGCGCGCAAAGAACAATTACGCGAGGCGCTCGCCGCCTCTTTGGGCGTACCGTATGAAATGTATGAAAAGAAAAGCAACGGCGAGAATGCTAGTTTATTTACCGAATGTCGTAATTACTTTCTCGAAGCCTATAAAGACCATACTGGTGTCGATTATGTATTCGGCGCAAAGGACGGTTTCGCGCTGACAATGATTATCGACAAAGTGCAATGTCTTATCGAGTATAAAAGCCCGTCGGTCGCGTTCGAAACCTTTAAGGCTTTTATATCCAAGTTGCCCGACTGGTACAAGCAAAACGCTTTCTCTCTCACGATTATTAATAACAAGTTTAATGAAATAATAGCAAGTATAAGGAACAATGGAAAAACAGGAGTTAACGACGACTATAAAGCCCGTCTCACTCGCGACCTTGCAACCTAAAATACTAGGGCGTGAATTGCGCGATGTCCGATCGATGCGCGATGCTTTGGCACTGGCGACGACCAGCCCGTCGCAATACCCATCTTTAGCCCGTTTGCGTGCCGATTTTGGCGACGAAAAGATCGAGACAGTGATTAAGTTGTATTTGATCGACGTGTGCGATATGGTGAATATAAAGCGCCCTTTGCGTGAACCGCAAATAGAAGCATTAGCCAGCGAAATTGTCGCCACCTATTACAGTCTATCGATCGCCGATATACATGTGATATTCAGAAAGGCAAAGACGGGCGAATATGGCGAGTTTTACGAATCGCTGGATATGCCAAAGGTGATGGGCTGGTTTCGTCAGTATTTCGACGATCGGTGCGCGATTGGTGAGCAAGAAAGTATAAACGGTAAATACAACGATGCGACCGTACCGTCAGAATCCGAACGTATGACCCGATATTTTGAACGTTTAGCAAAAAAGAAAAACAAATGAGTAAAGTTATAAATGTATTAGAAATCAGCCAGCCAGACGGTATGTCTTATTCGCATACGGGTGAAGTTTTTAAAATTCCGCAACGTTGTAATAATTGCAAAGGTGATGGCGGCTTTTATATAGATAACCGTTCGCACCGATACGATCCCGAAATGGGCGGGCACTATCAGCCGTGCGGAGTGTGTAAAGGCACGGGCGAATTAGAAGCAAATATAGTTGTAGGCTGGAAGCCGAAAGGTGAAATTAAAGAACAATATCGAAATGAGTAATCCGCACGTAGAAATATCATTCTCTTACAATTCGAAAAAGAAGCGGTTAAGAGTTTTCAAAAATGACAGGGTTGTAATGGAGTATATCGGAGAGAAAGCAAAGTTGCATTTGCGCAAGTTGAACACTTAAAACAATTGATTTATGAAACGAAAATTAAAAGCATTACTGATCCGATTGTTACGCAAAGCTTTGCGACGGCTGGGTGTTGAAATTCCGAAAGTTGTAATCGTAAAAGATTATCTGCATGGTGTCGAGGTTGAGCGAATTTGTTTAAAAGGTGAGGGTAAAGGTTCTTACCCCGATTGGCAAGCGGCAATTGACTTATCCCAACATCTGACCCCTATTATAGAGGAAAATATGAAAGTAGCACATACACCGCCGCATCTGAACCCCGATTTTCCCGACTGGCGCAAAAGTGTATTATTAGAAATTTTTATAGTAAAAAAGAAAAATTATGAATAAAAAGAAAAACCTAATGTTTAGAAATGTTTTATGTAGCACCCTTGCGGTCGCTTTCTTGCCCTTTTATGGGCTTGGTTATGTAGTTTATCTATTATCGAAATTAACGCGCTCTTTGGGCATGCTATTAATGCTAAACACATGTAGCGCCCGCAATGAGTTGGTCGGTTTCTTTAGCGTGTGGCGATCGATCGGTGACCTACTAAAAAATTAAAGCCTCTCATACTCTCGCGAATACTTAAGGCTTTGTTAATGTAGCTATTACAAAGATAATTTAAATATGAGAGTTATGGAAACAAAAGAGGTTAAAAAGAATGTGAATGTATTAAAAAGGTATGCCATTATTCAAGCCTTAGTTGCAGAACGCTTCGAAGAGGGCAACCAATCGAAATGCAAGCGCCAAGCCTATCGGCAACATATCAATACACTTTATCCGATGGGCGAACGTACTTTTTATCGAATTATGGGAACGGACGTAAACAAAGAACTATTAAACGCTTCTCATGGTCAAATGACACTTAATTTTTAAAACAATAAAAACAATTTAATTATGGAATTTACATTTAAAGGAACGATAACAGTTACAGAAGATCAACGCAAGTCATTAATTGATCATTTAGTTGAAATGAAAATCGCCGAGCAAAAAAGACGGCGGATCGAACTAGCTAACGATTATTATACATGGGCGGCTTATTATTTCCCGAATTTACCCAGCGCCTTTGTATCTGCTTATAACGAGTTTCTAAAAGAGATAGAGAAAAATAAAGCGTATGCGAAAGCAGTATCACCACATAAGAAATCAATAAGTTGGGAAGAATTTGGAAAAATCTATTTGGATAAGCCTGCTAGTCCATTTCGAGGCTTTGAAAGATGTAGATGTATAAGTAGTGCTGATCTAGCAAGTGAGGTGGCTTCATATTTCACAAGTGTTTATCAACCACGACCAAAGAAAAAACTGTTAGCCGTTGCCACACGTGACTTGCCAGTCTCGTCTAAAGATTCTATAAAAATAGAGAAAGGTAAAATATATGAACTGAAAAGTTATACGATTACAAATCATCCTATATTCGAGCATCGAAACTATGAATATGTGGTTTTGATTGATGGTAAAGAATGTAAAATAAATTCTTCACTATGTTTTTTTGATATTGATCAGCCAAATATCTAACTTAATTAAAAGCCTCGCATTGTGCGGGGCTTTTATAGGTTTATGTTAAATTTATTTATAGATTTGAATTATGAAAAAAATAGTATTATTCCTGTTAGTTACTATTCCTTTATTTGGGTACTCTCAATCAAAGGATTATAAGTCGTTGAATAGCGAATCCGATCTTGTTAAATCGTGGAATACAGATTATGTGTCTGTTAATTCTATTGCCGATAACTTGTTTTCTCTATTGAATAAAACATATATTAGAGAAAACTACACAAATAGAGCCTATCATTATGTAGTTTCGTTTTATCCTGACGAGTTTAATAGAGATAACGATGTTCCGTCTGTATCTTTTACTTTTACCAAAGGAACAATAGGGGCTAATAACGATTTAGGTATTACGGGTAAAAGAGTATTTAATCTCTATGAGATAGAGGGCATATTTTTAGATTTATATGTTATTTGGGAAAAGTTATGTAGTGATCTAAATACAACGCCTGAAAGCAAAGACATTATCTTAAGTAAACCGCTTAAAAGAAGTGAGGAGATATTTTGGTTAAATTCAGAGAAAAGAGATTGTGCAATACAATTACACCGCAAAGATACTGGCAATTCGAGTCGATGGATCATTATGTATAAAGTATATGCAAAATAGTATTTAAACATCATTTAAATACTGATTAAATAAAGAAAGCCCCGCACAACGCGAGGCTTTTTTTATTTTGCACTTACCGTTAATATTGGTGTCGGTCTAGCTGTTTGTCTTACTGGTACACACGAGTTATCTGTAAACCCAATTGTATAGGTTATCTCGCGTTGGTAAATGCCATCGTTGCGCCTTATACGCTGCATTCGTTGTCGTATTGGTGTTGCATATCCATTCTGTAAAAACTTTTGTCCGTGCAACGCTTTATTTACGTCGTTGTAAATTATCCAGCCGTTCTTATTGTCGTCTTTCTGACTTTGTGGTGCGCGATCGCTGGTGTTACCTAATCTGAACATAAATAGTTTTACAACTACTGTCAGCGTGCCGCGTTGTTGCATCATTCCATCGTCTGAAAATTCCCCGTCTTGGATGTCTATAAGCGCACACGGGAATTTTACGGGCGGTCTATCGGTGTAAAAATCCAATTGCCCCCAATCCTCGTCAACTTCTTTTAATGCCGGCACATTCTCAACGAGCCGCGTTTGGAAATCCTGTAATAATTCGTTCATCATTTCTTAAACATTTTATCTATAAAATCAATAACGTTGCGCGGCATACGCTCGTGTACAATGCCGTCGATAATCTTGTCGGTTTCGGGTGCTGTACCGATAAACTGGCGTTTAGGCATATCAATTGTATAAGCCCCTACATTTGCTTTTTGAGCATACGACGCACGTTCGTCATTCTTATTAAACCGCCCTTTCTTATTGAAGTGTAACACTTGTTTTCGGGCTGGCATATTTATAGTGCCGCCCTCGTTGTGAACGCTGGCATAAGGCGCGGACGATTTAAAAACGACTTGATACGCTCTATTGTCTGTAACGGACGAAATAGATTTGCGCAGATAGTTCGTGCGTTCCATTAATGAGCCGCGCGGATTGGGTCGTTTTGTCGGTTTCCATTTCTGACTAAAAAAACCTTTCCGCTCGAAATTCTCATCGAATTGATTCGTTAGATCGACACGTATATCTTCGAGTATTATTTCTATAATTTTTATACCTACTCTCATCGTTTCTCTTTTAGAATCTGAACTACTTCTTTGTTGTCGAAATACGGGTGCGTTTCGGGAAAGATAATTTTCTCCTTGCCCGCATTAAAGCGAAACATTGCCGATGTATTAACCCCACCTTTGCCAACTGTATGCGTTGCCTCATTGCCCCATTGTTGCGCGCTGTTACTATCCGATACGGGATATTGACCAATGCGAATTTGTACCGCTGTACATCTGCATCGCCAGCCATTCGGCGGCAAGAATTTAGACCAAAACGGATCGCTTAACGGCAATGTGGTGCGGTTCAATAATTCATGCGCATATCTTACACGATCGTCGCCAGCCGTTCGGTACTGCAAATTGTAACGGTCGCCATACGCTTCAAAATCCGCCCACTTGCCCGCCATTTGCGCCGACTGTGTGGCGAATATATATTCACTCTCTAAATATTGCCTATTATACGTATTGTACACCGCGCGCGTATCTTTAAAAAAGCGTGAGAATGATTTAATGTTGCCCTCACCATCGACTAACAGATCACTAATTTTTCTTAGCTGGTCGTAAGTCTTACACCCCGAAAACACGTAAACATTATCTATCAGGTGTTGGCGCATAATAGCGGGTATTTCATAACCGATACTACTGTTAACCGTGTCTTTGAATATGTTCGATATTTCGTTGATCAACGGTTGCACATTCTTGTCTTTGAGGTCGGCGGGTGTTATCGTTGTCTTTTTCTTGCCATGCGCCCAGCCCACAACCTTATCGAACGCCTTAAGTAATTTTTCGATCTCACTTGGTGCGATGGCGAGTTTTTCGACGTGCCCGCCACAATTAGGGCACGCACAATTATACAATTCATGTAGCGACAGTTTTTGAGGTGTTGACGCTAGTTCACCTACTGAAAATTTGCCCCGCCCGCATTTCGATCACCCGTAACTTTGATCCCGAATTTTTCGGCGAACCACTCATCATCGATACTTTTATACGGCATTATCTTTGTCGTCATTTCGAAAAGTTTGTCAGTGTCTTCAGCGACGGCAAAACGAAACCGCGATGTCGTGCGCGGTATCCATCCGATCGTATATAAGGCGGGTATAACAACACTGTTTAAATACATTTCTACCATTCTCTTATCCGAGTCGACCAGACGATCGAGAATCGATATAGATATTTTTTCTTTGCTTTCGTTGCCGTTCTTTGTGTCTTGACCAATGATCGCGCCCGAAAATAACATGCTTATTTCATTGTTACATAGATTGATCAGATTGCTATACACATCGCCGTTGGTATTGACCGCATTTGCAAACTCGAAGCTTTCGTGTTCGTCGATAATGAACCAAGCCGCCGCACCTATATCGCGCATCATAGACTCGGCACGATCCAGCATTGCGGGGTCTTGTGTGTTTGTTTTCATTACGCGCGGCGGTATGCCGTATATCTCGCATAGTTCAGACCAACACGATTGCGCAAAACGTTTGAAAAGCACATGCGGAACGGCTTTATTAAGTCGTCCTATATGATCAGAATTAAACTCTAATAAGGTTTTGCCATATTCAGCCGAATCGCGATACTCTATAAATGTGTTTAGTGAAGTATCGGGATAGAAACGCCCGAAATTAGGATCGGGCACAACATTTCGGCGGTTGATCAATTCAACTTTTCTTATCCCTTTGATGCTCGACAACTCTATTAAACTCGATCCGTAATTCTCACTATCGAGTATATGTGCGATAATGTCGACCATCACGGGTAAATCTTTCAAAGCCTGTGTCAGCCGTTCGTCGACCTTATTGTCGTCGGTTACCATTTCGTATGGCGCGGACATTGTTTGCTCTTTGCGGTTGTCTATCTGTGAACTCAATAACGCATCGTCAGATATGGCGGTGTAAATGTCCTGCAATAAATATTGTCGGGGTTCTTCTACTGCCATTGCAAACATTTTAGCGCGGATATAATCGGCTATATCCCGACGTGTTTGGCTGATTGCCTTACGCGCTATTTTAGGCGCATAAGTCGGCGCGTGATTGGCAACCGTTGTCGTCTCGGCTGGTTTGCTCGTATTTCGTTGTTTTCTTGCCATTGTTACTCGTAGTTAAATTTTGCTCGTGATCCGTATCGAAAAGGTTTTCTAGTATCGTCGTCGGGGTTGTCTTGCTTGGTTGGTAGGTCTAGCGCGACGGTCGGCGAATTTTCATATTTACCCACGCCCGCGACCATCGACAAAAAGTCTATTTCTTTTTCGTAGCGATCGGTTACATGTTCGTAAATGATGTCTATGTTTGATAGTTCGCAGATATACCACGCGGCAATCGTTAAGCAAATGCGGACGATTAGGTCGTCGCGATCCTCACCCCGCGCATCGAATATCATTTCTACATCGTAGGTAAGCCGCCCGTCTTTAAAGCGCTTCTGATTGTTAGCCGTCAAGTAGCTTTTGACCTTAGCCACACCCGCCTTTATACCTCGCAAAGCGATTGTTTCGTCGTTCTCGATTATCGCGCCTAGCTGGTAGTCGTACATGACGCTATTCATTTCGTCGATTTCTATAAACATCGTTTAAATAGTGTTTAAATGTTGATTAAATGCCGTTTTTTAGTATCGGCGATTACTTCGGGTTTGTGATCGGTATGTGCTTTGTCGGCGCGCGACATTCTCGTCAAGAATTTTATACCCGCCCTCGATACAGTCGGGCGCATCGATAGCCCCGCGATAGGTTGGCGATACAACTAGAAATTGATCGACAACGGTTTGCATGTGTTGGCTCTCTTTTTCTTTCTCGTTAAATATGAGTAAGCCGAGACGGTGTGCGGGTTCAAGTGTGCCCTCTATACGTGTAAATTTGTCGGGTTTCTTTCGCGGGTCGGGTCTGATCGGTATTATGTAACCTTTAGATCGTCCGATGTCCTTAAAGAGCGGTATAAACACCTGCTCGTAAAATGGATTTTGAAGACTGTTATTCTCGATATAATATTGCACTTGACAGCCTTTTACAATGTCGTGTATATCATAAAACCAGTTCACAAAACGGGCGTTTGTGCATTGCTCACAAAATGCCTTTATGACGTAGGTTATACCATTTTTTCGCCCCAATAATGCAACGACCTTATACGAATTGTTTTTAACATCGCTATTGCTCGGCGCTGGATCGGAGTAAACGATAAGTTGTTCCATGTCGAGCAATCGCGGAACTTTACCGAATTGTATTTTTTTGAATACGCGCCCCTCTGTTTGCGGGTTGTTGAAGTATTCAGTTTGAAAAGCCGCATAAGAGATAGTGCGCTCGATCCGTGAGATATGCGCCTCGCTGTTTTTTGCCGCCCACGAACTAACGCCATTTGTACGGATATTCACAATGTCGATTTTATCCGCTTTTTTCATCATTTCAGTAACACAACAGTACTCGGCGATAATGTTACCACACACTACGATAGACAATGCAATGTTAACCGCCCGTGTAGGTATGAGCGCGCCGAATATCCAATCGACACGCTGTTTTATGATTTCGGGGTTTCGGCAATCTTGATCAGTGTCGATGTCGTCAATGATAATTTTGTCGGGTCTTGCTGCATCGTTACGCGTACCGCGCGGACTTTGCCCCGCACCAACGGCGCGAAAAGAAACGCCTTTGCGTGTCTTAAATTCGCCGTCTTTCCATTTGGTCGAACGTTGCACCCCGTAGTCATTAATAATGCGCTGGTTGGTGTCTAAATTGGCTCTGTAAGGTTCTAGCAATCTGATTGCGTTATCCTCTGAATTAGACACAAGTATTATATTGCATTTCTGACCCGTAAGCGCTTGGAATAACGTTTCTATCATTGTGCGGATAGATTTTGCCAACTCGCGCGCCCATGCTCGCACCTCGAACCATTCGGAGTTTTTTAACACACGTTCAGCCGCCCGAATATGAAATAATGCGGGTGCGGCGGTGCAATAGTTCGGGAAATAATAAGCCGCCCATTTCTCGAAATTGCTTTCGAGCCTTTCGATTCGCTTACGCTTCTCGGCGGGTGATTCGTTAATCTCGGTCGATGTGGCTTTAAGTAATGATTCGCGATAAATATCCCATTCGTTTATCGCTTGCTTGTCTGCTAGTTTTGCCATTACTCTAGTTTCGATTTGATGTACGCGTCAAATACGGCGCTTAATTCTTTTGCCTTGTCTATATCAAATGCGGTGCGCGTGAAATTTAACACCTCTCTCGACATCGTTACAATCTCGCCTATACTGGCTTTGTCTTGCAGTTTCTTAATGGTTGATTCAAGTTTGTTAATTCGGTCGATTTCGCCGTTTGTCGGTATGTTTTCGGATATCGGTCTATTTTCGATAATCTCATACGAATCATTTAAGTACTTCTGATATCTCGCGATCCTCTTTTCCTTAGTACTGGTCTGACTTTCTAAAATCAAATCCCATTTTTCATTTCGTACCCATTCGGTGATCGTCTTAGGTGTCACGCCGACAACCTCGGCAATCTCTTTTTGCTGAAAATTGCCCGTCATAAAAAGCGCTTTTGCGTTCGCTTTCTTGTCGTTCTTTTTTGGTGTTCTAGCCATTATGTAATCGTTGATATTTAATGCAAAATTGAGGCTTAAAACGCGGGAAATAAAAAAGGTATGCCATTGTGTCACAGCTTTTTGAGTAGGTCTAAAATGCGCCGTTACTTTGCCTCACATTAGAACGGAAAACCCCAAAAAACAAGACTTATTTAATTATGAGAATGACGCTATCAGACAATAGATTTATTAACGATCGAGGGTTCAAAATTGACTTTGCAGGGCTAGACCTTACCCGCTTTAATCTCAACCCAATAATGTTGCACAATCATAACTATGACGAGGCGATCGGTATGTGGAAAGAATTAGCGATTGAGGACGATAAGCTAAGAGGTACGCCCGATTTCGACACTGACGACGAACTCGGCGCAAAAATAGCGGGCAAGGTTGAAAGGGGCTATATAAAAGGCTGTTCGCTAGGGCTTAGAGTCATAGAGTTGCAGCACATAGACGGTGAGTTTATCGCCACTAAATCGGAATTAATCGAGGTTAGTATCGTCGCTATCCCGTCGGATGCTGGCGCGGTACGACTATTCAACGACCGCCGCGAAATATTAACACTTGATCAAGTGAAATTGAGCTTTAATAATCCAAATAATAATAATCAAGAAATGGCACTAGAAACTATTAAACTATCGGCGTCGACAGTCGAAAGCCTAAACTTAAAGGCTGGCTATACAGAACGCGACATCGAAATCGCCGTAAAGGAAAAAGACGAAAAGATCACGCAGTTAACAAACGAAAAGATCGACGCCTATTTGTTGTCGGCGGTTACGGCTGGCAAGATCACCGAAAAACAGCGCATTGCATACGTAGAATTGGCGAAAAAAGACTTTGACACGGTAAAATCGGTTATCGAGGCTATCGAAACCGAAAACAAACCGACCCTTGCGGATATGGCGACCAAAACCAAGCTATCAGCAGAGCGCGCCGACTGGACATACCTAGACTGGATGAAAAAGGATTCTAAAGGCTTACAAAACCTTAAACACGAGAACCCGACAGAATTTGAACGATTAAAATCAAAAACAATAAAAGAATAAGAAAATGGCTGGAGTTTGGAAAGAAGTATTTACAGATGTAATTCTCGAAAATTTTTACCCCGATGGATCGTGGTTAAAGGAATTGACATCTATGGATCACATGGTATCGAATAACGCTATCAACTTGGCAGAGGTTGGCGCTGATCCCGACGTAGTCGAAAACAACGGTACATGGCCGCTAGTTCCCGTACAACGTGACGACGAGGGTATCCGTATCCCTTTATCGACATTTGATACAAAACCGACACACATCACCAATGTAGAAGAATTAGAAACGAGTTACGATAAATCGCGCTCGGTTTTGATGCAACATGTTAACACATTGGGCGAACGTGCCTCTACAAGTGCAGCGTACAATATCGCACCCGCAAAGCATACCGTAAAAACACCCGTATTGAAAACAACGGGCGAAAATCGTGGCGATGGTAAAAAGCGCATGACATATAACGATCTTTTAAGATTGCGTACCGCGTTTAATCGTGCAAAATTGCCGACGGCTGGGCGTATTCTAATACTATCACCCGAACATGAAGAGGACTTGTTAGCCGCCGACGCCGTGCGTTACAATATGATGCTGACAACTGGCTCGATCGCTGGTTTTAAATGGTACACATTCACTGACACCGCCGCTTATGACCCCGCTAACGGCGAAAAATTGCCAAAAGGTGCATTGACGGGCAACGAATCGTCTTTAGCCTTTGCCAAGTCGCAAGTTATGCGCGCTATGGGTGACAAAGACGCCCGCGCAGATGATCGATGGGCTGATTATAGAGGCTGGCTTGTAGGTGCGCAACTTCGATTTGTGGCTATGCCTTTTCGTGCATTTGGTATCGCTTCGATATACAGCGATAACGCTTAAACAATAATATCAGATAGATAAATGTAAAAAGTGTCGATGTATTAACAATTGACATCGACACTTTTTTTTACTTAAATAATCGACAAATCATGGCAAAATCAAAAACAGCTAACGATATAAAAAACGAAGTAATCGCCGACATCAAAACACAAGCGGAACTTGACGCCAAAGCCAAAGCAGACGCCGAACTCAAAGCGCAAGCGGAACTTGAAGCCAAAGCCAAAGCAGACGCCGAACTCAAAGCACAAGCGGAACTTGACGCCAAAGCCAAAGCAGACGCCGAACTCAAAGCACAAGCGGAACTTGAACCATCAAAGGACGACATCGCCCGCAATCGAATTGCTGACGACGTTTTCGCAAAGTTCCCGACGTTATCGACCGTCTATTTTTCGGCTGATCTTGTTCCTTTCGGTACAGAAGCCGACGCGGAGCGCCACGCTAAAGGGCTGGACGAGCAAACGATATACACAGTAACCAAGCCAATCGAATAAAATGGAATTACCAAGAGTTAAAATAGGATATGGGAACGGTGCAATTGGGCAAACAGTTTCTAGCGCTGACGGCTTGCTTTTAATCGCTATTGCGGGGGCTATTGCGGTCGAAACTACTTTCGCACTGGCTAAACATTACCCTTTGCAAAGACTTTCGAGTCTCGAAGAATTGGGCGTCACCGCCGAAAATAACCCACTGGTTTATAAAGTCGTTAAAGACTTTTACACAGAGGCAAACGAGGGTACAAAGGTTTATATCGTGGGCTATCCGTCAACCCTCACGATGTCGGCGATATTAGATAAAGATAACCCGTATTTGCGCGATGTTATCGAGTTGACGCGCGGCGAGATCAGAGGTATAGTAATAACTAAATCACTCGAAGAAACGCCAACCATTGCGGGCGGTCTTTCTGACGATGTCAAAGCGGCAATGATAGCGGCGCAAGGCTTGGGCGAATGGTCGACCGAGACAATGCAAGCGCCCATATTTACGCTAATAGACGGCGTTGGTTATGCTGGTAATGCAGAAGATTTAGAGGACTTAAAAACGTTCACAAACAACCGTGTCGGTATCGTTATCGGTGACACAGTCAAAGGATCGGTAAACCAAGCCGTCGGGCTGGTGGCTGGTCGTGTAGCTAATGTTCCCGTACACCGCAATATCGGACGTGTGAAAGATGGCGCGCTCAAAGTAGCGACCATGTACGCAAAAGATAAGGCGATCGAATTGTCGGATATTGCAACCATTCACGGCAAGGGTTATATAACCTTTCGCACATTCACGGGCTTGTCGGGTTATTATATTGCTGACGATCTACTTGCAACAAAAGAGATCGACGACTATAACCAATTGACACGCCGCCGCACGATCGACAAAGCGCGCCGTATAGCGTACCCGACACTCGTTAACGAATTGCTCGACGAGATACCAGTAAACGCCGACGGTACGATCTTAGAGACAACCGCCGCATCTATTGAGCAAATCGTCATTAACGCAATAGCTAACAGTATGACGGTAAACGGTGAATTGTCGACCGATCCGTCAGATGCTAACGATCAAGGTGTGCAATGTGTTGTCGACCGTACAATCGATATGCTGGCAACCAATCGAATAGACATAGAATTGCGCGTACGTCCTTACGCATACGCCAAGTATATCAATGTCCTGTTAGGTTTCACAATCAATCAAAATTAACAAAATGGCTTTAAGTGATCTATTTCTTATAAATGGTCGCGAGTACGAATGGGCTGATATACATCTCAATTTTGGCGGTGTGGATATAGTCGGGTTTCGGAAAGTGAGTTATAAAGAATCGCAAGAAAAAGAAGCGATGCACGCCAAAGGGCGCGATACTCGCAGTATTCAGCGCGGAAACAAAACGGTAACGGGTAGCTTGACATTCACGCAAAGCGAAATAACCGCGATACGCGTTGCCAGTGCTGGCAGATCAATGTTAGACCTTACGGTCGATCTGATCGTGGCGTATGTACCAGAGGGTTCGTCTAAAATCGTTACCCGCGTGATAAAAGGTGCGGAATTTACCGATATAGAGGAGTCAATGTCGCAAGGTGATAAATTCATGGAAATTGAATTGCCGTTCCTTGCCTTACGCCTTATTTAATCAATATTTAAACACTATTTAAACAGTATAGCAATGGCAGAAAAAAATATTTCAAATCCAAGTGAAGCGCAAATCAACAAATGGAAAAAAGAACATAACGAGGTGCATGTCTTAAAAGTCGGGGGCAAAATTGGGTATTTACATAATCCCGATCGCGCGACCTTATCGCTGGCAATGATGCGCATTGCAAAAAACGATATTCTCGGCGGGTGTACGGCAATTTTAGAAAATTGCTGGCTGGGCGGCGATGAAGAAATCAAAACCAACGATAAGCTATTTATGGGCGCGGTTGGCGTGGTCGGTGAATTGATAACCGCCGAAACCGCAACGCTGGAAAAGCTCTAACGTTAGCGGAACTAGACCCCAAAATCGAGGTTTACAGACAGATAGACGCACAATTGCGCTATTATATGCACGTAGACCCCGACACGCTAACGACCGAACAATGGGCGATGCGCGCAAAGGAGTTGGAATGGATTCGTAAAAAAGAAGCTGGTAAATGACTAATTTTTATACTTATACAATTGATTTGCGAGATAGAATGTCGTCCGTGCTTAATCGCGCGGGCGGTTCTATTCTCGATACGACCCGACGGGTGCGCGATCTTCGTAGTGAGGTTAAGAGCCTTAACGACACGCCGCTTTCGGGTTTTACCAATTCGATAAAGTCGTCATTTAGCAATTTACCCTTTGCCAACTACTTAAAAAATCCGCTGGTGCAAGCTGGGATTATCGGCGGTCGCGCATTGAAATTGGGGATTGATGAAGAAATGCGAAATACCACTTTTGAGGTTCTTTTTAAAGGAAAAGAGAACGCGCAAAAGATGATCGACGGTATTGCTGAATACGCAACCAAAGCATACGGCAAAGAGACGCTTAGCGGCGGTGTTCAGTTAATGGCAAGTTTCGGGATCGATCAGGGTAATATAATGCCAAACCTTAAAGCGATCGGCGAAATAGCTATGGGTAACAAAGGTCGCTTCGATTCGCTTACGCTCGCTTTTTCGCAAATGTCGGCGACTGGCTCGCTGATGGGTCAAGATTTACTGCAAATGGTGAATGCTGGCTTTAACCCATTGCAACAAATGTCGATAACAACGGGTAAAAGTGTCGGGCAACTTAAGGCTGAAATGGGCAAAGGGCTAATAACTACCGAAATGGTTACACAAGCCTTTCGCGATGCAACCAGCGCGGGCGGTATGTTTTACGGTATGACCGACCGAATGAGTCAAGAAATGGGCGGGCAAATGTCGCTTGCTTTCGCGAATATAAATGCTAAACTCGTATCGCTTTACAATTTCTTCCAGCCTTATCTTTTGCCCGCGTTCCGTGCCTTTAATCTGCTAATGTCTGATACTACATTGTTTTTCGACAAAATGGGTCAGCGTATCAGTAGCTTAAGCACAACTGCAAAGGTATTAGGTACGATTATGTTGTGGCTTGCGTCTACTATAACGGTTGTAACTGCAAGAACGGCGGCGTATGCGGCTATAACGAAAGTTATAACCGCACTAAAGAGCGCCGAGACGATCGCATGGTGGGCTAATAATATGGCAATGCTTGCGAATCCTGTAACGTGGATCGTTGCGGCGGTAATTGCCTTAATCGGTGTCATTGCCTTTTTGATTATTAAAGTCGACGGCTGGGGCGAAACATGGGATAATGTTGTCAAGTTTGCGACACTGGTTTTTGAGGGTTTCAAAGAGGGTGTAATATCTCACTGGTTACAAGTTCAAAATGGATTTATGACGGGGCTCGAAATTATCGAGGCGGGTTGGTACAAATTACAATCGCTTTGGGATAGTGACGCCGCAAATAAAGGACTCGAAAATCTGCAAGCCCAACGCGACGCCCGCGCCAAAGAAATAGCCGCACAACAAGGCAAACTTCAAGACATCAAAAATCAATTGGCGGGTATGCAAGTTATCACTCTCAAAATGAATGATACTTCGCTCGGTGATGTGGTCGATAAGATGAAAAATACGATGGGTATATCAACGCCCAAAGTTGCGGGTATGGATAGCGGCGCATTGACGTCGGGCGCTGGCGGTGGTACGGGTGGCAAAGATAGTAAAACGGGCGCAAAGACGGCAAACGCAATTGCGACGGGTGGCACAAAGACAACCCATATAACTTTAACAATAAGAGACTTGGTTGGTAATATGAATATAACGGCTGGTAATATAACAGAGAGTGCGAAAAAAATCAGAGACATCGTAGTCGACGAAATGAGCCGCGCGTTAACAATGGCACAAGCAAATGTTTAATAAAATCAATACGGTATTTTTCCCGAATCGTGACATCATTGTAAGGGATGCGAGCCGATTGTCAGAAAATCGGCAACGCTTTGAGCAAGTGCAACCGTTTACCCTGTATTTGCCCGACGATAGCGAATGGATATTACCATACGAGCCGCTTGTCTCTGTGAGTTGCGAGAATGTGATAATAAACCGAAATGTTTCAAAGGCTAATTTCAGAGGTACAGTTAAGGAGCGCTGGGCGGAGGGCGATGTTAAGATCAATATACAAGGCACATTTGTACATGACGACCCGAATACATACCCGTCATTTGAGGTTCAGCGCTTGCGCGAGATAGTTACACAACGGCGAAATATTCGGATAGCTAACGACCTTTTGCAAAATCTAGGGGTCAATTACATAGTTGTCGAATCTTACGATTTCCCGTTCACAAGCGGCGAAAACGTGCAAAATTATGTGATCGAAGCGGTTAGCGACGATAGTTACAACTTATTTATTGAAGTGAAGTGATATGTTTGATATGAATTGGGATATACAGATAGGCAATTATAAGTTAGGTTTGCTCGATTCGGTCGAGATAAACCGATCGGTCGATCTGCTAACCGATACGGCAACGGTTGTCGTGCCAGCCGTTGTGTATAATCAGACATTAGAACATGAAAAGTTTGTTAAGGTCGGCGATCCGATTACTATAAGGCTGGGATATGATAACAATCTCGTGAATGAGTTTTCGGGATTCGTACAGCGTATAGACACCGACGACGGGAATTTGACTTTTAATTGTGAAGATTCGATGTTCTTAACCCGCAAAAGTGTTGCAAACAAACAATTCTTAAAAGCTTCGATAAAGGAGATAGCACAATATTGTATGACTCAAATAGGGCTAAAAGAAATAAAATGCACTTATGATATTATATACCAAAAGTTTGTAATAAATAACGCTAACGCATTCGATGTCTTTAAGAAACTAAAGGACGACACAAAGGCTAGTATTTATATGATCGGTAACACATTGCATATACACCCGCCATATATCGAAAAGGGCGGCGATGTTATATACGATTTTGCAGTAAATATCGAAGAATCAGACTTAAAATATCGACGCAAAGATGATAGGCAATTTGAAGTTAAAGTCGACGGTGTGGGGCTGGATGGTAAAAAAGTAAGTGTAACGGTCGGTGTTACTGGTGGCGAAAAGCGCTCGATAACCTCGACCGAACCGATGTCTAAATCTGAACTTGAAAAGTTGGGAAACGCTGAACTTTCAAGATTAGTTTATGATGGTTATGAGGGTAATATAACATGCTGGTTAATTCCATACGTTGAACCCACGTATACAGCAAAGGTTATCGATAACGATTATGCGTTTAAAACGGGGTCGTATTACGTGACGGCGGTTGCCACCCGATTCGACGAAAATGGGGGTGTGAGAACGGTTGAATTAGGGCAAAAAGTATCATAATGGATAAAAGAGCAAACATAGTGCAGTCGCTTCGTGCGCTGATGAATAGCGGATCGGATAAAACTATCTTTCTGACGGCAAAGGTTATCGAGATAACGGGTACAACATGCACAATCGATTATGACGGTATCGAACTAACAGATGTGCGGCTTATGCCAACCACAACCGACGACAAAAGCAAAATATTGCTTATACCAAAAAAAGACACTTATATACTGGTCGGCTCGTTTTCGGGCAATCTAAGCAATCTATGTGTTTTGGCTTGTGATAGTGTCGATAGCGTCGAGATCGTGTGCGACGACATAAGCGTGTACGTTGACAAAAGCGGTATAGTTCTTAATGGTGGTGCGCTGGGCGGTATGGTGAAAGTGAATGATATTACCAGCAAGCTAAACACGATAGAAAAGCAATTAAACGATCTTAAAACGGTATTTAATAGCTGGTCGCCCGTACCGAGTGACGGTGGCGGGGCTTTAAAAACGGCGGTCGCAAGTTGGGCGGCTCAATCGGTTACAGTGACAAAGGTTGGCGACATCGAAAATGTAAAAGTAAAGCAATGAAAGAAACTGGCATACTCATAGATTCGGAACTCGGCGACCTATCGGTCAAAGTTACGCGCAATAGTTCGGGGCTGATCACTGGCGGGCTGATTATCGGTAAGGTAGAAGAACAAAACCAAGACTTTATAATATACGCCAATGCTGGCGAGTATAAAGACCGTCCAACGGTGGGCGTTGGTGTTACTTCGATGTTATTGTCGAGTGATGCACTGACATTTAAACATCTTATTCGGGCACAACTAGAAGCCGACGGATTCCGCGTGAGTTACCTAGATATACCGATCGATAGTAATAACCAAGCAAATATAAAACTCAATGCAAAATATTAAAGTGACACAAGGGCAATGGCTCGGCGATATTGCCGTGCGCGAGGCTGGCACAATAGAGGCATTGTTTGACCTCGCGGTACAAAATAATGTGTCGATAACGGACGACATCGAAATCGGTACAGTATTGCAATTGTCGTCGGTAACAAATCGCGCCGTCGTGAATTATTTTGAAAGATATGCAGTTGAGCCAGCGACCGCGCAAATACAAGGTTATAGGGGTGAGGGTATCGAGTTTTGGTTTATTGAGAGAGATTTTATAGTGAGTTGATTATGGTGAAAATTTTTGATAAGTGCCTGACTTGGTGTTATTCGCTATTATTAGCGCTTGCCGCCTCTTTTACGCAAAATTTCGATGCGGTTGGTTTTGCTTTGTTACTGGCGGGCGGTCTTGTCGTGGCTGATTATATGACGGGGATTGTGGCAAGTTTATACGAGGGCAAAGGTATTGAGAGCCACCGTTTACGATGGTCTTTTGCGAAACTGATGGTTTATGCTGTTTCGCTTGTAGCAACCCTCGCAACTGGTGTGCTTTTACATCTTATCGAGCAAGTTATAAGCCCCGATGTACACCGTACAAATATATTGTTATTTACGCTTGCTTGTGTAAAATACGAGGCTTATATAATAGCGTGGATAGAGACAGTTAGTAATATAGAAAATGCACGACGCATATTTTCAAATAATATATTCTTGAAATATATACACTGGATTCTATCGGTTGAAATAGTGAAGAAAATACCAAGATTTGCAGAGTTTTTAAAAGAAAAAAGAGAGGGCAAATAAAATGAGAAAGATCGATAAAATAATACTTCATTGCTCGGCAACAAAAGAGGGGCAAGATTTTAAAGTTGCCGATATAGATAAATGGCATAAGGCGCAAGGCTGGGCGGGTATAGGTTATCATTATGTGATATACTTGGATGGAACAATACACGAGGGTAGAAATGAAAATGAGATCGGCGCGCATGTGCAAGGGCATAACTCTAATTCGATTGGCGTCTGTTATATCGGCGGTGTAGATGCTAAAGGCAATCCGAAAGATACACGCACCGACGTTCAAAAAGTTGCTTTGATCGCATTAGTTGAAGAACTCAAAGAAAAATACCCTAATGCAACGATTCACGGACATAACGAGTTTGCCGCAAAAGCATGTCCGAGTTTTGATGTAAGAAAGGAGTTTCGACAATGAAATCACTAATTTACATACTGATCCTTTTTGCCTTGCTGGGTTGTCGATCGGCTCAAAAGAGTGTGAGCGAAACCAGCGTAAACGAGCAAATCAACGTTACTAATGATATTGCCTTTTCTGACGATAGTTATTTGTACGAAACGATTAGCCGCGCATTTCAACAAGTGATCGCCGAGCGTTTCAATTTCACCAGCAAACAAACTAAATACGATACGGATAAACCGATCGACCCCAACACGGGCAAGCCGCCCATAAGTGAAGAGATAGAAACGTCATTCGATCGTGCAACCGATACGACGATAACCGATACAACAAAGACCACGATAGCGAGTGGATCACATTATCAGTTTGTCGATAAAGGTACGACGGGCAAAACGATAAAAACATCGCTTAAGGTTATCGAAGAAAAAGGACTAAAAGACTGGCAAAAATACGCGATCTGCTTTGGCGGGCTTTGTCTTCTTATATATTTTAAGCTAAAATATTAGTGTATGACAATCGCCGAAATCAAACAGATAATAACCGATTTTTTCGTCACAGATGAAACGGTAATCGAAAAGTATGCGCTAAGAAGCGATAAGACATACGACGAGCAATTTTCGTCGGTATCGCTCGAAGATCGTTTTTTCTCTATTGTGGCAATGTGTGTCTGGTCGCTGGTTAAGTTATTCGATCGTCACCGTATCGAAGTAAACGAGATCATCGCCAACCTTAAACCACATACGGCGCGATGGTACGCCAACAAATCAAAAGATTTTCAATTCGGCGACACATTGCCCCCCGATAGTGATACATACGACAATACAGACCGAACGCCCGAAGAGATCGCAGCAAGTAGAATCGTATCGTATTCGGCGGTTGTCGAGCGTGATAACAAAGTAGTTATTAAGGTCGCAAAGGACAAAGGCAATGATCTTGCGGAACTGGATAACATCGAATTACCAGCATTTAAAGAATTTATAGCACGGGTAAAAGATGCGGGTGTCGCCGTCGAGATAATCAGCGCGCCAGCCGATCAGTTAAAACTCTCTTTAGATATATATTACGATCCGCTTATCCTTAACGCACAAGGGCAACGACTCGACGGTGTATCGACAACACCAGTCGCCGACGGTTTACGGGCTTATTTGCGTGTATTGCCGTTTAATGGTCAACTCGTTATGGCTTTTGTTGTAGATGCCTTACAGCAGATCGACGGTGTTGTGATCCCGCATATAGTCTCGGCGGCGTATAAATACGGCGATCTTGATTGGCTTAATATAAGTGTAAAATATCAGCCTTACGCGGGTTATTTACGTATCGCGGATGCCGATTTAACAATCAATTATATACCACAAACGCAGTTAGTGTAATGAAGAAATATTTTTCGGTAAACTATCAAAAGTTAGTTGTATTACTTACACCTACATTTTTGCGGTCGCCTCTTATACTGGCGTTTCTTTCGGCGCTGGTTGCACCGATCGATTATTTATATAGTTCGTTTATGCGGTTTCGTGATGCCAATTTGTATCACTTAGATATAACGCCGCAAGTCTGTTTTATGGAAAAGGTTCTAAACGACCGTTTCGATAGAAGCGAGCGACGCATATTTATATCGGATGGTGAGCGATTCGATCAGATGTACTTATATACACAATCGGAAGCCCTTGACGAATATATCTACTTGCCTAGCGAGGGCTATGTCACTTATTTATTTACAAGCGCGGAAACGGGCGCGGAAACGGTCGACTTTATTGTCAGCGTTCCGCAATCATTACAATTTAATGCGCCCGAAATGAGCGCGGTTATTGATTTATACAAATTGGCAAGTAAAACGTACAAAATAGCAAGAATATGAATATACATAAAGGTTTCGATTTTTCACAGTTGGGCGGCTTTCCGCTAAACCAACAACGACTAGAATATATGCAAGCGGCATACACCGAACTTTCGGGCGCGCTCGCATCGGTATTTAATGGTAATGTTATTTTGTCGGGTTGCATCATTGCGGGCTTGAATGTATCGGACGGCTGGGTCGTTGTTAATGGTGAAATATTACCGTTTCTCGGCTCAACGACTGGCACACAAACGACTTTTTTAGTTCGTGAGACTAGAACACCTATTTTGTTTAAGGACGGGCAAAATAGAAATGTACAGTTTAGCCGTTTTTGTCAATTCGGGTCGGGAACTGGCGCGATTGCATGGTCGAGCCTTACGCGCTTAAATTCGTTGCTGGCAATCTCTAATCACGTTAATAGGGTTGATAATCCGC